>NZ_FZOQ01000046.1 GCF_900188175.1 Pontibacter ummariensis | reverse complement strand
GTTAATGTTGTCGTTCATTGGATTTGGGTTTAGAAGTTTTAAATATGGAAGTATTAGGCGAATTAAAGTGAAAGCAACATAGAGCTCCTTTTTCCGTGCCTCTAACGTAAGGCTGGTCCACTATGCTTCTCTACTGACTGTTTTGTTCCATTCCATCGTCGGAGAAGGGCCTAGTTTTGTTCTCTTCTCTCCAAGTTGGCTCTAAGTGGTTAATGTAGGTTTTATCTCCCGCACATGAGTATATGTGCAGGATGCCAGAACTTCCTTCTTTGCCATTTCTTTAACTATGTGACCGACCTGACCTTCATAGGTTTACTCGACTTTGTTCACGAGCTATGTCAAAACACAACATAAGTTATTGATTTATTCATAAGTTACATAACAACTATACAAAACACTAACGGACGTAATTAACGGTCACATGCTTATCCAAACCATGCTTCAGGCACATTTGATTGATAAGCGTCAAACCGTTTTCTGCTATATCCCAAGGTGTTGAGTATTCACGCCATACGCCAATTGAATTGGCAAAATCAGGATCATTCCTGGAAAAGGCCTCAATGGTGATCCAGCCGGAGTAACTTACATCGGCTAGAGCTGAAAAGACTGCATCAAAGTCTATATGACCATCACCTGGTGTGCCGCGGTCGTTCTCGCTGATGTGCACATGCGCCAGCACAGGCGCTATGTCTTGAATGGCCTTATCAAACTTCTTCTCTTCGATGTTAGCGTGGTGCGTATCAAACATTGCTTTCACGTTGGGATGATCCACCCTCCTAACCAATTGTGTCAACTGCCTCATGGTGTTACACAAATAGCACTCAAAACGGTTAAGCGCCTCTAAAGCCAACGTGATATCGGCCTGAGCTGCATACTCCCCGGCAGCATGCAGCACCTCGGCGCTCCAGCCAAATTCTCGGTCTTCAGGAGCACGGCGCGCAAAAGTGGCATGAGCCGAATGAAAAGGACCGCAAATTACCTTCGCCTGCATATCGTGGGCACGGTCTATAGCCCATTTAATACGCTCCAGTCCTTTGGTCCTGACAGCAGCGGCATCGCTGATAGGGTTATCATCCTTCCCGACCACAAAAACACAGGTTGCCTCCATGCCAATATTCCGGACGTGATTCCCTAGCCGCTTATACGCAACTTTATCTGGTGAACCTATAAGACACTCTATGCCATCATATCCGATTGTTTTCAATCGATCGGCAATAGGCATCAACTCATCCGACACTACTGCCGACCAAGCCAGCAAGTTAAATCCTATCTTATTCATTGCAGTTCATGAGGTTGTTTAAAACTAAGTTTAGAGCTTAAGTCAGGAACACAAAAAGATGCGGCCAAACCAATCCTTTACAGAAACTCATAACCTGTGCGCTATTACCACATCAGTTTTAAAGCCCATGGTAAGGAACGTCCATGGCTATTTTCCCTGCCCAATTCTCAGGGACCGGTTTGCCTGCCCCCCAATGAATGGCATTGATTACCAGGCGCTGGAAAGGCTCCAGGTTAAAATCTCCGGGATGGCCTAAAGTGGTCATGAAAGCTTTACCACCGTAGGTGTTTTCTCCTGTCCATGCTACCGGGTGATCGATAGCCTCTTTATCCGGGTTAACGGCGTGCCCCATTAACAACCAGTCAGACCCGTTTGAAGGATAATCAGGTAAGACGGTGTATAACCAGGATGCTGCGTGGAAATTCTTATCGACCCCGGTCAGAATGGGGTTTCCGCTAGCCTCTGGAATAACTGACACCTCAGTGCTGGATTCATGCCCATAGTGCGTGTGGTTCGCTTTGCCGCCCCAGCCCGGAGGCGAGTTAAAGGCAACTTCACCAAAGGCATTCCATTTTTCCAACGCATGCCCCTTCGGATAGTTAAAGGCATGCGTAGTGGTTCGGAAACCGACTACTGGCTTTCCGGTCTTCAGATAATCTTCAATAAGTTTTACCTGGTCGGCTGGTAAACGGCGCCACCGCAGGAAGAACACGGCCAGGTCCGCCTCTTTTAAGGCTTCCAGTCCTGGTATATTTTCTTCCGAAGTGTGATCCGGCGATGATTTTAACACGATGGTACCCATACCATAGTTCTTTTCCAGCTCAGCAGCGATGAGCGGCATGGTGGCTTCGCTGCTGTATTCATGGTCGCCGGTAACAAACACCACAAGCGGTTTTTCAGCATTTGTGGTGCTTATCGACTGTGCACAGCTATAGAATGCGCACTGCACTACCAGGCAAAGCAAGGCCAAGCACACTATGTTTTTCAAATCATTCATAGACAAAACAAGAAGTATACACTGGGTTTAAACTGATCTTTATGGCGAACGCACTTACTCCTCCATAGGATGTTGTTTGAGCAACTCTTCAGGAGAATAGAAACCTGTTTTGTTTTTCGTGGCCTCCCGCACTTGTCTCACTTTATCCGGAGAGATAGCAGATGCTTTGTTGCCGAAGGAATTTCGAACATAAGTTAGCACAGCTGCTACTTCTTCGTCCTTCAGCATCCCTCCAAAAGGAGTCATAGGTACTTGACCGGGATACTCTTTCCCCAGCACCTTTATAGGGCCATGGAGCCCATTCAACACAAGTTTAATCAGGCGTTCATCGCTGCCTGATACCCATTTAGTACCGGTAAGTGGTGGAAAGCCAGAGGCGGAAAGTCCTTTCGCGTCTGGCTGATGGCAAGTACCGCAGAAGCCTTCACGGGCATAGATTGCCTCCCCTTTAATGAAAAGGTCACGTTCAGCGCCTTTAAGATCCGTTTTAGCAAGCACTTCTTTTTTCTCTTCCACCTCACGTCCACTTAAATGTGCCAGTGCTGTTTCATGGGCATGCACCATCCATTCATCAAGAGGTTTTTTACCAGCTTCCATCACAATCGGCAGCCCCTCGTCCTTGCCCAGCCAGGAGGCCGCTACAATCGCTTCCAGGCGGACACGGCCATGCTCATCCCTTGCTGCCTCCATGAGTAAATCCGCCTGATCTGCCACCTGGTGCCCTGTGTAGCGAAGCACGCGTATGGCCGCGGCGCGGGCCCGGTAATCTTTGGCTTTAAGCAACTTCCGAAGCAGGGTTTCATCCACCTGGTTTAGGCCCCAGCTTACCCACAGGGCTTCCAGCAGGTGGTGCTCATACCTAGCATCGTTCTTGTCCAGGTTAGCAGTCCATGTCCTAAGTTGAGGTAGCACTTCAGGTGCCTTGCGTCCCCGGAGCTCTCGCCGGGTACGGTAACGGGTCCTGAACTCAGGGAGCTTCAGGTTATCTAACAGCTCGTTGATGCTTGCACCTGCTACCTTGGCTGGCGCCACCAACGGCCGTGACGGATAGGTGATGCGGTAAATACGGCCATGCACGTGGTCGCGGAGTGGATCGCGTGCATTGTGCTGCATGTGCCCTATCAGTACGTTGTGCCAGTCAACGAGATAGAGAGAACCATCCGGTGCAAACTCCATGTCTACCGGGCGAAAGTTCCTGTCGTCTCCCTGTACGAGGTCTTGTCGGTGCTTGCTCTTATAGCCGGTGCCATCATCAACCATCATATGTTGTTTCATGCCTAGATAGCCAATGGTGTTATTAATCAGCATATCTCCCTGCACTTCATTTGGAAAGTGACGGCTCGAGACGAACTCCAAGCCTGAAGTAGGACGCACCAAGTGCTTATCTTCAATTAACTGAACTGATTTGTGGGTAGCCACGCCATATCTTGGCTTAACGGTTCCTGGCATCATCCAGCGCACATCCGGGCTAGAGGTCTCTGCAAAGAAGTTCTCTCCCCACTCATCAAACGCAATACCCCAGGGATTGGGGATTGAAAGCTGGGCAGTACGCTCAAGCTGACGTCGCTGTGGGTTATACCGGTAGAAACCTCCGTTTGTACCACGAACTGGTCCGTAAGAAGTTTCCACATTTGTATGGAGGAAAACCCCTTCGCCCATGTAAATAGCACCAGATGGGTCTGCGGTGTATGCGCCGTGTGCGTGGTGTGTGTCATGGTCATCAAAACCACTCAAAAGGATTTCTTTTTTATCTGCCTTGTCGTCACCGTCCGTGTCGGTGTAGAGCATAAGGTTTGTACCCTGTGAAACATATACCCCTTCTGGTGCAAGCTCAAAGCCTACAGGAAGGTGCAAGCTATCCGCAAAGGTGGTTTGCTTATCTGCTTTACCGTCCTTATTCGTATCTTCCAGAATAATGAGTTTATCGTTTGGCCTCGCATCGCCTGGTTTGTAGTGCGGGTAACTTGGCATGGTTGCCACCCAGAGACGGCCTTTATTATCAAAGGAAAGCTGGACGGGGTTTGCCAGATCGGCAAACTCTTTTTCAGAAGCGAAGAGCTCAATTTTGTAACCTGGTGCAACATGCAGTTTATCCAGCGCATCCTGACCATAAAGGTACTCCGTACTGCCGTTCTCCTCTGGATCATAATTTGTTTCTACCGGGGGCAGTTTCGTCGTTTTTTGATCCGCAGCAGCTACATCCATCTTTTCCCCTTTAGCCGCTCTCCGGATGGCCTCATCCCTGATAGCCGTCATTTCACGGATTTTAGCAAGCTCTGCGGGGTAGTTGTCCGGACCAAATGGATTGTAGCGGCGGCCGAAAACATGCACACCATTCGGAATTTTAAAGTCATTATGCCACATCCAGTTCTTTTCAAGAACTGCTGCCCGAACTAAGGCTCGATGCGCTTCAGCTTTTGGAGTAGCCTTGCCAAAGACCTTGTCAGCTAGTAGTTTTGAGAACCTTTCATAACCGGCATCGGTAAGCTGAGATCCATCAATTGTCAGAGGCTCTTTACTAGCATCAAACCATTTTTTAGTGGGCGTATAAGCATCTACAAAGTGTACATTGTTTTTAGCTGCCACCTCTTGCATAGCCTCTGCATATAGCTTGAGGTTTACGTTCTCCTGTTCCCCGTTCGGAAGATCGTATCGTTCAGCAAGGTCTTCGAAGGCGATGGGCGACACAATGGCGAGTTGCGTAGAGGAATCTCCATTGTAGTTTTGGCTCAGGGTATGTTTGATGAAAGCATCCAGCTCTGCTTTATAATTTTCAAGCCCTTCCGGTCCCTGAAATGATTCGTTATAGCCAAAGAACGCAATAATGATATCTGCCTTAAGCCGGGTGAGCCACTCATCCTCCGTTTCAAAATGACCTTCACTACCTGAACTCCTGGCAAGCTCAGTCTGAAACTTCTCAGCGCCAGAGAATGCCCAAGGTGACGCACGCCCTGCATGGGGTCTGAACCCAGGCGTGTTTCCACCGTCACTCATGTTACGGATATACAATAAACTGTCTGGGTAACGCAGGTGCATCTCAGTTTCGAAATGCCCATAGTTCAGCATCCTTGAGCCAAGATTGTTGCCGATTAAGACGATATGTGAACCTTTTTCAACCTTTAATGCAGGTGGGTTTAGCAGGGTAAACTGAAGCGTTAGTACGCCAATTACTATTACACTGGGTACTTTAAGCGTGAATGTGGCTTTCCCTTTCATAGCTTCTGCTGTCATAAGTTCACTAATCTTAGTTAAAGTTAGGCATCTACCTCAGTAAACTGTCATGAACTGTCTTGATTATTAGCACCTTTCGGCTATGATGACAAAAAGATTGACATACAAATCTTTGAGCCTATAAGACAGGAGAGTAAGTAGCAACAAGTGCGAGGAAAACGTATAACAAAAGCTATAAGAAGACAGACTAACTGTTAAACATGAGCCTCTCTAAGCGTCTCAATTGGTTTGTGACTTTGCTTTACGTTTATGTTCCGCCCGATTCCGTTCTACTGCCTTACAATAAGCCTTGTCTGAGGAGAAACTATTCCGAGGCTGCTCAGTCCAATACTATGAGAACAGTTGCTCGTCCGAAATACAACTTATCATTTAAGATAATGACCTCTATAGCTAATGCTTCGCTATACATTTTAAAACCCTACCAATTTTTTATTTCCTTCCCATCTCTTATATTACTGTTAAACAAGCTGCTTCAGAATGAAAAAATTATACATGCTTGCTGCCTTGATAGCCCTTTCTGGTTTATTTGTTTGGGGCTCACGACAACATGGTTCCAGGGGTGAAGCCAATGGCCAAAAAGAAAGCGCAGCAAAAGTAGATACTGATTATAAGGTTGTGCATGCGAGTGACAGTACTTCGGGCAAGCTACAAGCGTATAATTCAGCAACTGACTTTGTGATTGCCTCTCTCCAGGAACCTCGCACGGCTGAGTTCCCTACTACAAAAGAAAAGCTAAAGCATATAAAGTATCTGGGGGATAAAAGATATCAAGTAGATTCCTGGGTCGATAGCCAAGACACCTATGGCGCAATGACCAGAAGAAGCTTTTCTTGTATCATTAAGATAGACGGCGCCAGCGTAATCAAAGAGAGGTTTATGATAGAAGAAAATGGATATATACCCCGTAGTTAAGTTGAAGGGCAGCGTTGGCAAAGACTACAGTCTAGCTCAGGAGGTAGTAGAGATAACCTTGATCACCAAGCGCATTAGGTAGAAGTACTATCCACCTTCAATCAGCGTCACTAATTGTCTTTAAGGCAGGGGGTACGCCCGTAACAGGTAATTATAAATTGGAGACCAGGAGCAGTAAGAAAGCAGAACGATGAAAAGGCACCATAACGAAAGCTGCATTTAGGGAAACGATAAACAAAAAAGCTGTTGAGACATGACCATTTAGCAACAAACGATCATGTCTCAACAGCTTCATACTATAGGATACAGGTTAGCTACACTTCTTCACTTAGCATCGCCTCCTTTTCAGTTTCCTGCTTTTTACGCCATTCGACGTCTGTGTTTTTCCAGCTCCCTGCAGATGCTGACTCCAGAACTGCCTGGCATACTTTCTGTGTTTCAAGTGCCTCTCTAAAGTTTGGAGAACATACCCCACCTCTTTCCAGGCTTTTCAGAAAATCCGCTACCTGATGAACAAAGGTATGTTCATAGCCAATGGAGAGGCCGGGAACCCACCATTTATCCATATAAGGTTGGTCACCATCTGTAACATGAATGGAGCTCCAGCCCTTAACGATAGAATCGTCAGCATTATCGAAGTACTCCAGGCGGTTCAGGTCGTGCAGATCCCATCGAATAGACGCGTTTTCTCCATTGATCTCAAAGGTATATAGCGCTTTGTGCCCACGTGCATAACGAGTTGATTCAAAAAGCCCTAATGACCCATTATCAAAGTGACAGAAAAAGGCACAGGCATCATCGATGCTGACTTTCTGCATTTTCCCGGTTGATTGATGCACACGCTCTTTAATAAAGGTCTCGGTAACGGCAGACACGTCTTTAATACCTCCGTTTAGCCACATAGCTGTGTCAATACAATGGGCAAGAAGATCTCCTGTAACACCAGAACCAGCTGCATCTGCATCTAAACGCCATGTTGCAGCACCACCCTGCGGCAGACTAGCATTAATCGTCCAGTCCTGTAGGAAGTTTGCCCTGTAATGGAATATTCTTCCAAGCTTACCCGAATCAACAATCTGTTTAGCCAGTGTTACTGCAGGCACGCGGCGGTAATTGTACCATACCGTGTTCTTAACACCTGCCTTCTCAATGGCATCCACCATTTGCTTTGCCTCTGCTAGCGTTCTGGCAAGAGGTTTCTCACAAAGAACCATTTTTCCCGCCTCTGCAGCAGCAATCGCAATCTCAGCATGCATGTCGTTTGGTGTGCAAATATCCACCGCATCGATGTCATCTCGGGCAACAACTGCTCTCCAATCGGTTTCTGTTGATTCATACCCCCATTGTTCGGCAAATGCCTTCACTTTTTCTCCGTTGCGGGAGCAAACAGCCTTTAAGACGGGGGAAAACTCCAGTTCCGGGAAGAAGTTTTTAACGCGATTGTAGCCATTGGAATGTGTCCGAGCCATGAAGCCGGTTCCGATCAGACCTATTCTCAACTTTTTATTGTTTTCCATTTTTACGCTTTTTAAGTGTTTATTGAACAGTATCAGCCATAAGCTGTTTCTCTGGCTCATACCAGCCGTGCAACTGGCGCACTTTTATCATAGCCGAAAGAATATCTTTCCAGGTCTGTTGCTGCATCATCACTTCATTGGAAAACATGCATCCATCCCAACAAATATGTTTGAAGGCTTTGGTTAGCTCTCCTTTCTCATCCCGCAACCAGTAACCTGCATCCCTGGCAATATCCAGCTTCCCATTAGGGTCTGATGCCAGGCAATGGCGTCCTGTTTTGTCGTGTGAACCTGTGCCGTGTACGGTACCATCATTCTGGGCTACATGGAAGTCTATTGTCCAGGGACGAAGTGCATTTGTCAACGTTACAAGCCCCTGTGTCAGTGCTCCACGGTCACTCCAGTCGAAGTCAACAGGCAGAATGCGGTCTTCTGGCCTGTTGTATCCCAATAAGTAAAGCAGGGTATGAGACATATCGGCCTGAAAGCCAATGTTAGGGCGTCCGACAGCCTCCAGCGTATCTATCATGGTTCTCCAGCTATGCATACCGCCCCAGCAGATTTCGCCCTCGGCTGCAAGTTTCTCTCCGTAGTCAGCTGCTACATCGCAGGCTTCACGGAAAGTCTGGGCAATCATCTTTGTACTATTTTCCGGATCAAGGGCCCAACGCTGCGGTGTACTGGCAGAATCGATGCGGATAACCCCGTGAGGACGAACACCGAGTTCGCGTAACTTGCTACCAAATATGCAGGATTTCCGAACCTGTTCTACAAACTGGGCACGCTCTTCTTTAGTACCCATCGCAGGTCCTCCCCAGATAGGCGCGACAAGTGTACCTATCTCTAGATCTAGAGAAGACACTTTATCTACTAATCTTTTTATGCCATCTCCTGTGTTATCTATATTAATGTGCGGCTCAAAAAGACCTATGTCAACGCCATCAAACTTTATTCCGTCTACTTCGGCAGCAGCGGTCATTTCAAGCATGGTATCAAAAGAGATTGGAGGCTCCGAATCAGGACCTTTTCCCACTATACCAGGCCATGTAGCATTGTGCAATTTTGGATAGTTGTTCTCGTTCATAAGCCAATAAATTATATCAGTTTAAAAAAAACAGGTTCTAATATTTGAGAGATGCTACGCGTTGCAGTTTTGTCAAAACCAGAACTTTATCGATGTTGGCTACACTTAAGTTGGCGTCCGAAGAGTACCAATTAGCGTAGGTTCAACAAGCTTATAGTAAGATGCTTTTCTGCTACAATACTAGATCAGGATTACCTGGGCCAAAATGTTTCAGCATCACGATAGGGTCTGTTGTAGATGCATTAGCGATTTTAATACCCGCCATGGCCGCTTTTTCACTCACGAAGAATTCATCGTTGGTCAACTGTCCGTAACGGATTAGAGCAGGAGTCTCTATGTTCCACACCCCCATCTTACCATGGCCCTGCATCATGATCAGGCCATAAGCAGCGCTATCTTTGATCGTTACTGTTGCTCCTGGGAGTATCGTAAGTTCTTTCGCACTGAAGGCGTCGGACTTATAGCACACCCAGTTTTCGATATAACCTTCGGCTTCCATTTCTTCTAAAGGCCTTACAGGCGTGGGAGCCATAAACCGGTTATCCATCATATTAGGATCGAGGTTCAACTCCCAGTCCAGTACCTCCAGTAGCTGATCGTAGTCACCTATTCTATCAGCAGGGGTACCATTCCATAATAGTTGTTCTGGTATGATGGCCTCGTTCACTAAAGACTGATACATTGCAAATACATCCGATGCTTTCTGAGGTTCATAAGTACACATACTACCTGGGGCATGCAATAGTCCTGGCGGCACATCCCAGCCTGTGCCCGGCTCTAGACGATAGGCCTGTGAATAGTTCGTTATCTTGTTGTCGCCTTTAGAGAAGTTTTCAAGACACTCACGGATCCTTTCTTTAGGTGTGCCGGGTGTAATGCCAAAAAATGTGTAGGGGAAATCACCTCCATGGTTATTAAGCTGCGGCGGGAAGTAGTAAGCCTCTGGTTTACCCAACTGGCCGATTAGCTTTGCATGCTCGTCGTTGTGGTGCACGTGATGGGGCAAAGGTCCCATATTATCAAAGAACTTGGAGTACATAGGCCAACTGCCATACTCATTCCACAAGCGGTCACCTATTACCTCGCCCTTCAGCTCATCAATGGCATCCCTTAGTAGGAACTTTTCTTCTTTTCCACCATCGTTAAATACGACAGCACTTAAGCCTTCATTCTCTCCAGTAAGCGGACCGTTTTTCGCTGGTGTAGTTGAAGAAAGCCAGCGTTCATCAATACCGCCACGCTCTCCACCCAGCACATAGTAATCGTCCGGGTGTAACTTTATTCTTCGTCCTGGCACACAAAACGAACGAGGTACCCAAGTTGGAGCTAATCGAAGGATACCTTTGCCCTGCTCTAAAGCCTTCACAGCCAAACTTACTTTTTCTAGTGTTTCCATTACTTTTCTGTTATGGTTAGCTTAAATTATTCCTTAAAAAGTCCCTTATTACGGCTTCATCTCTCAACACTTCTATTTCTAGATCATATGTCCGGCACTCTCCCGGTGCTATGTATATAAGTTCGCCTTGCTCCCGTGCCTTTGCCTGTCCTATAGGCGGATTTGTACCAGGTTCAAGTCCCGTGACGTACTCACCCTCTCCCCAATGCTGCCAGTTCGTTAACCAAGGCAATTGCTCTTTCTGAAAACGCAGTGTAAGGGCAACACCGATTTTAGAGTTATGAAACCCACATATGCATTGCCCCGCTTTGTTAGGCGTCACGTTAATGAAAGCTGCTTCCTCGCCAGTGCCGTTATGCTCGGTTAAGGGGCTAGGGCACTTGCGGAAGTTATTACCCTCCCTAAATATTATATTGTTTGGCTCCCCCTCCCGCGACCTCCACTCCCCTTGCCAAATAATGTCGGTGCCGGCATCTATTAAGGGCCAGCCAAAGTTGAAATGATAAAGAAGCATGTGAGGGGCAGGTGTATTGCCCCGGTTTATTACTTCATCATGGATTGTGAGAGTTGCTTGACCGATCTTCCCTGATATTGTTCGTCTTAACTCCAGATTAGGCCCAAACAGCTGCGTTTGTTTTATCCTCCCCGTAATGCTCATCTCCATTTTACCAACTAAGGGATCGGGCTGAATTACTGACTCGATTTCCGCAGGGATGTTGCTTACTTGTCCGTGCAGGCCACGCTCGCCATAAGCATCCGCCTCCGGGCCTCCAGTGTGGGTTAAACCACACGTAACGAGTAGCCCTCCTCCAAATGTTCTTAGCCAATCCGCTCCTCTGTTCGAGAATGGCTCTGGCGGGGTAACACCTAAATAGCTTAACCAGGCAAGGCTGTGCTGATTGTAGAAGGCATCAGCCACATCCATTGCCCGGTCAATCACTACCTTATAGCGTAAACCTGTTCCGGTATTGACCCATGCAATACGGGTTCCGCGCCCATGACCATTATCTATCACAGATGTCTCGATACCTCCTACCTGAGCAGGATTACAAATCTTGTTTTTCCAAGTTGAGTCTGCCAAATCTTCAGTTTGTTAATGGTGCTAAACATCACAGGAAGCATGCTCATTTCGAGCCAGTAACACGCCAACGAATAGAGTATAAAACCCTTTCGATTGGCGTGTTGGGCGAGAATAGCCAGCTTCACCGACAAAGCGGTGGTTCATAAAGGCTAAAAGTGGGGGCTCAAAGCGGCCTCATCTGCCGGAAGAGCATAGTACAAACTAATATTGTTGAAAACGTGTGGACGAGGGGCAGCACCTTCCGGATAGTAGTAATCCTGGGGATTTGCTTTAATTCTCTCTCCATAAGCGGTAATTACATCCACTGCTCTGCCTGTTCTGACTAAGTCGAACCAGCGTTTGTTTTCAAAGGCTAACTCTACCCTTCTTTCATGGTAAATACCCTCTAGCAAGTTACCCCCTGAATAATCATCCAGACCGGCGCGATTACGTACAATATTCAGGTAAGTCTCAGCTTCACCGCTTTTGCCCTGCTGGGCCAATGCCTCCGCTAAGAAAAGTAGCACTTCAGAATACCGGTATACAGGCCAATTTATCCCGTGGTTATTATGCAGAGAATGAGTTTTTGCATACTTTTTAATATACGGAAATACCTTGTTTTGCCGGGCACTTCCGCTTATAGTAGTATAAGCAATAGTAGCTTCTTCTCTTTCATCCCCCTCTTCATATGCTGCAATAAGATCAGGGGTGGGAATATTGTACCCCTGTATATCGAGCGGCTGTGGATTAGAGGTGCCGGTAATAGCTACCACTTCCTCAACACTCATTGGGCGAGGCAAGAAACGGTAAAGGAAGTTCCCGTTAAGCCCTGCTGCTCCTTCCATGAATTGTACTTCAAAGACCGATTCGATATTATTCTTGTTACTCGCATTATTAGAAAAGGCATCAGCATAATCAGGCATCAAATCATACTCGTTGCTGCTGACTACTTCCTTCAGCAGAGCCTCTGCTTCAGACCATCTCTTTTGTACAATGTACACATTTGCAAGTAAAGTTCTTGCCGCACCCGATGTAACTCTCCCTGCTTCTTGCTGAGATTTAGGCGGCAACAAAGGAATAGCCTCACTGGCATCCTGTATGATCTGTGCATAAACCTCTTCTTCTTGTGACAGTGGCAATGCCGCTTCCTGCCGGTTAGCTACAGGAGTTAAATGCAGAGGAACACTGCCGAAGTAGCGTGCCAATTCAAAATAAGCATACGCCCTTAGAAATAATGCTTGTCCTTTTATGTTATTTTTCGATTCTGCTTTAAACTCTACATTATCAATAGAAGCTAGGATCTGGTTTGTCCTAGCTATGATCTGATAATCCAACCGGTACTGGTTAAGTACATGTACATTGGAGGTTACCCCATTTGCAGCAGGAACAGCAAAATCAGCCAAGTCTTCTTCCTGTTCGGTAGCTCCAAACAATGGGTTGCGATTATAGTATGCATTATCAGAATGCAGTTCACCTAAAAGCCAAGCCCTGTCATTTACTATGCTCCGTAACGGAGCATAGGCGCCATTAACAGCTTGTTGGAAATCGGCTTCTTTGGTGAAAAATGTTGCCGAGCTCAAAGAGGTCTCTGGTACTATTTCCAGGAAATCGTCTTTACAACCAGTGAGCACAGCACCTATAATAAAAGTTAATATGATTCCTTTTTTCATTTTATTTCACATAATGATATTGGAAATTCATTTAGTTATGACAAGCCGATTAGAAATTGAGATTAGCACCAAGAGTGAAGGTGCGCGGAACTGGATAATTGGAAAAATCTATTCCCTGGCTCAGGTTACCACCGTTTCCGTTTCCATCTCCCTGTGCACTTGTCTCGGGATTTGGTCCACCCCAATAATTTGTAAATACCCAGGCTTGTTGAATAGAAGTATAAACTCTGGCTGATTTGATAAACTTGCTGATAGCACCAAGAGTGTAGCCAATCGTTATGTTTTTAATAGTGAAATAGGAAGCATCAGCTATAAAGTGGCTGCTCATCCAGTCTCTCTCGATACCTGTTACGTTACCTCCTCCGACAGTAGTACCAAAAACTCCTTTCCCCGGGTTTTCCTCTGACCTGAACCGATACTTAACATCATCTACCATGTTGAAAACCCCATCCAAGTTAGCTGTACTATATAAATGACGAACCAAGAGTTGATTGCCGTACGAGCCCGAACCTACAATACTCAGGTCAAACTTGCCGTATTGAAAGTTATTAACGATACCATAGGTGAACTTTGGGAAAGGGTTCCCTATTATCGAACGGTCATCATTGTCTCCACCATAGGTGATTATACCATCACCATTTACATCTCTTAACTTTATACTACCAACTGTTGAACGACCCGGAACTTGCGGAGAACTATTAAGATCCTCTTCATTCATGTATAGCCCATCGTCTATAAGGCCATAGAATTGACCAAAAGGCTGCCCTACCTGTGTTATATGGAAAGTACCGTACACCCTATCAATCCCATCAGCCAGGGCTATGACTTTGTTCCGGTTAAATGATATGTTTGCATTGGTTGTCCAAAGAAGTTTGCCCTCAATATTTCTTGTAGATAGTGCAAACTCATGGCCCCAAAAATCGATTTCGCCAATGTTGTCGTTAAAGTTACTAAAACCCGATTCCTGGGGTACTTGCACACTATAAAGCAAGTTGGTGGTTGTCTTCTTATAAAAGTCATACATGAACTGTATTCTGTCGTTGAACAAGCCCAAGTCTAGGCCAAAATCGAATTGCTTTGTGGTCTCCCAACCTAAATTGTTATTAGCCAAAGAAACAACTGCTGCACCAGGCGCTATGTTGTCGCCAAACACTGCGTTCACTGTATTATTGACAAGTGCATATTGTGTATAATTACCAATGTTGTTGTTTCCTGTCACACCATAACTGGCTCTGATCTTCGCAAAAGATATTTGTTCAATATCGTGTAAGAAATCCTCATCTGATACAACCCATCCTATTGAAGCAGAAGGGAAAATACCCCAACGGTTATTTTCACCAAAGCGGGAAGAACCATCACTTCGAACAGCAGCGCTAAAAAGGTACTTACCTTTATAATTGTAAGTGAGTCTAGATAGAAATGATGTCAGGCTCCACTCCTCCACACCACTGTAGGTACCGCCCCTGTTTATGTTTATCGCTCCCTGAACTGTAGGCAGCCTGTCATCTGCATAGGTGTCAGCCTGGAGCCGGGTTCTATCAAAACGGAATTGTTGGTTCGTGAAACCACCCAACAATTCAAAACTATGCTCATCAAAGCTTTTCGAATAAGTAGCAAGATTCTCATTTAGCCAGGTAAAAGTTTGAAGGTTGTCCCTAACTGAAACCGCTGTGGTCGGTATAGGTGTATTGATACTACTCGTTGCTGTAGAAGGGTTGAAAAACATGAATTTAGAATTCATCGTTTCAACGTTGAAAGTGGACTTGAGAACGAGCCCATCTATTGGCTTGTATTGGATGTAAGCATTTGAAAGCAAATTGATTGTTTCAGTCTCGTTCACCAGTTCATTTGCTGATCTCACCCAGTTGGGGTAGGCGTAAATGTTGCCCGTATTTGCCGGAAACCTATTGAACATGGTTAACTCACCGTTCTCGTCGTAGATAGGCATTATAGGCCAGGTATGCAGCGCATTAAAAAGAATTCCAGTTCCTCTGTCACCATCTGTTCTCGGCGTATTATCAAAGACATAGGAAGGGGCAACATTTAACCCAATTCTTATTTTATCAGATACTTCATAATCAGAATTTAAACGCGCAGAATACCTTTTGTATTCATTATTTAAAACCACTCCTTCCTGATCGAAGATGCCGGCAACTAACGCCGTGTTTAGCTTGTCTTTGTTTGACGTAACTGTTAAATTATAGCTTCGAATAGGGGCCGTTCTTAATAAAGCATCATACCAATCATTATTTTTGCCTTCATACTGAGAAGGATCCTGGAAAATCTCCGGTACAGGTTGGCCTGCATCTTCATAGTACTCCTTTTTAAACTGGGCAAACTCAACAGCATCCATCATGTCAATTCTGCCCCTTTCCGGCACTTGCTGTACACCAGCAAAGGCACTGAAGCTCACATTTGTTTGACCTGCCGCACCTTTTTTAGTAGTAATCAGCACTACCCCGTTTGCCGCTCTCGACCCATAGAGAGAAGTAGAGGCGGCATCCTTTAAGATCGTGATCTCCTGTATTTCATCAGGGTTGATAGCACCTATACTACCTGTAATCGGGAAGCCATCTACCACATATAGCGGATCGCTACCTCCTGTCACAGACAATTGCCCACGAATCCTAACTGACATCCCTTGTCCAGGCTTACCAGTCGTCTGATTTATCTGTACTCCTGCAACACGCCCTTGTACTTTTTGAGTTACCTGGGAAACGGGTATGTCTTTTATCTCTTTAGTACTTATCGTCTGTACAGCTCCTGTTACTTCCTTTTTTAACTGGCTCCCGTACCCTACCACCACTACTTCTTCTAAAGCTTTGGCATCAGCTCCTAGTTGTACGTTTACAGTAGAACGATTATTGATCGGTACTTCCTTATTTTGAAATCCTATATAAGAAAAAATCAGTGTTCCACTGCCATCAGGTACGTTAATGGAATAGACTCCATCAGCACCAGTGGGAGCAGCTATTGATGTCCCTTTCAAAACTACGGTTACACCAGGCAAAACTGCACCACCTTCGTCTGTTACCTTGCCCTGCACAGTAACGCCTTGAGCAAGTGCACTGGTAACAGAAAGGAATAGAAGATGAAGTATAAACAAATACCGCACCTTTTCAAGTAAATAGTTCTTCATCCCTGTTTTATTTAAGTTAGACTTGTATAAAAAAATAAGTAACAACTCTTTGTATAATAGCGCGGTCAGATCATTCAGCTAACTACACAATAATCCCTATCCGAACTTGCAGTTAAGACTTAATTAATACTTACCTTAAATTAATTTATATAATAGGCAGTTCTGTCCTGAGGTGTCCTGATATTTATAAGTAACTATAAGGATTATCCCATAACTTCAATAAGAGAATATACAATGCATTACAATTGCTTCAATCGCAGGTTTCGGTATTCGACTTTCATTGGCGGCCCAACATGTACTTGTATTCCCAACACTCCTGCAAGTTTCCGGTTAATAGTGTCGTTGTCTGTTACCTCACTCATCAAGATGCCGTTAACATAGTGTTGCAACTTGTTGCCTTTTACAACTAAGTGGACCTCGTTCCAATCACCACTTTTAATATGTTCTTTTAACGACTCTGAAGTACCAAGTGAGCCAGTTACTTTTGTAGCTGTCCAAGCATTGTTTTTAACATTCTCCTTTAATGATTTTGTTTGATTACGAGGGGAATATACCTTTACTCTCTGGCCGCGGTATGCAAGTGTTGTTCTTCCACGCTCTTCATAGTTCTGTCCGGTATATCGGTTATTTCCGTCTATATCAGCTTGGTACCCCGTAAGTGCGAAGGGAACACTGTCTATTTCAACACTCCTGTAATTAATACCACTGTTACCACTTTCTGTAAGGCGGAACTCTCCTTTCAATTCAAAGTCTGTTGTCTGTCCTCCTCTCCAGATAATGAAAGTGTTGTTCTTTAAAGGCTTATCAGGAGTAACTTCACCTACGAGATTACCATTTTCTACTTTCCAATAAGCGGGATCGCCCTCCCAACCTTTAAGTGTCTTACCATCAAATATCTTTATAAAACCATACTCAGCACTGGGGTCTTCCTGCGCTATAGCCCATACAATAGTTAAAAGGACGAAGGGAAGTGGCAGTATTTGCCTCATCTTCTTAAGTAGGTTCTCTCCCATATTGATTTTCTTAAGTGATTTTAGACTGTATTGGTAATGACGCTGGCTCAATTGGCATTCTTGCTGAATCTTATATTTGTTTGTTAGTTAAATCTAACCTTATTAAGGTGGCTAACTGTCATGTGCTGTGCTGACTAATAGCTTTTCTTTACATTTATTAGAATAAAGCGCAATAGAGGAAGGAGCTAAAAAATAAACTCCCCTTTATTCTTTAGCACGAAAAGAGCATGGTATGGACTTGCAACAAAAAAGTGGACAAAGGATTAAGCTGCTAAAGGTTTAAAGTTTAATAGTTCTTCCATTTGCTCGGGTGTACGGTATCCCAGACTTGAATGGAGCCTTTCTCTGTTGTAGAAGATCTCGATGTATTCGAATATCTCTACTGCAGCCTCCCTCCGGTTCTC
>NZ_FZOQ01000041.1 GCF_900188175.1 Pontibacter ummariensis | reverse complement strand
CGGTTAAATCACTGGGGTAAGACATAAGCCTGCAAACTTTTCTTACCCAACAGCCGACACCTGCTTTTTTATCCAGCTAAATCAAAACAGCCTTTAAGGCTTATAGCTTGTGCTGAGCCACAGCCTCCTTCATACCTTTTTACTTCTACTCCTTGTATAAGCTGGCGTAGTGACTGCTTATCCTACAGGATCACTTGTGACCTTTTTCATGGGGTCGGTCTTTGCGCTCCACGTCTGGGGTAGGGGCCCTTCTTGAGCGAGGGCGCGTTTTCCCGCTCAGCGCTGTGCCGCCTTCCTTTGCTCGCTCAAGCATCGCAATGCTGCCTAAAGGCAGCACCGGAACCCACCAAGGCGCCTCCCGGAAAAACTGGGTAAGTTTTTTTCGTCGATCAGTAGAGCGGTTCTTTTCTGTTATCATTATCTACTGTGTCATCTCGAACTTCGTGAAAGGTCTAAACAGGATTTCAAAAAGATCTCTCATAACTTCGCAAGCTCTATGATTTCTTTTGGCGGCTTATTTAGTTCCCTGGCCCACGTTTTATGCTTTTTGCTGCTGTAAGGGCACCTGCTTCAAATGCTCCGTTGTAGCTCCCTCCCCTCTTAGTTGGCTTACAAAAAACAGCAGAATACCGAGTGGCAGCAACGTGCTGATGCCGAATAGTAACTGGTTATAAGCTGGTATCACACCGAAACCAAGCCAGAAAAAGACGCCCTGCAAAAATAGCACTGCTTCACTACAGATAAAGCCGGCCAAAAACAGACTGATGCCCCACTGGCTCATTCGCGATTTAAAACTTAGCCAACCCTGCTGTGCAAAAAAGGCGAGGAGAAACAGGCTGATAAAACCGATCAGAACCAGGTGCAGGTAACCAATAACAAAGATGCGCAGGCGGTACGCCAGGTCAGCCATGTAAGGAACAGCGGTTGCCGCTTGCATAAGCGTTTTCAGGCTGAAGGCCAGGGCAGCCAGTAAAAGTAACCAGCGGCTCCACCTGCCAAATAAACCCAGCAACTGCCGCCGGACAGGCCACAGGCACTGCAGCAGCAGGCCGAAGGCAAACAGCTGCACGAGAGCCGCCGTGCCACCTAGCGCATACACGAAAGCAGGAGGTGTGGCCCAAAGCACGGATAGCAAGAAGGCCGGAATACAAGACCAGAACATGAGCCGGAAAAATCGTGGTCCAAGCCTGGCATTAAACCCTAATTTGTACTGCTCCAACAGCCAAAAAAGCAACCCCAGGACCGCAAAGGTAAACCAGCCGTTATACTGAAAGTGGAGGTAAAAGTAGATGGCGTTTAAATAAAGCTCGCTCCCGCTATGTCCTGTTGCCATAATGGGTCCGAGGCTCCAGGGACCCAGCGTGGATAGCCCCATAAAAAACAAAGCCGCTTTCACGAAGCGAAAGGACAGCGTATGCCGGCCCGCCTGTAACTGTAGTGCTTTCGCGTCTTTCAGAAACTGGTAGATAAACCAGTAAGTCAACAGCATGTGTGCTGTCGTAAAAGTAATGGAGGCCGCGGCATACCCTTGTACCGGAAAGGTAAGCAGCATGCCCAGCACAGCGCCCTGCGCCAGCCAGAATTGCCAGGCGTACACCTTCTTTCTCCGGACCTCGACGGGAAAAAAAGTATACAGGAGGGCAACAAAAAAAGCGGTGTACAGCCAGCCTAAAAGGGCAACGTGCGAATGACCGTGTAGCAGGAACTTGTAGTTCATCTCCTCCACAGGGGCAACAAACAGCCACCGGAGCAGCAAGCCCATCAAGGCAAGCACCACCAGGTTCAGAAGGGCTACCAGCAGCCAGTCCCGTTTAAAAAACAAACTCAAAATACTAGGTTAAAACCTGGCTTACACTGCAGCTTGCAGGCAACTCTCGTTTCTGATTAATGCCTGCTCTGCCAGACGATACAGATCCAGCTGCAGGGACAGGCCTCTGTCCTGGGCGTACCACTTGTGCAGTTGCTGCACCAACTCCTCAATAGACATGCGGGGATGCGCTGCCCTGTGTTTCAGGAACAGATTCTGTATGATCGTCGGGCGTGGTCCCCAGGTAAACAAGCGCTCTCCCGTGCTCGCATCCATACAAATCAGTTTCGGAATTGAGCGGGTGCCTTTCGTAAGGCAAGTCTCCATCAGTTCCGGGTTCTGGTCCCGCAGAAGTATGGTTAATTTAATAGAAGGCACCGCCCTGGCTATGGCCGCAATGGCCGGCACGAGTTGGGCACCATCCCCACACCAGGCTTCGGTAAGGACCAGCCACTCCCAGTTAAGATGGTGCTGCTGCAGCATGTTGCGCAGGCCCGGCAATAACAGAAACTGCTTTTCCATCTGCTTCATGCGTTTCAAGTTGTCTTGAGTATTTGCTACCTGTTGCGCTGTCGGCTCTTCTCCGGTCGTGCGCTGCTCGCTCACCAGGTCCTCTACCAGCGTAAGGTAGGCATCATACGTAAGGGGGTTTAGCAGTGTCGGTTCGAGTACAGAAAGTGTCTTCATAGTTCATTTTTTTCTTATGCAAGTTTACCCTAAGCAGCTCATCCATAAAATGATAGAAATCACTTTCAAAAAAATCAGCTAAAATTTAATGCTACTCAAACTCCCCCACACCAGAAAGTGACATATGTCATTTTTTGAACTGACGCATCTCATTCAGCAGCCGCTTCTTCCTGCATACCTTGTGACTCCTAACAGTGAACCCTGTCCGGTCTGCAGCCGGCCTTACTCCTTTTTTTATAAAGGAGGCCGAAAACAAACTTAACCTCATAAAGCTCATGATCATGGAAAACGTGCTAAAACAAAGTCTGCCTAAGCGCTTTGCTCCTCATAACCTACAGGTAGCCTACGGCAAAAAAACAGATGAAGAGCTAAAGCAGGCGCATTGGCTGTTTAGCGTACTGGGCAGGCCAGCCCTGGCCACAGCCGGAAGCCTGGCCGCAGTTTGGTCTCTCCGGCTCGGGCTGCCCGTAAAAGATCTGATCCGCGAATCGGTCTTTAAATACTTCTGCGGGGGCGAAACAGCGGAGAAAGCGCTAAAGGTAGTGGAAGAGCTGGCGGCGGCCCAGGTGGGTACCGTGTTGGACTTCGCCGCCGACACGCCGGAGACAGAGGCCGGCTTCGATGCAGTGCGGGACGAGATACTCCATGCCATTGGACTTGCCCGCCAAACAAAGTCTTTTTCGCGCATCAGCCTGAAGCCAACACGGCTCGGCTATACCAGTATTTTCCTGAAGCTTCAGGAACAGCGCGTGCTAAAAGCAGAGGAGACAGCGGCTTTTGAGCGCACGGTGGCGCGCCTGAACGCTATTTGCAACGCTACGGCAGAGGCTAACCTCACGGTGTATCTGGACGCTGGCGAAAGCTGGTTGCAGGACCCCGTGGATGACCTGGCGGAGAAAATAATGTTTAGCTACAACAAAAAACGGGCAGTGGTCTTTAACACCTTGCAGATGTACCGTACCGACCGCATCAACTACCTGTACGACTGCCTCGACCGCTTTAAGGGCAAAGAGACGGTGTTAGGGATTAAGCTGGTGCGGGGCGCCTTCCTGGAACAGGAAAGAGAAAGGGCAGCCCGCTTTGGTTATCCCAGCCCGGTGTTTGCCACCAAAGACGACACAGACCACAGCTTTAACCATGCGATCGATATCTGCCTGGAGAACCTGGATCGCCTGGAGCTCTGCGCCGCCACCCACAACGAGTTTAGCACCCAATACCTGACGCGCCGCATCCAGAAGGGTGAGATCCGCCAGCACCGGGAGCGCATCCATTTTATACAGCACTTTGGCATGAGTGATCACCTGACCTTTAACCTGGCCAGCGCAGGCTACGATACGGCAAAGTATCTGCCTTATGGCGATGTGAACATGGCCCTGCCACACCTAATTCGCAAAGTGCAGGAGAACAAGTCCATCGCCGATCAAACAGCACATGAGCGCAGCCTGCTGGAAAAGGAATTACAGCGCCGGCAGCAGCTTTAAACAGATAAATTACATTTCTAATTAGTTTATTTCTACTAGATGCAACAAGACACACTTCATACCTTCCATATCCCGGTGATGGGACTGGCTTTTTCCATTGATTCTCCCCTGAAAGTAGCACGCTACGGGATCTCTTCGGTACTTTCGCTTAGCGACGACACGCTGCTGGAACAGACCCGCGCCCACTATTGCCAGGAAAACGGTAGAGCCTACGCCCCTATCCATAAAGGAGAGGATGATTACCGCGCCCGGCGGGTAACCGCTTATCTGGACCTGCTGGATGAGCTGGTGACAGAACAAGTAGAAGAGTTGAAGCAGGAAGATTTTACCCCTGACTCACAGCTAACCCGATACTTCACGCTGCTCCCGGACACTTCCCCCCTAAAAGCACTTTACAACCAGATGCTGGAGACGGAGTCCGCAGACGAAAAGCTAAGGCTACAGGAAGAACTACGAAAGGCCGTAGTGCCAGGCTCCATTGATGTGAACATCATGACCAAGCTCGATAAGACGAACTACGATAAAAATGGGGAGGCACTGCCGCAGGAGTATTGCGATGCCCTGGCAGCGCTTCGGGGTTTCGCCCAAAGCACCGTAGGTGGTTCGGTTGTTTTCTCGGCTGGTATGAACCTGCGGCTCTTCGGCTACCTGGAGCAGTTCCCGGACTTGCTGCCGGATCATGACGGGCACTTTAAGAAGGAGGTTATCATCAAGGTAAGCGACTACCGCTCTGCTTTGGTGCAGGGCAAAATTCTGGCGAAGAAAGGGCTCTGGGTGTCTGAATTCCGCATAGAGTCGGGCCTGAACTGCGGGGGGCACGCCTTTGCCACCGACGGTTATCTGCTGGGCCCTATCCTGGAAGAGTTTAAGCAAAACCGGGAGGCACTGCGCGAAGAACTTTACAGCCTGTTCTGCTCTGCTTTAGCCAGCAAAGGCATCCATGTACCGGCAATTATCCCCGCCATGCGCATTACCGTGCAGGGCGGTGTGGGCACGCCGCAGGAGCACAACTTCCTGCTGGAGCACTACGGCATGGATTCCGTGGGTTGGGGTACCCCCTTCCTGCTTGTGCCGGAGGCAACCACGGTGGATGAGGAAACGTTGCTGCAGTTATCGCAGGCGAAACAGGAAGACCTGTACCTCAGCCCCATCTCTCCGCTGGGCGTACCTTTTAACGCTCTTCGCAACACCTCCAGCGAGCTGCTTAAAATGCAGCGCATCGAGAAAGGCAAACCGGGGAGCCCCTGCATTAAAAAGCACCTCGTTTCCAGCACAGAATTTACCGAGGAGCCCCTCTGCACAGCTTCCCGTAAGTATCAGCGCCGCAAGCTGGAACAACTACAGTCCCTGCAATTGGCACCAGAAGTATATCTAAAAGAGGAGGCTAAGATCCTGGTAAAAGAGTGCCTCTGCGATGGCCTGGCTAACTCTGCCATGCAGCTGTTTAAGATCGGGAAAAAAGCAGCCAGCAAAGCCGTAACCATTTGCCCCGGCCCAAACCTGGCCTTTTTCTCCGGGATCTTTAAGCTGCAGGAGATGGTAGACCATATCTATGGCCGCTTTAACGCCCTGAACGGCACCTATCGTCCGCACATGTTCGTCAACGAACTCCGGCTGTACGTGGACTACTGGAAGAACAAGAAAGCAGAACAACTGGACGAGCTGACTGACAAGCAGCGCAAGCACCTGCAAAACTTCTGGCAGAACCTGCAACAAGGCATACAATACTACAAAGAGTTACTCCCTACCCTCTTTGCCGATGAGCTGGAGCGCCAGGTCATCATGCTGGATGAGTTGCTGGAAGCGGAAGACCAGTTGCTCTTGGCACGGCTGGAAAGTAAAGTGGAGGCCTAAATCCTCTTAAGCATCCTTTGCGTAAACCCAGGCGTCCCTTGCGGTAAATATTTACCGCAAGGGACGCCTGGGTTTTTTCGCTAAGAACGCAAGGCATGGCAGAGAATGAGATTTCCAGAATCGTATTTGACGCGGCTTTAAAAGTACATAAAGCACTAGGGCCAGGATTGCTTGAAAACGCCTATGAAGCCTGCCTCTTCTACGAACTCACCAAATCAGGCCTACGGGTAGATAAGCAAAAGCCCCTGCCCCTCATCTATGAAGAGATAAAACTTGAAGCCGGATACAGGGTAGACATCATCATCGAAAATAAACTGATAATCGAAGTGAAGGCGGTCGAAGCGCTGAACGATTTACACCTGGCACAGCTGTTAACCTACCTCAAACTATCCAATTGCAAGCTGGGCATGCTGATCAACTTTAATGTGTTTCTGCTAAAAAACGGCATCAGAAGAGTCGTTAACAATTTATAATATAAGTAATTCTTTGCGCCCCTTGCGGTTAATTATGTACATAAAAATAGCGCAGGACAAATACCCTGCGCTATAAACCACCAAAACACCTACCTGCCTCAGCAGGCAAACAAAAACTATAGATCCCGCTTCGAGAAGATTCTTTTAGAACTCAGGACAGGGAACAATACCCAGAGTAGCATCAGGCCAAAGGACAGGCTTATTCCCCAAATGCTGCCGAAGATACTCTTATACAAAGCGCCGGTATATCCCATCAACGCCGATACATCCAGGTTGAGCAGCACGTTGATGCGGCCCAGGTCAATGGGGTTGAGGGCGGTGAGAGCCAGGGAAGCATACTCCAGCGGATAATCGCTGAAATAGTGCAGAATAAACAGCACAATGCCATCGTAGATCAGCGCGAAGTAGAACCAGAGTAGTAAGGCTACGCCGATGCCCTTCGCCTTGTCGCGCGTGATAACAGAAGCCAGGAAGGCCATCGCGACAAAGATGAAGGTGATAAACACACCGGTCAGCACCAGGTACAGGCCGGTAAGGCTGGCCCCGAAGAGCAGCACCGGTACGCCAACACCCAGCAGAAAAGCTGCCGACAGCGAGAAGGCAACGCCATAATACTCGCTCAGGAATATCTTTTTGCGGTTGATGGGCTGGGCCACCAGCAGCTCCATAAACTCATAGGAATTGTAAAAGTGCGTGGTCGCAAACACAATGCTAATGAGCGGCACGGTGAGCAGCACCAGGTTCAGCAAACTCAGGACCGCTTTCTCCGGGTTGCCGCCCAGGTTAAACAGCCCGATCGAGAGTACCAGCAAAAACACCGTGTAGGCCAGCACTATCTTGTTACGGATGATGTCGTACAGTACGTACTTGATAATCTTGTTCATGGCTTAGTCCTCCTCGTTCATAATTTTAGCAATCGCACGGCCCAAACGCTCCTCGTGGGTATGTTTTTTAATGGCGGCAATCGTTTCATGAAACTTCAGCTTACCGTCCATCATACACATCACCTCGTCGGCGACCTCCTCCACTTCGCTCATAATGTGCGAGGTGATCAGGATCAGCTTACCGTTCTTTTTCTCTTTCAGAATTTTGCTTTTCAGGATCTCTGAAGAGATGGGGTCCAGGCCGGCAGTGGGCTCATCCAGGATCAGCACCTGGGGGTTAAACATAAACGCCAGCGCCGCACTCACCTTCTGCTTCGTGCCTCCCGAGAGAGCTCCCATCCGCTTGTCGTACATCTGCTCCAGCCCATACAGCCCCACCAGCTCCTCGTCTATGGCTTTTACATCTTTGCGGATGTCTTTCACCATTTCGATCACCTGCCGGATCTTCATATTCTCCGGATAGCGGCCGATCTGCGGCATGTAACCGATCTGGCTGCGGTAAGCGTGCTGCTTCAGCACGCTCGCTCCGTTCATCTTAATGTCGCCACTGTCGGGCAGGGCCATCCCCAGGATACACTTGATCATGGTGGTTTTACCCGTACCGTTCGGCCCGATGATCGAAACTACTTTGCCCGTTCCAAAGCTTACACTCACCTGCTGCAGCACTTTCAGCTTGCCATAGGACTTACAAAGGTTTTCTATTGCTATCATAACTAAATTCTTTTCATGGATGGATTGGCGTCAACGAGCCGCTCCGGAATAAAACTTGGCAACACCCGCTCTACCTGATCCATCAGGTCCACAATAAAGCTGCGCATAAACATGACAGAGGGCGGTACCCGCTCCACCAGCATGGAGTATAAACTCACGGGGCGGTAAGGCACGTCTCCTGTTTTATCTTTATTTAAATCGTAGCCATTGTACTTGTCCCAATAGTTGCCCGAAAAGTAGTTCAGCACGGTATTGCCATTGGTGGCCACATCAAAGGTGTTGCCTACAAAATTGTTCAGCCGGAAGGTGTCCTGCTCGCAGTTAGACAGCAGGCGAACGGCCCAGCCATTATTTTCGAAGTTGTTTTTTTGCACGTCCAGCTTGCTGGAGCCTTCCAGGTAAATGCCGGCCGTGTTGCGTTTAAAGGTGTTGTTCTTAATCACACTTCTGCTAATATCTTTCAGCAGAAGGCCGTAAGCGGCAGCACCCCAGTTGTCCTCAAATAGATTATCCTGCATCACGATGTTTTTGGTATACATCACGGCTACCCCCGCCCCGTTCTGGCGAAAGGTGTTGCCCATGTACACGTTCCCGTCCGAGAACATAAAGTGCAGGCCGTAGCGCAGGTTACCCTGGCTCAGGTTACCTTGTATATGGCTATTAGTCGCAAACTCAAAGTAAATGCCATCGCGGTGCCCCGACACTTTGTTGTCCTGCACCCGAATGTCATCGCAGTACCACAGGTGGATGGCGTTTCCCGAGCCTGACTCGGTTGTTGCCTGCCCATGCACCACGTTGCCGCGCACTTCACAGCTGTCGGCGCGCTGTAAGTATATGCCAAAGAAGGCATTCTCTATTTTGTTATTTAACACTTTTACATGACTGGCCTCTGCCACCCGTATAGCAGCGTTGTCGCTCAGGTAGCTCACCTCCACATCCTTCAGGGTAAAGCCCTGCACGGTAACATAACTGGAGCGGATGTTGAGGATTTCCCCTTTAAACTGCCCGTCCAGCACCGGATTGTTCAGCCCGATCAGGCTGATTGGTTTCTTTATGTCTATGGTTCCCTCGCGGTACACCCCGCCGTCCACCACAATGCTGTCGCCGGGCTTTGCCAGGGCAATGGCCTTGCGGATAGAAGTATTGGGGCAGGTAGCGCACACCTTCAGGGTTGTTGCCTGCACCTGAAGGCCCGCTAACAGCAACAGTGTTGTAATCTGTACTATATGTCTAGAAAGGTTTTTCATCGTTCTGCACGGCTAACACGGCTTCTTCCCAGCTGAGCAAGCGTCCTTTGTGTTTCTGCTGAAATTGGCCGGCGGTGTTTTTGTCGGCAAAGGCCGTCAGGAACAAGCCCATGGGGCTGGGCAGGTTTTCGCTCTGCAGGAAAGCAGCGTTTTTCACATCTATTAAAGTATTCGGTTTAGCAAAGTCTGTCACCAGCACAAAGGCGGCATCCTGCTTTTTCTCCGGATTGTCGATCAGGTAAGCGGCCAGGCACTCTGCGGAGTCAAACATGAAGGCCTTGCCTTTGGAACTGACCAGTTCGGCCCCGTAGCGGCTGTCCGACACGGTCATGTTGCAATGGGCACAGTTAACTTGGCCATAGACGATCTCCTGTGGCGCTACCTCACAAGCCAACAACAGGAGGCCCATTAGGGCAAACAGTAAATTCAGTTTCTTTTTCATGCGGCTAGGGATCTTAAGAGTTCAGGTTCAGTCGCTTTGATTGGCGCCGGCGCTCCAGAAAGTACACCACCAGTCCCAGCAGGATCGCCAGGCCAATACCAGCGCTTCCGGTACCAGGTAGTGACACAGCATGGAAGTTCAACAGGTTTTTACTTCCTATAAAAGGCGGGATATAAGTCATTCCGGGTATTTTGATGGGGGCATGCGGGTCCAGGTTCGTACCGAACTTGTGCAACCACATGTAAAAGTCCAGCAAGCCGGCACTTCCCGCAACCATCAACAGGACTACCCAGGGCAGCACCAGGCGCTTCAGGTTAAAGAGGGCCACTAATACCCCGGTAACCATAAAAAAGACCACGATGTAAGGCATGTAAACCAGCTCCTTAAAAGAGTCAGGCTCTATTTTCTCCATGCCGATGTAGTGATTCAGGATGTTAAAGTTCTGCAGCGAATACTCGGTGTTGCCAGAAATCTTGTTTACCCAGATGTGCATCTGCAGCCCTTCGGGGTATTGTGGGGCCTGCACAAATATTTTCCACATCGGAAAAAGAAAGAGCAAACCAATTGAGATTGCCGCCAGAAACATCAGCAGCCTGCTTACAGTTTTCATCCTTGTCAAATTTTATTTGTACAAAAAGCATGTAGATAGCAGGGGCATGCTCCCCTGCTATCTGTTTTATGCTGTTTAACCTTTTGGTTTTTTAGCCCCTGTAGAGAAGGCTATCGGAGTTTTGGATCCTTTCGGAGAGACTTTGATGTAGCCCTGCATCTCCTGGTGCAGCGCAGAGCAGAAGTCTGTACAGTACATCGGGAAAATGCCCGGTCGCTGCGGTACCCACTTCAAGGTCTGGGTGGCGCCCGGCATGATCAGCAGCTCGGCGTTGTTGTTACCCATCACGGCAAATCCGTGCGGCACGTCCCAGTCCTGCTCCAGGTTTGTCACGTGGAAGTACACTTCGTCACCCTCGTTGATGCCTTCAATGTTGTCTGGCGTTAAGTGGCTTCGGATAGCGGTCATGTACACGTGCACTTCGTTTCCGTTACGCTCTACCCGGGCTTCGCTTTCCTTCTTGGTAGCCTGCGGGTGCGTGTTCTCTTCCAGGCTGTACATCTTCACGCTGTTCGGCGCAATTTTGCTGGCCTCAATGGCTTGCGCGTAGTGCGGCTCACCAATGGTTGGGAAGTCGAGCAGTAGCTTCATCTTATCACCGCTGATGTCAATCAGCTGTGCAGACTGTGCCAGTTCAGGACCTGTTGGCAGGTAGCGGTCTTTGGTGATTTTGTTCATGGCGATCAGGTATTTGCCGTATGGCTTTTTGGTATCGCCGCCAGGTATCACTAAGTGACCAACTGAGTAGTAAACAGGGATTCTGTCTTTTACCTGCAAATCCTTAAGCGTCCATTTCACGATCTCTGATGACACGAACATGGAAGAGTACGCATTGCCCTTGTCGTCGAACTCGGTGTGCAATGGTCCGAGGCCCGGCTCTTTCACCTCACCTTGCAGTACAGACTCGTAGCGCAGGATCGGAATACCACCCACGTTACCGATAAAGTCTTTGTTCTCTATTGTCTTCAGCATTTTAGAGAAAGAGTGTACCGGAATAACAGAGGCCAGTTTACCGCTCACCACCATGTACTCACCAGTTGGGTCTACGTCGATGCCGTGTGGTGACTTAGGCACCGGAATCAGGTACATCAGGCCAGGGCAGTCTTCCGGACGCAGAATCCTAACAGACTTCTTCACCTCAGACTTGGCAATGTGCGTTTTCTCATCCAGCTTGTTGTGGTAGTAGTACGCCGGCATTTCTTTCGCTTTGCCTTCCTTCGCATACTTCACAGCAAGTTTCCAGTTAATGGCCGCCAGGAAGTCTTTGTCGTTTTGTGAAGCGCCGATCTCCTTCAGGGTATTGGCCTGCTCTGTGTTATACGTAGTGAAGAACACCCAGTCAGAAGAAGGACCTTTACCACCGTTGGCCAGGTCGTAGTCGAAGCCAGGCACCAGGATCTGGAAGTCCAGCTCCATATCGCCATGTTCTTTGTCTACTTTAATAAAGGAGATAGAACCTCTGAACTTGTCTTTGTACTCGTCAAAGTTCACGTCCTCGTACTTGCCGTCTCCCTCCACATTGATCGGTACGCTGAAGCGGGTACCCGCCAGCACGTACTCGTTGTCGTTGGTTGGGTAGGGCGAGCAGTGGTTACCGGCACTGTTCGGGATCTCCAGGATCTCCGCCGTCTCAAACGTTTTCAGGTCGAGGCGGGCTACACGCGGCGTGTTGTTCGCGTTCACGAACAGCCAGCGGCCGTCGGTCATGCCATCCGTACGGGAAAGCTTCGGGTGGTGCAGGTCATCCCATGGCACAAAGCCAAACGAGGTGTTCAGCATGGCCTTGGTTTCCTCGTTGTAGCCATAGCCGTTCTCGGGATTCTGAGAAAAAACCGGGATCACTTTTAGCTGACGACCGGAAGGCACCCCGTACACCGACACCTGGCCGCTAAAGCCGCCCGACATAAAGGTGTAGAGCTCGTCGTGCTTGCCTGGCGCTACATACACCTGCGAGGCGGCATCACCAGCAACTGCTGTGGCTGTTGAAGCAGAGTCAGCGCCTTCGATACCGCTACAGCCCTGTAGCGCTGCCCCGGCTGCCACTGCTACCAGCAGGGCTGCCTTTGGGGCTACTTTTCGGAATTTATTGATTACAGTTTCCATAAGATGTATGGCTTAGATATTAGCTTGCTTTGTCATTCTTTCTGAAGAACTCCAGCAGTGCCCGTGCGTCCTCCTCATTCACGTTCTGGTTCGTCATCTGCGTCAGGTGTTCTGCCAATAGTTTTTTTGCAACCGGGTCTTTCTTGGTCATCTCCTCGGGGTTCACGATCATGTTCATGATCCACTCCGGCTTGCGGCGCTCCGTAACGCCAGCCATGCCGGGCCCTACCACTTTCTGGTCGGTAAGCTGGTGGCAGGCAGAACACTTGCCTTCGAAAACAGCCTGCCCGGTAGCGGCCAGCTGCTCGTCGATGTGTTCTTCCAGTACAACCTCCTTTACAGGGCCGATGCCTTTGCCATCGTCAGCTATCGGCTCCTCAGCGGCTGGCGCTGTGGCTGACCCGGCAGCAAGTCCCTGCTCCTGCTGGTATTCATCATAATAGTTTTCGCTTTCGCCAGACGAGCAGCTAAAAAGGACAGCACTGCAAGCCAGCGCGATGGCGCTTACCCGCACAGGCTGCAGTAACCTGTTGCCCAGCATGCTTCTGAGGCTCTTATCTGGTTTTCTGGTACCGTTTTTCATGGCTTTAAAAATTTTCGTTTAAATGATTTTGTGCATTGATCACGGAACAAAGGTAGATGCGGCCTTGCTGAGAAATAAAGACCTTTATCTCTTTTATTGATGACCTTTGTCATTTTTCCCCTCCCTGCCCCTTAAGACCTTTGAATTCAGAAAAGAAGGGAAAAAGAAATGAAGCGATTCGTCTGGATTTTATTGCTAATAGGTGCACTGGTTCAGCCTTTGGGCAGAACAGGTATCTATATGCTGTTCCAGGCGAACCGCGCCTATATCACCAGCCATCTGTGCGAAAAAAGGGATGTCCTCGAGTCTACCTGCCAGGGAAAGTGCTACCTTAAAAAGAAGCTGCACAAAGAGAGCAAGCGCGAACAGCAGGCACCAGGGCAGGCAAAGCAGCAAACGGTAGACCTGATCGCTAAAAGTGCAAGCATAAAACTAGGGGAAGTAAACTGGCTAACAGAAACCCGTACCAGGCACTCCTTCTACCTAGAAAAGGATTATCCCCTCCTCACCTATCATATCTTTCACCCACCCCGGGTTCTGGCTTAAGTCTCGCCTGTGCCTGAAAGGCACCGCTTTATCACTTTACACATCCAGAAGACTTTAGTCATGAAAAAGATATTTTTACTCGCACTGGCCCTTTTCTCGGCCAGCATCAGCAGCCAGGCCTGTGACGGCAGCTGCACCATGGGCGGTAGTTACTTAGGTATTCTGCCCCAGTTCCATAAGAACTTTGTCGGGCTGCGCTATACCAGCCGCAGCTACACCATCTCTACCACCCACACGCACCTGCACGAGGGCATGCCCATGACGCATGACGACATCATAGAGGAGCGCTATAACACCATGGAAGTGTGGGGAAGGTTTGTACCGGTAAAGAATGTGCAGCTCTTCGCCTTCTTGCCTTATGCCTTTAACCAGCAGCACACCTCCCGTGGCGATAGCCACTACCGGGGACTGGGAGACGTTACCCTGCTGGCCAACTACTCGCTGCTTAACACCGGCGATAGTGCTGCCCATACCTTTAAACATACGCTACAAGTGGGTGGGGGTGTGAAGTTGGCAACCGGCCGCTATGCCGCCAGTCCTTCTGATCATACCCAGTCGGTGAACCTGCAACCGGGCAGCGGCAGCACCGATTACCTGCTGAACGGCATTTATACCCTGCGCTATGGCAAGGTGGGCCTTAACACGGACTTTACCTACCGCTTTAACACGGCGAACAGCGACGGCTATAAGTTCGGCGATAGGCTGAGCGCTTCGTCCAACCTCTTTTACTGGCACAACCTGGAGAACGTCCTCACCTTGCTGCCCAGTGCAGGCCTTTATTACGAGCACGCCGAAGCCGACCACCTGGGCAGTGGCCACGACATGCAGGGAGGCGATTCCTACTACGCAAATCTGGGACTGAACATGTACATCCAGAAAATTGCGGTAGGCGGAACGCTGCAACTACCCATCAGCAGCAAGGATGCGCAGCATGTAACAGAAGGCAACACACGAGCGCTTGTAAACCTTAGCTACCTGTTTTAGCGCCCTCACGCAAAAAGCAACATCATTCTATTCTATATCACCAAACATGAAGCACTTATGAAATACAAAAAACTCTGGCTTGGGTTTATAGCCGTCATCGTCGGCTCCTTTGCCGTACTCGGTTACTATGGGTCTGAGATCTACCGACAGGCCCCTCCTATTCCTGAAAAAGTAGTCTCCACCTCCGGAGAGCTGCTTTTTACCGGGCAGGATATCAAAGACGGACAGAACGTGTGGCAGTCTATCGGCGGCCAGGAACTGGGTTCTGTCTGGGGACACGGCGCTTATGTGGCACCGGACTGGACAGCTGACTGGCTACACAAAGAGGCTATGTTTATTCTGGACAGCTGGGCGCAGCAGGCTAAAGGCAAGAGTTACGACGAGGTGGACGAGGAAACACAGGCCATGCTGCAGGCCCGCCTGAAGAAGAACATCCGGCCCAACACCTACGACGAGCAGACGCAAACCCTTACTGTCTCAGACGAGCGGGCAGATGCGATCGCCTATGTAAGCCGACACTATGCAGGTTTGTTTACAAATGATCCTGCGCTGGCTGAGCATCGTGAAGCTTATGCGATTGCAGACAACACGATCAAGGATCCGGAGCGCATGCGTAAGATGAACGCCTTCTTCTTTTGGGCCACCTGGGCCTGCGTAACAGAGCGCCCGGGCATGGACATTACCTATACGAACAACTGGCCTGCTGAAAAGCTGGTGGGCAACGAGCCAAGCAGTGACCTGCTGATCTGGACGGGCTTTAGTGTGATTATACTGATTGCCGGTATCGGCCTGCTGGCATACTACTATGCTTCTCACAACGAGGAGGAGCTGGATGCAGAGAGCTTGCCTAAAAAGGACCCCTTGCTGGGTCTGCAGTCTACCCCGTCTATGCGGGCAACGCTGAAGTATTTCTGGGTGGTCACCGCCCTGATCGTGGTGCAGATTACATTAGGTGTAATTGCGGCACATTATGGCGTGGAGGGGCAAGCGCTTTACGGTTTCCCGCTGGCCGATTACCTGCCTTACTCGGTTAGCCGCACCTGGCACGTGCAATTGGCTATCTTCTGGATCGCGACCTCCTGGCTGGCTACCGGCTTGTACATTGCCCCTGCCGTTTCAGGGCACGAGCCGAAGTTCCAGCGCCTGGGCGTTAACTTCCTGTTCTGTGCCCTGCTCGTGATCGTGGTAGGCTCACTGGCTGGCCAGTGGTATGGTGTGATGCAGAAGCTGGGCTATACCGAGAACTTCTGGTTCGGGCACCAAGGCTACGAGTATGTGGATTTAGGACGTTTCTGGCAGATATTCCTGCTGGTAGGGCTCTTCTTATGGCTGGCGCTGATGATACGTGCCATTATGCCTGCCTTTAAAAACGACGTTGAAGGACGTCACCTGCTGGGTATGTTCCTGATCTCTTCCGCTGCTATTGCCATCTTCTACGCTTCCGGCCTGATGTGGGGGCAGCACACCAACCTGGCCATTGCCGAGTACTGGCGCTGGTGGGTGGTGCACCTGTGGGTAGAGGGCTTCTTTGAAGTATTCGCGACCGTGGTAATTGCCTTCCTGTTTGTGCGCATGGGGCTGCTGAAAACAAAACTGGCCACCGGTACGGTGTTGTTCTCCACGATTATCTTCCTGTTCGGGGGTATCATCGGTACCTTCCACCACCTGTACTTCAGCGGTACGCCTACTGCCGTCATGGCCCTGGGAGCTACCTTTAGTGCCCTGGAAGTAGTGCCCCTGGTGCTGATCGGTTTTGAGGCGTACCATAACCTGCAGATAAGCCGCTCTACCGAGTGGATCAAAGCTTACAAGTGGCCGATTTACTGCTTTGTAGCCGTGGCCTTCTGGAACCTGGTAGGTGCCGGTGTGTTCGGCTTCCTGATCAACCCGCCGATTGCGCTTTATTACATGCAGGGACTGAACACGACGCCATTGCATGGCCACACCGCGCTATTCGGAGTGTACGGTATCCTGGGCATCGGCCTGATGTTGTTCGTACTCAAAGGCCTTTCTTCCCGCCGTCGCTGGAAAGACGGGGTGATCAGCTTCGCCTTCTGGTCTATTAACATTGGTCTGGCGCTGATGGCCGTGATGAGCCTGCTGCCAATCGGCCTGTTGCAAACCTGGGCCAGCGTAGAGTACGGCCTGTGGTATGCCCGCTCCATGGAGTTTATGCAAACCGATACCATGGAGATCCTGCGCTGGCTGCGCGTGGTGGGTGACACCGTGTTTGCCGGTGGTGCAGTAGCCCTTGCCTGGTTTGTGATCGGCCTGAAAACAGGCTGGTCTTTAGAGAACGACGAGGACGTATCAGAGACGAACTATCCGAAGACCGGCACTAAAAACGCTGCCCGCTAAGGTAGTTTAACCTTTTAAAAAAGGCAGCGCCCTTTACCAGCTTGGTAAAGGGCGCTGCCTTTTTTGGTTCTTACCTGTCTTTTCTCTTTTCCGGGCTTCTAACACGAAAGTATCCACCCTCCTCCACCAAAGGAACTGTTTATAAATGCGATGGTCAAGCCTTATCTGTACCGTCACTAGGCTGGCTTTCTTTAACGAACTATCATGATCATCCTGCGTAAGAACACCGGCACCCAGCGTTATGAAACAAGCAAACGGTTTAAGATGAAGAAATACGCGATTGCCCTACAGGCAGGTGCAGAAGACATGGAGCGGGAGCAGGTAAGCCAGGAGCAGGACAAACAGTACCGGCAGGGGGTGCAACATGCTTTAGAAGCCGGAAAGGCAGTTTTGGAAAAAGGCGGCAGCGCCGTAGACGCCGTAGTGGCAGCCGTATCCAGCATGGAAGACAATCCCTATTTTAATGCCGGTAAGGGGAGCAACCTGAACATCCACGGCGAAACAGCCTTCGACGCCGCCCTGATGGAGGGGAAAGAGCTACGGTTGGGGGCTATTGGCGGCGTCCGTTATGTGCGGAACCCAATCCGACTAGCGCAGGCGCTGATGCTGAACGAAAAATACTGTTTCCTCTCTGGTTCTGGGGCAGAAGAATACGCCCTGTCCCATGACATCCCTTTTGAAAAGCCTTCCTATTTCGTTACAGAAGCCCAGCAAAAGCGCTGGCAGAAGAAAACAGGCGAAATGGCCGGTCAGCATGACACTGTCGGGGCCGTGGCGCTGGATCAAGACGGCAACCTGGCCGCAGCCACTTCTACCGGCGGCCTCTTCTACAGCCTGAAGGGGCGTATCAGCGACAGCCCCATTGCCGGGGCGGGTACTTATGCCCATAACAAGCACTGCGCCGTTAGCTGCACAGGTGTTGGGGAGGAGATTATGCGAAGTGTGCTGGCACACGAGGTATATGCCTTGATGAAATACACCCATGCCTCTATCAAAGAAGCCAGCGAGAAAGCAGTACAGATGCACAAGGACCTGCTCAAAGGCGGAAAAGGCCTGGTAGCCCTGGATCCTGAGGGAAACATTGCCTGTGCTTTTGATACTAATTTTATGCGGCGGGGGTATCTGGTGGAAGGTTCAGCCCCTGTTATAGCCCTTTGGAAAGAGGAAGGAGCAACGGGAGAGGTCTGAACTTATAGCGAAGACAGGCATATAAGACTTTCAGGCTGTTGCAAACTAGTGCCTTTGAAGCTTTCCCGGGTCAAACCACCCCTACCCCTCCTTGTCGAAGAAGGGGAGCCTGCTAAATTTTAACTTCTGCTACTACTTTAATACATATCATTTTTTTAAGCTCCGGCGCATGCCGAAAAGCACGATGTAGAGGGACCTGTTCTGACAGGGGTAGTCGCAGGTTTCCCTACCCGAAGGGGTTCTGCTGCTGTTAAACAAGGACATGTCCTTTCCATAGCATTTATAGAATGAACAAAAGCCCGGACTGCTACCGAGTTTTACTTGAGGTTTAGCACCATAGAAACTATCCTGCCCGAGACCACTACTCCCCAACCCTCCCCCGCTTTAGGTACTTTTTAATGCAGTGCACAGCGCCGTTATGTTCTGCAAAGGGGTGAAAATTTTCGAGCAGGATCACGTTAAAACCGAGTTGCTGCCAGATAGCCTTGTTTTCCTGATCGGTCTTTTCCAGTTCCTGCCAATTGCCGTGCCCGTAACTAGGCAACCAGACAGTTTTCTCATCATTCGCCTTTACCTCTACCAAAGCATTGTTACTCGTCGCGAAATACCATTTCCGCACCCGTTCCGCCTCATCGTCTACATACACGAGTGGCAGGGGGTTCCGGATCACGTCAAAACCCAGCTGTGTAAGCAGGTCTGCGATGTCGTCGAATACCTCGGGGGTGGCCAGGTCGTCGTGGTCGTTTTGCAGCGAGTCGGCGGCCATGCGCGGGTCGCCCACCAGCACCCGGTACTTGCCCTCCTCCCCACGGCCGGCCAGGGAGATAAACATATCAATGTGAAATATGGGTTGGGCGCTGCTTTCTGTGTTCTTCATAAAAAACAATTCCTGCCACTCCTCCCCATCCCGGTAAAAAGTCCGCCTTCTCTCGGCTGGTATTTGCAGGGTACTTCCAATAAAATAAATAGCTCTTTCCTTATCCAGGTACTTCTGGAACAACTGAGAAATGGCCTTCCCAACCGTGAAATTTTGCAGGGGAAGCAGTTGCTCCCGTAGGTCTGTATAAGTATCCACGGCATAGTTGGCCCCTACCAGCAAGAAATCATCTCCGACCAGCATATTCCCACCTTCAAAGTAAACCGGTACCCTGGCGCGGCTCCAGCCAAACTTTTGCCCGATGAGGTAACTCGCCCGCTCGTCCCCCGTCCTGCGGTTTGTGTGAGGTTGTACCATGAAAAACTTACCCTCTTTTTCCTCATACACGGGCTCGTATTCATCCTCTGCCCAAATAGTCATCTCGTACCGTTCAGGTGCTGTCTGGAGCATGGTACGGTGCATCAGTTCATACTTCTCCAACCAGTTCTGTACCTCCTCCTTCACTGTTTCATGCACCAACAGGTAAAGGGTTGTGTAGGTGGGGAGTTTAAGAAAAAGGTCCTGGTAAGCTCGCCACAAGGGGTTATTGGCACCAACCACTGCGTATGCCGGTAGCGTAAAGATAATGGCCTCCATTGCCCCATCGCTACTGGGCACCAGGCGGGGGTGTACGGGCAGGTCCGCATACTCCTGCAACAGGCTTATCGCCACGCTACGCCTGCGCATGCCTTCCCTGCTAATAACCTGATCTACCTCCTCTGCCAACTCTCTGATCTTGGGGTAATCCCTGGGCTTGTGCTTTTTTTCCAGTTGTTGCATGTTCTATTTATAAGCTGCGCTCCCGATTTACACTTCTCAGCCCCCTGCCACCCGCTAATAACCACAGCAGGATAATACCTGCTTCCACCACGGCATCGAGTAAATACACATCCCGGATCACATCGGCCAGCGCATAGCGCAGGTCAATCCCTATCAGTCCGGCAGCCCCGAGGACTCCGAGCCATTTTATTTCGGCTGTCACCGTTTTCCGTAAACCCGCTGCGGTTAGTACTGCTCCTATGGAAATGATCAGCACACTGACGGTGTAGAGCAGCCAGACATCTTCCTTAGGACCCGTTACCCAAATAAAGCTAGGCAGGTGCACAAGAGGCCACACACCGGTCAACAGCCAGAAGAGGCCTTGCAGCAAAGCAACCGTAGACACAGAAAGCCTCATTTAGGTTGCTTATATGTGCAGTTGTTCGTAAGTAGGGAACTCGTACTTTTCGCCGTTAGAAAGCAGGTGTACTTTCAGGTCCCTTACCGAGAAAGGTTCTCCCGTTTTGATGCGGTAAATATTGGTACGGGTAATGCCTGTGCCATCTACTACCGTGATCAGTCCACTTCCTACAACTTCCGCCACCCGTCCTTCTGTCACAAGCATGGCTGTGTCTGACTCCAGGCCAATCCCGATGCAGCCCGGGTTCGTGGCTATGGCCTGCGCCATGCGCACAATACGTCCACGGGAGATAAAATGGGTGTCTATGGCGATGTTCTTCAGGAATTCCAGTCCGGTGGTCACGCGCACATCCCCTTTGATGAAGCCTCCCTGCGTCTTTCCTTTATAAATCATGGGAGTGGACAGCGCCGCAGCGCCGGCACTACTCCCCGCTATAAGGATATCCTCCTTCGTATAGCGCACCTTCATCCGCTCCAGGAGTTGGGTGCCCCCCATGATGGCGGTCAGCTGCAGCTGATCACCGCCGGTAAACATGATGCCGTGCGCCTTGTCTACCATCTCGAAGAACTCAGGCTTATCTAATTCGTCCCGCTCGCTGGCAGAGATGACCCCTATGTTCTTTATACCTAAGCCTTTGAAAACGTCGGCATATTCTTTCACCATTTTATCCGGCACCGCGCTGGCAATCGGTACTATCACGACAAAAGGGTCTTTTGCTTTCAGTTCAGCCACAAAGCGCTTCAGGATCTGCTCGGAGGTAAAGTTCTTGTTCTCCTTCTGCTCTTTGGTTAGTTCTTTGTCTCCCTTGTCTTCATGGCCGCCTATGGCTAAAACCCTCCCTTTGGGTACAGGGCTATTGGACTGTTGTCCGGCAGGAACTGCCGTCTCTTTTTCTTTTCCCATTGCTGTTCTTCCTTTTTAAATGACGCGTAAAGGTACTGTAACTCCAAGGGCGTGTTTCATTTTTAGGGCTGTTTGTAGCTCACCACATTCGACACGACCGAATCCGCTTTAGCAGGATTATTCTGAAAAATCACCCAACCCTCCCGTTTTGAGTGCTGTGGGGCGAAAGGAAAAGTGAGGGCCGCCTTCTCCCACTCTTTGCCGTCTTTCATCAGCACGACCTGAATCATGGCCTCTTCCGCTGTTTCCGAACTGACGTTATACAGATCAACCTGATAGCGGTAAGCGGTGTTTTCTATTGGTGCGGGCCGATGCTCCACTCTCAGATTAGGCGTGGTAGGCACATAGGTATAGACCTTATAACCCAGGTAGCCCAGCACGGTCAGCACCAGCAGCAGGCTTAGCCAAAACACAGTCCATTCAAACGCATTCTTTTTATCTTTTTCTTTATCAGATTCTGTACCCATACAAAGCTTTTTATTTGATCAGAAGCCGTCCGGCCGAGGCTCCCACAGAAGCTAGCACCCCAAGGGTGATCACCTGTGCAAAGCAGACATAGAAGCTCAAATCTTCGAACCTACCAAAAAACCAAAGCACGAAGACAGAGGATCCGAGTCCCATGAGGTAGGAAATACACGTGTCAAACACGATGTTGTACAAAGGGCTACCGGAAGGTTTTTCCTCAGCTCCTTTAAAATCACTAAAAAAAACGATCATCACGCTCAGCGCCAGAGACACCAGGGCCATCATCAGGATATGAATAGGCTGCGCCTCCACCGCAAGCATAATAATTTCCTCGGTAGGGGCCACATTGCTGCCAATGAGAATGGCACCACACAGGGCCAGTACAGCTATCCCTGCTCTTGATCTTCTGCTGGAGTCATCTCCTTGGCTGCCCTCTTTATGGCTGTCCTTACTCTTGTTGTTTTGCTTGCCACCGCCCCCCTCAGTTCCAAGCTGTGCTGTGCCTATAGAAACACCAATAGAGACAGCCATTCCCTCTATGATGACCTTCCCTATGTCTGCGAGATTAAAGGGCGAAAAACTAATACGATTAAGCATCAGCAGCACCCCGAAGGAGACGACTAATCCAATCCCCATTTCTTCGACAGAGTCCACCGCAATATGCTTCCAGGTAGCGTCTTCGCGCACACCAGCATAACGGTTATAGCCCAGCAGTAGCAGGAAGGTAACGATCACCAGCGAAATCAATTGAAAAGGATCTGCGAAAAAGCCATGCCACCATACCTCCATGGTATAGAGCAGCGGAAAACTAAAGAGTAAACCTCCTGCTATTCCCCTGGCATACTCCTTAAGTGATTGTGTAACCGGTCGTGAATCTCCCATACGCTGCTTTACTAATTGTTCACTGCTCGTACTTATACCTTTTGTAAAGCTCTTGTGTTTCTTAGTTAAACCCCTCTAACTGCTGATGAACGGCTGTACCTAATCCCAGGTACCTGGGGCGCTACTGCCGAACAGCCGCTTAGCAGGGCCTAAGGTTGCCTTTCTGCAAGCAGCTGTGATGATTACGGAAGCTTAAGGCAGGTGATGAGGAAAGAAGCACTTTTAGTGCTTATTACGTAGCCCTCTCCGTATAAGTCTTTAACTGCCAAGGCATACAGAAAAAGCTAACCGAACAGAAGGCTTTCCCTGAAGGAAGCCCCTTTAGAGGAAGAGATCAGTAAAACACGAAAGCCCCTTTTGAGTGGGGCTTTTGTGTGGTAAGGAAGGGCTGCTTGCTTTAAAATACTGGCCGCTCCTACTTATACCCGTGAATCAATGTCTTTGCCGAGGTCCCGCACCTTCTTTAGAAAGTTCTCGATGGCATCGTCTGAATAAGGGCCAAACGCATCTGATATCGTCCCTCTTGCCCCGCTGTCTGTCTCCAGCACATACAGGATAGCCATGTCGTCCGGGTTTGTTTCCCCCTCAAAGCGATAAAAGTTTACAATGCTTACCTGGTCCGGGGTAAACCGCTGCTTTCCGTCCATGGTAGTCAGGTCGCCTTCTTCGTTTACTCTAAAATCCAGCTGATAGCCTTTTTTCCGTAAGTCGGCAAGTACGCTGGTCATAGAGGTTAGCTCAACTTTATTTTCCATAGTATCTTTAAATGAATTCTGTTTGCTCGTATATGCTATACGCAAACATCAGGAGGATGGCGGTAGCGGGCCGAAAAGAGAGGATGGCAGGCCCCTGTCTGTAGCCGCAGGGGCAAGTACTTAATTGGTCTGAAAGATGTAGGGCCACCTGCTATTAACCAGGCGGCCCTACATCCCTTATGAGAAACAATAAAACCCGAGCAGCCAGGCAAAACTTTGCAAAAATTATGTTGTGCTGCTTAGTAAAGTATACGAAGCCTTTGCCGCATAGATCAGCCCGCCCGTGCTCTTTGGTAGTTTATACGGAGCTCTACCGTGCCTTTTACCTGCCCCTTCCGAAACCACTGTTTGGGCTTTACTCCCTCCATGCCAAGAACCTTTGCCCCCTGCCCCCGTTATAAAAATTCGTTTAAACGTGCCCGGTCATCATAAACATAAAGTGTTTATACTGACCGTAACAAGTACACAACCCTATCCGCCGCCCATCCTAAAACCTGATACCCTTTATACAGGCTCACCCTTACAAGCTGACCCAAATAAAGAACATACAAACTTATATGCTATGGCAACAGACAGTGCAAAACAGCACAAGAACAGAGGTTTTAAGATCTCAAAGAAACGCCTTCAGGCAAAGAAAGCAGCCTCAGATGGTAAATTAGAGCTTCCTACCCCCGCCCGCCCCCTGGTGGATACAGCCGATGTAGTAGTGCCGGAAGGCTATACAGTGGAGCCGGTGATGGCAGGCCTCTCCTTCCCGACGGATGTCACCTTTTCGGATGACGGGACCGTTTTTGTGAGCGAAGGGGGCAGCTCCTGGCCCACCCGCCCTTACATGCCTGCCCGCGTGATAGCCTTGCATCCGAATGGAGAAACGGAGGCAATTAACATGAATGTGCAGGCAGGCCCGCGGGGCATTACCTGGCGGGATGGTGAGCTATACATGGTACTGAAAGGGGGCTATCACGGGCAGGTAGTAAAGTACAACCTGCAGAGCGGTGAGCTGAAGGTACTCATCGACCAGATCCCGAGCGGGGGCTGGCATGAGCCGGGAGGACCCATATTCGGGCCAGACGGGCTAATGTACTTCGGACACGGTTCTGTGTCGCAACAGGGCGTTTCGCTGCCGCAGGGCTTTACCGTGGACCTTGCCAAACACCCCACTGCCAAGGATGTGCCCGGAGAAGACGTGACGCTGACAGGCAACAACGTGCGCAGCCGAGACCCCCGCCTACCTTATCCTTTTATGACGGAGACTGGGGCCTTTAAGCCTTTTGGGGTACCGGCAAAAAAGGGCGAAGTCGTAAAAGGAGAGCTCTTCTGTAATACGGGTGTCTGGCGCTCCAAGCCGGATGGCACCGACGTAGAGTTGCTGGCCTGGGGGATCCGCAACCCCTTCGGCATGGCCATCAATGAGGCCGGAGACCTATACGTGTCGGATAATGACTTTGAGGAAAAAGGAGAGCGGGCCGTAGCCAACGACCCGGACCGGATCTGGCATATCAAAAATGCGCGACAGCCTTTTGGCTCCGTAAGTAAGCCGGACTGGTACGGCTTCCCGGACATCTGCGGGGATGGCCTGCCGGTAAACCATGAGAAACACCTGCCAGGCCGCGGAACACCAGCCGAACTGTTGCTGAAGAACCCGCCGGAGTGGGCAGGGCCAGCCGCTTTCTTGGAGCAGCCCCACTCCTGCATGTGCCGCATGGACTTCTCCCGATCAGACAAGTTTGGCCACCGGGGCGAGCTGTTTGTGGCCGAGTGGGGTACTTTAGCCCCCCTGAACTCACCCCGCGAAGAAGACCTGGACCATGGCTTCCGGGTAGTGCGGGTGGACGTGGAAAAGGGAACGGCTGAGCCTTTTATGCACAACAAAAAGATGGGCCCTGCCTCCAGCTTTGGCAGTGGCGGCATAGAGCGCCCTGTTTCCTGCAAGTTCAGCCCCGACGGGGAGAGCCTGTATGTGCTGGACTTTGGCCATGTTAAGGTTACCACAGGCCCTATGCTCGCCTTCGCCCATACAGGTGTACTCTGGAAGATCACGAAAAAGTAATGCAACCATGGAAAATAAGACGAAAGAACTCCCCATACTCATAGAGCTAGATGAGGAAACCAGAAGCGAGCAACTGAACAGGGCCGCCGCCTGGTTCAATAATGTATTGCTCACGCAGACCTCTTTCCGACAGCTATTGGAGGATACCGTACCCAAGATAAAGGAGCCGCACATAAAAGAGTACTTGGCAGAACTGGCAGTGAAGGCCAAAGAACACGAGGAAAAGATCCATGAGCTGTTTACTATTATTGGCCGGGAGCCTTCCGACATACGCACCACTTTAGGCAGCGTGATGGGCAAAGCGCGCCAGGCGCTCGGGGATTTCATCGCCGCAACAGGCAGCGCCAAGGGTCCCTGGCAGGACCTGCACCAGCTCTACCTCTCCAACTATAATTCGATGGGGGCACTGTCTGTGGCAGAGCAGCTAGGCCTTGCGCTGGGGATTCCCAGCATCGTGGATATTGCCTTCGTGCTGGTGTCGGAAAAGTCGACTGCGCAGCTGCTGCTACAGGAAAGTGTGCTGGAAATGTGCTCTATGTCTATCCTCTACCACGAGCGGTTTTAACCAAACGGTGCCAACAGGATAATAAAGAAGCTTGTAGCCGGGATAGCACAGCATGGTAGCCGAAACAGGCGCAGCCTGTGGTTTTCCTCCTTTTAAAAGAGGAGCGCCATAGCAGGGAAAAAGCCTATTCCCTCTGTAGTCTGATCGTGTAGGGAAAGATAAAAGAAAAAGAGCCTGTAGCACTGTTCATTTGCAATGTGTGCAGCTGCTGCTGAGTTCAACTGTTACTAAGAGTCCCAGCGGGACGACATGTTCGTAGGTTGCATGATATTTTGCTCTCATAGCTCCGTAGGAGCGACATGTTCTGGTTAGGTTTACATGTCGCTCCTACGGAGCTTAAGCAACGATCTATTCCATTTCTACAAACATGTCGTCCCGCTTGAACTTAAAAAGTTACGACGGGTTCTTTCCCTAAAAGATTCTGCTTGGCGAATGCTTTCCTCGTTTGCCAGCTCCCCTCTTGGTGGCAAATTGTTTCATTCTTCCTTTTTGTCATCCTGAAGAATTTTGTTAACAGAGGGTCCCTTTTCCACCTTAGCGAAGGCTTAACCTCACAGGGGAAGAGGCCTCTCTTTCTACCAGGTATCTTAACAGAATGCCAGGGACTTTAAACCCATGTTCTTAACATGAAACGGCCCTGCTCCAAAAGGGACAACTTTTCCTACTGTGCGTAATTCCCCTCTTGGGAGGGGTTAGGGGTGGGTTCTCATCCGCAAAAACAGCAAGCTCTAAACAGCTTTGCTGGAGCTTTAGTAAAAGAGACTTGTATCTAAGACATACGCCCCACTGGGGCTATGCGCAGCTTCTTTTGCCTGGCAGCTTTACCAGGTTCCATGACTTCCCTGTAAAACTTGCTTCAAACAGGGAACGTTGAAACGGTAACTTTGCCTAACAAGACTGCTCCTAGACATCATGCTGGTCTTGCCGGGCTTTCGACCGTTTTTCCCACCTGTCGCGGGCCCACTTCTGCAGGTCTTCCACGGCATCGTACTCATCTGTGATCTCGAGCCCCAACAGGGTCTCTATTATGTCCTCCA
>NZ_FZOQ01000019.1 GCF_900188175.1 Pontibacter ummariensis | reverse complement strand
TACCTTTTTACTTTCGGTCATCGCTTCATAAGCATCTGGTTACAGAATAAACCTCCTGCTCCTCATCGGCCTTGGCGTATTTAGGGGCTGGCACTGCAAATATATGTAATCCTAATTATTCTTGTCTGCTTTATGCAAAGCTCCAAAAACGGATGAGGGACCTGGAGGAGATTTCCACTCTTTGCGGACATAGGGACATAGAGCCCAGAATGAATAAGTGGACGAAAAGATTCTATGCATTGCAACAGGAGATCGTGATCTGCCTGGTAGATTTGAGAGTACTCCAGGCCCAATAGTAACACAAGGCAGGAGCAGTTTCTGAAGCACATGGCATGAAAACTAATTCGCCATCAGGCCTGTGGGGATCTACAAAGCTACTGATCATCATGGGCATCATGGGCCTCATTAACCTAATGAAACAAGGGCTAAGAGCATCTTTTCAACCATAAATTTGTTGTAAGTCTCCTTCTCCAGGCACTTGGCTGAAAACCTTTGCCGTCGTACAGGAACAGAGATATGGAGTCTTACCTTTTCAGCTGAAGGCTTTGTTTTTCATGCGCAGGAGAGCGTATGATCTCATTGAAGTCTTTAACGCCTCTCGACTTATGAACATGAAGCCCGGACCTTATGCCCGATTCCCGCTCAAATACACTTAGGTTAAGCTTCGTTGCGTGAATGGTAAAGTTCCTTCCATTGGCCTTAAACAGCAGGTCATCGCCCTCTTTTCTGAAGGAACTTTCTTTACCGGATATGGCAGCGGCCAAGGTGATGTCGTAGACCTTGCCCTGGTAGTCATTGTCAAAGAGGGTGTTCTTCGCTGCCTGCGGCCAGTGCTCGAGGGCCAGGCGTATCTGGTTTCGTGAAATGCCTCCGCCAAAGGAAACAAAGGCCGACGACCCGATGTCCAGCTCCTTTCTTTTGAGCTGGTAGAAGCTCATCATGTCTATGGGGTTTTCTCCAAAATAAACATTCCTCGTACGGGCAGGATCCCCGGCGAAGTCTGCGATCCACATGCCACTCTGGCGATCGCTGCCAGGGGCGACCCGCTTAAACCCGTAGTTTCTCAGGTCATAGCCGACAATGTCCGAAGCGCCCGGCCTTGTTAGCGGGAACGCAATGTTAGGGAATTGCTGCGACGGCTCTTTGTGAGTGTCCTTTACAAGCCGGATAAAGGGGAGGAACTTCTCCACAGTCTCCCAGCTCAGGCCACGCTCTTTCGTCAGGTAATGGAGCTTGGCCACTGACAACGGCATCACCTCATAACGTCCTTCCACAAAGGGCTTTGCGGGTGCAGGCATAAAGACAGGCTTAAAGGTGTAGGGTTCCCCCGCAAACCGTGCGAGGACTTTATTGATGCCCTCCGTGTCCGACTGATAGCTTTCATTGAACCTGTAGAGCCTATTGGCCACAAAATCAACAACAGAGCCCCTGTCCACGCTGCCGTTACGGTTAAAGTAAAGCTGCTTGGCACTGTCATTCGGATTGTTGATGATAACAGTGTCCCCGTCTGGATGCTTGTACTCCAGCCTTCGCCTGCCTTTCTTTAGGTTCACCACGTAGCCCAGGGCCTCTGCTACCTGTATGATAGGCACTTTATCCTTATACTCTCTGAAAGTCGTCATTTGTCTTGCTTTAGCGCTTCAGGCCGGAGGGCTTCACCTTCTCAGGGCTGAATCCCCTGTTTTCTTTTTGCCCAAGAATCTCCGGATTAGTCGTAAAGCCCCGCGGTTCATTTAAGTCCACGCGGGCGCGGATGACTTCCTTTCCTCCTTTTGCCTCCAGCTCAATCATCTTTCCTTGACGGAGCTGCTCCTTCTGGTCCGGGCTGAGGACTGCATCCCTGATAGCGCTCGGTACCACAAAGTCCCGGACCCTCGCCCGCAGGATCTCGTTTGTGTCTCTGTCCAACTGAAAGAAATGCGGTTCTCTCTCCCCGTTCAGGGCAGTATGGTCCTTAACAAGCAACCCTCCCTGCTTAAGATGTGAGAGCTCCTCAGCGGTAGCACCGATATCATTCTTTAGTTGCGCACGTACCGGGTGCACGTAAATCGACACAGACTTGTCCGGGTTTCTGTAAAGCGAAAGCTTGGCCTCCGTCTCGAACCGCTGTCCGTTTGTCAATTCTACAGAAAGCGTGAGAAGACTTGTCCGGTTGCCTGAAAGCAAGTTGGCAAGGTCCTCAGGCTTCATGTTCAGAACGTCCTTCCTGCTCAATCCCAGCTTCTCGAACTGTGCAAACGGAAGATCCTTGATGTCAAAGTTCATATCAATGCGTATAACGTATACTTATCTTGGCATTATGTAATATAACTAAATTTGCAGTGCCAATAGCAACAAATTTGCTGTTTTAAACCTTTTATAGAATACTGGTGTTGGGCTTTATTACTGCTTTTATTATCCCATGTTAAAGCTCTGCTTGTTAGCACCCCTTGTCCTTTTTGCCCTCCCCGCCTACAGCCAGTTTAACACCATTAGGAAAGCTGCCCCCCTGCCTTCCGTGCAGGTTCAAACAAGGGAGGCAGAAGAGGCTGCAGCAGAAAGGCCTGAAGCCTTACCTCCCATAGTTCCGGCTGCGCTTACAATGAAACGTCCTCCTGTCTCTATGCCGCTGTCAAGCCTCCTTCTTAATAGCCCCTATGGCATGAGGGTGGATCCCTTTACGGGCTAAACCTCTCTTCACAAAGGAATAGACTTCAAAGCCAGCCAGGATTCCGTACTGGCAATCATGCCTGGGAAGGTCAGCAAGGTCGGCTACAGCAAGGGGCTTGGCAACTACATAGAGGTAGCACACGGGGCTTACAGAAGCGTATACGGTCACCTGTCCACTATTCTTGTTCGGGAGGAAGCGCTGGTGCAGGCTGGCACCGTGCTCGCCATCACGGGGAGCACCGGGCGAAGCACAGGAGAACACCTTCACTTTTCACTAAAGCATGGAGCCCGCGTAGTAGACCCTACTCCTTACCTTGATCTGATATACCGTGAAATAGCGAAAGCAAGGCGGTAGCGCCATGCCTCCACTCAGGAGGAGCTGCTTAATAGCTTCCTGATGTCAGCCAACTGGGAGGAAATCTCCCCCTCCAGCATCGTCAGCTTTTCAACGGCTATTTTATTGTAAGGGCTGGTCAAAGAGTCTCCCGGGGAATTGACAATCACTTCAAACTCATCCCCCAGCACGAACTTGACGTTGTAATTGTTACCGTAATAGTTCAGGACAAGTAGCAGCAGCTCAATACTGCCCCCTTCTCCGTTTTCTATCTTCGAGATCTGTGTCTGGTGCACGCCCATTGCCACGGCAACTTCCTTCTGAGAAAGGTTCAGGGTCTTACGGAAGGAGCTCAGCTTCTCCCCAATATCGCTAAGGGCTATCTTCATACTTGAAATTCGGCTATAAGTGAGGCGATGTCTTTGTTGATTTTTATAAAGTTGTTTTCAAGTTTAGAAACCCGCTCGGTGTCTTTTCCAAAAGTATAAAATCTAGGCATATCTACATATAACGCTTCTTCCTTTGCTATGGCCTCTATATCGAGGTCAATTTTACAGTTGTAGGTACTGCTTACGTGCCTGCCATCATAATCGGTACTGTCAGTGGCCACCTGTCCGACTAGTTCTCCCGCCCGGAGGTTAGCTATCTTGGAGGCAGGAATAAGGGCTCCCATTTCCTCGTTTAGGCTAACAGAGGTACGGTTTCGGTCAATGCTCACCCCCTGCTTCTGCTGCCTTACCTTACCGAATATTTTCTCCAGCCAGTCCAGCGTCTCCTTGTTCCGCACGGACCCGCTCAGCACATTGGCAGCGACAGAGCAGATGGTATCGGCCGTTTCCCTGCCATACTGCTGCTTTAGCTGCGGGAGTTCCTGGAGCCCTAACAAGACGGCTATCTTATTGCTCCGCGCGGTGGCTATCAGGTTCTCCACCTTGTGCACATAAAGGGTCGGGGACTCATCCACAATCAGGCCACAGGGCAGGTTCCCCTTAGAGTTGATCAGTTTGGTCATACGGTTTAGGATCAACGCGTTGCACGCACTATTAATACTTTGCGTCGAGGGATCATTGGCGATCACCAGGACCGATGGTTCTGCCGGGTTACTTATCTTCAAGTCAAAGTCGTCTCCTGAAAGCACCCAAAAGGTTTCCTTTGTCGCCAGCCGCCCGATGTTGATCTTTAGCGTGCCGATCTGTCCCTCCAACTGGTCAAAGGCCTTGTTCCGGTAAGCCGTGCGAAAGGGAGAAAGCAGGCTCATCAGCTGTGGCTCGGTAAACAGCAAGTCAAAGATCTCATCGTAACCCAGGTTAACAAGTGCCATCACATGGGGGAAAGTAGAGTAACGGCCTTCCTGGTAACGGCTCAGAAAAAAAATACAGCTAGCCAGAAAGTTAACCGCCGACTGGGTAAAAAACTGGGCCGCACCGCTCTCCTTGTCATTCTTGGTAAGCGACTGCAGGAGAGCCTCCGCCGTCTCTATGGCATCTGCCAGGGTAGGCAGGTATGCTGGCTTGAGCGGGTTAAAACGGCGGCTGTGCTCCACGCTGTTGAAGTTGATGACATGGAAGCGGTGGTTCCTTAAGGCCCCCTTCTTCTTGTTCACCAGGTAATGGTAGTACGCGATCCTCCCCAGGTCCGGGAATTTAAAATCATACAGCGCCATAGAGAACCCCTTGGCCAACATCTGCTTGATAAAGGGGTTCACGACCGAAAAAGACTTCCCGGAACCAGGGGTCCCGATCAGAAGCGTTGCCCGAAAAGGGTTCACCACGTTCAGCCAACCCTTGTTTACCTTTCTGTTATGATAGTAGCGCATGGGAATGTTTACCGAGTAAGGGCTGCTCACCAGATCCTTTGACTGCTCAAAGGACTCATTCTCCACGTTGAACCTGTCCTTCATCAGCCCGCTTTGGACGTGTTTGGAGACATTGTCCAGGGCAATGTGCATGAGGAGGGCACCTATCAGTGAAAACAAACAGTAGAGCAGGTCAAACAGGGTAACGCCGCAAAACAACGCCGTGCCATGGACATAAAAGTAGAAAAGACCGGATGAGAGAAACAGGACACCGCCCAGGAGAAGCGGCAACATGATGTGCCTCTTGGGGTTGTGGTTCAGATCCTTCCTTGCTTTCGTGCCAATGGACACAATCAGAATGAGCGCAAAGGTGAAAGCTTTGGAGAAGTAAATGTTGTCATAGATCGGCAGCCGTGCCAACCTTTCTACCACCGGTCTTATAGCGGAGAGAAAGGGAGCCCCGGAAAACAGCAGCACCCCAAACTCTACAAAGAGGGAAAAGTAGACCAACCCCTGCAGGAACGAGTACAGCCGCTTTATCTCGCTAGATTCCTCCATCTTTTACCAGATACAGCTAAACAGCATTAACGTCATTAACCTCATGATCTTCATCAGAACTACAGTATGTCCGCGTCTAGGACGTCTTTGTAGTCCACTTCCAGGGTCAGGCAGCGGCCAGACACCTGCTGCTCTGACACCTCCATCCTCAAAACCTTCTCTTCAGGAAATGTGAACTTCCGAAACACAAAGACATTGCGGTACTTGCGCTTGAAGCTTCCTGTGCCATGGAGCGCAAAGACAGGCTTGATCTCCGTCTGCTGAAAGTTAGTGGCTTTCACCACTTTCTTATCCTCGATCTTGAAGCGCACTTGGTCAATGCTATAGGGAATGTTCGCCCTGTTCTTCATCGACACATCTACGAAGAAGTAGTCCCCTACCATGAAAACATTGTTAAGCGTGAGCTCCATCTTGTGCTTTCGGGTGTACCTGTGCTTTATCCCCGGAGCCTGCTGCAAGGCCTGCAGCGAGAGGCGCTTCATATCTGCCCTGCTCATGGGTACCGCCGGGTTGAGGTACTCATCCACCTGTGTCGGGTCTATCCTGATCTCTGTGTCGGCCCCTTGGGAGGATGAGGCATATCGAAGTCGGTACTGGACCATAAACCGCTCTCCCACCACCGTTACGACGCCTAAAGCGGGAGCCCCGCTCTTAGGCTTGATGCGAAGGATATTGGTGACCGGAATATCCCCTGCCACATCATCAGTGGAAATATCCACATACATGATGGGTTCCGGGCTGATGATATGCGTGGAGATGTCTTCGTGCACAAAGATAACCTGCGGCTCCTGCGTTTGCGCTGAGGAAATAAAGGAGAGCAGGGTAAAGTATAAAAAGGTTAAAAGGCGTTTCATGATGTTTGCTTATCTGCGTTTTGCTTTGTTGTCAATCAAGTACACGACGGTATTGTATTTAAGAGTGGCTTTGTTCTTCCTGATGGCGTTGCCTGCCGCCCTGGAAGCCGTCTGCGCCATGCGGTCCGCCATAGAGTAAAGCACCTGGGCTGAGTTCTCCGGGTTCTGCTCAAAGTTCAGGGGCTGTTCCTGGGTGGCCCTGCCTGCCAGTTCCTTCGTGAAGTCCCGGAACTGTGAGTCGGGCACATACAGTCCTTTCATGCCGTCATTGTCATAGACGCTCAGGCTCACCGGGACCACTTGCTCATCTAAAAGAACAGAACCAATGGTAATGTCTATCCGCTGGGCACTAAAGCCCGTAACCAGACCATAGAGGTAAGTTCCTTTGGGTAACTCCGTTCCTGCAATATAAATGTTGTCTAGCAGCCTGACACGCACCCGGCCACCCTCCTGCACCTTCAACCCCTCATCCAGGATGGCTTTGATCAATTGCTCTCTGGGGTTACTGGCGATTGTGTTGAAGTAGGACGCATTGGGGTTAGCGGTCTTACTAACAGCAAGAGCCTCTGACTCCTGCTCTTCGGGCCCAGCGGCACGTGCTGCGCTAACGGGCTTTTGCGGGACTGTCTCCGGCTCATCCCCGGCCCTGCTAAGGCTGTCGACGTAGGCCATCTGCTCTTTGAACAGGCGCATCTCCCGCTCGTAGTCAGACTCCTGCTTCCGGGCTGCCCTTCGTGTAGCTGTGCCCCCAGATGCATAGCGGTTGCGGTCCTGGCGCTGGATCACGCGCTCCATGAAGCCGGCAGGCTTCTGGTTAGACAGGACCTGGTTGTTCAGGCTGTCGAGCATGGCCCGCTCCTCCTCTGTGTAGACGCTTCCGTACTCCTGCTCCGTGCTGGTGTTTTCTCCCAACTCCCGTATGGCGGAGTAATCCGTCCTGTACTTATACTCATCCCTGGCCGCCCCGAACTTGTCCTTCACCTGGCGCTTCTCCAGGTTGGCTACAGGCAGCGAAGCGTTAAAGGTAGTGCTGTCGGCAGCTAGTGCGGTTCCTGCCCCTGCTGGCTGTGCCGTGGCCTGGAAGGTATCCAGGTACAGGTAATTGAAAATAAACAGGAAGGGGAGCACGATAAGCGGTACGACATAGCGTCCGTTCCTGAAATCAATCTTTCTCATTAATAATGCTGTTTAGCTGTTTGTCAAGGTCTACCAGGAAAGTGCTGTCCCTGGCCGTCAGGCTGTCCGGGTGTATGGCTTGTGCCCTCGTGTAGAGCCCCATAAGCTCCAGTACATCCCCTGTTAGGGCCTTATCATGGCTGCGTGTTTGTAGCCTCCCGAACTCCCCGTAAGCCTTCGCAAGGGGGCTAAAGTAACTTTCCTGCCTGCTACTGCGGGCGTAGAGCTGCCACGTGAGCCCTGTCACCATCACGCCAAACATAAGCGCTACCATGGGTCGGGGATTTCGGTCTGCCCACGCCCTGCCCTGCCTTCCCAGCCGCCGGAGCCTGTTAAAAGCTTTTCTTCTCCACATACTCCAGGTCCTTGTTGAGCACCGTCTTCCAGTTCTTGATAATCAATCCGTGCGGGTTGTTATCCGTGCGGGGCACCTCCTGCAGGTCGCCTTCTGTTATGAGTGCCCGTGTGGCTATGGAGGTATTACGCTCGATGCGCTGCCTGGCATAATAGGTAAAGTGGAGCTTCTCATCCACCGTAATACTGTCCGTCTGAATTGTCAGCAAGGCAGAACTGGCCAGGATGGAGTTGTAATAGCCTTTCTCCTTCAGGTTGTTGTACTGGGCCAGTCCGGTGTCGTCGATCAGGTACATGGCCTTCGCCAGGTTGGCCTTGATGTACTCATCGTCCGGTGGCAGGGTGAAGAAGAGCAAGTGAAACATGTTCACGTGGGACTTGTACTCCACCTCCCGGTTTGTGCCCTGCTCACTTTGCCTGACCAGTACCGGCACGTTGTGGTCCAGCACATAAATACTCTTGCGCTGCTCGTTCACCAGCCCATAGGCGAACACGCAAACTACGGCCACCAGGGCAACAGAGGTCAAAAAGCTGCCCGCGCTGATCGCAAAGGCCAGCTTTATTTTCTTTTCGATGTTTAGAATCATGATTGTTTTAAAAGTTTACCTCGAGACGGTGCGCACCGCTCTGCTCGTGCCGGAGGCCATGGAGCCAATGGCATTGCCGACACCGCTGGTGTTTACTATCCAGGTGGAAATAACCGGTATGGTCAGCATGGCCAGCCCTCCGATGATCAGGCTCACGATATAGAAGCTTACATTGCCCGAGGGGTATGAGACATAGGCGATGAACATCTCCTCGTTCTCCATAACCGCCTTGAGTACCTCAATCTCTTTCATCAGGCCGTACTTAACGAGCACAAAGGAGATGGACATAATGATGTAGCCGATCGTAGAGTAAAGGCCTACGGAGATGTAGCGCCCTATCCACGTCAGGTAAGAATCCCGGAAGCCGGGGAAGATACTCATGGCAAAGGCAAAGGGTCCCAGTATTACCAGGATGCCGGCGAAGATGATCTGCAGGAAGAAGATGATGTAGGTGCACACCTGAAAGATCAGAATGACGATGTACTCCACTACCCGCATCATGGTGAAATGCATCTTGGCCATGAGCATGAGGTAGTAGCCCTTCATCTTGTTAAACATCGGCTCCAGGTCGATGCCCATCGTCTCCATCCAGTCTTTATCCTGCGTCTGGGCCTGCACCTGCTCAAAGTCAGCACTGCTGTCTGAGAGCTTGCGGGCCACGCTGTCAATCAGCGCCACCCTTTCCCGGTGCAGGTCCTCCACCTGCTCCACCTGTCCCTGGTACATGCCCCTGGCACTGTCTTTCACAACCGTAAGGGGAAAGTTCAGCGCGTCCACAAAGCCGCCCCAGGAAATGATTACCAAAGCCAGGGCGAAGGGCCGGAACAGGGCCATATAGCGCACCGGCTCGTCCCCTGCCATCATTTTATACGCCTCCAGTGCGAAATACAGCATCATGGCGATGGCCGCCACTGCCTGCGCGTCAGCTATGAAGCTGCCGGCAAGGTCTCTTATGTTCAGGAACAAGGCATCGAACAGATCGAAGATCGCCTTGTCAATTAGCTCCCTCATGGTGGGACAAGCGATTAGTAGTTTTAAATAAAGTGATGATGCGACGGTAATACCCTCTGAGAGAAACCAGGTCAGCCAGGTAGCCCCGGAAAGAAGCCGCTTTCACGGCATCATCCTCGTAGGCCTCTTTGGTCAGTTCTATGTCTGCGTTGATCCTCTCATGCTCCCCCCTGAGCTTAAGCAGCATGTCAGGTGACACCCCAGCTGTCACCCCCTCCAGGTGCAGCGCCTCCAGTTGTTCATTTAAACCCTTGATCTTCCTGCCATAAAGGAGGTGGAAGCTTTTGTTCAGGCTGCGATCAGCGGCTTTGAACATTTCCTGCTCCCAAATGGTGTTTACCTCCTCCTCTTCCCGCTCCGCCTGCTCTTTGTTAGCCATGACGGCAGCCATAGCAGGAAGGAGCTGGAGCATGTTGCGTCTGTCAGGGCCTTTCCGGTACTTATTGTGGAAGAGAATAAAGTACCACTTGGGGTCAAACTTGCCCCAGCGCGTGACGACCTCCCGCTCCAGCTGGTGCCGCACGTATTTTCCGTCCACGATGGTCACACCCGGGGCCTGGGCGCGCGCGCTCTGCAACGCCACCACACTTAGGAGCGCACACAGGAGAGGTACAGGTAGATTACTCTTCCGCATGGCCTTACTTTTTAAGGGTCTTGTACTCATCGATCAGGGAGCGTATGATCGCCTGGCTGTTGTTGGGGTACCTGAGCCCTAGCGGGTTTAGCGTCTTGAACAGGCCCGCGTATTTAGCCACCCGCATCCTTCTGGTGATAGAGTAAGACAACCCACGCATGATCCGCAGCTCATCCACCACGTGGCGAATCAGGGAAAGGCGGTCTGCATTGCTCATCAGGTTCATGTCCGTCCCGACCACGGCCACCTGGTAGATATAGGTGAACAGGTCGGCTGTACGGTTAATCAGCTCCAGCTCTGTCTTGGCGGCAATCAGCATCAGCTCCGGGTCCCCTTGCGCGAGATCCAGCATCTCACCCTGGTACTTGCCGATATCCTGGGCGATGCGGGAGGCGTAAATGATGTTCTTACTCTGCCCCACAATGCTCTGAACAGTCTTAAGGGAATTGTACATCTTCTCCTCCAGCTCCTTGATCTGGATCATTTTAAAAGTAATTGTTTGCTGCAGGGTGGCAATCTCCCCTTCCTTTTCTTTGATGTCCTTCAGCGCCGCCTGCTGGGCCGTGTGGTTTACCACGAGGGTGGAGACCACCGCCGGGTCAAAAACCAGTTGCTGGGCCTGTGACGTGGCCCCGCTAAGCAGCAGGGCACTAACCAAGCACAGGTATTTTCTCATGTGTGTTTTTGTTAATAGTGCTAATAAACTCGTTTAGCTTCAGACCTGAAGCCCGCAGATCGCTGACAAACACCTCCAAGGCATGGCGGAAGTCGCCGTAGCGGCCCACGTAGACCTGCAAGGCCTCTTTCTCCCTTCGCTCCGTGGTAAAGGTGAGGTACTCATACAGCGACACCTCCACGCCATACACCTCTCCGCTTGCCCCTCGCTTGATGTACACTTCCTTAAAGCGGTCGCGGCCCTCCTTGTTAGGCAGGTTATTGATCGTGAAGATCTTCGTCTGCTCGACCGGACTGAGCGAAAGCAGCGCCGCGATGTCTGAGAAGTTGTCCTTGAACTTTGTCTGGTCGAGCAGACAGACCGTGTCCGAGTTGTTAATGATACTGTTCTTGACGACGGCATTGCCAATGATATCGTCCAGCTCCTGGGTCACCACCACGGCTTCGCCCCAAAATTTGCGCACCGTCTTGTACACGTACAGGATATACCCTGCCATCAGCGGGGAAGCGATGGCTTTCCAGGCCTCCTCGATGATAAGCGCCTTGCGGTTTTTCTTCTGGCGCATCTTCTGGAGAAATACATCCATGATGATGATGGTCGTAATGGGAAAGAGGATCTTATGCTCTTTGATGGCGTCTATCTCAAAGACGATAAACCTCTCATCAAACAGGGTGGTATCCATGGCATTGTTGAGGACAGAGCCGTACTCCCCGCCGAGGCAAAACTTCTTTAGAATAAACCGGTAGCTCCTGATGTCAAACGAAATCGACTCTGCTTTTGCGATCTCCCCTATTTTCTGGATAGAGAAGTCATAAAATGACTGAAAGCTAAGGTAGCTACCCTCCTTACCCGTTTGAAAGTAATCTTCATAATAAGCTGAGATCACAGAGGAAAGTACGCTGTCCTCTATTTGATTCACCATGCCATCGGCGCCTTTCCACAGAAGGCTGACAAGGGACTTTAGGAACTCCCGCTTTTCTTCGTTAAACTCCTCTCTTGCTATCCGGAAAGGGTTCATCGTGATAGGCTCTCCCTCTGAATAAGTGATGTACCTCCCCCCGTAGTAGGCGCAAAGGCCGCTGTAGCTGTGCCCCGTGTCCACCAGGATCACGTCGGTGTCCTGCAGGGCATACTGGCGAATCAGGTGGTTCATAAAAAAGGACTTACCAGAGCCAGAAGGGCCCAGCACGAACTTGTTTCGGTTATTCATACGGTTTGTGTGGACCGGCATGTCGCTCGTGTCTATGGCCACCGGCACCCCCTGACGATCGGAAAAGAACACTTGGAAGGCTGATTCCTCATCCTGGAGCAGCCCCTCCTTGAACAGCAGGCACAGCGCGGCGTCAGAGGTCGTCTGGAACTTATCGTACGCTTTTAGCTCGGAGGCATTCCCTGGCAGCATGCAGCGGAAAAGCTCCATCTGGTTATGCGCGTTATGCGAAGGAATAATGCCCAGTGAAAACAGTGCGCTCTCGATGTAATTCACCGCCCTCTCCAATTCCTGTTCCCTGGCGGACAGCAGGATATTGTAGTGCCCCAACACCAGCAGCTGGTTTTCTTTGGCAATGTCAGCCATGACACGGTCAATGTCTTCCACTGCCATATCATTGGCTGGGTCCGGCATCGAGGTATGGCGCTTCCGCTTGGCCATCAGCTTACCCATCTCCACCCGCTGATCAGGGATCTGTATCACCTGGTGATAGATGAGGCAGTCAGTGGCGGGCACCTGGTGCAGAAAGTGCATCGTGTCCACCGGCAGGGTAAAACCCAGGTTCAGCTCAGTGTAGGGAGAGACAGAAGCCGGGAAGTTGATCTCATCTACATCCACTAAGGAAATGCTCTTAATGGTCCTGTCCCCTAGCCTTATCCCCTCCTCCGTCGCGTAGAAGTTGTTCAAGGCATAGCCCCTGTCTGAGAAGTTAAAAGCCAGCAGCCGACCTGTAAGCTCTTTGATTTCTTTCTCAGTCAATACATGCGGATGAAAGGCCTTTGCCTCCAGCAAATCCACGACTTTGGTGACATTCCGCAAAAAGGTAGTGAAGTCTTGCTCATCGTAGGTAAAGAAGCTTGAGCGTCGTACATCCTTTGTTACAACAAGGTAAGTAGTGATAGCCCGGTACTCCCTCCCCCTAAAGGCCTCATTGTACTTTTGGCTGAGAAAGTCGGATGCCTTCCTGCTTACAAACTGCTTTTGGGCAAAGACATCCAGCTTTTGCAGGGTGTAACCTGCGCCCAGGATCTTCACTATATTGGAGAATACCTGGTGAAAGGCTTTGTAGGCGTCCGGGTCCGCAGCATATTGAAGCACGGGGTTCATAATGCGAATAATGACAGAATAGTCTCCTGTCTCATGATACAGCACGTCATAGGCGTGGCTGCCTACGCCAAGGTATGGCATAGCGAATGTCTTGTTCTTCATGTACTAAGTAGCCTCGTAGCCGAAAAGGGGCTTATCTCGTCCCTTTTAGCGCACGGAAACGGGCAGGGACTATATAAATCCCTGCTGATTTTGTCTTGCTGTGCAGCCCTTTCCGCTGACGCGCGTTCGTATAAACCAGCCCGGAAAGGGAAACTGCCAGCAGGCTGGTGAAGCCTAGCAGAAAATTAAAAATGACGGTGAGCGCGGCGGCAGAGAGGAAGCCGGCCAGCACGCTGGCCAACCCCCAATAAATGTACCTGCCTTTAAAGGATTTAAAGACAAGGGGCTGTTGCAGCCCCTTGTACACGGCATACCCACTAAAGGGTCTGTCAGAGTTCATGCTATACCCCAAAGAACGCCCGAACGACCACCCCTACCAGCATCAGAAAAACACAGGAGCCCATCCAGCCCATGATAGATTTCTGCACGTCCTGGTCGCCCGAGTTCCACTTAATAAAGACCCTGATTCCGCCCACAAGCCCTACAATGGCGCCAATCACAATGATAAGCGTGCCGATCGGATCCACGTAAGTGGTGAGCTCAGAGGAGGCAGCGTCTATACCGGCTACTCCCTGTGCCATGCTCCCCTGCACTACCGCTAGTAGCGCCACTGCCGATAATGAAAACCTCTTTTTCATAAAATGCGAAAAGAATAAAATGTATTGAATAAAAATTAAAAAATAGAACTCGAATATGATTTGGCGTCCCGGAGGAAGTCTTCTAGTGGGATGCCCTGCCCCTCTACCCGCAGAACAGGTTCTTCCGCCTCTTCCTGATCGGCCGGTCCAGCCTTGCTGCCTGGTTCGTCTGTTACCTCTTTGGGCTTCTCCTCCTGCTCCACTAGCTCACGCAGGTTATACTGCACCACTTGTTCGGGGGCCTTTTTCTGCTTACGCCCCCTGTACAGGTCAAAGAGCATGTTTAGCACGTAGTATATGGCATAACATGTAAAAACAACCCCAAAGAATACGCTCCATGCCATAATCAAACACGTTTATTGCCGTACTGCTTAAATACAAACAAATTATTATTATTAAGCATATACGGTTAGTCTAATAATTTATTATTTCTTTTCTCAACCAGTTCCTGTATAAGCTCCTTATGCTTGCTAAAGAACTCGTGGAGCAGGCAGCTTACCAACAGGTTAGATTTGATCTTTGCCTTTCTCCGCAGCAGGTCCAATACCTCTGCGCTTTCACTGTCTATGTACACAATCCGCCGGTCAAACCCCATCTCCCCTCTGGCCCTCTCTAAGGTTTCGTAAAGCTGTGTAAAGCCCCCTAATGAGAGTATATTGCTTATTTCAACTTCTGAGCACGCTTCCTGCAAGGGCCTTTTGAGGACAATCTTATCTTCCGCAGAAGCTTCCTCCTCCACAGGTTCACCTGCCTTCGGTTCACCATTTAGAAGGTTAGCTTTTATTCTCTCCAGTACAGCGTTGTTCCTGTTGTTTTTCATAAAAACACTACCTGTATAAGGTTATACTACCTTATAACCAGCTTTTCTACCGTTATAACGCATTAACCTTTTTAAGCAATTTACAGCCTAACTATATTCTTATACGTTATAGTTCCTGAAGAATAAAAATTTTATTGGAGGTAATGCTCGTAGATGAAATCAAAGGAGTTTTGAATGACATCCTTCGCCTCAGGGCTGAGCGACACGGTGTCAATCCGTTGCAGGGATACCCGCTCTGCTATCTCGGGGGCAATCTCACCTAGCTGCGACATCGCCTCTCTAACCTTCTCCTTTATTTCGTACTTGACGCTCTTGTTGAGCCTGGTGGGGAGGAACACAATTCTGTTATGGGGATTGAGGTGCCGGGCCACGCGTGCAAAAACATGCGAGGACTCGAACACGGACCGCTCATAGGCAATAGGGCAGATAATAAGATCTGCATCCTTGATCACGGCCAGGATGCTGTCATCATCAAGTCGGCCTGGCATATCGATAATGACTTGCGTACTGCCTTTCAACTCATCCAGGTCTTTGGCAAACCCAGGGTAGTCCTCTAGCTCTAGTTTGACAACCTCGTACAGGGGCTCGTTGGCATACAGCTCCCGGTCCCGCTCCCATTTAGAGTAGACCGTCTCCTGAAGGTCCATGTCAAAAATGACAACGCTCTCACTTTTTTCCAGGGCCAGGTAGTTGGCCAGCAAAATGCAGGTAGTAGATTTCCCCACGCCTCCTTTTTGGTTAGCAACTACAATTTTCATTTATAATATCTAGCGTTTTATTCTTCGTTTGTTTCTTTTCTCCGCTGGTGTCAGCTGCCGGTTACCTGTCTGTACCATGGAAGCCACTGACAAAAGCATTTCGCTGATCGCGCCGTTATCGTATTCAACTGCTACCCCTATGCGGCTGTCTACCTCTAGCACGTTCACACGACTGTATTCCAGGTTCCGGTCTGTAAGCTCCCCTATCTTGTGAATCGTCTTCTCCCCTTTGTCAATCAGGTAGTGCTCCCCTTCCACTCGTACAAGGCTCCAACCATTGCGCTCTATTATATCTGAGAACGGGATGCCGTTTGCCAGCATACTGTTGAGCTTGTCTGCCGTGTACTCCCTTGCCCCCTCATCCGGTCCTGTATTGATCCGAAGGCTGCCAGGCCTTAGGTAGAAAACGCGGGCGAGCGCCTGTGCTTCTTCCATACTGCTAGTAGAAAAGAGCCTGGCATGCTGCAGGCGCTCGTTGTAATGGACAGCACGCATTGTTTCAGGCGTCACTTGGAGGATAGGCGTCTCGCCGCCCCTGAGCCGGACTTCTCCCTTCCTGGTAAGGGTAAAGCCCAGTGCCTGGAGCTCCCCTTTAAGCTCTCCGTAAGATACTCCGCTGTTTTTGGTTAGGGTCGAGACGATGGCTTGTGCAGAGGCTATACGGTCTGCGTCGCTTGTACGAAGCAGCAGTTCATTGAGCTTCATGACCTGAGCCCCTTTGAACACCTCTTTCTTCCCATGGTCCAGGATCGTGTAACCGTAAGGCTCCGGCTTCCCCTTTGTCTGGTGGAAGACTAGCTCCACCCCAAACTTATGCTGCAGAAAGTCCTTTAGTTCCTGAGGGCTAAGCCCTGCTTTGTATTTGCTTAGGATAGCGCGCAACTGATGGATACGCGCTTTTGGTGCCACGTAAGCTTCTGTTCTCTTAGCGATGGCGTCTCGCCCCATGGAGTGGATATGGCTACCGTACTTAATGAAACTGTACCCTGTTGCAGTCTCTTTCACTTTCACCCCCTCCCGCTCCAGCAGCAACTTCAGTTGAGCCGCGGTGGAGAAGTTGTAGCCCAGCGCTACCTGCAAGTGCTTCCGCACCTCTTCCCCTACGTCCTGCAGCAGGATCTCCTTCATAGCCTTCTGAGACCGCGTCCGCTCAAAAGAGTCGTCGATTTTCTTTCCCTCACGGTTGATGCGCGTGGAGACAAGGTGCACATGATTGTTTGGGGTATCCGTATGAAAATAAATAAGGTAAGGGTTATCCCCGTAGCCCATCTTCCGAAGGTACTGCTCCGCGATCTCCTGCAACTGCACGGCGTCTTTGCCCCTACCCTCACAGGAAATAACAGCATGAAACTGTGGCTGCTTCACCTTTTGTATGTTGCCGTCTGCCTTGGACCAGGACTGGAAGTAGCTTTTATAGTCTGTGTCACCTATACCACTGCGGCCAGGCTGCAACATACCAAAGTTCTCCGCTGCAAGTAACTCGGCTGTGCCTTTTTCCACTTTGTCTTCATTGTAGACGACACCGGAGAAAGTGGCAGAGGAAGAAAGAATCTTTACTATCATTTATGTGTAAGTTGTAACCTCAACTAATTATTATACGGGCGCATGGTACCAGGTGCCATGTATCGTGTACAAGGTACATGATGGAATGTACAGGATGCATGTAAAGGTGCTTCCGGCCCCTAATTGAAAAACCGGCGAGCCGTAATGGCTCAACTTATGCTCTAATTTGCGCCTGTACAGCTGTTATAAGCCACCTTTACACCTTTCTCTGCTTCCTTATTACTTAGAGCACGGTGATAAAACAGGCATTCCTGTGGGCAGTAAACACGAGAGGCACGGGCAGTTTTTAGAACGTCCCGAAATAAAAACACTGGCTCCTGAGAAAAATCACAGGCAGAAATAAAGTAAAAAACTAGACGTTCGGCTAAAAGACGGAGGCCTAAAGCTATAGGTCACACGCTTTTGTATAGAAAAGTGTAAGACCTATAGTTATAACAGGTTGTCGAAAACCGAAAAGCCCCGAAGGCAAAGAGGCTTCTTACCTCTTTTCAAAAGCAAGTGCTAACACCTGCATACACGCGCCCCTTGTATCACCATTCCAGCGTAGTGGCTACGCTGATAAGCTTTTGAAAGGGCGGGCTACTGCATCTACCTTTGCTAACCTTGTTGCCAAGCACATCCCACCTCCTGCTGTTACCGGCTAAATTTCCAGCATGAACAACTGGAGCTTTACACCTGGTATCATGTACAAGGTACAAGATACCTTGTACATGATACAAGAACAGGGGTGTTTCTCTGTTTTTCTTCTTTCTGCTTTCAGTGTATTTTATACCATATAAGCCTGTTTTTGCGTGGTTTACCCTTTCATTCCTTTTCTTCCTGTGGCATTCTTTCACTATATTTGTATGCAAATTGTATGTCCCCTTTTAATTTGCATACAAATATTAAGAATGCATTATGTTTGACTACTCAGATAGTGGCGTTACCCTTACCACAGTTTTAGATACCCGTAGGGATACCAAAGAAGGCCTGTATCCAGTCAAAGTAAGAGTTACCTACAGGAGGATACAGAAATACTACTCCACGGGTAAGACTATGTCTCTGGTGGATTGGGAAAAGCTGCCGGTGACGAAGAGCAAAACATGGATTGGTATTCGAAATGAGATCCAGTTGACGACTGACAGGGTGAAAGATCAGGTGAAAGACCTCATCAAGCAGGACAACTTCTCTTTCGACAACCTCAACAACCGCTTGGGGAAAGGCCTGAGCAACACACTGAATACGGTTTTCATTGCTAAGATAGAAGAACTGCAGAAGAGTGGCAAGGTCGGTACCGCCGACTGGTACCGCTATACCCTAAGGAGCATAATACTGTTTGAACGTAGCGATATAGATCTGAAGCTATTTAAAGGGGAAAAGTTTAAGGACACGGCCATGTCAGGGGCTAACAGAGTCAGTTTTGCACAAATCACCCCTACTTGGTTAAAGCGTTATGAGAACCATTTGCTAGGCCTGGGCAAGAGCTACACAACGATATCAATTTACATTCGGGCGCTGCAGGTGGTAATAAACTATGCCAAGAGCACTGGTTTCATCAAGGCCTCTCAGTACCCTTTCGGCAAAGGCAAGTATGAGATACCCCAGCCTGAGGGACGAAACATTGCTTTGACTATTGCTGATATTGGAAAGATCGTCAAATACGAATGCGAAACCGACACCGTCTCTATGTGCCGGGACCTGTGGTTCTTCTCCTATTTATGCAATGGAGCTAATATTACCGATATCTGTAAGCTTAGGTACTCCAACATCCGGAATGGAGAAATCTGCTTTTACAGGCAGAAGACAGTGGCTAAAGCCAAAAGGAAAAAGCTGATCTGTGCTTTCATCACGCCCGAAATGCAGGAGGTCATCGCCAAGTGGGGGAATAAGTCCCGGGCTCCGGAAGACTTTATATTCCCTTTCCTGAAAGGTAACGAAACACCCACAGACGAACGTCGCATTATCAAGAACATCACCCATCTGATGAATTACAGGATGAAAGCCATTGGGGAGAAGTTGGGCATAGGCCACATCACCACTTACACCGCCCGCCATAGCTACGCTAGTGTGCTCAAACGATCTGGGGCCAACATCGCCTTCATCTCAGAAAGCCTGGGCCATAATGATCTGAAAACAACAGAGAACTACTTAGCTTCCTTTGAGCAGGAAGAGCGGGTAAAGAATGCAGCTTTATTGACAAACTTCTAGCGTTAACATCATGATCGAGAGAGACCGCGAAAGGATCGAGAGGGATTACGAGCTTACCAAATACTTAAAGCAGTTACCTGAGCAGGAAAGCGCGAAATTCCTAGTAAAGAGGGTGAGGGAGCTTGGGGTTGAGGAGGAGTATACGAATGAGGAAATAAAGCACCTTTGTTCAGCAGCCAGTGAATGTGTCATTGACGCCGTGAGAGAGTATGTTGCTCCTTTTCTCTTGGCTTATGTCCTTCCTAGCGAAATAAGGGAGCGGATTACATCTGCCCAACTTGATAGTTTGAAATGGTATACTTTGATAAACTTAACAGGCTATGAGGGGAGCGATGAGGTCCTTTTTGGGAGGCTGGATAGGTTTGTTGAGAAGTTTACAGTTAAGGTAACGAATAGATGGTTCCAGCATTTCCAAGATTCTATTACAGACGCTGACATAAGGGATGCCTTAATGTATATAAATGAGGGGATGTTCCGGATTGAGGTGAAAGAGGATGAGTACAACGCGTTAGAAGAGGGCGTTCCGGATGAGTTGCTGCGTACGAAGAACTTCATTTCTCGCTGCCTTAAATACCTGGAAAGAAAGGATCATTATACTAGTGCAGCCTGCATAGAACTGAACCGCTTCGCACCGGAGGATACAGCAAAAGGCAGTATTACTATTTCCTCTAGTGGCACAAGTAGCATTTGTGGCACAAGTGGCATAAACGAGCAGCCCCCTATATGTCTCTCTGATTACTTAATAGGTGAAGGGGCAGACATATACCAAAGACTACAGGAAGAATACTGGGGCACAAAGCCAACCAGGCAGGTATACATGATTATGGCGCTAAAAGGCTTTGAAGTCATCAAAAAGAATTGTGAAAGTGAGTTGTCTGATTTCCACAAAGCATTACTGAATAGTTTTGGTGGCTCCTGGTCGAGGGAAGCCTATCGAAAGCATTTTGAGAGAATGAGTAAAGGAACATCGTCAAAAGAAGAAGCTAAAATATCAGCAGAGGGCCGGATCATCAGGAATTTCATGAAGTCTTAAAAGTTGCTAGTAAGTTGTGCAACTTATTAGCAAAAGTTACAACTTCTTTCTTTAGCAATTTTGGCTTATACATTAAAGTAAAGGCCATGATGGATAATCCATTTGCAGTATTAGAAAGAAGGCTCAACCGGTTGGAGGCTCTGTTATTAGATCTTAAAGCAGCTTCTGGACAGCCTAAACAAACAGAACTTCCGGCGCGCCTGACCAAGAAGCAGGCGCTGAACTTCCTTAAGGATCAGGGAATAATTATTAGTGAATCACACCTCTACAAACTGACGGCATCAAGGGGGATTCCTTACCAGAAGTTCAACAATAAGCTCGTATTCTCCCGGGAAGAGCTACTACACTGGATCGAAAACCAAACAGCGAGCCCAGGGAATGATGATGAGGTGACTCTTACCTTAGCCAGGAGTGCCAGGCGCAAACAGAAAGGAGGAAAGCACGATGCATGAACACCTCAGCGATCCTCCTCTACATTCTCTGACCAGGCCGGGGCAGGAACTAGCATTTAACCAGATCAAAGATACGAAGTTTTCAAAACGCCTCAAGGCCATACCCTTAACCTTCCTCTTAGACACCGGGCTTTCCAGTATCGTCCATTGCTTTGGCGCCAGGGAGGGGCTACTTGATGAGTAGCTTTAACCCACAATTCGACCTACAGTCTTATGGCATCGATGGGGATAATATCGTTGCCGAGGCCCAGCAGATATGTAGCAAGTTTGACGAGACAGACCGCAAGGAGAAAAACCCTTTTCCGGTGGAGGCATTTCCCGTAGCTGTGCAGCAGATCATCAGGGCAACGAATGAGAGCCTGAACTTTCCCGTAGATTTTGCGGGCGCCGCAGTCCTCTACTCTGTATCGCTGGCCATTGGCAACACCCACCGTGTTGAGGTGATGAAGGGATGGTTAGAGTCTGCATTGCTTTACATTACGCTGGTGGGGCGCCCAGGTACCAACAAGAGCCATCCCCTCAGCTGGTATATCCAGCCCATCTTTGCGAAGGACAAGGCCAGCTACAAACAGTTTGAACAGGAGTGGAAGGAGTATCAGCGTGTCGTCGGACTTTCAAAGCAGGAGCGGAAGGAACAAGGCGTTATGGAAGATCCTGCGAAACCTGTTTGGAGGAAGTTTATTGTTTCTGACTTCACTCTTGAAGGGCTCACCGAGTTAAAGAGGCACAACAAACGCGGCATAGGGGTATTCGTTGACGAGCTGGCCACCTGGACCAAGAACTTTAACCGGTACACCAAGGGGAGCGAACAGGAGTTCTGGCTGAGCAACTGGAGCAGCAAGCCTATAGTAGTTGACCGGAAAACCGGAGAGCCTACGTTCATCTCCCAGCCCTTTATTCCGGTAACCGGCACCATCCAAAATGCTCTCTTAGAGGAGATGGCAAAAGATAACCGAAGTCAGAATGGATTTATCGACAGGATCCTTTTTGCCATGCCTTCGGAACTGAAGAAAGATTACTGGAGTGAGACCGAGCTACCGGAGGAGTACAACCAAAACTGGGACATCATTGTCTCTAACCTCCTGGACTTGCGCTTAACAATGGATGATACAGATACGCCGGTTTCCACTATCCTGCAGTTCACTCCAGAGGCCAAAGCCGCGCTAAAGGAGTGGCAAATGAGAAACACAGACCTGTGCAACAATGCTTCCAATGAAGCGGTTGCAGGCATCTATAGCAAGCTGGAGATTTATGCGGTCAGACTCTCGCTCATCCTGCAGTTACTGCACTGGGCCACAGGCGAGTCTGATAAGCAGGCGGTGGAGACAAAAGCGGTGAATGGGGCTATCCTGCTGATAGAGTACTTTAGAAAAACTGCCCTTTGCGCGCATGCCACTGTCTCTAACGATAACCCACTGGACAAACTGCCAACGGATCAACAGAGACTATACGATGCCTTGCCAGCTGCTTTTACAACTGCAACAGGCGTGCAGATAGCAGAGAGGTGCGGGGTGCCGGAAAGAACATTCAAAAGGCTGCTCAACGACAAAGAATTGTTTGAGAAACCTAGAAGAGGAGAGTACGAGAAGCGCCTTTAGCTTTTGGCATTTATGGCACGAACGGCACAAGCCACCCGCACGCGTTCTACCTTGCCAAAGATGCCACTTGTGCCAGCAACTATAAATTAGACTATGCTATACTCACACCCAGTTCTGGAGCCCTACAAAGGCAAATCCACTCGGCACTCCTGCCCGGGTTGCAAGAAGCAAAGGGTATTTTCCCGCTATATTAATCCTGACACAGGCGAGTACATTGCCGATCATGTCGGCAGGTGTAACCGGGAAGATAACTGCGGCTATCATTATCCCCCCAAGCAGTTCTTTGAAGATAATCCTGGCCCTCATCAGGAGAGGTCCAGCCAAACCCAACAACATCGTCCAAACATGCCTCCAAAACCTGCCAGCACCATAGACCCGTCGGTTTTTAGAGCGAGCCTGAGCGGGTACGCCAGCAACCGGTTCACCGTTTACCTGGCAGATCATTTCGGGTATGACATTGCGAGCCAACTAATCGAGCGCTACTTTATCGGCACCTCAAAATATTGGGACGGGGCAACTGTTTTTTGGCAAATAGATAACACAGGATGTATTAGGTCTGGGAAAATTATGCTCTATAATCCTGTCACGGGGAAGAGGAGCAAGGACACTGGAAAATACCCTACCTGGGTGCACACCGCGCTAAAGCTAAAGAACTTTAACCTTAAGCAGTGCTTCTTCGGGGAGCATCTCCTGCAGGTGGAAAAGGGGAAACCAGTAGCCGTTGTGGAAAGCGAGAAGACCGCCATTATCGCAAGTGTGTACCTACCTCAGTTTACTTGGCTGGCAACTGGAGGCAAGGGAGGGTTGAACGCTGAGAAATGCCTGGCCCTGCAGGGGCGCAAAGTCGTGTTATTCCCTGACCTGAATGCATTTGACAGCTGGAAGTGTAAAGCTATGGAGCTAAGCGGTATCGCAGCCTTCACGCTGTCTGAGCTGCTGGAGAAAAAAGCAACCGAGGACGAGCGGGCGCAAGGGTTAGACTTGGCTGATTACCTGATTAGGTTTAACCATCGGACTTTTATAGACTCAGCTGCCTCACAACCTGATCGAGTGCTAGACAAAGAACATTACCACTACAGTTACAAGGAGCTTACGGAGGCTTATGGCGAAGAAGAAGCGCTGAAGAAGGTTCAGCAGTATGCGGAGCTATCGAAACAGTACCAGAGCTGCAAAAACTTCGTGGTGCACAACTGCCCACTTCTTCAAAGTTATAACCAGCTACAGCACGAGAAGGCCGCAGTATCACCTACACTGTAACACAAGATGTATTGTTAATTTAAATATATAACCATGGACATTAAAAAGAACCAACACAGTATCAACTTTTCACCAGAAGAGCTGAAAGCCCTCAATCATGCGGCAGTTATCGGACTTAAGACACAAGCAGTGGGCTTTGGCCCAGAAGACCTGGAGAGTGAGCTATTCGCCTTTTCTCAGGAAGAGTACCATGCTCTACAGACCGCCCAAGACAAAATATTTTCTTGCTCCGTAACACAGGATGCACATTAAAATATATTACTTAACTTATACTGAACTAGAATTATGACAAAGATGATGAGCAGGCTCACAGCCTACCAACGCAAAGAAGTAGTGCAGGAAGTGCTAGACACACTGCGAAAAAAGTACCCCGGCTCAGCTCAGGAAATGGACCTGACAGAGGAGGATTTCAACGACGAGGAAGTCGCGAACACAAATGAAGTTTCTGAAGACATGAAGTCCTTTCTGGAAAGCAGAAAAAAAAGCAAGTAACACTATCACAATAAACAGAAATGGAAAAAACGATAGAGAATCAGAATGAACATCGTCTGTTAATGGACGAGAATGAGGCCGGCTTTAACAGTCTGCGACAGCGAGGCAAAGAGGTTTGTGCAGTGGTAGAAAAAATAGCCGAAGCCTGGGCGGCGCTTGAGATAGGTGCTTTCGACAACGAGGCTCTTGCCCAGGCCATGGCAAACCGGAATGCGGTCCAGTCCAAGGTAATGGACCAGGTGGAAAGCAAAATTGCCGAGCTCAGCATTCCTTCAAAGATCCTGCAGCAGGACTTGCAGGAAACAGCCGCCTACAACCTAAGAGTGTTCTACGGAACAGTGGAGAGGCTTCGCCGCGAACTTCATCCCTTACCCTTCGAAGGCAAGTTCCCGCTGGAGGCGATCACTGTTAACGAGCAGGGCCTGCCGGAGATAAACGCACAGGGCCAGGAGCTGCTGCGGGAGACAAGCAGGGTTTACGCAGAAACACCCCTAGAGAGAAACCTATATCATAAGCTGAAAGCGCTGGAGCAAGCCTTCAACGGAGTACAGGAGGCCCTTCAGAGCAGCTCTTATGCCGGGATTCGCGCGAGCTTTAACCCAGTGAGCCAAGCCTTCTCCTACAGTGATAACAACATGGCAACACTGAAGCCTGAAGCAGTAAAGAGTCTGGCCCGGAACTGCCGCTTTAACTAACTAAAACGATGGCAAGAAGCGGAAGAATCACGAAGGAAGGCCTGGCCAAGCATATAGGCTCAGGCTACAGGCCGAAGTTAGAAATCAAGCTCTCAGTTAAGAGCGCGTCTTCAACCCTGTTAGAGTCGAGAGAAGAGGTAACAGTTCTCCCTAACGAGGAAGTGGACGCCTACATCGAGAAGATCAGGCAGCGCATGCCGCCTATTTGGGATGTAGTTGTTACCCGGTTGGACTAACAGCGGCCAACCCGCATTTCATCAAATCAAAAACTTCAAACATGACCTTAAAGCAATTTATACAATCGGTGCCATCGCACCAACGCGCCCAGGTAGCCCGGGAGCTAACAGAGTTAGCCAAGAAAAAGCAGGATAAGAACCAGAGCCTTGACTTCAACACGGCGGACCTCCTTGAGTTCTCTTCAGGAGATGAGGCCACCCAGCAGGAAATAGAGGAGATTTCCCGGCTAATTAATTAATTCATAACACAGGATAAATGAGTATACTAGATATGGAAAATATAGTAGAAGCGCCAAAGGGTGTATTGGCAAAACCGGCAATGGTGTATGAGGACAAGCACAAGCTAAACCATCTGCAGAGCCGGGCCAAATCCAGCTTGACGAAAATCGGGCAGGTGGCGCAGGCTTACGAAGCCCTGAACATCGGCAAGTTTGATAACGCGGTTTATCAGAGCCTGATCGCCGGCGGGCTGTCTGCCATAAAGAACAGGCTGGAGGAGGAAACAAACACTACTTTTGAATCCATGAGACTGCGCAACGAGAGCATGCGCAGGGAGACGCTGGAGGCAGCCTATGCCCTATTCAACAAGCTGAAAGGAGCTGTGGCTTTGCTCAAGGATTCGGCCAGAAGCGGCACCGTTGGCGACCTCTACAGTACCTCCTTTCCACTCAGACTGATCACCATTTCTGAGAACGGTGTTCCGGAGATCACTGCACAGGCTGAGGAAGAGATGCGGGAGATGTGCCGGTTGTATTTGAACACGCCAGAGGAAGTTGCCCTGTTCGGAAAACTGCAGAACGCAGCCTCGGTTTTGAATGAACTGAGGGAGGAGCTTGAAAAGCATAACACCCCGATTCCTACAGGAGCCTTTGGTACCCACCCGGTAGAAGCTTTGTTTAAACAGGCGTTTGAACAGAAAGAAGGCAAGCTGTACGCACAAGTCCCTTTTGTGAAGTGGGCTATCACCGCCGATGCGGAGCGTGAGCGGATCGGGCGGCGCTTCTAAGTTCAACTAATGGGGCGGTGGGCATCTGCACCTGCCGCCCATCTTCAAACTTAAATGCTGAAAAAATGAGAGTGATTGAATCATGCAGCCAGGAACACAAAGAGATGCTACTAGCTGCCATCACAAACAAGCAAGGGCATATTCTTCAGCAGATGAAGCAAGCAGCGGAAGCAAACAGGAAGGAGCTTCTTGTACTGGAAAACTTCTTTGAGGTCCTGATCTACTCCACTTGGGACGAAGAGCCCACAAGAGCCGAGATCCTCACAGACGCTAAACTGTATAACGCGCTAACACAAGGGAGTTAATGGCAAAATATCAACTAACACAGAAACAGCAGCGGTTTTGCCTGGAGTACCTAAAGGACAGCAACGCAAAAGCGGCAGCGGTGAGGGCTGGCTACAGTGAGAAAACAGCCATGGAGCAAGGCTACCAACTACTTCAGAAAACTTCAGTTCAAAAGGAAATCTCCCGCCTACAGGCCATCGTCGCAGAGGAAACCAATGTTCAGGTGAAGGACTTGGTGAAGGAGCTTGCCAAGGTAGCTTTCACAAACCTTCCGGATCTGCTCGAAACAGGCACTACCCTGAAAGTAAAGAACCTTGGCAATCTTACTGAGGCGCAGCGGGCTTCCATCCTGGAGATCAAGGAGACCAGGGGTAAGGATGGTTCTGTGACCAGAACCATCAAGACCCACAGCAAACTTACGGCGATCGACATGCTGATGAAGAACCTGGGCGGTTATGTAACAGCCTCGGATCTGATCGACAGACTTCCGGAGGAGCGTTTGGCGCAGCTGGTGGATGAGATTATGGAAAAGCTGAAGCGATGAAAAAATCTAGTCAAACCCGAGAATTGCTTAAGCAGCTCCTGAAAGGGAACAAGCCCAAGCTGGAACTGGCAGTGGTAGAGTTCAGTGACACCCGCACTTGGGTAATAGGTGAGAAAATGGAGTGCTTGTTAAAGGAAAACGTGCCCGCCTACATTGAGCAGATACGCAAGGATAATCCTCTTCGCCAGGTGACTCTCCTCCTGATCAACCGGGAAGAGTTTGAGGCAATGACCGCCAACTTAGAGAAAAAATATTAAGCGACTACTTTTTATGAAAGACAATAGACGAAGCATCTTAAAGCAAGTACTGGCCGGCACACTGCCAGGCCCTGCGGCGGCCTTAGAGCTCAAGAAAGCCTGCCGTATTGCCTCGAACGTGGCTATCTGCTACCCTGACGGGCTTTATTCCTTCGGAGAAGAGCGGGGGCTAAGCAAGACACAGGTGCTAGAAAGGGCCACCGGCACCATCTTTCTACTACCCCATAACGGGAGGGACTAACAGATGAAAAACACAGACATCAGAGCAACATTAAGGGGGGCTGCTGAGCGGCGGAGGCCGAGGTGCTGGAGAAGTCCGGAACTCGGAGCATAGAGGAGGCGGTAACGCTTGCCTCTAGAGAGTAACCCCGGCCAGGGGAAGAACTCCGCGTACAGTCTCTGTTTTAAGCGCTACCTGAGGGATCGGTCAAAACTGAGTTTTCTGATACCTTAAAAAGAGCTGAAGCGGGAAAAGTACAATGACACTCACACTAAAAAGGGCAGGAATACAGGCAGTAGAGGGGATTTATCTGATAAGTAGTCTTATGTTCAATACACCCTGTGTTCCTTTGAAAAGTCCCATACGGGTAATTTAGACACAAGAAAAAACAGACAAATGGGAGTAAAAATGAACGGGAGCGGGAGCGGCGGCCTCAATTTCGTAGTGACCTGCGACATCTCCGAAGTAGAGAAAAAAGCAAAACAAATCATTGACACCTTTGCTAAGTTGCAGAACCAGACGAACGCGCTCTCTAGCAAGGCAGCCGTGGATGAGGCCTACCGCAAAGAGCAGGTGGCCATTCAGAAGGCCTTAGCTGATTCCCGGCTGGCCCTGCAGAAGCTGAAAGAGGAGCAGGCAGCGCAACGGGTGGAACTGGAGAAAAGCCGCGCCGTTGCCGCCGAGCACCGGGCCGAGGCGGAGCGCCTGAAGCGCTCGGAGCAGGCGCTGAACCTGGAGTACAAGGAAGGCAAGGTGGCCCTGCAGCAGTACATGCTGGAGCAGCGAAAGATAGCCGATGCCCAGCGGGAGGCGACACGCCAGCAGCGGGAGGCCGAGCGCACCCTCAAAGAGCAGGTGCGCCTGCAGAAAGAGCAGGAAAAGCAGGCCGAGCGCAACCGCCGCCAGCTGGAGAAAGAGTCCAGTGAATACTATAAGCTTACCCAAGCTCTCGGCAAGGTGCGCAAAGAGGCAAAGGACGTGCAGGCCGAGATGTTCCGCCTCGAGCGCGAGGGACTGAAAGCGTCTGATGCCTATCGTCAGCTGGAGATCCGCTCCAAGGCCCTCACCACTCAAACACAGGTACTGGATCAGGGTGTCAAGCGCATCGATGCGTCCCTCGGGCTGCACCAGCGCAACGTCGGTAACTACGGCTCTGCGCTGGCCGGTATCAGCCCGATCTTTGCCGCCATAGAGCAGCAGTTGGGCAACTTCGGCACCTCACTGGATGATATTGCCACCCGGCCCGACCCGTTCAAGGCGCTGGGCACTTCGCTGATGGCGTTCGGGCGGGCTACTTTGGCTTTCCTGGCTACGCCGGTGGGCGCTATACTTGCCCTGCTCGGAGGTCTGTACGCGCTCATTTCCTCTAATAAGCAAACAGTAATTGAGTTTGACGCGGCTCTGAAAGGGGTAGGCAAAACAACCGGCTTGGCAGATGAAGAGTTGGAACGGCTGGGGGACAGTGTCATTAAACTGTCGAACAACCTCAAAAGCGTGTCCTCTAAGCAGCTGCTGGACTATGCGCAGGCGGCTGGTCAGCTGGGGGTAAAAGGCTCCCAGAACATCCTGCGCTTTGCCGAGACGATGGCGATGCTGGACACAGCCTCGGATGTAGATAGCGAGGGTGGCCCGGCCGCTATTGCACGTCTGCTGGAGCTTACTGATCATGGCGTGGAGAACGTGCAGGCCTTCGGAGACGAGATCGTCAACCTGGGCAACAACATGGCCGCCACAGAGAATGAGATACTGGGCAACGCCACCCGAATAGCTCAGGCGACCACCCTGTATAAAGTTGGCAGGCAGGATGTGCTGGCTTATGCCGCAGCCACCAAGGCTGTGGGCCTGCAGGCGGAAGTAGTGGGATCCTCCTTCAGCAGGACCTTTGGCAGCATAGAGGCTGCTATCCGCACCGGAAAGAATATTGAGACTTTCGCGTCCGTAACGGGCCGCTCCGTGGAGGACCTGAAGGCGAGCTTCAAAGATGACGCCTCCGGTATCTTCAAAGACTTTGTGAAAGGACTGAACGGTGTGGCTGAAAGCGGCGGCAGCGTGCAAGGTGTACTACAAAGCCTTAACATTACATCAGTTGAGGATCAGCGAGTAATAGCTTCCTTAGCTACGAACTACGGTGTACTGACCGACGCGCTGAAATTGGCTGGGGATGCCAGCGGCTCCATGCAGAAGGAGTTCGATACGGCCAACAAGAAACTGGAGAACGTGGGCAAGCGCATCGGCATTGCCTGGGACAACCTGGTGCTCTCCATTGAGAACGGGCAGGGCGTCTTTGCCAGGGTGGGCTCCTACATCGGCAATGAGTTCGCTGACCTCCTGGTATCCACCAAGGGCGTGATCGATGAATTGGGTATCGCTTTCAAAGTGGCAGGCCAGTTCCTGGCGGATTATACCCCGAAAGCGCAGGAAGCCGGGGAAATGAACATGCAGTATGCTGATGTCCTTAAGACGATACTGGACTTCCTTAGCGATATCTCCCTGCGCAGCTTCATCTTCACTTTTACGGTCCAAATACCCAATGCCATACGAACAGGCGGCGCGCATATTGAAGCTTTTGTAAACAAGGTTACCGGTTTTGTGAAGTTTATTTCCACTGCCAGCAAGGATATTGGCAACTACTTCATGAGTGCCCTGAATCCGTTTGAGCGTGGCGTGTCAGCCAGTAACATTTCTGAATTGTACAAAGCGTATGAGCGGCAGACCAGGGAGTCTAATAGGGTTATCTTAGATGCGGCCAGGGAAGAAAACGAGAAGTACATTCAGTTGTTCCGTGATCGCTATGATGCAGCCACTGCCGCTGTGGAGGAGGGGGAGCAAGCTGTAGTGGACGCAGCCACCAAAGGACTGAACGGGGCGTTGGCAGCGGCCAATGAAGCAGAGTTGGCCGCTGCAGAGGCAATGTCTGCCGCCTCTAAGAACAAGTTTAAGGATGCCGAAGCAGCTGCCAAGCGTGCTGAGGAGGCAGCGAAGAGAGCAGCAGCTGAAGCGGCCGTTGCCAGCGAGGAAGCGAAGACAGAGGCGAATGCAGCGGCTCAGAAGGCAGCGGACGCGGCCACCAAAGCCAGGCAGGCGGCGGATACCGCCATGGAGAACGTAAAGGCCCGGCGTGCCCTGCAGGAGAAGATAGATGCTCTCAATCAGGAGGCTAATCGCAAGCAGTTGGATCAGAACGAGGCAGAAATACAAGCGGTAAGAGACAAGTACGCCAAGATGCGCGAAGAGGTGGAGGCCTTCTACAAAGATCCGAAGAATGCCGGACTGAAGGTGGACACCTCCGGTTTAAAGGCCTCCGAGCAGAAAGAGGTAGAGGATGTTGCCGCTAGACAGCAGGTGGACGCATTAAAGGCTTCCCTTGCCGAGCGGAAACAGCTTTACGCAGAATACCAGCAGTACGTCTCTGAATTCGGAGAAGCAAAGGCCCGTGAGCGCTTTAAAGACGAGATCGGGGAATTTGAGAGTTATGTTGCCTACCTCAAGTCGCTGGTGCCCGATGCTTCGGATAAAAGCGTGCTGGCCACCCGCATGCTAGAAGCACTGACCCCTGCCATACAGAAGGCTGAGAAAGAGGCCCGGGACAAAGAATTTGACGAGCAGGTGAAGAACCTACAGCGGATCTTGGAGGCCACTCGCACCGCTAAACAGCAGGAATTGCTGATCGAGGAGCAGTACCAGAAGGACTTGGCGCAGCTGCGGAAGCATTACGCCAATGACCCGGAAGCGCTGGCGGCAGCCACAGCCCGCGTCACTGAAGAGAAGAACCTTCGCATACAGGCAGCCTACGATGAGGAGATCAAGCGGACAAACATCTATAAGAAAGCCACGGCGGACATTACCAACTTTACCCGGAAGCAGGTAAAGGCTCAGATTACAGCTATAGACGAAGTTCTGAAAACCGAGAAACTCAGCGAGAAAGAACGGGAAGAGCTTTTGCGTAGGCGGAAGCAGCTGCAGGAAGACTTAGCGATGGAGACAGCTGAAAGCATCGCTAATATGTCAAATGGCTTGCGTGAGGCAGCCTCACTTATCGGGAAGTTCGACGCAGCGGCGGCCAAAACAGTAAACACCGTGGCGGATTTGGCGGGCAGCGTGGCCAACATCGCAGCGGGGTTTGCCAGTGGCGACCCGATGTCTATGATCAGCGGGGCGATCGGCGCAGTTGGTGCCCTTTTCAGCCTCTTTGATCGCTCTGCTGAGCGGGAGGCTGCGGCGGCGGAGCGAAGACAGTGGGCGCTGGAGCGGACACAAGAGGCCATAGAAGAAATGAACCGAGCCCTGGCCCGGCAGGCTGAGATCATTGAAAAAGCCCTGGGGACAGACAGGATTGATGCCTACAGAAGGCAGATGCAGCTTTTGGCGACAGACATTTCCAGCACTATTCAAAAGTTAGAGGCGCTGAATCTTGCCACTAGAAGGGAGCGTGGCGGCCCACTGGACTATAGCATTGACCTGACCAGCTACGAAAGCCTGCTGGGCCAGGTAGAAGGGCGGCAGCGCGACCGTAACGGCGGGCCTAGCAAGGACATAAATCCGTCTGACGAAGAATTGCTTAAAGCGCTGGAAGATGCCCTGAAAGACAACAGGCAGAACATAGAGAAAATTTACCAGGACCTAGCATCCGGCAAACTGGTGGGAGACACGGACCAGCTTAGAACCTTGCTGGAGCAGTATGAGCAGTTGGAGAATCAACTGGAGAGCCTGAAGCAGGAGCTGCAGGAAGAGGTGACCGGTATCAGCTTTTCCAGCCTGATTGATGAAATAACAAGCATGTTTGCCGAGGGGAAAGTGGCTGCGGAGGACTTCGCCAAATTCTTCGAAGAGAAAATGGAGGCGGCTGTTATCAGAAGTTTCCAGCGCAAAGCCATTGAAAAGCAGATGCAGGAGTTCTATGAAGAGTTCGCGACGGCTGCCGGGGATGGCCTCACCGAAGAGGAGATCGAGGAGCTGCGGAAGACCTACCTGGAGAAAATGGATGCGGCCCGGGCCGAGTTGGAGAACCTGAACAAGATCGCGGGCACGGATGTCGGGGCTATCGTCGAGGAGCAGAGCCAGGACACGTTGACGGGTGCTATTCGTGGGCAGCTTACGGAGGAAACGGGCGGCAAGCTGGCAGGTATCTACCAGGGTATCTTCGGGTTGAACAAGCAGCAGCTGGCCGTGCAGGAGCAGCTATTGAAGATGCAGGAGGGGTCGTATCTCAGCATGGGAGAGATGCTAGATATAGGGAAGCAGCAGCTTTATTATCAGCAGCAGATAGCCAGCAATACTCTGAAAAACGCTGAAAGTTCTATCCGGATAGAGAGTAAGCTGGAAAGGATAATTACGAATACAAACCCGGGGCAAAGTTCCAGGGATATGGGCTTAGGCGGTTAAAAAGAAAAGCAATATGAATATGAAAGACTTTAATCAACAGGTAAGGGAATACAAGGATATCCAAGAACAGAGTAAGGATCATATAAAACAGGCCTCAGAGAATGTTTCTGATTTAGTAGCGACCACTATCAGGGTATATAGGGGTCAAATGCCAAAAGAGGTTGAATCCGTCATTCTTGACTTAGCCATGTACTATCAGGACGGAGCTACCGCCCATTGCAGCTACCTAGAACGGAGCAATAATCTTATGGACGATCTCTTTAAACGCGTGGAGGAACTTGCAAAAATAAATCAACAGCATGTTCAATACAGCATCCAGCTTGCCAAGGTCCTGAAAGAAGCTGGCTTTGATATTGGTCCGATACCTGGCGAAGAGAAGGAGGAATAGAAAAGGAAAAGGGAGGCTACAATTGACCTCCCTTTTTTACAGCTATTTGCTTTTCCCGATCCGGCGTCGGCGTTTGTATTCGAAAAGTTCCTTTCGGGAGAAGGAGACTGCTTTGCCGTCTTTCTTGTAGGGGATGCGCTTCTGCCGTACCAGCCGCTCAAGGGTAGAGATCGATACCCCAATGAATCTGGCCGCACGCTCGTAGCCTTTGATCTCGTCGTCTATATCCTCAAAGTAGTCCAGCACATAGCTTTTGAAATCTTCAAAGGCCTTCTCCAGTTTGTATAACCGCTGTTGTTGCTCTTCGAATATCCCCATGGCCCAGGCTTATTTCTTTTCCTCCTCCTCAAGTTTCTCTAAGAGCAGCTGACGGAAAAGACCCGCCAGGCTGATGCCCTTGCGCTCTGCCAGTTTCTTGCCTTTTTCCAAAAGCTCCTCCTCTAATCGGATAGGGAATGCGGTTTTCTTCTTTTCAGATGCCATCTTTTTATAAAGGTAAAAGCCCGGACGCATGGCCGCTTTCGGGCGGCTTTGTTTTGGTGGTTGTTGGCGCTTTTACCTGTCCGGGCTTGCTTTGGTAAATGTGTATTGTTCTAACACCATAAAGATATGCAATGTATATCATAAAAGTATCTAAAAGTTTTGTGGATATCAATATAGGTGTTACTTTTACATCATAACGATATACAAATAACATCATAACAATAGCAAACATGCAGACTAACTCCCAATCCACGACTTTAAACCTGTTCCTGATCAACCAGCTTGAGAAGGAGCAGCAAATGCAAAGAATGACGCAGATCAGTGCTCTTAAAAACCCGTACTTCAAGCAGGTGATAGACAATACATTGCCCCAGGTAAGCAGCAACAAAAAATGGGCAAACACCTCCATCCAGCATAACCTGCAAGCGTTCCTGCGGCACAACGACCTGCCTGATAGCCAAAATGTACTCAATGATCACAGCGTTTTTGAGAATGCCCCCGTTATTTGGGAAGGGTGGCTAAGACCGTCAAAGGACCTTTACTGCCGCGTGAACCCGCGCAGGCAAAAACCCTATGGCAACATGGTCCACCACGCTAAGTTTGAGATGATCTTCTCCGTTTGCAAGTTCGACAAGAACAACCCTATCTGTGTAGACAGAGAGGGGCGTATTCTGGACGGATCATACCGGATGTATGCGGCTGGTTCCCTTTATGAGAAAGGGAAAATGGGGAGGGTGTATGTAAGGGTTTATGACTTTGAATAGCAAGAAAAATTACTACATAGCGAAAAGGGCCGGGGCAATGCTTCGGCTTTTTTATTTCGGTTTGCGTTGGGCGTCTGAAACGCGTGACGCTATTGGTTTCATAATGCTGACTTCGCGTTTGAAACGCGGGCTTGCTGGAGCAGCCCTTGCCTCTCCTCCTGGCTCCGATCCCGTTTGAAACGCGCTTGCCCTTTTTCCGGGGTTTCCCGAAAAAGTGTAGCTGGTTACATTCTCGCAATTCGCTATATGATTTAGCATACCCTATCGGGGTTCCGATAATGGGTATTATGGGATTTCCCATAATACATGCTTAGCAAACTTGGAATTCCAAGTTTGCTAAGCATGTATTATCTCTGTTGCCTTGGCTATAGAAAAAACGGGAATCCCGTCTTGGGAGGACTATACCCTTGAGCAAGGTCTCAAAATAGCGGAATTGAGGGGCACTCTTTGCGGCATAAACTCTAATTATCAGGCACCACGTTTTCAAACGCAATCAGGTTTAACTACGGGATTCCCCGTAGTTAAACAAGGATTTGCAGGGGTCGCGTTTGAAACGCGCCCCTTCCCTCTTCTGGTATTTTACCATGTGGTTGTGCTACTATAATAGCGGAACGCAGATTGTAAAAGCAATAAAAAAGCCCCTCCGGAGGGGCTTTTTGTAATATTATTTCTTCTCTTCTTTTTCCTTGTCCTTATCTACTTGCCTGCTAAAGGCGAAGGCTCCAACAAGCGCAACGATTACCGAGACCGTAATAGTGGCGGCGGAGGAGTCAAACCCTAAGTAAAATCCGTACGCGCAGAGCCCAAGTGTTAACACGATACCAAAAAGTGTCATCCACTGCCCTCTAAACTTTAAGCGTGACTCGTCCTTTAAAAGCTGAACTTCTGCATCTACCAAAGTTTGGTTTGTTTCATGGCGGTGGTCCTGCTCCTTCTTGGCCATATTAATGACTTCTAAGGCAAGGCCAGGGCTTACTTGCTCTAATCGCGCTAGTTCCTCGGCTGAAGGGATTGGGCCAGCGTGGAATTTTTGTTGCGACATATAAAAGCCCTGTCCGTTTCCAGGCAGGGCTTTGTTCTGTTGCTGCTGTTGCTGCTTGGCCGGTTTAGTCACAATTAGCGAAGTGTCTTGTTTTGGTTATCGCAGACCGAATATCTGATCCGATATTGCGCCAGTCTTGGTTAATATTATTATAATCTGTTGCTCTGCCACCCTGAACTCTGCTGCCTACCTTCTTAAGGCGCTCCTGTATGGCGCTAACTGATTTTGTAGAGCCATAAAGATTTAGCGAGCTAGCGGCGCCAGTCAGAGCAGACTTAAACTTTTTATCTTTCTTGCCTATTGCCATAATTATTCGCTTTCTGTTTCTGTATACTTCAACGCAGGCCAGTTTATTTTGATTCAAAAGGCCTCGCGCAAGGAGTACTTATCCACATCGATGATGATGATTACTTATCAAACATAAAAAGTAACGACAACAACTACAACTACTGTCTCTTTTTTAACCCCTATTGAATAGTACTATACAAGGGGGAATCGCCTTGCAAGTTGTTGTTTTTATAGGATTATTCCTGTGTTGTGCGCCCGCACGAGTGTATCAGATTAATCCCTATTGGATAGTGCGCCAGGCTAAAAAAGTTATCCACACTCCAAAAATTTCCGGGTATGCTGCCGTCTAAAAGGCCTCTCACAGCCGGCAAGCAGTAAAACTTTTCTCCTTCCCCCGTCCCAAAACGTCCCTTCTGCATTACTCCTTTATGAAGCGGAAGGACAAAGCCCCGGAATTCAAAATCTCAACCAACGATACTGATGAGACCAAAGGCGTTTACTGGTTTCCTTTGTGTCACGCCCCGCCATTGAGCCCGACATCGTGACCCTCTCCGATGCGGAGAAGTTAGCCGAGGACAAATACAAACAGTAATTAATCTGCGCATGCTGATCACGGACAAGCGGATCTTCCGCTTCCCCTTCTGTATTCACACATGGTGTAAGTTCTCAATTTAGGTGCTTAAAAGGGCTTATCAACTCCTAGGACTACTTACGCGTGCCTTTCCCCAATATTTAGCAAACAGCTAAAACACAGAAGCCACACCCCTTGCAGAGCGTGGCTTCACAGCTAGAACTTGTTTATATCTCACCTTAAACAAACACTGTTTGATTTCATAGCTTCCCAAAGTTAGTGTTTAACCCGTGCTCTGCGGTGCATTTTCGACGAACAGTGGAATTATCCTGCTCAACAGTTGGCAGCAGCAACACCCTAGAAAGGCGTAGCACGCTACACCATCATGGACATTGTGCTTTAAGCATAAGGGCTACCCTATTACCAGGTAGCCCTTACTTTTGGGTACTTAGTTGCTGAGCAGCATCCTTTCCTTTCGCTGGCTAAACTCCTCCTCGGTCAGCACACCACTCTCCTTCAGTCTGTGGAGCTTCTCCAGCTCCCCGAGCACGTCTACAGAGCTCACGTTGGAGGTTTGGTTTACCTGCACAACGACAGGCGAGTGCGCAGGATACAAATGGCTGTTATACTTTCTGTTGAACTCATCCTCCGACATTACCAGGAAGCGGATAAAGTCAATGATGGCAATAATGGCCGGGATGAAGGTCCAAAAGAAAAGGAGGCAGAGCACGCCCCTGCCGGCCTTGCCCAGGTAAAAGAACTGGGCACCGAAGCCCCCAAGGAAGAAGGCCAGCAACGCGGCGGTGGTTTTGTTTTTCATGCTTGTTCATATATAGTTTTAACAATATATATAATATTTTTAATTGTGTCGCGCTTTGCCTTAAAAATATGTGCCACTTGTGCCGCTTGTGCCAAGTGCCAAAGGATAATACAGGGCTGCTTGAACAAGGCAGTGGACACCATAAAGTAAAATGGCCAGGATAGAGAGAAGTAGTTGAGGGGCTATAGAAGCTACTTGTATGCAAATCGTATGCACCTTAAACATTAGTTTGCTAAAATACACTTATAACAAACTGACTTTTAGCACATTAACAAAGTATTAAAACGCATTTTATCTTGTACATGATACCAGCTGCCAAGTACACATGCATCAACGCGTGGTGCGCAGGTATGCCCTGATTGCTTTCACATACTCATCCTCCACCTTGATCAGTTGCTGGCACTGCTGGTTATACTCGGCCAGTACCTGCTCACTGACCATGTTGTTCTTCTCCAAATAATGTACATAGCGTGCAATCTGGTTGATGTTTGCGCCTATCTTATTCAAGGCAGCCCCCGTCTTGTCAATGGCGTGAAACAACTCTTTGGGATTATGCACAGCCGCCCCATTCTGGGAGAACAGCTTAACACGCATGAAGGTACTCAGGTCTTGGTACCCCGCAGCCGCGGCTTGCTCATCCAGCTCTTTGCGCTCCCCGGCATTCAAGCGTATTTTGAATGTCTGGTCCCGACGCTCCTCGTCCCTGACCTTGGGCCTGCCGCCTTTAGGCTTCCAGTTACCGGCTTGTTTTTCTTCTTCCATTTTGTGGTTTTATCAGATGATGAGTTGCGAATGATCTGCCTCCCGCTCGCCTCCGAGGCGAAGCTGGGCAAGAGGTTTTTGTACACACAAAAACACATCTTGCAAAGGAAATTCCGGAAATATAAAAAACTTCTAACAACAGAGGCAAGAAAGCCTTGAGTAACACACCCAAAAGAGAGAACAAAAGGGAAAAACAGTGGATAGGGATGCTACCATTTATCATTCATACGCTTAAAGGAGTAGAGGTACAAACACGAACATACCCTTTCCCCTAGCCCACCTTCTGTATAGCTGCTCAAGAAGGACAGGGACAACAACTGAGCCGCAACAGTGCTTAGATCTAAAACAGAAAAGAAGCGACAATAGCACCAGATAGGCAGCGAGTTACAAACAGGCACTTAAACCAGTTTAGGAACTAACGTGGGATATAAGGAATCAGGACAAGAGAAGACGCAGGCTTAGGTCAAGTTCTCCATTTAGTTTCTGGTTAACCGCTAAAAACAGAACGTACTTTTCTCTTTATTCATCGCAATTCAACGTACTTTTCTCTTTATTCATCCTGCCTTGTACAAGGTACATGAAGTAAGGCATCTCATGTAAAGCGCTAAATGCAATGTACACAGTGCATTATATTTAGCACTGTCTTCAACTCTCTGTTCGAAGGCAAGGAGTTCCTTCAACGCATGAGAAGACAAACATGAACATCGATAGATTACCAGTCCTGAGGATACCCTTTTTGCCAGAAAGAACCAATGCTTCTTAAGCCTTAGGTTGGGTTCGACTACGTGAGAACTCCTCTCTCAATTCCCGTAACGCTTTGCCTACGAATCAACCAGTCGCCACTTGCCCTTTCGCAGGGCGCTTAACCAATAGGTATTTCCTCGGCAAGACTTGCAGCACCTCCAGGCTAACCTTGGGCTAAATCTCCTGGAGGTTGTGCCAAACTTCAGATTCTGAACAGAATCGCATCTGACCTTAGCACCAGTTATAAGTTAAACCTAACCTTTAAGAATCATGAAACTACCAGGGCACTTTCTCCTTTTGCTGAGCCTGTTTCTTCTCTCCTGTAACAATGATGACGATGATGTTGCTCCCAACGATGTTCCGGAAGCTGTTAAAAGTACACTCACAGCCAGCTTTTCAAATGCAATGAATGTGGAATGGGAAAAAGTTGGCGATAACTACGTTGCAGAATTTGAGGTGACAGGGAATGAGTACGATGCTTTGATCGACCCATCTGGTCAATTGCTGTTATACAAATATGATATACCCGAGTCGGAGCTCCCAGACGCGGTCTCCGCGGCAATCCACCAAAACTACAGTGACGGGCAAATAGACGATGCAGAGAGGCTGTACCAGGGAAATGCAGAGTTTTACCAGGTGGATTTAGACAACAAGGGCACTGGCCTTCATCTGGTTTTCTCACCTGACGGACAGGAGCAGACGGAACCGGCCTACTGGGACTAGTCGCCTCAAGTGATTTAAATAGCGCGCCTGTACATGTTCAACAGGCGCGCTAATCATGGTATGCCTGCTACAAGGGCATTGAGAATCAGGAGAACTCAGTCAAACAAGCCCCTTTTATTTCAACTGCCCCTGGGAACTCTGTACTTATCAAAAGAGAATCTGCTGTAACAGGCACCAAATGAGTTAGAACGCCCCTAATATGACTGAAAAGCACAAAGGCACCTCGTCTAAGCGCTTCCGGAAGAATACCAAAGAACAGGATGACCAACAAAGCAAATGGCCCCTCCTGCTCACCCTACTGCTGATTGGCAGCTTGGTTGCTTCCTACTTTATGTTCCCTGAATTTGAGAATACAGTACATGAGGCTTGGCAAGTGCTGACTAGCGGAGAAGAAGAGCGAATATCGAATTGGGTAAGCCAGTTTGGCTTGTGGGGCCCTTTTTTCATCGTGTTGGCTATGGTAGCACAAATGTTCCTGCTTGTGGTAAACGTAGTGGCCCTGATGCTTGTAGCAATAATTGCCTACGGCCCGCTCTGGGGATCTGTGATAGCCATCCTAGCGGTACTTGTTGCCTCTACCGTCGGCTTTATTATCGGCAGAAAAGTTGGAGAAGCCGGTGTGCGCAAGCTAATAGGCAACAAAGCAGAGCATAAGATCTACCAGTTTATGGAAAGGTATGGCGCGTGGGCCATTGTTATTGCACGTGTTTCGCCATTTCTCTCCAATGATGCCGTTAGCTTTGTGGCTGGGCTGGCCGGCATGAGGTACGTCAGGTTTCTTTCAGCTACTTTGGCCGGTATAGTGCCTCTAACTGTACTCTTGGCATGGCTTGGGGAAAACAATGAACGCTTGAAAACAGGGCTTATCTGGGTATCCACCATTAGCCTGGCAGCTTTCATTGGCTACGTCGTTTACAGGAAGTATCTCAGCAAAGAAAGTAGTACCTGAGCCGAAGCACAAACAGTAAGCATCTGATTATTAAGCGTTGCTACTTGATCGTGTATCTTTAACAACCTAAGCTCAGGATAACGTGATCCTGACAGGCTGTATTATTCCACAACAGGCACGTAAAAGTATTCATGAAAGTACTAGTAGTAGAAGACGAACGCGCACTAAAGGAATCTATCCTTACCTACCTTCGACAAGAGGGCTATGTGTGTGAATCAGCAGACAACTTCAGGGACGCAAGTTTGAAAACTTCGGACTATAGTTACGTCTGTGTGATTGTGGACCTCACCCTGCCCGGCGGAAATGGGCTTGAAATTGTACGTCAACTAAAGGAGAACTATCCAGACACTGGTATCATCATAATTTCAGCAAAAAACGCACTGGACGATAAGATTACAGGACTGGAAGTAGGGGCGGACGATTACCTGACCAAGCCCTTCCATCTCTCTGAATTGAATGCGCGCTTGAAATCCGTCATCAGGAGGCGAAACTTCAATGGACAGAAAGTAGTGCAGGCAGGTGCCATCAAGGTTTTCCCGGATGCGGCGGAGGCCTCCGTAGAAGATAGCAAGCTTAACCTCACCAAAAAGGAGTACGACTTGCTGCTCTACTTTATCGCTAATAGAAAACGGGTCCTCACGAAGGAATCCATTGCAGAGCACCTGTGGGGTGATCACGTGGATGGGTTGGATTCTCTGGACTTCGTGTACACGCACATCAAGAACCTTCGCCGGAAGCTGCAAGCTGCAGGCGGAGGGGACTACATCCAATCTGTCTACGGCCTGGGCTATAAGTTTAGCTGCTAATGCGAATATTAACTAAAACCAGCCTCTATTACCTGCTGGTCTCCTTCGTGGTGTTCATGGTGGGGGGCTTCAGTTTCTATAAAATCATGCAGGCTGAGATTTACGATGAAGTGGACGATCAGCTCTTCACTGATAAGGAGAACATCATCGCCTTTATTCGGGAACACGATCGGCTCCCAAGCGTTACTTCCGGCATTTCAGAGGCAATCATTGTGCGCGAAGCGCAGGCAGTCTCCCCTACCATAGAGGAGCTGGCCGATACACTGATCTTCAGCAGCTACGACGAGGAACTCGTACCCTTCCGGTATCTGACCTTCACTGCCTATCAAAACGACAAGCCCTACGAATACACTATCCTAAAGTCACTCATTGACTTCCAGGACCTGTTCGAGAGTACGATGTTAGCGATGGGGTGGATCTTCCTCTTGTTGCTGGTAGGCCTTGGGGCGGTGAACTACCTGATCAATAAATACATCTGGCGTCACTTTTACCAGACGCTACATAAAGTTAAGCGCTATAGCTTGTCCCAGTATAAGCCCCTACAGTTAAAAAGCAGCACAACCACAGAGTTTCAGGAGCTGAACGAAGTGTTGCTGGCGATGACGGAAAAAATCCAGAGCGACTACTACAACCTAAAGGAATTTACCGAGAACGCCTCCCACGAGATACAGACACCCTTGGCCATTGTTAACAGCAAGCTGGAGCTTTTCATGCAGTCCGAGAACCTGACTGAGCAGCAAGCCTTGCTGGTGGAGGAAATGTACGCCTCCACCAGCAGGCTATCACGCCTAAACAAATCCCTTATTCTCCTTACCCGCATCGGAAACCGCGAGTTTAAGGAGCACGAGGAGATTCCGTTGCATGAACTTATTGCCGAGCAGCTGGAACAACTCGAGGAAATGGCTTCGATGCGCGGGCTGGAGCTACTACCGCCAGCGCTGGAACCTACCAGGGTATACATGAACCGGGGCTTGGCAGAGGTGCTGGTTTCAAACCTGCTGGTTAACGCCATCCGCCATAACTACGATGGCGGCAATATAAGCGTACTGCTGCGAAACGGCGAACTTTGCGTGCGGAACACGGGAAAGGTGCTACAAGGGCCGGCAGACCAGTTGTTTGGCAGGTTTATGAGCGGCAGCGACGCCGGCGGCTCGTTGGGCATTGGCCTAGCGCTTGTCAAGAAGATCTGCGACCTCTACAACATAAAACCCACTTACAGCTTCTCTGGCGGAATGCACCGGCTTTGCATTCGCTTCTCCCTTCAAGGAAGCTCATGAAAGAAAAGAGCCAGGCCTTCAGCTACTCTTCATGATAGGGTACCCCAATGGCCAAATCTGGCACCCGAGCGAAGCGCAAGCAGGGGGCTGTTCCCCCTGCATAATCCGGCTGCCAGTCCCAGGCCTTGGGATCACCTTGGTACAGAACACAGCCAGAGTCTAGTACCATGCGATTTTATTGTTTCTAAAGCACGAGATGTTACCGGCCCCCGGCTAGGAGAGATGCAGCCCCTACCCTTGCAGCTTACAAAGAAGCCAGGATTTCCTGTATTGGAGTCCTTCCCGAGAAAGTATCGACCAGACGTCCCTCCTTTGAAAAAACCAGAATGGAGGGAGCCTCGGCAGATCCGAACAGATGAAGAATATCCTTTGTGGCGGCCTGTGCGATATAAATGTTGCGCTGGCCCGCTCTGTTATAGCTGCTGGCAATCTGCCTTAGCTGTGGCAAGGAGGCATCAGAAACAAATAGAATTTCATATTCCTCAAACGCGCCTGCGTTTTCCTGTATTTGCAAGGCCTTTCTTTGGCAGGGAGCACAGTCAGGCCTGATCAGCACTAGTATCTTCCCTCCTTCTAGCTCACTCATTGTCAACCTGGATCCGTCCAGCTGTAACAGAGGGAAGCTTATAAGGCTAGTGGAGTCATTTTCAACTGCTCCTATACCAGGCATCCTTTCTTTAGACAAGAATTGAGTATCCAGGATGTATATGGCGAACAGCACCAGAACTGTGCCTAAACATATGTAAATTCCTTTTTTCATTATTTCTGTATTCGTACGCTATAAGGCCTCACTGCTTTTCCTCGTTCGCGTGACTTTCAGTAGTAAGACACTGACTATTCATCCTTTAGGGCCAGATTTAGCAGCAAACAAGGAAAGCAACGGCCGCTCAAGTTTTTTACTCATGAACCGTTCATGAGTAAAAAACTTGAGGCTTCAATTGCCACACCCTCATTCGCAAAAAATATAGATTTAGAGCTGAAGAGATAACATGAAGCATACCTTGTTTAACCTGTGTTTTAAACTTACGAATCGATTCTGAAGAAAATTTGTAGTACCTGCCCCTTCCCTATGCTACTTCAAAGGATAAGTCTTAAGTAAAGTGCAGGTACACGAAGCAAGGGTGTAGGAGATGAACAGAACTTATGACGTGTAGCCAGTCACCTAGCACCTGGATGACGCTTGATACTTGGGAGTATGTTCTAAGTGTAAAACAGCTTGTGGCGATCGCCTGCGCCTCCTGCTGCCAACTGCAGGTTGTCGCTCCAGCCTGTAACAAGATAGCTTTATTGATTCCTTGATAGGACTTACGATGTACACCAGAAGCCTTTCGCATCTAAACTCCTTACAGCCAAACACTAATCACAACGCTACTTTGTTTTCCTATGAGTTTAATAACACTCATGAAGTTAATGAAGCATATTAAACTCATAGCAGTGATGAACCTCACGAAGGTTGACGAGAAAGAATGAGCAATAAAGAGAAAGGTGCGCTACTTTCTCACATACTGCAACCCTACCTTATCCCAGCTGTCCATTTCGGGTAAAGGTCACACAGTTTTCTGTCTTTTTACCCCCTTTTAATGGATAAAAGGGGGCTGTATACCGTATATTCCGGTCTTTGCAGACTATCACTTCAGGCCTATCGTACTTTTCTCTGTTTTCCTTTTCAGGCAATCGTACTTTTCTCTGTTTTCCCAAACAGGCGTATCGTACTTTTCTCTTTATAAGCCATCTTATATATTCGAAAAACTATCTATATGGCCTCAAAACGTACTTTTCTCTTTATAAAACAGAGAAAAGTACGTTCCTGCCAGATATGTTTGTTCTTTTTGGAAGTTAAAGCTGGAAAGTTGAAGGACTCTTTGCGCAAGAATGAGAAGCGGTTGTCGGGGCGCGACACATTTATGTCACCTTTTCTCCTAACTTCCTCACTCTTAAACCAAGACTTCTTAAAAGTGGAGTCTATTCCTCCTTTCTTTTTATTCTATTATTCTATTAATTCAAGGCGCTGTAAGTACTTGATACAAAGTAGAGTACAGTAGGTAAAACAGAGGAAAGTACGGTTATATACAGAGAAAAGTACGTGTCTATGCAGAGAAAAGTACGTTTGTAAACAGAGAAAAGTACGTCTCAGGCAGAGAAAGGTACGAATGATACAGAGAAAAGTACGATACGAAAAAAACAGAATAAAGAGCACCTTCTCTCTTTATTCTGTTTTTATTTTATATATTTACCCATCAAGATATATAAATGGAATGAAAAGACTAAAGAAGGTTGATAACATTCTGACAGTAGCCCAGCATAACAACCTGGTGCGCTCTGACTTAGCCTTCACCCATTTAGAGGCTAAGGTCTTTACAAAGCTCCTTGAGACAATCCCCAAAGATGCCCAAAAGCTTGGGGAAGTTAATATTAAGATAAGCGACGTTATAGGCACTGGAGGGTCTGGGAAGATGTACAAGCTGCTCCACGAGGCTGTCAAAAGCCTGGATAAGCGGAGAATCAATCTTCTTAAAGTTGATGCAGGCCCTTATGACTATGACAGCTGCGGTTTGTTCGATAACATGGAGATGAAGGTTGGGCAGAACCTGATCCGTGGGGAGTGGGGACGGAAGATTCAGCCTTACCTGATACAGTTAAAGAAAGGGTTTACACTCGGCGAGCTGGAAATCCTGCTTAAGCTTAAGTCCGGACATTCCTATAAGCTGTACTGGCTGCTGCGGAGCTATGAGTCGCTTACCAGGTACGAAGACTCCATTGATAACCTGAAGACGATCCTGGTGAAGCAGGAAGAAGGTAAGCCGGATAAGTACACGCAGTGGAACGATTTCAAACGGTACGTACTGGAGCCGGCGGTAGCAGAAGTGAAGGAGGTGTCAGCTGAAGCAGGTAACCCCCTTACCTTTAACATGGAGTTGCTCAAATCCGGCAAGAAAGTGATTGGTGTACGCTTCACCGACATCAAGTCAGCAAACTCCAGGAAGAAGATTTCAGAGGGGGCGCAGCTCTCCCCTGCCGAATCCGGGAAGCTCTTACCCAAATATGAAGGTAAGAAAGAGACCGCATACAACCGGCTTACGCTTACCTATGGCCTTAGCCCGGAACAGGCTAGTGAGGTTGTGGATAAAGTCCCACAGGAGGAGCTATGGCCGGTGATGAAGCAGCTGAACTTGGATATTGTTACCAACAAACTTCATGAAAGGCGGCAACCCCCTGTCACGGCAGGTGCCTGGTCCATGACGCTGTTAAAAAAGCATTTCGGGCACCTGTTGAAGTGGGCTGCTAAGGAGTCCTCAGAGCAGGGGAAGTTAGCCCTATAAGATCCCTTAGGTAGGCAGCAGACAATCAGCTGTTTACTATTACATCATGACATTCATTAACCTAATAATAATAATTAGCCTATTTGTGCTGATTAAACTAATCAGTATCATTGTACCACTATGGCAAAAATCATCTCTTTAGTCAATCACAAAGGCGGGGTAGCAAAAAGCACATCGGCCCTTAACATCGCCGGGGCCTTAAGGGACCTGGGCAACAAAGTCCTGCTTATCGACCTGGATTCGCAGGCTAACCTGACCCTGGCTCTGCACAGGGAAGAGCTAGAGTTTACTATAGGCCATGTTCTGGTTGGGGAGGCATCCTTTGACCAGGCCTTGTTGAAAACCTCAATCGGTATAGACATGATCGGGGCCAGCTTTGAGCTCAACCAGTTCGAGATCCAGATCGCCAAGGAGAAGTTCTCTGAGTTTGTCCTTAAAAAAAGGCTGGACTTGCCCCAGGTGCATGCTTACGATTACATCGTCATCGACACCCCTCCCGCCTTAGGCGTACTGACGATCAACGCCCTGCTTTTTACCAACTACTACCTTATCCCCCTTCAAGCAGACTTCTTCTCCATTCAGGGGGTCAAGACGATCCTGGAGTCGGCAGCCACTATCAGCCAGTTCAATGAGGGACTTGAGTTTGTGGGGGCATTCCTGACTCGGTTTAATAAGTCTAGTAACAAGATAATTGATCGGGATGTGTACAGCCACCTGAGCGTTGAGCTGGGCAGCAAGCTGTTGGACACTACGATCAGGGAAAACACCGCCCTAAACGTGGCGATTGTGCAGGCACAGGATATCTTTTCCTATGAGCCAAGTGCAAATGGTGCTACAGATTACAAAAAACTTACCGAGGAAGTCTTGGAAAGAACCTGATCGTTACATTAATTTAAATAATTAGGTTAATGAACTACGCCCCTATCATTAACCTAATTCCTCTAATGAATAACAAACAAGTGTAAACAGAGGCAACCATGGCAAAAAAAGAGAAACTGAACTTAACGTCTGGACTTAAAACAGGAACAGGCAAGTCCCTTAGCGAGCTGATTTACTCGAAGGACAAAGTAAAAGCCGAGCCAGAGGTTAAGGCAGAACCTGAAGTGAAGGCAGAGGTGCCGGCAGAAGCCCCCGCGCCAAAAGCACAAAGTGACGCCAGTGGGATAAGTGAAGATGACTACCTAAACGCGGCAGACGTGCTCCTACCCTTTTCGACCATCCTCAGGGCTGATCTTTACTTAAAGGCCAAACGCGTGGAGTATTGGGACAGGACATCGCTGCGTGAAATATTAGAGAACGCGCTAGAGGATTATCTGAAGGATAGGACTTCGACCACTACACCCCTACCGGTAAAAGAGCGCAAGAAGTTGAAGGCCCTGAAAAGGCCCTGGGATTACAGGAAAGAGGGCGCTGCCAAGCGCCGGAAAGAAGAGTAAGGATTAGGCATAAGTGCCATTTGTTGAATTAGCCTCACTACGTTAATTAACCTTGTTAACCTAGTGAGGCTAATTCGTGTCAAGAAGATTTGTTACACTCTCGCCACTCTGAGCGCGCAGGTACATACCCGGTCCCTAAAACCTTTCGGGGAGATTCAACCCAGTTCCTCTACTGAGGATCGAGGGGCAACTGTGAAGGTTCTCTTCTCCTATCCGGAAGCATAAACTGAACGAAAGAGCCTTTCAAGGTTCTAAGCCATCTTTTTGCATGCTAACTAAAGAAAACACAGAGCGTTGACATGGGCCTTCTTTTTTAGTCGCCCCTGTCATTAACCTCATGAAAGCCTGGTAGTATAATGTGTTTAATGTTGGGTATGAAGGTAATGCATTTAAATAGGTTAATGAAGGCAATGAAGTTAATGGAACCGTTTTAAAGTGTATGGAGGATGGAAAAGCTATTGTAAGTTCTTGCCAAGCATCTCCACAGTGCCAGTTATGAGGAAAACCCTTGATCATATATCGTAATAGGGGAAGTGGCCAATCCTGGGTTGCCAAGCGCTGTTTTTGTGGTTTGCTTAGGCTGCTACGATCGAACCAGAACAGTGCCATAACAGGGCTTTAAAGCGGTGTACAACGGAAGGAGAGAGGCATCGTAGTAGCCGCGTAAAAAGCGCCGCTTAATCCCTCTTGATACCAGCATGCAATATGAGCTTCACGCTTTCGCTTTTTGTTCTGATCCGGATCCCATTGAAAGACTAGTGTTGTAGGAAAGACACACAAATAAGCTATGGTATAGCCTTAACAGTTTACTTGTGGACAGCGGGTCTTCAACCCCAAGTACGCCTTCATTACCCTGATGGAGCTCGTTATAATCATTCTTTTCATGGTATTGATTGATTTCATTAGGATAGTTGTCGTCACGACGGACATTGACTTCACGATGTTCATGGTGTTCATCAAACACAATAGAGTCGTTAGGATCATGAGGCTCATTAACATAATGCCGGCCATGAAATTCATCTGGGTCATGAGTATAACGGATGTGATGAGGTTTATGAGGATCATTAGTGAGTCAACTCCCTTTTCTATTGACTTCTTTCACTTATGCTTCGGGGTAGGAATTCCGGGCATGGTTTCTTAAAAGGGAATCGAGAGCCTGGCTAATGAAGAATTACGTAGCTGCTACCTGTACTGTCTTATGGACATGGCAGATACGGTCGAAAGGGAAGGGGAGGAGCAATCAACATTAGGCGTGGCCTTGTTTTCGAGGGAGCAACAGGGCTTGTCAAAGGGAACAGACCCTTCGGCCAGCTCAAGGTTGTGGGGTAAATAACAAGCAGGGACAGGGGAGGCTGAAGCATGGGCTTGGGAAAACTGCCCTGTCGGACCGTCTCCTGTGCAGAGCTTACCAGTAGTAGGTGTTGCTTAGTAAAAGGGAGAGGTGTCATAAGAAAAACAAACGACACACATACCGAGCAAGATTTGCACAACCAGGTATGGGTAAGCATACGGAACGTCCGGAGGGTAAAACAGGCTGTTTCCTTAGGTTAATGAATGACATGAGACTAATGGAGTATATGACCTCCATGCCTGTAATGTGTTTCATGCGTTTCACGAAGGTAATTACTATAGTAGTCGCGTGAGGTTAATGAATGTAATGAAAGTAGTGAAAGTGGATAGGGACCGCTCCAGATACTTCTTCAGCCCCTCGATGTTTACTTGTATCTTTCAAGCAAGGCAGGAACAGCTTCTTACGTTCAAAGTTTACGCTCCTGTGGTAGCTTTCCTGTCATGGAGTAGTTAAGCACTTCCAGTCGCTGCATATAATACTTTCTGTACTCCTCCTTCACCTCGTCTCTCAAGAAGGAGCGGTCATTTAAGTCATGAGCAGCCGGATAGTCTTGTTGGAAGGCATGGAGTATTCTTACTGCTCGTGTCTCCTTGATGCCTATTCTCAGTGCAAAGGCGTAGAAGTCATTATAAGCGCAGAAGCTGCTCGCCTTAAAGCTTTCCGTCTCGTGCTCATCATAGAAAAGACCGTCCTTAAGGGCAAAGTTGGTATCCTCTACGTGCAGGCGCGTACAGATGAGATCGTAGGCCGGGCTAAGGACATAGTCACCATAGGAGGTATCTATAAAGGAGAAGTTCTTAAGGAGAGTATCCCCATTGGGAAAAAGGTAATTAAACAGAACTAACGTAAACAGCTTTTCGAGTTCCACCTGGTAGACCGGCACTGTTTCTTTGATGATGAGGGCGACATCTTCATAGCTGCCTTCATACTTGAAGCCTCTGCCGGCGGTATAGCTGGTTCTCCCAGCTAGTGAGGCAAAGTCCTCCTGGCTATGTTTGGTGCCGTCAAGCTTATGGTCGAAGCGCTTGGTAATGTAGGCCGGTTCGCCGTTTTGAAAGAGGATAAGGGCATTTCCAGCCAATTGTATCTTATACACCTGGTGCGCCACCTGCATTGTCAAGTGCTCATTAGCCGATACCTGGTCCGGCCGCTTTACGTCCCTTGGAATGGGCTTGAGTAAATACTGTCCCTGTTTGCCCGCGACCGTAAGGCGCAGTTGATTTTTTTCCAGTAGCAGTGAAAGCTCTTCCTGTACCCCGGAGATAGATATCCGCTTCCGGTTCTCCATGAACCTGGCAGCGTCCTCCTCGCTTTCCTGCGCAGGCAGATAGGGGAGGATATGGCCTGCTTTCTTGCCATCAAAAACCCTCCGCAGGCAGGACTATAAGAATGGTAGCCCGGGGTTAATGTGCCCGGGCAACGGTTGATCTCCGGTAGGCTCATGCGTTTCTCTCTTGTTTTGGTTTGAGTGTAACGGCCCCGATGGTGTCATACTGTGCTGTTGCGACCAGAAGACCAAAATAATCGTGTTCATCAATCCGTAACTGCCGGCTCTGTAGGTTTCGGTTAACTCCTTCCGCAAGGATATTGAAAAAGAAAGGGAACAAGTAAGGGCTCCGGTACTCTTGTTGCGTTTTCGGAAGGGTCAGGCTTATAGCTAGTAGCGATAAGTCAGCGTCTTCGTAGCGGAAAACATATTCCTTTGGGCTTACCTCTGTTAGTAAACCTGCTAGCGCCCTGTTTCGGAACACCTCTGCCGTCCTCATAGTTTTACTTGTTCAGCTTTTTGATTTCTAACCGTATCTCCATTCCCAGCACCTCCGCGAGCTTCTGCAGGGTGCTGAGAGAAGGATTGCCCTTTCCAACCTCAATAGCTTTTAGCGTACGTACCGCTACGCCGGCCATGTCAGCCAAGTCTTCTTGCGTCAGATGCAGTGAGCTCCTTCGCTCTTTAACCACTTCTCCTAGTTGTTGGTGCATTATACTGCCCTTTTTAGGTAAAAAAACTAATCTTTGTCTAAAAACCAATAGATAGCGCATTATAATGCACATGCAGACTCCGTCAGCTTCTGAAAGAATGAGGCTGTGATTGTAAAGCCTAAGGGGGTGTAAGCAAACTGTAGACAAGAGAAGATGAATGTCTGGCAACGCAGGGGCAGGTATCGAACATAATCCATCTCACAACTGCCCCAATACGAAGGTGAGCGGCGGCAGAGTACTCAGCTCCCATACTCCGAAGGGCAGCAACCACTTTAAGATCGCCCTGCGGAACGCGGCCAATGTCATCGGCAACCTAAAGGAGACGCACCTGTCGGACTTCCTCAAAAGGTTGGCTTTCCGTAAGGGAAGGCTGGCAGCCGTGAGTGTCACGGCTCGCAAGCTGGCGGTGATCATCTGGCACATGCTCACTTACCGTGTTCCCTACAACCCGCCCACCCAGTACCTGTTCCTCGGTGAAAAAGAAAGCTTCAGCTGGTACAGCGGATAAGGAAAAACATAGTTAAATTGGACCTTAGACCTGAAGAAATAGGCTTTGCAACGGCCTGAATAATAAACGTTAGTCAGGATTTTAAAGGACACAGTACCAAAATAAAGTTGACCCCTTGGCAGAGTTATCGCTACAAATAGAACCTCTAACTGACAGCCAACAAACCCCATTTGATTTACTTGAACTGGCTGACCCCTCTAAAGCACATATCAATGCATATTTGGAATCAGGAGCTTGTTATATAGCTAAGGTAAATTCTGAGCTAATAGGCGTAATGGTATTGAAGGAAGTTGATTCTTCCACTATTGAAATTAAAAACATTGCCATAAAAGAAACGGACCAGGGAAAGGGGATTGGCAAGGCCTTGCTTAAACATGCAGCTACAATCAGTCGGGAAAGCGGATATAAAAACTTAAGAATAGGAACCGGCAATTCAAGTATTGGGCAACTTGCTCTGTATCAAAAAGAAGGGTTTGAGATCAAAAGTGTAGAAAAGGACTTCTTCCTCAAGCACTACGATGAGCTAATTTTTGAGAACGGAATCCAGTGTAAGCACATGATAGTTTTGGAAAAAGATTTAAAAACTTTAACCTGACTGCCAAGGCCTTTGAGTTTGGCAGCTAAGTCGTCCCCTGCAGACCTCTTTTCACTTTTGAGCGTTCCTCTAAGGTGCTTGGCATGGTCGTCTTCCTGAAAATGCACTCAGGCACTGTTTAAGCCTCTTTCATCCCTTTCTCCCTCATAGTTGGTGTTTTTCCTTGCCACCATTTTGTAAGTAGGCCTAATCCAGTGCTAAAGTAAGCCTGCTACCAGCGCAGGTTCGGTTAAGGGTGGTTAGGGTAAAGGTACGCAGAGGTAGGAACAAGTCCTGTGTCAACTCCACCATATGGCGGCTATGAGGTTTAGGCATCAACTGTAGGGAGAGAAAGCCATGCCAAACGTAATGGTCACTTCGTCGTCATGACGGCACGCATCCACTGATCTGTGTCTGTCACAATTTTGGTGTTGAAGTGAGATTTATTGTACTGTAAGTCACGTTTGCTCATTTGTTTAACACCTTCTGCCATACCCGAAACCTCTATTAAAGAATGGTTTGTTTTTGGCATAGTTAAAAAAGTGGCGTTACCTGGATGATAGTGGTTTACAACCTCTACGATGCGTTTGTGATCTTCCGCATGGACAACTTCAAAATCGTACTCGCCCCAAATAGATAGCACAGCTTCATCGGTCTCCGCCCATGCCTTCGTGAGGTTGAGTTCGTCAATTTCCTGCCAGTAGCGGTAGTCTCGTGACCAAAACATATCGCCACCGGTATGCTGGAACTCCTCCTGAAGAATTTTCTTATAAGCAGGGTCAGCGGTAGCGATGGTATCAGGGTGCTGCCCTAGCACAAAAAAGCGATACAGGACGTGGTGTAGGTGCCTCATTGTTTCCTCATGTGCGACGTAGTCTGTGCCTGTAACCGGTTTCTGGAAGCGGAACATGTCAGCTGCGAACTCAAACCAGGGGCGGTATGGGCTGCCGTATACCATCACGCCTTTCAGCTGATACTTTTGAGTGAGCACAGGGGCGATGATTCCTCCCATGGAGTGCCCGAAGATAAACACGTTCTCTTTGTCTACCTCAGGGAGGTTCTGCAGCCCCTTAAGCCCCTGTTCGAAAGCCTCTATCTCAGCGTAAAGATCGATTTGTAAGCAGTCTGGTGTATTCACATTGTCTCCCAGGCCTGGCTTCTCTACCAGCATCACGATGTATCCCAACTCACTCCAGCCCTTCACAAGTTGACTGTAAGAAGAACTGCCATAATCATCAATAGAGCGGCAGGGGAATCCAGGAATAAACAGGATCGCCGGATGCTTCCCTTCTTTTCTAGGCTTATAGGTTATGGTCCGCAACAGCCCATCCTGGAAAGGGACCTGGCTAAAGACAACCTCTGTGTTGGGGGCTACCTCCAGCGGCCTGGCAATAGCAGTGCCCTTGATGCTGTTTCTCTTGCCATTCTGAACTAGTTGTGTTGCCAGTGCCTGGCCTGGATAAAGTGTCTTCGCAAGCTCTGTGAGATCGCTTGTTTTGTTTAGTTGCCTTTTGTTTATGGACAGTAGAACATCTCCTTTCCTGATTCCCATTGTTTCAGCAGTAGACTTTGGCGCAACGCCTGCCACAAGTAAGCCATTGCTAAGCCCATGCCTTTTAGCCAAAGAGTCGGGTAACGAGGTTGCATGGAGGCCTAGATAGGCCCGTCGTTTCAGGTCTTGTGCCTCAGCTTTGAAGGCAGAAAACACACAAAACAGGAAGAGGAGTGCGTAGCTTAGTTTCATTTATCGCGTGAGTGATGGATTAAATTGTAAGTGCAAAAAAGCGAGCATTGCGCTTTAAAGCCAGAGGGAAACTAAAAAAGGCAGGAATTTACAAGTGACCAAACAAGGCAGTACAGATTCTGCAAATGTGGGTAAGCTTAGGAATTGCGCTAGGCTTAGAGCTGGTACCAATCCCCCAGCGGCTAGTAAAAAGGCAGTATTTTACAAGTAACCAATAGGGGCAGAGTAGTTACTTTGAGTCTATGTAAAGCGGGCGCTTCCCGGTAGCAGCGGCAAGCTCGGTCATACACAGTCAAGGCAGGCCGCATGAGCTATATCTGCAGAGTGCCTGCTCCACAGGGTTTAGAGCTCATGGCACTAAACGGCTGTGCCATGAATAGGACTTGAGATGGAATAAGGTCATACGGAAGATACCGTCATTACATACCCGACACTGTTTAACTTAACCTGTAGTTCCTCAGCTTTATATGAGAAAAAGTGTGCTTGTGCTTTTATTGGCTTGTTGTGGCCCGTTCTTTTTGCAACCGTCTGGCAACCTTGCTTTCGCCTATCAGCAACCATCCACAGGCAGCTCCCTGGAAGGGAGTGCTCTTGTAAAAGGAAACGTGCTTGATGCAGACACCAGGGAACCAATAGCTTTTGCTACTGTCGTCCTTGTGCATCCTGGTACGGGCAGGCAGGTGAAGGGGACCATGACAGACAATGAAGGCCGTTTTGCTTTGAACAACGTAGGCCTGGGGGAGTACATACTGCAGGTAAGTTTCCTGGGATACCGGCAGCAGACAGTACCCGTAGAAGTAACTGCAGACAGTAAGGAAGTGAGTGTAGGGCCCCTTGCGCTGGCACTAAATGCAACTGAACTGGGCGAGGTAACAATAAAAGCGCTCCGGCCGAGCGTGATGGTTGAAGCTGACAAAATAGTGGTGAGTGTGGAGGGGACAGCTCTGGCTGCCGGGAGTACGGCCTATGAAGTGCTGGAAAGATCCCCGGGCGTTTGGCTGGACCAGGAAGGAAATATTCAGCTAAACGGGAAGGCAGGCGTAAGGGTCATGATCGACGGCAGGCCCTCTTACCTGACAGGCAAGGAGCTTCAAAGCATGCTGGAGGCCATGTCAGCTGAAAACGTTAAAAGCATAGAGGTTATTACAAACCCTTCGGCAAAGTATGAGGCAGCCGGAAGCTCCGGCCTTATTAACATAAGGCTCAAACAAAACACCAGCCTGGGAATGAACGGCAGCGTGTATGCGGGCTACCAGTACAATAAGGCTTCTGGCTATTCGGTGGGTGCCAACCTGAACTATAAAAAGGGCGGCTGGAACTCCTACATGAGTGCCGATATGGCGGAGCGGCCGCGCTTGCGGGAAGGCGTGATGATCCGGGAATTCCATGAAAATGGAGCGAACGCCCGTTTTCACCAGCTGCGGAACGAAAAAATGACAATGCAGACGCCAATGTTGCGTTTGGGTACCGATTATGAGCTGAACGAACGGCACAGTCTTGGCGCCAGCGCCAGCCTCAGCTATAGCGATACAGACCGCCAATTTCTTTCGGATTCCTATTTAGACGATGAGCAGAAAGGTGAGCACGTTTTTGTAAAGGCGGGCAACTTTAATGATGTGAAGCACACTAGCGGAGCTTTCAACCTGCACTATAGCGGCTTACTTGATTCACTAGGGACTAACCTGAGCGCGAACGTAGACTACATAAAGCTGAGCAACGGGACAGATGCCCGGTACGAGAACCGTTATGTTGATATGGGTAGCGATGCTAAAGCAGAAGAACTGCTAAGAACGCACAATCCGGGCTATTATGACATTTACTCTGCAAAGGTGGATTTTGAGAGACGGTTATTGGCGAAAGGGAAGCTGGAGCTGGGCGTTAAAGCAAGCCATGTAGTATCGGGTAATGAGCTGGACTTTTATATCGTAACTAATGAAAGAGAGCAACTGGATAAAGAAAGGAGCAACCATTACCGCTACACAGAGCGCATCTTCGCAGGCTATGTCAACTTTAACGTTGGGATAGGGGAGAAGTGGACCCTGCAGGCAGGGCTGCGTGGTGAGCAAACTTCCGGAAAAGGGAAGCCTGTAGGAGAAGGTGAAGCCATCAAAAAAAGATACTTTGACTTGTTCCCCAGCTTCTTTCTGACACAAAAGGTCAGTGAGCACTACCAGGTAACCTATAATTACAGTCGGAGAGTGGATCGGCCCAACTACCGCGCGCTTAACCCGTTCATCTTTTATTTGGATCCCTATAGCTGGGCAGAGGGAAATCCTGACCTGAGACCACAATACACCAACTCCTTTCAGGTTACACAAACCTTAAACAGCACCTATAGCCTAATGCTGGGTTACGCGCAGACAAAGGACTTCTTTGCGGAAGTACCGGAGCAGCGCTCAGAGGATAATACGACTGTATATAAAGAGCGAAACATAGACAAAGCAGAAAACTTTAGCGCTACCCTGATAGCCCCTGTTAAAATTTTTCCAAGCTGGGAGGTGAGCAACAACATAGTGGCAGGTCATCAAAATAACAGACTTCTTTTGAAAGACAAAGTGATCGAGAACCAGCAGTTTATATTTACGGCGCAGTCATCCCATCATGTGTTACTCCCACTGGGGCTTTCCTTACAAGCCTCGGCTAACTACAGTTCTCCTTCCACCTATGGTATTTATCGTTTTAAAGCACAATGGTGGCTGGACGCGGGGCTGAAGAGATCCTTTTTGAATGAGAAACTGGATGTGACCCTGGGCGGTACAGACATCTTTAGGACAAGAGAGATCCAGGGAGATGCCAGTTACCATGGCAACACTTTTTCATTTGTGAACTACTTTATGGCCAGAAGCATCAAAATAGACCTCCGGTACAATTTCCAGCGTGGCCAGGACTTTAAAATGAAAAGCCGAAAGTCCCACCTGGAGGAGTTAAACAGGGCAGGTGGCCAGTAGAGATAGGAGCAAGAAGGTTAGTTGATAAATTGTAACTAAAAAAGACAGGTTCGGGCGAAAAAGGTTTTATGCGGATATGATTTTTTCTGTGTTCATAATCTTGCCTTTTGTGATGGGTAGTGCGCTTGCTGTCCTTTCTTGCATGGCGGAGCCAGCGTCTCATGCGACGGCAAGCGCACAACCTTCTCTCTCTTCCACATGGAGTGTCAAGGGTTAAAGCGGGTACCTTGAGGGGGGAAGTCCTTTGATTTTCTTAAAGCTTTTGCTGAAGGCGGCCAGGTCGGTGAAGTTTAGGGTGTAGGCGATCTCGCTCCAGCTTAAGCCCTGCTTCTTCATTTCCATGCTCTTCTCGATTCTTTTCTTAAACAGGTAGTTGTAGGGGCTATGGCCAAAGCACTGCTTGAATAACCTGTAAAACCTGAACTCGGACAGGCAGCAGGCCTCCGCCACCTGCTTCATGCTCAGGTCCGTGAAAAGGCTGTCATCCAGTACCTCCTTGCCCAGGAGTAAGCGGCGGAACAGCTCCTGACGGGTAGATAACTTTGACGTCTGAAGGCTATAATAGGAGCTGACCATTTCTCTGTTCTCCTGTATAAGCAATGTTATGAGCTCGTAAATTAGCTCCAGCCCTGGTGCCTTGTACTCCTTTGAGACAGAGATGGAGATAAACTTATTTAAGAGGCTTTTGAGCTGAGCACCCGCGACAGCTTCCCGCACGAATAGCTCGGGCGAGAGCAAGAAACGGCTTATGCTGTTATACCCGTCCAGATCGTCGGGGTATAGCAACTGGTACAGGGCATCGTTTACAAGTTGCATGTCAATATCAACGCACATACCCCAGGTAGGCACCCCTTTGATGACCACATCCATGGCAGGAATGGTCTCATTGACCAGAAGGTACTTTCCGCTGGAGACATGGAAGTGTTTCTTTTGAAACCAGTAGGTTTCTAAGCCCTCGGCAGTGAACTTGAGCGCAAGCCCCTTTGGGCGCAACTCAGACTCGAGTGAGGTAGAGAGGGTGCTCATAATGCAGTTTTCGCTCTTAATCTTTTCGAGTATGTTGCAGTTGTTGTCGTTCACATGCAGAATCTCACAGTTTCCGCTGTAAAGGGAGTTCCCGGAAGTTGTTTTGTTCTGTCTCACTTTATCCTCCATATAATTACAAGCATGTAGCGGTGCCTCCCTATTGGAGAGAACCTGTTTTCAGTTTAAGCTCACCGATACTTCCTCCTGGGAACCCCCTGGCTCCGATATTAAAAACAGGCTTTTCTAAACAACCCCGGCGCCTTTACGCTACCCTGGCCTTGTTTCTGTGCCTGCTTCAGGTATTGTAGAAGCGCTTGCCAATATTGGGGCCCTGATGCGGGTTCAGTCCTTTTGATAGATTGCCCGTGCTCCTGTTTGCTAGTTAAGCTCTGATGGCTCTTGACAGGCAAGCGTCAGTCTTTACAAGAAAGTAGGACAGGCTACTTAAAGCGTCCTGATCGTTTAACAGAAAGAGGCAGTTTGTGAATTACCCTATATTTCCGGAAGCCACAAAACCATTTATAGGGACAGGTATTTTTCCTAGATGAAGAATGCGTTTTTATCTACTAGCCATTATTGGACTAAACTTGATTTAGCAAGATACACCCTCTGCTGTAACATGTGTGGCCGTCCTGGCCAGGCACCTCTTCATATCAGGACACCTTACAATTTTAGCTGGATATTATAATAGGCAGGATTGTACAAGATTCCTCTAAAAAAGACCGGTTTCTTTGCAGGTGTAAATAGAGCGGAAAAGCGATTGGCTTTACCGGGCTTCACGATCCAAACACGACATAAAATAAAATGGAATAACACCTCCGCAGTGAACAGCTGAGCCACAGAGTTAAATTGGTTAGAAAATTAACGTGGTAAATAAAGTAGATAATATTTAAGTAGTAGTTCTCTCAGCCTCACTGCGGGGTGTTTATCCCATCTTTTAAGGTCAGCGTTCCTTCTCCTTTAGTTTCATGGAAGTGGGAATCGTCCATGCACAAAGCCCTGTCTGACTGTCCCTAAATCGGTGTTTCGATGCCGAAGCAGCATGTAATTACCAATTAATCAATAATTATTTATCCTAAACTAGTTCTATGAGAAAAACTATTTTATTGAACCTGGTTCTGTTCCTGGCGCTTATCAGCCAGGCCTGGGCACAGAACCGGGCTGTTTCAGGAAGGGTGACGGAGGCGGAAACAGGCCAACCCTTACCCGGAGTAAGTGTGGTGGTAAAAGGAACTACCATAGGAACAGCTACAGACGGTGACGGAAGTTATACAATCAACATTCCTGCAACCGGGGCAACGCTGCAATTCCGGTTTATTGGGTACGCTAGCGTTGAGAAAGTGGTGGGGGAGGCTTCCACGGTCGATGTGGCTTTAGGATCGGACACCAAGCAGCTTCAGGAAGTGATTGTTACTGCTCTGGGCGTGGAAAGGGAGGAGAAGTCTCTTGGCTATGCCGCAAGCACAGTACAGGCAGCGGAAATCACGAAAGCCAGGGCTTCCAGCCCGATGAACGCCCTACAGGGAAAAGTGGCCGGCGTGAACATTTCCACCGCCTCGGGCGCGCCGGGTGCCTCCACGAAAGTAATCCTGCGGGGTTACTCGTCTATTGGCGGTAACAACAACCCCCTCTATGTGGTGGACGGTGTGCCGATTGACAACGGTGCCGGGAACTTCCAGGCTGGTAAGGAAGGATCGGTGGACCGAACACAGGACTTTGGTAACCGCGCAAACGACATTAACCCCGATGATATCGCCTCTATCTCTATCCTGAAGGGGGCTTCGGCTACGTCCCTATATGGATCGAGGGCTGCAAACGGTGTCATTCTAATTACCACGAAAAAGGGAAAAGTCGGAGAGAAGTTGAGCGTTGATTTCACAACTTCTGCTACTGTTTCTGCGCCTGCGTTCCTGCCACAGCTGCAGAACACCTTTGGACAGGGTTGGAGCGGCGAGTTCCTGACCAACGAGAACGGTAGCTGGGGGCCCAAACTGCATGGCAAAGAGCACCTGTGGGGCAACGTGGTGGACAACTCCCAGCAGCTGAAGCTTTTTAAAGCACAGGAGAGTAACCTGAGAGACTTCTACGAGACAGGTACGTCTTTCCTGAATACCTTGGCTATCAGCGGGGGCACCGAAAAGTCTTCCTATTACCTATCGTACGGCAATGCCACTGAAGACGGTATTGTTCCCACTGATGCGGACTCCTACAAACGAAACACCCTCTCCTTCAGGGGGTCAACACAGGGGAAGAGACTGTCCGCTTCTTCAAGCATAAACTTTGCCCGCAAGGATGCATCGGTTGTTACCACTGGGCAGGGGGACGGCGGCGGTGCCACTCTGTTCCAGGAACTGATCCAGATTCCCAGGGACATAAGCATCGTGGATTTTAAGGACATACATAATAAGTTTAATAACCTAGATAACTTCTTTACAGGATATGCACAGAACCCTTACTATGTACTTTCAGCGAACGGCAACGATTATGAGGAAAACCGCATCTACGGTAACGTTAGTATCAATTACAAACTGAGGGACTGGCTGACGGCAACGGCGCGCGGAGGCGGTGACATCTCGAACGGGCAGCTGAAAGACTGGATCGCTGCCTATACCCTGGCAGAAGACAGCCCCGTGTTAGCAGGTGGTGGTACCAATTCCCCCGGTCGCGTAAACGAACGAACAAGGTTTGCGCGCGAGCTGAATGCAGACTTTATCCTTTCCTCGAATAACGACTTAACGGAAGACCTGCACTTAAACGGCATCCTGGGGTATAACGTGAACGAGCGGTACAGCAAGGAGAACTTTGCCTACATAACAAACCTGAGCATACCAGGCTATTACAACCTGTCTAACTCCTCGGACCCTGCCACCGTGTCTACCACAGAGTCCCTCAGAAGGCTGTACGGAGCCTATGCGCAGGCAGAGTTCTCTTACAGAGACTACCTGTTCTTAAGCCTGAACGCCCGCAATGACTGGTCCTCCACCTTGCCTAAGAACAACAACTCGTTCTTCTATCCAGGGGTCAACACCAGCTTTGTGTTTTCTGAGGTATTCCCGGAATTCCTACCAAGCGTCCTCTCCTATGGTAAGCTGAGAGCGGCATGGGGGCAGACAGGCAACGATGCAGAGCCCTATAGTATTAGTTCTGTGCTTATACCGGGTGATATTGGCTTAGGCTTCGGTAACATTCTGTTCCCGATCGACGGCAGAAACGCATATGAGTTAGACAACAAGATCGGCAACGGCTTACTTCAGCCGGAGATCACTTCCGAATATGAGGTCGGGGCGAGTTTAAGCTTTTTAAGAAACCGCATCAATGTGGATGTGGCTTACTATAACCGAACCACGACAGATCAGATTCTGGAAGTGCCTATTGCCGCCTCTTCAGGCTACACCACTCAGGTAATGAACATCGGAAAGGTGGAGAACAAGGGCCTGGAGCTGTTGCTAAGTGCTACCCCGTTGCAAACCAATGACTTCCGCTGGGATGTGCGCTATACCTTCTCCAATAACCGCAACAAAGTGTTAAAGCTGCGAGATGGGCTGGAGCAAGTGCTACTCTCGGATAACTATGACACGGACTTCGTGGCTATTGAAGGCCAACCGCTTGGCGTATTTAAAGGGCCGGGTTACCTGAAGGATGCTGAAGGGCATATCATTGTGAATGAGTCCACTGGTTTCCCATTGCAGACGACGCAGAAAGAGATCCTGGGCAATGCACAGGCCAAATACCTGATGGGCTTGTACAATACCTTCGATTACAAAGGTGTCAACCTTTCGGTGGGCCTTGATTACAGGCAGGGTGGCCTGTTTTACTCCTATACGCAGCGTCTGACCCAATTTGTTGGTAACACCACGAACACACTCTACAATGACCGCCAGCCCTTTATCGTGCCCAACTCAGTGGTAGGTGTGGACGCAGACGGAGATGGAAAGATCGATCAGGATGAGAACGGCAACTTGATCACGAGGGAAAATACGACCGCCATCGACATGGAGAACGTTGCCAACTACTGGAACGATAGCTATAACCCTCCTGTCGAGCGGGAGCACCTGCGGGACCGGAGCTTTGTGAAGCTGAGGGAAGTGGTACTTGGCTATAGCCTGCCTTCCGCTCTTATAGCAAAAACCCCTTTCAGTTCTGTAAACATCAGCCTGGTGGGTAGAAACCTGTTGATGTGGACTCCGGAGAACAACAACATCATTGACCCCGAGTCCACCACATTTGGAAACGATCTGACAAGCGAAGTCGGAGAGTTTGCCTCCGGCCCTACCACCAGGAGCTTCGGAGTCAGCCTCAAAGTCGGTTTTTAACCGGAATCACTTACCAGACTAATAAGCATCATTATGAAGAAGACATTTTTAACTATAGGGGTAGCGCTTGCGCTACTCTCCACCTCGTCCTGCGACAAAGAGTTTCTGGATGTGAATGAAGATCCTAATAACCCGGTGGTCGCTCCGGTAGAGTATGTGCTGCCTGCGGCAATTACCTCTACTGCAAGTGCCGTAGGTGGAGAATATGCCATACTGGGAGGAATCTGGTCCCAGTACTACACCCAGAACAATGGCTCCAGCCAGTATATTAGCATAGACCAGTTTAACATCCAGCCTACCTCCTTCAACAACAGGTGGACAGAGCAATATGCGGGTGCCTTAAACGACTACAGGTTTGTAAAGGAAAAGGCCGCTGCTGCTAAAGAATGGAACGCCTACCTGATGGCAACCGTGATGGAAGCTTACAACTACCAGGTGCTGGTCGACCTCTATGATCGGATTCCGTTCGATGAGGCGGGGCAGGGTGAGACAAAGCAAAACCTAAGTCCTGCTTTCCGTGACGGTCAAGCAGTGTATGACTCCCTGGTAGTAAGAATCGATAAAGCGCTGGCGCTACCGGTTAGCGGTGGCGTGGATGCCAAGCTAGGTAAGGGAGACGTAGTCTTCAACGGAGACATGCAGCAGTGGGTACGCTTTGCCAATACCCTGAAACTGAAGATTTACATGCGCCAGGTCTACGCGCGCCCACAAGTGGCAGAGGCCGGCATAAAAGCACTATATGCATCAGGGGCTGAGTTCTTAGACGAAGCTGCGGACATGGCCATTTTTACGGACGCGACCAGCAAGCGGAACCCGCTGTATGAAATGGATCAGACTACCGCTTTGAACTCAAACCAGAACCTGAAAGCAAGTAATACTTTCTTTTCGTTCCTGCAGGTTAACAATGACCCCCGCCTGGACAAAGTATATTTGCCGGGTTCCGGAGGACAAAAGGCGATGGTACAGGGGACATCCGGCATATCAACCTCACAGTTGGTGCCTGCTACTGTCTCAAGAGCCTTGATCCTGCCCACAGCCCCTGTGTATTTCATCTCTGAGGCAGAGAGCTATTTTCTGCAGGCGGAGGCCGCTTTACGTGGCTTCGGTACAGGAGATGCGGCTGCTCTTTACAGCAAAGGGGTAGATGCTGCTTTTGAGCAGATCGGCTCCGAGAGGATGAATCTGTATCCATATCCGGCAAACGGTTCATTCGAGGACAGGTTAGAGACGATCATCGTGCAGAAATGGGCTTCCTTCGCGGGCACTTACCAGGGCCTGGAGGCTTTCCTGGAACGAAACAGAACAGGGTATCCGGAAACCAGCGAGGTCGCTGCCACAAATGCTGCTTATCAGCCGGGGGAGTTTACTTATCCTGTAGAGGGTATCACGTCTGGGAAGCTTTTCCCAACCCGGTTGCCGTGGCCCCAGGATGAAGTACAGCGCAACCCGAACGCACCACAGACACCTGAACCGATTACGAAACCTGTTTGGTGGGATGTTAAATAACTCAAACAAAGCATTGCTTATGAAAAGAACAAATATTTCCTGTTTACTGCTTCTATTGTTCTCAGCTTTCTTCTTTTGCGGCTGCGAGAAAGAACTTGATTCGGAAGGGCTGTCAAGAACTACTTACTTCCCAGACTTTACGATGAAGGGAGAGCAGTATATGTCGCTGGTCGTGGGAGAGGCTTACAACGAGGCAGGCGTCACAGCCACAGAAGAAGGGGATGAAATAGAAGTAACAGCAGCCGGCACAGTGGACATCCATACCCCAGGGGTGTACGATATCACCTACACAGCAACAAACAAAGACGGCTTCAGCAGTAAGGTGACGCGAACTGTGGCGGTGTTGTCAGCTGCTGAGCAGGAAGGCGTAGACATCTCGGGGGACTATGTTTACAGTTCCGGATCTCCCAAGGTCACTGTTAAAAAGCTGGCGCCAGGTTTATACCTACAGCCTAACGTTTGGGGAGGGAGCACCATTGGTGCTTATATCCTTACCACAGACGGAGAGAACCTTGTCTTGCCAGAATCAGCTCTTAGTGTTTATGGTACTGTGAGTGGTACTGGGAAAATTGACAGTAACGGCAAAATGACCCTAAAAGTGAACCTGCTAGACTATGGCATCATGGGTAGAGAAAGAATCTGGCAGAAACAATAAGTAGAACACATAGAGACAACACCATGAAACTTAAACTTATACCTGGTCTTTCCCTTTTCTTGTTGCTGGGCGCGCTGAGCTCCTGTGAGAAGGAGGACCCTGAAGTGACATATACAGCCACTTACCCTGTATCAGGAGAATGGTGGGTGACCTACAAGGTGGAAACAAGCCCGGGCGTGTTTGAAGACGTAGAGCATGTGGGCTATACCCCTCTCTTAACATACAACACAGCAGCTAACACAGCGAGCCAAATATGGGTCGATGACCGGGGCAATTTTAAAAACTACAAGGTTAGGTCCGGCCTGGACATGAGCAAACTATCTTTTGCGGTGAATGAGGCTGTGAACACGGCGCTGGATGAGGACGCAAAGCCAGTTGATGGCAATGTGACCATCCAGGACGGAAAGGTATTCATCGGAAGCGGCTTATCCAGATCTAAAGTAAAGACAGACAGTATTTACTTCCGGGTTGAGTTTAGCGATGACCCAGGTACTACCTATCATGTATCTGGTCACAGAAGAACTGGTTTCCCAGAAGACGATTACAAAGACTAAATATGATACTAGTAAAAAGGGAGCCTAACACTCCCTTTTTCTCTTCCTTAACAACTGCAAAGCTTTTAGCCTTTAACCCGTGAACACGACTATGAAAAATGGAGGAATCAAAATAATGCTCACTATCATCCCGGTGCTGTTCACAGCATGGGCGCACGCCCAAAGGGGGGCTCCCATGCTCGTTACACCTCCAGTGGATATTGCTAAAATGCAGCAGGTGGGAATAGTTATGTACGATAACATTCAGGAGATCAGTGAAAAAGCAGGTGCTGTAGAAGCAGCCGTGTACTTACGGGACGACTGGAGTGAGGGAACCATATTGACCAGCTCTGGACACGAATTAGCCAATGTTTTGATCAAGTATGACATTAAAAACAACGTGCTTGAGCTTGCCACACAAGAGGGGACAAAAGTACTGAGTGGAAATTACGTCAGGCAGTTCGAGCTGAAAGAGGGTAACACAGCCCCTAAGACCCGTTTCATAAACAGTAAAAGCCTGGGGGGGCCTTCTGATACTCACACTGGGTTTTACGAGATACTCACCTCAGGGGCAAGAGCACAGTTACTTGTGCGGATTGAATTGATAAGGGAAAAGCCAAACTACTCCCCCATTATGGATGTAGGCAGCAAGAGGTCTGGCTTCAGGAAGAAAGAAACGCTCTGTATGGAGAGCAACAGCCAGGTAGTTGAAGTCAAAGACAAGGACATTTATAACCTCTTTGGGACTTACCAGGATGATATGAAACGCTACGCTAAGAGCAATAAGCTGAAGTTGAAAAAAAGGGAAGATGCTGTCAGGCTGATTAATTACTACAACTCTTTCCCACAGAGTTAACTTCTGAAGCCAGTATGAAAGGAATAATTAATTTCAGGTTCCCCAAGGACAGGAAGTAGGTTAAGCCTTTGGGTGCTTCTTGTCAGGGCTAAGGAGTCAAACTTTAAGCTCTCGAAAATGAATGCTGGTTTTAAAACTGGTTTTCCCTGCCTTTGTGCAAAGTTACTGGTTCAAAGAGATTGATTTGCTGGTGTTGTGCTTAAAGAAACACTTAGAAGTCATAGGTTAAGGGTTAAAGGAACAGGTGTAGCCGCAGTGGAAACTGATATTTTCATCTCACTTTAAACAAACAGTAACCCTGGAGGGACCACTACGGCTACACTTGCCTAGAAGAGGCAGCAAAGTGTGCAGGCTAAGAAATTGCTATCTTCTTTTTTAAATGCTTTATAGTACATATAACAGAAGGAACCGGCCTCAAACGCTAAGACTCCTTTTCAAGAAAGTATTGAGTACTGCTTATGGAGCTACAGATTCCTTTCGTTCTACATTACAAAGGAAGGCATCTTTCTGCAGTGCTATCTTGTATTATCCTGCTGTTTTACCTCAGAGTATGCTGCCTGTAGTTAACTCTTTTTATATTTAGCTTATCAGTTTAGAGTATCAATGAATACAGGAGTACAAATTCCTTTTCGGGCGGGTGCCACAGCCTATAGTAGTAGTTGTGAGGTAGTACATGTGGATGCGACAAACTATCATAGTTTGAAGCGGACAACAAGCGAGAACCGGGTTATGAGTTCTTGTTTCACCTCTTTTGAGGATGAGGTCCGACCTCGTGGACTGGGCTTAAAGTTTGCGGCAGAAGGAAAGGAGAGTTATTGGCTGCAGGGAAAGCACTATAGTGTTTCAGATGGAAAATACTTTCTTGTCAACGATTCCGTGGACACCCTCGATGTTGGGATACAAAATGCAATGACATGGAGCGTGTGCGTTGATGTGGATGTGAAGCTTGTGAATGAGGTGTTACTGCAGATGCTAAATCCAGATGAGCTTGACAGCTATCATAACATTAGCAGGTATTTGTTAACGCCAGATCTGTTTTTAAGGGAGGCTGTGGCTGGCAAGCAGCTACAGAGCCTTTTAAATAACCTTGTTTACGCATCTGCCTCACACAAAATTGAAAGGCCTGCCATAGAGGTTATTTATGAGCTTATCACCCTCCTTGTGCAGGAGAACAGAGAGGCGATCAGCTCCTATTACAATCTGAAGACCTCCAGGCTGTCCACTCGAAAGGAACTGTTCCGCCGCTTACTCCTGGGCAAGGAGGTGCTGGACGACAGTCTTTTCACGGACCTGAGCATGAAGCAGGTGGCGGAGGCCTGCTGCCTGTCCGAGTTCAGGTTCTATAGGCTGTTTCGGCAGTGCTTCGGTGACAGCCCCTACAACTACCTGCTTAGGAAAAGAATAGGGGAGAGCGTAGGGCTGAGGAAACAGGGCTTAAGCTGGAGCGAGATCGCCTACACCCTGAACTTCACCGACCTGGCCGCCTTCAGCAAAAGCTTTAAGAAAATCAAAGGAGTATCCCCTTCAAAAGCTGTTATATCATAATCATCCCTGCTGTAAGAGCGGACGGGACAGTAAGCGGAAAGCACTTTATTTGAAGAGAGCACATGGGCCAGCCAGGAAGCCTACACCCATTGTCGTTGAGCTTAATAAAAGCAGATAGGATTGCATCTCTTTCATATAAGCGTCTGCTGTTCTCTGGTATTGGTCGAAGACCTACATGGCAAGATGGAAGGTGACAATGATTGAGAAGAAGGCAGGTCAGGAGAAGATCAAGAAACCAGACCATAATACAGATAGTCCCATTTGGAACGGCTAGAAAAAGGGGTATGTATTCAGAATTGATAAAAAGGCGTGCAAACAGAAGTTTAAAAAATTTGCTGGCTTCTTATCTAGGCTGTATTGAAGCTTACTATACGAGATTATTCCCAAACTTTGTGTAAGTGTGCTCATAGCTTCGGCAGTTGCTTTTATTTTGTCTAAATGATGAAGATGAGTACTTTCGTAACCTCAAGTCTGTTGGTGGTCACATCGTGTACAGGTAGGCTAGGTGTAGAACTTTTGAGGGAGGAGATCAGGCGAAAGTACAGGAGTACTGTAGCCTCTAGTTTGTGGAGCGACCTCTTTTAGTTTAACTGTATCATAAGACTGATTTGTTAAAGCTGGGCTTAAAGTACCGATGAACCAACATAGACAAAAGAAGCGGAGACTTTAAGACACACATGGAAGTTGGCAAGCACGTGGGGATGTTGCCAACAAGAAAGGGTAGCTTAACCGCTGCCCTTTTCCTTTTTATAGGGGTAGAGAGCCTCTTCTAACCCTGTTCTACCTCCCATCATCGAATTGGACTGAATGCTTCATCTTCTGAGCAGTTGCAAGCTATATTAATTACTGAACTGATTCAGTTTAGCTTCTGGAACATATACTTTATAGACTGGTATCCCTGTTTATCCGTGTTATTACCCGCTTATATACGGGTAACTACGATTAAAGGAATTGGACTATCAATGATGGGAGTTTATCCTTAGTATTGCCATATTAAGGTGATTTAGACCAATAAATAGAGTCCATGAGCTATGTAGAAGGTGGTAAAGCGAAGTTTGAACAAGTTAGGGTTGAATCCACTCTCACCTTTAAGCCTGGTGTACCTGAAATAAAGTGAAAGAAGCTGGATTTTTCATAGTATTTCTTATATTGAATAAGCAAGATACTATGGAGGAAGTCACTAAAACAGTACTAAAAGCATCAAAACTGTTAAAAGAGCAGGCAGGAGGACTTCCATACATAGTGCAGATAGTAGGAGTAGGTACTCCTATTAGCCAGTAGTTAGCACATATAGATAATTGATGAAGAAGGTAATAATTGCGATTGTCTTTGTAGGTTTTTTGTCGCTACTCTTGTTTTACCTTTTAAGGCCCAACAGGAATGTAGAGTTCTATGAAGGCTCCTCTGAAGAATTATTAAAAGAAATGATGGCTGACAGTTCTGTGGTTGAGGTTAAGATGAAAACGGGAAACTGATATTTACAAGAAGAGACAAGGTAAGCGAATCTGTGGAACTGGTAAACAGCCCATTGAATTGGGATGTCTTTTATAGGCTTGCCCAAGGTGAGGATAGAGGTTATGAAAAGAAGGAAGTCTTCAAGTATGACTATAGAAAAGAAGACTTATCAGTAAGCTTTAACAATGATACTGCGTCGGCGTCGGCTCCTTTTGAGGCTTCTGTTTACCTGAATCCTGCTGACATAAAAAACGCATCTATAAGTATAAAAAATGAAGAAGCCTATACAGTTAAGCAGGAAGAGGGAGATTACGGAATTAGGTACCTTTATAGAGCCAAAGCACCAAAGAAAGGAATTAATACTTTCGAGGCAAAAGTAACTCTGCATGGACAGGTGCACCCAATTCAGTTCAACTACTTTGTAAAATAGAAGAAAAACGACACTGTGCTAACCACACCCATAAGCCAGCTGCGCCGCCTTATGGCCTAATCCGTTGTACTACATCTTAAATGAGTAAATTTTTCTCCATTTCCATAATCTGTTTGTTGCTTGCCAGCAAGTCCTTTGCATGCCAATGCATCGGACCTTCTGCTAACATAGAAGAGAATTGGAAAGGGGCTTATCAGGTATTTGTGGGCGAAGTACTGGAATCATCACCTGATAAGCTTTACTTGGCAAGTGGGCTGAGCTATACCTATTACACCATTCAGGTGATTGAACCCCTAAAAGGCAACTATCATCCAAAGTATAGGTTGCGGACTTTTGAAAAGATTAGCCACGGCTCTTGTGACTATACCTTTGAAGTCGGTAAAAAGTACCTCATCTATGCCTACAGCGATAATGGTAAACTGTCAACTAACATATGCTCTAGAACAGCCCCGATAGAAGAAGTCAATGAAAATGAGTTAGAAGAACTTAGACGATTGACTAAGGACTATGGTGAAGAAAAGGGTACAGCTTTAATCATTGAAAAAAGCGTAGCAGAACGAGAGTTAGGAGTGGCAAAAGCAAAAATAAATGAATTGAGCAATGCTACAGAAGAGCTAAGCAACACGAATAATTGGCTGCTCGGGATATCATTGGCTTTAGCCATGCTTTTAATTCTCTCTGTCTTCACAAGTCTAAGAAGGAAAAAAGACAAAGTACAACACGGTTCATAGTTTAGGCTGTGGCTACGCCTTGCCCATACTATGCACAAAACGTTGTAAATAATTTCAAAGTATGAATTTCCTTCAGAAGTATAAGAGTGTAAAAATTACAGCTTTGATAGTCGGAGTTGTAGTTATACTTGTCCTTCTGATGAAAGGAAATATTCCACACGAACGATTCGACTCTACAAAATGGAAAACAGCAGACTTAAATAGTGAAGCTAATTGGTCCCTTCGCTGGGATATGATGAATAGCTTAAGAAATAACCATAAGCTTGTTGGAAAAAGTAAGAGTGAGATTATCGAATTACTTGGTGAACCAGAATCAAAAACTAATTCTACATTCAGATACTATTTAGGCTATTCCAAAAATGGAATCAACACGGGAAGTCTGATTATAAAATTTGATGCAGAAGGTAGAGTAGTCGATTACCAAGTATGGCAAGGGTAAAAAAACTATTTTACAACACAGTTCAGCCTTAACCCTCACTTCGCTTCGGGCTTCGGCTGCACGAGTAACGTTGACAAAAATAAAAAGCATGGAAAACAAACTTTTACTACCAATCTTACTGGTTTCAATTTTGAGTTGTAATACACACAGTACCGAAGCCGAACAACAAGAAAACGCTTTACCTATAGAATCCTCTAACCCTGTAGCTCAAGCTGTTGTGACAGGGAAAAATGTTGAATATTTAGACTGGAAGAGTGTCCGCATCAACGGGAAGTTTCCTTTAACAACTACAGTACAAAATATTAATGGACTACTGGGAAAGCCAGACAGTGTTAATTCAATAAATTGGGATGAAACCTGCTCATCTGATTTCAGGAGTGAAGAATCAAAACTTGCTTATTACAGCGGTTATCATTTTGAGCAGTTCGGGGATTCTTTGGATTTCCAAAGTGTCGACTTTCGGAAAAGCAAGGGTCTGTTTCTTCACAGCAATGACTTGAAGCTAAACTCCTCTACTACCTTGGAAGAAATAAAGACGCGTTTTCCCAATGCTGCAAAGGACATTGAGAAGATGGATGTCTATGAAATAGGTGAAGTTGACGCCATAGCACTACCGCCGTCTAAAGGTCTTTCAGATGGACATTGGCTGTTAATGTTTCAGAATGGGAAGTTAATTAGGACAGACGACTGGTTCCCTTGTTAAAATTAATCTTGTCAACTACACCTTTACGGTAGCAATGCCACCGTAAAGCCCAGTCCGTTGTACTTCATGCAATGTACTAAATGAACCCACAGGAGTAATAATTACCTATGAACAGACAACAGGTGTAATTAATTGCTATTTTTACCTTTGTTTTTAGAACAAGCGTAACTGTTACCCTCGTTATGGCTCCATTTCACAGAGAAAAACCGTATAATGATTTACCCCTGCTTCCTCCGGAGATAGACCTGGAAACAAAGGAAGTCATGCGAAAGAACGTTAAGGCAAGCAGGGCCTTAGCGCAGTTGAATGGCGCTATTATCAACCTGCCCAACCCAAGCCTTTTCCTGGACACTATCCATTTGCAGGAGGCCAAGGCAAGCTCCGAAATAGAGAACATTATCACCACCAATGATGATCTCTATAAATCGGTGGTTGCCGAAAAGAAGTATGAATCTACGGCAGCAAAAGAGGTGATAAGCTACAAAGAGGCTTTGTGGTACGGCTTGGAAAAGCTTAAAGAGCGGCCTTTCATCACAACAAACCTCTGTGTGGAGATCATGCAATGCATAAAGCAGAATACATCGGGTACCAGAGCCACACCGGGCACGACCTTATCCAACACGCAGGGCGAAGTGATCTACACGCCGCCGGCAGGGGAAGCAGTAATTCGCGAGAAACTGGCAAACCTGGAGCGCTTCATTAATGAGGAAAGCACCCTGGACCCGCTCATCAAAATGGGCGTAATGCACTACCAGTTCGAGGCTATACACCCGTTCATTGATGGCAACGGACGTACAGGGAGAATCCTGCTTCTACTCTACCTGAAAATGGAGAAATTGTTGGATGTGCCTGCGCTATACTTAAGTGAGTATATCATCCATCATAAGGCGGCTTATTATCAGAAGCTAAGAGCCGTTACGGAAGCTGAAGACTGGGAGGGCTGGATACTCTACATGCTGGACATGATCGAAAAAACAGCTACCAGCGGACTTAAAAAACTAGGGGAGATCATGGCTGTTATGGAGGCCACTTCGGAAGAAATTAAGGAGAAACTGCCCAAAGTATACTCAAAAGAGCTGATAGAAATCTTGTTCAGACTGCCCTATACTAAACGCCAGTTTCTGATCGACGCGAACATGGGAACACCAAAGACTGTGGGGAATTATCTGATAGCGCTTGAGCATGAAGGTTTTTTAAGGGCAACTAAGGTAGGAAAAGAAAAACTCTACCTAAACCAGCGGTTAATGGAAGTACTAGAGAACAAGGAAAAAGCACGAAAGCACAACACCAGCTATAGTGCATAAACGCACCATAGCCCAACCGTTACCTATCATAGTAATCTATCGAACTTTGTCTTGTAAATGAGCGTTAATGTAATAACTTTGTAATTACGTTAAATAAAAATCATATGGAAGTATCAATCATTCAAATAGGGAATTCCAAGGGACTACGGCTGACTAAGTCCATTCTGGATAGGTATAACATTAAAGATAAAGTTGAGCTGATACTGGAAAAAGGTCAGATTATTTTAAAACCAGTCGAGCATCCAAGGAAGGGTTGGGACAAGGCCTTCAGGAAAATGCACGAGAACGGTGATGACCAGCTATTACTGGATGATGTGTTTGGTGATGAAAGCTTTGACGAATGGAAATAAGCCAATATGAGATAGTCCTGGTGAATCTGGACCCTACTGTAGGAAGTGAAATACAGAAAACAAGGCCTTGTGTCGTGATATCCCCCAATGAGATTAATCATAACCTAAGAACAGTAGTTATCGCACCGATGACTACCAAGAGCCGTAGTTATCCTACTCGTGTGAAAGTGAAGCACAATAATCAAGTGGGGTGGGTAGTAATTGACCAGATAAGGACTATTGACAAAGTCCGCATTGTTAAAGTGTTAGGAAACCTGAACCCTTCAGAAGTAGCTTCCTGTAAAAGTGTGATAAAAGAAACCTTTGTGGACTAATAAAAAAAGACGATAGGTAACCCGGTGCAGCCGTAACCCTTGCTACGCCACGTGCTTCGGCTGCACATATCCGTTAGGACACTATACTTTAGACAGCTTTCGGTGCTCTCACTATTTTTTAGAGATAGCTAACGTCAGCCCCAAAACTGATAAAACGCCTATCTTACTCCATTTTGTAATCCGCCAGAATCTCGGACTATTCACATACGTCGTAAGCTTTGAAGCCAATAGGCTGATGACGCCAAAAGTGAGCATTGCCTGCACCATAAAGACAACACCAAGCACCATCATTTGGGCTGTAATGGCGAAACCATCCTTGCTGACAAACTGTGGAAGGAATGCAATGAAAAACAGCGCCACTTTAGGATTCAGTACATTCATAAAAAAACCTTTCTTAATCACTAAAGAGAGCTTCTGCTGTTGTTCTTCCCCTTTCGTATGAAGGGTAATACCAGGCCGTGTTTCTTTGTATCCTTTGAATGCCAAATAAAACAGGTAAGCAGCACCGGCGTATTTAATTACCGAGAAGGCAATCACCGATTGCTGAATGATAAGGGACAGACCAGTGGCTGCTGCAACCGTATGTACCAGCACTCCTAACGAAAGGCCAAATGCCGTAGCCAGCCCGTCACGCTTACCCTTTGTCAGGCTTTCTGTCAAAACAAAAATATTATCTGGCCCCGGCAGGATGGTTAAAAGCATGGACGCCAGCAAAAAGGATAGTAATAGGTTCAGTTCCATAATACAAAGATGCGAATAAGATAAGCGCCCAGGAATGGATGAAGTGCAGATTGTCTTGTACAAACTGCACATTCAAAGATGGAGGCGTTGAATAGAGGCTTTAAAATGTTCAGCACTTTTGCCGGTTTGAACCTTGAAGAACCTCGAAAAATAAGCGGGGTCACTAAACCCAAGTTTAAAGGCAATTTCTTTAAGGGTCAGCTCGCCAAAATAAATCTCGCGTTTCGCCTCTAGTACCAAACGCTGGGAGACAAGTTCTTTTATTGTGACACTACGTTCTCTTTTCAGAATTGAGTTAAGGTATTTCGCGCTGGTGTTAAGGTGGCCGGCATAAAAAGCTGTCTCACGCTGCTGGAGAAAGTGTGTGTCAATTAGTTGAAATAACTTATTGAGTCGGCTGTCGCCTGCTTCATGCAAAGCATCCACTGTGGTTAGGACATGGAAAAGAAAGGCTTGGAGGTATGACTTCAGAAGCGCTATTCTTTTTTGCCCATTGTACTCGTTAATGATAAGTGGAAGCAAACTTTGAATAGCGTTCAGGGAGTCCTGACCTAAACTGATTGGGCGGCCAACATCGGTGAAAAAGGAACGATTGCCGGTCAACTCATGGAAAAGGTCTTTTGCGAAAGCCAATACAAAACCCTGCTGCTTGCTCTTTTCCATCTGAAAGACCTGCCCCGGCGTCAAGAGGCAGATTTCATTGTCATTAAACCGATGAGGCGTGAAGTCTATTTCAACGCTTTCATTCGTATCAGATTTGGTAAACCAAATCAGTTCAAAAAAGTCATGCCGGTGAAGCCCGTTAAAGGTCTCGTCGTTCGTGTTTTCTATTGTAAAAACAAGAAAGGAAGAGCTAGTCAAATGATGTACAGGAATACTTTCTTGCCTTTTGTTTCCAGTCATAAATTTACCTACGTTTATTACTTGAAACTGAAGTCAACATTTGCATTAAATAACAGCCAATTGTTTAATGAGCAGTTTTTGCCAAAATATAAAAAATACTGCCCCTAATCGCGTAGGCTGCCGTGAGCAAATTCGCCCACGGTGAGCCTCTCACACCACACAGCCGCTCTTCACACCAGCCATGCCCTCGCCTTAGTTTGGGATAAGGCTAGCAAACTCCACCGTTTGAACCTCCTTATTGAATTTCGGGCAACTTGACGTTCAGCCCTTCGCCGCCCTGTGAGACCTCCGCAGTGCTTACGGCTCGTTTCCAGGCGGCTACTATGGCTTCTGCTGACTGCTTGGTTCATAGGAGTACCGAACCTAACCCAAGCCCTCCCCAGGTAAGACACTTATCCTTCCACCTAACCCTGCTGCTTCTATAAAGAGCCGTTTGTTGGCCAGGGGCATCGCAAAGATGTGCTTGCTTACCCGCGCTACCATGCCTCTTATGCAGCACTACGAATACTCTCTTCGCACTCCCGTGCTCAAGAGTATTCGTCAGTTCAGGTGTTTGCAGTCCCGCTTCCTTCAGACCAACCCTCACAGGTAACGCCCTTGCGGCTTGCTAATCGGCTTCACCAACTTGCCGATAAGGGACTTGCACCCTCTGGGTAATCTGAGTATATTCCTTTCGAAATATAACTCGTGCCATGCTGGGCACACACAAGGCAAACAGGTTATTGGGCATAAGCTGGAAATTCAGGCATCACAGCTATTTATAAACTTACCAGCAACTGGAAATTGAGGTGCTCTTAGTTGCCCAACACCCAGCTTGCGGAACGTTAGCAGAAATAGAAAACAAACTTATAATCTTACACATGAAAAACTTACTTACCCTTATAGTATTTTTTGCTGTATGCCACTGCCTAAAGGCTCAAACCATTGATGAGACAGCGGCAGTTCGCTATTTCGAGCTGGCAGACAGCCTCAAACAAGGATACACAATAAAATCGGACACTTGGAAGAACTTCCTGGAGCTGAATGGCAACAGGTTATACATCAAAAACCAGAACTTTAGCGATGCTTATCTTGAGAAGTACCGGAAGGAGATGGAGATTGTGTACATGCCTCAGAATGACAGTACCCTTCAGAGAAAGTTAAAGGACCCTCGCCGTTACTATCTCACCTATGTGATTTATCAGTACAAAGCGCATGAGTCAGAACTCTTAGATTATTTGGACAAATTGTCTTCAAGTAAGGATGCCTACATCAAGTCCATGTATGAGAACGCCTATCTGATGCTACCGAAGAAGCTTCAGGGGAAAAGCCCAGAGACCAAGCTGCACTTTATTGCCATGGAGAATGATGCTGTGGCCCAGAGCGGGAACATTGTTTTCACCCTGTGGGCTGCCTACAACTTTGACAAGGCTAAGTATGGCGCACTGGCAGGTCACGAACTACACCATGTGCTTCGTAAGACTAAGCAGTATGAGGTCGCCGAAAAAGACAAAGGACTGCTGATGCTGCTTAACAGGATTCTTAATGAAGGCGGTCCTGACCTTATCGATAAGAGGTTTACTATGTCCACTGGCTTTCCAGAGAACATGCGATTTGGGGAGTACTTTCTGATGACAGGGGAGAAAGCTCTGCCTATGATTGACGCTGCCATAACTGAAATGGCAACAGGAGAGAAGGAATACACTGCCAAAGACATGGGAAAGCTTATCGGTTCAAGCGGTCACATACCCGGCTTTTACATGAGCGAAGTCATTGAAAGAAATGGCTTGACAAGGAAGTTGATTAAGAACATTCAGGACCCTTTCCAGTTTGTTTACCTCTACAACAAGGCAGCGAAGAAAGACAAAGCTAACCCCTATGTTTTCTCTGAGAAGGCCATCGCCTATCTGAAGCAAGTAGAATCAGGCGCAAAAGAAAAGAACTAATCCTGCTAATCTGGATCAGCCTTCATGTTTGACTACGCCTCACACATCGGCTGTACAAAAACCCTTAGCTGCAAACAAAATTAGAAAGAACATCTAAACAAGAATGGAAAATATTGAAATAAGAAGAGTAACGGTAAACGAGTTAGACCAATTACAAAGGATCGGCAGACAGACATTTTCCGAAACGTTTTCTTCTGGCAACAGTGAGGAGAATATGAGAGTGTATTTAGAAAATGGGTTTTCAACAGAGAAACTAGAAGCCGAATTGACTAACAAGAACTCTGAATTTTATTTTGCTCTTTTTGAAAACTGGGTAATTGGCTATTTAAAAATCAACTTTGGGCAATCACAAACAGAGATAAAGGACGAAAATACCCTCGAAATCGAACGAATTTATGTTTTAAAAGAATTCCACGGAAAAAAAGTTGGACAAATCCTTTACGAAAAAGCAATGGAGATTTCCAGACAAAAAGGAGTGGATTATGTATGGCTAGGAGTTTGGGAAGAGAACCCAAGAGCCCTTCGATTTTATGAGAAAAATGGTTTTGTGGAATTCGATAGGCACATCTTCAAACTAGGGTATGACGAGCAGACAGACATAATGATGAAACTACAATTAAAGTAAAAATAGCAGCGGCTAACACTGTATACACAAACCCCTTGCTCCGCCCGGGGCTCTGCATATACTAACCCTTCAGATCTTGGTCTACTGCTAAACTGATTCATGAAAGCATCTAAACTGCTCCTTTATCTGTTACTGTTACTACTACATGCCTCAGCTGCCGGTCAAAACCTGCTCTTAAGCGGGGAAGTTGTTGACAGATTTCAAAACAAGCCTGTACCTTTTGCCACAATAGGTATAAAAGGCAAAGGACTTGGTACTGTAGCCGACGAGACTGGTAAGTTTAGCTTTAATGTCCCAACCACAGCAGTTTCTGATGAGGAACAGGTTATTGTTTCCTGCGTCGGTTATAAAAATGTAGAAACTACTGTCTCAGCCTTCAAACAAGGACACCTGCAGATAAGTCTGCCGCCTGCCCAAATTAACTTAAAGCAAGTTACCGTAAAGGCACGCAAGGTAAAAACGAGGACCTTCGGCAGGACGGGGAGCGCCACGTTGATGGCGGCCAACATGTTTACCGAAAGTAATCTTGTATCCGATGAACTCGCAAAAGAACAGGGCACTGTCATAAAGCTGGACGAGGAGGTTCTCTTAAGGGATTTTAACATGTATGTCGTGTTCAACAGGTTCAAGTATGTCAAGTTCCGTTTGAACATATACAGTGTAAGCGATGGGTTGCCAGACCAGTCCCTGCTGAAGGAGGATATTGTGTTTGACGTAACGGAGCCAAAAGGCTGGGTGAAGGTTGACCTTAGCAAGTATCATATTTTTCTGGAAGGGCTGGATAAAGTGGCTGTCACCATTCAATGGCTGAAAAGCGAAGCTATAGAAGGCAACAGGAAATCTTTTGGCATTTCAGCAGTCCCGGTCCCTACTCATGCCATCCTCTTCCGCGACAAGAGCCAGGGCAAGTGGAAAGAAGTGAGCCCAGGACACCTAAGCTTTTATCTCACAGCTGATTCCTACAGGGGTAGAAACAAAAGCACAGCAACAGAGACAGGCCCTGAAGAATATGTGCTGCCTGATAGCCTGAAATTCCTAAGGTTTCTTTCGATGGAGAACCCTGTAGCCCTGTCGGACAAAAATCATGATGGAGACAGCCTGGTGAACGGGCAGTTTGTGAACGTGAACGGCGCAAGTCTTTACTACGAAACCTACGGGCAGGGAGAACCTCTCTTGCTGCTCCATGGCAACGGTCAGTCTCTCTCCGCTTTTTCGCAGCAGATAGCAGCGCTTTCGAAGAACTTCAGAGTCATTGCCGTCGATACGCGCGCCCACGGGAAGAGCCGGGATGAGGTTACAGTTGAACTTACCTATGAGTTATTCGCATCGGACATGAAGCTACTGCTGGACTCCCTGCACCTGAAGCAGGTAAATATACTTGGGTGGAGCGACGGCGGCAACACGGCGCTGAAGATGGCCTTGAACTATCCTGTCTATGTGAAAAAGATAGCCGTTATGGGCGCCAATCTTTTTCCAGACGAAACGGCTATAGAGAGCGGCCTTCTGGAGCTGTTCAACAGGCAGCTTGGGGAATTGAAGGGGAAGGAGGATGAGCAATCGCTGAATCAGGCAAGGCGCCTTCGCTTGCTGTTAAAAGAACCGCACATGAGTTTTAAGGACATGCAGGCTATCAAGGTACCTGTTTTGGTGATGGCAGGTGAGCACGATGTGATCCTGGAATCGCACACCAGAGCGATAGCGGAGAATATTAAAGGAGCAAAACTGGAAATATTTAAAGATGCCTCTCACTATGCTCCGCAGGAAATACCCTTCGAGTTTAATAACACAGCCTTACAGTTTTTTGCACCTCAAGATACCGACAGATGAAGATTGCTTAGTGGCCAGCCAGGAGTGTACAGTGTAATCGGATGCACGTCAACTCTTTGGCTGGCAGTTAGAGCCAGAATATAACCACCGCCTCACCAGGCACTGAAGTTCCGACCACGGATGGAGTTATTGGAAGAAGTTGTAACTTGAAAACGAACTTTACAATGGCCTAATAGCCCGGGAAGCTTTATTTGTCAATGGACTTAAATGGTTTGACTATAGTTACCACTGTTAATTCGAAGACAAGCCAGCAAGTAGAAATCAGATAAAATCAACGCGCAGCAACCCTAAATCTAATATAGCTTTCGGTAATGTTAATCCTTAGCGCTTCCTTGATAAAACATGAAACTAATTCAACCCCTCCTTATTCTCCTACTGTTAGCAGGGTGCCAATCCAAGGATGATAGTACCACAAACTCTTTGGCTAGAGAGAAGCAGCCAGACTATACGTTGCTAAGATATGAACTGGAGGAAATCTATGACGTTGACCAGGACATCAGAAACGTAGACTGGGATACCATTGCGACTCCCCTGCGGACTCCAACTATCTTCAAGACTGCACTATATAGACTCTAACCAGAGCAATAACAGCAATCAACAGAAAGATGGCGTTGAGCACCCAGCTCGCGTGTGCTTTCTTTGATGCTGCGTACAAGGCCATTAAAGAGCAACCAAAAATCTGCATCCCCAAATATTGAAATGACTGGCTGCTGATAAAATTTAGGCTGTTCAGGCTGAAAGCCAAAAGAGCAAAGACCGCTCCTACCCAACCTATCCCTTCCAGTATGTATTTCCGCATTGACATCATTGCATTAATCATTTTCTATAACTGCAAAGGAAATGAATCCGCATGGGCAAAAAAATGCTAATATTGGGATGACTAATGCTAAAGATGAATCATAGTACATGGAGTTACAGCAGATAAAGTACTTTCTGGCGCTGGCGCAAGAGCTGCATTTTTGGCATACGGCCGAGCGGATGTTCATCACGCAGTCTGCACTCAGCAGGCAAATCAAAGCTTTAGAGGATGAGCTAGGGATTAAACTCTTCGAAAGAAATAAACGGAACGTAAAGTTAACCGAGGCTGGCGCATTCCTCAGAGACCAATGGCTGCCGCTACTCGACGAGATAAATCGCACCCATCTGCAGGCGAGGAAGATACATGAGGGAGCATCCGGATTGGTACGCATCGGTTATCCGGGGTCTACCGCCTACGGCTTCATGCCTAACTTGATTGCCAGTATATCCCGCACCATGCCTGAACTAAAAGTGGAGTTAGTAGAACCAACCGACATCAGCTTTGAGCAGATGCTACTGAGTTACCAGATGGATATAGCTTTCAGGCGTGACCCCGCTGAAAACCCCGCCTTGCATTCAGAATATCTTTACTCAGAACCTTTTGCCCTTGTCGTATCTGACGACCACCGACTCAACGAGAAGAGCTTTACGGGGCTTCACGACTTGAAGGGCGAGAAGTTTATCTTGTCAAATCTAGCGCAGACAACCTTCTATACTGCAAGCCTGAGGCAGATTTTTGAGGACAATAACCTTACCCCCGATGTGCGCATTGAATCGGACTTTGGAGGGATGGTGCTTGGGCTGGTATCGAAGGGGCTTGGCGTGACAATCCTTCCGTTCTCTTACTCTTACAGTGAGTTGCCAAATGTGCGCTTTATCATGCTGCCCTATCAAATGAACCTCTATGTGACATGGCGAAAGAACGACAACAGCTCCGTGCTGAGAAATATGCTGCAACAGGCAAAGGAAGCAGCTAATGAGTACACATCACAAATCGACCGGATTTAGGAATGTACTGCGGACTATAACTGACCTTGCAAGGCCTAGCGCAGCTTCTTTGAATTAGGAGTGTACTGATACTTCTCGCGGAATTGGTCATCAACTATAAGGGTACGGCCAAACACCTCCTCATACTTTCGACAGAAGTCTTCTTCCAAAACGAACTTCGCGATGCCGGGAAGTTCAAAAGCCCTCAGGTAACCACCGCGTTTGTGAGTCCAATTGTTGACCGTGGGTTTGGTCACGCAAAGAATGTCAGCTATGGTCTGAACCTTGTACAACGGCTGCTCGAAATTGATGGCGAGGCTGTAAAGTAAACTGTGTGCCTGTTGCACAACTGTCTGAAGCTAGCCGTAAAAAGAGCTAGCACTAAATCTATGGTGGGATGCAGGGAAGGAAAACTTTCGAAGACGAGCGGGAACTGCGCTTCTCGCTCTCGGCGCATGTGCCGGGACACAACTTCTACCGACGGCTCAAGGACAGGCTTGACCTTAATTTTCTCTACGAGCTGACGGCTCCCTACTACGGTCGCTGCGGTCAGCAGTCAATCGACCCGGTGGTGTTCTTCAAGTTTTGTCTGGTAAGCTACCTGGAGAACATCGATTCTGATCGCCGTCTCATCGAGCACTGCAGCCTCCGGCTGGACCTGCTCTACTTCCTCGATTACCAGTTAGACGAGCCGCTGCCTTGGCACTCGACCGTATCCCGTAACCGGCAGCTGTTGCCAACTTCTGTTTTTGAAGAGGCCTTCACGCGCGTGCTCTCGATGTGCGTTGAATCCGGCATGGCCTCGGGCCATACCCAAGTAGTCGATTCGGCCCTGATTAAGGCCAACGCCTCAATGGGCTTACTGGAGCTGAAGGTTCCTACCGAGCAGCTTGAGGCTCGCCTGCAGCAGGTGAGAACCTTCAGCAGCGCTGACCGCCGGGCCATGCGCGAGAAGGCCCGCCCAGAGCAGCGTACCCTCACGGCCAGCCAGCAGCAACTGCACGGACTCCGTACCCTTCACCACAAGTGGCACGCAGAGCAAAACCTGCGTCCGGTCGGCTCCAACAAGGGGGCCAAGTACACTTCCAACAAGACCCACTACTCACCCGTGGACCCCGACGCCCGCATCGCCGTCAACCCGGGCAAGTCCCGCAAGCTCTGCTACCACATGCAGCTTTCAGTCGACGCTTCCCGCCACGTGATCACGCATGTGATGGCCGACCACGCCGACCGCAAGGACAGCCGCTGCCTACCAGACCTGCTCGTTGGGCTCACCCGGCGGTTCTACCGGCTGGGCTTGAGGTGCACTTCGCTGCTGGCCGACACGGGCTACTCCTCGGGCCAGAACTACGCCCTGCTGGAGCGGGAGGGCATTGCCGCCTTTATCCCGCCCAACGGCAAGTACAGGGGCGCCCCCGAGGGCTTTACCTATGAGAAGGAAGGGGACTTCTTCCTGTGCCCTGTGGGCAAGAAGGCTATTTTTTGCCAGCAAATCAGCAAGACCAAGGGCGGTCAGGCCCAGTACAGGCTTTACCGGACCTCGCGCCAGGACTGCAGGGACTGTCCATTAACGCCTGCGGCAGGCCACGGTGGAGCCGGTGCTGGGGACGCTGTTAAACCACATGGGTATGCGAAAGGTCAACACCCACGGGCTGGAGCTAGCCCACAATGGGATGCCGGTGGCCGCCGCTGCCTACAACCTGCAAAAATTGCTGTACTTTACCCCAAAAAGAAGCCAGACAGCCGTCATGGTGCTGCCCAGGTCCGAGCAGGCGAACTTTTTTTGCTTCTGTTTTTGGTCAAACCAGGAGGCAGCCATGGAAAAAGAAACAGGAATCAGAAGGTACACGAATGTTGTGCAACAGGCACACAGTTTAGATTACACTCCCGTCATTGGCGAACAGGACGTAATTGCTCATATTATCCTGGCTTATCTTGTTCTTTTCCACTAGGTACCTGTATTCCCTTCCATTGATCAATGTGTCGCCCTGTTTGATGATGTTAAAGTCATTTGCTTGCCCTGTGCTCTCAAGGAACTGCTTGTATGACCGCTCTAAATCCGTTTCCTCTAGGTGCAGGATATTCACGTTAAAGTTCTCCCTCGGTATGTCCCTTTCATCTTGCTTCTGCCGCAGTGCGATAAGACTCACAGAATTATCCGCTGGTACCTCATATCTCCAGCCAACTGGAATCCCTATCTCATAGTTGTAGCTGTTTTTTTGTGATGATACAAAGAAAGGAGTGTGCTGCCTAGCCTTGTTGCGCAGGAGAATTTACTTTCTGATTTGCTATTGCTACTCCCCAGCTGTAGCATCTGCAGCTATCAATACAAGCGACTCTTCTCTGCTGCCACACCATATCGGGAAGGGGAAGGAAGCTTACGTGTATCCCTTGCACTTGTTTAGCATGTAATAGTATAACTGTAAATGTTTTACAGCAAATCAATCTGATTTCAGCCATTTTACTGTACTGCCTAATCCGTTTAGTGTCGCCTTTTCCTATGGCATAATTGTTTTACAGTATAAGTATGATACTGTAATTGTTTTACAGTAACTTTAATCGAATTATGGTAAAAAGGCTTATGAGATTGCAATCAGCCGGTAGCCTATGGCTTCAGGAACATTTCGGGTTGACACGTTTTGTGCTGTCGCACCGCTCGTATATCGGGCAGAATGCCAGGTTGGAGTTGACACCGGCGGGTGAGGTAAACCAGGTTTATGGGCCGAAGTATGCCCCGGCGGCTGACACCGTGATGGCACACCTGGAGTTCTCCTTAAAGTACGATGATCTCAACCTACCCTTCTTGAAAGCTGTTTTCGATCATGTTTCAGCAGAAGAAATCTCAGCGTTTGTGGCAGGCTCCCCGACGGGCAAGTATGCACGGAAAATAGGTTTTCTGTATGAGTTTCTGACCGGCAGGCAGGTAGCGCTCACTGAGGCTGTAGGGGGAAACTATGTTGATCTGCTGGAAGAGGAAAAATACTTTACCGGCAGGGTGATAAAAGTCCGGAAGTGGCGCATCAATGATAACTTATTGGGTACGGCTGCTTTTTGTCCTGTCGTTCGGAAAACAAGTTCACTCGCGGAAGTACTTCAGCATGACCTAAGGCAGCAGGTGGCTCAGTTGAAAGAAAGCTATGACCTGGAGACTTTCAGCAGAGCGATACATTACCTGTATAGCAAGGAAACCCGCTCCTCCTATGAAATAGAGAAAGAGAAGCCTACCCCGGAAAGAATGGAGCGGTTTATGGCGCTGCTGGCCATGGCAGGGAGGGAAGCAAGCGAGCAATTGCTGGGTGAAGAAAACCTGACGAAACTACAAAATGCCATTGTCGATCCCCGTTTTGTGGCCTCCGGTTACCGTGATTTTCAGAACTATATAGGGCAGACACTCCCAAACTACGTGGAGTTGGTCCACTATATCTGTCCACCGCCGATGTTTGTGCCTTCGCTGATGGAGGGACTGAAAGAAACCGCCATCAAATCGGAGGGAGCTACGGCACTGGTAAGAGCCGCCATCATCTCCTTTGGCTTTGTCTTTATACATCCTTTCGAAGACGGCAATGGCAGGTTGCACCGTTTTCTCATCCATGACATGCTCGTGCGTGACGGGGTGGTGCCGGAAGGACTGATCATTCCGGTGTCGGCTCACATGCTGAGCCACATGCGGGACTACGACAAGGCATTAGAGAACTACTCCAGGCCTTTGATGCTGCTGGCACAGTATACGAAGGCAGCCAACGGAGCGTTAGAGGTGACCAACAGGGAAGAGGTAGAAGGTTATTTCCGCTATCCTGACCTGACGGGGCAGAGTGTTTTTCTTGCCCAAACGATACAGGCGACCATTACCCATGACATGCCGCAGGAGCTCGCGTTTCTCCAGCGCTATGATGAGGCGAAAAGGGAGCTGCAGCAAATTGTGGATATGCCCGACAGGGAGCTGAATCTGATGATCCTGTTTCTTCACCAGAACAAGGGCACTTTCCCAAAGCGCCGTCGGAAAGACTTTGCCAAGCTCACTGATTCTGAAATTGAAAAAATGGAACAGGCTTTCCGGGACGTGTTTGCGCTAGCCCTTGATTCATAAGATGGCGGTGCAGCACTGTAACAGCTCTAAGCCTAATCTTTAACTGCCAGACAAATTAGACCTTATTGGGTATCTTCTCTTACTGAAAAATTATCCATACAGCTAGCAGCAAATGCCTGTCAACCGAAACGCCCTGATCCGTTACCGCACGCTTGATAACTGCCTATGCAACAAGTACAGAAAATGGACACTGTCGGACCTAATTGATGCCTGTTATGATGCCTTGTACGAGTACGAGGGTATTGATAGGGGTGAGTCGGTGCACGGTGCAGATGGACTTGCAGATGATGCGAAATGACAAGCTGGGCTAGAACGCGCCGATCATCGTCATCGACAAGAAGCACTATGCTTATGAGGAATTAATTTAATCTCGTAATGTTCCTGGTGTAGAAGCTGTGCACTTATGCGTAACTCGTGAGAAGTATCCCTAAGTCCACAGCTTCTACACCAGGACATTTCTTATTACCTTTAAGCTGCCATGGCCATGGCAGGCAGCGCTTCTTTGCTTGCCTTCCCGTTCAAGTCGAGTAGGTAGCTGGCTGCCCTGAAAGCCTTTGTGCTGGTGTAGATGATCATGGTCTTGTCGTCTCTGAACCTGCTTGCCCAACCCTGTAGGTAAGCGACCGAATTCTGGAACACATCTTCTTTTATGCCTGTGAAGGCACTAAGGAAACTGGCGCCCATCTCGGCAATGAGTTCCTCTTTGCTATAGTTCTCATCCCCAAAGCGGCTTGCCGTCTCCTCGTCCGTGAAGCGGTTGAGCCTATCGGGATGACCGGTGGAGTGGATCAGCTCATGGAACAGCGTGGCGTAGTACGCCTGGGAGGAAACAAAGCTTTTAGGATCTGGCAGCCGCACTATGTCATTTCCGGGTGCATAATACGCATGCGGACCTCCGTATGTGATCTGTGGGCTTGGCAGGGGGTAATGATCTACAACATGCTGGCAGGCTGCTATCACCTGCTGCCCTGTCCTTTCTTGAGCAGCTGGCAGGTCAAAGTCCACACCTTCAATCTGATCAATGTTGAACACCGTCCATAGAAAAGGGATAAACTTTCGCTCTGGCGCCTGCTGTTCCCCTTCTGCCTGCACTGGAGGGGTTTCTCCTGCTTTCTTTTCATAGATCTTCCAATAGATAACGGTGGTGCCTTTCTCGCCTTTCCTCACATAGCCGCCAAGTTCCTGCGCCTGTTTAAAAGTGAGAAAGTAGGGCGCGGTGAAATTCTTCTTCTCCGTAATGTAGTTCAGGTAAAAAGCATTAAAGCCCTCATAGTGTCGGCCGGTCTGGTAGTTCTCTGGGAGGCCGTAGGAGGTCCAGGGCTTCTGCCAGAGCACTTTCCCTTGCTCTAACTGCTCAATTACTTCGTTTGTCACCTGTTCTGCAAACTGGTTGAATCTCTGGTATGCGTTCATAGCGGTAAAACTTATGGTTGGATAATTTATGTTTGCTGCTAATATTTTGCCTGCTGTTCAGTTAGTCTGCCAGGTCCTGCGTCTAGTCGATGAGTACCAGAGAATGACAAGAGGCTTCTTTGTTTTTCATGAGTTTAGCTTTACTAGAGAATCGGTATGGTCTCAAATAAGCTGGTGTTGTTCCGTCTAGGCCACACATTTCGTCTAGTGCCTTCATTATCGCCTTTGTGTCCTTGATCTTCATTGCGTGCAGGAAGTTCTTTGCCCATTGCTCATGCAATTCTCTTTCCTCTTCCATATAAGCATCACAGTAAATCCAAACACTATTGCGGTAGATCTTCACTTCGCGCATCTTCACGCGCTTGTCTGCTTCAACTTTCTTAAAAGACTTGAACGTCATCGTGTAAGAAGCAACCAAGTTGCTGTTTCTGCGCTGTACTGATGTTTCCATAACTGCACTTTTGTTTGCTTTCTACCTGCTTTTGCTATCTTTGTTCGTGATTACAGAACAAATATATCTAGCATAATTGAACAATACAACTTAAAGTTTAATAATAAAGGACAAATATATTGAATAGTTAACTATGAGCGAACATCTTACATTAGGAAGCCGAATCAAGGCCTTTAGAAAGTCGAAAAAGCTGAGTGGGGAGGAGCTTGGTGCTGTGATAGGAGTAGGGAGAGGGCAGGTGTCCAGTATAGAGAACGATAAGTCTCAACCTACATTGGAGGGCTGTATTAAACTTGCCTCTTCATTTCCTGAACTTGACATAAATTGGCTACTGACAGGGAAAGGGGAAATGCTTGTATCACAAGACCTCTCCAACGGCGACTGCTGGCCTCTGCTGCAGGCGGAGAAGGAAAAACTGAAGGCGGAGCGCAACAAGTCTGAGGCGCTGGAGGCCCTTCTCGTAAAGCATGGTATCATAAAGCTTTAGCGTTGAGTGTTAGTGCCGGCCATACTTTCTTTCCCCTTCTGTCTTAAATGTTTGAGGTTAATTTTATTGATAAGATCAAAGTCAAAACCCGGAACCACACTGGAACACTTACAGAAGGACAGGTTAGAGAAGCTAGATGAGGTGGAGATGTGTTTTCTTCAATCATGCCAACGCCACCTACCGCTATCATCGGGGGCCATAGAACTTAGCCCGATGCATCGGGATTAAAAGGAGTGGCTTGTAGGCCTTATGGGGGTATGTCCGCTAAAGGTTCCGAGCGGTGCTACTCTTGTTGGTTTAACCAGTCACGTCAACGATAAGCGGTGTAGGGTCCCTTTGATGTGTATGTATGGCCTGATGAGGGAGGAGGAGTATCAGCAGTACAAAGAGTGGATAACATAGCCAACCTTCCATTCCCTTCTGTAAAAACACAGATTATTCGTTGACCAAGTATGGTGTTGTTTATTGAGTATGTCTAGTCATGCCTACTATTTGATCTTTGTTAAGCTATAGCAGAGAGGCGCTAGATTTGGGTGGGTAAGAAAGTCACTGTTCAGACAGCCGCATAACGCAGCGTAGCGGAGAGGGGCAGCCGATTGAAGGGTGACCTGCGACGGGAAGCTTTAAGGCGAATGAGTAGCATTAGGCGGAATGCTGGACGGTGGGAGCAAATCTTGCCGGAGAGGGGTTGCCTACCTGCTTAACTATGGCAGGCAGTAACGTTATTCAAACGTGCGTTTGTAAAACGTTATGAGTGCACAAATATGTAAAACTACCTCTGCCCAACCAGAGATTTCGGAAATCACCAGTTAAAGGGAGACTGCAGCCAAATGGTATAGTCATCGGGTAGGGGAGGCGCTTTCCCTGCCCTTGCAGTTACATGCTGGACAGGATAAACGTCCACAAAGGGAAAAAGAACAAATAAAAGATCTCACTCCCGGACAACGTCATTAAGAATAGCTCACAACAGCCGCCTCCTTCAACCATCAATGGAGCCTGCAGGGCATTTCTGTGTTAGTTTGGATTGAAGTTGGTCTGCTGGTTCATGTTACTGTTGATCGGCTTCCCTCCCAGATGACATGGCAGGCATCGCTTTTCCACGCGCAGTGTCTCCGCATTACTCGAAACTCGTTCTGATACACCTCGTTGTAGGGGATGGGGTAAAATTAGCCGAAGCTTTACTTGCTGCTATCGTCTTTCCAGCTTTTGCTGAGCTTCAGCTCGGCCAGCATGATGTACGACATATAATTTATAAAATATTTGATGCAGATGGTTTTGATGGTGTAGCATCAATAATAACTAAGGAAAGCTCAAGGCTGTGCTTACTTTGTAGATCTGCAACAACTTGTTCTAACTCTTGTGCTTTTTTCATTTCATCTTCATTGTGGCATACAATCATAAAATATCCCAAAGTAATTTCTTCCACTTCAAGATATTTGATTAGTTGCTTTTCAAGCCCATGTAAATATTTAGTATTTCTTGCAAGCTTCACTTCAAGCAAAGCTCGGCTAGAGTAACCTTTTGAGAACTTAAAATCTACTGGGCCTCTTCCTAAGTTAACTTCTCTTGAAATATCTATGTTATTTGCTTGGCAGTAATGTTTTGTAATACCAGTAAAGAGTAACTGTGTTGCTTCTTCTGTTTTTGGCCTTTTATAGTTTGTATCCCACAATAATTTATAGCCAGAATTATTCTCAATAAAATGAGTAAATTGATCTACAATAACTTTAATAGCTTTATTGAATGACTGATTGTCTGTAGCTGAAATGACTGTAGGAAACTTCTTCGCAAATTCTTTGGTGGATTTATACCAATTATAAACACCTCTAGGATCTGTAACTAAATCATAACCAAGCGGACGCATATTTTCAAGAAAGCTTTCATAATCCCGAACCCATTCTTGTTTCTCTCTTGCAATCTGAATTATTTTAGCTTTATCAACTTCACTTTTGAGACTGATGCTAAACTGTTCACGAATTTCCTCGCTATTGTTATCCCAGCAATAATCAAAAAAGTCATCTGTATTTATTGATGGTAGTCGTCCTAGAAATTCTTTTGGAACCAGTAAAACGCCTCTTTTATAATAAGAATTATAAGGTAGTATCACATTCTTATCCTGCCACCTTCCGTAAGTGTAGTCATACTTATAATTTGTTAACAGGACTTCCTGCATTTTAATCTTAAGGTCAGTACAAATTTTCTGAGTGTAGGTTACTAAATCTTCTTTGATAAGATTTGCTGTTATATCACTTATCCTATCGGGACCAAACCCTTCATTAAAGAGGCCAATACGCTCAAAATGCTTCAAGTCAGTTAGACCAAGCCTGATAGTATCGTAAATTGCACCAACAATAGCTTTAGAGAAACCTGGCCCTGCACCTGCTCCTGCTGTATTATTTGAGGCATACCCCAAGCAAATTTCTTTAACCTCAGGAAAGAGAGTCATTCTTAATAGTGACTTATAGCGTAGATCAGAAGATGTTTCTTCGGCTTCGGCTGCTCTTTCGAACGCTATATTAAAAAAGTTAGTAATTTTATTATAGCTACTTTTGAAGTATGGATTTTCAGTTTGATAAACTAGAAACGGGTCAATAAAGAGCTTAACATCTCTCTCAAGTATAGGGTCAAACCATGTATCAAGTTCCGTAACTGGTATATTATATTCTTCAGAAAATAGCATGCGTAGTTTTTTGATAATGAAGTTGAGATAAGTTATTCTATCCTGATTTTAAGTTGAATATGGTTATACAACTTCATTTAAATCTGTGATAGTACCATCTCTTTTATCAAAATAATTAGAAATTTTACCTATCAACGATCTTGTCTCTTTCAGCTCATTAATATACATCTGTAACCAGTTTGCTTTCTCATATTGCTTCTCGAGTTCAGTTTTTACTATTCCTTTCTTAGCTTCATATAGGTGCTTTAGTAGTGTAGTATCACCATCAAACTCATCAACTGCTTTTTTCAATTTGTCATTCTTCTCCAACAGCGATGAAAAAATTGTACCTAACTCCGATTCTGTGAAATTGAGTGGTGGTAAAATGTCTTTGTTATCCATTTTCTAACTAAAAATTAATTCCAAAAATTAGGGTTTGAGTAGAGAATCCATTGTTATTTAAAATGCATTTTAAGGAGAAATTATACTTTTACTTTTGTCGCTGATTTATGCTATCAATATTATTTATACAATTATCAATTCTTACTTAGTAGATACCCCAGTACGTTGTCTACACTATTCTTGAAGCCGAAATACTCTTCTTTTGTAATAGAACTTGCAATTCTTATGTTACTACCTGAATGTGATATTGGATTATTATTACGCCTGTCAAATAATGTAGCAATCTTTATGACTTGGCTATTTTCTACACCTTCAGCTGTAAGAAACGCACGGACATCAGATACTTCGTACCCCTTGATGTCTTTGCATTCAAGTAGGCTACATATTAGGTGTATTTCATTTAACAACAGGTTCAGGCTTATTGAGTAATTATTTATTCTTTCATAATGAGTCCTTAGCCTTATCTGCTCGATAAGACTGATTTCATTTTTAAACCTCTTTAATTTGCTAAACTCTATCTTGTAGTAACCAGGGAGTTTATTATTGACTACTTTCTTAGCTTTAATTTCATTGAATATATCTTTTATCTGGCTGTCACTATAAAGCTTTGTAATTAGTCTTCTGTTGTTGAATCCATTCTGACACAAATAGTTGATGATAATGTCTCTATCAAATGTAGTTAAGTGCAATTTGGACTCAAGGAAATTTTCAAATTTCAATGTTGCGCTATTAGATAGAGCTAGAATAATAATTAGCGGTTTGGTTTTTAATCTAAACAGATCAAAATTAAAGTCTGTAAATATTGCGTCTAACCTTATTCTATTCTGTGGCGACTGCAGGAAAGCACGAACTTTGTCATCATATATATCATTGAGATAAGTTAAATCAATTTCATGCTTGCCTTCTATAACATTCAACAAATCTAAAGCCTTTATTCTTTCTAATGTATCCAAGATTAACTGACCTTTATCAGGTATACTCGTGCCAGTGTTAGTATTTGGCTCTGGGTATTCTGCAGAGGAAGACTCAACTAAGTTCTTAAGTAAGTTGAAGTCCTTCTTTTTATTTAGATCAAAAATCTCAGTTTTAGAATTAAATCTTAAGTTTAAATTTTTATAAAATTTATCAGAAATTATATTTAGTAAATCATAAATAAACTTGCTTTCTCTTGCTGCATGCACTTTAGCATCATCTTTTGGAGAAAAGAAATCAAGAGACACATGTATGTCATCAACATATCGAATGATTTTATATTCTTTAAGGAAGTTTGGGGATAATCTCCTTAATTCGTTGATAGAATCTTCTATATATAAATCCCCTAAAGTCAAATATAAATATCCTATGAAGCTTGAGACAACGTTATTGTCACTTTGTGGTAGACAATCTCTATCTTCATTAAGGAATTTAAAATAGAAGTCTATTAAGTCTACAGTTGATTTATCGAAATTATAAAGTTGCTTATTGCTAAATTTTACTCTATCTAACATTTCTGTTAGAAGTTTATACATTGATATGTTATCGAAATAATTTTGTATATCTACCTTTATAATTGTCCTGTTTGCATTCTTCCTTATCTCTTGATCTAATTTCTCTTTGAATTTCTTGTAGCTACTATAGTAGGTTGTAGACGTTGAGTTAATATTTAGCTTATCTTTTTCGAATTTTAAATTCCCTCCATAAAAGCAATGATGATTCTTTCTGGAATAATCTGTTAAAAACTGTTGAGACACCTTTAATAAATAGATACCAACAGCGTAGTAAAAAACTTGCATAGGATAGCCGAAGAAAAAATATCTTCTTAGACTAATACCATCTTTAGGGAGGGTATACTTATAGAAAAAGAACTCCTTCTCAAGAGCATAAAATAAATTATTATGGACTTTCTCTTTGAAGTAAGTCTTCGTTCCAACCTTTTTCGTCTTATCCAGAATAGATTCGAAATAGAAAAAATTTAATGTGTTGTAATATCTATTTGTTTTCTTGTTATTGATTTGAAAATCTAGAAGCTTTTTGGCTTCTAACCACAACTCATAATCAATGAAATATCCAAACTGAAGTTTTTTTTAAGTTGTTCATAGCTATTTGAAATAAATCATCATAAACCCAATTCCCTCTAGATTCCCCAGAATCCGCTTATCCAGCAAGGCGCTTTCTTCAAACTGAGTGGCCAGTTCGGTGGTCAGCAGCTTCATCTTCTCTTTAAACAGAATCCGTCTTCTTCCTCAGCATCGGAGCTCACATAATTGCTTGCGAGTGTGCTACTGACAATAAGCAACGGAGACGTAAAAGAATCCTCTTCTAAACTATTTGACATACTGCTCCTGCTCTGTTTTTCGCAATAAGCCCAACCCATGAAGCGTTTGCAGCAGGCTGTTAATTTGCTGGAGACGCTGGGGCTGCTGGGCTTTGGCCACGGGCTTGAACTGGTGCAGTAACTCCTGTGCGGTGGCCGGGCGCTCGTGCAGCTGCAGGGCGCGTTGCACGGCCTGTGCCTGCTCCGACAGGTTCTTAGGCCAGGCCAGCTGCTCTTTGGCGGACACGGCGGCGGCTTTGCCTTTCTTTTTGCTTTCCATACCTAAATCGCCTTGCTGGGTGCCTTGCGGGTTCTGGTAGGCGGGGCGGAGCCAGCGGATGAGGCCGCGCGCTTCTTCGGCGGCGCGTTCTTTGTTCAGGGCCACGAGGCGCTCGAGTATTTCTTCTTCCGGAAGGTTGGCGGGCCAGCCATAGGCGGCGGCCACGGCGGCGTCGAGCTCCTGGTGCAGCTGCAAAAGTATACTTACCAGCCCCTGCTCGTGGGTTTTCTGCTCTTTGGGGGTAAGTGCCTCGCCCGACCGCAGTTTCTCCAGCACATTATACATGTCGGTGATGGTGAGCGTGGGGTGCTGCGCCTGCCGCTGCTTGCGGTGCGCGTCCAGGGCCTCGGCTATACTTCGGATCTGCTCCTGCTGCGCTTCGGTGGCGGCAGGGAAGGGGAAGGTTTGGAAACAGCGGGTGCTATTGTAAACAGAATCATTTCCTACACCTAATCTACCACCAGCTGCCATTGCCCAAAGAACATGATGCTTGCTTGATAAAACCCCTAAATGATAAGCGTCTTCCAAAGCAATATTTACCAGTTTATGATCAGGCAAAATTGAAGCGTCTTGGGAGACGAAGAATCTATGTTTAGCTGTTTCAGGAGTTGAAATATACTTCTGTAATCCTTTTAAGGCGGCTCTTAACCCTTGACGACATTCGCCAAACAGCCACCATTGCTCTTTTAGGCGCTTTCGATTGTTCTGTTCTCTCTCTGGCTTTACTTTTATACTTAGGTGCTGATATACTTCTGGAAATTTAGTGCGTAGTTCGACTTCTGAAAGAGGAAACATATCAATCAGCATAACTCCCCGTGGAGTTGATGTTAAATCTCGACCATTTCTGTAAGGCCTAATTCTCTGTTCAAGTTCTGGAATGGTACCTAAGCCAAGAGCTTTAGCTTCATCAGGTGTAACTATAAAACCTGAGCCTGCCAACATCATCCCAAAGCTGCTTATACTCTGATTAGACTTAAGCGATACAGCAGATGTTATTTCTGCTCCAACGGATAAATCAGAATGAATCTTGGCTATACTTTCATCAAAGGAAATAATTTTTTCATCTCCATTATCTTTCTCTACAACTACTTTACTCAATCTTCCAGCTTGTTTTCCAGCGTCTCCGACAGTCATAGCAATTCTTACTGCTGCACCATCAGCACTATCTACCCAAGGGTGATCAGGTATAGCGTAAACTATAGAAAGCGCATTAGAAGCATCTAATTGTTCCTGAATTACACGGCGGTTAAATGTCTGCTTTAAACTATTTGTAGTAATGAAGCCAAATCGTTCTGCCTTATCAGCACGAACAATTTCAGCGGCTTTATGCCACCAGAACATCACGAAGTCGGCACTCTCCGGAACTATACTTTTGTAGGCTTTTCGAAGCGCATCTACATAACCATCTCCTAAAGCTCCGCGCATGGCTTTATCACCAATAAACGGCGGGTTGCCAACTATAAAATCGGCTTCGGGCCAGGTGGCGGGTTTGGGGTCGAGGTAATCGTAAACTATAGTTCGGGCGGTTTCGTCTGGCACTTCCTGTCCGGTAACCGGGTGCGGCTTGGTGCTGTGGCCGTCCCAGCGGGTAACGGGCTGCTTGTTGGCGTCGAGGCGCGGTTTGCGGTCGGAGTAGCTCAGCACCGCGTCCTGCTGCTTTATGTTGCCGTACTCGCGCAGGATGGGGTTGCTCAGGCGGGTGGCCGAGCCGTGCGCCCGGAAGTGCCATTGCAGGTAGCCGATCCAGAGCACCACGTCGGCGATGGCCGCTGCCCGTGGGTTTACCTCCAGGCCCAGCAGCTGCGCCGGTGTTACGGTATAGCCGCCCGTCATGTCTATCTTCAGCTGCCCCGGGAAGTGCTCCAGGTACTCGGTTACCTCGCCCTCCAGCCTTTTGAGGTGCTCCAGGGTGACGTACAGGAAGTTACCGCTGCCGCAGGCCGGGTCCAGCACGCGCACCGAGCACAGCCGGCGGTGAAAGTTCTCGATCTCCTTGCGGGCTCCGGCTTCGTCGCCGCTGTCTTCGAGTATGGCCGAGGCCGTGCGGGCTGCTTCCCACTCTTCGCGCAGCGGCTCAATCACGGTGGGCATCACCAAGCGCTCTACGTAGGCGCGGGGGGTGTAGTGGGCACCCAGCTTGTGGCGCTCGCGCGGCTGCAAAGCTCGCTCCAGCAGCGTACCGAAAATGGCAGGCTCCACATCGGCCCAGTTGGCCTCAGCAGCAAGTATAAGCAAATCTAATTGGGCTTCGGTAATAGGCAGCGCCTCGGGGTCTTTAAACAAGTAGCCGTTAAACTGAGGTATTTCTCTGTGTAACGCAGGTGCAAAACCACCTTTATCCATACTCTCCCATAGGGCTTTTAGTGCACTAGGAAAGTACTGGATGTTCTGACGGTACAACTTCAAAAGCTCCTTAAAAGAGTCCTTTGGCAAAAGCTCTACGTCTTCGGCAAACATTGTGAACAGGCAACGCATCAGAAAGCCTGATACTTGTTCCGGTGTGTAGCCAGTCTGCTCCAGCGATGTCGCCAGCTTTGCCAGCCGCTCAGCCAGCTGCCTAGTTACACGCGCGGCACGTCGGCTTGGATCTAGTTCTAGCGGTTCGGTAAAGAGCAGGCGCAGGCGTTCGCGCACTTCCTCATTTTCAAAGTCGGCTAAGGTAATCCGGTAGTTCTGCGGATCGGGGAACGGCACATAGGTCTTTCCCTGCCGCGCAAAGTCGGCATAAAGATCGATGCAGTAGCCCACATCCACCACCGCCAGAAAGGGCGGCCAGCCTTCGGTAGTCGGCAGAGAGCGTGCATAACGCAGGGCCTGCTCTTTTGCCTTTTTCATTTCACGCTCCCAGGTGCGGGTGTCGCGGGTGGCAGTGCCGGTCTTTGTTTTTACACGCTCCGCGCCCAGCTTTTCCGCCTCGCTTATATCTGCCTTGTCGGAGCCCTGCTTGGCCTCCAGCACAAAGCAGTCCTTTTTGTAGAGGTCGATGAAGTTGGTGCTGGTCTTGCCCTCACCGTCGTCGAACACCACCGGCCGCTCAAAAGTATAAGTCGCCTCGTGTACCTTATCGGTGGCCGGCATCGGCTTCTCCACGCCCAGCAGTTCGCACAGCTCCGTTAAAAACAGCTGATAGTTGGCTCTTTCCGAAGCGCCAGAGGCTTTCCAGCGGCTGATGAATTGTTCAACGGCAGCGGTAGAGATTTGGCTCATATTAAAAGGTAAGGTTTGTTTTCTGGGATGTCATTTTATAAGTGCAGTTTATAAAAAAAGAAGGAGAATATATAGTACTACTTCTATTATGACTGCAAACCAGTGGCTTTTTCAATATGCCCTATAACTCAGCCTCCATTCTAAAGCCAGGAACAAAACTCACTCACACTGCCTTGTCAAGTTTTTCTGTTATAAAACTTGACAATTACTGAGATTAATATTTCACAACCTTAACTTATTTACCAGCAGAAGCCATCTGTTTGATTTATAAAGAGCACATTGGCGCTTATAGATGTAAACCACTATTTTTGAAGTTCACAAAACAGATAGTTGAATGCCCGAGAGTCAAAATATCGAGTGGAAGGTTAGTTGGCGCGACGAGTACCTGAAGTGGATCTGCGGCTTTGCCAACGCCAAGGGCGGCAGGATCTACATTGGCAAGGACGATGACGGCCATGTCACCGGCCTCTCTGACTATAAAAAGCTGATGGAGGACATTCCTAATAAGGTGTTGAATCATCTCGGCATCCTCTGTGACGTGAACCTTCATGAAGAGAGTGGCAGGCACTTTATCGAAATTGTGGTGCATCCCTATGATGTGCCGATCTCTTACCACGGGAAGTACCATTTCAGGAGCGGCAGCACGAAGCAGGAGTTAAACGGAGCCGCTCTAAACGAGTTCCTGCTCCGCAAGGCGGGCAAAACCTGGGACGACGTAGTAGAACCCAGCGCTACTTTGCAGGACATAGGCGAAACCGGCATCGAGGCTTTCAAGAGGGGAGCCAGCAACAGCAGGCGTCTACCTTCCGCGGCGGATGACAGCATGCAGGAGCTCCTGAGAAACCTGAGGCTGCTGAAGGGAGATGACCTGAAGCGAGCGGCTCTGCTGCTATTCGGGAAAGATGTGCGGGCATTCTTCCCCACGGCTTATGTGAAGATTGGCCGGTTCGGAAGTTCTGACGCTGACTTGCTCTTCCAAGACTTAGTGGAGGGAAATGCCTTTCAGCTGGCTGACCTTACCTTGGAACTGCTACAGAAGAAGTACCTCACGGCCCCTGTTTCCTACCAGGGGCTTCACCGCATAGAGGGTTCTGAGTATCCGTTTGAGGCACTCCGCGAGATCCTGCTCAACGCCATTGTGCACCGCACGTACATGACAGCTCCCATCCAGGTGAGTGTCTATAGCGACCGGCTCACCGTCTGGAACGAGGGAACACTGCCGGATAACCTGTCGATAGAAGACCTGAAGCGGAAGCACCCGTCTCTTCCCAAGAACCCCGTGCTGGCGGATGTCTGCTTCAAGGGTGGCCTGATCGAAGCTTGGGGTAGGGGCACTGTGAAAGTCATGGAGGAGTGCCGACGCCACGGACTTCCTGAGCCCCGCATAGAGACCATCGCCGGCGGTATTTCTGTCACGCTTTTCAAGGACATCTACACAGAGGAGCTTCTGAAGGAATTCCATTTGAATGAAAGGCAGGAGGATGCTTTACTGCACTGGAAGGGTGAGGGAAGGATTCGGAGCAGCAGGTACAAGGAGAGATTCGCCGTGACGGACAGAACCGCTCTAAGGGACCTGACCGAATTGGTGGAAAAGGGGCTGCTTACTAAAGAAGGGGAAAAGAAGGCCACTCTCTATGTTTACAGAAGCTAGTATGTCGGATAAAAGTCCTTAATGTCGGTTAAATGTCGGATAAAAATGCATCAAGCATCTAGTGCCTGCTCCTGCAAAATATCCTTAAATATGAGTGTGTTTACTATTTGATGATAAACAGTGAATCTGCTGTTAGCGTAATTAAGCCTCTCGCTAAAGTGAGACTTATCTTGAGGAAGTTCTAGCCTTCCTCCGTAGTAAACAAACACATCTTCTGCATTGCTTTCTTCCAGGTAACTTACAATTGTTTCTGTGTCTAAGTTTTTCCTAATGTTACAGAATATAAGCAGATCAGACGGAGGAAAAGGTATATAGATGTCAACGGTGGTGCACTCTATATTTTTAAAGCCCATTCGTTTAAGCAAGGTTTTCATGAGATCCGTTTCATCATCAGATCCACTAACGACCCTCACGAGCTTCTCTTTCTTTACTTTGCTTTCTACCCTATGACTGTTCACCAACTCCATCATTGATTGAGTGTTTTCAAACAGGTACGTCTGAAGTTTTTCCTTTAGAGTGTTTTCGGCGAGCTTTTTCATACCCCAAAAGAACTGGTAAATTAAGCCTCCTATTCCAAGAGCTAACAGGAGACCACCAACTACGGCTACTGTGTTTAGGAGCGTAAGCTTATCGTCTATCTCATTCTTTTTTTCCGTCAGCTGTATATCGATCTCTTGTTGCTTCTCCTGTAGCTTCAGGTGTACTTCTTTCTCCAGGTTGTCTACTTTCTTTTGAATTATTTCTTGGTTGTAAGTTTCTAACTGTTGAACTCGGTTTTCAATGGAAGTATTAGGTTCTTTAGCATGGACAGAGAAACACATCATGACTAGAACAACAAAAAGAACTAAATTTTTCATTTTATTTTAACTTTTGATAGCCGAAAGTATCAGTTATAAGGTGAAAATTTATACAATTTATTTTTAGAGAAAACATAGAAGCTAAGCTGCATCTCTCCTTTGTACCCTGACGCGATTAGTAAAAGGGGATTAGCTACCGCCACACTTCCAGCCTCCGCTACCTTTTTCAAAGAAGCAAAGTCTTGAGGTGAGTACTGACCACTGCCTTTAGGGTGAGAGTGCCACTCACCCAAATATTCAACCCCTGAATCATGCTCTTTCCCGTATTTATTCAGCTTCTTATTAAGCTCATCTGTATCAGGGACAAAAGATGTGGGTGAGCTTTTAAATTTGGAAGGTAATATTACATCAAAAATTAATGCCTCCGAAAGATCATCTGAGTAGGAGCCCATCAAAAGACCTCCATATTCATTTGGAAAGAAGGAATCAGAATTAGCTAGGACTGTTTCTACAGTGGCTGAAGATACCTTAAGTTTAAGCCCAAGTTCTGGTTGCTGATATTTTATGAAAGACAACTTGCTGATAGATGAATTGGTTTCGGCAGAAAGAATAAATGTTTCAGGTTTCTGTCCGTTCAAAGTTGACGTGTTGATATTATTTAGTGCTTTATTAAGCAGCGCGTTAATTTCAGGATAGCTAGCCTCGAATGTAAAGTGCCAGCATCCAGTGCCAGGCTTAAATGTTGGATAATGATCCGCTTTAAGCCAATCTAGAAGTCTAGACTTCATCTCAATAAGCCGAGGGCTGTCCCATGAAGATAAGCACAGCAGGTGTCTTGCTTTATTTGTAATGGAAAGACTAACGATGGGAGAAATTACATTTCCGTAGGACAGCATTTGTAGCACCTGATTATCGGCAGAGCAATCGAATATCAGGTCAAACTGGTTTAATACAGATGCTGTGTTCTCGTAATATCTGCCTTTGGGACTCGTCGGCTGTATCGCTGCGATTGTCTCTATATCGACGAAGGGAGAAATATCCAGTAAGCTTAGACGCAAATTCAGCACCTTAGCTATATTCGTGTGCTTAAAGGTTAATTTACTCCTGCAAACATTACCAGGCTCAACTGTATCACTGTCAGATAAAGTCAGTTTTGTTAGACCTCCTCGCACAAGCAGTTCTGACAACGAACTGCCTATAGCTCCCGCACCTATTATTAGAATGTTCTTGAACACCAAAGCCTTACTGAGCATTCCACGGCCAAAGAATCTTTGGTAACTACTGTTCGTTGTCCCATCCCAGAACAGGGGCTCAGTGAGGTTCTTGATATACTTGGGGCGCCGCTTTAACTCTGTCCTCCTAAAGTCTTTGACTGGAACCAACAGGAGATCCCAATGGACTTCTTGCTTATTGTCTAAGGTTGGGATTGCATAGCCCAAAGCCAAAAGAAAATACTCTCGTAACCCATCAGGACCAAGCGTATACCTGGCACTCTTTTTACAGAAGTCTAAGAAGAAGTCAGAGAATGACGATGGAAGTAAGTCTCGGAGCTGTTCCCAAGAATCCATCTTCAACCGGTGCCTTACGACCGGCTCCTTTGCCACAAATACCCAAACACCCTGATAGAGATCACCGCCCTTGTAAGCTTTAGACCAAGAGGATTCCTTTCCTCCTAACTGTTGAGCCAGCAGAGTATAAGTTTCCGCTTTTCCGTTAGATGTTAGCCTTTGGTTAAGAACCGTATAGGTCATGGTCCCATACAGGTTCTCTCTAAATCTGTCTGGTGTTAAATCATTTGCTGTCTCGGAGAAAAGCAGGTGAGCCTTGCCCTGTGTTTTGAAGGCAGGGTATTCATACTCTTGGCGGGTTTCATTGATATAGAAATCCTCTATCCACTGGTATAGCTTTTCAACATCCAAAGAGAGCCTGGTATGTAGGTGGTCTACAAACGGAGTATTAAGGCAAGCATTTCCTCCAAGCGTTTCTGTGGCAGTAAGATTTTGATGGTTGTACCCTTTTATCGTTCTGCAGTAAAAGTGTGCTTCGCCAAAAGGGTAATCTTCGGGCAGAAGCACTTCAAAGTCTAACGGGTCTTTGGCCGTATCGATACAGATTCGGCCGTGGTAAAAAGGCTCTTCATCAAGAAGCCTAAAATTTTGTTCAAGTCGACATCTTTCCAGCCCCGCAAAATAGCTGTTATAGAATTCAATGTCACTTTTATGCATAAGATGTAGGGGGTAACTTCGTAGTAGCTTCACTTTTTCTCTCGTACTGGGAGTTGCTACTGCTCTTTTTCTCTTCCTCTTTTGGGTATTTAGGGTTAGCCGGGAAGTAATATTCTATTTTCTTTTCATCCTTCTCGATCTTCTCCAGCATTTCCTCAATCTCTTCGTGCAGCTCATCTTTTCTCTCTGAAGTTAAGCTATCTGCCACATTATTGTTGCTGTTACCAGGATCCTTAAGCGAGATTGTTTTGATATTGTCCCTAATGAATTCTAAGGACATTTTTAGCCTGGCCCAGAGCCCTCTTGGCACATCTTCCGCCTGATCGAAAGCTTCCATGGTCAATAGCTCCACCAGGAAGGATTTTAGGTCATGGTCGTGGTTGAACTTCCACACCTTGATTAGTTTTATAGTCTCCCTTTCATTAGTCCTACCTCTGATTTTTTCCAGTTGCTTATGAATGTTTGTTTTTTTGGAAGTTGGGTCATCCTCTATATTCAAATAGAGTTTTATGTCATTTTCATCAGAATTGGAGTCTGAAGCCAGCTTCCGCCCAGGTGTGACATCAAAAAGCACATCATCTCCATCTACGTTAAACTTTAACCCAACCGATACTTTTTGCTTTCTGACCTTTACTAGGTCATCATCGGTTTTCTTGTACTCTTTCTTTAGGAACTCATATACTGAATCGTGCATCTCTTTGAGGGTTTTAAACTTTTCTCTCTTAAAATGCACACACAGATCCAGATCAAACTTTGTGTTTATTGCTGTGAACTTACTGTAAGACCCAGAATTGATGATCTTCACTATATCACTGCCATACTCTTCACAAAGAGCATCTTTAACTTTGTCCCGCTTAGTTTTATATTTATCTAAGAGGTCTTTCTCTTCTTCTCGGTTAATGTTGTGCGTGTCGAGCACGAACTGGAGGTGGTTGTTCTTGTATGTGGACATGGAATAATCAATAAGGTAATAAAAGATAACTGGGCAGAATTTTGCTCTGCCCAGTTATTTACATTCTCATAAGTGCACTAATGTGCTACTTACTTCTTCTTGCCGCCTTTGCTCTCTCTTTGAGAAAGAGCGCTTCCTGCAGCTGTCTTGCTTGCCGCACTAGTACGTCCGTCTCTCAAAACTTTAGATGCAGCAGAAGCAGCTTTTCTGCTTGTTTCTTTACTCATGGCTAAAAGTTTACCTCATCTCAACAAAGCAGGTGAGCTGATTTCCTGCCGAAAGCATTTGCAGATTAATATATTTTACTACCTTTGCACTCGGGAAAAAGAAGATAATAATATTATATAACCTAATGGTATGCTTTACGTATCTACCATTTAGATTAGTGGAATCAATTATTTGACCAGATTTTTCTGGTACACTTTGCCATCTTGTATAATATTAAATATTTACAATCTTTTATTTGTATAATAAAAGAAAAAGTATATATTAAATATAAATCACGCCTTTCTGTCAGTTCTTGGCAGGCTCCATTCCTCAATCGTTAGTACCTGTCAGCAGTACATGACAATTTACCTTATTTAACATAAGGTAAATTATAAGGAATTAACATATAGGCATCTTGTCGACGTTCTGCCGTAGGTAAAGATCTGCGCGTAGGTATGCCGGTAACCTTAAACTCCATTTGTATCAGTGCCTCTATTGCCCCGGCTACTCATCTCACTATACATAGCCAGAACTTAAATCGTGAGAAGCCAAAACCGGCTCTTAAATCTTTGCAGGTTCCGACCAACGGGGGAGATAAATCAGGTAGGCCATGCAGGCAAACAGAAGAGGAGGAATAAGTGTAAATCAACAACCAAAGGATAGAAAACCGCTGGCAATACCTGCTAGAATTATCTGTTCTAATGACTAAATTCTAACCATTGCTTTCCCCTAAAGTTACTGGAGAGATCAGCCTTAGTACATACTTCAAGGAGGAGTGGGACACGAGACACAAAAAAGCCTGCTATGTTCACTATAACAGGCTTTTCCGTCTTGAACAAACACTCGGAACTAGCTTCCGCAAGCTTCTACAAGCTTGATTCAGGCTCGTCACCTGTCTGTACAAAACTCATACACAGTATGTACTAATTATACGTTTCTATCATGTGGGTGGTTTTAGTCAACAAGTGACAACCAGCCTCTGGTTTAGCTCCAGTGCTATAACAGAACTGGCCGCACAAGCAAGGGCTCCGAAGCTAGCGGCGAGAGCACATAGTTAGTCAGCAAACAGTTTTGGAGAGGGCTGCGCTCCTGTATCTACTAGCAGCCCGGTGTAGCCTGTGTCTTCTTCAGACAGGCTACTTGTGTCTCATTTATCCAGCAGATGTACTAGCAGGATTGCTTGGGGAAGAAAGTTTATTTCGTTATTTTTATTAAGGAGTGAACGTAGAAAGAACATGATCAGGCTAGAAGCAACTTTAAAAGACGGAACCATAATCACTATTGAAAATTTTCAGGTTACTAACGCCGACGACCTGTATGTGAAACAGGCGTTTGAGGCTGTCAACAGGCAGGGTTACGAAACAGTTTTAGAGTACCTCAATGGCCTGCAGAAAAACCTGGAGAGACTGCGACAGGCGGACAGGGTACATTTAGTAAAGGGGCTGCTGGAGGATTACCGAAAAAGAGGCCGCGTCGTACCCATGGAGGAAGAGATGGGGCGGAGCAGACAGGTTCAACAGGCCAACCATATCGCGGCCTGTGAGGGATGGGAGCCTACAGAATTCACCGCCGAGCTGGACAAACTCTACGTACAAGGCAAGATCACTGCCGAGGAGCAACTGGAGCTGTTTAATCTCATGTACCTGTAATGAATGACGTTTACTGCTATCCTGACACCGATGTTCTGATTAACAGGTTTGATATCCGAGACAAAGAGAAGCTGTCCTTCGTGGAGCTGAACCATTGGAGGATTAACGTCAACGTGCTCTCGGCAAAACTCCCGAAGCAACCCGTCATTAACCTTGAGCTCTGGCAGCGCATCCATAGAGAAACATTTGGTACCGTCTATCCTTGGGCAGGTGAGATCCGAAGTGTCAAGATATCCAAGGGGAACGCGTACCACGCAACCCCAAACGTTATTGTACCCTACGGAAACCAGCTTTTAGGTCAGCTGAAGGATGAGCACTACCTGAAAGGGCTGGATAAAGAAAGCTTCCTGCGCAGAGCGGCCTATTTCCTGGAAGAGTTAAACGCCATACACCCTTTCCGGGAGGGGAACACCAGGACCCTAAAGATTCTGTTCTCCCTTTTGTCCCGCCAAGCCGGGTACAGCGTGGACTGGCTTAAAGTAAGCGCCCAAAGCTACAGCAAGGCCGAGCACGATTCATTCGCAGCAGGAAGAAAAGAGCCCCCGCCTTTCTACACGCTGCTGCAGGGGGCCGTCGAGCAAATCAAACCTACAGTCACAAGACAGTTCAAAATTTGAGCCAGACCGGGTGAGCACCAGAGTTCAGGCGCAACCTCACTCAGTACCGAACAAACTTGATACATAAGCTGCCCTTGCCTTAAAATCAGCAGGCAATGTTCCTGATCCCAACGCGGGCTCAGGAACATTTCTTGGGGGCAGGCGCCACCAGCTCATAACTGTCAATCTGCATCCTGCCAGCTGCATTTAAGTAATCCTCGCTTGAAGGCCTGGATGGCCAAGCCCGTCTTGGTGCGAACTTTTAGCTTTTTGAAAAGGTGGTCTCTTATGGTGTCAACGGACCTGGGTGCGAGGTCCAAAACAGAGGAAATGGTCTTATAGGGAAGCTCTTCACTGATAAGTTGCAGAAACGCTATCTCCTGCTCCGTCAGCTCTACCTGGCTCTGCCGAATACCTTTCAGATCATTCTTCAATATTTCGCTTACCCTGTCGGAGTAATAGGTGCCATTACTTCTGAGAGCTTCCAGCGCTGTACGCAGCTCAGAGGGCTCCGCATGCTTTAGAATATACCCGTCCACTCCGCGCTTGAGCATTCTGAGCACTGTCTCGTCATTATAGTTCATGGACAGCGTCAGAATCTTGATGTGAGGGTAGTGCTCCTGCAACCAAGCAGCTGTTTCAAAGCCATCCATGACAGGCATGCTAATGTCCAGCAGTACGATGTCGGGGGTGTTCTCAGCTGTGAGCTTTTCGGTGAATTCTTTTCCATTGTCTGCTTCCAGTACGGTGGTGTAGCCTCTAAATCCATTGATTAGTCCAAGGATTCCCTTTCGGAATAACGTATGGTCATCAACAAGTGCTACTTTAGTTAAGTTTTTTGTTTGCATAGGCTTTCAGTTTATAGGGAGTTCTAAGAAAACAAGGGTTCCGGCGCCCGGCCTTCCTTTTATGCGAAGCTTGGCACCGATAAGCTTTGCACGGTAAGACATGTTGAATGTCCCTGTTCCTTTGGTTTGCGCACCAATAAGGGAGGGGGCTTTAGCGCAAAAGCCCTTTCCGTTATCCAAGATGCTGAGTACGATTTTCTCGCAAGAATAGATCAGTCGCAGTTTGACACAGCTGGCTTCCGCGTGTCGCATAACATTGCTTAGTGCTTCCTGCGCGATACGGAAAACAATTAGCTTCTTCTCGGGATCTAACCCCCTTTCTTCTCCCTGCATCTCAAACTGCGTGTGTATCACACCAGTCTTATGAATTAGTCCTAACTGAAACTTTAGGAGCTCAGGAAGACTTTGACTGGAAGCATATTCGCAGTTTAACCTTTTCGAGAGGTTACGGAGGTCCTCTATCGCCTGGTCCACTAGTTCTTTACAGGTTGTTACCCTTTGCATGATAGCGTTATCACTTCCAACAGAATAGGGAAGCGTACTCAGGTTTAGCCGTACCAGGGCCATAACCTGGCCTACGTTGTCATGTATTTCCTGGGCGATGGAAAGAAAGGTTTGCTCCTGCATCTCTATGCGGGCTTTGAGTAATTCCTTTTGGTAAGCCTGAACAAGCCTGTTCACTTCGTCGTGGTGTAGTAAGCGGTTTCTCCGGTATGCTAAAACCAGAAAGGCGACAACCACGACCAGCAGTAGAAGCAGAAGGGTTCCAACAGTTATGAGTAGTAATACATCAAACATGTTTGCCTAGTAGCGTAAAGAAGCCTCATCCGGTCTGTACTTGACTCTTCATGACAGGAAAAGTATAGAAGGGGATGAGGACAGTGACGTAAATAATCCAAGAAAAAGCCCTGTTCCTGCTTTTGGCCCAGACCAACTGTGCAGTTTTGGCTTTCAGCGCCTTATGCACCGCCTTATAAACCAGGGGCTATAGGAAGAGAAGCCACTCTTTGAACAGGAAGTACTGGACTAAAGTAAGGGGGCTTAAGGTAGTTGTCCTGATTACCAAAGAGCTTATGTGAAAGGCGAAGGATAGTCATACATGTTTCCCTGTTTTTAAGTCTTTAAGAACCATGACTGTAGAGCACATGCAGCAGAGCGCCGGGATAGGGAAAGTGTGCAGGGCCGAACCTTCAAACTATAGATGTAAAAGGCATATTAGGTGCTGCATAGCAGTAGCCTTCGCCTTCCTTTGCCAGACACCTTCCATAGTGACTAGCTGTTCTCATAGATGTGCTATAAACAGTTCATCAACTGAGCGTGAAAATGGAAACAGCACTTGAAAAATAAAAGGTTAGTCAAAGCGATGTTGTAACATAGGGAATTTGAGCAGCAGCAGACTAAAAGTTTAGGATAAGGCCATTAATGGCCGATTTCACCGGTAAAATGCATCAGTGTTGTAACATTTCCTACGTAGTGCAGCTTCCTCCTTATTCATTTTTTGCAACTCGAATGTTCTTTGACTTAATGACGCTACAACAGGGTTATGTTTGAATTTGTAGTCTGCAGATGCATCTTTGTTCTTGCCTTGGGGAGGTACGTGGCAGGAAGACAGCAGGAGTAGGGGCAAACGAGCTTCACAGTATGGGAATTTAAGGCTATTTTCTAAACCTACAGAAGACGTTCCGTATAAGTTAGCGTTCCTCTGTGAAGACATCATCTATATCGCGACCAGCCTTCACTAGAAAAGAATCATAAAATTGCTGCTCTTTCCCAACCTTGATATCTAGGAAAAGGTCTTCCTCGTCCAGTATTTGGTGCAATTGTGGGGTCTTGTGCTGCCGGAGTGCTTCTAAAAGGCCCTGCCCATTCTGTTGCAGGGAAATCAGGCTTACATGCGCGTCCTTATCACCCAGCGCGTTTTCAGGTAAGTTCAAAAGTAGAGACAGGTCATCCAACTGGCAAAGCAAACTGGCAGGGCTTTGATCGTATCGCAGGGGAGTATAGGGAGTATCGGTTGGTATAAATCCTTTATCTACTCCCAGCCCTTCCGTATCGTTTGCCACCACATCATACTTCCAGGCAATTCGTTCCGGCTGGAACTGCTCTAGCTGCCGTGTGCTTTCGGGCGTTTCCCTAATAATGGCCCAAAAGGTCTTGCCCTCAGCCAGGCCGGCAGCCCACCTCAGGTACCTGCTAAGCCTGTCGCTTGAAGTTCCTAAAACACTTCTCCCTCCTTCACCGGCTGAGATACCTGGAGTTGTGGGCACCAAGGAGGATGGCACCACACTTAGATAGCAGTAAAGGTTTCCTTCTCTGTACGTTTTGAATTCCATTTCGCTCTTGTTTTCTGTTTCTGTGAGCCACGTACGCCTAACGAGAGTGTTTCTCCGGCGTTTTGCCTAACCGCAAACGCCACCCGCTACACGCATCTGCGACAAGAGGCTCCTTTACTTAGTTACTTCCCGACGAACGAGGCCATCCCTTACGCCTGTCTCGGCAAGCATGCTGTACTGCCCTTAATCTTTGCACCGCCCGCGATGCCTAACCTTTGCCTCTCCTCTTTGCTACAACTCCCACTCTGGCTACACCACGAACTAAAAAAGACACCAGCCAAGGGAGCTTGAAGTTCCCCGGCTAATGTCCTTAATATATCTGCACCGATCACTTCTTAACTTTCGGTGCGTTCCAGAATCTTACATGTTGACGCGATGCAAGCAAAAAGGTTTCATTGCTCACCGTTGCAAGGGAATAATTTACTTACTTTTATGCCTCCTGTTAGGAATCAAAGCGCAAAACGGCTACAGGCTTACGGAAAGGCAGCTCTTTAAAGTAGGTCTCTACCGGATGAGGAAGTTTCAAGGCACCCTCACGATCACCTAGTCAAGCGCTCCTTAGCACAACCAACTGACGCCGTACGGGAACATCCTTTAACTGAAAGGCTGGAAGCGTGAACTTAGTTGGCGTAGAGGGAAATATTAGAAGGGCAACGGCTGTTTTCATACTATATAGCCAGGCTCACCGTTAAAACATTGTATAAGTAACAATCAGGGAAAAGATTGATTGCAGAGAAAAGGGTGCCCGTTTGGGCGCCTCTTTCTGTTTTTAGGTAAAACAGGTAGCAGGGCTGCTCCGCGCCAAGTCGCAGGGGAGG
>NZ_FZOQ01000044.1 GCF_900188175.1 Pontibacter ummariensis | reverse complement strand
AGACCCGTGACGAGAACGGCTCCCTCACGGTGGAGTACAAGGACAAGCAGGGAAGGGTGGTGCAGAAGAAGGTGCAGGAGGCCGAGGGGGCGGACAGCAGGTCGGAGACAGGCTTCATGGTCACCCAGTACGTCTACGACGACCTGGGCAACCTGCGCCTGGTGCTCCAGCCAGAGGGCGTGCGGAGGCTCTCCTCCGGGGCCGGGGAGCCGGCCCCGGCGCCTGCTACAGGCACCATAACCCGCGAGCACTGGGACTATGTTTACGAGGGCACCCTCTCTGATGTCCCCGTGACAAAGGGTCCCTCCAGCTCGGGCGAGCTCACTTCCTTCGAGGCGCCCACACTTTTCGGGGACTACTACGGCCAGCGCCTTAGCGGCTACATAACCGCACCGGAGACGGGCTACTATACTTTCTGGATCGCCTCCGATGATGACTCTGAGCTGTGGCTGAGTCCGAATACAAGCCCGGGGGAGCGGGAGAAGATTGCCTACGTGGACGGGTGGACCTACCCACAGGAGTGGGGCAAGTATACCTCCCAACAGTCGGCGCCTGTGTACCTGGAGGCAGGGAAGAGTTACTATATCGAGGCCCTACACGCTGCGGGCACCGGGGAGGACAACCTTTCTGTGCAGTGGCAGCTGCCGGACGGAACCCTGGAGGGGCCGATCCCCGGCACCAGGCTCTCCCCGATGGGTAGCCTGCCGCTGCCGACAGGCGGGGCGGGCTACGTGAAGCGGCAGGTGTGGTCGGGTGTTGCCGGGGACTTCGTCTCCGACATCCCTCTGAGTACTCCCCCGACCAGTGAGGGGGTGTTGCTCGGGCTGGAGGCGCCCACCGATGAGGCAGACAACTACGGCCAGCGCGTCAGCGGTTATATAACCGCCCCTGAGACGGGGCAGTACACCTTCTGGATCGCCGCCGATGATGGGGCAGAGCTTTGGCTGAGCACTTCTAGTGACCCGGCGGCGAAGGTGAAGATCGCCTCTGTGGACGGCTACACGGCCTCCCGAGAGTGGGGCAAGTACGCCTCCCAGCAGTCGGCGCTCGTAACGCTGCAGGCGGGCACGCAGTACTACATCGAGGCTCTGCACAAGGAGGGCGTGGGGGGCGATAACCTGGCCGTGGGCTGGCAGCTGCCGAGCGGCACGCTGGAGAGGCCTGTTCCCAGCAACAGGATCTCAACAGAACTTAAGGGCGCGGAAGAGCCCTCTCAGCCCTCTGATCCTTCCGGAAAGGTACTGCGGGAGTACTGGGCGGAGGTGCACAGCGAGTCTGTCTCCGACATTCCCGTTACGACAACGCCTACGTCCACAATGGAGCTCACTTCTTTTGAGGCGCCGACAGACGTTGCAGACAACTACGGCCAGCGCGTCAGTGGCTATGTGACGGCACCGCAGACAGGCAACTACACCTTCTGGATCGCCTCGGACAACGCGGGGGAACTGTGGCTCAGCACAGACGCAAGCCCGGGCAACAAAGCAAGGATCGCCTACTTGAACGGGTGGACCTATCCGCGGGAGTGGAACAAGTATGATGTTCAACAGTCGGCCCCGATACATCTGGAGGCAGGGAAGAAGTACTACATCGAGGCCTTGCAGGTGGAAGGCGGCGGCGGTGACAACCTGGCTGTGCAGTGGCAGCTGCCTGACGGAACCCTGGAGGGGCCGATCCCCGGCACCAGGCTCTCGCTTTACCAAGAGGCCACTACAGCACCTGGCTCAGACCCTGTGGCCGGAGCCGTGGAGCTAAACGAGGAGTTCCTTTCCCGCTGGGCCTTCCGCTACGCCTACGACGGCCGCAGAAGGCTTGTGGAGAAGCAGGTGCCGGGGGCGGGGCCGGTGGAGACGGTGTACAACAAGCGGGACGAGGCGGTCTTCACGCGGGACGCCAACCAGAAGGATAGGGGCGAGTGGGCCTTTGTCAAGTACGACGTGCTGGGCCGGCCGGTGATGACAGGAGTTGTCTCCGAGAGCCGCGGCAGGGACACGCTACAGGCAAAGGTGGACGCGCTCACCGGGGCAAGCCTCTACGAGTCGCCAGACAGCTCCTTCCTGGGCTACACGCTCAACGACTCCTCGCCAGAGGGCATGGGCATCGCGGAGGGGGACGTGCTGACGGTGACCTACTACGACGACTACTCTCCCTTCGGCACGGCCTACGCCTTTGACAGCTCGGCGCTTGCGGGCATGGCCGGCAAGAACGAGCGGGTAAGGGGCCAGGTGACGGGCACGCGCACCAGGGTGCTGGGCACCGGCGACTGGCTCACCAGCGTCAATTACTACGATGACAAGTACCGGCTGATCCAGACCGTCTCCGACGGTTATGTGGGAGGGGCCCTGCAGCCGGAGGCGGACCGGGTGACCACCCGCTACGACTTCACAGGAAAGCCCCTGGAGACGCTCACCGTGCACAGGAAGGGGACCCAGGTGTTTGTGGCCCAGAACGAGTACGCCTACGACCACATGGGAAGGCCGACCACCACGATTCAAAGGATGGGCACGGACCCCGGGCAGATCCACGCCCAGGCGGCCGTGGTGCTCTCCAGCAACACCTACAACGCGCTGGGCCAGCTGGTGGACAAGAGGCTGCACTCCACCGAGGCCGGGTACGCCGAGGAGAACAGGGGCTACCTGCAGAGCGTGGACTACCGCTACAACATCCGCGGCTGGCTCTCCTCTATTAACAACGGCACGATCACCAGCGACGGCGGGAAGACCAACGACGAGACAAACGACCTGTTCGGCCTGGAGCTGGGCTACAACACAGGTATGCAGACAGGCACCGGCACGGCCCAGTACAACGGCAACATCGCCGAGATGCGCTGGGTCTCTGTAGGGGACGGGGTGCAGCGGGGCTACGGCTACACTTATGATAAAGCAAGCCGCCTGCTCAAGGGCACCTACAAGGCCTATGACGGGGCGGGCTGGACGGCGGAGGCAGACCGCTACACCGTAGACGGCCTTACCTACGACTACAACGGCAACATCCACTCTCTGCAGCGTAGGGGCATGGTCTCGGGCGACGCCTACGACAGGACCAGCGATCAGTTCGGCGTAGTCGACAACCTCTCCTACGCCTACGAGGGCAACCGCCTGGCCACAGTGAACGACGCGGTGACCGTGACGGGCCCTGCGGGTGACTTCCGCGACAACGGCTCGGAAAAGGCCTACAGCGAGGGAGACCAGTCTTCGTGGGAGTACGCCTACGACGCCAACGGCAACATGACGCGCGATGAGAACAAGGGCCTTGACAGGGTAAGCTACAACCACCTGAACCTGCCGGATTCTGTGTTTGTGAAAGATAAGGGCTATATTGCCTATGCCTACACGGCGGCGGGCGTAAAGCTCAGGAAGGAGGTCCACGAGACGGGCAAGCCGGTGGTGGCAACCGACTACGCGGGCGTGTTCGTGCACCAGGCAGACACGCTCTTTGCCCACACGGCCGAGGGGCGTGTGCTCTACGAGCCGGGAAGCGGGCAGGGGTGGCGCTACGAGTACCACCTCAAGGACCACCTGGGCAACCTCAGGGTCACCTTCGCCGAGCCCACCACCTCCCTTCACCTGGCCACCATGGAGGACGAGCGGGCCTCGGAGGAGGCGCAGTTCGACGGCTTCGAGAACACCCGGATAGGGGTGGTGGAGGGGCTGGACCACACGCACAAGACGGCCTACCCGGTGGGGGGGCAGACACAGGCGGTCAGGCTCAACCGCTACAGGGGAGCCGTGGCCACGCCGGGCATCAGCCTGAGGGTAATGCCGGGGGACGTGGTGAAGGCAAAGGTATATGCCAAGTACGTGGACCTGAGAAGGAGCACGGTGGACGCCAGCGTGGTTGTCAACGCCCTGATGGGTGCGGCCACGGGCTACACGGTGATCTCCGAGTCGGGCGGGGTGAGCAAGGTGCTCGACAGCTACGGAACGGTGGTGGCCACGTTGGGAGGCTCCGAGGCGGGGGCGGCGCCAACGGCCTCGCTGCACTGGATGCTCTACGACGAGGGGATGAGGCTTGTCAACAGCGGCTACCAGCGCGTGAACGCTACGGCCTCTGTGACGGACGCCACTACGCTGTCGGGCGCTCACCAGGAGCTCTCGCTTGAGGTGCCGACGATCGCAAGGGCCGGTTTCCTAAGGGTGGAGGTGCGCCACGACGCGGCCGAGGACGTGGACGTGTACTTCGATGACCTGGAGGTGGAGCACGGGCACGGGCTATTGGTGCAGGAGAACCACTACGACCCCTGGGGCTTGAATCTCGTAGGAATAGAGCGGCAGGGGATGCCCGACCACCTCTTCCAGTACAACGGCAAGGAAAAGCAGACCGAACTGGGCCTGAACTGGATGGACTACGGGGCCAGGATGTACGACGCCCAGATCGGAAGATGGCATGTCGTGGACCCAATGGCGGAGAATCACTACGGCTTCACGTCCTATAACTACGCCCTCAATAATCCGCTTAGATTTACAGATCCTTTAGGTATGGATACACTCAGTGTCCATACAGAGAAGCCTGTAAAGAGACAGGATGTACTTGTTAAAGATGATGGCTCTACAACAACAGCAAGCTCAAATGAGGCAGTAATAAAACCCCAAGGTAATGTTTCTCAAGATGCGAATGACAGTGAGTCCACTCAACAGCAGGAGGAAGTAGGCAATACTAACTATGCAGAACTTGTACCTTTACTGGCAACAAGGGTAGCAAGCAGAACTGCTATGGGTTGGGGAGGTGCTGCCCTAGAGCCAACATTTATAGGAGAATTGGCAATGACTGCTGTTACTATCTATACCGCTTATGAAATTTATCAATTTGCTAAATCTTCAAATAAAGACAGAGCAACTGATATTCCCTCATGGGCTAAAGGCAAAAAGCCTAAAGCTGGTGAATCAGGTAAGGATTATGCAAAAAGGGTATTAGATGAACAATACGGTGCAGGAGAGTGGAATAAAGGTCCAAAAGATGTAGGGCCAACTAGTGAGTATAATAAGTTAAGAAAGTATGGAGATAGATATAAAAGGTAGTAAAGGCATGAAAAGACAAGAGGTTTGGCTAATAGGGGTGCAAATAGATATTGAAATTGAAGAGCCTGAATTTTATTTCATAATTATTCCAGATGAAATAGATAAAGTTTTGCTTCGGAGGAAGAAAATTTTAATGTTCAATAAAAAGGAGCTTTGCTCCTTTTTATTAGAAGATTATAATATAAAGATTGAAAACATAGATTCTGGGTTTATCAATGAATTAGATTTTGTATATAAGATTAGAGATGTTATTGACTTGGTTAAAAATGAGGGGATTGATAGACAAACAGTAGTCATTGATTCTCTAAATATCCTTTTTGATGTCATCACATCTATAGATATTGAGATACCTCAGCCATATAAAGAAATTCTTTATGATTTTGCTGATTTTTTAACATTTGATACAAATATATCTAAAGGCTTAAAGCAGGTTAAATATTCTTCAATAGACATCATAGATGCTGTTTATTGGCTAAATGGTTGTATGTTTTCAAATTCAACTTTCATACGGTAATATTCTTACCATTTTGGATAAAGCTTTATTTTTGCAGTATACCTCCAAAGCGACAGCTAATACTGTTTTATAAGCCAAAGGCAGGTAGAGCGGGGTTCGTGTGCTGCTCACTTAGTTACGCCAGCCAACAAAGCAAGGCTTCCCTTCGGCTCACTCGTGCCTCGTTCGGTCTTGCTTTGCCGCTTTACTGCCACCGCTTCCTCACGTCAGCCGTGGCAGTAAAGCTTTGGCTGCCTTCACACGCTGCGCTGCTCCTCACTGCTGCTCTCTCTGTGTTGCAAGTCCTGTTTCGACAAGCTGCACAGCACTTACAGCCCAGCCGCATCCCGTGTTATTGCTCGCCTGCGGGTCAGCCGCCGCGCAGCCAGCCGCCCACCCTCACGGGTGTTCTCCTCCTGGCTGGCTGTGGCTTCCGCTCGCAGCGGCTTCGCGCTTGAAATCTTACCCCCAACCCCCGGAATCAACCGGGGGTTTTGCCTGTAATTAGAGGTGTGCCTTAACCAACAGATCAGCTAACCGCACGAAAGGCTAAGGGGCTACAGCTCTTTTGCGGCAGAGGGCCTTTTACGTTTAGTTGAGCTTATAGTCTTTTGGAACATAGTATGGGTATATGTTTACTTTAAATTGAAAGAGTAATTGGATATAAAGTTTACTATATTACATGAAGAGTTCATGAGCGGATACTCTATAACTAGTGCAGACGTAGCCTAAGTGGAAGCTACAAAAATTATTAAAGTTGAACAGCTAGGTTTCTTTTATCCTCGGTAGATATAAAAACCGTTCAAAAGTGTTTAAGATATTCTTAACTAAAATTTCTAGATAGATGCGCCTACAGCATTACCTCCTTATCTTCCTGCTACTGTTTTTCTCCACGGCCTCTTTAGCCCAACAACTGCCTCCGAAAGTGGAGCAGCTGAAAGAAAGCATAGCAGAGGCTAAGCAGTTACTAGCCCAGCTAAAAGAGCAGCGGGAGCGTCTGCGCTCCCTGCAGGCCGCCCTGCAGGACTCTGCGGCTCTTGAGCAGGCGCTGGACAGCCTACAGCAACAGTACGCTAGTCCCCAGGAACTGGAGATGCAGGAGGATAGCCTGAAACTGGCCTTTGCCGATCATCAGCAGGCCTTGCTGAAGCTGGACGAGGCAGAGGCCAGGCTCCGGGAGGAGATAGCCAGGGCCACGGAGACTTTGGCCAAGCCAGCTCTGCCGGAAGAGGCCTCTGAGGCACTAGAGAAGCTAAAGCAGGCAAGCAAGCAAAGCGCCAAGGCCATGCTCCCCAGCCAGCAGCTGCTGGAGAAGCTGCCCCAAGAGCTGCCTGCCCCCCAAGAGCTGCAGGGGATGGCACGGGAAAGGGCCCTGAAGGCGGCGGGGGACCACTTCGCAGGCCACAAAGACAAGCTCCGCGAGGGGAGGCGGGAGCTGGACAAGTACAAGGGCAGGTTTGAGAAGGTGGAGAGCGTGAAAGACATGCCTAAGGGACTCCTGAAGCTAAACCCGCTGAAGGGGAAGCCCTGGCAGGAGCGTGTGGTGTTGGGCACGCACTGGCAGTTTGGGAATCAGGAGCGGTTCCTCATCGACCTCGGCCCCTACGCCGCCTGGCGTTTCACAGACAAGATCTCTGCTGGCGCAGGCTTCCAGTACCGCCTTAGCGTGAGCGTAAAGGAAAAGCCCTGGGTGAGCGCTTCGGACAAGACCCTCGGCTACTTCGCCTTCTCGGAAGTGGAGGTGCTCAAGGGCTTCTTCGCCAGGCTCCACTACGAGAGCCTCAGCACCCCCGTTCCTAGCCCTGATGCCACAGGGAAGGTAGAGCAGGTGGAGCATGAGTGGGTGAAGGGACTCTCGGTGGGAGTGGGGAGGAACTACACTTTCTTCAAGCAGATCCAAGGCTTTGCCCTGATGCAGTACAACCTGCTGCACGAGCAGAGAAAGACACCCTACCTAAAGCCCCTGCAGGCGAAGATTGGTTTTTATATTAATGGGGGAAGCTTGAGGACTAAAAAGTAATGGCTTGAAAACATAAGACTAAGGGAAAACCAGCATGAGACTATATGACGTAACCAAGGCGCCATGCAACTTTACATGAGTTGCCTCACTGTTGAGGCAGTGAGTGTAAGTTGAGTAAACACTAAAAAGTAGGCCTGCCAAAAGCTAAAGAAGCTAACGTTCGGCAGGCCTGAAAACTAAGGAGTATAGAGCCTCTGCCGTTATAGTAACAAGGCAAACTTGGGCACTTTTCTGGCAATTTTAACTGCCGTGTCACCCAACTCCCTGATGTTCTGGACGAGCTCGGCCTGGGACAGGTTGTCCCGCGACGCTTCCTCCACTACCCTTGTAAGCACTGCGTATACCCGCAAGTCCTCGGTGCAGGGCGTCACCGCATCGATCTCCTCCTTAGACAGTCCCATAAGTTGGTTTAGCTCCTTCCTGTACTGTCCGTTAAAAGCGGCATCCGCCTCCGCAAATAAATCGCTGAATCTGTTGTTTGGCATGCTGTTTTACTTTTTACCTGTTATACTCTTTATGTTATTTGATATTTCTTCGAGTTTCCTGTAGGTATCCTCGCTCTGAACGTCTATTTCCTTTCCCTGCTCCACAGCTTTCTTCACCTGCTTGGATACCCTAACCAAAGTATTTGTGACCAGCGTGTCGGTACCGCCTAGCCCTGCCATGGACAATGCTTCCCGTTGGGCGTCTTTGACTTTTCGTATAGACCTTAGGTGGGCGGTAATTGCCGAGTTGGCGTAAACTGCGTTGTCATATGATTGGTCGATAGCCTTCCGAATATCGGCCTCCTGCTGTAGGACGGGCGAGAGCAGCTCCTCGCGCTTGCTTTCTATCTGGGCACGCGCTGCCTCCTGGAACTCTGCCATTACCTGCAAGGCCTCCTCGGCTTCCTCCTTTCCTTCCGTTTGCCCTGCTGCCTCGATCGCCCCGTACAGCGACGGCTCTCCCTTCCTGTACTGGGCCAGCTCGTGCTTCAGGACATAGTGGATAACAAAGGGGGCGTAAACGTCATCCACGAACGAGTTGATATCGTCCTTTAGCTGCCCATAGTAGACTTGCACGGTGTTCCTGTGGGAGGCGTGAAGACCTTTTAAGTCATTTCCCAGTGTCTCCGATAGCGTTACTGTCTCCCTTGGCACGGAAACACAGGCCGTTTGGAGTGGGATTATCAGCAGTAATCCCAGGTGTTTTAATTTCATGTTTAGAACTTGAATAGTATAAGGGTGATTTAAATCTGGCTGGTATGAAACGTATGAAACATTAGCTGTTATTTGGGCTATGAGAAGAAGGAGAGTTCTTAGCCTATTACCTGCAGCTCTGCTGTCATGTCATTTTGCCACTCGTGAGGTAGGTTCTGAAGATGAATATTTTAAGAGCTAGGCTAAGGCATTGAGGATAAGAGAGCTTCTTCTCACGGTCAAACTAAAACTTGCAGCTGCTAAAGGAGAGGTCCAGGCAAAAGCCCGGGCCTTTTCCTACACAAACAGCTACTATCTTAGTCCGTCTTTGCTCCAACAGGGTTCACGACTTTGGTATAGGGCGTCTCCTGTCCCTCCACGTACCACTCGGCCCATACGCGCCGTTGCTCGTCCAGCGTCAGTGACAGCCAGTTTCTCGCCCCGATGATGCGCTGGGAGCTTCCCGGGAACTTCAGTAGCTGGGCCGTGATGCCCCTGTCGATGTCTTCTACCTTGCCGCCCAACACCTTCTCGAGCATGTAGACCACAAGGCCCGGGGGAGGGGTGTTGACCATGGCCGAGGAGGTAAGCTGGTTGATGACATTGGCCCCGCTACGGCTCGAGTGCTGCCTGTCCGACTGAATATAACCAAGGGCGGCGGCATGCACGTCTCCCGACACGACTGTGACGCGGCAGCCTGTCTCCTCTGAGAACTTGAGCAGGCGGTGGATCAGCCGCAGCCGCTCCTCCTGGTGCGTCCTGCTCAGCCACTGGTCCCTGAAGTCGTCCTCCATCTCCTGCTGGCCAGGCAGCAGGCCGAAGGCAGACTCGAGCATGTTAAGGTTGACGTAGACAAGGGGAATGCTCGACATGACAAGCAAGTGCTTGCACCCTGCCTGCGTGACCTTTCCCTCCTTGTCTCTTTTCTCCCGGAGCTCCTCATCCATCCAGTCCCGCACCTTGTTCCAGGACTCCAGGCTCATTACCTGCTGCTGCGTACGCTCAGAGCGCAGGTCGAGGGCCACCAAGGCGATGTCGCCAACACGGTGAGCATAGGTGAAGCCTTGTCTACTTGAGAGAAAAGCCTGCCCCAGGTCCTCCTCATCCTTTGCCTGCAGTTGGAACAGGCTGAAGTATTCCCGGGCTATTTTATAAATGCCCTGGTACACAGGGCACTCCTGCTGTGCTTTAGGATAAGAGCCCCAGCCGTCGAAGATGTCGTGGTCATCCCACATCATGAGCGTGGGGATCTGTCTCATCATCTCAGCTGGGGCTTTTCGGTTCCACTTATGGCAATAAAGCTCGAAGTAGTACTGCTCTACGCCTTTTTTCATCTCCTCTGTGAACTCAGCCTTTATCCTCTCCTCAAGTGGTTCTTCGAGCCACGCTTTCAGCTCGGGGACCCGCTCCCAAAGGCTGTCTGCATAGACCTGATCCCCTCCCATGAACAGCAAATGGTAAGGGGCCTCCATGTGAACGCCTTGCATGTGCTTCCACATGGCGTCCGGGTCCTTGATCTTCTTCATATCTTTAGGACTATGGAAGTCGAAGCAGGAGCCGTAGGAGATGCGGAGCGGCTTGTTGATCTCGGGAACCTTATAACTGTAGTTACCTGCACCGTTAATTGAATAGTTCACTGTCTGCTCTTCTTCGGTGCGCAGAACAGTCCACTCCGTTCGCCACACGTGATAGTCCCCGTAGGTTTTTAGCAGTTCGGTGGAGTTGCCTTCTGTTTCTCTCATTCCGCTTACAGTAAGGCTAAAGCGGGGCGGGGTAGTGTCCCCTTTGGTGACGATAAGCGCCGAGGTGCCCCAGCTTTCTCTTTGTGCTCCCCGGAACCCCAGAACAGGGCCGGTGACAATGTTGTTTGCCATAACAGTATTAGTTCTCTATAAGTTATTGTTTTTATTAAGTATGAGGCCAGGTGTTAAATCTTGCCTGTGTTGAAAATAGTAGGTAGCCTCTAAGAATGCAAAAGCTAATGGAGTTTAAACATCGAGTGGGCCAGATGCATCGGGTAGTTTCAGCAGGGCAGTAGGTGTAGTGTTTAAGCGGAGGTGCAAACAGAAGGGGGTATGCTTAAGCCTTGCTCAAGGCCTTCTGAGGCGGGATGGTTTAAGTGATTTTTTTTGGCTTATGTACTGACTATAAGAGCTCTTAGCCTGCTTTTTTCCTATGGGCACGCTGTTTGGATTTCTTTCCCCTTACCTGTCCTACAAAGGCATATATGGCAGGCTTAACTAAAAAAAGCCAAGGGAGACGATACGGCTATTAAAGCTCAGTTTTTGGTACACAGTGGTAAAAATCACAGGTGCCAAGGTGAAAATACCATCAGGATGAGGGGGTTTTCCCAGTGGTTAGCTGTGATTTTTTACGACTAATAGGAGAAGACTTGTCCCTGTGGCAGAGGAAAGGGCATGCTTCATCTTCGGGGCGGGGTATATAAAATAGTAAGACAAACACTGGTACTGGCCAGGGAGAAGCTCTAGGAGTTTCTTTCTGATTAATAGACTAGACCGCACATAGTATCGGAGGCAGATTGGTAACCGCAAAGGTGCAGTTGCCCTTCTGAACCTACTTTGGCCTTAGGGGTTACTGCAAAATGTAGTAGAGGAATAGGGAAAAGCAAGCGACGCCAAGCAGGAAGTATGCGTGTATCAACCTAGCGAAACGAACTACTCTAAACGGAGCTTTCCTAAAGGTGTTCATTTCAGAGATGTCGTTCTCACAGTGAACAAAAAAAGGGACTATAAAAGCCCCTCGTCTGCTAGCGAGTAGTAGCTCTCGCTGGTGAGAATGATGTGGTCCAGCACCGCGATGTCGAGCAGTTCCCCGCCCTGTTTTATTTTCTTTGTCAGCTGCAGGTCAGCCGAACTAGGCTTGAGGTTGCCGGAGGGGTGGTTGTGGCAGAGGACGATGGAGGAGGCGCAGGCTTTCAGGGCTGCCACGAAGATGAGCTTCGGGTCCGCCACTGTGCCGGCCACTCCTCCTGTCGACAGCTCATAGATGCCAAGTACTCTGTTGGCCCTGTTGAGAAGCATGACTTTGAATTGCTCCACAAACTCAATCCTGCCGGTGTCCCAGCTTGCCTTCAGCACATTGTAGCAGTCGGTGGAGCAGGTGACCTGCGGCCTTTCAGAGGGTTTCACTTTGGCGCGGTAGGTGAGTTTGATCTCTGCTACTTTAGAAAAGGAAGGATTTTTAGTGAGCTTTTCCATAATCTCTGTCTTTTTAGTGTGAGGAATTGATTATGGTGCCCCTCCTGCCTTCGGGACGGACTAAGGGCATAGGTGGAGACAAAGAAAATGCGGAGGGCTCCCTTCAGGGATACCCATTTTCTTTGTACTACCTTGTCCCCGTGTCCGGCACACAAGGCTACCTTTGCACTGGAATGAATGCCCAAGCACTTTTGCTTTAATGCATCTTATAGAAATGCCTGGATTTTTTACGGATGGGTATGTTCAGGGGAAGTGAGGTAAATGGCGATTGAAAGTGTTGCGCGGATAGAACAAAAAAGCACCGGTATCACTGACACCAGTGCTTTCATTCTCATGGTATTACAGCCGTCTCTCTAAAATTAGTAAACGTTGTGACATACGCCACTATAGTAAAGAGTGCGGGCAACTTATAAGGAGAGCCCTTTCTTGCGAGGCCTCTTTTTCTCCAGTTGATCATCCTTTGTGAAGTCCTGCTTCTTTTCATTTTGCTGTGTCTTTTGTTCCTTTCTTACGGCGTCCTCACGTTTTGAGTCCTGCCGAAGGAGGGTCTCCCGCTTCAAGGGCTTCATTCGTTCATCATATACATTGATGGTCTTGAACTGCGGGCTTGCCTCTACGAACCGCTTGACTTCCTGGCCATCCTGCACAGCCGTTATTAGTTGCACATTGCCCTTCTGTAGCGATTTGAACAGCTGTTCTTCTTTTTCCGGGTCACTAAGTTCCTTTATGGCGAACTGCTTCAACGTTTTCTCTAGGTCAAACCCATAGTTCTCATGGAACTGTTTTACCTTGTGGTTGCCCTGCTGATCGCGTTTTTGGTTTTCTAGTTGCAACCAAGCCTTATAGGGCTGCCCCTCGGCATTGACGAGGTCTTTATAGACAGACCTGCCATTGAGTAGGTTATAAGCCTCCCGGGCTGTAATGCCACTGTTTTTATTGATATAGAAAGTCTGTACCCGGTCCTTTTCTCCATTATCGGGCTTGAGCGTGGCATCGTACTTATTGAAAAAGTACATGTCGACCTGGTCTGACCTGCGGAAGTGCAGGGTATAATCCACTTGGCTTTTGAAGTAAGGCATCTGTACCTTCAGGTGGAACTCCGGCTGCTGTTGCCTCACGTTTTTTTCCAGCTCCTCACTAAGGTTGGTGCCGAAGCCCAGGTACCGGAGGCCGTCTTTGAGGTAATCCAGGTTCTTTGCATTCATGGTTTTGTAATTAGAGATTCTTTAACAGGATTATTTAGGAGGTAAGACTCTAGGATAAGTGGGCAGGCAAGCCGGAGATCCCTTTTGCGTACTCTAAGTTTGAGGTGCCTGCCGCCACCTTTCTCGAACAAGTCGAGCACTAGCTCCTTTCCATTCATTAAAGCGTGTTTCTGCAAGGCGAATACCAGCACTTTTCGTTGGCCAGCCTCTACAGCTCCGGCTTTGTCCTCATAGGTGTAGAGCGCAGACAGGACTTGCGCCTGTGTGGCTGTGCGTCTTGCCTGCTTCCTGTCGTGCACCGTAAATCGGCTAAAGTCGAGCTTATAGGGGAGAGGGGATTTGTTGGTAAGTACAACGCGGTAAAAGAGGGTGTTGTCGTGGATGTAGATGCCTTCCACTGCGGCTCTTGCCCCACCTTTCTTATCCCTGATGCCATAGTAGAACTTTGAATCTCGCACCAGGTTCTTTGCGATCGTTTCCAGCTGTTTCTCATTAAAGGCTGCATTCGTAAATAGGACAGAAGCGGTGTTCATCGGGGAGGCATCTAGCCTTATCAGGGTGCGTTCCGGGTTATCAGCGTAGCGGACCGGAAAACTGTAGAGATTGCCGTCGGTGGTGATGACGGTGAGATTAGTTTCAGGGAAACCAGCACGAGCGGCCTTGACATGAAGTACATTTCCCACCTGAGAGGGTATCTGGGCCAAGATATCGCTACTACCCCGGTCCACGCTTTGAATGGCATAGGGGAAAATGAGGCTGGTTGTTTTGGTGAGAGCTAGTTTAAGGAAGTCTTGCTGTAGGCTTTGCGCCATGCCAGTCAGCTGGCAGAGAAGAAAACACAGCAGTACGGTGAATGAGTTTTTGTTCATGGCTGATTGGTTGTGGGTAGAAAAAAGTTTTAGAACTTACTGGCGCGGGTTCTGGGCCCGGAGCAGGAGGAGATGCCCTGCCTTAACTGTTACTTTTACCTGCCTTGCCTGCCTGCTCAAAAGCCCCTTGGCCGCCTCGATGCCTGCTCCCGCCACCTGTACTCCAAGTGAGGGACTAAGCGAGGAAAGCTGCAAGTTTTGTCCGACAGCCTCGGAAGCTTCCTGCCTGGCCGTCTCCCTTATGGGGCTTCCGGGGATAAACAACCCCTCCATCCCATCTAGGTCGTAGGCCACCAGGGACACAGGATGCACGCTATTGCCCAAGCGAACAGAGTTTATCATAATGGTGAGGCGCTTACCCCTGATCTGGCAAATGCCATAGAGCAGGCTTCCGCCAGGGAGTAGTTTGCCCGCCAAAAATACGTCCTGTAGTAGTCGTAGTCTTAGGGTATTGCCAGAGGTCAATGTTTGCGTTTCGTCCACAGCGGCCTCTACTGTGTTAGCGTTTTGCGCTGCCTCGCCTTGCATATCCGACAGGCCGAAGAAACCGTTCTGAGCATGAGCTTGCGGCGTTTCGGGCTTGGGCAGGCCAGGGACAATAGGGGAGGGGGCTGTGGTAAGAGAACTGGAGGTGCCCGCTTGTAGTAAAGTAACTGGTGGTGCCCCGGATACAGGCTGCACGATGAAACTTTGCTGTACTATTTGCGAGGAATGTTCCCGGCGTCTTTCCTTTACCCGTTCAGGGTGCTGAATGTCCAGGATGCGCTCCAGCATGCCCTCTAGCTGCTGCATCTCCGGGTCCGGTCCTCTGTCAGGCCGGGCCATGTTCTGCATCATCTGCTCGAGCTTCTCCACGTCCTGGCGAAAACGTGTATCCTGCTTGGCAGCAGAGCTGCCGGCTGTTATCTGCTGCGTTGGCATTGCTTTGATCGCTGGCGATTCCTGATTTACTAATTGCGATAGCTGAGCGAGCCTTAGGTTGATTTTTTCCTCGTTTGGATCTTTCTTTATGAGACTACCGGGGACTGTACTTGCCAAACCTGCAGCGGGAAGAGCCAAGGTAGGATTAGCCGCCCTGTCGTTCTGGCTGCCCCCGTTTAACTTCTCGTCCTCACCGTTAGTAATGCCGACTAGATGGAGCAAGCCATCCTTGTCCATTCGACCCTGCTTGTGCAGCCTGCGGCGCGCCTGTTCGTAGAGTCCCAGTTTGCCTTGTCCAAGATTATTCTCAAGCTGGGGCCCGGGAAGCTGTAGGTTCAGGCCTTTTGTGGCAGGCAATGCCGCGGCTTCTGTACCCTTACCACCTCCCAGCGCCCAGAAACCCATAGCAAGGAAGGGGAGTGTGAGTAGCGGCAGGACGAGAAGAGAACTTCGCCTGCGCTGGTGTGCTTCGGAGTGCTTTTTCATAATGAGTTATTTGAATGGTGGATAAAGTTCTTGGGCTGGTCTTTTCTGGCTGTCCAGGCTCTCCCACTGTTGCTGTGCATGATTATCTTGGTGTATGCCTCGGGAGGCTGGTGTCTTCGAGCTAGTCTCTGTATAACGCTTCGGCAGAAAAAGCTCCAACAGAGAGACTTTTCTTATAGGTTGCTTAGGCCATACTGCATGCATGAAAACACTGAGATGGGCACCACCAAGGAGCAGGCAGAAAAGCAACAGGCAACCCTTTCTCGTGTAAAGGGGCAGTGTGCTAAACTTACAGCTTAACAGCTTTGCTACTCTTTCCTGTTGTTGATATATCGCCCTGGCAACAAGGAAGGCCGCCCTGTCTTGTATCCGGTTTGCTGCCTGCTCCTGGTGTTTTCCAGTATCCTTTTTATACAGTAGCATAATCAACGACTTTTCGTGAAAAGGTCTTGGTTCTCTATGGTGGTCCATCGCTCTATCAGGAAGCCGTGTGGATTATTGTCCGAGCGGGAGACACTGCGAAGCAAGCCCTCGGTGATGAGGCTGCGCATGAGAACGGAGGTGGCACGGATGAGTCGCTGCCTTGCATAGCAACGAAATGGATAGGGATAACTCCCTGTGTCCACTGTCACGCTATCCACAATAATCTCCTGACTCATGTTAGCTGAGATAAGTCCCGTAAAGTAGCCTTTCTCCCGTAGGTTATCGTAGGCCTGCCTGGCAGAGCCGTCGGCCAGATACAGTGCTTTTCCGATATTAGCTTCTATCACTTTTTCGTCAGGATCCAGCGTGAAGAAGTGCTCATGGAAGCTGCGTACATGGTCGCGGGCCTCCACCGGGATGTTTTCATTTCGGCCAGAGGAGAAGGCCTCCAGGGCCTTGCCGTCGGCCAGGATATAGATGCGCTCTTGGGCTAGTTTCATTTGCCTAAAGCTGTGGTAGATGGCAAGGCTGCTTACCGCCGTGCAGGCCACAAGGAAAAGGAGGCTGAAGGTGCGAATATGCCGGAAGGCACTGTCGATATTTTGGAGTTGTCTGAACATAGCTAGGTGTTTATGGGATGAATAGGAGTACTTTAGACATGATCATGTTAGTCTTTTCCGGATAGGCGCGCATGCTGGTAACTCTCGGGCGGAGAGTCCTTCGAGGTACCCGGGGCTTCAGGACTCGGCCCGCTGTTTAAGCCGCCCATGATATGGGTAAAGTGATTTGCCCCTGCTCCCAGTGCAGCGGCGATGTGGCCTGCGCCTGTGCCGCCTGCCGCAAGGGCGGTGCGGTTGGTGGTGCTCAGTAGGTTGGTGACCTTGTAGAGCAGGGCGTTACCCCCGCCGGCATGCACTATGTAGTTGGCCACGTTTGGCACGGTGAAGTAGCCCACAATGCCGATGAGAAGGAAGATGAGGTAGGCTAAGTCGGTGGCGCTAAAGAAGGTGTCCCCGCCATGCTCTACCTGGCTAATGTCGATCCGCAGCATGTTCTCCTGTATTTTGCCGATGATGCTGCCGAAGATGTTAGCCACCGGCAGCCACATGTACACGTTGACGTAGCGGGCCAGCCAGACAGTGAGCGTATGTTGGAAGCCGTCGAAGACGGCGAAGCCGAAAACAAGGGGGGCCAGCACCGCCAGCACGATGAGGTAGAAGGTGCGGATGGTGTTGATGCAGAGGGCGGCCGTCTGGAAGAGCACCATCAGAATCTCCGACATCCACTGCTTGATTGAGTGGCGGAAGGCATAGGAGGCTTTGGCCATGGCGAACTTCACGTCGTTGCCGATGCTCTCGAGGATGCTTTCCCCCTCACCGAGTGGGTCGTCCGGGTGGGTGTATTTGTACCACTTTTCCCGGTCGCCCTCGCCGTCTGTGCCCACGTACAACTGCCAGGCATCCGAGCTTTGGATGGCTTCCTCTTTCTGTTTCAGCAGCACAGCGATAGCTTTGTCTGAGTCTTCCACCATGGTGCCGGTGGCTGTTACCGTCGGCTGGAGCACCCCGTTCAGCAAGGCCAGGACGGAGGGAAAGAGGAGCACCGCCAGGCCCAGGGCAAAGGGCCGGAGCAGGGGGTAGAAGTCCACCGGCTCGGCGTTGGCTAGGTGGCGCCAGACGCGGGAGGCGATGTACCACAGGGCGGCAAAGCCTGCCAGTCCGCGGCCCACGCCGATGAGCCGCTCGCAGAGGGGCAGCATCTCAGCATATAGCCCGTCCAGCACCTGGTGCAAGCTTTGCATGTCTTGTGCCGTGCCTTGTGCCAAGGAGTGGAGTGGCAGTAACAGAGCTGGCAGGCTTACAAGGAAGGATGTAAGATGAAGTTTTTTCATGCTTCTGTTTACTGTAGGTTATCAGAGTGACATGTTAGGGAGTGTTCTTGTAGAGGTCTTGCATGGTCTGGACATCCTGCCGTTCTTTGGCTCTCTGGATAGCCAGCAGGCTTGCCTGCCGATTGAAGTGTCTAAGGAAAACGAGTTTATCCTCAGTCTCGGTGAAGATGCGGTCGATGGCCGTGATCCGCTCGGCATCGCTCATGCGCAGCTCCCCGGCTGTGAGGATAAGGGTCAGCTCGTCCAGGTG
>NZ_FZOQ01000039.1 GCF_900188175.1 Pontibacter ummariensis | reverse complement strand
TTCCCGAGAATTTCCCCTTCAAAGTTCCGGAGGCAATGTGAGGAAGCGGCTAAAGAAGGAACTGCTAAACACTTCGAGGAGCGATACGCTTACTCAGGTAGAGCTTACAGTTACAGCGTATACCCTTCTGAGGAAGGCCTGTCAGTTTTCTTTACAGACATCACAGAAGCGCTCGATACACGCGAAGAGCTGGAGAAACTCTCGCTAGTTGCCAGTAACACCACCAACGGTGTGGTTATCTCTAACAAAGACAGGAGGGTTGAGTGGATAAATGAGGGCTTTACCAAGATGACAGGGTACAGCTCATCGGAAGTGCTCGGTAAGCTACCCATCGAACTCCTCCACCATGACCAGACAAGCATAGAAGTTCTTAACTCCGTGAGAGAGCAAATGGCAGAGGGCAGGCCTGTCGCTTTCGAGATACTGAACAGGAAAAAGAACGGGGAGGACCTTTGGCTAGCCGTCGAAATAAACCCTATCCATGGCGAGCACGGTGAGTTACAGCGTTTCGTTACTATTCAAACCGATATTACAGCACTGAAAAAGTCTGAGTTGTCTCTTTCGGAGTTAACCAAGGACCTTTACAGGCAAAACTCAGACTTACACCAATTCACCTATATTGTGTCTCATAACCTGAGGGCACCTTTGGCAAATGTCCTGGGCTTAGCGAGACTCCTTTCAGTTGGAGACAGAGGCGCGGCGATCTACGACGAAGCTATAAAGAATTTAAAGAAAAGTGCTGAAAATCTGGATGTGGTCGTGCGGGATGTTAATACTATCCTATCCATCCGCAACAGTAAACTTAATCTGGAGAAAGAGCGGGTAAATCTTGCTGAAGTTTTGCAAGAAGCCTGTAATAGCCTGCAGGAAGCTTTATGCAAGTGCGGGGGTAACATATCTATCGGGATAGCGCAGGACATGTGTGTAAGTGGAAGTAAGGCATATCTCCACAGTATTTTTTATAACCTGCTTTCTAATGCTGTCAAGTACCGGTCTGAGGAACGAGTGCTTCAGGTTGAGGTAAATTGTTATCATTGTCAGGAAGAGGGAACAGTCATTACCTTCAAAGACAACGGATCTGGCTTTGATATACATAAAGCCGGGGATAACTTGTTCAAACTTTACAAACGCTTTCATTCAGATAAGAATGGACGGGGTATTGGCCTGTACCTGGTGAAGACGCATTTGGAGGCCATGGAAGGACGGATTGAGGTAGATAGCCAGCCTAACAAAGGAACACGATTTTCAATTTATTTAAAATAAGTATTAGTAGTGCACTCTTATATTATAGATGATGACCATGTAAGCGTTTTTTTAACAGAGCAGGCTCTTAGGGTAGAGGGAGTGCCTAAGGTTACAACCTTTCTGTCGCCAGAGGAGGCACTCGATCGCCTGAAGCAAGAAATCCCTGACAAACTTCCTGACTTTGTCCTGCTAGACCTGAACATGCCTGCCATGAGTGGTTGGGAGTTGCTTGATAAGCTTGAACCTTACGAAGAGGAGATATTAAATAACACTCGTGTTTATATTCTAACCTCTTCTCTTGACCATGGGGATTCTGCTAAGTCCAGTGATTATTCTTTAGTGCATGGGTTTATTCACAAGCCTCTGGATAGAGAGGATGTACAAACTATTCTCGCACAGATAGAGGATAATAAACAGAGCTTATAAAGTGCAGTGCTTAACATGAATTCTATAAGGTCTTGTGACAACCGGTTTTTCTATAACAACAAGAGAGAAATTGTTAAACTGTACCTGTATGGCTCTTGAAGTAGAGTAGTGGATTCTATCGTAAGAATGGGCCGGCTTAATTGTTAACTATAAGGGCAAGAAAACTCATGCCTTTCATTTTTTTGTTAAAGAGGAGAGTCTACTATAGATAATAGCATCTGCTGTTATAAGTAAATTCCTTTACACACTGATGCCCGGCGCTATTTTACCTAACCTTAGCAGGCTTGTAGAGCATTCTAAAGCTTCTTCAACTGCTGTTTCTTAAAATTCCTTTAATTTTTATGGTGACAGGAGTATCAGCACGATGCTCCTTTATAAATTGGTCTAATAACAACCGTATCTGTGTTGGTAAGGCTTAATATGCCTTCTCGTGTTCTTGTAACAGACTCTGTTGGGCATTACCAGTGTTAGCTACCATTTCTCTAGCTTAATAGCATATGAATGCCCTTTTAGCATTCATATGGAGTTTTTTACCTTAAGAAGAAACTTGAATAGATATAAGCTTTATCATTGGGTGTATATAGATGAAGTTTATACATTTGCCGAAGAATATAAATATACCTGTAAGGAAGAGTTTAATACTTGAAGCCCCCTTTTATGAGTACCTCAGCTTTCCCTGTCTTCAAAAATAAGGCTGGGATCTACTTTAAAGCTCCCTATTCTACGGACCTTGATGCCTTGTTTTCTTAAGCTTTTAACAGGCCTTTTCATGGAACCTCTTCATAAATTGGATCACAGTTGTTGGGCAAATAAGGGTCGTACGAAGGCACCTGTCCGAAGGGAGGTAAGATTTAAAGTAAATGATTATAACATGAGGCTACGAAAACAGTTTCTTCTTGCTGCAGTCGTAGGCCTGGGTTTATTTACTGGTACTATTACGGTGGCGAAGAGCCGAAGCAGTGATGTTCCCGGTTCTAAGCTAGCGGTTTACCAAAAGATCGATTCTCTGCACCAGGCGGCTTTTGAAGTCAAGCGTAGCAATATTGACGATGCCCTAAGCCTTTTGGGTGAAGCCTCTAGTTTAGCTATTGAACATAACTACACTAAAGGGCAGGCTACGAATCTGTTCTATGAAGCAGGAATATACCAACAGTACGGATACGCCAAGAAAGCACTTGCCCTATATTACAAGGCCCTTGAGTTAAGCAGGAAAACGCAGGACACCTTTAACATTGCCAGGGTAAATCAACAGATTGGCAGCGCGTTGCTAAACGCGGGCAACACGAAGGGGGCAGAGAAACTTTTCAAGGAGGCCAGGAGGAATTATCAGGTGCTTGGCCGAAAGGAAGACCTGGCGAATGTAACGAACAACCTGGGCCTCGTAAAACTAGAGCAGAAAGAGTTAGAGGAGGCTGAAAAGTATTTTGTGGAGGCACTGGAAGCAAGTAGCAGGATTAACTACCGCTACGGCCTCAAAAAAGCAAACTATCATCTTGGCTTACTTTATCTTATAAAGAGCAATCTCCCCACCTCCAGATCGTACTTCGAAAAAGCCTTGAAGGTGGATGAGGATAAAGGGGATAAGTATGGGCTAGCGCTAACTAAAAACCAGCTTGCACTAGTTGCTTTGCGAGAGAAAGCCTACCAGGAAGCCATACAGTGGGCAAGGGCCGCCTTGGGCGACGCGCAGGAAATTTCAGCGGCTGAGCTTGAAGTAGAGGCCATCGAAAACCTGATCGCCGTTTATAAAGCGCTGGGAGCACAGCGCGAGGTGATCAGGTGGCAGGAAGGCCTCATACACAGGCAATGGCAAACTTTTAAGGAGGAAAAGGAGCAGACGTTAGACTTTCTGGATCTTTTGAAGAAAAAGGATGAAGAGCAGCTCGTGTTTGAGAAACAGGCACTTGAAGCCCGGCAGAAGGCAGAAATAACGAATACTATTTTAGGATTGGTAAGTCTGGGTATGGTGATGCTGACCTTCTTAGCTTATATGTGGTACAAAAACTACAGGAAAGCAAGAAGCTATAATGCGGTGTTAACCCTGAAGAATGAGGAAATAAAAAAGCACGTCCTGAAGCTGGACGAACTGAACCAAACCATTTCATGGCAGAACAAGAGCCTGGAGGAGAGTAACAACATGAAAGATAAGCTCTTCTCTATTGTGTCGCATGACCTAAGGTCGCCTTTTGCCTCCTTAAAGGGTATATTAAACCTGGTGCAGCACCGGCCTATGTCGCAGGATGAGATTAAAAAGATCTTTGGCCTTCTAAACGAGGAGGTAGACGTCGTGATGGCCATGCTTGGCAACTTGTTGGACTGGTCGAAAGCGCAGTTGAAAGGAAGAGAAGTGGTGTTGGAGCCTGTGTGGTTGCATCAGCTTGTCGAAGAGAACATCCAGCTTATATCGAGACAGGCAAAGCAGAAGCACATTGTCCTGCAGAACGATGTAGCAGTAGATGCTCTGGCATTAGCTGACAAGGAAAGACTAAACTTTGTGATTCGCAACCTCTTAACAAATGCCCTGAAGTTTACTTTTGAAGGCGGACACATTGTAGTGCAAGCGGATGAAACACCGGAAAACATTACGCTGTCTGTCTCAGACGATGGAAAAGGCATATCGGCAGACAACCTGGAGAAGTTGTTTCAGGAAGGTAGCCGCTTCACGACCATTGGCACGGCACAGGAAAAGGGCACAGGCTTAGGGCTAACCTTATCAAGGGATTTTGTACAGAGCATTGGCGGCAGTATTAGCGTGGAGAGCAAGGAGCGTGAAGGAAGTACCTTTTATGTTACAATGCCCAAGCCACTACTTACTGTTTCAGACTCTCCGGCTATAGCCCTTTCGTAAATGCCTGCCGCCTGCCTGGATTAGCATCTTAGCTTTCTCTCTTTAGTACCTGTTAGTTTTGCTGAAAGCCTCTTAGTTGTCTTTAGTGTCTGCTAAAAGTGACTGGGTGAACCAACCCCCAGGAGCATGTAAAACAACAGTTGTGGTGCTTTAAAGTAGAAGGGAAGCAATAGGAGGTTATTTGCTATAACACCAGGTGTTCTGTTTGCTTTTTTTATAAGAGACCACGCTTGATGAAAGGGACAAGCTTAAGGTTTTCAATACATGCAAATTTAGCACTCTTGTAAGGGTGTCTGTTTGGATTGTTAGCGATCTATATGAATTTCGAATGGCAGCCTGTGCAAGTGGTTTTTGTGGGTTAGTCTATAACAGGCAGATTAATTTCTATACCTTTAGAAGCTGTAAAGTTTGTAACAAGCTCTAGCCTACTAAATGGAAATTGGACTCAGCCCTGCTACATGGGATAAGATGGCGCAAGTCTCGCCCGACATGTTTTGCGTTTTTGACCAGGACGGCACCTTTCGGAGAGTAAGTGCTGCGAGTAAAAGCATGTTAGGCTACGAAAGAGAAGAGTTGATCGGGCGCCACTACAGTGACTTGCTACTTCCTGATTATGTGGCTATTACGCAAAACGCTTTCCAGCACATCCGGGGTGGTTCTCAGGCGGATAGCTTCGAGAACGGGTACTTTCATAAGAATGGGAGTGTTGTGCCTATCCTGTGGTATGGGGTCTGGTCTGAGGATGAGAATGTTTTTTTCTGTGTAGCACGTAATGTGGCAGAGCTTAAAAGTAACAGGCAAAAGCTAGAGGAGGGGGAGCAACTTTACAAGACCTTGTTTGAGAACAACCCGGATGTCATGTTTGTGCAGGACAGGCAAGGCCTCGTTTTAGAAGTGAATCAAAGTTTCTGCGATGTCTTCGGTATTTCAAGGGAAGAGGCCAAAGGACGCCCTACTACCTCATTTCTGCCCCCTGAAATGGTCCCCCTGTGTATCCGGTATTTCCAGGAATCCCTGCAGGGTAACACGACCAGGTATGAACTGGACCTTTTAACTGCGAAGAATCAACGTAGAACCTTTGATGTTGTCAAGTTCCCCATCTATTCTAACAGCGGCGAAATTCGCTACATCAAAACCATCCTGAAAGATATAACGGAAACAGTACGCTCCTTCGAGACCATAAAGCAGCAGGCTAGCAAGCTGAATACGATCTTCGAAAGCATTACCGATGCCTTTATCACCCTTGACAGGAGAAACAAGCTCACTTACCTCAACCGGGAGGCTGAAAGGTTACTGCGGTTAGATCGAAGCCGCCATATCGGGAAAGATATCTTAGAGCTCTTTCCACAGGAGGTCGGGGGGGAGTTTCACAGGCAATACTCGAAAGCTCTTGAAACGGGTACCGCTGTCCGTTTTACCTCTTTTATGAACGAATTGGGGCTATGGTTCCGGGTGAACGCCTATCCCTCAGCAGAGGGGCTGTCTGTTTATTTTGATGATGTGACAGAGCAGGTAAAAGCGCAACGGGACCTGGAGAAGCTATCGCTGGTGGCAAGCAAGGTTAACAACGGCGTAGTTATTGCCGACAAGGACGATAGGATAGAGTGGGTAAACGAGGGGTTTACCAAGCTTACAGGTTATTGTCTGGAAGAAGCTGTGGGAAAAAAGCCCGCTGAGCTGCTGTGCAATTCCAAAACAAACACCAAGGCATACGACGCGGTGAGAGACAGAATTTTTCGGGGTGAGTATGTTTCATTCGAGATACTAAATTCCAAAAAGAACGGGGAGGATATATGGCTTTCGGTGCAGGTAAGCCCTTCCCTCGACGAGAGTGGGAATGTGTCAAGCCTTGTTGCCATACAAACAGATGTGACTGAAAAGAAGAAGTACGAGCAGGAATTAGAAAAGCTCTCCTTGGTAGCCAGTGGGACTGACAACGGCGTCATCATCACGGATGCAAATGGTCTAACAGAATGGGTAAATGAGGGCTTTACTAAAACCACCGGGTACACGCTTTCTGAAATGCGGGGAAACAAGCCGGGGCTTTTGCTGCAGGGACCGGAGACGGAAAAAGAGGCTGTCAGCACAATGCGCGAGAACCTGAAGAAAGGGGTTCACTTTAATACCATGCTTATCAATTATAAGAAGTCTGGTGAAAAGTTCTGGGTGTCGATGGACATAACGCCCATACATGACAGTACGGGTAGTTTGGTACAGTTCATCGCGATCCAGAAGGATATCACGTTCAGAAAGGAAGCAGAGGCTAACGTACTAAAGCTAACACAAGACCTCTACAGGCAAAACAGCGATTTGCAGCAGTTCACTTACCTTGTCTCTCATAACCTGAGGGCGCCTGTTGCCAACGCCCTGGGTTTAACGCATCTCCTTACCAAGTTAGATAAGAATTCTGAATTGTTTAATACCTCCCTGTCAAATTTAAGCCAGAGCGTAACACAGTTAGACACTGTGCTGAAGGACATGAACACGATTTTAAGTGTCCGGGACAGCAAGGGGAATCTAGAGCTGGAGCAAATTAATGTTTGCGCCGTGTTGCAGGAAGCGGTGTCTTCCTTGCAGAAGTCCCTTCAAGGTTGTGGGGCTGAGGTAGTGAACGAAATAGCAGAGGACCTTCATGTTTGGGCAAACAAGGCCTACTTATACAGTATATTCTACAACTTACTGTCTAACGCCATCAAGTACAGATCAGACGACCGTGTGCTTCGTGTGCATCTTCGTGCCTCTAAAAACTCAGAAAAAGGAGTAACCATTTCTTTTGTTGACAACGGATCCGGGTTTGACATGCAAAAGGCAAAGGATAAAGTGTTCAAACTTTACAAGCGCTTCCACACAAACAAGCAAGGCCGCGGAATCGGGCTTTACCTGGTTAAGAACCATTTAGAAACGATGGGCGGGGACATACAAGTTACAAGCCTGGTGGGAGAAGGCACTACATTCTCAATTTACTTGCCTACAAGTTAACAAGACGTAACACAGACAGCGAATGAACCGCTGGAGCTCTAGCCTCTGTTCATGAGGCAGATGCTTCCCGAAGGCCGATGCCCCATTGTCTTTCCTGATGCCGCAAAGCGATCTTGATAAACACGTTGCTCGAATGGCTTAACCTGTACGATGGGGTGCAGGTACTAGCCTTTCCGGAACCCTTAACTGACAGGAGCGTACAGACAAAGCACCTTGCATTTTAGGAAAAATTGAAGATGGGCTGTACAAGCATATGTCCTTGAAAAGAGGTTAGGGGAGTAGGACAACCTGGTGTTTTACACCCATGAAGAACAAGCGCATAGTCGAACTTAGTAACGTGAACAATTATGAGAATGAACAACTACAGCAAACTTTTTCGTGCTTTCATCATCTTTCTTGCTTTGGGTTTGCCAGCATGCGGTAACGAAGGTGAAGGGGCAAAGCTGTTTAAAACGTATAACCAGGATGAGAACGATTATTTAGAGGAAAGAGAGTTTTACGTGGCCCTGGAGGAGATGAATTACTTTACCGCGTGGAATAAAGATGATGACGCTTACTTAAGTGAAGATGAGTGGAGCGCAGCCGTTGACGAGTATCTGGGCGGCTACCAGATCGCGACAGTAGAGCAATTCGGCGAGTGGGACCTGGACGGAGATAACATGATTTCTCAGGATGAATTCAGAGATAACTTGTTTGAAGTGGTCGACAAAGACGATAACGTGCAGATAAGCGAAAGCGAGTTTGTCGAATTATACAACGAAGGAAGAAGTCCCGGCGGACCGTAGGCCATGTAAAACTAGCGGCTTCCAGTGTCTGATCGCCTGGCATGAAAGGGAAGCTTATGAAAAGCACTAAAGCCTGTCTGGTTGGACAGGCTTTAGTGTTTCGTTCTAGCAGGCCATGACAAGGGAGAGTGACACAAGCTTTCGAAACTTCTCCTTTAGCCGATAGGGCATGCTCTTTTCGCCGCTTGCTACTTACCAAAAGGTAAAATTTGTGCTCCAAGAGGGCCTATACTTGGCGTTAGAGGGCTTTCTGCCGTAGCAGGCTTAACAACCCGACGAAGGCAGAGACAAGGTGCCCTCCGATGATATGCCACGGCTGATCCAGCGGGCTTTCAGGTACGCCAAAGGCCCGGACGCAGGTAGCACCGAAGGGGGCCATCAGGAAGGGCCTATCGCTGAGCTGCGTTAGCTTGGCTATAAACGCGATGGAAAGAGCCCGCCAGCCGTGGAAAGAAGAACATGGGAAAAGGAAGGCGGGTCAGGGCTTCGCCCACTGGTCCGAAACTTTGCCAGGTAAGGTTTTATCATAGGTATAGAAAAGAGTTTCGTTGAAGGTGTATGGGAGGCAGCCTAGCGCGTAAGCGCTGTTGCTTTTACAAAAGCTGACCTACCGCTCTGTATGGTATTTATCAGGGCTAAATTGACCTGTTGGCCTCTTTCCTACATCGACATAATTAGCTTCCCCTTGACGCTGTTGCTTTCTAGGAGCGTGTGCGCGCGCTGCACCGTCTCCACCGAGAGTCCTCCTACCACCTGTATGGGCAAAGGCGAAAGCGCTTGTCGCTCAAACAGGGAGGAGAGCTCGTTCAAGCGCTTTGAGTAGAGGCCCCGAAGCCTGTGGTCCTGCGTAAAGGCATGCGAGTAGATGGCGATGTGCTGCAGCGAAGCTGACTTGTTGAAAAGCGTTTCTCTGGTTTTCGCCGTGCCCAGAAAAGTGATGTCGGCAAAGGTGCCGCCGATCCTGAGCACCTCTGCGGCCACCTCCGACACGGCACCGCCCACAAAGTCCAATGCCGCGTCGTAGGGTTTGCCTCCGTTTCTTTCCAGTGCGGTTTCCGCAAAATTCGGATCTTTGTAGTTGACGATCTGGCGCTGCGAGAGTCCCAGGCTCTCCAAGTGCTGTATACTAGCAGGGCTGCCGGCTGTGGCTATGATGTTATCGATGCCGTAGTGCTGCGCCAGCTTGATAAAAAAAGTACCCACACCGCCGGAGCCGCCGGTAATGAACACGCTTTGGTTTGGCCTAAGCCTGCACTGCCTGATCGTCTGCAGGGCGGGTGAGCCCCACCACGGGTATGGCCGCGGCTTGTTCAAAGCTCAGGTTTGCGGGCTTTTTCCCTAAGACGTTGGCGGGCAGGGAAATGAACTCGGCGTTGGTGCCGTTGGAGCCCATCACGCTGGCATAGGCCATCACCTCGTCCCCTTCCCGGAGGAGCCTCACCTTCCGGCCCACCTGCTCAACAACGCCGGCCATGTCCCTGCCCAGGACCATGGAGCTGACCGCATTGGCCTCAGGTCCGCCCCTCCTGATTTGGTAGTCGGCGGGGTTGAAGGAGCAGGCCCTTACCCTGACCAGCACCTCGTCTTCTTTTACCTCCGGGTTCGGAAGCTCCTGCATGGCGAAGTTCTCCACGCCGCCGTGCTGTGTCAATATAACTGCTTTCATATCTGTAGCTTTGGCTTAGTAAATTACAGAGATAAGCTTTTAGTCCAAAGTTTCCCGTTTCGGATGGCGAGGCTGCTCAGCAGGCCCTCTTGCTCAAAGCCGGAAAGTACAGCGTCGGCTTCCTGAATGGAAACTCCCTTTAATTCTGCGAACTCCCTGGCGGTAAGGGAGGAGAAATAGTTGAACAGGTCCAGGTTGTCACGGCGGTAGCCTCTCTTCTGAGCTTTATCCGCCAGTTGCAGCAGCATGCCTTCAAAATGCGCGTAAGGTCTGAAGCCGTGAAGCGTGGCGGTATCTCCTGTCTGTGAGGTAAAGAATAGGGTCGGGAAGCCGCGCACCCTCATCTTCCGGGCCAGCTGCAGGTCCTCTTCAAACAGCCGCTTGCCTTCTCCGGCGTAGTCCTGTTTCAGTTGCGCCACATCCAGGCTAGCGTATAATGCCGCCTCATCCATAAATTCCCAGCGGGCGATGTTTTTGTTCCCAATAAAAACCATTTCCCGTAGTTTTCTCAAGAAGAGTTGCGCCTTCTCCCTGTCCTGCAACTCGGCGGCTTTAAAGGCGATAGAGGGAGGGTAGGAGGACGAGAGCGGATCAGTCAGCCATACGTATCCGTCGATGGGCATTTGATAATACCGGCTCACCTCGTCCCAGTGCTGCGCCACGTCAGCGGGTTTGCTGATGCCTCCGGCATTGTAGATGTCCCAGGAGGGAAGCAGGCCGCCCATCCGGTACTCCACCTCCAGCAGGTGGCCGTACTCCAGCTTCAGCTTGCGCAGCTGCGGCTCTATGCCCCAGCAGGAGGAGCAGATAGGATCGGTGAAGTAGATGATCTTGACAGGGCTTGTATGGATTGTCTGCGGTGTCTGTACAGCCTCTGAGGCTGCTCTTTCCGGCATTTCGCAGATCCCTGTCTCCGGGTTGCATAGTAGCGGGTTTGCCATAGTCTTATTTTGCTTTGCTGATTTTTGTTAGCTTTACAGCAAAGGTATTGGGGTGCTTGCCGCCAGTCAATTAGTCAGATTTTTATGACCATGGAAAAATGTGAAAAACAGGCCGAGTGCCCGATAGAAAACCTGCTGAAATCCCTGTCGGGCAAGTGGAAGCCGCTGATTTTCCGTTATGCCACAACAGGGCCTATGCGCTTTAGCAGTCTACTGCGCCAGATGCCGGAGGCAAACAAGCAGTCCCTCACGGTGGCTTTGCGCGAGATGGAGGAACTGGGCCTGCTGGAACGGAAGGTAATCAGGCAAAAGCCGCTACACGTGGAGTACCACATCACCGACCATGGCCGCGCCTTAATCCCGATCTTTGAGTCGCTGGAGCAATTTTCATAGTGAATGAATGCAAGATTCCCTTTAAGTCGTTGGGTCGTAAGACTACGAATGAGGTAGTACGTGGAACAGCCCGCATTGCTATGCCCGATTTACTTTAAAAATTTTTTTAAGTTCTATATCTATCAATACAGTAGTTGAGGATTTATTCCTCAACTACTGTATTCCCCTACTAATGGTGCAGAACAAATAAAGGAGTTTGTAGATGCTCATGCGCCACTAAGCTGCATAGAAATGTACAAAATGAATGTTTGCTTACCTGATGCATTTAGAAAAATAACCCCGACCTTATAGCTTCACGCGCTGGCCCGACGCTGCGGCTTTATAAATTGCTTCCACTATCCGGATATCGCGGAGACCTTCCTCACCTGGCACCAGCATCGGCTTGTTCTGCATGATCGCCATGGCATCATCGTCCATTTGCTTTGCCTGCTGCCACGGCACCTCGTAGGGGTGGTTGATCTTTCCGAGCGGGCTGCTGCCTTTTACACCGGCATAGCCCTGGAATGGCTCCATCTTGATTTCCCCTTTCTCGCAGGCGATGTTCAGGTAGTTAACGTTCTCTCCGAAGCTGGTCTTGATGTTGGCGAACACACCACCCGGAAACTCCAGTTTTGCCACTGTTGTCTCGTCGATGTTGGTGTAGATCTCAGGGCGCGTAGTGGAAATTTTCGCCGATGCAATGGCGATAGGCTCCAGGCCTGTTCCCAGTCGCGCACCTTGTATGGAATACACGCCCATGTCGTAGAGCGCGCCCCCGCCCAATTCCTTTGTTTGCTTCCAATGGTTTGTGCGGCTCTCGCGGTAGCCGGCGCCGCAGCTTGCCTGCTTCACCTTGCCCAGCAGCTTCTGGTTCACGACACGCATGTACTCCTGTGTGTTGGGGTCGTGCTGCAGGCGGTAACCAATCGCCAGCTTTTTCTTGTTCTTGTTACAGGCATCAATCATCTCCCGGCATTCCTGCTCCGTCATGGCCATCGGTTTCTCGCACCACACATGCTTGCCGGCATTGGACGCCCGCACCGTGTACGCATGGTGCATGGAAGGGGGCAGCACCACGTACACCACATCGATGTCCGGGTTGTTGGCGATTTGGTCGAAAGTCTGGTAGTTATATATGTTTTTGTCGGGGATGTTGTACTTTTTCTTCCACTCCTCAGCCTTAGAGGGGGTCCCTGTCACGATGCCGGCGAGGTAGCAATTCTTTGTCTGCTGCAGGGCAGGTGCCAACAGATCCGTGCTGTAGTAGCCCAGGCCCACCAGCGCCACACCGAGGCGGTCCTTTGGCTGGCGTGTGGCCGCCAGTAGCACATGTGGTGAAAAAAGAGCGGCGGTAGTACCTAATGCAAGGCTCTTCAGAACGTCGCGGCGGGAGGAGGTAAAGGCCATGGCTTTCGTGTTTTGGGGTTTATATAGGTGGTAATATACTAATAACTAAATTAGTAAAAAACAATGATATATTAACAATATTACCTGGTGTTTCCATACGAGAAATATTTACATTGGGCTGTCTGTCAGTGATCTTCTGATTCAGAAAATCCCATTCATCCTGTTATTCCCAATGCAGAGAAGATTTATTTCCTTTTAGCGTATAAATAAGACAACTATGATAGTTAGGGCTTAGTACAAATGTATACTAAAAGAGTAACAGCTAAATTGTAGTAGATGGCAGTTTAGTATAATAAAAGCCCCTAAAGCATTGCTTTAGGGGCTTTTATTACCTGATGACTTTGTGCTGTTACTTTCCGATGCAGTAAGTAATGTAGTATCGTAATAGGCAGTATATCAATACTATACATTAATAAAGGCTTTTTGTGGTACAAATCAGGAGCAGTGGCTGAAAATTTAGTCTTCTCTGTTATCTTCAGAAACAGAAAAATTACAGCACAGGCGCTGTGCCGATCTTCCTGCGCATCATTGTGGCCGGAAAGCGCGCGGAACTGGCAACAGGAAGGGCGTGCGACCCCAGCTGCTGGAACTCCTCTGCCGGACGTGCCGCCGGTACCAAAGCATTCTCTAAATCTTTAAATGCCTACCTGGACAGCCTGCAGGTGAAGGTTTATGAGGCCCACCGGCAACTTGTTGAAACTTTAGGGCTGGTAACGGCAACTGCCCTAAAGAACAGGGTGATCGGTAAGGAGGAGAGACGAGTCACACTGATTGAGGTCTTTCAAGACCACAACCGCAAAATGAAGGCGCTGGTAGGGGATGAGTTTGCTCGCGGCACGCTGGGACGTTACACGATTTCATTGAAGCATACGGTTGATTTCCTCGAGTGGAAGTACCAGGCGCCAGATATCGACATCAGGAAAGTTAACCACGCCTTCATCACTGAATACGAGTTCTATCTACGAAGCGTACGAAAGTGCTCCAACAACACTGCTGTTAAGTACATCAAGAACTTCGGAAAGATCATTCGCATCTGCCTGGCCAACGGCTGGCTTTCTGCCAACCCCTTTGTTAATTACAAGGCGAAGATGAGGAAGGTGGACCGGGTTTTCCTGACAGAGGAGGAGCTAAAGATGATGGCAGCAAAAGAGCTGGTAGGTGAGCGACTCTTGCAGGTGCGGGACATCTTTCTTTTTAGCTGCTTTACTGGGTTGGCTTATGCGGATGTATTGAAGCTCATACGCGCTGACATTAGCAAAGGCATTGATGGTAAACAGTGGGTTTTCAAAAAGAGGCAGAAGACAGACACCATTTCCCGCATTCCTCTGCTGCCCATGGCATTGAGGATACTGGAGAAGTATAAGGACCACCCGCAGTGCCTGAACGATGGAAAACTGCTTCCTGTGTTGAGTAACCAGAAAATGAATGCTTACCTCAAGGAGATAGCCGACCTGTGCGGGATCAACAAGCCGCTTACCTTCCATATTGCCCGCCACACCTTCGCCACCACGGTTACGCTGCTTAATGGCGTACCGTTGGAGAGCATGTCAAAGATGCTGGGGCATTCAAACCTCAGTACTATGCCAAGGTTTTGGATGTAAAGGTAAGTGAGGACATGCGGTTGCTTAAAACAAGTTCAAGATATAGCCAAAGGTAAACAACACGGAATTTGTAAAATGGATTTCTAACGACCCAACCAAAGCGGCGCTGGTGCTGCTGGCTGTGAGGAAGGAGTTGGTGTATGTGGTGGGAGATTGCAACAACTGGTAGATCAGCAATACCAGTTCTTCCTGCATAAACCCTGTGATCTTACTTTTTTGGCGAAGGTAACCCTGGCTCCTTATCAAAGTAAGCCACAGCACTGGGGTAATCTGCGGTAACCCGGAAATACTGTAGCGCCGAGCCTCCCAGTGCTCCTTCAATAGGTTTGTCCATCATCTGGGAGAGCCATTCCTGAAAAGCGTTATCAGGGCGTTGCGTAAACCAAACAGGACCGACGGTGTAGCCGGCAATACTCACCTGAGGAACCTCTATCATGGCTGCACCAGTGCCTGCTTCAGCCTTTTCGATCACGCGCCAATCCGGGTGCTTCTGCTGCCACTTTTCGAATACAGAACGGGTGATAAAACTGGTAGCCCTTCGGCCGCTCGTGCCGCCAGCTTTCTGTTGGGCAGCTGCGGTGAGCGTGGTTTGTGCGCCAGTATCAAATAGCAGGTCGAGGGAATCACCGTCAACGGCTACCCGAATGCGGGGAAAGTGTGTGGTACGGCGACCGGTGGAATCTACCTGGAAACCGAGAAGCGCCTTGTGATCTGTCATACTTTCGGCGGGTAGCGCTCCTTTGTGGAGGTACATGTGCTGCTGTGGGTAATCAAAGGTCCACACACGGTCGGCAAACCACCAGCGGCCCAAGAAGCCGGAACCTAAGGGTTTGCCCGAGGCCGTCTCCGGCAGGATCTGCTTCGTTTCCTCGTTCCAGGGCAAGGTCAGTAACTTCTCTCCTGTAGGAGAGCCGGAAACAGGTCCCGGAATCCAGGCATTGGCTTTAAAGGCAGGCATTGGAGCCACGCTTGCCGTACGTCCTCCCATTTGCACTTGCTCTATTGGTAAGTCCAGCTCTTGGGCGACCTCCTCTAAAAGAAACACAAAGCCCCCGCCAGAGTCGGTGTAAAAAGTAAGAGTGTCTCCGCTGCTGGTAACGGGCTGCACATACCAGATACCCTCCACGAGCTTTGCTGGTATCGGTACTGACTGCTGGGGTAGGGTAGTGCCCCAAAACGGCAAGCTAGCCAGGCAAGACAACAGCATAGGAAGGAGAGATTTTATTATATGAATAGGAGCAGCTGTTTTGAGAGCGCTCCAGAGCTGCCGATAACTAAAATTTCGGAAAATGTGCGGGATGAAGAGACGGTTTATCATAAGCAAAAGGAGTATAGGTGACTGTAGTAGTTGCTATGCAGTGACTACCAGCAGCTTAACCTAGGAGTATTATACCCCGTCTTGCTTTGAAAGATGTGAAAAAACGGGAAAATGAGTATGAAATAAACCTGGTTATTACGCCACACTTATTTCATACTCTTTAAACCGCGCCTCGGCTTGCTCCATCACTTCATCCAGAATCTCCTGCAGCTCGGCTTTTACTTTAAAGCGCAGCACCTTTTTAACGGCCAGCTGTAGCTGGGCCTTAGTGTCGTCTTTTTTGTACCAGTCGGGTTGGGAGGCGCTTTTCTTTACTTCTTTCAGTATCTTCTGCACCAGTTCTTTGATCAGGTCGAAGTCCTGCACGGCGTTGGGGTGCTTGGCCAGGATCTCATAGAACGCCTCTTCCTCTTCGGTGAGACCGAGCTGGTTGCGGCGCTGGTCTTCCTCCTGCATGTGTTTGGCTACTTCGCGGAGCTTTTCCATGGCCACTAGGCTGTCGAAGAAGTGGTTGTGGTAGTCGGCAATGATCTTTTCTACCTCTTCTCTCAGCTTGCGGTACTTGACCAGGTTTTTGGTGGAGCGCACTTTTATCTCGTCGTTCATGATCTGGCGCAATAGCTCCAGTTTCAACTCGTTGCCTGTCTTCTGGGCCTTGGCCGTGGCCAGGAAATCGTCGTTGATGATGGAGATATCAAAGCGCTCGATGCCGGCCATCTGGAACACGTCCACCACATCTTCGCTTTCGATGCTGCGGTGGATCAGGTCTTTTATCTTGTCCTGCTTTTTCTTGATGTTGGTGCTTGGGTACTTTACTTTTCGTACAGCTGCGCCCACATGTTGGAAGAAGATCAGGTCCAGCGCTATATCATTTATACTTGCATGGCTTTTGATGATAGGAGCGAGGCTGCTAAGTTTCTTCTCGTTCAGCATAAAGGCCTTGCACAACTCATCTTCCGCAACGATATAGTTTGTCGCCTGGCTAACCAGTTTTATCTTTTCAGGCCCTGTTAAGGCAGGCCAGGGGTTATAGTTTAGCCCTTCCGGCAATTGCTCCCGCAATAGCTCTATTACTTCCTGGGCAAGCGAGAAAGCTTCTTCTATGTCTATCGTTACGCTACCTGAACCACCAGCTCCTGTATACTTCTTCGTGGCATCTCTTAACCTGTCGCCGATGCCGATGTAGTCGACGATCAGGCCGCTGGGCTTGTCGCGGAAAACGGTGGCGACGCGGTTGACGGCCTGGATCAGGTTATGGCCGCTCATCACTTTGTCGACATACAAGGTATGCATAGCGGGGTTGTCGAAGCCGGTGAGCCACATGTCACGCACGATCACGAGTTCGAGCGGATCGTCCGGGTCTTTGAAACGGGCTTTTACAGCTTCCATCTGCTCTTTGCCCCGTACATGCGGATGCCACTCCTTCGGATCTTTGGCGATGTTGCTGGTCATGATCACGGCTACTTCGGGGCAGCTTTCAAGCGCGATAAGGGCGTCGTAAAGCTTTACGCAGTTGCGGCGGCTCATGCACACAATCATGGCTTTGCCTTCCAGGTTTTTGGTGCGGGAGGTATAGTGTTGCAGGATGTCGCGGGCGATGGCTTCTACGCGCTCTTTGGCTCCGGCGGCGTCTTCCATGGCAGCCCACAGAATGCGGTTCTTCTCGTTCTCTTCCAGACCGCCGGTTATCTCTTCGGCTTCTTCTTCTATCTGTGCATTGCCCAGGTGCAGCTTGGCCAGGCGCGGCTCGTAATAGATCGGCACAACGGCTTTGTCTTCGGTGGCCTGGCGGATGTCGTAGGTATGGATGATGTCGCCGAACACGGCCACGGTGTCGGCGTCTTTGCTGTCGACGGGGGTGCCGGTGAAGCCGATGAAGGAGGCCTGCGGCAGGGCACGGCGCAGGTTGTTGGCAAAGCCTTGCACTAGGCCGTATTGCGTGCGGTGGCACTCGTCGGCAATTACGATGATGTTGTCGCGGGTGCTTAACACGGGGTGCTCCAGCTCACGGCCGGTGGCGGTGTCTTTGAGGTTAAACTTCTGCACGGTGCTGAACACCACGCCGCCGCCATCGCCGCTGAGCAGGCTGCGCAGCTCGTCGGTGGTGTTGGCAATGCTCACGTCGCCTACCAGGTCTTTGGCGGCCACGAAATCGTCGAAGAGCTGGCGGTTAAGGTCGAAGCGGTCTACCTGCACCACAATGGTCGGGTTCTTCAGCTCGGGCAGCTGGCGCAGGATGCCGGTGTAAATGGCCATGGTAATGCTTTTGCCGGAGCGGGTGGTGTGCCATACCACGCCAATGCGCCCGTCACCGTAGGGCTTTACCGACTTCAGCGTTTCCTGCAGGGCGTACTGTATGCCGAAGAACTGGTGGTACTTGGCGCCTTTCTTGATCAGCTGGCCTTTGTCGGGCTCGTGGAAGATGTAGTGGCGCACGTAAGCCAGCAGGCGCTCGGGCACGAGCAGGCCTTTGATGAGCGTTTCCAACGCAAAGCCGTTGTTCACCACTTCGCGGCCGTCTATACTTTTCCAGGCGGCGAACCACTCCAGGCCGCTGCTGTACATGCCGTGCAGGGTGGTCTGGCCGTCGCTTACTACCGTAAGGGCGTTGTACTCGAAGAGCTGCGGAATCTGGTAGGTATAGTGCTGCACCTGGTTGTAGGCGGCTTCTACGGTGGCGTCCTGGCTGAAGAGGTTTTTGAATTCGAAGAGCACCAGCGGCAGGCCGTTCACGAAAATGATCAGGTCGGGGATGCGCTTGCTTTTGCCGATGAGGGTGAACTGGTTGACTACCCGGAACTCGTTCTGGTGCAGGTGTTCAGGTTCGTAGGCGATAGGGTAGAAGTGGCCGAAGTGCTGCTTATCAAGGTCGTCTTTCCAGGTTTTGCTGATGCCTTTGCTAAGCTTGTGGTGGAAGGCGTGGTTGCGCTGGTGCAGGTCTGCGCCAGGGTTGTAGAGAAACTCCTGCTTCAGCTCGACCAGCACCTTGTCAGGCAACTGCGGGTAGCGGCGCTGCAGAAAAGAACCGAACGCATCTTCAAGCACGGCCTTGCTCAGGTCGCGCTTTATTTCGGAGCCGTGTTGGTAGGTATAAGGCTCCTGCCCGCGCAGCCAGTCAATGGCCGCTGCCTCTATGTCGCTCTCAGCTAAGTACTGGCTCATGCAGCTCTTCCGGTTTGATTTGCATTACATCAATTTCTCCCGACATTAGTTTGGGAAGAAGGGAATCTCTTGTTTTTGATAAGATGATATTCTCCTTTAAGTTGGAGAGTATTTTCATGTATAGCAGCTTGAGTTTTTCTTCAAGTGCTAAAACTATATCTTGAGCCGGAATAGTAATTTTAATGTCACGCAACGTGTTGGTTGTGATTGTATCGAAAACGGTTCCGTAACTATTTCTTTGTAGTTCTTCTATTTGATGTTGAATGATTTGAAAGAGCACGAAGTCAGCACTTTCACCTTTAGCTTTTAAGGCGTAGTTTGATTGGCTGATCGTCATTTCAGATGTGGCTATACAAATTTTACCTACCGTTCCTCTTGCTGTGATTACAGTTGAGAATTGAGGAATCAGCTTTGCACTACTTTTACTTAAGCCCAGTTCTGTAATTTTCTTTTCTGTCTCAACTATAAAAGTCCCATCATTCGGAGTAACATCTTTAGCAGACACCCAAAGTATATTTCCATCCCAGTACTCTTTTACAGAAGTCTTTGGTGTACCTCCACCTATCAGATTAGCAAACTTTAGTAGGCTGATTGGCTCTTGATTCTCTTCATCAATACCATCCACGAAATACTGCCGGAAGAGCGTTTGCGCCATTTGCTCCAGCGTTTGGTTCATGCGGCGGTTCAGCTCTATTTTGTCATCCAGCGCAGATAAAATTTCGGTAGCTTTCTTTCTGTATGCTTCATCTGGATAAGCAATTTGCAGTTCCTGTAGCTCTTTTAAATTTAGAGTTGCTTGAACAGACGTTGTGGCTTGACTATGTACAAAGTTTTGGGCCTGCGGAGATTTTAGGAACCAATAAATCCATTCCTTATCAAATGATTCTGCAACTGGAAGTACACCTACTGCTCTTGCCACATTCCAGCCAATCATTTCTACGTTAACCTTGGCAACGTGACCTAAACTTCCAACTAGAGAGATTAGTATTTCATTTCCTCTGAGTTTAGTTCTTTGGTACTTGGCTTCAACTTCTAGTTTAACTTTCTGAACATCTGAGTATGAAAGTTTTCTATCAGTAAGGTTATTGACCTTGATAATAGGTACACCATCATTCACAAAAGTACCTGGCTGAACTATACCATAGGATACACCTCTTCCTTTATCTACAACTTCACTAAGGCTGTACGTTTTCCAGTTTTTCATTTTAATTTAAGTGTACTACAACTAAAATTATTGATGTTATTTTTTCTTTAATCCAGTTATACTAGTGTAGTGCTTTCTTAGACTCTCTTTAAATTGATCCTGTATATACTTTCTATGTTTACTAGATTTCTTCCTCACTTTTAGCATTAACTTTTCATTTTGCACTTCCAAGCGTTTAACATTTACATCAACATCAACTACTTTAAACCACCTAACATTTAACTCTTCGGAGGACAAAACAAATTCAGTTAAGTACTTTGCTTCCTTATTGTTTACTGCTATGCAATAGGATAAACAATATTGAGTTATGTCGCTTAAATTTGTTTTATTGTGAATAACTTCTTGCCAAATTTCTTTCAATTCCATATCGAATTGACTAGAAGCGAAGAATTCCATAAAGAAGTTTCTAGCCCACAAAATTCGATCTAATATTGTCCTTTCCTTTAGCTTTAACTTAGGTTCATCAATATCTACAAATGCTTGAATGAGCTCTAAATTCATCTCGTCAAACATTTTCAGCATTGCCCAAAGTACTTTTCTTCGCTTACTTCTATCAAGTAAGTGAGCTGCCTGTAATACCTTTGATGTATGCATTACATAATGCATTTTACTTCCAAGGTCAGCAGGATATAATTCTAGATTTGCGATTTTGTCTAAAATATCGGAATCGTCCGGTGTTGCTCCAGCATAAAAGATGTTTGGGTTTAACCACCAATTGTCATAAAAATTTTCAAATAAGACTTTTTCGTCTTTCTTTCTAAATGAACCAGCAGCTAAAAACTCTTGAATAGTTAGATGGAAAAATCTAAAGGTTTTATCGCTATCATTCTTGATTAGGATATGTGAACGTTGGCATATTTTTGTTAAAAATTCTTCTGGGTCATCTAAACCCTCAATTGGTTTTGTTAAGCTAAGTTCTCTAAGGAACTCAAATAGATCATCGAACGATATTGAAACCCAACCTTTTTTATGTAAATGTTCAGCTATTTTATTTAATACAAATTCCTTTTGCTTGATCGTGAATTGTTCGGATATACCTTTTGTTTTATCCCATTTATTTAAGAATAAATCTAAGAATTTAGAATACAGTTCATAGATATTCTTAGGTAATTCCCGTTTATCTAATTTCTTCTCCTTAAATAGAATTACTAATATGATCGTAGCTAATGGAGTCTTGGGGAAAGAGTTTACAATTTCACTTCTTTTAAGTAAAGAAGTAAAATCTCTAGTTTGATCATCATCATTCAGCATTTTCCTACCAAGCTCAATCATTTCATTGTTGTTGAGAGGCAGTAATTCATGAGTTTCAAATATCTTTTTTAATGTGGTATTACTATCTATAAACTCAATATCTCTCGAAGTAAGAATTACTTGAGCATTTAAAGTTCTTTTGATTTCAACAATTTGAGCTAAGAGCTCAATCTTATTTTCATCAGCAACTACCTCATCTAATCCATCTAAAAGTATAAGTGTTTTATTATCAGTATTAATATTAAAACTGCTACTACCAGTTACTTTTTGATAATCTTCCTGTATATATTCAAGTATAGAATAGATTTTAGTTTTCGTGTAGAGCTTGGACAATTCAACATAAAATACGTTTGCTGAATTGTCTCTTTTTAGCTGCGAAATACCAATTTGCTTTAATATTGTAGTTTTGCCCGAAGTTGCAATTCCTTGAATCAAGGCAGCTCTATTTGATGATAGTATTTTATCTACATCTGGTACAATTTCAAGATTTACGACATTAGCTGTAGCACCAATATACTTACTTGCCTCTTCTTTTAGTGTTTTTTCCCTCGTTCTTAATTTAATTTGAAACTTCTCTAGAGAATTTATATTCAAATCAAAATCAGCTTCTAGTATCTTTATACTATTATCTGAGTTTAACACATCTTGAACATGTTCATGATATTTTGTCAGATAAACATCTTTTTCTTCAACTAGATAACGGCTAATATTATTATCATCTATATACTTAACAATATCTCCTAAATCTTTATAGACAACATTTTTAGTCTTAACTTCTATTTCTTCTGCAATTAATTCCCTAGTATTCGATTTGTATATTCCGCTTGTAAGAACATATACTTCATCTATTCTAACTCTCCCCTTTGAATGACTGTTATAAGGCCTCTTAAAACATTCATTTACTTGCCTTACAATTTCATTATAATTAGACTGATTCACGTTATCAGCTTTGACAACACAAGCTGTCCATTTTTCATTACCTAACTTATCTACATCATAAAAAACTATGTCTTTACCAAATTCTGTAGGTCCGTGGCTATGTGTAACTTCTTTAAAACCTAACTCTTCAAATAAGATTATTAAAAGTTCTCTTAGCTCTTTTTCACTTTTAGATTTTATTTTATTTTTTAATTCAGGTATAGTAAGCTTGGTCATTTTAGGGTTAGTTAGTAGTGCATTAATTATTTTATAGTTTTGCTTTCCAATAAAGATTAAAAAGATAACCCAATCTCCTCCAGATTCTCCCGAATCCGCTTCTCCAGCAGGGCGCTTTCTTCAAACTGAGCGGCCAATTCGGTGGTCAATAGCCTCATCTTCTCTTCAAACGGAACGCCGTCGTCTTCCTCGGCTTCGGAGCCCACGTAGCGGCCCGGCGAGAGCACGTAGTTGTTGGCGGCCACTTCGGCTAAGGTAGCGGCCTTGCAGAAGCCTTCGGTGTCAGAATAGCTGCCGCCGATATTGCGCCAGGTATGGTAGGTGTCGGCAATGTGAGCCACGTCGGCATCTTCGAACACGCGCAGGCGTCGGCTGGCCATGGTACCCAGTTTGCGGGCATCAATAAAGAGGATCTCGTTTTTGCGCTCGCGGTGCTCGCCGTCGCGGCCGTCGCGGTTCTTGCTTAGAATAAAGATACAGGCCGGTATGCCGGTGGTCAGGAACAGCTTGTCGGGCATCTGCACAATGCAGTCTACTATGCCTTGTTGTATCATGTGCTCGCGCACGTTCTTTTCGCCGGCGCTTCCGGTGGTCATGGCGCCGTTGGCCATCACCACGCCTGCCGTGCCGCGCTCCGAGAGGTGGTGCCACAGTGTCTGGAACCACATGTAGTTGGCGTTGCCCGGGGTGGTAAAGGTATCTTTGGCCCCGAAGAGGCGCGGGTCGTTGTCGGGCAGCAACTCGGGGTGCCAGTTCGAGATGTTGAACGGCGGGTTCATCAGGGCGTAGTCGGCCTTCAGGTCGGGGAAGCGGTCCTGCAGCAGCGAGTCGCCCAGCTTCACGTCGAAGGAGAGGTTGCGCAGCAGCAGGTTCATTTTGCAGAGGCGCAGCGTGCCTTCGTAGCGCTCCTGCCCGTAAATGGAAATGTCGTTTTTGTCGCCGCCGTGCGCCTGCAGAAACTTAAGGCTCTGCACAAACATACCACCCGAGCCGCAGGCCAGGTCCATAATGCGGCCCTTGAGCGGCTCGAGCATCTCCACGAGCAGACGCACCACCGAGCCCGGCGTGAAGAACTGCCCTGCGCCGGAGCCTTCGGCCATGGCAAACTTGCCGATGTAGTACTCATACACACGGCCGTAGATGTCGGACTCGGGGTTGTTGATTTCGGAAAATTTCTCTTTGGAGAACAGGTTGATGAGTCCGGCCACCTGCGTAGGGGAGAGCTGGCTCTTCACGAAGATCGGCTCCAGCACGCCCTTGTAGTCGGGGTTGCGCTTGCTCAGGATCTCGTCGATGAGCACAAAAGCCTGGTCCACCTTCACCTTGATGTCGTCCTGCTCGGCGTTCTCGCGCAGGTAAGCCCAGGTAGCCTCGCGGGGAAGGCGGTACACGTTCTTTACCTGGTACTCCAGCTCGTCTTCCAGCACCTCGGTCTGCTCGTGCTGTTCTATGTTATAGTAGTCGCTTTTAGGGTCTGCAAAAGACTGTTCTATCTCCTGCTTGCGTATCTCGTATCGCTCTGATAGGTGCTTTAAGAACAGCAGCGAGAGCACGTAATCCTTGTACTGGTTCTCAGCTACCGCGCCGCGCAGTTCGTTGGCGGCATTCCAGAGTTCGTTTTCAAAATCTATATCCGCTTTGGCGGCGGTTGGGGTATTCTTCTTAGCCATGTAGTCTTGTACGCGTGTTTAAACAGAGTTCAAGGTACATAAAATTGGACAATGTGAAGTAAGAAAAGTATAGGTTTTTTTAAATATTCTGGAGGCTACAGATGCCACTAAAAGGGAGGTGTCCTGCGCTTTAGAAAAGGCTTTTGTAGGAGGTTATCAGCTGGCAGAGCCGTTTTGCAGGCAGGTGGTATTTGTCAATGAAAAAGAGGGACAACAGACTTGGAAAGGAGTACAGGCTACTAAACCAAAGGAAGCTTCTGCAGGGTAAATCCGGCAGACGGCGTTGCATGTCATGTGAAGGGATGATCTCTACTAGATGACACATTTACTGCACCCGTATAGGTGTATGAAAGCTACAACCTCATGCTTGGACGGCAGGTGGTGATACATCTTTGAGCAGTGTTCAGTCTCTGTGGACCTATCGCCTGATTTACTATTGAATATAATTCAGCAACTAAAGGCAAGCTTATGCAGCCTACTAAATTTCAATTAAACTTCTGGAATGTAGTTAAAACTGCGCTCGAATACCGAGCAATGACAAAACAAGAATCAAGGTTACATCGAAAAAACTTCTGGGTATACAACCGTGAGGAACACGCTGCGCTATACTCTGAAATAATGGAGAGAATACTTTTCAAAATGCATTTAGAGCATTTAAAGAGTACGCTTAAATACAGGCGCGATTTTTATAAAAGACCACAGGCGTATTAATTTCTATGTTCTGTCTGCTTAAGAAACATGTACCTGGTCCAGAATTCTAGTTGTCTCCTGCTCAGGGAGAGAGGGTGTACAGTGGAACGTTCATCTAAACTTTATTTGTTAAATAAGTGTATAGTAAATACATTTGATAACACAAGGATCCGACCCTTTCTAAGGGAAGGGTTAGAAAGGGTGAAAACATGAAAGCTACTCCAAATAAAATAAACTGGAAAGCAGTTGCCCAGAGAATGAAGGATGACAAGGAGCGCATCAATAAGTTCTTAAACACTGACAAAGAGCATCTGCTAGATGATATTCAATTCATTAGGCCTGGTTCCGTACGAGAGTCAGCATCTACGAAATAGCTTTAAATTTAAAACAGATACAGGAGCCATCTATGAAATTTATTTCACAGATGGCTCTTCTTATTTCTCAGAAGCGCAAGGCTTTGCCCCATACGTTGCTATGTTCGGATTTCGGCCAACTTCTGCAGGCACGGAAAAGCAGAGGGATGCTCGCATAGCTGTTACTATAGTAAAGCATATCTGCGACTATCTGGAAGACGAAAGAAACATGCTGATGTACGTGTGCGACCAGCATGACAGGCGAGAAGAGCAAAGGGCCAGACTGTTCAACCAGTGGTTCTTAAAGTTTCAGCTTGGAGAAAAGATTCAGAAAATAGACCTAAGCTTTGGTGAGCTGCTGGTGTCGTTTATGTTTCGTTATGATAATCCTTTTAGGTACGAAATAGAGGCATCCATGCCTGATGTAAGGGAGAAGTATAATTAACAGAGTGATTAAGAAAACATTTTTAAAAGTCTGTTGTAACCTATAATGCTTAAGTTAAACCCTTCATCGGCATTCATTGATACAGTTACCGAATAGGCATTCTGTTCTGCACTGTTGTCAAAATCCTGAAGCCCATGCGCCTTATTTAAATGCCATGTTTTGCCCAGCCAGTATTCTCCATTCTCAATAGCTGTGATATCCTGAACATCTAGATCTGTACTCCCTTGCATATCCTCACCATAGATACGAATGAGTTTGGTAACTGCATCAGTAGCAGCTCTAACAGGTAGCTCATCAGTGGAACTACTAAGAAAAACATGTGTCAACAGATTGGTCAAAAGACTTAGTGTTACCAAATATTCTGACTGCAAGAACATCAAACAGGCCGAACTCCTTTTCGCGTAAGGAACATACATAATCCACAAAAGCTACTGCGCTGTCCTTTACTTCAATGTGGCGATAGCTCTCCTGTTCGGACAAAATGTTGTTGATATCAAAATTTAAGAGACTCAATATAGAATCGGTTCGAGGAGCTCTGTTAGGCATCCTCTGATTGACCCTTATCATAAATTGCAGCTGTTGGAAAGGATGCTGCAGATAAGACATTTTATACGTGATACCCATCTCATGCTGAAACCAAAAATGGGAAAAAGGCAAATCTCCATCTTCTACAACTCCGGCAGTAAGCTTCAAAACTTTGTCCTTCTTATAGAAAGAGACAGACTTATATTCGTTATATGCTCCGCCTCCAAATTCGCTACAGAGTTTGTTGAACATTCGTGAGATTAAGCTTAAATCTTTAGTATGGGCGATAAAATAGTACTCTTTGTCATTGCTATCATAATGCTTGACAACAAAGTGGTTGAAAATACACGCTATAGGCTTATTGTACCTCTCCCGTATTTGGTTGACGCCGAAAGATACATCATTAGAAGAATTTAGAATCTCCTCAAAGGGAACATGAAAAAAGTCCGTCTCACTAAGGTTCAATAATGTAAGAATATCGGTATTCCCGTGCTTAACAATGTCGATAAGTGTGAAAATAGGTGCTGTACTAATGGAGGAAAGCATACGGCAAAGCTAATATGGAGACTGCAACAGTTTAGGTGGTTCTAGAGGTTATGAATTTACCACCAAAGCACAAAATACCCAAAGATATTTTGCACACTTTATCACCTCACTCTTCTACTTTATAGTCTTTAAGAAGGAAGCGGTAGTGACTACAGCCTGCTGAATATAACCGTACAGACGTGCCTGTAAGGTGGAGACAAAAGGGCTGTCTGGTTTTGCCGGGCAGCCCTTTACTCCCTTTAAGCGGCCACAGCGGGCAGCGCATCTTTGTTTTCCTCCGCCTTCAGGTCCAGGATGTAACTGGCTGCCTTGAAAGCCTTTGTGCTGGTGTAGATGATCATCGTCTTGTCATCTTTAAACTTACTCACCCAACCCTGCAGGTAAGCCACGGAGTTTTCAAACACGGCCTCTTTGATGCCGGTGAAGGCACTTAGGAAGCTGGCACCCATCTCGGCGATCAGCTCCTCTTTGCTGTAGTTGGCATCACCGAAGCGGCTTGCCTTTTCCTCTTCCGTGAAGCGGTTGAGCCTGTCGGGGTGGCCGGTGGAGTGGATCAGCTCATGGAACAGCGTGGCGTGGTACGCCTGGGGGGAAACGAAGCTTTTCAGCTCGGGCATCTGCACCCTGTCCGGGATGGGCGTATAATACGCTTGTGATCCTCCGTGCAGGATCTGTGGGCGCGGCTGGGGGTAGTTGTCCACCACCTGTTGGCAGGCTGCTATGACCTGCTGCTCTGTTCGCTCCATAGCTGCCGGAAGGGCAAAGCTGATACCTTCTACCTGGTCTAGGTTGAAGACTGTCCAGATAAAGGGCACGAACCTCTTGCCGTACCTGGCATTTTCCTCCTCTGCCGGCTCATGGGCACTTTCACCGGCTTTCTCTTCGTAGATTTTCCAGTAGATGGCCTGTGTTCCCTTTTCGCCTTTCCGCACGTGGCCGCCCAGCTCCTGTGCCTGTCTGAAGGTAAGGAAGTAAGGCGCTGTGAAGTGCTTCTTTTCAGTGATGTAATTGAGGTAAAAGGCGTTGAAGCCTTCGTAGTGCCGCCCCGACAGGTAGTTCTTTGGAAGGCCGTAAGAGGTCCAGGGCTTTTGCCAGAGCACTTTTCCCTGCTCCAGTTGCGCGATGACTTCGTTTGTTACCTGGTCTGCCAGCTGACTGAATTTTTGATATGCGTTCATAGTAGTAAGTATTAAAGGTTATTGATAGATTATTTCCCGGAGCCTCTTCTGTTCGTGGAGCTCCACCCGTCCTAGAAAAGGGGCTATAAAAGCCCCTCGTCTGCCAGGGAGTAGTAACTCTCGCTGGTGAGGATGATGTGGTCCAGCACCGCGATGTCGAGCAGTTCCCCGCCCTGTTTGATTTTCTTTGTCAGCTGCAGGTCAGCTGTGCTCGGCTTGAGGTTGCCGGAGGGGTGGTTGTGGCAGAGGACGATGGAGGAGGCGCAGGCCTTCAGGGCCGCCACGAAGATGAGCTTCGGGTCCGCCACTGTGCCGGCCACGCCCCCTGTGGAGGTCTCGTAGATGCCAAGCACGCGGTTTGCCCTATTGAGGAGCATGACCTTGAACTGCTCCACGAACTCGAGCTTGCCGGTGTCCCAGCTTTCCTTGAGCACCTTAAAGCAATCGGTGGACGAGGTGACCTGCGGTCTCTCGGAGGGTTTTACCTTGGCGCGGTAAGTGAGCTTGATCTCTGCCACTTTGCAGAAGGAGGAGTTTGGGATGCGCTTTTCCATAATCTTTGTCTTTTTAGTGAAAGGAATTGATTATGGTGCCTCACCTGCCTTCGGGACGGACTAAGGGCAAGGTGGAGACGGGAAAAATGCGGAGGCTCCCCAGAGGGGATACCCATTTTTCCCGTACTACCTTGTCCCCGTGTCCGGCACGCAAGGCTACCTTTGCGCCCGAATGAATTGCCCCCGCATTTTTGCATGGGAGTGGCTGTGAGAGGTGGTGTTTTATCTATCTGTGAAAGAGTGAGTATGACAGTCGGGGAGAGGGTGGCTTTGTTTTCAGGGGATGGTAAAAGAAAGCCCCGGCATCCACTTAAGGGAAACCGGGGCTAGGGGTTTTAGGAAGGTGTCGGCGTCAACTCCTGTTTACGCAGCACTGGATGGATGCTAACAGGGGCAGAGGCCAATCAGATTATATGGCCAGACCTTTCCTGCGGACTGGCTTCAGCTCCTGCTGGCCCTCTGCCAGCAGTTCCTGCTTTGTTTCCTTCCGCTGTGCCTGCTGTGGCTCCTGTCTTAGAATGGTCTCCCGCTTCACAGGCTTTAGCTGCTCATCAAATACGTTGATGGTCTTGTACTGCGGGCTGGCCTCGATGAAGCGCTTTGTTTCCTGCCCGTTTTGCACAGCCGTAACCTGCTGCTGGTTGCCCCGCTCAAGGGAGCGCAGGAGCCGCTCCTTTTGCTGTGGGTCCTCCAGTTCTTTGATGGCGAACTGCCGGAGGGTTTTTTCCAGGTCAAAGCCGTAGTTCTCATGGAACTGCTTCACCTTGTGGTTTCCCTGCTGGTCCTGCGCCTGCGGGTCCAGCTGCAGCCAGGCCTTGTAAGGCTGGCTCTCCGTGTTGACCAGGTCCTTGTGCACGGACCGGCCATTGAGGAGGTTGTAGGCCTCCTTGGCCGTGATGCCGCTGTTCTTGTTGATGTAGAAGGTCTGCGAGACCTGCCGGGCGGAATCGTCGGGTTTGAGCGTGGCCTCATACTTGTTGAAAAAGTACATGTCGCTCTGATCGGACCTGCGGAAGTGCAGGGTATAGTCCATCGTGCTGTTATGGTGCGGCAGCTGCAGGCTGAGCCGGAACTCCGGCTGCTGGCTTTGCACCTGCCTTTCCAGCTCGGCGTTCAGGTTGGTGCCGAAGCCCATGTATTTAAGGCCTTCCTTCAGGTAATCCAGGTTTTTTTCATTCATGGTGATAGGATTTAGAGGTTAAAATGGGGTAAAAATACCCGCCTCGTCCGGGGAAAGGAGCGGGCATGCCTGCAGGATGTCTTTGTCGCGAACCTTTAGGGTAAGGTGCCTGCCGCCTTTCTTCTCAAACAAGTGGAGCACCAGCTCCTTATGGTGGTTCAGGTTGTGCTTCTCCAGGGCGAAGACCAGCACCTTCCTGCCACCGGCCGCTACTGCCTTGTCTTCTTCCCCGTAGGTGTAAAGCGGCAAAAGCTCCTCTTCCTGGGTGGCGGTGCGCTTTGCCTGCTTCCGGTCCCGCAGCGTAAAGCGGGTAAAGTCGAGGTCGTAGGGGACAGGGGAGGCGTTGGTGAGCAGGATCCGGTAAAAGAGGGTGCTCCCCCGGCTGTAGATGCCTTCCACCCTGGCCTTTGCCCCGCCCGCCATGTCTTTGATGCCGTAGTAAAACCGGTAGTCTTCCGCCAGCTGAGCCGCGATGTCTTCCAGTTGCTTTCGGTTCAGGCCGGCACCCGTAAAAAGCACGGACGTGGCCTGCGCTGCCTCCAGCCGCAATAGCGTGTTAGCCGGATGCTCATCATACAGGACAGAGAAATCATAGAGCCTGCCGTCGGCGGTGATGACGGTGAGGTTGGTCTCCTGGAAACCGGGGCGGGCGGCTTTCACCTGGAGCACGTTCCCCACACCGGGTGGTGCCTGGGCCAGGATCTCCCCGCTGCCGCGGTCCACGCTTTGGATGGCATAGGGGAAAATAAGGCTGGTCGTTTTGTGGAAGGCCAGCTCCAGCCTGCCGTGCGGGTCCTGTGCGTGCGCCGTCAAGCAGCAAGTCAGCAAGCACAGCAGGGAAATGAGGATGTATCTGTTCATGGTGTGTCTTTTTATGGTGTATCTGTTCATGTGTGGCGTTTAGGGATGCGTGGAATGCGTTTAAAAGGATGTCTTCTGGTCGCGGAGCAGGAGGTGGTGTCCTGCCCTCACCGTCACTTTCACCTGCCTTGTCCCTTTGCTCAGCAGCCCCCTGGCCGCATCAAGGCCGGCCCCCATTGCCTGGGCACCAAGAGAAGGGGAAAGGGAGGGGAGCTGCAGGCTTTGGCTAATGGCGCGGCCGGCTCCCTGCCGCGCCGCATCTCCAATAGCGGCACCGGGGATAGAGAGCCCTTCCATCCCGTCCAGGTCGTAGGCGGCGAGCGATACCGGCAGCAGGGAATTGCCGGAGCGGATGGAGGTTACTGCGATGGTTAGCCGCTCACCCCTGATCTGGCAGGTGCCGTGCAGCAGGCTTCCCGCCGGTAGCAGCCTGCCCCCGAGGTAGACGTCCTGGAGCAGGCGCAGCTTCACGGTAGCGCCTGCCAGGAGCGTCTGCGTTTCATGCACGGCGGCCTCCAGGATGTTGCCCTGCTGCTCCGGCATGTTCTGATGCGGGCTTAGGTGTAGACTGTAAAAGGCGTTTAGCGCCCGACTTGGCGGAGCCGGGGCACTGGTACGCGGGACGGTTCTAAGCGTAGATTCGGAGCTGTAGGGGGAAGTTGCCTGGTGCAGGAGGGTGATCGCCGGCCCTTGGGATGTGGCCTGCACCGCGAAGACCTGCTCTTGGTTTTCCAGGGACTTTTCCATGCGCTTCTCCTTTACCCGCTCCGGATGCTGGATATCCAGGATCCGCTCCAGCACGCCCTCCAGCTGCTGTATCTCCGGATCTGCCGCCGCTCCGCCGTTCCCCCCGCCCATGGTGCGCATCATCGTCTCCAGCTTTGCCACATCCTGGCTGAAGCGGTCATCGCTTTTAGCGAAAGGGGTGCCTGCCGCTTTTGTTTTTTGCCTGGTTTGAGGCAGGGCGTCTTCCTGGCTGACGAGCTGTGTGAGCCGGGAGAGCCGCTCGTTGATCTTCTCCTCATTCGGGTCCTGCTGCGCGAGGCCGAAGGCGAGTGCAGTCTTGCCTGGAGCTCCAGCGGGCGTGCCTGGGGCTAAGTTCCCCAACGCATCGCCTGTGCCTTTTTCCTCCGCGGGCGCCAGGCCCAACCGGTGCAGGAAATGCTGCCCATTGGTACGCTGCTGCTTTTGCAACCCGCGGCGGGCCTGCTGGTAGAGGCCCAGCTTGCTGCTTTCCCCTTTCTTGAACTGCGGCTCGGGGAGCTGGAGGTTCAGCCCTTTGGCTGCCTGCGATGCCCTGGCCGCCGTGCCCGCTCCTCCGCCCAGCGCCCAGAAGGCCATCGTGAGGAAAGGTAGCACCAAAAGGGGGAGGACGAGCAGGAACCTGCGTTTTCGCAAGGATTCTTCGGAATGCGTTTTCATGGTCGTGTTTTTTTAAGGAATGTATTTGATCGTGTCAGTCTGTGTGCCCGGGCTGTCCGGCAGTCCTTGCAGCTGTGGCCGGTGTTCTTGCTCAGGTAAGCGGGAGGGAGCAGCTGGTGTTGACGCCCCCGGTTCTTTTGCCTGGTCCGGTACCATGTGCTGCAGGCTAGGTGCTACAGCTGGCCTAGGGCCGGGCAGCACGGCCAGGGCCAGTATCCAGCCGCTGGCACTGCCAAGCGCGAGGCAGAAGAGCAGCAGGCAAACCACCTGGGCAGGATGGGGCAGCGCCCCGAACTTCCGGCCCAGCCACCCGGCAGCCTTTTCCTGCCCCTGGCAGATGGCCCTTGCGATGGCACGGGCTTTCCTGTCGGTGGCAGGGCTGTTTTCCCGCTCCCGCTGCTTTCCGTTTTTAGAGAACAGCAGCATGGTCAGCGGCTCTTGGAGGACAGGTCCCTGTTCTCTAGGGTGGCCCACCGCTCAATCAGAAAGCCGTGTGGGTTATTGTCCGAGCGGGAGACGCTCCGCAGGACCCCCTCGGTCACGAGGCTGCGCGTCACCACAGAGGAGGCCCGGATCAGCCGCTGCCGGGCATAGCAGCGGAAAGGGTAGGGGTAGCGGCCGGTGTCCAGCCGCACGCTGTCCACAGTGATTTCCTGGCTGACATTGGCGGCGATGAGTCCGGAGAAGTAGCCGCTCTCCCGCAGGTTGTCATAGGCACGCTTGGCCGAGCCGTCGGCCAGGTAAAGGGCTTTGCCGATGTTTGCCTCAATGACCTTCTCATCAGGGTCCAGCGTGAAGAAGTACGCGTGGAAGGAACGCACGTGGTCGCGGGCCTCCACCGGGATGTTCTCCTTCCGGTCTGCCGAGAAGGCCTCCAGCGCCTTGCCGCCGGCCAGGATGTAGATGCGCTCCTGCGCCATCTGCACCTGCCGGTAGCTGTGGTAGAGGGCAAAGCAGCTGACGGCCGTGCAGGCTACCAGGAAGACGAGGCTGAAGGAGCGGATGTGCCGAAAGGCACTGTCGATGTGTTGGAGTTGTCGGAACATAATGAAACAGGTATCAGGTTGGTCCTTTTCTTGCTGCGTCAGGCCTTGCCGGAAAGGCGCCCGTGCTGGTAGTTCTCAGGCGAAGTGTCTCTCCCTTCGCTGCCCCTCCCAGGGTCCGGCCCGCTACTGAAAGCGGCGACGCGGTGGGTGAGCTGCGTAGCTCCGGCACCCAGGGCAGTGGCGGCATAGCCGGCCGCCGTGCCGCCTGCCGTCAGGGCGGTGCGGTTGGTGGTGCTCAGTAAGTTGGTGACCTTGTAGAGCAGGGCATTTCCCCCGCCGGCGTGCACGATGTAATTGGCCACGCCCGGCACGGTGAAGTAGCCCACAATGCCGATGAGCAGGAAGATGAGGTAGGCTGAGTCGGTGGCGCTGAAGAAGGTGTCACCGCTGCTTTCCACCTGCCCGATGTCCAGCCGCAGCATGTTTTCCTGTATCTTGCCGATGATGCTGCCGAAAATGTTGGCCACCGGAAGCCACATGAACACGTTGACGTAGCGGGCCAGCCAGACGGTGAGCGTGTGCTGAAAGCCGTCGAAGACGGCGAAGCCGAAGACCAGCGGGCCCAGCACCGCCAGCACGATGAGGTAGAAGGTGCGGATGGTGTTGATACAGAGGGCGGCTGTCTGGAAGAGCACCTGCAGAATTTCCGACATCCACTGCTTGATGGAGTGGCGGAAGGCATAGGAGGCTTTGGCCATGGCGAACTTCACGTCGTTGCCGATGCTCTCCAGCACGCCCTCCCCCTCACCGAGCGGGTCGTCCGGGTGCGTGTATTCGTACCACTTGTCCCGGTCGCCGTTGCCGTCCACCCCCGCGTACAGCTGCCAGGCATCCGAGCTTTGGATGGCTTCCTCTTTCTTTTTCAGTAGCACAGCGATGGCCTTGTCGGAGTCCTCGACCATGGCGCCGGTCGCCATCACCGTCGGCTGGAGCACCCCGTTCAGCAAGGCCAGCACCGAGGGGAAAAGCAGCACGGCAAGGCCCAGGGCGAAAGGCCGGAGCAGGGGGTAGAAGTCCACCGGCTCGGCACTGGCCAGGTGGCGCCAGACGCGGGAGGCGATGTACCACAGGGCGGCAAAGCCCGCCAGCCCACGGCCCACGCCGATGAGCCGCTCGCAGAGCGGCAGCATCTCCTCGTAGAGCCCGGCCAGCACCTGGTGCATTCCCTGCATGTCCGTGGCGGAATCCTGCGCCTGTGCATGAAAGGGCAGGAGCAGGGCGGCCAAACCATGCAGTGTGGTGAACGTTCGAAGCTTTTTCATCGTGTGTGGCTGTTTAGGGGTTCACCTGGTACAGGTGCTCGATTGCGTTCAGGTCGTTTCGCTCCCTGGCCCGCTCGAGGGCCAGCAGGCTAGCCTGCCGGTTGAAGTGCCGCAGGAAGGTGAGTTTGTCCGCGGTCTCGGTGAAGATGCGGTCGATGGCCGTGATCCGCTCGGCATCGCTCATGCGCAGCTCCCCGGCTGTGAGGATAAGGGTCAGCTCGTCCAGGTG
>NZ_FZOQ01000029.1 GCF_900188175.1 Pontibacter ummariensis | reverse complement strand
ACGGCCCCTGTTATCGCTGCCCCTGTCCTGCCGAAGGGAGCGCAAAGGTAGGCAAAGTTTCCCTAGAGGCAAGGCCCAAGGGAAGATCAGCGCTAACAAAAAGCTAAGTGGCTCAGGCAGTGGGGGATTATTTTCCCCGCCCCTCTCTTCTAAAGTAGGCGCTAAGGGTTAACAGCCAGAGGGCCGGTGGGAGTTCCTAATAGAAGGGCTTTTAAACAGCTTCCCCTACTTGCAGTTTTTCCTCCCGGCGCTGGAGAAAAACAGTAATTAAAATGCCTGGAGTTCCTATTAGTAAGAACGTTTAAGAGCACGGGAGCACCACTTGTATAAATGTTCTACCCTTTGCGGCTCTTGCTAAGCAGAGATAGATCAACAGCCTTTTCTAAGGGTTCTCCTTTGCTTTTCCCTAGTAAATATGCTCCTTTAGCTTTTCCAAGCGTTGGGGACTTAGGGGATACCTAAACCTCTTTCTTAAGTAAGGAACAAAAAACCGCCTGTAGCTAGACTATACCTGATGTCAGTGTACTTAATATTGTGCCAGCCCGGATTGGCGTACAACCCGGGCCTTGCCCTACATTCACGAATTCCTTCTCGAACGCCCCCTCCCGCACTTATTAACAAATATTATAAATCTTCCGGATTAAAGTAATCCAAGCAAAGCCTGCTGCCGTTTACAGGAAAGCTTATCAAGTATAAAAGGCTTTTCTTATATTTACTTTTACACTTAAACAAGAACTATGCAATACAGAAGATTTGGCCGCACAGGCTGGAACGTAAGCGAGGTTGGGTATGGCATGTGGGGCATGGCCGGATGGACAGGCTCTGATGAGGAACAATCTGACCGTGCTTTGGATATTGCCGTGGAAAACGGCTGCAACTTTTTTGATACAGCCTGGGGCTATGGAGCAGGGCTGAGCGAACAGATCCTGGGCCGCCTGCTGAAGCGACATACAGATAAGCGATTGTACGTGGCAACTAAAATCCCTCCCAAGAATTTTAAATGGCCTTCTAAACCAGACTACAAGCTGGAAGACTGCTTCCCGGCTGACCACATTATCGAGTATACGGAGAAAAGCCTTCAGAACCTGGGCGTAGAAACAATAGACCTACAGCAATTCCACGTGTGGGAAGATGCCTGGGCAAACAACGAAGAATGGCAGCGGGCCGTGGAGAAGCTAAAGGCGGATGGAAAGATACAGCACATGGGGGTGAGTGTGAACCGCTGGGAGCCAGAAAACGTACTGGAGACGCTACGCACTGGCCACATCAGCAGCGTGCAGGTGATCTACAACATCTTTGACCAGGCCCCGGAAGACAAGCTGTTCCCACTTTGCGAGAAGCTGGACGTGGGTATTATTGCCCGTGTACCTTTTGATGAAGGTACTCTTACTGGTAACATCACCAAAGACACGACTTTCCCGGAGGATGACTGGCGCAGCACTTACTTTGTGCCTGAAAACCTGAACTCCAGCGTAGAGCATGCCGACAGGTTGAAACCTTTGGTACCGAAAGGAATGACGATGGCAGAGATGGCACTTCGCTTTATCCTGAGCAACCCAAGCATTGGCACGACCATACCGGGCATGCGGAAGGAAAACCACGTGAAGTCGAATCTAAGTACAAGTGACGGCAAGGGCCTTCCGAAAGACCTAGTCGACGAGTTGAAGCAGCACCGCTGGGACCGTGAACCAACCGAATGGTCGCAGTAAGAAGCCAGGCCATCACAACACATCCTACAGCTGATGTGACCGTACATGAATAAAAGCACTCGGAGCCCTAACCAGTTAAGAAGGTTAGGGCTCTTTGTGTAACAGCGCCCTGACACGTAAATCACAAATGCCAGAGATACAAGACACCATCATCATCGGAGGCGGCCAAAGTGCTTTAGCCTGCGCTTATTTTCTCCGAAAGACAAACCTCTCTTACCTCCTGCTCGATGACAGGCCGGAGCCGGGCGGGGCCTGGCTCAAAAGCTGGACTCCCTCCGTCTCTTCTCTCCTGCCGAGTTCAGCAGCCTGCCGGGTTGATTGATGCCCAGAAGTGAAAAATCCAGTAGTAGACACACTTATGCGCGCATATTACCTTTTTCTTAAAGAGAATTTTAAGCCCGTAATCTTCGGCTGGTTGCTTACCTTTTTCTCCAGCTACGGACAGACTTTTTATATATCGCTTTTTGTACCTGCCATACTGGAACAATTCAACCTGTCAAAGTCCGTTTTCGGCGGTTATTATGCCGTTGCTACAGTTATTGCCGCTTTGTTTCTGCTACAGTTCGGCTACTTAGTCGATAACCGACCACTCAAGCCTCTTACTTCCAAAGTTATCCTGCTACTGCTTGCCGCCAGTGTGGGTTTAGGCTTAGCCTCTCATGGCTTCATGGTTTTCCTGGCCCTGATCGGGCTTCGCCTGGGAGGCCAGGGCATGATGAGCCACATCAGCTCCAGCGTCATGTCCCGCTACTTCACAGCAGATCGGGGGAAAGCCTTGAGCATTTCCACCATGGGCTATCCCATGGGAGAGGCTTTTTTTCCGTTATTCATAGGCTTCCTTCTCTCCTATTGGCAATGGCAAAATGCGCTCATTGCCTCCTCCACCGTCCTGCTTTTCCTCTTCCTGGTTATCCGGCAGTTAAACTTGCAGGCATACGACGTTCCAAGGCATAAAAAAGACCGGCCGCAAGGAGAGAAATGGCAGTTCTTCCGGGTGATGGTGATGGAAAAAGCATTCTGGGTGCTGATACCGGCTGTGTTTATGTTCAGCTTTATTGCCACCGGTATTTTCTTTTTCCAGTATGTGCTGGCAGAAGAAAGGGGCTGGCCCCTGGATTGGTACGCCATGTGCTTTTCTGGCTATGCCGTGGTACGCTTCCTCTGTTCGTTCTACGGCGGTATCCTCACTGATAAATTCTCTGCCTCTAAGTTATTTCCCTTTTACCTTCTTCCGCTCATTCTTGGACTGTTAGCCTTGGCAGGCATTGCCGGTAAAGTTGCGGCTCTTGTGTTTTTACTGCTAACAGGCATTACCGCAGGGGTGAGCAGCATCTTTCAATCCGCGGTTATAGCAGAACTTTATGGGGTAGAACGAATCGGACAGGTGCGGAGCCTCTTCTCCATGATCTCCGTCTTGAGTACGGCGCTTGCACCGGTAACTTTTGGCTTTCTGCTGGACCATGCCATCACACTTAGCCAGATCGCACTGGGTTGTGCCCTTGTACTGGTGCTTGCTTCACTTAACAGCTTACGTATCAAGTCTGTAAGGCACTTACAAAACGTATAGGCTTTAGTTCTACTGCTACTGGCTCTTTTCTACGCCTCATAACATTCAATTATCCGTTTCTGCCTGCTATTGCTTACATTTGAGGCTTTAAGAAGAAACGGAGACACCAGCTGCAGCCTTTACAGGCTTTTAGAAGGTCTTATTTTACACCCAACATACATGGAATTAACGATTACCTGCAAGCCCTTTGCAGGGCTTACACCCTTTGAACTTTACGAGATGCTCCGCCTCCGGAGTGATGTTTTTGTAGTAGAACAGAACTGTGTGTTTCTGGACCAAGACAACCTGGACCAGATGTGCTACCACTTGTTAGTGTACAAAGGCGATGCCCTGGAAGCAACTGCTCGTTTAGTACCGCCGGGCCTCTCTTACCCCGAAATGTCTATTGGCAGGATTGTAACCAGTTCAAGGGTCAGAGGAACGGGCGTGGGGAAAAAACTGGTAGACCGGGCTGTAGCCGAGTGCCATCACCTGTTTGGGGTGGGGCCTATTAAAATAGGCGCACAGCTGTATGCTAAAAAGTTTTATGAGGCGTTTGGCTTTGTGCAGTCCAGCGACGTGTATGACGAGGACGGTATTGACCATATCAAAATGATACGGGCATAAAGGAGCTTTAAGCCTAACCGTAAATGTTCCCCTCAGTTCTTAAGCAAGATCAGGCGCCTACTATATGACAAGTCCCTCCTCCCAACCCAATTCGGAAATCCTGCAGGACCTTGTGAAGATGAAGATGCCCTTCGGCAAGTATAAAGGAACGATACTGTGCCAGCTGCCGGTGTCTTACCTCGAGTGGTTTTGCAGGGAAGGCTTTCCACCCGGTAAGCTCGGCATGCAACTGGCTACCATCTATGAGATTAAGATTAATGGGCTGGACTACTTGTTGGAGCCACTGAAGCGGCAAGCAAGGAACAGGTAGCAGTTTTTTGCGAATGAGCGTAAGAATGTTCTTTTAAAATTCCAACAGTTGGCACTGCTATAGCTCGTTGCTAACATTTCACATCGCCGGCTGGGCCTTAATCGCTGTTGAGCGCCCCTACCCCAGCAGTAGAGCGCAAAGACCAACACGGTGAAAAAGGCTGTAACTAAAGCCGTGGATAAGCATGCACTACGCCAGCCTAGGCAGAACAATTCTATTCACACTAAAAAGGAGAAGGTCTTCCTGCTAAATGGAAGACCTTCTCCTTTTTACTATTTATAAATGCGGCTCTTACAGGTTCATTTTCTTCATCTCACTAACCGCATGATCCACAGCACGAGCTGTTAATGCCATATAAGTTAAAGAAGGGTTCTGCGTAGCAGTGGAAGTCATACAGGCGCCGTCTGTAACAAACACGTTCTTACAGGCGTGCAACTGATTCCACTCGTTCAACAGGGAAGTTTTCGGGTCTTTGCCCATGCGTACACCGCCCATCTCATGGATGTCCAGCCCCGGGGCCTGCTTCGAGTCGCTGGTACGGATGTTCGTGAAGCCAGCGTGCGTGAACATCTCCGTCATCTGCTCAAAGTAGTCTTTGACCATCTTCTCATCGTTCTCGTCATAATCCATGGAGATCTTAAGCTGCGGCATCCCAAAGGCGTCCTTCTTCGACTTGTCGAGGGCTACGTAGTTGCTTTCCTTCGGAATCGTCTCCCCCATCATGTGAGAGCCGACAGACCAGCCACCCAATTTAGGGTTTAGCAGGCTTGCCTTCAAATCTCCTCCTAACCCACTTTGGTCTGCATGGCTCTTACGATTGGCGTTGAACCCGGCAGCGTAGCCCCTCAGGAAGTCTGTCTCCTGCTTGTGCACGTTACGGAAGCGCGGAATATAAGGGCTGTTCGGACGGCGTCCATCAGTGGTTGAATCCAGGTCGCCATCATAGTCGGCAGATATCCGGGCCCGATAGTTATGGAAAGCTACGTACTTACCCATCAACCCATTGTCGTTGCCTAAGCCTTGCTGAAAACGGTTAGACGTAGAGTTCAGCAGGATCAGGTTTGTGTTTAGAGCAGCGGCATTTACAAAGATGATGCGGGCATAGAACTCCAGTTCCTCCTTGGTGTTCGCGTCGATCACGCGCACGCCCGTTGCCTTTCCTTTCTGCTCGTCATAAATGATGGAATGCACCACTGAGTCAGGACGCAGGGTCATGTTGCCAGTTTTAGCGGCCCATGGCAAGGTAGAGGCATTGCTGCTGAAGTAGCCACCAAAAGGGCAGCCACGCTCGCAAATGGTGCGGTGCTGGCACTGTGCCCGCCCTTGTTCCAGGTGTATCGGTTGCGGCTTGGTGATGTGCGCACAGCGGCCCATGATCACCTGCCGGTCTTTGTACTTCTTGGCTACCTGTGCCTGGAAGTGGCTTTCCACACAGTTCATTTCGTGTGCCGGCAGAAACTCCCCATCCGGTAATTGTGGAATACCGTCTTTGTTACCAGAGATACCCGCAAATTTTTCCACATAGCTATACCAAGGAGCCAGGTCTTTATAGCGAATAGGCCAGTCAACGGCAAAACCATCGCGGGCAGGGCCTTCAAAATCAAAGTCGCTCCAGCGCTGGGTCTGGCGTGCCCACAGCAAAGACTTTCCTCCCACCTGATAGCCGCGGATCCAGTCAAAAGGTTTTTCCTGCACGTAAGGGTGCTCCGCATCCTTCACAAAGAAGTGCTCCGTACCTTCATAAAAAGCATAGCACTTGCTAACGATCGGGTTCTGTTGTTTTACCTGAAAAGGCAGCTGCCCGCGGTGCGGAAACTCCCAGGGATTCATAGAGGTAGTAGGGTAATCCTTGATGTGCCTTACATCCTTGCCCCGCTCTAACACCAGTGTCTTTAAGCCTTTTTCGGTCAGTTCTTTCGCTGCCCAGCCACCGCTGATGCCAGAGCCAATCACAATGGCATCATAGGTCATGTCTTTTACTGCATCTATTGCAAAATTTGCCATATCTTAAGAAAGGGATTTTTCATTAACCGGAACACAACCATAGTAATGGCCAGGGATTGCCTCGTACTTGACAAGGTTTGTCATCACGTACTCGCTGTTCATGTAGCCTCGCACCGTGAGCCCTTTCACCAAGGAATAGAACTCCTTCTGTTCTTCCTCTTTGGCGTTCTCCATTTTTCGTAGCACTTCTATCCGCTCCTCGCCAGTGCAGGCCCCAAAAGACTTGCTGAAGGATTTATCCGCAAGCTCCTCTACCGTATCCAGGCCTTTTACCAGGTTCTCCTGCACCTTGGGTTCGTAACAGTCCGTCACCATTTGCTGCACAAAACTGTGCACGTTCAGTTCCTTGGCTCCTGGGGTATCTGTTGCTGGAATAATGGTATCTACGACTTCAGCCAAAAGCTCTTCCTGGCTGGGTGACAAAGAAGTACCGACAGCTTTGGCAGTTGCTTTCTTGCTACCAAAGTCGCAGGCCGGGAGCACTGCCAGGCCCACAACGGCCCAAGCCATGTTCTTAAGCAGAACTCGTCTTTTCATAAGGTAAACTGGTATAAAAAAGGGTGATGCAAAATCTCAGCGCTTTGCCGTAGCAGGTAACAAGTAAAGACGCACTACGTCTATTAAAAGCGATTTTTTAAAATAATAGTTCGTAGACCGCCACTAAGCCTTACACAAAAGTGAGTAATGGCTGACTTCTACCGGTATATGCTCAAACGAACGTACATATTACTCATTTTTTTGCAGCTTCCCAAATCACCGTTTTGCGTGGCCTATCAAAGAATATAGACCTAAAAGCAGGAACAAGTTACAGGTCAGTGTTATACCTCTCTTTCAGAAAAAGCAGTACATAAAGCTCATGCTGCTAAAGCCTAACATAGCAAGGCTACTTCAGGGCCTCGAAGGTGTACTTGGCATCGGACCAGAATTCGTCTAGGGCAATGATCCGGGGCTTGAAAAATGAGATAAGGGCTGGCCAGTCCTCTTTGTTGAACACGTTAACCCCCGGCAGTTCTTTCTGTATGCTGCTGATTACCCTGCCGTACTCATCGGTGGTATGCAGTAACCAGTCCCACTCCTCTCCCATGTACCCGTGCAGCACATTTTTCAGTTCTTCAAACTGCTCAAAGAACAAAGCCTGGATTTCAGGGTCAGGGTGTGTAAGCTCAATTGCGATAGAGGCCTGCTTCTTCTCTGCCCGCATCCGGAAATACACGTCCTTGAGTCCTGTTTTATAATTCGACCAGTTGATTTTCAGTCCTTCGGCAGAGGGCTGTGGCGCAATATACTGCCCAAAGGCAGTCCAGAAGGCCTGCCGTAGCTGCGATGCTTCTTCTCTTGTGTACATAGTAGCGTTTTACGAGGAATGCCTAAACAAAAAGAACTATAAAAGCACAGACGTATCTTCTTCCACCTCCCGTTTGTTGGCCCGGTAGCGGACAGTGCTCTTCCCAACGACCAGAATAAAAAGCCCTGTCAGCGTGCAAAGACTCATCACGCTGACCATGGGCAGTGCCGTGCCACTGTGTAAAATACTCACCACAGCGGAGGCCAGGCCACCCATGGCCATCCTGAAGCTACCCAGTAAGGCCGCTGCACTGCCTGTGTGCTTTGTAAAAGGTGCCAACGACAGGGCCGAGGCATTTGGGTTAGTAAGTCCCTGCCCCGTCAGGAAGATGAACATGAGCAAGATAAGGCTGTAGAGGCCAAACCAGCCCTGCCACACCCCGACAACCAACAGTATACCTACCACATTCTGATACAGTAGGGTCGCGTATACCACCTGCTGACTTCTAAAGCGCTTCAGGAGAACATGGTTCAGTTGTGTTGAGCCGATCATCGCAAAAGCCAGAAAGGCAAAGATCCAGCCGTACTCCTTCTCACTGACGTGGTATATGTTGATAAAAACATCCGACGAACCCGCGATGTAGGCAAAAGGGGCCGCTGTGGCAATGCCACCCGCTAACACATAAATCAGGAACTGCGGCTGCTTCAGTACGATGAGGAAGTTGCCTAGCACGGGTTTGGGCTTTAGCGAGATAGAAGGGTCTGCCTGCTTCCCCTCTGGTAACGCAACGTACACCCCCAACATGATAAGGACTGTGATGCCTGCCAGGATCAAAAAAACGGCATGCCAGCCAAACTCTGCTGTTACATACCCCCCTAAGGTAGGCGCGATCATGGGTGAGACCGCTATCACCAGGGTCAGCAATGAGAAGGCCTGAGCGGTTTTATCTACCGGGAAAATATCACGCACCAGCGCCTGCGCTGCCACCATGCCGGCGCAGCCTCCAACGGCCTGCAAAAAGCGCATGGCTATCAGCGAGTCGGCCGAGTTTACGAAGGCACAACCCAGGGAGGCAAGAATGTAAACAACCAGGCCGATATACAGCGGTGTTTTTCTTCCGTAGCGGTCCAGCAAGGGCCCGTAAAGCAACTGGCCAGCCGAAATGCCAATCAGGTAACTTGTCAGCGACAGCTGTACTTGGGAGATCGTCGTGTTAAGGTCTTTTGCAATAGCCGGGAAGCCCGGCAGGTACATATCTATAGCAAATGGACTGATTGTAGAAAGCGCTCCTAAAATCAGAACAATAATGAAGTACTGTTTCCGCGTCATAACTTTAATTAAGGGGCAAAGATAATACTACGCACCGTAACAATTCCGGAGACACCCGTTTTCTCATATAAGAGGCATTAATTACGGGACAGATAGCTATCGCTAACCGAGGGAGGTTTTTTACAAAGGGAAGGAGGAGTTAGCGCATGCCAGTAGCGGTACTTCCCCCATAAACCTGATACAAAAGGAAACGTTAAAGTAGCCATGCCACCGGATAGCAACAGCTAAAGTCCGGCTTAATTAATTTAATACGACAGGCTAGATATGGACATAAAAGTAAAACACGACCAGGAATACCAACAGTTTACCGTCGATTTGGGCACGCAGAACGCCGAGCTGGCCTATGCCAAGCCGTCCTCCGACGTTTTAAATTTTACCCACACTTTTGTACCTGCACCAGCAAGAGGAAAAGGCCTGGCAAATGAGCTTATTGAAGCAGGCTTAAACTTTGCCCGGGAAAACAACTTCCAGGTCATCGCCTCCTGTCCTGTGGTTGCCCGGTACATTCGCGAGCACGATACCTACCAAGACTTACTCGCCAAGTAAGCCTTATAAGGTTAAAGGGGATGGGGCCTAGCTGTTTGCTAGGCCCCATCCCCTTTAACAAAGCAAATACCTTATCTTGCTTATCTAAATAAAGGCGTCTAGCAGCAGCACCCCTAACAGGCCCATCACCGAAACAATGGTTTCCATGATCGACCAGGTGGCCAATGTCTGCGGGATGGTGAGATTAAAGTACTCTTTAAAGATCCAGAAGCCAGGATCGTTTACGTGTGAGAACATGAGGCTGCCCGCCCCAATGGTCAGCACCATCAACTCTGGGCTTACCCCTGTAGAGCCAACCAGAGGCAATGCAATGCCAGCAGCCGTGATGGCCGCCACGGTAGCGGAGCCCAGGCACACACGCAACAGCGCTGCAATAAACCAGGCTAAAAACAGCGGCGACAACTGCGTATCCTCCACGAGCGAGATGATCGCGTTGCCCACACCGCTATCCACCAGTACCTGTTTCAGGGCCCCTCCTCCCCCAATGATCAACAGAATCATGGCAATGCCCGCAATGGAGTCTGTTACTGTTTTCATGACCTCACTCATCGGCTTGCCCCGGTTCAGACCCAGGGTAAAGATGGCTACCAGTACAGAGATGAGCAGGGCAATAACCGGGTCCCCGATAAACTCAAACACCTGCCTTAGCGGAGAGGTGATCGGCAGCAGAAGCGACAGGATCGCGGCTGTGGCCATGAGCAGAATAGGCACCAGTGCTGTGAAGATACTGACACCATAACCCGGCATCTCCGCTTCCGAAAACTGCTTCTGGGTAAACAGGTTTTGAGGGGGCTCTGTTTTGTAGCGCTTTAGCATACGACTGAACAGGGGGCCGGCGATTACAATGGTAGGCACGGCTAAGCACAACCCATAAAGCAAGGTAAGGGTAATGTCTGCCTCAAAGATAACGGCAATCGCTGTGGGCCCGGGGTGTGGGGGCAGAAATCCGTGTGTAACAGACAGCGCCGCCGCCATTGGAACGCCTACATAAAGCAGAGGCAGGCCGGCAGAGGAGGCCACAGCAAACACCAAGGGGATAAGAATCACAAAGCCAGCCGTATAGAACATGGGCAGGCCCACAATGAAACCCGTCAGCACCATAGCCCATTGCAAGTTATTTTTACCAAAGCGCCTGATCAGGCCATAGGTAATCCGCTGTGCCGCTCCACTCTCCGATATCAGGTTGCCCAGCATCGCGCCAAAGCCAAGAATGAGCACCAGGGAGCCGAGCGTGTCCCCTACTCCTTTCTGTACCGATTCCAGCGCATCCTTCACGGGCATCCCCTCGGCGATACCCACCCCTAAGGCTACCAAGATGAGGGCTAGAAAGGCATTCAGTCTGAACGCAAGAATCAGGATAAGCAGGACAATAACTCCTGCGACAACAATGAGTAGCGGCATAGGTAAAGGGTTTATGGTACCTCTAAAGCCCGCGCCAACAGTGGCAAAAGCCCTGGCACCTGCTATAGATAAAATTAGCCTGAGTTAGTTATCCCAAACAGCTGACTGTTCAGATAAGCATAATTTGTTATGAACACGAAGCCAATCATGCCGCCGCCCCTACCATTCAGTAAATTTTTGGAAAGTGTCCTTTAGTTTGGGGTAAAGCTCCTCAAACAAAGTATAATTATGCATGTACTGCTGGTGCACCGCTTGGTCAGGTACAAACGTCTGGGTAACTGTGATCATCTGCTCCGCTTCCTCCAGGTTTTCAATCATCCCCAGTGCGTACATACCCAGCACGGCAGCCCCAAACGCAGAGCCCTCCGGTGTCTCGGTCAGCATTACTTTTTTGTTAAAAACATCCGCCAGCATTTGTACCCACATGGCAGACTTCGAAAAACCTCCGTTGGCATAAATAGCATCAATAGGACCTACCGTTTGCTCAAGGGCCTTGCCGACGCTGTATACCCCAAAGATTACGCCCTCCATCATAGCCCGGAGGAAGTGCTCACGGGTGTGGTTATAATGCGCCCCAATGAAGCATCCGCGGGCTGAGGCATCCCAGATAGGCGAACGTTCTCCTAGCAGGTAGGGCAGGCACAAGAGCCCATCCGACCCGGGCGGGATAGCAGCTGCCTTCTCTGCCATCAGGTCGTAGGGGTCGATTTCGTTTCGCCTCGCTTCTGCCGCCTCAAGGGCATAGAAGTTGTCCCGGAACCAGCGCAGAATTACTCCACCGTTGTTTACCGCCCCCCCTAACACGTAGTGCTCTGGGGTAAGGATGTAGCTGAAGATGCGCTCCAGTTGGTCTGTAGCAGGCTTATCGGACGTTACCCGGATGGCGCCACTCGTACCAATCGTGACGACACCATGCCCTGCCTGCACAGCATTCGAGCCTAAGTTCGCCAGGCATCCGTCACTTGCTCCTATTACAAAAGGCACTGAGGCAGGTATGCTCAGTTTCAGGGCATACGCCGGCTTCAGAGAGCGGAAACTATAGGTAGGAGGCACAGGCTCCGGTAGTACGTCTGCCGTTACGCCGGCCACCTCCAGTGCTTCCGGGTACCAGTCTAGGGTAAAGATATTGAAAAGGCCGGTGGCAGAGGCAATCGAGTAGTCCACTTTATACTCTCCGAAGAGCTTAAAGAAAACGTACTCTTTGATTCCGATGAATTTCGCTGTTTTCTCGAACGTAGCCGGATGCTTCTCCCGGAGCCAGGCCAGTTTAACCAAAGGGGACATGGGATGAATGGGAGTGCCCGTTTGCAGGTAAATATCCAGGCCTTTGGGGGTCCCTCGCAGGGCATTGGCCTGTGCCTTGCTCCGGGTGTCAGCCCAGATAATGCAGTTGGTCAGCCTGCTACCCTCCCCATCCATCGCGATAAGGCTGTGCATCGCACTGCTAAAGCTTACCCCCTTTAGGCTGTACTCACCTTCCACTACCAGGGTACTAACCGTTTTTAAAGCCTTTAAGACTGCTTCAAACACCTGGTCCGGGTCCTGTTCCGCCATCTCCGGGTCGGTACTTAGTATAGGGTACTCGACGGCGTACTGAAACAGCGGCTTTCCAGCCACACCAAAGGCTACTGCTTTTGTACTGGTTGTCCCAATGTCTACACCAATAATAGCTTGCTGTTTCATGTAAGTTTAGTACGAGAGACAGGCTTGTGTATGTTCAAAAGATTTTGGAGCCCGTAGCCCTGGTTCGAGTATAAATATAGCACTATATTGAAAAATAGCTCTATAACCTTCTGGAAAAAAGCGCAAAGCCTGTCTGGCAACAGGACAGCCCCTTACAGAAATAAACACAGTCAATAATTTGCGGCAGGTGCTAGATCTCCCACCAGCATTCTACGTATTACCTGCGCTGGTCTAAGCCTTGCCCTGATGCCGACACACGTACACCTCCCATTCCGGCTGCATCTTGCGATGTTCCCCATCGTGTGGCTCCTGCTGTTCATGCAGGAAGAGACAAAGGCTTTTCCCCTTCCTCCTAGTGAGCAGAGCAAACAGCTAACAAAAAGGCAATGCCCTAGCCTGATGCCCTTCGTGCAGGAGGGTAACAGATCAGGGACAGTACCTGGACCGGAATGCAGCTCTATCGCCTTTTACCCTGCCAGCCCCGCCGCTTACTCCGCCATGGCCCTTATGCTAGCGGAGACAGTTTTTACACCCCCGGCGCTGCGCTCCCGCAACTTCTCCTGCATCGTTCCCAAAGGCCCTTAGCAGTTTCCCTTCTTGTGAAGCCGTATCATTTAGTAGCACATTCTCATGCTACCTGCTCTGCTATATACACGCTTCTGTGTACCTACTCCTGCTGCTGTGGAACGATGCAACTCCTAAATCCCAACCCGATGAATTACTTAACTCTTTTTGCCGTACTGACTTTTCTGTCGATGCTGACTGTGTACTTCCGGTACGAGGATCGCCGGAATCAGAAAAAACATAAGCCGTAGCGTCAAAGGTCTTCGGAACCTGTCGTTCCGAAGACCTTTGACATGTCAGGGCCGCTCCTGCCTATCCTGCAGCGGTTACAGTACACCCCTGTTTTTCCTATGAAGAATGTGGATAAAGTGTGTATATGCAACAAGCTTTCTCCTGCCTCCCTGTGCCTACGCTCACATAAACACCTGTTAACTAATAAGTTTTAATTAAAAGACTTATGCACAAGTATTACAAACGTGTAATATTTGTCCACACCCGTATTCCGAGTATGTTAATTACCTATTTTTGTAAACATCCTATCACCCTTAAAAGCAGGTAACGTGAAAAAGACGGACATTAAATCAAGTACACACCGAGGAGAAATCATTCGGGATGCCATTAAGGCGAGTGGTGTTGCAGTGGGTATAGTGGCAGAGAAATTGGGCATCAGCCGTAAAACACTTTACAATAAGTTTAAGGAGTCCAGCATTCCCTACAGCTTTATTCTAAAGCTGGGAGAAGTTATCCACCACGACTTTTCACAGGAATTCCCGCATCTGAGTAAAACTGTAAAGAAAGAGTTGCCCAAGGCACCTTCTAGCTCTAGCAGTAACTTGCTGCTCCCCTTCGACGGAGAGCCACAGGAGACAGCCTACAGGCCTAACAACACGAAGGAATACGAGCAGGAGCTGGTTACGCTACAGCGCAAATACATTACCCTGTTGGAAAAGTTTAACGACCTGTTGCTGAAAACAGCCCAATAGGAGACAGCGCAAATGCTGTTTCCCGTTACAGCCATGGGCTGCTCTTTACGCCCATGGCTTTTCTTTTCACAGTGCTGTTACAGTTGGGCTTACACAGAAGGCACGGGCAACTGACGCTAAATGCATAAAGCTAGTCCGCAATCAGTTCGTCCTGCACTTCCAGGTCAAGGCTACGCCGGGTGCCGGTAATAAAAGTCGCAACAGCCTTATCATTATCGTACAGGGTCAGGATGTTGTCGGAAAGCCGGTAAGCATCCACCCTTTCCAACACGCGCATCAGCTTGTTTTCCATCTCCATATCAGGACAAGCCACTTCTGTAGCGCTCAGGTCCGCCAGCTCCAGGGTCTGTGCCTCCGGATTCTCGGTATAACTACCCGAGAACTTGTTGCAGCCTGTAAAACCGTGCACATCGTTCTCGTTTTCCTGAAACCGGATATAAGCCGTACGTGTACCTAAGTTGGTGGGCACCTCCAAGCCCTCCAGGGACATAAGCATCCAATAGGCATCTCTTATGGTGTAGACCTCCGATGCCAGGTTCTGGTTTTTCACGGTACAGGAACTGCCTAATAATACTGTTAACAGAAAGGCGGTAAGTATATAGCTTAACTGTTTCATGGTTGTTGTTTTCGTGCTTGTGCAGAAGCAGGTTGCTTTGCCCCTGCCCTTTGCTTTACGAAGGCCTATGGGTTAGGGTACAGCACAAAAAAAGCCTGCCGTTCTGACGGCAGGCTTTTTTTCAATTATTTCGGTCGTTATTTATCCGCGGTACTCACCACGACCATAACTCCTGATTGGGGACCTGTACGAGTAGTCCGGTCCAGACCTGTCATCGCGTCTTTCGCGGCGGCTGTAACGGTCTCCGTCACTGTTTTCCTGATCGCTTAAGTAAGAGCGGTTGTTGCTGTAGAGCCCAGTAGCATAGTTATCCTCCCGGTCCACGTCCTGTATACGCCCACTGTAGCGGTAGTCTTCCCTGTCTGTATCATCATCGCTTTGATAGCGGCCCGAATATCGGTTGGAGTCACTTGGGTCAAAGTTATTGTCCCAACGGGTGTGGTCCCAGGCAGAGCGGTCAAAGTACTGATCTTCGGTACCGATGTTGTAACTTCTGCGGTCATTGGGATGCCACGTTCTCTTCCCCTGATCTGAGTCATACGAGCTTCTGCTTCGGCCCAAGGACTCAAAGCGCCTACCCCGTCTGCCATTTTCGTAGTTACTGTCCTCCCGGGTAAAGCCGTCTCTGTCACTGCTTGCACTGTCGTCTGAACTGCGCCAGCCTGTGCCTCTCGTGCGCTCATAGCCGCCATTGCGGTCGTAGCCCATGTAAGGGTTCGGATCGCCATAGCGATAATGGTCTTCGTTCTCGTTTCTGTTACTTCCGCTGTAGCCACCTCTGCCACCAGCGCCACCTACGGCTGGCCCGCTACTGCCAAAGTCTGTTCTACCAGTGCTCCGCACGTTCCTGTACGCTGCGTTCTCATCGCGCATGCCATAGTAATTGCCACCGCTGCTGTAGCGGCTTCGGTAGGTATCCAAATCGCCGCCGCGGCTACTGTTGTTATAGCTGTTGCTTCTACTGTAGTCGTTCGTACTATTGTAATTGTTATAGCGGTTATCGTTGTTGTACAGCTGCTCATTAAATTCGTCGCTGTAGTCTCTGTTCCGGTAGTCGCGGTCGTAATATCTGCTGTCTCTTTCCATAGTTATTGGTTTTAGGTTTAAATTCGTTTCGTTACCTGTATTAACGGACCTGAGCCGTCAACGTTTGTCCTGCCCTTAAAAACCAAAGCTTCCTAACCACCTAAACCAGCTCTTTGAATTCAGCACAAGATGCTTGCTCCGCTGTAGCAATTCAGAACTACTCTTTATGAGCTGGAGCAACGACACGCTCGTCGAGATAAAGAAGCCGTTTATCTATTTCATTAGGTGATAAAGAAAGGGTTTAATACATTTCGCTTATAAAGTGTTTCACAAAACACTACCTATAAGGCCATTTCCAATCTATGAAGAAATTAACTACTGCGCTGGGACTTTTCGCGCTGCTTGCACTCTCCCCTCATGCCGAAGCAGCAAAGGCGCCAGAACTTACCTATTATGTAAACCTGAACGACCGCGCCGATGACCGCTTCAAGGTGCGCCTGGAGGTGAAGGGCCTGAAAAATGAAAACAACGTTTTTCAGTTTGCCGCCACAGCACCAGGCACTTACCAGACCATGGACATTGGTCGCTTTGTGCATGACTTCAAGGCCTATGACAAAAAAGGCCGTGAGCTGGAAGTAAAGCAGATCAGCACGAACCAATGGCAGCTGAGCCAACCTAAAAAGGTGCGCAAAATCACTTACCAGATAGCCGAAACGTGGGATACACCGGTAGAGGAGAATCGGGTGTATGCGATGTGCGGTACTTCCCTGGAGCCGGACCATGCACTCATTAACGGACAGGGCGTGTTCGGCTATATCCAAGGCTTACAGGCACAGCCCTTCCGCATTCAGCTGGCCTATCCACAGGAATGGTTGGTAGGCACCGCGCTTAGCAAAGACGCAAAAGGATACTACACGGCCAACAACTACGATCATGCCGTTGACTCCCCCATTCTGGCTGGCACCCTGACGAAGGCTGCAACAGATTATAACGGAACCACCATCGACATTTACACCTACTCTAAAACAGGCAAAATTCAGTCCGAAGACCTGCTGCAGAACATGACCTCCATGTTGGAGGCGGCAAACAAGTTTGTGGTAGACTTTCCGGTGGACCGTTACACGTTCCTGTACCACTTCGAGGACGAGTCGTGGGGTGCCTGGGAGCACTCTTACAGCTCCGAGTACGTGATGAAGGAACAGGACCTGACACCTGCCTATGCGCAGCATGTGACAGATATCGCCGCCCATGAGTTTTTCCATGTGATCACGCCGCTCAACATCCACAGTGAGGTCATCGAGCAGTTCAACTTCGTGAAGCCGACGCCTTCGCAACACCTGTGGCTGTACGAGGGCACCACCGAGTGGGCTTCGGACATGATGCAGCTGCGCGGAGGCCTGATGGACTTGCCCGCTTACCTGAAGGACTTGAGCCGCAAGCTGGCCTATGACGACCAGATGGACAAGAACTATAGCCTGCTAAAACTCGCCCTCACTTCTTACACCCCTGAAGGGCAAAAGCAATACGGCAACATCTACAACCGTGGCGCTTTAACTGCCGCTCTCCTCGACATCCGCCTGCTGGAATTGTCTGGTGGCAAGCGCGGATTGCGTGAGGTGGTTAACGAACTATCGAAAGAGTATGGCCCTAGCAAGGCCTTCCCTGAGAAGGATTTCTTCGAAATATTCACAGCTAAGACCTATCCCGAGATAGGGGATTTCTTCAACCGCTACATCAAAAACGCAGAACCGCTACCTGTAGCAGAATACTACAGTAAGCTAGGCATCCAGTACACTGCTGCGAAGAGCACTGGCAACAAGATAAAAGGCCTGGGCTATGGTTTATCGGTGCCGGATGGCAGGCTTCGCATAGCCAAGGTAGAAGCCGAAATGCAGGAAGCTGGCCTTCGTGACATGGATGCCCTCCTGGCCCTGAACGGGACCACCCTTACCTTGCAGAACGCGACCCAGGTGCTGGGCCAGCTGCATAACCTCCAGCCCGGCGATCGCTATACCTTAACGATAGAGCGCGACGGGAAAAAGCAGGAGGTCATTTGCAAGGTACAGGAGAAAGAAGAAGTACTAAAGCACCTGTTTGAGCTGGACCAGCAGGCAACGCCGCAACAAGTAGCCTTGCGGAACAGCTGGATGAAAAACATGTAAGTAGAGTTTGTTGTTTGTTTATACTTCTTATTGAGCCCCCTGTACTCTCTGGTGCAGGGGTTTTCTTTTTTAGGGCAATGGAACAAGCAGTTGCTCGTTGTCGTTACTGTGGCACATTTGCAAACCTTATGCTAAAGAAATCGCCCCTGGCTCCTGTGTTAGCCCTTGTGCTCTTACTTACCGCCGCTTTTATTTCCAGCCCTGCACAGTCGCAAGGCACTACGCGCATTGCCTTTGGGTCCTGCAACAGCCAGGATGAGCCACAGCCACTCTGGCCCAGCATTAATGCTACACAGCCAGACCTGTGGGTTTGGTTAGGGGATAATATCTACGCCGACACCCACAGCATGGACACCCTGGCAAGCAAGTACAACAGACAGCTACAACAGCCCGGCTATCAGGAACTGCTGAAACATACACCTGTTACCGGTACCTGGGATGACCACGATTTCGGTTACAATGATGCGGGCGGCGAGTTTGCCTGGAAAGCGCAAAGCCAGCAACTCTTCCTGGACTTTATGGGAGTACCGAAAGACGCCCCTGTACGAAAGCAGGAGGGCATTTACCGCAGCTATACGATAGGGGAAGGCGAGCAGAAAGTAAAGGTACTGCTGTTAGACGAACGCTATCACCGCGATAGCTTTAACAAGATGTTTGGGCTTTATTTGCCGAACTGGAAGGGCAAAGTACTGCATGAAGCACAATGGCAATGGCTGGAACAAGAGCTAACCAACAGCGACGCCAGCGTACACCTCATTGTAAGTGGCATGCAGGTGCTACCAACCGGCCATGCCTATACCAACCTGTCAGCCTACCCCAATACCCGCAAGCGTTTGCTCGCATTGTTAGAGAAAACAAAGCCTGCCATCCCCATCATCCTGTCAGGTGACAGGCACGTAGGCGAGCTAGGTAAAATTAGCTTAGAAGGCTACAAATACCCTCTCTACGAAATCACCTCCAGTGGCATGACGCATCATCGGAAAGCCAGCAGCAAAGGTAATCCTTACCGCATTGGAGAGCAGGTAGGAACGCTAAACTTTGGTGTGCTGGATATCAGTTGGGGAAAAGATAACACAGCCATTACCATGCAGATCAGAGGGAAAGGCAACAAAGTGCTACTGGAAAAGCAGGTGATTTATGAGAAGAAGGAGCAAGCGGTTAGTGCCATGCAGTAACCATTTCCCTGCTCAAAAGAGCTGAGGGCAATGAAGAGAGATTGAGTTGAAAGCATAAAAAAGGGAGCTGCCAGATTCTGGCAGCTCCCTTTTTTGTTAGACTCCTTCGAAAAATATTAGTTACTCATGGTCGTAGGAACAGTTCCGTCAACCTTCTCCTGTGCTTTGTACTTGTTCTCGAACTTCTCGTACAGGTACTTCTGCTTATTGTTCAGATCAATCTTACGCCCCTGAATAAAGGCCTGGGTTACATCGTTCGTGCGCATGTCCAGCAAGTCGCCAGTAGATACCACTAACGTCGCATCTTTACCCACCTCTACAGAGCCTGTCTGCTTGTCGATGCCTAGGATCCTGGCCGTGTTCAGCGATACAGCAGCCAATGCCTGCTCTTTGTCCAGTCCATAGGCAGCGGCCGTACCGGCAATAAAGGGCAGGTTACGGATACCATGGATCGCTAGGTCATAGTCCAGCGCGAAAGGCACACCGGCTTTATACAGCAGGTAAGGCGTTTTATACGGCATGTCCACGTCCTCCTCGGCACGGGAAGGCAGGGCATGTACGCCGGAGTAAATCACTGATACGTTATTGGCTTTCAGGAAATCCGCCACCACGACAGCATCACGGGCACCTACCACCACAATATCCTTCACCCCGTACTTTTTCGCGAAAGTTACCCCCTCCACGATCTCCTTACCATAGTTGGCGTGGATGTACAGCTTTTTTGAGCCGTCGAACAGACCAGTCATCGAGGCGAGCTTCAGGTTCTCGTTATCCTGCTTCCCGGCCTTGTATACGGCGGCATCGCGCAGCAAGGCACCTAGTTCCGTTAGCGTCTGCTCGCGCTGCTCTGCCATTCTCTTGAGCCTGGCGTCATTGCGGCTGTTGCCAGTTTCCACCAACATGTAAGGCCAGTTCAGGTGAATGCCTTCATCCGCTTTCAGCACGGCATCCTCCCAGTTCCAGGCGTCCAGTTGCACAATGGAAGAGGACCCGGAGATAGTGCCCCCCACCGGTGTTACCTGCGTCATCAGTACGCCATTGGCACGTATGGTAGGGATAATGTCCGAATCCGTGTTATAGGCGATAAGGGAGCGCACGTTCGGGTTAAACTCCCCTACCTCGTTCCAGTCGATGGTGGCGCGCACGCTTTCCACCTCGTTCAGACCAAGGGCAGAATTGGGCTGAATCAGGCCAGGGTAAATATGCTGTCCTGTTACGTCCACTACTTCATAGCCACTCAGGTTTGCCCCGTTCTGCGGCCCGGCATAGGTAATCTTGCCCTTGTCAAATCCTACCGCGGCATTCTCTACCACTGTACCGTTGCCTACGTGCAGGGTGGCCCCTTTCAGTAGCACGGGCTTGCTTTGCTTAGGCGCCGGTGCAGGGACCTGTGCCAATACAGGTACACTTAGCAGCAGTGCCACGAAAGCTGAAATATATTTTCTATTGATCTTCATGATGTTGATTGTTGAATTGCTGAATGCTTAACCGCTTGCAAAGGACTATTAACTGTTAAGCTCTTTCTCCTTCCATAAATTAATAAGCAAAGTAGCTTTCTTCCGCATCCTGCTCCACTTCCTCGCAGTGCAGCACGCGCACTTTCTTGCTCACCGGAGCCTGTGTTTTAGCACCGCCCTCTTTGGCATGAAGCATCTTCTGCACCAGGCGCACACGCTCCTTCTCCAGTTCTTCGCGCAGCTGCTCGTCGCGCTCCAGGTCGTAGTAAGCAACACCGTCCACGAAAGTCTTCAGCGGTTTGGCATAGATCGAAAGCGGGTTCTCATTCCATAGCACCACGTCAGCGTCTTTGCCTTCTTTAAGGCTACCCATTCTGTCGTCCAGGTGCAGGAGCTTGGCCGGGTTCAGGGTCACCATTTTCAGGGCTTCTTCCTCGCTCATGCCCGTATACTTCACGGACTTGGCTGCTTCCTGGTTCAGACGACGGGCCATTTCCGCATCATCCGAGTTGATGGCTGTTACCACGCCTACCTGGTTCATAATGCCTGCGTTGTACGGGATGGCATCTTTCACCTCCATCTTGTAGGCCCACCAGTCAGCGAACGTAGAGCCGCCCACGCCGTGCTCCTTCATCTTATCGGCTACCTTATAACCTTCCAGGATGTGCGTGAAGGTGTTTACTTTAAAGCCCATCTCTTCGGCCACTTTCATCATCATGTTGATCTCTGACTGCACGTAAGAGTGGCAGGTGATAAAGCGCTCGTCGTTCAGGATCTCTACCAGCGCCTCCAACTCCAGGTCACGACGTGGGGCCGGCGTTTTGGCCTTCTCACGCTTGCTCAGCTTATTATAGGCTTTCCAGTTTTGCTCATACTCTTTGGCACGCGTAAAGGCATCTACATACACCTGCTCCACTCCCATTCTGGACTGTGGGAAACGGATGCTGTGCTCGCGGCTGCGGTTGGAGTGCTTCACGTTCTCGCCCAGGGCAAACTTGATGAACTTCGCGTCTTTGATCAGCATCTCATCGGCGCTCTTGCCCCAACGGAGCTTTACCACAGCCGACTGCCCACCCACCGGGTTGGCAGAGCCATGCAATAGCTGTGAGGTGGTAACACCGCCTGCTAACTGGCGATAGATATTGATATCCTCCGGGTCAACGACGTCAGACATACGCACCTCAGCGGTAACGGACTGCGTGCCTTCGTTCACGCCGTCCAGGGCAATGTGGGAGTGCTCGTCGATGATGCCTGGCGTTACGTGCTTGCCGGTTCCGTCAATCACGCGGGCACCCGACTCGCTCAGGTTCTTGCCTACTTTAGCGATTTTGCCATTCTTCAGCAACACGTCTGCGTTCTCCAGCTTGCCTTCTTTCTCGTTCGTCCAGACAGTAGCATTCTTGATCAGCACTGTTTCCTGTTTTGGCAGTTCTGCCTGCCCAAAGGCCTGAAAAGGATAGATCATGTTTCCAAGCGCTACAGCCTCTTTCGCCTCTTCTTTCTTCTGCTTCTCTGTTGTCGCCTCCGCAAAAGCAGCCTCCCATTTCACAGTAGAAGCATCCGGTAGCTGGCCTTCGCCCTGCAGGTTCTTCCCAGCAGCCCAACCGCTCAGGCGGATCGTCTCGTTACTTTTCTTGTCCTTCTCAAAAGAGATCGTCACCAGGTTACCGTTGAAAGATATCTTGCCTTTCACGGTGTCCTGCGCGATCACCTTCAGCTCTGGCTTTTCCAACGAGCCAGACACCAGAAGCCTACGTGCTGGCTGCCCGTCCATTTTCAGGGTGTACACCCCGCGGTAGTCAGCCGGCACCTCCGTAATCTTATATTGGTTGCCCTGCACCCAGTTCTCCAGGATGATGTTATCCTTCGCAAACAGGTTGTCGCTGGTAATGATAAAGTTGGCCAGCATGCCTTTGTTCAGGCTACCCACCTTGTTTTCCACGTGAAGCAATTGCGCAGGCGTAGCTGTGAGAGCTTTCAAGGCTTCCTCTTCGGACAGGCCGTACTGCACCGCTTTGCGCAGGTTAGGCAGGAAATCTTTCTTGTCTTTCAGATCAGAAGCGGTAAAGGCGATGGTCACTCCTGCTTTTTGCAGCATAGCCGCATTGGCAGGGGCCATTTCCCAGTGCTTCATGTCCTCTAAGGATACACGACGGGCATCAAACGGATCTTCCACGTTATAGGCATCCGGGAAATTAAGCGACAGGATGATCGGGGCCTTAGTCGCCTTTACCTGCTGTAGGGCCTGGTACTCATCACCGGCGCCTTTAATGATGTACTGCTTTCCGAACTCGTCACCTACTTTATCGGCACGTAGTACGTTCAGCTTGTTGTCTACTTCAAAAATCTGCGGATACTTGTTAGCCTCAGCAAAAGCCTTTAGGGAGATGTTCTGCTCTTTCCCCGGGTTCTGGGCATTCCACTGGGCATCCAGGTAGGTCTGGCGCAACAGGGCAACGGCCCCCATCAAAGAGTTAGGGTAGTCCTGCTTCGAAGAGCCCCTGTCAAACGAAAGCGCACCTGCAGCCTTGTCCAGCAACACAACTTCGTTCTCACGCTTGTCGGCTAGTGTTACGAGGGCAGCTGTACCACGGGCAATCCCATCACGGTGCACCGCAAGCACAGTCCCGAAACCGAGCTTGCGCAGCTCTTCGGCCTTCTTCTTATCTACCGTAAAAAGCTCTACGGCATTCGTTTCCGGACGAATTGCCTGGTTCCAGTTATAAGCACCCTGCTTCTCCGACTCGGGTTGAGGAGGCGAGCCGTAGCCTCTGCGCTCTTCTTTCACCTCTGGCAGGCCGTAGTCGGTGAACATGTCCACCAGGCCCGGGTAAATATGCTTGCCTTTGGCATCTACCACCACAGCCCCTGCCGGCACTTTTACGCCAGCGCCAACTTCTACTACCTTTCCGTTACGGATAAGCAGTGTTGCGTTGGGCAGGGTGGTTTTGTAATCAGTGTGAATGGTGGCGTTGGTGAGCGCCACCAGCCCGGAGCGCTCATCATACACTCCGTTGCGCGGAAAAGTCTCCTGCGCCATTACACTGCCCGCACTGAGGGCCAGGCAGGCTGCAATGGTAAAGATTTTTTTCATCAGGTGTTATTAAGGTGATTGGTATAAAGTTAGATATCCAAATGTAGTGATGTCCTAACATAGAATCCAACCATAACTTTATTTTTCTTGCCTTTGCAGCATCTGTAGTTACTGTGACCGCTATATGCTATATTTAGTTTCTTTAAGGTGTGTACTTACTAGCTGAAAGCCAGGAAGGTAAAAGCACCAATCACATCCTTTAGCAGCAGTAGAACTATGAAAAAATACCTGTACCTCCTGCTGCTATTCTGCGGCGGAATTTCCTGTTACAAGACCAGTGCGATGGCACCGTCGTTCCCAGCCGACACCACGACTGCTATGAAAGGCAGCGAAAGTAGCGTGAAAAGCCTTATCCCAATACCAGTGGTATACTACACCCCTGACACCCGCCTTGGCCTGGGAGCCGCTGTTATTGGTATCATGCGCCTGAGGAGCCACACGGATTCCAGTTATACCCGCCTTTCCACTGCCCGCCTGTTAGCCGACTATACCCTAAACAAGCAAATGGACCAGCAACTGGAATGGAGCGTATTTACCCGGGAGGAAAAGTACCTGCTGCGCGGCGAGTTACGCCACCGGGTATATACCGACAGGTTTTATGGGATCGGGAACAGTACCCCCTTGGAAGACGAGGGCAGGTACAAATACTCTTATGTAAGCGCCAGGCTTGGTGGGTTGAAGAACCTGGGACATCATGTTTTTCTGGGGCTGGACTTTCTGTTAACCAATTACTATAACCTAAGCGCTGACTCCCTAAGTGAGGGCCGGGAAAGCCTTTTGCTGGCACAGCAGATTACGGGCTACAAAGGCGGCCTGAACAGTGGGGCAGGTTTGGTTCTTCTGTTCGACACCCGTGATAACACCGCTTTTGCCAGCAAGGGCACGCTCTTCGAAGTCTCTTTGTACAACTTTGGCAACATGCTGGGCGGAGACTTCGACTACCGGAACGTAAACCTGAACTTTAGCAAATACCTGGAACTGAAGCCCGGCCGGGTGCTGGCTTTCAACACGGTGTTAAACCTGAACAAGGGAGAGGTGCCGGTCATGCGTCTGGCCCCTGCGGGCGGCGATAAAATCCTGCGCGGTTATGCCCGCAACCGTTTTTTAGACGACAACTTTGTCGGTACCCAGGTCGAGTACCGTTTCCCCTTGTACCGTCGCTTCGGCCTGGCTGCCTTTGCCGGCTTGGGGGACGTGTTTGACCAGCCGTCGGATGTGCGTTTCTCTACCCTTAAATATTCTGTTGGCTCTGGGCTACGCTATGCCTTAAGCCAGGAGGAGAAACTGAACATACGAATCGATTTAGGCTACGGGCGCGAGGGTAGTAACTTCTATGTAGTAATCGGCGAGGCCTTTTAAGAGCAGGCTGTTAAACCAAGCTTTGTCATCGGGTCCCTTACTTGTCAACCTGTCCCCTGCTGGCTCTTACTTGAATCCTACTGTTGCTTTTACCTAATTATAGACACACCCTATAACATCATAAAATCAATCGATTTGATATATATAGTGGTTAGAAATACTTTTGAGACATCAACAACAGATAATCTCAACGCTTTTAACCATGAGTGATAAAGAAAGAAATACCCGCCTAACCACTGCCTCCGGCAAGCCTGTGTATGATTATGAAGACAGCCAGTCTGCTGGTCCGCGTGGCCCACTGTTACTGCAGGACTTCTTCCTGCACGAGAAACTGGCTCACTTTAACCGTGAGCGTATTCCCGAGCGCGTGGTGCATGCCAAAGGTTCCGGCGCTTACGGCACCTTCAAGGTAACACATGACATCACGAAGTACACCCGCGCTAAAGTATTCAGCGAGGTCGGGAAAGAAACCCGCGTGTTCCTGCGCTTTTCAACAGTAGGTGGCGAGAAAGGCAGTGCAGACAGCGAGCGCGACCCACGTGGCTTTGCCCTGAAGTTTTATACCGAGGACGGCAACTGGGACCTGGTAGGAAACAACACGCCTGTTTTCTTTATCAAAGACCCGAAGAAGTTCCCGGACTTTATCCATACACAAAAGCGTGACCCGTATACCAACTGTAAGAGCGCTACGATGGTGTGGGACTTCTGGAGCCTGAATCCCGAGAGCCTACACCAGGTGATGATCCTGATGAGTGACCGTGGCACCCCCCTCTCTTACCGCCATATGCATGGTTTTGGCAGCCACACCTTCTCTTTCATCAACGCAGAGAATGAGCGGGTATTCGTGAAGTTCCACTTCAAGACCCTCCAGGGCATTCAGAACTTTACCGACGAGGAGGCAACCCGCATGAAAGGCATAGACCCGGACCAGGCGCAGCGCGACTTGGTAGAGGCGATTGACAGAGGTGACTTCCCCCGCTGGGCGGTTAAAGTGCAGATTATGACCGAAGCAGAGGCCGCTACCTATAAGTGGAATCCATTCGACGTGACGAAAGTGTGGTCGCAGAAAGATTTCCCACTGATGGATGTGGGGGTGCTGGAACTGAATGAGAATCCGGATAACTACTTTGCGCACGTAGAGCAGTCGGCTTTTGCCCCGGCCCACATTGTAGACGGCATCGGCTTTTCGCCGGACAAAATGCTGCAGGGCCGCATCCTGGGTTACCCGGATGCCCAGCGTTACCGTTTAGGTGCGAATTATGAGCAGATCCCGGTAAACCGCTGCCCGTTCGCCGTAAACAACTACCAGCGTGATGGTGCCATGCGTGTGGATGGAAACGGCGGCAGCAAGCCCAACTACTTCCCGAACAGCTTCGATGACAGCTATGCGGATGAAAAGTACAAGCAGCCAGCAGAGCACCTGGGCCAGAACGTAGTGGCAGACTCTTTCGACCGTAATGCGGAAGGCGAAAACGACCACTACACACAGCCAGGTGACCTGTTCCGACTGATGACAGCAGAAGAGAAGCAAAACACGATCAAGAACATCGTGGGGGCCATGAAAGGCATCGGCGGACCGAAGCGCGACCTGATCATTAACCGTCAGCTATGCCACTTCTTCCGCGCCGATATCAGCCTTGGGCTAGGTGTCGCACAAGGACTGGGGGTAGACGTAACCGCACATACCGGAGGGTCTATGCAGCCCAGCGTATAATCCTGTTTTCCTTTTCCTGTTTTTTATACCCTAAGCAGCGCCGGAGTATTCCGGCGCTGCTTTTTTTGTGCCAGTGTATAAACCCTGCGTCCTTTTATAGAAAGATACGGAACTACAGCCTGAGATTAATTGTACTACTCTCTGAAACATGAAGACATGTTCATACCTATTATATAGCTAATATTTAAATTACATGAGTTCCTTAAAAGTACGGGTTGACCAGAAGAAGTTGGAAAGGGCCGCTTATGTACTGAAATGTGTAGCACACCCTGTACGCATTAGTATCATTGACCTTTTAGAACAACGCGAGCGCCTGACTGTAAGCCAGATACAGGAGGTGCTACAAATAGAGCAGTCGCTGCTGTCCCACCACCTCACCAATATGCGTGATAAAGGACTGGTGGATACGCAACGCCAGGGGAAGAACGTCCATTACTTCCTGACCGACACCAGCATCACCAACATTATAGATGTGATCAATGGCTCACAGGTTTTATAACAGCCATCGTATTTTGTATGAAAACCGCGTCTAATCCTGTAAATTAACAATCCGTAAAGCTTTGAGCTTTTACTTAAAAGAACAGTCGATTAAGAGCCCCCATGAAAAAGACACTCATTGCCGTAATGCTGGCCGGAGCAGCCTGGGCCTGCGCTGGTCCGCAACAACAGCCCCCTGTAGCTGTACAGCAACTTACTCCAGCCGAGTTTATTCAGGAGCGCATGAGCCGTAAAACAGTGTTGCTGGATGTGCGCACCCCAGAAGAGTATGCCACAGGGCACCTGGACGGGGCGGAGAATTCTGACTTTCGGGGCGGAGCGTTTGCGGAAGAGATGAAAGACTGGGACAAAGACAAAAAGTATTACCTCTATTGCGCCTCTGGCAACCGCAGCGGCAAAGCCGCTGAAATGATGCGACAGGCAGGTTTTAAGCATATTTATAATATAGGCGGCTATCCGGCTCTGAAAGAGGCAGGCGTACCGACTGAAGAAGGCTCGATTGCGCCATAGCCTTTCCGGTAACGTTCGTTGAAGCTTTTTTACCCGGTCCCGATCTTTTCTAAAAAGATCGGGACTTTTTGTTTTCCCTAAGGCAAGCCTCTTCGGTTTCGCCGACCGGAGCTTGTGTCTGTTTTCCGTCCTTTTCTCCTTGCAATATCCCTATATCCTGATGTAACTTAGGGCAGTATTGGAGAAAAAGACTGGGACATGCGCGTATTACACACATCAGACTGGCATCTGGGCCAGCGGCTCGTTAACCTCGAGCGCACAGAAGAGCACCAACATTTTTTAGACTGGTTGCTACAGACAATAGAACAAGAGCAGGTAGAGGTATTACTCATGTCCGGCGACGTGTTCGACAACGGCTCTCCCTCCAACACCGCCCTCCGGCAGTACTACAACTTCCTGACAAAAGTCTGCGCTACCTGCTGCAAGCATATCATTGTTACAGGCGGCAACCACGACTCCATCTCTACGCTCAATGCCCCGAAGGAATTACTGGAGTGCTTTAACATCCATGTCATCGGAGGGGCTAGCCCCGAACCGCTAGACGAGTTAATTGAAGTGAAGGATGAGCAAGGCCAGGTACAACTTGTTGTTTGCGCCGTGCCTTTTCTACGTGATCGTGATGTACGCCTGTCCGTGCCCGGCGAGAGTTTTGAGGAACGGGAAGCCCGTATCAAGCAAGGTATTGCCGCCCACTATGCCGCTTTTGTGCCGCACCTGGCTTCCTATAAGCGAGCAGCAGTACCAGTCGTAGCAATGGGGCACTTGTTTGCGGCAGGCGGTTCGGCCTCTGACAGTGAGAAAGAGATACACGTGGGCAACCTGGGCCAAATTGGGGCCGACCAGTTCCCCAAAGAGTTTGACTATGTGGCGCTAGGGCACCTGCACCGACCGCAGAAAGTAAATGGCAGCCACCATATCCGCTACTCTGGCTCTCCTATTCCCCTTAGCTTTAGTGAGGTGGCGGATAAAAAGGTCGTGTATGTCCTGGATTTTGAGGCAGGAAAGCTGGCAGACCTGCGGGAAATAGAAGTTCCCTGCTGCCGTAAGCTCATCCGTTTTAAAGGCTCCCTGGAGAAAGTAAAACAAGACCTGGCTACTTTCGATAACAGTGCCTTCGCCCTCACGGCATGGGCAGAGCTACAAGTAGAACTGGAAGCTGCCCTCCCCGACCTGAACCAACAAATAGAGGAAGTGCTTTCCCACAAACCCGAGCTGCAACTGCTTATCCACCGGCCACCCAGCATAAAGGCCACGCGCCAAGCTTTGGAGCAACAGGTACAGGAAGAAGCGGACTTGCACACCCTGCGCGAAAAAGAGGTGTTCCTGAAGCGCTGCGAAAGCGCCTTCCCTGAGAGTGACCACTCCGAACTGTTGACTACCTTTGCAGAACTACTGGAACTGATGGGCCAGGAGGACGCTGACCTGACAGCCTGACCGGGCTTAACCATTCAAAGAAAACAAAGCTGATCTTATAGGATTGGCTGTAGAGGCACATATATGGCTAACCTAACCGAAAAACTTATTTTCAGCTTCGGCGAATCGCTGTGGGACTGCCTGCCCGATGGCAGGCAGCCCGGGGGCGCTCCAATGAACATTGCCCTGCACCTGCACCGCTTGGGTGCTCCTGTCCGCCTGATCAGCCGCATTGGCGAGGATGCGCTCGGGCAGGAACTGGCAGACTACTTAAGGCAACACAGCCTCCACCTCGATTTCCTGCAAACGGACCCGATACATCCTACCGGCACGGTTGCCGTTACCCTGGCAGAAAATGGCGATGCGGCCTACGACATCGTGCAGCCAGTAGCCTGGGACTTTATTGCAGAAGAGGCTGCCCTACAAGCCGTAGAGCAAAACATGATCGTGTACAGCAGCCTGGCCTCCCGCAACGAGACGAGCCGTAATACTTTGCTCCACCTCCTCCCCCGCACCTCTTTCCGTGCTTTCGATCTTAATCTAAGGCCTCCATTTTATGACCAGGAACTGATCGAGACACTGGGCCGGAAAGCAGACCTGCTCAAGATGAACGGCGAGGAGTTTGCGCTACTGAAAGCATGGTACGGCGCAAAGGATGTAAGTGCGGAAGAAGCCCTGAAAAAAATCAGCACAGCACTGGAGAACCCGATGATTTGCGTTACAGCCGGTTCCGAAGGGGCCTGGCTGCTACAGGAGGGCCAGGTATATTTTCAGCCTGCCTTTAAAGTACAGGTAAAAGACACGATCGGGGCCGGCGATGCCTTCCTGGCAGCGCTTTTAAAGCAACTCCTGGAGAGCGCTCCCCCACAGCAATGCCTGCAGTACGCCTGTGCCGTAGGGGCCTTCGTCGCTTCCAAAGAAGGGGCTAACCCCGCCTATACGCCGCAAGACATAGATGCCATGCTCCGTTAGCAGCAAAGGCTTTCATACAAAAGAAGTCCATTAAAACAGGCTTTTCATTACCCTTACAAAACACGCTACTGTGAAGATCCTTTCCGTTCGCTTCCAAAACCTGAACTCGCTGAAAGGCGAGCATGAGATACGCTTTGATCAAAGCCCTTTAGCAGACGCTGGTTTATTTGCCATTACCGGCCCTACAGGTGCTGGCAAAACCACTATTCTGGATGCGATCACGGTCGGTTTGTACGGGCTGGTGCACCGCCACAGCAACGATAAGCCGCTGGAGCTAATGACACGCCACACAGCAGAGTCTTTCTCAGAGGTGGAGTTCGAGGCGAATGGCAAACGCTACCGCTCTAAGTGGCACCTGCGCCGTAGCCGCGGCAAGGTGAACGGCAACATACAGCCGGTGCACATGGAGCTATATAGCTTTGAGGAGGATTCCCTTTTCGATCTTAAGCCGAGCCAGGTACCGGACAAAGTAGCGGAGATTTGCGGACTGGACTATAACCAGTTCCTGCGCTCGGTAATGCTCTCCCAAGGGGATTTTGCGCGCTTCCTAAAGGCTAGTCCTAACGAGCGAAGTGGGCTTTTAGAACGCATCACAGATACAGGCATTTATTCCGAGATTTCAAAGTTTGCCTTTGAAAAAGCGAAAGCAGAACGCCTGAAGCGGGAGGACTTGGAGCGACGCCTGCAGGACAGCAAGCTACTGCCCGAAGCGCAACGACAGGCTTATGAACAAAGTGTCGCGAAGCTATTAGAACAGGAGAAAGGGCTTCAGAAAGAGGCGGATGATTTGCAGCTAAAATTGCAATGGCTACAGCAATTACAGCAGTTACAGGCAAAAAAACAGCAGCACCAGGAGGCCCTGCAAAAACAAGAGCAAACACTGGAGCAGCTAAAACCCGAGTTCCAGAAATTACAGCAACATGAGCAGGCGCATCAGTTTGTAGGCGAACTGGCTGAGATCCGGAGTGCCAACGGGAAACTAAGCGAAGTGCAGGAACAGCTCCTGACACTGGAGAAACAAATCCCTGCCCTCGAAACCGAACTGGAGTATGCTGGCAAAGTGGCGACAGAGGCAGGGAAAGGGCACCAGCAACAGGAGGAGGCCCTGCACAAACTGGAGCCCCTGCTGGAACAGGTCGTCAGACGCGACCATCAACTGCATACCCTGCGGGAAAACTATCAGCAGGACAAGGCCAATTACCTCAACTTTGAGGCGAGCCTGAAGCAGGACCAGGCGCTGCTACAGGAAAAGGAACAGGAACTGGAAAAGCTGACAGGAGAGGCTGGCAACATCAAAACCTGGCTGGAGGAAAATGCCCGCCTGACGGATCTGAAAGAGCACCTGCCGGAGTTCCGGCAAACACTAAAAGACCTTCAGGAAGCCGAACAGCGCATCGCTAAAAACAAACAGGAGCAACAGGAGCTACTAAAGCAACAGCAACAGGAAGCTGAACAGGCCAAAAAGCTGCAGCAAAGCCAGCAAGAACAGACTGCCCGACAGGATACCTTACAGCAACAACGCCAGGATAAGCTGCAGCAACTGCAGGCCCTGCTAACCTCTAAAAGCATGGAAGAGTTGGAGCAGGCAGCACAGGCCCAGCCAGCCCTTGTCGCCCGTTTAGAGCGCATGCAGGAGTTGGCTCAACAGTATGCGGTACAGCAACGAAAGCTTAAGGGCCTGCAAGAGCAACTTAAAGCGTACAAAGACCAAATAGAAGGCCAGACAAAGCTGCTGGAAACCACCCGGCAAAAACAGAAAGAGGGTGCAGCCCATTTAGAAGCCCTGCAGAAAGTAGTGCAGCTACAGGAGCAGATACAGCAGTTTGAGGCAGCGCGCCACGCCCTGCAGCCGGAGGAGCCCTGCCCCCTTTGCGGGTCGGAGCACCACCCTTTCGTAGAGAAAGGCCTTGCCGTGAATCTACCCGCAGAAGTGCAGAAGCGGGATAAGCAACAGCTTCTCGTGAAAGAACTGGAGCAAACCATACAGGACACACAACTGCACCTAAACACTCTACAGCAAAAACAGGAAGTAAGCTTAAGTGCCCAAACCGAAGCGGAAAACGAAGTAAAGCGCCTGCAAAATACCTTTGAGCAAGTCGCAGCAGGTATCACAGAAACCGTCAACCTGGAGGATACAGACCAACTTGCCGCCTTATTAAATGCACAGCAACAGAAAGCGAGCCTCTTACAGCAGCAGCTATTACAAGGGCGCAACATTAGCCGGGAACTAGATGCACTTAACCAACAGCTACAGGCATTACGCGAAGAGCAGGTAAAAGCACAGGTGCAGGCGGGGCATCTGGACCAGTCAGGAAAGCTGCTTCAAACTCAGCTGCAGCGGTTAGAGGCAGCCTTGCAGGATGAGCAGGAGCAACGCCAGGCACACACGGAAATGGCGGAGTCGTTCGCCGCTACCTATGCGTTAAAATTTACCACAGAAGCCAAGCAGGAGCTACTGCAAACACTAGAGCATGCAGCAAAGGCCTATGCACAAAAGCAGCAGGCGTTGGCAGACATGCGTGATAGGTATGTCGCGCTAAAAGAGCAGGTGAAGCACCAAAAAGATAAGGTTGGGGAGAAAGGGAAAGAGCTTACAGGGCTACAGGAAGTGCTAAAGCAGACACACGAGAAGTTAAATACCCTAAAGGCAGAACGCATACAGCTGTTTGGCGACAAAGATCCACAGAAAGAGCGACAGCTGGCCCAGCAGGAGTTACGGGCACGCGCAAAGCAGGCCGAAGAGGCACGTGCCCATCTGCAGCAAAAACAACAGCAGCTAAAAGAGGCGCGGGAACGGCAAAAAGAGTGCTCCCTTGCTCATAAAAAAAACAAAACAGCTCTGGATGAATTGCGCGATGGCCTGCTACAGGTACTGCAGCAGAAAGGCATAGCGACCATCGAGACCCTTAGCCAGATGCTGCTCGACCGCGATGAGGCAGACCGCCTGGCGAATAAAAAGGCACAGGTGGAAAAGCACCTGACCGAGCTACGCAAGAGCCTGAGCGATGTGCGACAGGAATTAGAGACGACACAGGCAAAGCAATTAACGAAGGCGAGTGCTGATGAGTTGCAGGAAGTACATGCAGCGAAAACAAGGGAACAACGAGAGCTAATCGAACAACGTGCCCGGCAACAACAGCTGCTGGAACAGGATGCGCAACAACGCGAGAAAAACAAAGAACTAGCCGAGCAACTCCAGACGCAACAGCAGGTGTGTAACCGTTGGAGCCAACTGTCAGATCTCATTGGTTCTTCAGACGGAAACAAGTTCAGCCGCTTCGCACAGGGACTTACCCTTGCCCGACTCGTAGAATTGGCTAACCGCCACCTGCAGAAGCTCAACGACCGCTACCGCATTCAGAAATCATCAGAAGAAGACCTGGAGTTGCTGATCGTGGATACCTACCAGGCCGAAGCCATTCGCCCTATGAACACCCTGTCCGGGGGCGAAAGTTTTTTGGTGAGCCTGGCATTGGCACTCGGCCTTTCCGACCTGGCGGGCCGCCGCACGCAGATCAACTCCCTGTTCATCGACGAAGGCTTCGGTACCCTGGATGCGGATACTTTGGACGCTGCCATTTCAACATTAGAGAACCTGCAGGCCAGCGGCAAGATGATCGGCATTATCTCGCACGTAGAAGCTCTAAAAGAAAGGATTAGCGCGCAGATACGGGTGCAGAAACAAGCGGGAGGTGTGAGTAAGGTTGAGGTTGTCGGGTGGTAAAAAGGATCATGTACAACTTATAGCTAACTGGCCCTTTATTGATTAAAGTATTGTAATTGCGGCTCAAACAGGCTTTACAGTAACTTCAGCAGTTTTGATTCTCTGCAAATTTTCACCTCGCCAGCGGGGCCTTAATTTCTCCTTAGTGAGAATCGAGAGTCCCTACCCCAGGCGTGGAGCACAAAGACAAACACTATGAAAAAGGATAAGGCTAGGGATCAGCCTTAATGACGCCAGCTCAGACAGAGAGCATTGAATATCTCAAACTTCTCTTACTCTAAAAGAATTGCACAAAAGACTTCCACTAAAAGTTAATATGCTACAACCGCTAGCTCTACAAGTTAGCATTATCATATTTCCCTAATGAAAGGAACAAAATCAGGGCATTTTCCCTTTACAAAGGTGCTATTCATCCAATAGTTAAGCTGTGTTATTGGAAAAAGCCTTATTTTAGCTGATCAAACTAACCTAATCAAATCTAACCCGCTTATGAGTCAGACACTCTACCGCACGAAAGGGCGATGGAAAAAGTCGTTGCTTGTACTTTGCACACTCGGGCTACTGTCAGGTCCTGCTATAGCGCAGGATGGTGCCAAAGCCGAGAAAGACAAAGACAAGAAAGAGAAAAAAGACCTGCCTTTGGAGGCTGGTCGCAAAGTAAAGATCAACACCACAGAGGGATCCTGGCTGGCCCTGGACATAAGTCCGGATGGTAGCAAGATCATCTTCGATATGCTGGGCGACCTGTACCTGCTGCCAATCAAAGGTGGCAAGGCCGAGCAACTTACCTCGGGTATGGCCTTCGACACACAGGCCAAATTCAGCCCGGATGGCAAGTCTATCGTGTTTATCTCTGACCGCAGTGGTTCTGACAATGTCTGGACCATGGACCTGGCTACGAAAAAGCCAAAGCAGATCAGCAAGAGCACCAACGAAAACTACCAGTCAGCGGAGTGGACGCCGGACGGGGAATATCTGATCGCCTCCAAAGGACGCCGTAACTTGAAACTGCACCTCTACCATAAAGACGGGGGAAGTGGCGCCCAGCTTATCAGCAAGCCCGAGAACCTGAAGACCGTAGAGCCTGCCTTCGGGAAGGACAGCCGCTATGTGTGGTTCTCGCAGCGTAACAGCGCCTGGAATTATAACGCACAGCTGCCACAGTACCAGCTGGCAACATTCGACCGTGAAACAGGCGAAGTAGACACCCGCACCTCCCGTTATGGCTCTGCCTTCACTCCTACCCTGTCGCCGGACGGCAACTGGCTGGTGTACGGTACCCGCCATAACGATAACACAGGCCTTATTGCACAGAACCTGAAGACAGGCGAGGAAAAGTGGCTGGCTTACCCGGTACAGCGTGATGAGCAGGAGTCGATCGCCCCACTAGGGGTGTTGCCGGCCATGTCATTCACTCCGGATAGCAAAGAGCTTATTGCTTCTTATGGTGGTAAAATCTATCGCCTGCCTGTAGCAGGTGGCCCTGCCAAAGAAATTCCTTTTGAGGTAAACACCGAGATAGAGGTAGGTCCGAAACTGGACTTCAAATTCCCGATCAAGGACGACAAGATGATGACCGTGACGCAGATTCGCGATGCGGCTGTGTCGCCAGACGGGAAGCAGGTTGCCTTTACAGCACTGGATCGCTTGTACGTGATGGATTACCCGAATGGTACACCTAAGCGCCTGACAGATGCAGATTATACAGAGGCACAGCCTGCCTGGTCACCAGACGGGAAGTACCTGGCCTATGTGACCTGGAGTGAGCAGGAAGGCGGGGCTATTTACAAGCTGAATGCCAATGGCAAAGGCAAACCAACTAAACTGACAGAAGAGAAGGGTATTTTCCAGGAGCCGGTGTGGTCACCAAACGGCGACAGGATCGTATTTGCCAAGGGCTCAGCCCAGGCCTACCGCGAAGCGACCGGCCCAGGTGCTTTCGCCTCCCGCCAGAGCATTAACTGGATACCGGCCAAAGGCGGACAAAGCACTTTTGTAACCACTGCCGATGCAGGTGCCAACCCGCACTTTGTAAAAGGCGATGACCGTATTTACCTCTACAACTCAAAAGACGGCCTGATCTCCCTGCGTTGGGACGGCACCGACAAGAAGTCTTATGTAAAGGTAAAAGGCATCACGACTTTCGGCTCTTTCGCTGACATTGTGGAAGAGGAGATGCACCTGAACATGCACTTAACAGAGCGCGCTCCGGAAGAGAAAGCCTCTGTGGCTGCCACGGTTATCAAAGCCCCTGTTGGAGATAAGGCCCTGGCGCTTATCAACAACGAGATTTACGTGGTGACGATCCCGGTGATCGGTGGTGAGACACCCACTATCTCTGTAGCTGACGTAGCGAAATCGCAGTTCCCAAGCTGGAAGCTAACTGAAATTGGCGGACAGTTCCCAAGCTGGTCTGCAGATGGCAAAACCATATACTGGTCTATCGGGAATGGCTTTTTCGCCTATAACCTGAACGAAGCTATCGCGAAGCAGGCAGAACTGGACGAGAAGAAAAAAGCCAAAGAAGAAGCCAAGAAAGCAGCTAAGACTGAGAATGGCGAAGCAGCCAAGGCAGACAGCACTGGAACAGAAGCTGTGAAGCTGGAAGGCTATAAACCTGTCGAGACGAAGATTGCGATCAAGGTGCCACGCGACATCCCGCAAGGCACGATCCTGCTACAGGGAGCGCGTGTGATCACTATGAATGGGGATGAGGTGATTGAGCAGGGCGATATCCTGATCGAGAACAACCGCATCAAAGCAGTTGGCCCAACAGGAACTCTGAATGCTCCAAAAGGAGTGAGTGTAGTGGACGTAAAAGGCAAGACCATCACCCCTGGCTTTATAGATACACATGCACACATGTGGCCGCGTTGGGGCGTACATACGAATCAGGTATGGATTTATGCTGCTAACCTGGCTTACGGCGTGACCACCACCCGCGACCCACAGACTGCGACCACCGACGTTTTGACGTATGGTGACATGGTGGATGCCGGTAAGATGATCGGACCGCGTGTGTACTCTACTGGCCCAGGCGTTGGCTATTGGTCTTATAACCTGAAGAGCCTGGAGCACACCAAGCAGGTGCTGAAGCAGTACTCCGAGTACTACAACACGAAGACCATCAAGATGTACCTGGTGGGTAACCGCCAGCACCGTCAGTGGATCATCATGGCGGCGAAAGAACAAGGCTTGTTGCCGACTACCGAAGGCGGCCTGGACTTTAAACTGAACATGACGCAAGCCATCGACGGTTACCCAGGTCATGAGCACTCCTTCCCGATCTACCCACTTTACAAGGATGTGGTAGAGTTTGTAACAAAAACGCAGATGGCCTACACCCCTACCCTGCTGGTAGCCTATGGCGGTCCTTGGGCGGAGAACTACTATTATGCCACGGAGAACGTGAACGGAGATAAGAAGCTGAACTACTTCACGCCAAAGTTTGAGCTAGATGCCAAATCACGACGCAGACCAGGCTGGTTCATGAAAGAAGAGCACATCTTCCCGCGTCACGCAGAGTTTGTGAATGACCTGGTAAAAGCAGGTGGTCTGGCAGGCGTTGGGTCTCACGGACAGCTACAAGGGCTGGGTTACCACTGGGAGCTGTGGTCTATTCAGTCTGGTGGCATGGAAAACCTTGATGCCCTGAAAGTAGCGACAATTTTAGGTGCGAAATCTTTAGGCCTGGACGGTGACTTAGGTTCCATTGAGAATGGCAAGTTGGCTGACCTGGTGATCATGGACGAGAACCCGCTGGAGAACATCCGCAACTCCAACACCATCAAATACGTGATGCGCAACGGCCGTCTGTACGACGCGAACACACTGGATGAACTGGCACCAACCAAGCGCAAAGCGCCGGCTTTTGAGTGGCACAGCGCCACACCGGTAGGTGTTCCTGGTATTCAGGAGTAACAACACAGATAACAGTCAACAGAAAATCCCCGCCACCTGGTGGGGATTTTTCTTTTGCCCTTTCTTAAAACAAACAGCATCAGGCAAACAATATGTTAGGCAACCTCCGTATTCAGTAATGAATCACAAGCTACAGACTATGAAAAGACTCGTTTATACCTTATTCTTTCTGATTGCACTTTCCCTGGCTAGCGTCTCCTGCGGCCAGCAGGAAGTGGAGGAAGCCGACGAGGCAGAAGGCCCCGATATTCCTGTTTCAGCGGAGCACCCGCGTGCCCCCACCGTAGCCCCTACCCGACCCGATACGGACATGGACCCTGATGTGCAGGACTCCCTGGAGGTAAGAGAGGGAGAAGAAGCGCCTGTTATGGAATAAACAGTTTTAAGAACACCAGCTGCTATGTTCGAAGCCCCTGTTTAACAGCAAGGGGTTTTTCTTTTAAGGCCATACAAAAAGAGCTGGCAGCCTCTGTTTTTCCTCCAGAGCCTGTGTACTTTTGTACTTACAGTAATCTTATAAATGAAGAAGTACACCCATTTATTACTTGTTGTCCTTATCATGGCGGGCTCCTGCCAACAGGACAAAGGAGAGGCAAAGGAGCAGTTCCGCGAACGGCAGCAGGCCATTCTGGAAAAAGAGACAGAGGAGATAGAGCAGCCAGAACCAGGCTCAGCAGCCATTCCAACAGAGCCAGTGCCTCCGCAACAGGAAGACCCGAGGGAGGAAAGACCTTCCACAGTGGCAGGAGACAAGGTGATTGGGATAAAGGATGGCGATACGATTGAACTACTCCGTAATGGGCAAGCTGTAACAGTCCGCTTGTATGGCGTAGACACGCCAGAGAAAACACAGGCTTTTGGGCAGCGGGCCCGCCAGTACACTTCCGACCTGGCCTTCGGCAAGAACGTACGCCTGATCGCTCATAACACAGATCGCTATGGCCGCACCGTGGGCACAATCATTTTACCGGATGGCCGAAGCCTGAACGAGGAACTCGTCCGTAACGGCTACGCCTGGCACTACAAAGCCTACTCAAAGGACAAAAACCTGGCAAACCTGGAGGCAGACGCCCGTCGATTCAAGCGCGGGCTCTGGCAGGACGCCAACCCGGTGGCTCCTTGGGATTATCGGAAGGAGAAGCGAAGCGGCGGAAGCACGGATCCCAAAACCGAAACAGCATCGGCACAGGCTCCCATACCAACTGGAGCCACCAAACGCACCGTCTACATCTGTAACAGCTCTGGCTCTAACGTCTACTATTACAATAGGGACTGCTATTCACTGAAGCGCTGTAAAGCCGAAGTGATTGCAGTAAGCGAGGCCGTTGCTATTCGCGAGTATGGCCGCCGCCCGGACAAAACGTGCGGAAAGTAAGCCCTAAAGTCCTTATCTTTGGTTTTACCCAAGATTTAAAGACAGATGCATTTCACCCTACCTTCTACTGTTAGTAAAACGTTTAAATATTCCCTGCTTCTTTTTACCTGTAGCACCCTCTTCTCCTGCCAGCCAAAAACAGAAGAGGCAACAAGTGCTGCTGCTGGCACAGAAGCCCCTGCAGAAGCGGCTGTCGCCGCTGTGGAGCCAAGGCCTGCGCCGGATTTCTTTTATGTGCCACAGGAAATGATGGAGAAGCGCGTGTGGATCTGTGAAGATGGCGTTGCGGATATCTTCCATGTGCAGCACGATTGCCCGGTACTACTGGAGTGCAAAGGCAAGGGCTCTTTCCGTAACCTGCCCCTGATCAAGGCCATTGAAACTTATGGCCGTTACAATTGCCTGGTATGCAGTGAAGACCTGGGCCATATCTTTGATGAAGATGCCGTGCGGGACATGTAACAATCAGTAAGACCGTCCAGCAAAAAGTGGGCTTTGGTGAAAACCAGGTCCACTTTTTTATTAAGCCTTCTTGCCATGCAGCACCAGCAAGGGCACTTCCGCCTGGTACGTCATCTTTTCGGCAAGGCTCTGTGTAAACAGCTCTCTCAGAAAGCCCTTTTTCTTTCGCACAATAGCCAACACGTCGCCCCCAGTCTCTTTATAGTATGCCTTCAGCCCCTCGGCGCGATGCCTGTTATGCACTTCGTGGAACGTAAGGGGCACCCCCGGAAACTGATGCTGCAGCTCTTTCCAGAAAGCCTCCGCCTTCTCATGATCTTCCTCCGACTTTACCACGTGTACCACTTCTATCTCCGCACTGAAATAACTCCCTAACTCCACTACTTTTCCCAGGGCCACCTGGTCCTCCTTGCTGTAGTCTGAGGCATAAATGATCTTTTCTATCTTTGGAGACGTGCCGGTTGCAGGAATAGAAAGCACCGGGCACTCCACTTCTTCTATGATCGTCTCCGTGTTACTGCCAATCAAGAGTTCCTCAAGCGTATTGTCGCGCCCCGTGGTCCCCATCACGATCAGGTCATACCCTTCCTCTGCGGTTAACTGCTCTGTGATGTCCGTAAGAAGCGCCTCTTTCAGGATGTAGTCGCAGGTAAACTCACCGTCCCGGTTTGCCCCATACTTCTCTTCCAGGTGACGGCATATAGCCTGTAACTGCTCGGCGGCATCGCGCATCTGCTCCCCCAGCAGTTCGCTAGCCACCATAGCTGTTTCGGACGTATCAACGATTGGCAGGTGTATCACATGCACTAACGACAGGTGCGCCCCCGCATGCTGTGCAATGTACACAGCATAATCAATCGCCTTTCCCGAGGTAGCAGAGAAGTCAGTGGGACATAGTATCTTTCTCATACGGTTGTTGTGTTGTCTGATCTACTTCACAAGTATATCACTATTTTACTATGTATACGTAATTTTATAAAAAATACTAATAATTTTTTTTAGAGAATTAACAACAACAGCCTCTATTGCTAATTTTAAGGGGTTACTAAACCGAAGGTTTGTACAAGTACCACAATCATTCAAAAAGGAAAGAGCTCTTGAGTAGGACTACAGGCGCTACAGTTACAAGAGGTGCATTTGTAAGATAAAGGGAACGCTTCTGCCTGCATCTTTCGTGAAGAAATGGTATTAAAAGTAAAAGCCCCGGCAAGCCTTTTAAAGGTCTGCCGGGGCTTTGTCCCTGTACGTGTCGAGAACGCTAACTTAACTCCTTCACCTCTTTCCAGGTCCAATGCTGCTTCGGGGAGATGCCTGCGTAGGCCTCGCGGTAAAAGTGCAGGACTTCTGCCTTGAACTGCCCTACAGGGATGGAAGAAGAATAGATTTCCCGCTCTGTCGGGTTATCGTATGCTTCAGACCGGCTCAGCCCTGACCCCTCTAAACGCAAGAGGGGCCCTGTTTCAGTAACAGCATCATGTGTCCACAAGCGACCAGAGGTTTCCAGGGCATTCAGGCGCTCTGCCAGTGGGGCCATGCTCAGGCGGGGCAAAGTTGGGCGCGTGGCGATGTCGACCCACGTGGTGTACTTGTACTCTAGTTCATAGCGGTTTTGCTCATAGCAGGTCAGTACCATATCAAAGCCCTGGGTACGACTGAACAGCGCGTAATAATGCAGCGGATGTGGTGTTTGAACGATCACCAAGCCAACGTCTGGGTAACGTTCGATTTTAGTGTCCGGCTTGTACATGTCCCGATAGCCGAGGAGCACACTTGCCACCTCATCCTCCCAGGCGCCTTTCTCCCAATCCGGGTCCTTCAACACAGCGTTAAACTCCCGTAAAAAGTACCGGAACTTCTGGGCGCACTGGGCGGCTTCCTTCTCCTCCATCTCATCCGCGGCAAAGGGTTTGTAGAATAGCTCCCGCTCTTTGGCATTAATCCAGCACACCAATTTCAGGGCCTCCCCTGCCAGCGGATGGTTCAGGTCCAGCTCCCGGAAATCTCCGATTAGGGCCATCTGCCGTAACAGTTCCTCGTTTTCCAAAGCCAGTGCCGGGTTCAGCAAGGCCCACACCCCCACAAAACCGTCTATATCGAAATGGTTGGCTGTTACATAAGGTAAGTCGAGCGAGGGCAGGCCCTGTCGTAAAGCGTTCAGGACAATTGCTGCACTCGTGTCATCCCGTATTTCAGCAGGAGTTGGCGCCCCCTTCCAGTGTGATAGCATCACCCCGTTCGGGTGCGTGCTGTCTACCACAATGGCTTTCTTTTTCTTGACCTCTGAGAAAGGTATAAACTGTCTTTTCTGCATGCCTAAAGTTGCGTACCTAAGGCTTAAGACGCAAGGCTTTTTGTCTTTGTTAGCCCCAATTACCGTAAAGCAGGGCAGCTAATTCGCTAACAGAGGAAGCACAGCCTACTAGTGGCGGCCCTTTCGCTGTTTAATTTCTTATGCATAATTCATAATTTGCCGCCATGGCTCTAAAAGACATCTACGCAACCTCCCTTTCACTGCTGACAGACCTGTACCAACTCACGATGGCCTATGGCTACTGGAAAAGCGGGAAGGCAGAACAGGAGGCCGTTTTTCACCTGTACTTCCGCAAAAACCCTTTTACGGGAGGCTACACCATTGCCGCTGGCCTGGAACACGTGGTGCAGTACTTACAGGACCTGCGTTTCCGGGACGAGGACCTGGCCTACCTGGCCAGCCTGAAAGGAAGCCAGGGACAGCCTTTGTTTGAACAGGGCTTCCTGGATTACCTGCGTAACATGGAGTTTTCCTGTAGTGTAGATGCCGTTCCGGAAGGGACTGTGGTGTTCCCGAGCGAGCCACTGATTCGGGTAACAGGGCCACTCCTGCAGGCACAGCTCATCGAGACTCCCTTGCTTACCATCCTTAACTTTCAGACCCTCATCGCCACCAAGGCAGCGCGTATTGTGGACGCAGCCAAAGGCGACCAGGTAATTGAGTTTGGGATGCGCCGGGCACAGGGAATAGACGGGGCGCTGTCTGCCGCACGGGCCGCTTATATTGGGGGTGTGAGTGCGACGTCTGACCTCCTTGCCGGGCAGCACTATAATATTCCCGTGCGCGGCACACATGCCCATAGCTGGGTACAGGCCTTCGACTCAGAGGAAGAGGCGTTCGAAGCCTACGGAGACGCCTTCCCGCAGGACACCGTCTTTTTAGTGGATACTTATGACACGTTGGAGGGTGTCAAGAAAGCGATTTCTACGGCTCAGAAGCTGGGGCCGAAAGGTTTTAAACTCGGTGGCATTCGCCTTGACTCCGGAGACCTTACCTACCTGAGCGTGGAGGCACGCAAGCTGCTGGATGCAGCAGGCTTCACAGACACGAACATTGTGGCCAGCAACGACCTGGACGAACGCCTGATCACCCACTTAAAGCAGGAAGGGGCAAAAATCAACGTATGGGGCATCGGCACCAAAATGGTAACCGCCTACGACCAACCGGCATTGGGAGGCGTGTACAAGCTGGCAGCACTCCGTACAGAGCAAGGGGACTGGGAATATAAGATAAAGCTATCGGAGCAACTGGTAAAAACCTCTAACCCCGGAAAACTGCAGGTGCGCCGTTATATGGATGACTCCGGCTATATGGCTGACATGATCTATAACCAACTGGAAAGCCTGCCGGATCACCTCCGGATCGTGGACCCATTGGACAGCACGCGCCGCAAGAGCATTGCACCCGACACTAAATACAAGGAGTTACTCGTGCCAGTGTTCGAGCAAGGAAAGTTAACGTACACGCTGCCAGACCTGCAGAGCATACAGGCCACGGCCAAAGAAGAGCTGAGTAAGCTGCACGAAAGTATCCGCCGTTACCTGAACCCGCACAGCTATCCTGCGGGTCTGGAGGAAAGCCTGCACCACTATAAAACAGCGCTTATTCTGAAGCTACGAAATGAATAATCCTGCATCGCTCCACTTGATTCTGATCATTCGGCGCTTACTTTCTTTTTCCCCTTCCTCTGCGGTTGGAGATTCGCTCGATACGTTTGCCACGTACCCACTTCAGGTATTTTTGAAGCGGCTCTGCTTCTTGCAAGGCAGGAATGGAGTTGTATTGGGTAGCCAGGTCCCGGTTAGAAAATGTAAGGTGTAAGGTGCTGTGGCAAGGCTGGCAAAGGTCGGCAGTAGCACCGTAGCGTCCTCCCTCCTCTCGTGGAACCAAGTGATGCCGCGAGAGGCTCTGCACCTCTCTGCCACACAGCTCGCATACTAGTTCTTCCTTGCTTTTCACCATCCCCTTTTACTCTTTATACCCTCTATAGAACAACAGTAGGGAGCTGAGAGTTTGAAATTTCGTCTAGTTGCTTACCCTTCTTTGAGAGCTTTTGACAGCAGCCTTGTTTTCTGCTTTAAGAGCTAACTCTAGCCCTTAAAGCAGAAGAGGTATGACTACAAGCCACACCTCTTCTGTCAGTTTATACAAAGTTAGATCACTACTTCCAGTCTGGCATAGTAGCGTTCGAGAACAGCTTCACCCGGTTTTTCCCGTCTGTTGCGTCCATCATGTACACGTCGTAAGGGCCAAGGCCATCGTTCGGGGTGTTTACAAAAATTACTTTCGCCCCATTTGGGGAGTAGCGAGGGAGCAGGTCGTTGGTCCCGGCAGGCTTGTTCTCGGATAAGTCCACCAAACCTGATCCATCTACCTTTCTTCTAAAAATATGGGAGTTCAGCTGGCGGCCCTCGGCATTCTCGAAACCCGCCACATCCCGGGTGTATAAAACCTCCGATCCATCAATCGAGAATGAGGGGCTCTCCACACGGCCTGGCACGTTCTCCACGAGGAGTTGCATGTCAGAGCCATCGGCATTCATAATGTAAATCTCAGCGTCGTTAATGTTTGAGCCAATGGTTTGTGCCACGATTTTATCTCCCCGATCTGTCCAGTCCACCATCCTAAAGTGGCGGTTAGCAGGTGCTTTGGCGATCAAGGTCAGACCGGAACCATCCCGCTCAATCCGGTACAGGTTATCATAATTGGCATACAGCAACTGTCCCCCATCCGGCGCCCATGCAAAGCCAATGCCTTGGTTGTGGTACCCCACTACCGGGATACTGGTCACCTGCTTTTTGTCAGAGCCGTCGCGGTTCATCACATAGATCTGCGGCTCCACCCCCACATTGGAGGAATAGGCGATGATATCGCGCTTCGGGTTAAGCACAGGCCACCACTCGCGGCTAAAGCTGGAAGTCAGACGAAAGGTGTTGGCCTCTGTGCCATCCGAGCTGTACACGTTATAGTCGCCGTCGGTAGCAGCACGGGCAAAAAGATAGCGGTTAGCAGGCACTGGCACCGTGTTAAAGCTCCATACGTCGCTGTTCGTCACCCTGCCACTTTCGTCCTTAACCACAACCTGCCAAAAGTAAGTCGTATTGTATTTCAGGTTGCGGGCAACTATACTCGTGTCTGATACTGCTTCCGCTATTCTCTTTTTTTCTGTGTTGCCCGATTCATACAAGTAAACATCATAGCTTATGGTATCTCCGCTGCCGGCGGTCGGGGCCTTCCATTTAAGTGTTACATCAATGGGCTGCGCTGTGGCGTTTTCGGCTGGGGAGGGGTTACTTGCTTTACCCGGTGCCAGGCCTCCGCCAGTGGCATCCTCCAACACCATCGTTACATTACTCTGCTTCAAGTTTTTGACAGCCACTGTAACTGTCTTCATCTTATAACCCAGCTTTTGGGCCATGATGCTGTAATCACCACCCTGGATATCTGCGATGGCAAAAGTGCCATTCTCATCGGTTACTACCGCTGAAGTAGCAGGATTGGTGGTGATGCTCACAGCCTGAACAGGAGAGTTCGTTTCAGCATCTAACACGACACCTCTGATAGACCCTCCTCCTTCTGGTTCTATGGTGTCTTCGTTACAGGAAGCGAAGCCGATCAGCAACGCCATAAAATAAACAAGCCTAAGGGTGGTAGCTGTTTTTAGCATCTGTGCACTTTAATTTGGGTAGATATATTAGCTGCGTGTACGGCTAGAGCAAGCACAGGCGGGCCTGAGATTGCTTGTTTAACATCAAGCGCTATCGCCTCTGTTAAATTCCGTTAATGTTTTATCCTATACGGATAAAACTAAATAGGGTTATAGCTATATAACAATGTAGCATACAGCTTCGCTCATGCAAAAGGGAGAGCGGGAAGGAATGAAGAAAGGACGGAAGGTGCAACAAGTGTTTTAGCTGCAGAGGTGCTAGTTCGCAGGAACTGTAACCGTATCATGGGCTATCGGTGTGCTGCCGTCGTACACGTGCAGCACCAGCGTACAGGTATCACCCACATGGATAGAAACACGCGTGGCAGAGAGGTTAACCTCTTCTCCCGGTGCTGCCCTTAGTGTGCCTGATTGGCTACTGATGGCTGAACCTGATTTGCCTGTGCGTTCCAGTTTAAACTTATAGCGAAAATCAACCGGCTTACTGCTGTTGTTTTCAAAAACGTTTTTTATCCTGAGAGTCCTTCCGTCTAGCTCGGCTTTTATATGGGCCTCATATAATCCCGCATTTAGCGGAACGCCACTCGTTTGCCCACTCAGGATCATCATAATCAAAGTTATTATGGTAAACAGATTCATTTATAATGGAAATAAGGGTGCGCGTAAAGTAGCTCTAAAGCTATTTTATCTTTACAGGTACTGCCCAGGAACTCTGCTCAATGGTAATATTCATGTTATTCCCCTGTTGGATAACTGTATAAGGGCGTGACTGCGGAGAGGTTTCTATCTGGTTGATGGAGTTATTGTTCCCCTGTTGGATCAACGTATACTCCAGGTCCATGCCCTGTACCTGCTGGTTTATTTCATTCGCGGTTCCTTGCTGATAGACAGTGGATGTATTGCTTACCCCGTCTATCTCCCCTCTATAGGAGTTGCTAACACCAAGTTGTGTCGCGTTTACCTGGTTTCTTTGCCCGCTTTGCTGTAGGACGATTGTGTTAAAATCACCTACCTGGGTAATGAACGCGGCGTTAGGCACAGCAGCGCTGTTCCTTTGAAATACAGCTGCATGGTTGCGGTCGCCATCCTGTATCACACGTACGTCCTGCTTTGTTGCCTGCCCCTGTGCCAACTCCGAGATTCTGGCAGCGTTAACGGACTTCATCAACTGTGCTTCACTCCCGATGCTCTGGCTGTAAGCCCCTGTCTGCAATAAAATACAAGCGAACAGAAGCGCAAATGCTCTTTTCATCTCACCTATGTTTAAAGTACCCCCTACAAATTAAAAAATCTCCTGAGAGGTATTTACCCCTCAGGAGATTTGACAAAATCAACTATTGATTAATTGTTGCAGTGTTGTAAGATCCGAACTGAAAGATACCGGCAGCGTTGCCTGTACCGCCCTGGTTAATAGTAGCGGTGTTGGACTCCCCAGACTGAAGGATTCCAGAGAGGTTATACAGGCCAGACTGATCGATCGTAGCCTCGTTGCCTAAGCCTTGCTGTAAAATTCCGGCTGCACTCCACTGAGCATCTTGGCTAATCACCGCTACGTTAGCAGAACCAGACTGCACTATACCTGCTAAGCTGTAATCACCGTCCTGGTCTATAACAGCCCAGTTACCCACGCCTACCTGACCGATACCGGCAAGGTTGCCGTCACCACCCTGCTCAATGTCTGCTTGGTTGAACACACCTACTTGCCCAATCACGGCCTTGTTATCATCACCGTCCTGGTAAATTTCAGCGTCGTTGCGTGCGCCATACTGCACCACATAGGCCCAGTTATCATTACCTCTCTGGTCCACGTCAGCGTCGTTGTCCAAGCCAGCCATCTGCCCAATGTAAGCATCATTGCGCATGCCATCCTGATCGATGTCTGCATCGTTGTCTTCGCCGCTTTGCTGCTCTACGTAAGCAATGTTCTCCTCACCATGCTGGTCGATATCCGCATCGTTATCTTCGCCATTGTACTGACCCACACGGCCATCATTCATAGTTCCTCTCTGAAGCACGTCGGCGTCATTGCCTTCCCCGTACAACTGCTCTACATATGCATCGTTGCTTTCACCGTACTGCGTTACGTAAGCATCGTTGTCTACCCCTTCTTCTTGTGTGATATGAGCAGTTTGGTTTACGCCGTTCTGTAGGATAACAGCGTCGTGGTCCTCACCGCCAGACTGCAGGATGGTGGCATCATGAAATCTACCGTATTGCGCAACGGTCGCATCGTTTTCACGACCACCGTATTGTGCAATGGTTGAGCCGTTCTCTGATCCGTATTGTGCGATCGAAGCTTCGTTTGCATCGCCACTATGCTGTTCGATAGTAGCATCATGCATATCACCTTGCTGCCGGACATCCGCGCTATTGCTCATTCCGTTAAACTGCCCCACATAAGCCTCATTATAATCCCCTGCCTGTCCTACAGACGCTGCGTTACCCTCACCTTCACGCTGCTCCATGTAGCCCCAGTTGTTCGCTCCGTCCTGACTAACGGCACCTGTGTTGCCTACACCTCCATGCTGGCCAACATAGGCATCGCCGCTAAAGCCTACCTGAACAATAGAACCAGCATTTCCTGCACCGCTTTGCTGCTCTACATACCCAATATTGGCTTCCCCATCCTGGCTAATAGAACCACTGTTGGCGACACCATTGTACTGTCCCATGTCAGCTTCGTTTAGCATCCCGCTCTGAGAAACTGATGCCTCGTTTCCTTCACCAGCAAGTTGCTCCACCCATGCTTCGTTGCTTTCACCGTACTGTACAACGTTCAGGTCATTATCTAAGCCATGTTCCTGTATCGTTACAGCAGTCTGGTTTACCCCGTCCTGCAAAACGGTTGCGTCCAGGAACTGTCCCTTCGTCTGCAGTGCGCTGACGTCATGGAAGGTGCCGTACTGTCCTACCACTACTCCGTTCTCGCTGCCACCATACTGTGCTACAACCGAGCCATTCTCAGCCCCTGTCTGTGAAACAGCAGCTGTATTCCTTTGGCCATTCTTTTGTGTAATGGCTGATGCGTTTCTGTCACCTTCTTGAGAAGAAGAAGCAGTGTTATTTGTTTGGGCGAAAGATGTGCTTGTAGCGAATAGCATGGCTACCGCGGCTGCATACATTACTCTTTTTTTCATAATGTTTTAATTTTTTAAAGGTTTTATATGAATCACACTGACCTTATACCCAAACATAGAATTATTGTTACATATAGTTTTTATATATTTTATACTTTTTTTACAAATATCAGTTATTATAATACTAAGACGCTTTAAGCCAGCCAAATAGCTATACTTGTTAAATCATATACGAGTCAAAAACTTAAAAAAAAGACAGCTTTGGCGCAAAAGGGGACCTGTAAAATCAATAACTGCCTTCATACCCCGGAAACGGGGAACATAAGAGCAACGGAGAGGATTACATATATATAAATATTATAATTAATATATACACCAACACAACCCGCGATACAATTACAAAGTTTTAGAAGGTTTTCTGACTATTAGCGGCCATGTAACTACAGCCATCTGCACGCTTCATGCCTCATCCCTATAAGAGGGACGGTCCAAGGCTGGCGATCTTTAACGAGACCCTTGCTTACTCCAGAAGGCCCTAGGGGCAATAAATGTGACGTTAAAGAAGGAGAGCTCGTCGCCCTGTTTAGCAGTCCTTCTTCTACAGTAGTTTTGATTAGGGTGCTTTGTTACACCCCTAGTTTTCTTAAAGCAAGCAGGCACAACGCAACGGAGCCGGACACTTTTACTTTCCCGTTTAACACCATCTCTTCCACCTCCTGTAAGGGCACGCGAAGGACTTCGATATTTTCGGATGCGTCCAGGTCCTGCTCGGCCACTTTATGCACATTCCTGGCCAGGAAGAAGTAAATCTTGTTCGTGTCTTTTGTGGGGTTATCAATTACTTCCTGTAGCAGTTCCACCTCATCGGACGTGTAGCCTGTCTCTTCCAGTAACTCCCGTTTGGCGGCTTCCAGCGGGGCATCCTCATGTTCGTCAATTACGCCGCCTGGCAGTTCAATAAAAATATCCCCGGCCGCATGTTTGTACTGGCGCACAAAAATGACGTGCTTATCCTCGGTAAGCGGAAAAATAAGCACCACATTCGGACGAACGCTCACGTAATAGTCGTCCATTACTAAGCCGTTGGGTAGTTCTACCTCGTCCCGGCGTAGCGTATACCACTTCTCATTAAACACTAACTCCGACTTAAGTACTTTCCAGGGTTGTGGCTCGTGTGTAGGCTTTTTATCTTCCATCTTGTTATTCTGTGGATGCAAGTTATGCGTTTGCGCTCTTAAACTAAAAACCGGGTCTGCCCTATTGCAAGCCCGGTTTTTAGCTTCTTGTTCAATACCTGTAAGGCATCACTGTACTTCTTGTCAATTTTTTACGTCCTAGGATTTTTCTCCGCATACTTAACGGCCGTCATTCACCATGTAGGTGTTCTTTTCCGCTACTTTTTCTTTCACGGCCTCCTGCCAGTCTTGCCCTGTCGCAGACAGATATTCAGAGCGGTTCCATTGCTGCCCTTTCCGTAACGCTTCGTCTACCTCCAACACATAAATCTCGTGTCCCGGTTTTTCTGTTACCCGGAAACCGCAGGAACGAAGCATTGCCTCTACAGCCGCATCGTTGGGAGCCCACCAGTTCGTCAGGTCACCCGCCATGCGCTTTTCGATGAAGGCCATTTTGGGCCAGCTGTCCTCCAGCATCTGGTCTCGCTCGTTGATGCCAAAGTCGTCAGGAGTTGGCTTTCCCCGCCCTCCCGGCATTGTCAGTGTCTGGAACACCATCATGCGGCGGGCCTTCTGAGAGAGGATATCCAAGGAGAGCAGCGGGTAGCGCAGGTGATACAGCACGCCCATGTACCAGATCAGGTCAAACTGCCCGTCCAGGCGAGCTACGTCATACACCTGCATCTGCTTTAGCTCTATCTTATCCTCCAGGCCAAACTGCTTGGCTGCCCACGCAGCCTGCCGCAGGTAATGGGGGTCAACGTCAATCCCCAACACGTTCGCGCCCCGCTTGGCGAGCTCAATGGAGTAGAAACCAGCATTACAACCAACATCCAGCACATTCCATCCGGTTAAATCAGCAGGAACAGAGGCCTCCAGTTCCTTCCACTTAAAAGCAGGGAAATCCCCGAGCTTATGATTGGGGGCTGTTTGTTCTCCGTTTGGCAAGTGCAGGTTATGAAACCAGGGTCCCAGCTGTTCTGTCTCCGTCATGTCTTGTTTGTGTTTGTTTTGCTTAATTTCTTGTTGTAACAGGCTTCTAAAATATTTTACTCCTGCAGTACGACGTCGCCGGCAGAGTCTGCGCCAGTGGCTGCGTCTAAAGTCATCAGTTCCTCGACATAGCTAACCAACTCTTGTGCGCGATGTGCTGCTGTATGCCCGGAGAGCACTTTCTTACGGGCCCGTTCCCCGATCAGCTTACGCTCCGATTTACATATCTCCCGTAAGTATTGCAGGGTATCTGCCGCCGAACTGGCAACTAAAATTTCGCTTCCTATTTTAAAAATAGAATCAAGGCCATCCCAGTAGTCCGAGATAATAGGCGTTCCACAGGCAGCTGCCTCAAACAGGCGCACGCTTGGCGAATAGCCCGCTTTGATCATGTCGGCCCGCGTGATGTTCTGTGTGAAGCGTTGGCTATTGTAAAACTTTCGGTGTTCTGAAGGGGGCAAATGGCTTATATAATGTGTGTTGGCAGGCCACTGTATGTCTTCGGAGTACTGGGGCCCTGCCACGACAAAACGTCCGTCCGGCCATCGGCGGGCTGCGTCCAGCATCAACTTCTCCAACGGCGGTTGTCGGTCTTCTGAATAGGTACCCAGGTAACCTAAGTCCCACAAGGTCTCCTGAAACTCAGGATAATACAGGGTAGGATCGACCGCACAATACAGAGGACGCGCCATGGGGGAGCCATACTGACGCTCAAGCAGGTCTAGCGTAGGGCCGCCGGTAAAGGACAGGTACAGATCATATTTTGAAATCAGGTCAGGGTGCAGGTATTCGTAGTCCCCGCGCTCCAGCTTTGCCAGTGTTACCGGCGTATCGATGTCATAGAAGGCCTTGATGCCCTGTGCCGTCTTGATGACCCATTTCCCGACCTGTACCCCCTCTGGCACATAAGATCCGACGATGACCAGGTCAGCCTCCCGTACCTGCTCCGAAAAGCGTTGTTGCAGGTCTGTGAGCGATGCGTACAGTTCCGTCTGGCAATACTTCGGGTTCGGGAGGTCCCGGTTGCCAGCATACCAAGGTACGTCCCGTTCCAGAAACAGCACCGTATGCCCCTGCTTATTCAACTCCCGCACCAGTCCCCGAAATGTGGTCGCATGCCCGTTACCCCAGCTCGAGGTAATTGATAATCCCAGAATGACGATATTCATACCAATGCCTCCTTCCCTTGTTTTATTTTAGTATATAATAGTGTCTCCAGCTGTTCTGCCCGATGGCTGTAGGTATGTGCCGACAGTACTTTTGTATACGCAGCCTCCCCAATGGCCTTTGCCTTTTCTTCGGTAAGTTCTGCCAGAATAGCGGCTACTTCAGCGCCACTTCTTGCTACGAGAATCTCTTGCCCCGGTTCGAAGAAGAAGTCAATGCCCTCCCAATAGTCCGTTATAATGCAGGCACCTGCCCCGGCCGCCTCAAACACCCGCGTAGCCGGTGAGAACCCGTAACGGGCCATGCTCTCGCGGCTGATGTTGAGTACTGCTTTGGGAGTACAGTTAAAGGCATTGTGGTCTTTTGTATATACGTGTCCTACGTATTTTACATTGTCTGGCATCTGTTTATCTCCCCAGCCACTGCCTCCGATCAGGAACGAACTTTCCGGCTGCAGGGCAGCGGGTTTCAGGAAGAACTCCTCTACCCGTGCCTCCCGGTCTGGCAGACGGTTACCCAAAAAGGCAAGATCGCAGGCAAAACGGGGCTCTGGCTCCACAGGGAAGTGCGTGGCAGTATCCAAAGCGTTATAAATTGGCACGCACTTCTTCGCCCCCAGGGCTTCATAGGCGTTCACAACAGGCTCGCCTCCTCCGTAGGTCAAAATGAGGTCATACTGCGGGATGAGCTCCAGGAAAGGGTCTTTAGGGTCGTGGTGCACACGATCGAGGGTAGCAGGGGCATCTACGTCCCAGAACACCACCAGGCGCTCCTCTGTCTGCAACTTCAGCACTTCGCGCTCCAGTAACTCGTCAAACACGCCTACGCCGCTGGCTTTTACCACCATGTCGGCCTCCGCGGCTTGCTCCAGGCACTGGTACACGGCGGCTTCTGTAGCCTCATACACCACCACCTCGGCCCAGTCCGGGTCGGGCATGTCGCGGTTCTGTTGCCGGTCATAAGCATCCGGCTCGTAAAAGGTAACGTTATGGCCCCGCTCGCTCAAAGCACGTACGATGCCACGGTAATACGTAGCGGCGCCATTCCAGTAAGCAGATACCAGGCTGGAGCCGAAGAAGGCTATGTTCAGTTTCCTATTGCTCATGCAGAACTTGTTCTTTTTGGGTGAGATAAATCTTTTGTGTCGCGATCCCCAGCTCCTCGCATACTTTCTCCAGCTCATCTACCCGGTGGGCACAGGTATGGCGGTTGCGGATCGTTTGTAAGCCGTGGGCAGCTAAGCTTTTGGCTTTCTCAGGGCTTTGGAGGACTATCTGTAAGTGCTCTTTCATTTCCTCGCCATTTTGGGCGACCAAAAAGTCTTTGCCTGGCGTGAAGAGGTTCTCCGCATCATCCCAGGGCGAAGAAATTAGGGGAATGCCACAGGCCAGCGCCTCAAAAGGCCGAATGGTTGGGATGCCGGGCAAGGCCTCTACATAAGGTCTGCGCGGCACATGCACGGTTACCTTATACTTGGCAAACTCTTCCGGTGCCTTGTAGTTGGGTAACCACCCGCCGTATTCAATCCCAGCGTCTGCCAGGGCTTTGCGGGCGTGATCCGGGTAGCGCACCCCGTAAATCTTTGCCTTTAGTCCTAGCTCCTTCACCGGGTTAATCAAAAACTCGTGCAACTCGGCGGTGCGCTCCTCATCACCCCAGTTACCAATCCAGATCAGGTCTCCCTCGTGTTCCTCGCGGTCGTGCGGGTAGAACACCGAGGTGTCCGCTGCCTCGTGCCAGGTCCAGGCCTTTTCGGTCCACCCCTCCTGCAGGTACAGGTCCCGGATCTTCTGCCCAAAGGCTAGTACCCCATCGTAGTGGGTCAGGTCGTACTGGGCCATGCTGTCGCGCGCTGTCACCGCCCGGTGGTGCGTGTCGTGGAAGATCAGCTTGTAGTCACCGCCCTTCGCCCGGTGCTCTCCGACGCGCTTGACCAGTTCATGCTCGTTCCACTCATGCACCAGCACCAGGTCCGCATCCTGCAGTACCGTGTCCAGGTCTAGCGTGTCGAGCGTGTAAAAGTTGGTGTTGACGTTGGGGTAATAAGCAGACAGTTCGTCCAGCTTTTCTTTGCCATAGCCCTCTACCAGGTTTTGCAGGCTCCAGCCATCTTTTGGCTCGTACACGCTTACCTGGTGCCCCCTCTCCTCCAACTCCCGCACGATTCCCCGTAGGAAGTGCGCATTGCCGTGGTTCCAATCAGAAAGAATAGAGTGATAGAAAAGGGTAATATTCATTAGCTAAGTTTAAATGGTTAAGTTCTGAATTAGTGTATGACTGAGCGTTGGGCCCTAAGCCGTGATGGAGGCTTTCATTAATTGCCTGTACACGTGGTCGTAGTCCTGCCCCATCGGGTCAGAGGTATACCCGTGCGAGCGCTTAATGGCCCGCATCGCCATTATGTTACGGGCAAACTCATCCTCAATCAGGTCTGCAACCGTATCGCGCAGCTCGTCTGCGCTGTTCGGGTCCACGTACTTCGCGGCGTTGCCCCAGACCTCAGCCAGGCTCTCGGTCTTGCCAACTACCAGGGCACAGCCTGACATAGCCGCCTCCAGAATGGTGAGCCCAAAGGGCTCGTACTTGGCAGGCAAAGCGTAAATGGAGGCACGGGATAACCAGTCAGATACTTCTTTCTCGCTCAACTGACCCAGGAAGTGCACATTCTCCAGCTCCATGGTCTTGCCCGTAGCAGGGTGTTTGTCTTCTCCGGCAATGTAAACAGGCCAGGGTAAGTCAGCAGCTATATGGGCCAGGGTAGCGATGTTTTTGGCTTCGTCCCACACGCGGCCCATGCTAAACACAAAGGGTTCTTTCTTTCCGAACTGGAAACTGTACTGGCCCCGGCCATTGTACACCACTGTGCTTGACTTAAACGGCCCGTATAACTCCTGCGCCTGGTGCAGCATGGCTTGCGTTGGAGCTACGACCATGTCGGCTGCCTGCAGGCCGCGGGTTACCCGTTCCTTGTACCTGTCCCACTCTTTCGGTGCGTCTTCTCCTTTCACGGCTCTCCACCACGACATCACGCAGGAATGGACCACCACCACCACGGGTATACCCCAGTCGAGGTTGCCGTGCACCATGCCATTCAGATGCACCACATCCGGCTGTACTTCATCCTTTAACTTTAGCAACCACTCCCCCGCCTTCTCCAAATCCGCCCAAGGGTCGTCCATCCACTCCAGCTTGTAATCGCTCTCGTGCACGGTCAGGTTACTAATGTCTTCGATCTGCTCCCGCTGCTCCTCGCGCAGGGGTGCTCCCATGGTGGCCAGCACGACCTGGGTCCCAAAAGGGGCCAGCGCCCGTACTAACTCCAGAGAGTAGTTCCAGACACCACCCACGGTATCTGCCGTCATCAAGATCTTTGAAGGATGATGTGCTTCCATTTCTTATCTCCCGTAAATTTTATCTAATACTTCTGCTACTTTCACAAACTCCTCTGCCGCTTCATCAAAGCCTTCCCCCTTGGCCAACCGCTCAGCCCAGGCTACGCCGGCACGGCCCATCCACTCGTCGGGAGGGGAGCACAGGCGCTCTGTTTTGGTACCATAGTAACGCTCTGCTACAAAATCGTAAAATGACCCATTCACGTTCTTAAGAGCAACCCCGCCTTCGGTGCCATAAAAGGTCGCACTGATGATCGCTTCCTGACCGGCTGGCAGGTTCCAGGAGCAGGTAAGCTGCATGTGTGTGTTTCCGGCCAACTCAATGCCTGCCGTGGCATAGTCCTCTACCTTCCCTTCGCAGACGTCGATCGGCTTGCCTTTAGCGAACAACTGACTGTGCACCTCCTTCACCTTAGGGAAGTTCATGGACCACAGCGCCAGGTCCACCAGGTGCACGCCCAGGTCTATCACGCAGCCGCCACCCGATAGCTTTGGCTCGTAGAACCAGGCTTTGTCCGGGCCATAGGCGTTGTGGAACACCAGCTCTATGGCGTAGATATGCCCCAGCTCCCCACTCTGCACAACTTTGTACACCTGCTCCATGGCCGCGGTGTAGCGGTACGAGAGGTCTACGCCCAGCAGCTTGTTGCTCTTGCGGGCAGCTTCCACCACGCGCTTTGTCTCTTCGGCGTTCCGGCCCAGTGGCTTTTGGCAGAAAACAGACTTTCCGGCCTCCAGGGCCAACTGGCTCTGCTCGGCGTGGAAAGCACTGGGCGTGGCAATGACGACGCCGTCTACCGTTGGTTCGGTAATGATCGCTTCCAGCGAGTTGACCTGCTTGGCTTCCGGCGCGCTTTTCACGGCCTCCGCTGCGTTCTGCACGGCGGTATCAGCAATGTAAGCTACCTCCCCGGCTTTATGTTTCGCGATCGCTTCCATCCGGTTACGGCCAATCCAGCCTACACCCAGAAAGCCAAGCTTTGGCCTGGCAACTTGAGAAGATGAAGAAGATGCAGTCGTTTCCTGCTTTTGGTCCAGTATCGTTTCTTGCATGGTTAATAGGTAATAAGGGCTTTAACAAAGCCGTCAGGACGGCTCGTCAGGTTATCGAAAGCTTTATCTATCTGGTCTAAGGTATAGGTGTGCGTGTAGAGCTGCTCCGGGTCCAGGATTCCTTTCTCCACGGCTTGTACCGCTTCTTTCATACCTTTGATGTACTCCTGCGGGTCGCGCTCGTGGGCGTTGATCACGTCCAGGCCGCGCCAGTTCCAGAGCTGAATGTTCACCTGGCGCATGCCATCCTGATGGAAGCCTGCGATGATGAGCTTACCCCGCTCGGCGGTCAGCTCGCCAGCCAGGTTCAGCGGCCACTCTTTTCCGGTGCACTCTACTACGCGCTCACAGAACTTTCCGTTGGTCAAATCTTTAACTTTTTCTATAATTTTATAGTGATCATCCATCTTGATGACCTCGTCGGCCCCACTCGCTTGGGCTACCTCCAGCGAGAAGTCCCGCTGCGACACGGCGATAACCCTGGCGCCGGCGTTTTTGGCCAGCTGCACGAGCAGAGCGCCTAAGAAGCCCACGCCCAGGATAGCCACTGTTTGTCCTTCCGCTATGTCGCTGCGCCGGAAGATGTTCATGGCACAACCAAGTGGCTCCCCCGGAAAAGGCATACCTGCCAGGGAATCCGGCAGCTTGATGACTTTATCGGCATCGGCCACATCGTACTGCGCATAGGAGTGGTAGGAAAGAGCCGCAACGCGGTCGCCAGGCTGTACGTTTTCCACGCCTTTGCCTACGGCGTCCACGATGCCCCAGCCTTCGTGCCCCGGGTTGCCTGCCGCAACTGGATAGCTGAACCAGTCCCGGCCTTCCCACACCGGAATGTTAGAGGCACACAGGCCGCAGCCCTCCAGGCGCAGGCGCACCTGCCCTGCCTCCGGCTCTGGCAGGACAGCTTCCTGCACTTCAACAGACCGTGGCGCTGTGATCACAGCGGCTTTCATAGTTGTAGGCAGGGTGTCGGCCACAACCTTGTTTTGAGATGTTAGCGTTTCTTGCATGTTAAGCTACAGCTACGTTATTAACAGATTCTTCATTATTCGTTTCAGAGGAAAGCAGCATGGGCACTTCCAAGCCCCGGTTCTCGCACAGCCACTGGTACAGTTTGGCCACGCCCTCCTGCACGTTGTGCTTCGGATACCAGCCGGTGGCTTTCTGGAATTTGCGCGTATCCGACACATAGTAGTGCTGGTCGCCCGGGCGCCAGTCCCCGAACTTGAGCGGGATGTCCTTGCCGCGGTATTTGCCAATCGTCTTTAACAGCTCCAGCAGACTGACCGTGTTCTCGGGTCCGCCCCCTATGTTAAAGGCCTGCCCTTTGATTTCGTGCATGTGCTCTTTGGCCAGCAGGAAAGCATCCACCAGGTCCTCCACAAAGAGGATGTCCCGCACCTGTTTGCCGTCGCCGTAGATATTAACGGGTTCTCCCTCAATGGCCCTGATGGCAAAGTGTGCCACCCACCCCTGATCCTCGTTTCCGTACTGATGCGGTCCATAAATGCAGCTCATGCGGAAGGCTGCCAGTGGCAGGTTATAGGTACGGGCATAGTCAATCACATACTGGTCTGCTGATCCTTTAGAGCAGCCATAGGGGCTGTGGAAGTCCAGCGGCCGCTCTTCGCTGATGCCGTAAGTCTTAATGGCTTTATCCGCCGGATAGTAGCGGGAACCGTTGGAGATGAACTTCAGGTCATCGAGCCCCCCATACACTTTGTTCGTTGAGGTAAACACCAGCGGTGGCGGGTTGTCCTGCTCGCGTATCGCCTCCAGCACATTGATAATGCCCCGGGCATTGATCTCAAAATCGTTGATCGGCAGGTCAAGGGAAGTCGTAACGGCCACCTGTGCGGCAAAGTGATAGACGGCCTCCGCCCGCTTTATGACGTTTCGCACGGCCTGCACATCCCGGATATCGCCGATGTACACTTCCAGGTTCTCCGGGTAGTTCTCGCTCAGCCACTCCAGGTTCTGCTCCACGCCGTCACGCGAAAGACTGTCGAACACCATCACCCGCTTGCCCTGCTCCAGCAGTCGCTTGGCCAGGTTAGTCCCCACGAAACCAGCACCGCCGGTAATCAGGGTATAAGGCGCGGCGTCTTCGCTTAAAGTACGCTTTACATAAGCCAGCTTGCTGAGCTTTTCAATACCGTGCTTCGCCCATAGCCTGTACAACAGTTTGGTGGTACCGTCTGCCCGTTTCAGGCCGAAGTGATACTCGCGGTCGTCGAGGTGAAAGCCCGCCACGGTTGGAAGTTCCGCATCCAGGTCCTTCATGCCGTACCAGTAGACCCTGTCTACTGCTGCCTGAACCGCTTCCTTAAACTCCTGTAGCTGCTTAAACTCGTCATGCTGCCAGGTAGAAAAGCCTGCTTCTGTTATCCATAGCTGCGCCTGACAATCGTTTCGCTTCAGCACTTCGCGCACAGTCTTTACATTCTCGGCCCAGCCGTCCCACACCTGATCGAACACGTATGGGAAACCGTGAATCCCCACGGCATCAATGTACTGCATCACCCCGCGGTCAAACATCGTTTGTAGCCAGTTCGGGTCAATTGGGCTCATGCCCCCCAGCAGTGTCTTTTTGCCTCGCTGTTGGCACCAGTAAGCCGCACCGCCCACCATCTCGGCAAACTTGTACCAACCGTAGTCCATGGTAAAGTCGTACTCTACCTGGTTATTCGGCTCATTCCACAGCTCCACCCACTCAAAGTGCTCTCCCAGGTCGGAGATGAACACGTCCAGGAAGTCGGCATAAGCTTTTTTGTCTTTAGGGGGGGATGAGGTGCGGGGCCGTTCGCCGATAGAGGGGGGCGTATAAAGAAAGCAGGGAAGTATGTTTACTTCTTTTGCTAGCGTAGGGATCAGCCAGTTATACCAGTCCTTCCCCTCCGGTGTATAGTAGTCAGCCCAGGATACGCCCGTTCGGAGCTGGGTTACGCCCAGTTCCTTCAGGTCGGCCAGTACTTGCTTTACCTGCTCATACTCTCCTGGTCTGAACCACTCCACTAGTCCAACGGTGGGGAGCGGTGTCTTTTCCATAGTGTTTTTTATTTTCATAATGCGATGTTCCTTTAAGTATCAGACAATAGATAAAGAGCCTGCCTACACGGTAAGTCCGCGGGCTGCCAGCTCGGAGCTCGCTTCGTTTACCCGGTCGTAGGCGATCTGCCCTTCCAGCCAGGAGGCGAGTTCCTCCAGCCCATCGTCGAAAGCTACCTGCGGATAAAAGCCTAGCACTTCCTTTGCCAGCGAAATGTCGGCGTAGCAGTGCCGGATATCACCTACTCTGTATTTGCCTGTTATCTCGGGAGTTAAACGCTTTTTGTCCATTACCGAAGCCAGTCGCTCCGCTATCTCCCGTATTGTGTAATTGTTGCCACTGCCAACGTTAAAGACTTTTCCTGCAGCGGCTTCCTTCTCCATGGCCAGTCGGCAGGCCAGCGCCACATCGCGCACATGCACAAAATCGCGCTGCTGGTACCCGTCCTCAAAGATCATAGGAGAGTTGTTGTTCAATAGCCTGGAGGCGAAGATTGCCAGTACGCCTGTATAAGGGTTAGACAGCGCCTGGCGGGTGCCATACACGTTAAAGAAGCGCATAGCTACGGTTGGGATGTTATAGGCGCGCCCTACCATCAGGCAAAGCCGCTCCTGGTCATATTTAGACAGCGCATACACAGAGGACAAAGTGGGTGCCTTGGACTCTGAGGTAGGCACCGGTTGTAAAACTTGCCCCCCTGCGTCGCGCAGCTCCCAGTCTCCAGCCTTTAACTGGTCCAGGCCACGCTCCTGCACCGTCTCCAGTTCTCCTTTCTGATTCTGATAGAGACCTTCGCCGTAAATACTCATGCTGCTTGCCACCACCAGCTTTTTCACAGGGTTCTTGATCAGTGCCTCCAGCAGCACGGCAGTCCCGATGTTGTTCACATCCGTGTACTCCCTGATCTCATACATGCTCTGCCCCACGCCAACCATGGCGGCCAGGTGAAACACGTAGTCTACCCCTTCCAGCGCGCGCGCTACGTCATCAGGATTCCGTACATCCCCTACCATCAACTCCACATCGGGGTGCAGGTAGTCCGGGCGCTTGCAGTCTTTGCCGTGCACCTGCTCCGACAGGTTGTCCAGGGCCCTCACCTTATAGCCGTGACGCAGCAGTTCATCGGCCAAATGAGAGCCGATAAAGCCTGCTCCTCCTGTTATTAAAATCTTGCTTTCCATAGTTTTCCGGTTTGCTTGTATGTTATTAAAATGGTTGATTGGTCGGTCGTAGGACGATCTGGTTAATGGATAGGCCTGGCGGCTTGTCCAATGCATAAAGCACGGCATCGGCCACTGCCTCGGCTGAAATAGCTCCATACCCGATATCCTCTACCGTATGAAATCCTGAAATCGTGTTTTTAAAAAAGGGTGTATCAGTTACGCCGGGTGCCACTACGGTTACCCTGACGTTGGGCATCACTTCCTGGCGCAACGTTTCTGCCACTACCTCCAGGGCTGACTTCGTTGCAGCATACACGCCCCCGTAGGCATAGGCCTGCCCTGCTGAAACCGATGACAGAAGCACGACATCCCCCTGGCCTTTCGCCAGCATGCCCGGCACAAAAGCACGTATCATGCGCAGCGCTCCCAACAAGTTGGTATCGATCACCTGCCGCCATTTCTCGGGGTCCCCTTCTGTCAGCTTCTCGTGTATGCCCCGGCCGGCGCTGCATACGAGTATATCGGGTGTGCCGAGCTTCTCCTGTACTCCTGTAAAAAGGCGGTCGATGTCTTCTGCAGCCGAAACGTTGCAGGTAAAAGGGTGCGTACCGGCTGGGAGACCGGACGGTATGTGCAGGTCGGCAAGGGCTGTTTCCATATCTGCGGCCGCCAACTTCTCCACCACGGCACGACCAATTCCGGAACCTCCACCACTAACAATTGCTTTTCTGCCTTTTAAAAACTGCACTTTATAAGTTTATACCTGCTATATAATTATAGTCTAATCCTAAGTTGGTAGGTAGAACGTAGCAGAAGCAAATAGGGTTGTAGATGCTGGAATTGGCCTATATAAAAACGCTTTAATTTTAGTTATAAGGGCTATTCTGGCCTTTTCACCTGAGCAAGAGAGCTCAAAACCGGGTTATATCATTGCACTATAAAATAAAGGGTACTACCTTTTGGAGCAGTTAAAGAATTATACCTTTTCTCACCAGAAACACGACGGCCATATGGACTTTACCCAAGCGCTAAACCTGTCTGATGAACGCGTACTGTTGCGCCCCTATGCATCAACTGACCTTGCGCAACTTGCTCTTATTACACAGGACGAGGATATCTGGCGCTACATGCCCACCCGCATCAGCAACCAGGAAGAACTGGCGACCTGGGTACAGGCCGTAGAAAAGGGGCGGGCGCAGGGCACGCGCTATACCTTTATGATCGAAGACAGGGCGACGGGGCAACTGGCTGGCAGCACCAGTTATGGCAACGTTTCTTTGCCGGACAGGCGGCTGGAGATCGGGTGGACATGGCTGACAAAGCCCTACAGGGGAAGCGGCCTGAACAGGCACTGCAAGTTCCTGCTGCTGCAATATGCCTTTGAGGTGCTGGACTTTGAGCGCGTAGAACTAAAGACAGATGTGTTGAACACCCGCTCCCGGAAAGCCATGTTGAAGATCGGGGCGACAGAAGAAGGAGTACTCAGGAGCCACACGCAGCTGCACGATGGACGCCGGCGCGATACGATTTACTATAGCATTCTCCGTCCTGAGTGGGCACAGGTAAAGCAAAGGTATTTCGGAGATTTGTCTGCACAACGGCCGGTTTGAAACCAGACGGGGGCGGTACTTGCGTATACCATAGGGTAGCGACAAACAAAGCAATTGGAAGTAACCAGTACCTTACCTATACGGCAACAGCGGATTTTCCTGATCCGGCACGCTCGCCCGATGGTCTCTACGAAGGGACTTTTTGGGGAAGCCGAAGCTCGCCAGTACATCTCTGACTATGATGCGGCGCAGGTAGAGGAGTTTGTGCTGGAGCATGAGGCCATCCCCTACAAAGAGGTAAAGCAGGTATACTGCAGCACGCTTATCCGCTCCCGACTTACGGCCCGGGCTATCTTCGGAGACGACGTACAACTAAAAGAACACAAAGTGTTCAGGGAGTTTGAGCGCCGCATCTTTTCACTGCCCCTGTTGCGGCTCCCGATAAGGTTTTGGCTAATAACGGCGCGTGTCCTCTGGTTCTTTGGGCTGAACAACCGTGATGTGGAGTCGTTCAGCGAGGCCCGGCAAAGAGCACGCAGGGGAGCAGAAATACTCGACAGCGATGCAAGGCACAACACCACCACAGTGCTCGTGGCCCACGGCCTACTAAACAACTTCATCAAACGGGAGTTGAAAAGAATGGGCTGGCTGCAAACAGTGAAAGGAGGCAGTGGCTTTGTAAGCGTAAACGTTCTGGAGAAGCACCAGGCCTGACGGAAGTGAGAGTAGGTAAGGCGCCCCTTTCTTCCTACACGACTGCATGGCAAGAATAAAGATTGGAACCGATATAAAAAAAGCCCTCACTGCTGGTGCAATGAGAGCTTTTTGCTTTTAACAGGTCGGCTGTCGACGCTGCTGTTATCTGTATAGACTAATAACCTGCTGTTTGCTGGCTGCTGATGTTCACGTTTGCGTCAATCTCCGCTTGCGGAACAGGCCATGCCCACTCACGGGCACCAGAAGCCAACGTACAGTTTGTGGCAGTAGAGCCGCAGTCAACCCGCTGCAGGTTGCGCGTTGTTCTCTTCAGGTCAAACCACCTGTGGCCTTCCGCGAACAGCTCCTTGCGTCTTTCCAGTGCAATGGCATCCAGCAGTGGCTGGCCTGCCAGTACAACAGGCAGATAGCCCTCGATTCTGGCAGCACGCAGGGTGTTCAGGTCTGCCAGGGCACCCAGTGCATCTCCTGACAAAGCCCTGGCCTCGGCACGGATCAGGTACATTTCCCCTGTTCTGAACACTTTCCAGTTCACCAGGTTATCCATGGCTGTGCCACGGCTCAGGAACTTCTTCACGATTGTTCTCTCTGTATCCGAAAGGGTACGGGTGCCGAAGTAAGAAGCGTAACGCACGTCCTTCGCTGCATCGTAGGTAGCCATCAGCTCCGCAGAAGGCTTAAAGCGGTTACGGTTAGAAGGAGCGTTGTGGACGCCACTGGCAGCAGTGCCTTCACCGGCACTGAAGGCAACCGACCAGATCACTTCCTCTTCGGAGGCATCGGTCCAGATGTTAGCAAAATCTTCCCTACCCGCTAAAGGCATCTCCTCTATCACCAATGTCGCATAGTCCTTTGCAGCGACATAATCTTTCGCATACAGGCTTACGCGCGCCAGAATAGCTCTGGTTACGGTCTGGTCGATATAGGCTCTGTTGGAAGCGTTGATGTCTGTATCCACGTCCCCCAAAAGCGTTTCCGCTTCTTTCAGGTCTTTAAAGATATTATCATACGTTTCCTTTACAGACAAGCGCTTCGGCATGTCCTCTGCGTCCACGATCGTTTTATACGGTACGCCAAGGGCAGTTGAGTTTCTATCCAGGCTCTCCCCCCAGTAGCGTAGCAGATCGAAGTGCACCATGGCCCGGATGGCCAGGGCCTGTCCCTTCAGCCTGTTCACTCTTTCGGGACTAGCTTCAGAAAATTGCTCGATGTTGCGCAACACCAGGTTTGCCTGCGTCACCACAGAGTAGGCCGCAAGCCAGGCCACTGCCAGATCACTATCGTCAGAAGTATAAACCCAGTTCGTCTGATCGCTCCAGTTACCCAGGTCTTCGCTTGTCTGTACCAGGTTATCCGACATCATGTCTGGCAAAGCCGACCAGGTACCCGTTGTTTGGCCACCGCTGCCGAGGTAACCTACCTGGCGGAAACTGGCATAAGCTCCTGTTAAGGCAAACTCATAGTCGTTTAGGCTGGTAAAGATCTCGGAACCATCCTTTGCAAACTCTGGCTCCACCTCAATTACTTTTTCGCAGGCAGTTAGCCCCAGCGCGCAGCACAGGCCTATGCTCAAAACTATTCTTTGTATCTTCATTTCTGTAATCTCTGTTATTAGAATCCAACATTTAAGCCGAACGTAAGGGTACGCAAGGCCGGGTATTGTGCCCCTACCAATGATCCGTCTGTCACTTCCGGGTCAAAGCCCTGGAACTCCGTCCAGGTTGCTAAGTTCTGGCCCTGAGCGAACACTCTAACGCTGCGCAAGCCTCCGAGAGAATTAACCAGTGCCTGTGGCAGTGCATATGACACGTTGATGTTTCGCAGTCGCAGGAAGTCTCCGTTCTCCACAAATCGGGTTGTGCCGCTTCTGAATGGAGCCCGTGGACGAGGTACATCGGTTATGTCGCCTTCCTTCTGCCATTCGTCTAACATCGCAAGAGACAGGTTGTCCCAGAGGTACTGCGGGTTCTCTACGTTCGCACGGTCGTTGTTGAACAGTTTGTTGCCTGTCACAAAGCTGAAGAAAGTACTCACCTCTAAGCCCTTGAAATTAAGAGATGTACCAAAGCCACCGAAGAACGGGGTCTCTACCGTTCCTACAATCACCCGGTCGTTAGGGCTGTAAGTCTCTGTGATCTCTCCGTCCTTGGTTAAGTACTGTGGGTTACCGTTCTGCGGGTTAACACCGGCATAACGCACCACATAGAGTGAGTTCATCGGCTCCCCAACACGGTTGATGTACAGACCATCCACGATTTCCTCTTCGCCCCCTACCAGCTCTTTTACCTCGTTTTTGTTGTAGGTCAGGCTTACATTGGCGCTCCAGGTAAAGTTCGGGCTTGCCACGATGTCACCATTCAAGGCAAGTTCAACCCCTCTGTTCTGCAGCTTACCCACGTTTGAAAGCAGTGCCGGATAACCAGTAGTTCTGGAAAGCTGTCTGTCAAGGAACAGGTCGCTTGTAATAGCGTTATAATACTCTACAGTAGCAGCCAGTCTTCCGTTAAGTGTAGAGAATTCCACACCAGTGTTGAAGGTTGTTTTTCTTTCCCACTGTAAAAGCGGGTTTGCCAGTTGGCGCTGCGCAAGGCCGCTCACCCCATTGTACACCGATCTGCCGAAGAGTTCTCTCGATGCGAAATCGTCTTCCAATGCCTGGTTACCGGCGGAACCGTAGCTAACCTTGAACTTCACATCGTTGAACACGTCTGTCAGTCCTTCCATGAACGGCTCATCCGATACGATCCAGCTCAAGCCCACAGAACCGAAGTTAGCAAAGCGTCTGTCGGCACCGAAACGGGAAGAACCGTCACGACGGGCACCTATGGTTAAGTAGTACCTATCACGGAAACCGTAGTTGATGTTGGTGAAATAGGACAGCAGGGCGTTCTCTGTACCTCCACCGCCAACGGCAGGAATGTAACCGTTCGTCGCGTTACCAGGTGTGATACCCGCCTCGTTCTGGAAAGCGCCACCCAGGCCATAACCTGTAAAGCTCAGGCCACTGTACTTTCTGTTCACGATCTCATTGTACAAGGCCACGCTCAGCGTATGCTCTCCTCCAAACGCAGTGCTATAGCTAGCAGACGTTGTCCCTGTATAGCGGAAGGCACGGTTATAGCCACGGCCATAGCTACCGGAACCACCCGTAGAGAACTGGCCGGAATAGGTGTCAGGACTCACATAAACAGAGGTTTCATTGGAGGTGAAGTCACCACCCCAGGTTGTTCTGAAAGAAAGGCCTTTCAGGAAAGGGGCTTCGTAACCAACGTAAATGTTACCCACCCCTTTTAACTGCTGCCTCAGGTTTTTATTCTCCAGAAGCTCCTGCAGGGCGTTTGGCTGGCCAGAAGCCATTTGCGTGTAGTTACCGGCTTCGTCATAAGGCGTTTCGTATGGGTTTGTCCAACGAATGGCGTTAAGCGGAGCAGCAATCCCGGAGTTAGCCTCGCTCGTGTTCGTAAACTCGGAATAACCGAAAGTAGAATTCAGACCGAAATTGAAATTACCAGCGTTTGACTCCACGTTCGCTCTACCCGTGTAACGCTCTAAGCCTGTGTTTGGCACGGTACCTGTCTGGTCGAACATGGAGCCTGAGAGATAGTAGGTAGTTTTTTCGCTACCACCGGAAGCGCTTAGTGTATGGTTCTTTGTTGTACCGGTTTCAAAGAAAACGTCTTCCCAGTTCGTGTCTACTTTTCTCAGGCGTGCCAGGTCTTCATCAGTCCAGTCGTAAGGGTTGCCTCTTTGCAACTCATACTGCAGCTTCTGCTCCGTGTTCATGAGCTCCAGCTTGTTTTCCGGCGCGTTTGAAAAACCATACTGCACGTCGTAATTGATACGGGTTTTACCCGCAAGGCCTTTTCTGGTCGTGATCACCACCACCCCGTTGGCACCTCTTGATCCGTAGATAGAGGTAGCAGAGGCATCTTTTAAAACCGTCATGCTCTCAAAGTCCGCCGGGTTAATGGTAGCGAAATCAGCTGCGGAGATCTCAACCCCATCCATGATGTACAGCGGAGAGTTGTTCCCCATAATGGAGCCCTTGCCGCGGATCACGATGTTTGCCGCTGCACCTGGCTGGCCAGAATTGGCCTGCACTAAGATACCGGGCGCTCTACCCTGCAGGGCCTGGTCGAAAGATGCAATCGGTGTCTGCTTTATCTCATCTGCTTTTACAGTAGAAATAGAACCAACCACCTCGCGCTGTGTTTGCGTGGTGTAACCCGTCACCACGACTTCAGAAAGCTGCTGCTGGTCGATGCCCATGGTCACATTCATAGAAGCAGAGCTGCCAATCGCTTGCTCAATCGTCTTATAGCCAATAAAGCGGAACACCAATGTTCTCCCTTCAGCTGGTACACTGATTGTATAAGTACCATCTGCCGAAGTGGCAGTCCCTACGGATGTTCCTTTCACTACGACCGAAACGCCGGGTAGCCCCTGGCCCGTAGACTGGTCTGTTACCTTACCAGAAACCGCTTTGTTCTGGGCATACACCTGCTGCATCAGGATCAGCACCAGAGCAAAACTCAATAATAGAATTTTCCTCATGTTAAAATTGATTGTGTAATTAAAGTGGTTTAGTTAAAAAGATAATAAAGATGGGTAATGAAAAAGGCGGGGCTCGCTAGTCCCGGACAGCAGGTCTTAGACTCTCATCAGATAGTTCCTCTGGATGGCGTGTACCAATAAGGCGCACGCGTATTGAAGCGAGTATTTCTTATCTCTTGTCATGCTTTGGTTTTCTCCCACACCTGACAAAGGCTTTAACAGGAAAAACATGTCCGGTTATATTTCTAAATATGGGTTGGGTTTAAAGCTCTCCTCCCTTTTCGGGCTACGCCTCCTAATAAGAGAAAAGGACTTTCAAAAATTGTCTTGTGTATAACTACTTTACAATCCGTAAAGCTAATAGCTTATGCGCACAATTCAATTCACAACTTCGCAATAATTTTATCAATGTCATAACAATGGGCTAAAAAAAAATAGTCCTCAGTACCAATGTATCATCTGTTATGAGTTTTACCCCTTATTTTCGCACCCTCCCAGCGCCTTTTTTAAGGCCGTAATGCCGATTTACCGCTTCTCCAAGACACTTACCTTATGCAAGCGCATCTCTTTGTTGAAGAAAACTTATGCTTTCTGCTGTTTTGCACCAAATCAGCTCATGCTTACCAACAAGAACAAACAGTTTTTTTTAAAAAGCAGCACACGAAGGCTTCTCCGCTTCAGAGCATCACGAATAGAGAGAGCTTGACCTATGCCTACAGCCACACTAGACAAGCTTTAGAAGAAATCCCGAAAATAAACTAAACCTTTAGTTCTAAACTAAGTATTTAGTTGTATATTAGTTCAGGAAAACTGAAACATACTTGAATGAAAGAACTAACAAAAGCCGAAGAGGAGATTATGCAGGTGCTCTGGAAGCTAAAAAAAGCTTTTGTGCGCGACATCCTAAACGAGTTACCGGAGCCAAAACCGGCTTACAACACGGTTTCGACGATAGTGCGCATCCTGGAGACCAAGGGCTTTGTAGGGCACGAGGCCTTCGGCAAGTCGCACCAGTACTACCCGCTGGTAGAGCAGGATAAGTACAAGAGCTTTTTCCTGAAGAACTTCATGAGCGGTTACTTCGGTGGTTCATTCGAGCGGCTGGTATCGTTCTTTGCCAAGGACAACAACCTGAATGTACAGGAGCTGGACCAACTGATGCAGCAGGTAAAACAAGACATAGACACGGACAAGGAGGATCCGAAAGATGGAAGCAACACTTAACATCATACTTAAGTCCGGGCTTGGGCTGCTAGCGCTTTACCTGTTTTACTACCTGCTGCTGCGTAACGAAACCAACTTCAGGTTTAACAGACTTTATTTGCTGCTAGCCCCGCCCGTAGCGCTTGCACTTCCACTCGTAAAATGGCCTTCGCTGCTCCACCCTGCTACTTCCATCGCACAGACGCTGCAGACAATACAGCTAACGGAGGTAAGGGTGGTGCCTTACAGAGCGCCGGACGCAAGCTCCGGTGTCCTGCAGTTTTTGACACTAACAAACATCGCCGTTGGCTTTTACCTATTGGTGGCCCTCTTTCTCCTATTCAAACTTTTGAGGCAACTGTGGCACATCCGCGAACTAAGATCCAAGGCTACAAGCATCGAACAAACCACAGATGATGTGCAGGTAGTACAGCTACCGCAGCACTATTCTTCCTTTGCCTTCCTTAACAAGGTGTTCCTGAGCAAACAGGAGCAGCTGAATGCCCGCGAAAAGCAACAGGTGCTGGCCCATGAGCTGGCCCACGTCACTTTGGGGCATACCTATGATGTACTGTTTTATGAGCTGCTTTCTATCCTTCTGTGGTTTAACCCGCTTATCTGGCTCCTAAAGAAAGAGCTTCGCAACTTGCACGAGTTTCAGGCCGATGCACGGGTACTGGAACAGCACCAACCACAGGAGTACGGCTCGCTCTTGTCGAAAGAAGTTCTTTTCAACATGGGCTTACCTGTAGGCAGCCATTTCCAGAAGCCGCAGGTGCTGCAGCGCCTGTACATGTTAAAGCAGCACGGAAAGCAGCCAAACTGGTTAAAGCCTCTCCTGACGCTACCACTACTTATGCTACTGCTTTTCTCCCTTACCTCCCAAAAGGCAACAGCCGACGTTGCCGCTCAACTTGCAACACCAGGGCAAGGGAAGGCTTTGCCTGAGGCAACACAGGTACAGGAAGACGGCCAGGAACTCCCATCCCAGCAGAAAGGAGCACCCGCGCCATCTGCTACCGAAGAAGCTGTTCCAGCACCAGAGCAGCATAAGACCACACCTGGTCCTGGAGAAGCCCCCCCTGTAGATGCGCCTGCCCAGGAAAAAAAGCCGGATGGCCTGGTACATGACCTTTTAGATAGGAAGGCAGACCAACCATATGCCTACGTAGAGCAAATGCCTCGTTTCAGGGGAGGGGAGCAGGAAATGTTAAAGTTTCTGGCAAAAAACATACGTTACCCGAAAGAGGCGCAGGAAGCCGGGCTTGAAGGCTTAGTTGTGGTCAGCTTTGACGTGGACGACGACGGCAGCTTAGGCAATATCCAGATTATCAAAAGCCTGGGGATGGGCACCGACGAGGAAGCCATGCATGTGGTAGAGCAAATGAACGGAAACTGGGAACCCGGCACCCAAGGTGGCAGGCCCGTACCTGTGCGCTACACTTTACCTATCCGGTTCGCCATAAAGTAATACGCTAACACCCTTAAACCCCTGTTTGGTGCGGCTAAAAAGCCATGCCTGGGCTCTTGTTGTCTTCGCAAAACGAACATCAACCTTTAAACATACAGCTTATGCAAAAACTTACAAGTACCAACACAATCTTCGGGACTGTATTCGCCTGTTTCCTTACGCTTGCCTCCTGCGCTACGGATGAGGATCCCCTAGTTAGAGTACAGGAAGAAGAAACAACAGCCACGAGAGAGCTCAACACATCGCAGGCTTATGCCTACGTGGAGGAGATGCCTGCCTTTAAAGGCGGAGAGGCAGCTTTGCTTGGCTTTTTAGGCCAGCACATCCGCTATCCTGAGGCGGCACAGAAGGCGGGTATCGAGGGGCTAACGGTGGTTTCTTTTGTGGTCGAAACAGACGGTTCTGTTACAAGTGTACAAACAATAAAGAGCCTGAGCACAGAGACAGACCAGGAGGCTGCGCGGGTAGTGAAACTCACGAGTGGTAGCTGGACGCCCGGGAAGCAGGATGGGGAGCCCGTGCGGGTACAGTATACCCTACCCGTTAAATTCTCCATGAAATAATGATCAGGTAGCGAAGGGCACTACAAGCTGCGCCTTCGCTACTTAACCACACGCTTCTTCGCTGCTTTTCCAGGCGATCACCAACGACACCATAATGAGAAAAGGCAAACTAGTGACATCTCTTTGCAGCCCTGCCCTGTTTAGCGCCAGCACCTTTGCCCCCCCTCCAGGGCTAATCTTGTAGGGAAAAGTTTGTATTATTTTGTTGCGTTTCAAAGAGCCTCCATCCTTCTACCATATTTTGTAGTTTAACCAGTGCTTCTCCCAAGAGCTTTGCTCCCGGCAGTGGCTGTTTCTTTGTTTTCTGGAAGCCTGC
>NZ_FZOQ01000038.1 GCF_900188175.1 Pontibacter ummariensis | reverse complement strand
TCCTCGTTACTAAAAAGAATAGTATCGACAAACAGGAACGGTTCGCGGTGTGGCAATAAATTCTGGGCATCTTTCATAGTTGTGTGTATGGAATTTTGTACATGGCTTATAGCTAACAACCTGTTGCTAGTACTCCAACAATTTAATTCATAGAGGCCTTTTCTGGATAGAACTTGCCAAACGTTTTTCGGGCATCTTCTGTGGTGTAGCTCCAGGAGATGCTCACCTTTTGTTGGTTTCTCATCTGCTGCCATGCAGTTACCTTCCCCTCCATTTCCTCTATTGAACCTGTTCTTTTCCTGAGACACTGCCTGCTTAGGGCGGAGAACTCTATCTCTGCCTGGTTCAGCCAGCTGGCATGTTTGGGAGTAAAGCAGAGGCTTACCTTTTCCTCAACTCCCAAGCCCTTAGCTCCTGCAGTCCGGTAAAGAAGGAACCATAGCAGTGGGTATTCAGGTTGTCCTGCACGATCGTTACTTTTTCAGCATCAGGGTAATGCTCCGCCAGGAGCTCATCTACGAAAAGGGCGTAATCCTGCTTTGCCCTCCTCTCTGTTACCTTGGTGTAGCGAACGCCCTTGTCTATGTCATAGGCCAGGAAGATATTGCAGGTGCCCTTTCTCCTGTATTCGCTGTCCTCCCTGAAGCCCTGCCCTCTTTCACCGCCAAAGACTCCCTTACCTGCTCGAGCAGCTGGCACGGCCTCTCATCCAGGCACAGCCTCACTTCCGCCCGCCCAGCTTCCCTGTGGTAGGTGTCCAGAACCCGTTCCATTCGCTGCAGGTACTCCTCATCTATTTCACCTATGACCCAGCACTTCTTCTGCCAGGGCTTGATGAGCTTTTTTTCAGGTACTTTCTCACCGCCTCCGTGCTGATGCCCTCAACGCACCCCAGCTCCACTAGCCTGTCTGCTATCATCCGCAGGCTCCACTGGCTCCTGCCTGCTGGAGGGCTGCTGCAGGCGATGGCCGTGATATGGGCCTTTACCGCGTCAGTGAGCTTTGGCGGTTACCCGGGCGGGGCTTCTCTGTGACAGCCCTCTCAGCATCCCTTCCCTCTTCCAGGTACTTGTTCCATATCTTATAGACAGTGGAAAGGGCTGCCCCGGACTTATCAGCCACCTGCTCAGCAGTGGCCCCCTGTGACAGGAGAAGCAGCACCCTGGCTCTCTTTATCTTCCTGGCTACATGCTTGCCTTTGCAGAGAATTCCCTGCAGGGATTCCCTTTCTGCTGTTGATAAGCTCACTTCTCCGTCCTTAGCTCTCTAGCTTTTTCTACATCAACAGCTCGAGTACCTAAAACAGTTCTATTAATTAAGTTGTTGGAGTACTAGGCTTCGATTTTGGGGTTCCTTTCAATTTCATCATCTTTTCCAGATGAATCGCTTTTAGCTTTTTTTGCCGCAGCTTTAAGAGACTCCTGATGTGCTTTTCTTTCCATGAATTCTTTTTGGCGCTGCTTCTTTTGCTGGTCTCTTGATCTGGTACTCATAGTTAAATTAATTTATTTGTAACTAATCTTTTGGCCTCACGAAGCCCTAATTTCCATGGCTGTCTTGTTTATACGCTTTAACGTAAATTAAATCATTTTCTGCGTTGGGGGTAACAGGATGAATGGTTTTTTTTGAATCAGGATAACTTAGCTGTGGTTTTTTGAATAATGTGAACCATTTTGGCAACAAGTTTCCGCTCCACGCTAACTTGCGGCATGAAAGGGTAGAAATAACCCGCTTACAAATTTTCAGGTAACGAACCATAAGATGCAAATCTTGCTCTAAAGGTTCGAACAATCACTCCTTTGTCCAACATAAAAGGCATCCAGTTAAAACTGGCAATCTTTTAGCATGCGCTTAGGACACGAAAGCTTCTGCTCTTACACTTACCACTCGGTCATTCACCTCATAAGCCCGGCGAAAGGCATCACAGCAGCTATTGTCTGTCTATATCCATTGGTGGTCCTCCCCTGCTTTATGTTATTTGGTACGCCTCACAACAAGTAAAAGACGCTACGTCCATATCCATATAAAGGCCTCACCTACTCATCTCCTTCAACTAACGGTTAGTTTTGGAGACGGTAGGACAGGGACAGAGGCAACGAGCAGTTTCCCCATACTGCTAAATGCCCGTTTACGAAACGCATCCAACGCAGGCACCTTCTACCTGCACATGTACCAGCAACACAGCATTGATCCGCCTCAAGATTACCGGCAGGAACCTCCTGTTCATCTGGAGAAGAGAGACTGCTTCGGCTACATCCGTTGTATGAGATGGTCGGTAACGGAATATTTGCAGATGAACGCTCAAAAAAGGGAGAAGCCCCTCGCTTTAAGGAGCCTCTCCCTTTTGGTTTAGCAGTGCCAGCCACATGTGACAGAGCAACAGTGGGCAAAGAGAACTAATTTGCCAAATAGTACCGGACCTCATCGATGATGTTCCGCCTGTTCCGGTTGAAGATGCTGACCCTGTAGCGGCTGCCCTCATGCGATATCACCCAGGCACCCAGAGGGGCGTTGCGCAGGGCGGAGGAGCAGGACTGCGGCGGCGGCTGGTGCCCCGGCGGTTTACCCGGGAACCACACCTTGCACTCGCCTGGAGGAGGCAAGTGGCCTCTTGGAATATCGAGTGCGCTGAAAGGGTAGCTGCGGCCGTTCTCCCTCCTGCTATCTCTGCCTCTGTCCTCCCAATCCCTGTCTCTGTCCCTCTCCCTCTCTTCCCAGTCTCTGTCTCGCTCTTCCCAGTCCTTGTCTCTTTTTTCCCAGTCCCTGTCGTCACGCGGAAGAGGATAGGGGTAGTCTCTCACAGGGTAACGCGTGCCGGCACAGCCGGTGACAAACACCAGGACCAACAGGGATAGCAAATAAGTAAGTGCGGCGTGCTTCATGGTGTCTTCGTTTAGGTAAAGCCAGGCAAAACCCAGCTTTGTTACTGCCACAAAAATACAACCACTAAAGAGCAACTCCTTTTACATGCCGGGCAGACACACCAGAACTGTTCGCAAGGCACATGCTTTTCTTAGTGGCCTCTGCCCTACCCTATGGGAGATGGATTAGACGGGAGGAGCCTTTCAGCTCCTTGTTCACGATGGGGAACCCCGTGTAGTACATCACGGACTCCCCCTCGCCTTTCACCTTCAGCTGACTGATTGCCCACACTTTAGATTCCGACTCGCCCTCGTTCTTGCTGTTGACGGCAAGCGTAGGCAGCTCCAGGGCATCCAGGTAGGACTCACCCTGGTTCACCAACTCGTGCGTGCGGGTGATAAAGGAGGTGCGTTATACGCTGGTTTTGACTGCCTTCATATTGGGGCAGTAAGGCAGTTTGCCTGGATAGTTATCTTGCACCTCACCTCACCCCCACCCCTTGCTGCCATACCTATTCCGTCCTCATACAGCATAGCCCACTGCCTTTTATTCTTTGTGCGCCACCAGGTTTAGTTTGATATCCACCTTTGGCAGGATGTGATGTTCTCCCAGCGCTGGATCGGCAGCGTAGTTCATGCCCCACATGGTACGGTCCAGTTGGAAGTCGGCCAGAATTCTTAAGCCTCCCGAATCAGTCTCAATCTGTGCCGGGAATGTAATGGCGTGCGTTTGCCCTAACATGGTGAAATCGCCTGTCACCGTATAGTTTGCCCCCTCCGTAGCTCCGTTTACAGGTGCATCCAAAGACTTCACGTTGGTGATCTTGAAAGTTGCACTCGGGTGCAGGGCTATGTTAAAGAAGTCAGGGCTTTTCAGGTGTTCCAGCAGTACCGGTTTCATCTCATCGGGTAAATCGAAATTCTGGATCGTAGCGATCGGGATAGAGAACACACCGCCTTTTACTTTGCCGTCAACCACTTCAATCCCCTGGCTTTCTACCGCGAAGGCCCCGTGGTGGTAAACAGTTGGGCTGTACCCTTTCCACTCCACCACAGAAAGCTCTTCATCCAGGGCGAATGTAGCTTTGTTTATAGCCACCTCATCGCAACTGGTAAAGCATAAGGCAACTGAAAGAACTGCTAGAGATAAATACGACTTTTTCATTTTCTAATGTTATTGAAGTTTATATAAGATTTCTTAGTAAGTAATAACTTGATGTGCGATACGCTTCCTTCCAGGAAGCACCATCACATGAAAGGCACGCTGGTGTTTAAATAAATAATTTGATGCAGTAGAAAACCTGTGCTGCGGCTATTGATCGGCTTCCCTTGAGTAAAGAGGAAAGCAAGCACAGTCCGTGATGAGCGGGTTACTGGCCGGCAGATGCGAACACGCTCTTTCTGGCCTGACACATGTGCCGTTGGTTGTGGGCCACCAGAAACTGCAGGATGTCTCCCAGGTTAAGATGCAGCCACTTCAAAACAGAGATCGGAATTTGTATGCTGCCCAGATCTGTCTTCTGGCAAAGTCTAAGGTATGCTAGAAGTGCTTCCTGCTGCCTGACAAACTCGCCTACCACAGCATAGGCATCTAATTCTGTGGGTGGTGTGTGCTCTTTAATGGACTTGTATTTCTTTTTGCCTGTTGCAGGATCCATCATCCGGGTGAAGAGAACGCCGAGCCAGCTGCTTTTATAGGTTTCAGCCGTGGACACGTCCCTTTGGCTCTCAAGACCGGCTTTGATGCGGGGCAGGTAATAGTCCCCGTAACTGTTGAGGTGTGCCAGGCACTGCGCTATACTCCACCCTCCGTTAGCCGCCGGCTTCAGGAGTTCCTCCTCTGTAAGATTCTGGAACACCTTTATCGTTTCCTGTAGTTGCCGCTCCACTTCAGCTTCGAGCTTTTCCAGCAGTTGCCCCTGGTTTACAGCTTTCATGTTAGTTTGCTTTTCCGGTTAAGGCAGGTCTACTGCAGGCAAAGGCCAATACAACAGCCAGTACAAATAAAACTGACTCCGTTACCAGCCACTGGTTACCGAAGCTACCCAATGATCCTTCTGCAAAAATTGTAACGGTGCGGGACAAAGCGTAAAATCCCCAGAGCAGACATAAAAACACCAGTCCTTTCTGCGTGTCACGCAGCATCAGGTAGATCAAACTGATAAACAGGGTGAGCCCCACGCCGCCGTACACGCCCCGGATCGAACTGAAGGCATCGGTGTTGGTGAGTTTCACATTTACCAGGTCCATAACAGCCTGTGGGTCCGCAAAGGCCATGGTGCTCACAGAGAGCAGGCCTAGCGCCGACAGGAGAATAAAGCCCTTAGAGGCTACGGTTAAGATTTGCTGTGTCTTCATAACGTTTTATGTTTGAGTTAACGTTACAAAGATGGCGCGCCGGAAAAAGCTGATTCTTGGTAAATACCAAGATTTAGATCCTCACTTTGTTGAGCAGCTTACTGAAATTTGTGGGGTCGATACCCAGGTAGTTGGCCAGGTACTTATGGGGAACAAGCTGCAGAATGTGGGGGCTGCGCTGCAGGAGCTTTTTGAACCGCTCTTCTGAGGTGTAGCACTGCAACTCAACAAGGCGCTCCAGCAAGCCTGACAGACTATGGGACAAGCCTTCCCTTATCATGGCTTCAATCGCTGGCCTGGTTTGCATGAGCCGCTGCAAGTCCTGAAACGGAGTCCTTAAGAAAACAGAAGGCGTTAGTGTCTCATAATAGTAGCGTGCGGGCTGCTGCAGCATGAAGGCGTCGAGCACCCCGCCAAACGAAGGGGCGTAGGTAAAGACAAGGGTTGCCTCCCGGTCCTGGTCATCGAAATAATATACGCGCTGCACCCCCTCTGCCACGAAGTAGAGATAGTTCTCCTTTTCCCCTGCTGCAGTAAGGGTTTCTTTTCTTTTTGCTTGGTGCGGTATCCAGGCAGCAGAAAAAGCCTCCCAATCCGCTTCAGGCAAAGGACGAATAGCGCTGACCAGCTGCTTTAATTTCTGAAGTTCTTCCACCTTGTTACCAATACATACACTGAGATGCTGCAATATCTGCCAATGTAATAAAATCCCCAAATTCAGAAGCAGGGCAAACGGGGCATTCACGATTTCCTGGACTGTAAAACAGGGATAGCCAGAGATGGGTAGGACGTGCCAGCACTCCCCACTTTGTTCTGTAATATTTATTTGAAGCCACGAGAAAACTTGTCAGCACTTAGCCCCAGGGTTTAATGTTTAGCTGCGCGCACATGCCCTATAAAACTTTTAAGAGACTTTATCGAGATCATCATTACTCCTTTATCGGTCTGATTTGGAAGCGGCCATGTCAGCCGAAGACGGTAGTCCCTGATAACACTTTTAGAGAACCTAAACTTAAGCTACTATGAAAAAAACGTTATGCCTTATCTGCCTCCTGCTCTCTACCGTGGTTTTAGCGCAAAGTCCTGCTTCCGATGGCCAAGGCATTGATCCCCGGCTATTGCAACAGGACCTGGAACTACTGAGCAACTCCAGCTAAACCATTCTAAGCTATATGCCCATTGTGAGAAGGCAGAAATTGATGAGCATTTCCGGCAAATCAGCAAAAGCATAAACAGGCCAATGGACAGGATGGAGTTCTATCGGCTGGTGGCCCCTTTCGTGACTAGTTTCAAAGACGGGCACACCTCTGTAAGCGTAGAACTCAAAAACGAGGACTTGGAGGAGTATGTGCGAGCAGGCGGCACTTTCTTTCCTTTAGAGATAGCCACCATCGATAACAGGCTGTACTGCAAGAGCAATCCTTCTTCCGCGGGCACCATCAAAAGAGGAGATGAGATCCTGAGCATCAACAAGGAGCCTCGTATCAGCTGACGGGGATGCGTATGCGAACGCTAGCTTGCCGCGGCTGTTCGGTTACGTGCTGTGGCTTTACGGCCACCGGGGTTCTGTCAGCAGCATTGCGTTTAAGCAAGGGGAAAGAGTAGCGCAGGAGCAACTGCAGGGTATTACAAAAGAGGAGCTCCTGGAGCTGATAATCAAAGCCACAAAGCAAAACCACCGGCTACGTCTTTACCCGGAGCCAAGCCTGGCTGTGGTAGAGATCAACTCGTACGGCAATGTACCGAAGTCAAAAGCTTTTACTGACTCCTGCTTTCAGGTCATCAAGCATCATGGCTTGGAAAATGTAGCGCTGGACCTAAGGAAAAACGGGGAGGCAACTCTACGGTAGGGGACTATTTTCTGCCCATGTTACCCGCAAGCCTTACAGCACGGTCAGTAGCAAGACCTGTTCTGTTGCGTGCAACTTGGCCTTGCTTAAAGACAAGGCAATACCTGAAAGCTCACAGGCCTTCAGAGCGCACTACTGACGGTTCTTTTTGCCCCGCTGTCCTCTCGTTTTGCTTGGACAGCTTTGTAAACATAGTTTCAGGAAAAGGCAAGCAGAAATGTCTCTATACCTGAGGCAGCATGCCTAATTTTTAAAATTTAACGGTAACTTTGTGGCTTGAAAAAAAACAAGCATGCTTCACTTCTTTTTTAGCCAGCCTGATACAGTTTACGCCTTACAAAGCGAGGGGGAACTAAGCTCTACTGACATCCAAAAATTGGAATGGTTATTCGGCAACGCCACTCTAAAGCAAGCAACTGCGCTGAGTGGCTTTTTTGTTGGCCCTCGCGCTGCCATGATTACGCCATGGAGTACCAATGCCGTGGAGATCACCCAAAATATGGGCATTGAGGGGATTATCCGGATCGAAGAATTTAAGATCGTAGCAGAAGATTTCTCTGATTATGACCCGATGCTTTCTCAAAAGTACCAAGGGCTAGATCAGGATATCTACAACATTCATATCCAGCCTGAACCTGTTTTGCCCGTTACGGATATTGCCGCCTATAACAAGCAGGAAGGACTCTCGCTTAGCGAGGAAGAAGTTTCGTATTTAGACCAGCTCTCCGAAAGATTAGGCAGACCACTGACCGATTCTGAAGTATTCGGATTTTCGCAGGTGAACTCCGAGCACTGCCGCCACAAGATCTTCAATGGAAAGTTTGTGATAGACGGCGAAGAGAAACCGGCTTCCCTCTTCAAACTGATCCGCAAAACCTCTGAAGCAAATCCGAACGATATTGTTTCGGCCTATAAAGACAACGTAGCCTTTGTGAAAGGGCCGGTGGTGCAGCAGTTTGCCCCTAAACGTGCCGATGTGCCTGACTTTTACCAGGTGAGCGATTTTGAATCGGTTATCTCTATAAAAGCAGAAACGCACAACTTCCCGACGACGGTAGAGCCCTTTAACGGTGCCGCTACCGGGTCTGGTGGCGAGATCAGAGACAGGCTGGCTGGTGGCCAGGGAGCACTTCCGCTTGCCGGTACAGCTGTGTATATGACAGCGCTGTCGCGCCTGGAAAAAGACCGCCCCTGGGAAAAGGCTACACAGGAAAGAAACTGGCTGTACCAAACGCCAATGGATATCCTGATCAAAGCTTCGAACGGTGCTACTGATTTCGGAAACAAATTCGGACAGCCCTTAATTACAGGTTCAGTTCTAACGTTTGAGCACGACGAGAAAGCAGATGCAGTAGAGGCACCGAGAAAACTGGGCTACGACAAAGTGATCATGCTGGCAGGTGGCGTCGGCTACGGCAAAGCAAGCCAGGCGCAGAAACAGCATCCGAAAACCGGCGATAAGATTGTGATCCTAGGTGGTGAAAACTACCGCATCGGGATGGGCGGCGCAGCAGTATCCTCTGCCGATACGGGTGAACACGGAACTGGCATTGAGTTAAATGCCATCCAGCGCTCTAACCCGGAGATGCAGAAACGCGCTGCGAACGCTATCCGGGGTATGGTGGAGAGCGAGCACAATGCCATCGTTTCCATCCACGATCATGGCGCGGGCGGCCACCTGAACTGCCTTTCAGAGTTGGTGGAAGAAACTGGTGGTAAAATAGATCTTGATAAACTGCCTGTAGGTGACCCTACTCTTTCTGCGAAAGAGATTATCGGTAACGAATCGCAGGAGCGTATGGGCTTGGTGATCGGCGAAAAGGATATTGATACCCTGCAAAAGATAGCGGACCGTGAACGTGCTCCGATGTATACCGTGGGTGATGTGACCGGTGACCACCGCTTTACCTTTGAATCAGCATCCTCCGGTGTAAAGCCAATGGACCTGGAGCTGAGCGACATGTTTGGCAGCTCACCAAAAGTGGTGATGACCGACAAGTCCCTTAACAGATCGTACCAGCCGGTAAGCTACGACAAAAACCAGCTGCATACGTACCTGGAGCAGGTATTACAATTAGAAGCAGTAGCCTGTAAAGACTGGCTCACCAACAAAGTAGACCGTTGCGTGGGCGGCCGCGTGGCGAAGCAGCAATGTGCTGGTCCGCTGCAGTTACCACTGAACAACTGCGGAGTAATGGCGCTGGACTTCCAGGGTAAAGAAGGTGTGGCTACCTCTATTGGACACTCCCCTATTTCAGCTCTGATCGATCCGGCAGCAGGTAGCCGCAATGCCATTGGCGAATCTTTGTCGAACATCGTTTGGGCTCCTTTAAAGGATGGCTTAAAGAGCGTTTCGCTTTCGGCCAACTGGATGTGGGCCTCGAAGAATGAAGGAGAAGATGCCCGTCTGTACAAAGCAGTGGAAGCCTGTTCAGACTTTGCGATTGCCCTGGGCATCAACATTCCGACAGGGAAAGACTCGCTTTCTATGAAGCAGAAGTACAAGGACGAGGAAGTGATAGCGCCTGGTACGGTGATCATTTCAGCTGCCGGAAACTGCAGTAATGTACGCCATGTAGTGGAGCCGGTGTTGCAGCGGGATGGTGGCAACATCTACTACATTAACCTTTCCAACGACGCTTACAAGCTAGGCGGCTCGTCTTTTGCGCAGGTAGTAAACAAGATCGGCAACGAAACGTCAGATATTACCGATGCTGCGTTGTTCAAGAACGCCTTCAACACCCTGCAAGGCTTGATTAAAGAAGGCAAGATAGAAGCAGGACACGATATTGGCAGCGGTGGTCTGATCACAACCCTGCTGGAGATGTGCTTTGCCGACAATAACCTGGGTGCCTCTATCGATCTTTCCTCGCTTGGTGAGGCGGACAGCGTGAAAGTACTTTTCGCTGAGAACATCGGCGTGGTGTTCCAGGCATCTTCAGATGTGGAAGCTACTCTACAGGCCAACAATGTTCCGTTCCACAAAATAGGAACAAGCACTTCTACGGCTACGCTTGAGCTGAAAAACGGAGCTGATGCTTATAGTTTCGACATTGCCCAGCTTAGAGATACCTGGTTTAAAACATCATACCTGCTGGACATCAAGCAAAGCGGCCCGGTTAGTGCCAAAGAGCGCTTTAACAACTACAAGAAGCAGGAGTTGATCTACAAATTCCCGGAAGGATTTGATGGGAAGAAGCCGGTGATTGATCCTTCTAAACCAAGAATAAAGGCAGCTATCATTCGCGAGAAAGGAAGTAACTCCGAGCGTGAAATGGCGAATGCCATGTACCTGGCAGGCTTCGATGTAAAAGACGTGCACATGACGGACTTGATCTCCGGCAGGGAAACCCTGGAAGATATTCAGTTCATCGGTGCGGTGGGTGGCTTCTCTAACTCTGACGTTTTGGGTTCGGCCAAAGGATGGGCAGGAGCCTTTATGTATAACGAGAAGGCAAAAACCGCCATCGAGAACTTCTTTAAGCGCGAAGACACCTTATCGGTAGGTATCTGTAACGGCTGTCAGCTGTTTGTGGAGCTGGGCTTCATCACGATGGGGCATGATCAGAAGGCGCAAATGCTGCATAATGCTAGCGGAAAGCACGAAAGCATCTTCACGTCCCTGACTATCCAGGAAAACAAATCGGTGATGCTCTCCAGCCTGGCCGGCACTACACTGGGTGTCTGGGTATCGCACGGGGAAGGTCGCTTTAGCCTGCCGCATACCGAAGATACTTACCAGATTGTTTCGAAGTACGCGTACGATGGCTACCCGGCTTGCCCGAACGGCTCTGACTATAACACCGCTATGATCTGCGATGAAACAGGTCGGCACCTGGTGATGATGCCGCACATCGAGCGCTCGCTCCTGCAGTGGCAGTGGGCACATTACCCGAAAGGCCGTCACGACGAAGTATCGCCGTGGATGGAAGCTTTTGTGAACGCTAGAAAGTGGCTCGAAACTAACGGAAAATAGCCCCTACTTTAGGACATTACAACAAGAAAGCCGCTCCGTTTGATATGGGGCGGCTTTCTTATTCTACGACGAGCGTATCATCTTACACTTGTTGCCCATACTTTAAATAAGAGCAAACCAGCAGCAAATACTGACAGCACACTTATAACCAGCTTGTACAGTCCGCGGTAAACGGTGGCAAAGTCCGGCGAACTGGAATAGGTGAATTGATTTGCTGAGCCCCCTACAGCCCTGGCTTTCCGCACAGTCAACAATCTGCTATCTGCATCTCTATTACTGCTTACTTCAACAGCGAATCAAATCAGAGATCATGACCATATATTTGGCTTAAAACTGTTACCGCTACATATAACAAAACTTGGCTTCCTTGTACAACGCAATTTTGCAGAAAACGGCGGGTGCTTCTAAATCGTAGAAATTTTCCTGTTACATCACCTTCATCAGGCCTAACCCAATAATCAAGCAAGCACTGAGTATGTTTAAGTAAAAGATGACTGCTGGATGACTGATGTACGTCCTCAAAGCACTTCCAAAAAGAGCCAGTGTGATTTGAATGATCAGGCTGCCTGCAAAAAGAGCGATGGAATTAACGACAATAGTTTGGAAATCAGTCATGGCAAACTGCGCGGCGAAGCCCGTAAAGGCAAGAATCGTCAGCGGGTTGGCCATGGTGAGGGCGTAAGTAGAGGCAAACACACCCTTGCAAGGAGCATCAGACATTAGCTGGAGGGTGTTTCTGCTCCTGATAGCACCCAGCAGCATCCAAGCACCAAACAGAATAAGAACAGCAGAAGCAATGCGCTGGAGCAAGGCTTCATGCTCCAGCAGCACATAAAGGGCCGAGCCCACTGAAAAGGAAACAATCCCGTAAGTCAGGTCTGCAAAAGCGGCGGCAGCTCCGGACAGAACCCCGTTACGCAGTCCGCAGTTTATGCTTCTGTTGATGATAAGCAAGGCTATTGGACCAATGGATATGGCAATGGTGAGGCCGAAGATGAAAGAGGACAGTGCTGTGTTCATACCTGTGTTCTTTTGTTTACCTGATGACGGAGATCAAGGCTAAAAGACGCAGATCCGCTTTTTCTTTTGCATGGCGCTGGTGCCACTTCGGCCCCGCTTCAGGGCCCAAACATAAGTTACCTTTTACAACAGAAGATTTAAACGGGTAAGCAGGACACACTCCGGGATAGTGCTCCAAAAGTTTCTGTTTACTCTATTTCTAATTCCGATTCCCTGTAGAAAAAATCAACGGACCTGCGTCTTTTGGATCTGCTACACGTCCTCTGGGTGAAAAAAGAAAATCAACCCCAAAATTTGTAAGAAAATGGAACCGATGTATCTCTACGCCACACCCCGTCAGGTAACACAGTGGCTGCAAGACCGAGCAAGCAAAGCAACACCCCAAAAGGCTGGTCACGTACAGGAAGCAGGCACAACTGCAGCTATCCCAAAAAGCTCCACAAACACAGGGAAAGTTAAGTAAAATAGGCCTGGCCTAAAGCAGGTTGCCAACTCAGGGGTTTTACCTGACCACCTTCCGTTCCAACAGGCCCAGTTCCTCTATCTCGCGCAAAGCCTCGGAGAGGGACTGCTTGTTTGCCTCCGGCATCTGGCGCAACAGGCAAACAAGCGTGTTGGCCCTGTTGTGGCGTTACGGAAAATCAGCAACTTCCACTTGCCCGATAGGGATTCCAGCAGGTTTATAAGGTATGCTCTTCTTGCTTAGGTGGCCTTGCTGGAGTGCCTTTAGGCAAAGCAGGAGCTACTTTTATTTTAGCCTGTGTGACCTCTTTTAGATTACCTTCCTTTAAGGTGGCAAGTATCTCCTGCTTATAGCCTTGACATTCAAACACCAGAAACTTCCGGAGCGGCTCTCCGTCTTCGTCGTTCAGCACGATTGGAGGCAGCTCCGTTACCTTTTCAAAAAAGACCTGCAGTTCTTCATTCACCGTGTTTGACCGGAGCGTGTCGTCGAAGCTACTTTTCGAGTCTATGAAGAGGGCGTCTTTCCCTTTCAGATGCTCCAGGTTAGCGTTTGTGAGCGAGAACTGAAGCCCGTGCTTGCCAATAACGTTACCCGCGTACACGTCCTCTGTAAGATAGAAATTGAGTACAGCAGAAGTCTTATATCCGTCATCCGACACAATAAAGTGATTCGGATAATTGCGCTTCAGGGCACTCACTTCTGCGGCCAGCTTTTCCCAGCCCCACCAGGTGTCGTCTGATTTTACCGGTATCGGGTAATAAACCACCTGTATCAGCAGGATAACATGCAGCACAATGGATATACCCAGATGATACTTTAGCTGTTTCTCCATAAGATACATCCCCACCAGTATAGCCGTTGCGATATAGGCAGGCATCAACCAGTTAGACTTCACGAGGTACACGGTAGAAAGGGCAAAAAAGAAAGCGACGATCGGCAACGAAAAACAAAGCAGGAACAGTGTTTTGCTGTTCGGCAGGCTCCTTCGGATAAAAGCCTTCTTACTCAGTTTCCAGAAGACAGCAAACATGGCCACAAAAAACACGGGCATGAGCAGCAAAAGTTGCAGGCCAATGTTTCCGAAGAAGTACTTCGGGCTTAGGTTTAATGCCGCGATCGTGCTGAACCTGCTACTCGACTGGAACCGGAAGGAAGCTAAATCGTTCTGCAGGTTCCAGATCACCACAGGCGAGATGGTTACCGTAAAAAACACAAGGGTTAGCAGCAGTTTCCTTGAAAAGAGCAGCCTCCTGTGTTCCTGCGATGCCAGTAAGAAGAGAACCAGCCCACCAAGGAGAAAAACCGCCGTGTATTTACTGTTAAAAGACAGGCCGATGCTAACGCCTGCCATCGCCCAGTAATATCCTTTTTCTGTAAATATTGCCTTGTACAGCAGCAGCAGGGAAAGCGTCCAGAAAAGTACAAGCGGTACATCAGGCAATGACACAATAGACAGGTTCGTGATCATGATCGTGGACCCTAACAGGAGAAGCGTGAGCATCGCCTTACGGGCTGACAGGAACTGCTTGGCCAGAAAATAGAAGGCAAGCAGGGAAAAGGCTGTCACCGTAAAATCGGCAAGTTTGATCACTTCCTCGCTCTTCCCGAACAACTCTGTAAAGGATCGCAGCAAATATGCGATCATGGGGGGATGATCGTAATAGGAGAGGGCTATGTGCTCGCCGTAATAGTAATAATAGGCATCCTGTGGCATCAAACCCATGCTCTGGGCCGTCAAAAGCCTGATGAGGTAAATCAGGGCAAAGAAGATAAGCAGCGTCCCAGCCTGAGCCTGCTTACCGGTGTACCATTTAGTCATGAATTGTGTGGTTTCTGCGTATGGCTTAAGCGCCTGTTTTGAATTTTATAAAGAAGTTTTACTTAATTTATTACCGTCTGCTGTACCCTGAGAGTCGCATCTGCGCTAATTCCCCCTATTTGTCATCGAGCACATACCTAATTCAGGTACTTTGAATATAGAACCTTTCATAAGACGTAATAAAACAACAGCATCAGGAACAGCTTTATTGTAAGCTCTGCAGCTGACAGAAGCCATAAAGGCCCCTTCGCTCCTGAGACAAGTGTTTCAAACCCATAAAGATAAGACTAGTTGGAAGATGTAGCGAATGTCGTCCCTTAAATTTTAAGCTGCAGTGCTATTTCATGGGTAGATTTGTGCCATAGCAGCCAAAAGTACAAATATGCTTGCCGAAAGTATTCTGGTGTTAGCTTATCAGCCAACTCTCCCCTGGCCCCACTTAACCAGTACAACTTGCTCAGACAACGTAAGCGTTAGACCTATCCAAACGTCTTCTGTTATTCCTGTAAGTTTTGGCTCTTCTGTTTGCACCAACTGGCACCTCGCCCGTTCCGGAACAAATATTTAACTCGTCCCTTCTTGTTTTCCGCTCTTACCTGCGCATATTTAAGATAGCTTTTTAGCTGGAGCGCACCCTACAGCACCTTACGACCAACAATTAATGAAAAGAACGTTAACACCACGAGCAAGAGCAGACTGGGAGTGGATAGACCTGGAAAGCCCCTCTGAGGAGGAGTTGCAGGAGGTGGCCCTGCAGTATGGCTTGCACCGCGCTTCTGTTATAGATTCGCTGCAACCGGAGCACTTGCCAAAGTTTGAGGCTATTGGGGAGACGGCCTTTATGATTGCCCGCATTTATGACCAGAAAGCGCACCTTGAGGCGGACACCATACAGGAACTCACGAACAAAATCGCCATTTTCTTCTCTGAGAAATACATCATCACCATTCACCGCAACCCATCCGACCTGATCCAGCAGGTAAAAGAAAAATACGTAGACACAGGGCAGGTCAGAGCATCCGCGGATTTACTTATTAAGCTTATTAAGGCCACCTTCAGGACCTATGAGGAGCCGGCGCGCAACTTGGCAGAGGAACTCGACTACTATGAGGCAAAGACTTTTCTGAACCAAAGGATGCCCCCGCTTACCAAAGGCCTTTACCACCTGAAGCGCAAAGCTACTGTGTGCCGGCGCGTACTCCGCTTATCGGAAGTGATCCTAAGCAACTTGCACCTAAAGGGATTCCAGCCGACCGAGGTGCAGGACCTGAAGGACCTTTACGTGCACGTGGAGACGCAATTTGACGAGATCAACGACGGCACCAACAACCTGATCAACACCTATCTGTCGCTATCCTCCCAACGGACAAACGACGTCATGCGGGTGCTCACCATCTTCTCTGCATTTTTCCTGCCGCTCACCTTTATTGTAGGAATCTACGGGATGAACTTTGCATTCATGCCCGAACTGGAGCAAAAGTACGGTTACCCTGCCGTAGTTGCCGTTATGTTATTGGTGACCCTCTGCATTTACCTGTGGTTCCGCAGGAAAGGGTGGTTATCCTAGTGCTCTCGAGCATTTCAAAAGAAAGGATTCCTGAAAAGAGCTAGCGCTGCGTAACAGGCTTTTTTAGCTCCTAAGCTGGCACTAAGTTTGGTTAAAGTAAGCTACTGGATAAGAAGCTCTCCCGTAAAAATACTTATGCGAAGCAAAACACTTTATGAGAACGAATAGCGTTTCAGTATACTTTTGGGACAGAGGAGCGTGATCAGTTTTTCCACACAGGAACTGTTCGTCACAGCATCAGGCCAGTACAGGAGAAGAAAAGAGCTTTTTAGCTACAATAACAGAAAGAAAAGAGGATGGCTTTAAATGAACAAAAACTGCAGCGGCAGTTCTCTGCACGCAGGATACTGCTTCCGGCAGCACTTGGCTTAGGTGTTGTAGGCTACATGCTGTACCGCAGCTATGAACCGGAGCAGGTGCAGACTTTGCTGCAGGCAAGCCTGCCATGGCTGGGTATCACCCTGCTGGTGCTCCTGATCCGCGACCTGGGCTACATCTACCGGATTCATTACATCACCGATAAAGTCTTGTCCTGGAAAAAGAGCTTTAGAGTGATTATGCTCTGGGAGTTCGCCTCCTGTGCGCTGCCTTCTGCTGTAGGAGGCTCTACGGTGGCCGCCTTTATTCTGTACAAGGAGAACATCCCGCTGGGGAAGTCCATTGCCCAAGTGATGGTAACGGTTCTTCTGGACAACCTGTACTTTGTTTTGGCAGTGCCCGTCGTGTTTCTGCTGGCGCAGGAGGCCGCCATGCCTGCCCTGGATGCGCTTACCCCTACCATGCGTAGCAGCCTGGAGATAGCCATCATCGTCAGTTATGTGTTTGTCTCCCTCTACGCTGGTTTAATGTCCTATGCGCTGTTCTTTAACCCCAAAGGCATCAAGAGGCTACTGATCCGCATTAGCACGGTAAAGTTTATGAAAAGGTGGCGCCTTAGCCTCCTTAACCATGCCAATGAACTGCTGCTGGCCTCCAGGCACATGCGCAACAAAAGCCTTTCCTATTGGGCAAGGGCAAGCGTCTCTACTTTCTTTGTCTGGACGGCTCGCTATACGATCATCGGTTGTATGATCGCAGCCTTTACTTACCTGTCGGCGGATGAGCATCTCCTCGTGTTTGCCCGGAACCTTGTGTACAAGGTGATCTTGATGATGTCGGTAACGCCGGGCGCTGCTGGTTTTGCAGAGATTGCCTTCCCGGCCTTCTTTGGCATGTTCTTAGGCGGTTTTACCACTGTTATCGTCCTGCTCTACCGCCTGCTTACATATTACCTCTACCTGGTGATCGGCGCCATTGTGTTTCCCCGTTGGGCAGCCTATGCTTTTAGTAAAAGTAATAAATCAGAAAAAGAGAAAGCCACAGAGGAAGCGGTCCTAACAGAAAACCCTTCTGCCTGAATGTCTGAGGGCAAGAACGGGTTTCGCTACTTTAAACCATAGCCTCTATACGCGTCAGCTATTGAGAGTTTTATCCGCCTTGAGAGCACTCCCGTTACACAACCCACAGATGTGGGTTGCTTATCCTGTCTTAAAGCTGCCTGCATTTCCGGGCAAATAACAGGGCGGCTTTCGCCCTAACTGAACCATGACTTGTAACGCCCTTTTGGCAGCAGCATCGTCAAGGCAAATCAGGCATGCAGTCCATCAGTTGTTTCAACTTCGAACGAATTATTGCGCCTTCAAGTGGAGTAATAAATATATTTTGTAATATAGCCTGCTGAAGCGGTAGGATCAATTGCCTGGCGGCTGGTTCTTACATCAGCTGAGAAAGCACAGGCAAGCCCTACAGGTGCCTGCCGATACTAACCGGGGCATGGTAGGCGATTTATAAAAGGCATGGCTTACCTGAGTAAAGCACTGGTCCTGGACACCGCGAAACGAAAAAAATTTACCCCTTTTTAAAGCAGCATAGACAAAATGGCTACAGGACTTCTCGCTTTATTGGATGATGTGTCTGCCCTGGTGAAGGTTAGCGCAGCAAGCCTGGACGATGTTCCCGCACAAGTTTCCAAAACAACGGGTAAAGTGTCCGGCATTGTCATCGATGACACCGCCGTGACGCCCAAATATGTGGTGGGCCTCGATCCTTCGCGCGAGCTGTCGATCATTTTCCAGATTGCTAAAAAGTCACTGATCAACAAGGTTGTTCTTTTAAGCCCGGCGGCGCTGATCCTCGGCTTCTTTGCGCCTTGGGCCATTCCCCCAATCCTGATGCTGGGCGGTGCCTTTTTATGTTTTGAAGGCTATGAGAAAGTCCATTCTATGTTTGCCAGGCACCATGCTGATGAGCATAACACCCAAGGGGAAGATCTGAAAGTAATCACACCGGAAGAACTGGAAAAGACCAGGATTAAAAGTGCGGTCCGCACCGACCTGATCCTTTCTGCTGAGATCGTGGCCATTACCTATGCCACTGTGGCGGACAAACCCCTGGCTACCCAAATTGCCGTTATGCTGGCCGTGGCTGTTTTTATCACTGTGGCGGTATACGGGTTCGTAGGCTTAATTGTAAAGGCGGACGATATCGGGCTGCACATGGCCAAAGAGAACCATCATCAGCGCATCAGGGCGATCGGACAGGGTATCGTAAAATTCATGCCGCACTTTTTAAGCATCCTGGGCTATGTCGGCACGGCGGCCATGTTGTGGGTGGGTGCAGAAATCATAGCGCATAACATCCCTTTTACAAGTCATGCGCTGCATAATCTGGAAGAGGCCCTGGCCCATCTGCCCGCGCTCGCCTGGCTGGCCAAGGTTTTGGTCTCCGCTGTAGGAGGCTTGATCTTGGGAGCAATCATAGAGAAAATTGTGGTTGCCGTACGCAAGCTTTTTTAAGGCTTGCGCAGAGCCCCAGGCTTAGGTGCCTGCAGAAATTTTTCCCTCTCTATTCGCTCGCTGTGACCAGGTCCGACTTCGGCTTTGCTACCTTCACAAGGTCATCCAGGATCATGTACAGGCAAGGCACAATAACCAGGATAATGGAGGTGGCAAAGATAATCCCGAACCCGAGCGAAATGGCCATCGGGATCAGCTGAAAGGCCTGGCTGGACGTTTCCAGGATAATAGGGGTTAAGCCGCCGAAGGTCGTGAGGGTGGTGAGCACAATGGGCCTGAATCTTCTGGTGCCTGCTTCATGAATGGCCTCGTATGCGGAGAGGTCTCCCCTGTGCTTGTTTGCATAATCGATCATGATCAGGGAATCATTCACCACCACACCGGACAGGGCGATCACGCCCATTAAACTAACCAGCGACAGGTCGTAGCCCAGCATGATATGACCAATCACAGCGCCCACCACCCCAAACGGGATGGCCAGCATCACAATAAGGGGCTGCACGTAACTGCCCAGTGCCACCGCCAGTAAGGCAAAGATCAGGAGCAAGGCGATCACAAACCCGGACCACAGGGCATTCGTGGACTCCCTCATCTCGGCCTGGCTTCCCTCGTACGTCCAGGTAATACCAGGGAAGTCGGCGCGCAGCTGTGGGAGCACTTCCTCGTTCAGGGCCTTTAGCACGCGGGTTTGGGCGCTTGCCGGCTCTACATCCATGCCCACGTTCACCACCCGGCGTCCGTCTCTCCTGTTAATATTGGTAAATGTTTCCCCTTCCGCTACCTTCACCACGTTTAACAAGGGAACTGCCGTACCATCCGGTGCCCGGATAATAAAGTCCTCCAGGTTATGCATGTCCTTCCGCTCCTCCCGGGGCAGTTTCACCCGGATCTCTGTTTCGTTGATGCCCCGCAACTGGCGCATGGCCAGGGCTCCGTAAAAGGCATCGCGCACCTGCTGCCCGACACCGGATGGGGTGAGCCCGAGGCTCCGGCCTTCAGGCAACAGCTCAAAGCCCAGCTGTACTTTGCCCATGTTGTAATTGTCGCTTACATCGCGCGTTTCCTCAAAAGCCTCTACCCGCTCCAGAAAAGCCTGGCTCGCACGCTCCAGCATTTTGATATCTGTGTGACTCAAATCTACGCTTATGTCCTGGCGGGCACCTCCTGGTCCCCTTTCTGCCTCGAAGGTGATCTGGTCCACCCCCTCAATGTCGCCAATCTCATCACGCCACAGGGCGATCAGTTCTTTGGCGCTCATGTCTCTTTCATTCGGTGGCTTCATGACCACCTCCACGTCTATAAAATTCTTCCCGCGCACGTTGGTTTTGATTCCCTCCGCTACTTCGTACAGGTTATGCTCCTCAAACATGCGCTGGGTGGAGTTGGACAGTTCCTGGGCTACTTTGGCGGCCTGCTCTGTCGTTGTGCCCACCGGTAGCCGGACTGCCGCCTCAATTTCATCTGCTGCTACCTCCGGCATCAGCACCATGCCCATGTGGTCGCTGTAGCCATAGCCACCTACCAACAGCAACAGGGCAAGGGCACTGCTTAAGGTAATGTAGCGGTTGCGCAGGCAAAGGTCGAGGAAGGGCTTGTAGAAGCGGCTGACAAAGCGGTTAAAGGCATCGGCAATGGACTTCTGCCCCCGCTCCAGCTTCCGTACCACCTTCGAGGTGTTTTCCTTGGGCTTGTGGGCCACATGGGAAGGCAGAATAAAAAGTGCCTCAAAAAGCGAGACCGTCAGCATCACGATCACCACCACCGGCAGGGGCCACCAGTACTTGCCTGTTTCACCCGGAATAAAGAGGAGGGGCATAAAGGCCATAATCGTGGTCAGGATACTGAAGACGACCGGCTTAGAAACGTCTTTGGCTCCCAGGATGGCGGCGTCCATGTAACTGTAGCCCTTCTGCCGGTAGTCGTAGATGTTCTCTCCTACCACAATGGCATCATCCACCACAATGCCCAGCACAATCAAAAAGCCAAACATGGAGATCATGTTGATGCTGATGTCCACCAGGGGTAAGAACACCATGGCGCCAATAAAGGAGATCACCATGCCCATCATCACCCAGAATGCCAGCCGGTACTCCAGAAACAGGCCGAGGATCACTAGCACGATCACGATGGCCAGCAGGCCGTTCTCCGTTAAGAGCGACAAGCGCTCGCGGTAGTCCTCTGCCCGGTTGCTTTCGATGCGCACTTTCACCCCCGGCGGAAGCGACTGTTCGTAGTCCTTTAAAATGTCCTTGACGACCCTTTCAATCTCCAGGGGAGACTGGTCCCCGATCCGGTAGATTTCCAGGTCTACGGTATTCTGCTGGTTAAACTGCCCGTGAAAACCAACCTCTTCAAATCCATCCGTTATGTCGGCTATATCCGCCAGCTTCACAGTAGCGCCTGACGCTGAGGAGACAATATCGATCTTGCCGAACTCCTCTGCCCAGAGCTTGCGCTCTTCCATGCGCAGCAACACCTCCCCTGCCTGTGTTTCGATGGCCCCGGCAGGCACATCCTCACTCGACTGACGGATGATGTCGGCTACTTGGCCCAAGGTGAGGTTGTACTCCCGCAGGCGGTGCTCCGGTATCTCCACGTGGGTGATAAAGTCAGGCACGTTACCGATCTCTACCTGGGTGATTTCATTGTTGCTCAGCAGCCGGTTGCGCAGCCTTTCTGCCAACACGCGGAGCGTCCAGACATCCACGTCCCCATATAGCCCGATGCCCAGTACGTCCCGCTGCTGGTCCTGTAGCCTTACCTGGGGCTGTTCTATATCATCCGGGAAGGTCTGTATCCGGTTAACGGCCTGATCAATTTCCTGATAGGCTTTCATCCTGTCGGTACCTGCCACCAACTCTACCGTAACGGTGCCCGAGCCCTCATAGGCCGTGGAGATTACCTCTTTTATCCCCTGCACGCCTCGTATCGCTTCCTCCACCGGAAGCAGAATCCCCTGCTCCACTTCGGTTGGGGCCGCACCGGGATAAACCACACTTACCTCTACTATGTCCAGCTGAAACTGCGGAAACACTTCTTTCTGAATGTTGAACATGGTCCAGATCCCGCCCCCAATCAGCATAAACATTAGGAGGTTGGTAACAATAGGGTTCCGCGCCATGTAGGCGATGGGTCCTTTCTGCGTGTCTTCGGTTGGCCTGTTTCTCTTCTCCATGCTGCTTAGTCCTGTACTCCCTCATCCTGCTGGGCTGCTCCTGCAGGTGCGCCCGCTTTTTCTGTCCGTAAGCCTGCCCCTTCCACCACTGTCGACAGGTCTGTGGTAACCACCCGGTCCCTGTCTGAGAGGCCCTCCTTTATGTAAGCGTACTCCGCATCCTGAAACAGGATCTCCACGTCCCGGATGCGCAGCTTGCCGTCTTCCATGACCCATACCGTCTCATCCTTTCGCAGGTAGTCGCGGTTGAGCCGGATGGCGTCCTGTATCTCCCGGGCTTCGATGTGAGCCTCCACAAAAGTGCCGATCATCAAAGGCGGAACGGTATCAGCACGGGCCATGCGTGCCAGCGGGTCCGGCACAGCAATAAGTACGCGTGCCAGCCTGGTCTGGGGCTCCAGGGCCCCGACCAGCCGGAACAGCTTTCCCTTTCGGTACACCCCCTCGGGCCAGCTGGTGTCGTCTATTATCTTTACCTCAGAGGCGCCTGTCGCTTCATTTTCTGCAAAGGAGAGCCAGTTCACTTTAGAAAGGGGGACGTTAGCGACGACCCAATACTCATCCATCCCGACCAGCCGCCCAAGCACAGCGCCAGGTGCTACCTGAGAGCCGACGTTGACATCCCTACTGATAATGTGGGCATCAAAAGGCGCTCTGATGGTGGTCCGCTGCAGGTCGAGCCGGGCCTGACTCACAGCAGCCTCTGACGCCGCCACATTGGCTTTGGCCGCCTCCAGTTGTGGTTTACGCAGCACCAGGGCCTTGTCTTCGGGAGAGAAGTCGCCCCCGATCAGCTCAAAGTCTTTCCGGGCCACATTCTGCCGGCCCATCTCCACGCTCAACTCCGTTCTGGCCAGCTGCAGGTCGCTCTGCCTCAGTTGCAGGACGTTCCGGTAGTCAGCCGGGTTGATCTGAAGCAGGACCTCTCCTTTTTTCACAAAAGAACCAGGGATGAAGTTCTCCGAAACGCTGATGATCTCCCCTCCTACCTGCGGACTTAAGGTGATGTCTTTCGCCGCCTGCACGGATCCCGTGGCGATGACAGTGGGTGTATAGTCGCCTCTGTTTACCTCCACCACATCCACCAGCATAGCCGTCTTTTTAGTGGCCGCCTCGCGCTGTGCCTCTGGCTCCGTCATAAACACAAACAAGGTAACCACAGCGCTTACTAGCAGCACAGCTACACTGATTAGGATGGTTTTCTTTTTAGTCATCTGCGTGAATCGTTTAGTTACAGCCGGCGCTACAGCTCTTCCAGCTCTTCCTCTAGTTCTTCCTCCATCAGCTCTTCCAACTCTGTTTCAAAACCACCTGCCAGCGACCGGTAAAGGGCTATTCTTATTTCCAGCAAGTTTAGTTTCGCCTCCACAAGGTCCCGGCGGAGCTGTTGTTGCTGGTTGAGGGTAACCAGCACGTCGAGGTAAGGGATTGTGCCGTTGAGGTACTCTATCCGCAGCTGTCCAAAGGCTTTCTCTGCCAGCTCTACCTGCTCCTGAATTACTTCGATCCGTTGCACTTGTTTTACTTCCCGGATCAATGCATTTTCTACCTCCTGGAACGCCAGCAGGACGGTTTGCCCATAATCATACAGCAACTGTTGCCGCACGGCTTCCGCACGGTCTACCTGCGCCCTCAGCCTTCCTCCATAAAATACGGGTGCCAGCAGGCTACTGGCCAGCGAGATAGCCTGTGATTCAAATAAACCGGTTAAGGAGTTGGACCTGACCGCCGCGTTCAGCGAGAAGTTCAGCCGCGGGTACTTATTGCTGATGGCCGAAGCCACTTCCCTGTCGGCAGATTGTAGCCTGTAAAAAGCACTTAGCACATCAGGCCTCCGGTTCACTAGCTGTAAAGGGATGCCCGTGAGGGGCAGCGGCGGTAACGCAGGCAACTCTGCGGGCGCTTCCAACAGCGCATCGGGGGCCTGACCAAGCAGTATGGACAGCTGATTTTCAAGCAACTCTCTTTGCAGCTCAAGGGCTATCTCCTGTTGCCTCGTACTTTCGATAAGCTGCTGCTGCCGCAGCACATCGACTCCCCTTACCTGTCCGCTGGCAAACCTGTTTCTGATGAGGGCCAGCACCTGTTCGTTCGTTTCCAGTTGCTCCTCTACCAGCTGAAGCTGTATGTTCGTGGCCTTCAGCCTGTACCACGCCAGGGCTACCTCTGCCGAAAGCGTGACGGCCGCAGTTCTGTAGTCGTAGTAATTGGCAATAAACCGGTACTCCTCGGCATGAACGCTGTACCTGATCCTCCCCCACAAATCTGCCTCGTAGCCGGCCCTTAAAGAGAGCTGCGTATTCTCTCCTCCTACAAAGTCCGGCTCCGGGCGGCTAATTCCGCTTTGGAGCTGTAGGAATATATCAGGCACCTTTGCCGACGAGGCAATGTCTACCAATGCCTCAGCCTCCGCCACTTGGTACCAGGCGATCTTCAAAGGCAGGTTGGACGCAAAGGCGGAGTCTTCCAGCATATGAAGCAAGGGATCGTCGAAGGCCAGCCACCACAGGTCCGGCACCTCGGTCTCGCCGGCCAGGGAGAAAGTTTCAGGGGTATCATAAGGCAGACGCACTTCGGCCACCTTGCGGGAACAAGCTGTTAACCACAGGATAGTACAGCAGCATAGGGTGAAAAGGCCAGGCATAGCGCGTGCCCGGTCTTTGCTTGGACTGTCTGCAGGGGTGCTGTTTTCCAATACTTCCTTAATTTCGTTAGCAGATAAGGCTTTCTATACAGAAGGCACGAGCCTTAGCGAGCATGGGTTTTCTCCTGTTCGAATTCCACAGCGTGATGGTGCATACTCCCTACCCCTCAAAAGCTCTGAAGGTTAACCCGTTGCTCTTACCCCCTGTATACGCTTGAGTACGGCTTTGTTTACTTGTTTGATTTGACCACTCCAGCGGCCCTGTCCTATACCAAATGTCTATTCCGTCTACTAAACAGGATTATCCGGTTCGATCGGAAACGTTTTTTAAAAAAGAACACGGTTATGTGAGCATAAAAAAAGCCCTCCTTGTTACTGGAGGGCTTTGCTAGTCTAAAGTGTTCACAAAGCTACTAATGCACTTTCTTGGGAATCTGGTTGCAGGGGCCTTCATACCGGATAAAGATGTTGATCCACAGCACCCGCGATAAGCGGAAGATGATCGGTAGAAAGCCTACCACTACAACAGCCACTACCCCGATCATCATGGCCATGGTTACTTCTTCCATAAACTGGTAGAGTAGAAACAGGGAAACTAAAAAGATAGCCACGTTAATGGCGAAACTCACATACATGGCACCATAATAATATCCTGGTTCAGGCTCAAAAGACTGCCCACAGCAAGGGCAGTGCTCGTGCATGTCTGCAAACTTAGTGCTATACAGGGTACCTTCGGGGAACATGTTTCCCTCCCGGCACCTGGGGCACTTCACGGCTGCAATGCCATACAACAATGATTTTTTCTGGCTCATTTGCTTTCCTTTTTTCAAGCGACAAAGATACGGATCCCCTTCCCTTTACTTACGGGACAAAAGGCCCTATTTACTGTACTTTTTAGAAGTCTTTGGGGTCTCAGGTGTTTTATCGGCGCCTTTTCGTGTTCCATTTACTAAATTGGGCTCCGTAAAAAGCGCTTATGCAGAAGGAACACTTACCTATTTACCAGATTCAGGACTTCAATGCACGGGCCCAGAAAGAGCAATACTTCTATTGTAGTTCCTTCTCCAGCCATTTGCAGGAGCACCTGTTCATCCGGGAGCCGCACAAGCATGATTTCTATATCCTCCTTTTCGTAACGCAGGGTACCGGCACCCATACCATTGACTTCGAGGAATATGAGGTAAAGCCGGGTACCGTCTTCTTTATGATTCCGGGCCAGGTACACAGTTGGAAACTGTCCAATGATGCGGATGGCTTCGTCATCTTCCTGACTCAGGAGTTTTATGCCAGGGAGCATCCCCATCGAAAGCTGTTTGATTTCCCCTTCTTCAATGCCTTGCTGTACAAGCCCGTTCTTATCCTTGCCCGGGAAGACGAAAGCAGGCTTATGAGAAGCCTGCATCTACTGATGCAAGAGCATCAGGACCAGAAGTTGATGAAAGACGAGATGCTCAGCCGGTACCTGGACGTACTCCTGATTGAGTTGGCACGGATCTATCAGGCTCAGGAAAACAAAATAGAAGTGCTGGGCACAGCGCATGCTCTTTTACAGCACCTGGAAAGGCTGATTGACCTGCATTACAAGGAACATGCTCCTGTAGGGTTTTATGCAGACCGCTTGCATGTTACCTCAAAGCACCTGAACGAGACCTGTAAAAGATCCTTAGGCAAAACGACCATTGAACTTATACAACACCGCACCTTACTGGAAGCTAAAAGGCTATTGGTACACTCCGAGCTAACGGCCTCGCAAATAGCGACAGCACTAGGGTACTTCGACAACACCTACTTTTTCCGCTTCTTCAAAAAGCACACGGGCTATACGCCAGAGCAGTTCAGAGCCGCTCACAAGTAGTTTTAGCCAACCCTGGAACCCCTCTTTTTAGTTTATTTAGCATGAAGCGCGCCGAAACAAAACCGCTCCCTATACAGGACCTGCTAAACCAAAAGGCCCTAACCATTATGCCCCTGGAAACTTACGCCAGCGAGCTGTCGGAAGTGCCGCACAGCCACGATGCCTACATGATCATGTATGTGCAGGAGACGAAAGGTGGCGATAACCTCATTGATTTCCAGCGCTACCCTTTGCAGGCCGACAGGGTGTTTTTACTTCGGCCCGGGCAGGCACACCAGCGGCAATCGAAACAGGAGAAAGGCGTGCTGGTGTCGTTCTCAGAAAGGTTTTTGCAGGAGACAGGCATGCGGGCGCACGATACTTTCGTCATTTTCAGCGCTGTATACCAGCACCCTTACCTGGACCTGCAGGACAAACTGAAGACAATCTTTGGGGAGCTCATAACCCTGATGATCAAGGAACTACAGGAGCCACAGCCGAACATGGGCATCCTCTCGCGTTACCTCTATATTTTGCTGCAGTACCTGCTCCGGGAGTGCCAGGTGCAAATAAACAAACTGACGCCCACCCGGCACAGCGAGCGCCTGTACCGCCTCAGCAGTCTGATAGAGGAGCATTACCGGGAACATCGCAGCGTTGGCTTTTACGCCAGTGCCCTCGACATTACCCCAAAACACCTGAACAGTCTCTGCCGTCAATACCTGCACACCACGGTGGCCGATATGCAGCATGAGCGGCTACTAACAGAGAGCAAGCGACTGTTATTTTTCAGCAGCTTGTCCGTAAAAGAGATTGCGTATCAGCTCGGGTTCGAGGATGCTTCCTACTTCGTGCGCTTCTTTAAAAGGATGACAGGGCTTACCCCCACACAAATAAGAAGCGGAGGTTCTGAAAGTGCCATTCTTGCCGCAGAAAGTCCTGTTAGCTGATTAGGGCACTGCTGTAGCTTTGCAGAAAGAACGAAACAATGCAAAGAAACAGCAACACAAAAGCGATTGCCCTTGGCTCCCTGGCCTGCGTGTTTTTCAGTGCTACCTATGTCCTGAACAGCTTCCTCTCGGCAAAGGGCGGGCACTGGGCCTGGACAACGGGTTTGCGCTCCTTTTTCCTCATGCTTTTGCTTGTACTGCTGCTTTCGGCACAGGGGCAATTAAAGCACCTGTTGTGGGTGATGCGGCAAAACCTGCAGGTGTGGCTTGTATGGGGTGGGGTGGCTTTTGGGCTATCCTATTACTTTTTGACCTTCGCAGCTTCCTTTGGCCCGGGCTGGCTGGTGGCAGGGGCTTTCCAGTTTACCATCGTAGCTGGTATCCTGCTATCCCCTTTCCTGTACAAGGACCACCGCGCCAAAATACCGGTAAAAGCCCTGCTCCTCTCCCTCCTGATCATGGCGGGCATTGCCTGTATGCAGTGGAGCCAAAAGAATGGCAGCTATAGCCAGCAGCAGTTGTGGTGGTGCGTGGGCCTGGTGATGCTGGCTGCTTTTTCCTGGCCGCTAGCCAACCGAAAGCTGTTGCTTTATGTGGAAGAAAGCAAGCATCCACTCAACGCCATCCAGCGGGTAGCAGGAACAGCGCTGGGCAGCTTTCCCTTTCAGCTTATCATGATGGGGTACGGCTATTCGCAGGCAGGCCTCCCTGGCCAGGAGCAGCTCCTGACTGTGCTCCTGATCTCGCTTAGCTCCGGCGTGATAGGTTGCATCCTGTTCTTCAGGGCCATGCACCTGGCCCGGCTGGATGCTACCTCCCTTGCAGCAGTAGAAGCCACACAATCCATTGAGATAGTGTTCACGGTGATAGGTGAAGTACTCCTGCTGGGTATCCGATGGCCCAACTGGATCGGGAACGTTGGCATGTTGCTCGTCGTCTTCGGACTCGTCCTTTACAGCATCCCTTCACGGCAGAAGGTACTGCAGATAGCTGAACCTGATATAAGCCCTAACCAGATCTAAGAGGAGTAACAGCAGAAGGGTTGCCCCGTGATCATGACAAGCAAAGAAGTAGACCTGCAAAAAGTAATAATTTCGTACTGGCAGCTTTGTCTGTTGTGCCATTTACCTACCGTTTCAACACGAAAAACAAAAGGGCTCTCCAGAAGAGAGCCCTTTTGTTTTAACTCCCCTGCACGGAGTAAGCCCTGTACTTTACTTACCGCCAGCCTGCGGGCTTTGCCTCGTTTGTTTTATCCAGCTATCCACTTGCTCTACCAGTTCTGCGTTAAAGTTTTCGCGGGCGTAAGCCCCAAACTGCCCACTTTGCTGCAGGCGCAACAGGTCCTGCGTCGTACCTACTTCGATAAAGCTATGGTCGGTACCTGGTAAGAATTGATAGGTAGCCGAACCAGGATGCATGGCATTGATTGCGCTAACCAACAACTCCGAGTTCTTCGGACTGATAGAGGCTATGTCTGCCCCACCGTAAATAACCAGCACTTTCGTATCCGCGTCGCGCCAGGCCTTGTGGTAAGGGGTGTCCTGTATGCTCTGCATAAAAGAATAGTGGCGTGTGAACAGATGGTCCTTGCCATCATAATCAAAGCTCTGCTCCAGGTACGGCTTGTAGGCCGGGTTCCTCAGCAATTCTTCCGGCGACTTTTTCAGGATCATCAGCTCATAGGTTAGTGGCCCGAGCACTTTCATGTCCTCATCTATCTGCACCGGGTCCTCTCCCACAGCCGCGCGCTGCTCCCGGAACACATCCAGCATGTACTCATACCAAGGTTTGCCCGCCACGCCATAGGCTATAATGCCTTTTACCTTGGAGTCCGCGGCTATAATGGGGGCTGTGTTAGCTCCTAAGGAGTGTCCGAACAAAAATACATTATCGGTATCTACAAAATCGTAGTTCTTGAGCATTTTTAAGCCAGCCGAGAAGGCGGCCAGCTCTTCAGGATAGGCGATCTCGGTGCAGGGGGCGCTGCCCTGGCTGTCACCGGCACCCGGCTTGTCCATTTTAAAGACAGCATACCCTTTGGTCACCAGGCCATCCATCAGTTTCTGCTGCGGATCATGAGGGGGCAGGTTGTCGACTGAGTTGCAACCATAGCCTTGCAAAAAGAACACCGCTGGGAATTTGCCTTTCCCCTTCGGCTTTTTTACAATCATCCGGGTATAGCCATGAGCTGTTTTTACCTCATCGTAAACAACCGCTGCATTAGGGTCTGTCTCCCGGGGCATTTCCTTCACCCTGTCCTTCAACACCAAGGCCTTTCCATTTCTGATAACGTGCACCCGCAGGGATTCACCGGTAGTAAAACGACGGGCCTGCGCCACCACGTCCATGAAAGTCTGAATGTTGGTATCGTTGATCTTAAGGATCACATCATTGGGCTGCAATTGGAGGGCTGCGGCTGTACTGTTCTGAATCACAGCTACCACTCTGCCTCCTGCCGCAGACGTCATGCCATAGGCCGTTGCCAAGGAGTCTGTAACAGGGGCAATCTGCACTCCCAGAAAGGGCCTGCGCTTCAGGTTTTGGGCACCGGCAGACAAACTTAGGGCACAGGCCGCTAAGACTAATACAATTACTTTTTTCATAGTATGGATAAGGTAGTGTTGAGGAATCGAACTACGCTAATATAGCTAATTACCTGGCTTGTACCAGCTTCTACATCAGCAAGATTTCTCATTCCTGGCGCTCCTGGCATGAGGTGCCCTTGTGCGCTCGCATAATATAGGTAACAGTCTTGCTATCAGATCGAAGCAGGACTAATCTTCCCTACCTGGCTGGGCTGAAAGCCTGCATGGGAAGCAGCCTAGCGCAGGTTAGGCTCTTCTTTTTATGCACGACTGACCTATCCGCGTTTATAACCGGTCACCAGCTGCTTACCCCTGCTTCATTTTGGCAGCGACAGTAAGAGGCTGGGCAGGGTACAGGAAGCTTCTGATCTCTTTTAAGTACTGCAGACTGCCATTAGGCAGGTTACTTAAAATGATAAGGGCACTGTGGTCTTTCGGGTTTCGTAACAGGTAGGTGGTATAGCCATGCCATAAGCCAGCGTGGTATACGGCAGTGTCACCATTCTCGAGGGGTTTGATACGCCAGCCAAACCCGTAATCCTCATCGTCGTTCTTCTTTTTTTCTGTCCGGGTGCCGGTAAAGGCTTCCTCCAGGGTTTCCCACCTTACCAGTTTTTGCGTGTAGAGGGCCTGGTCCCACTTATACAAGTCTTCTACCGTAGAGTACATGCCTTTGTCGCCCAGCACGGTATCCAGGTAATCAGAGGTCCTTTTGTTTCTGTTTCTGTTATGGCCGGTAGCTACTTTTCCGGTCCGCTCGGTTAAGTCATGGAACATGAAGGTGTTCGTCATCTCCAGCGGCTCGAATATGTTTTCGTGCATAAAAGCGGCAAAGGGCATCCCGGAGACTTTCTCTACCACCGAGGCCAGCAAAAGATAGCCTGTGTTACTGTAGTCAAAGCGCGTATCTGGTTTGTAAAAGATCCGGGGGTGATGCACCGCCATCAGGTTCAGCACGTCATCGTTGGTTATCGCCTTTTTACGGTCAGGCCAAAGTTCATCGCTGAAATACGTGTAGTTCGGCAGGCCAGACCGGTGGGTAAGCAAATTACGGATGGTAATCCCTTTATAGGGGAAATCCGGAATGTACTGCTGCACGCTGTCGTCGTAGTTCAGTTCGCCCTCTTCTTTCAGCATCATGATGGCCATAGCCGTAAACTGCTTGGACACCGAAGCCAGCTGAAAAGCCGTCTCGGTGGTCAGGCTGTCTTTACGGTAAAAGTCGGCGTAGCCATAGGCCTTCTTATGAATCACCTGGTCATACTTTGTAAACAGCACCGTGCCGTTAAAGCCCCTTCGCTTGTGCAAATAAGTAAAGATGGAGTCGACCTGATGCCCCAGTTTCTCGGCACTGGCCGGGGTAAACGAAGCCGGAATGGCTACCTCCTGCCTGCTGTCCCTGTCGATCAACAAACTGCCAAGCAGACTACCAGTACCCGATTCCTGACAAGAAAGCGGGATAAAACATAAAACAGACACTACGATGCACTTAAGCAAAAGAAATTGTACTCTTAGAAAGGCCATACCTGAAACCACCAACCGAAAATGAGCTCTAATATAAGCTGCTGTTTTCAGTAATTCAGCCTAAACTTTTAAAAATTTTATTCGCGGTAAAAACAAAAAGTACCCATTCCGTGGCCCTCCTGCCTTATTCATAAAGTAAGGCAGGACATTTAATTCTTGCTTTTCTAAAAGGAGTCTTTGGCTGTCTCCTGTTTCCCTTAGCATGTGCAAAGCGCCAGGCGTAGGTATGTATAATAGTACTTTTCAACCGAAGGACTACGCCAAATTCAGCTAGTCCGGAAATCTCCTGGCGGTGCCTACCCATATCCGCTAAGCAAGTTTCCCTAATAGTTCTGTGGCGGCAGCCGACCTAGCCGTATAGGACAGAAAAGCCTTAAAAAAGGCACCTGTACCCTGCACCAAAATGACCGTAAGTATCCAAACAGACAGCAACAGTAGCAGAACGCTACAACAACCCGATAGCACGGTACCCATGGAAGCAAAAAGATTAGCAGCAGAAAAAGCCGTAGCGCACGTAGAAAGCGGCATGGTGGTAGGCCTTGGCACTGGCTCTACAGCCAGTTGGGCAATTAAGGCACTGGGAGAGAAAGTCAGAGCCGGACTAGAAATCAGGGCGGTGGCTAGCTCTGTGGCATCAGAACAACTAGCGCAGGAAGTAGGCATACCGGTAACTGATTTTTCAGCGTTCTCCTTTATTGATGTAACGATAGATGGCGCAGACGAAGTAGACGCCGGGGTAAACCTCATAAAAGGAGGTGGTGGTGCCCTGGTACGGGAAAAAATCCTTGCTTATAACAGCCGCCACTTTATAGTGGTGGTGGATGAAACAAAGCTAGTGGATACACTAGGGGAATTTCCTTTGCCCGTGGAGATCATACCATTTGCAGCAGAACTGACCTTAGGGCAGTTAAGCAGCCTGGGCTGCTTAACGAGCATCCGCCAACAAGACGGGAAAGATTTTATTACGGATAATTCCAACTTAATTGCCGATTGCAACTTCCCTACGATCACTGCCCCTTCCTCGCTTCATGATCGGTTAGCACGCATTCCCGGGGTAGTGGAAAGCGGTTTGTTCCTCCAACCCATGGTTTCCAGGTTAATTGTTGGTTACCAGGATGGGCGTATAGAAGATAGGCTGATAGAATAGCGATTGATTATTTTACTTCTGAAGCTGGAAGCTTCGTCCTTGCAGTACCTGGCTTAGGAGGTAAAGGGGCTTAGAGCATGAACTGTTGTACTAAGGGAAACCAGTATTTTCTACGCTGGCAGAAGTATACGCATGACCTGTGAGACCTCCACTTTAAAACGCCAGCGTAGAAAAAGAATGACCTGCCAACTACAGTCTCTCGTTCAAAGTACTTCTTTTGCTACATTTAACCTAGGAAAGCGCCTGGGGAGAAGGACTACCGGCTGGCCGGGAGCGATCCTCCGGAAGCGGCACAAACTCCAGGTTATCTGTAGGAGGCAGGAGAATCCGCCCCTCCTTCCAGTCGGCCTTGGCCTGTTCGATTCGCTCTTTCCGGGAGGATACAAAGTTCCACCAGATAAACCGTTCTCCCAGCGGTTCTCCGCCCAACAGCATTAATGTTGTGTTTTCTTTCACATGAATCACAGGACCTACTCCCTTTTTAAAGACCAGCATTTGCCCCGCTGCATAGGTCCTCCCACTAAACTCCACACTTCCTTTGGCTATATAAATGCCCCGCTCTGTATGCCCGGTGGGCAGCCCAAAACGTGTTCCCTGATCCAGTATCACATGCAGATAAAACATCGGAGAGTGGGTATGTACATGGCTCTTCAAACCAAAAGCATTACCCGCTATCAACCGCATCCACACCCCGGTATCCGTAAAAATGGGTAGTTCTTGGGAAGTGTAGTTTTTGAAGGACGGAGCAGCTTCTTCGTCTTTTTCCGGAAGGGCCACCCAGGTCTGGATCATCTCCAACTTACCGCCCGCCAGTGCCGCCGGGTCCTCAAACCGCTCCGAGTGCGCAATGCCGCTGCCAGCCGTCATCCAGTTTACCTCTCCCGGACGTATAACCTGCTGCACACCTAAGCTATCGCGGTGCGTAACCTGGCCGCCAAATAAATAACTCACAGTGGACAAGCCGATGTGCGGATGCGGCAGTACATCCATGGAAGTGGCTGAGGAGGGCGGTACATCCACCGGCCCGGCATGGTCCATAAAAATGAAAGGGCCTACCATCCTGCGCAGGCGGAATGGGAGAATCCTTCGCACGTCCATCCCCGGCCCGATGGATGCTTTACGGGCTTCTATGACGAGGTCCAGCATAATAACCTTTGTTGTTTCTTGTCTAAACGGAAATATTGCTTAAACAGCCCGGTGCATTTTTAGAGAACCTCAATCATCCACGGCCTGCCCCACCAACTGGCGGAACTTCCAGCCTGTCTCATCAGCCGTTGTGCCCTGTGTCTGCTTCATTAAGATGCCGATAATGTTTTCCTTCGGGTCTGCAAAATACTGGGTATTGAAGTAACCGCCCCAGTTGAAGGTACCCACACTGCCCTTGCCTCCCATGTCCTGCCCTTTCTGGTTCTGAACCTCGAAGGCGAGGCCATAATGTTGTCCACTTCCTTTCCAAAGGTCCCCTATCTGGTTACCCATTATTGCCTGAATCGTAGTGCGGCTAAGGTAGCGTTTCCCGTCTAGTTCGCCTCCGTTCAGGTACATTTGCAGGAAGGTAGCATAATCTTTTGCCGTACTCGAGAGCCCGGCCCCACCTGAAAAGAAACGTCTTGCGCCTTTAATTGGGTAGTCCGGGTCATAAAAAGTAACCGGGTAGCGTTGCCACGTCCCATTCTCCGGTCTTTGCACCGATACCAAGCGTTTCTCTTTATCAGCTGGCAAGTAAAACCAGGTGTCGTTCATGCCGAGCGGTTCGAACAAGCGTTTTCTTAGAAACTCGTCATAGGGCATTCCGGACATCACCTCCACAAAGTACCCGAGCACATCCAATCCTTCGCTGTATGTAAACTTTTCGCCGGGGTTGTGGTGCAAGGGCAGCTTCGCCAGCTTTTTGACACTCTCCTCAATACTGATGTTCTCTGTGGTAAACAGGTCGGTCACCCCCGCCTTGTGGTAGATCATCTTCATGCGCTCATCCCCGTCTATGGCTCCGTACCCTAAACCAGAGGTATGGTTAAGCAACTGCCGAATAGTAATTTCGCTGGCAGCCGGCACACTGGTATAGCTCGTATCGTTGTAATGGAAACCCTTCAGGACCTGTGGACTTTTGAACTCCGGGATATACCTGGAGATAGGGTCATCCAGTTGAAACTTCCCTTCCTCCCACAGCATCATCACGGCAGTGGCCGTTATGGCCTTGGTTTGCGAGGCGATCCGGAAAATATCATCCCGCTTCAGTTCTCGTCCCGACGCATTGTCTGCCATGCCAAAGGCTTTATAGTAGACGATCTTCCCGTTACGGGCTACTAAAGCAACGGCGCCGGGTACATCCCCTTCCGCGACGGCTTCCTGCAGCATGGCATCTATTCTCCCCAGGCGTTCGGGGGATAAACCAACCTTTTCCGGTGCCCCCTCCGATAAGGGCTTCGACTTCTGGATGGAATTTGTCTGCGCATGTGCTGAAAGCGCTAGGGTTAAAAGCAGGGCGGTGCACAGGTTTTTCATAAAAAACAGGTTTCAGTGTAAGAAAAGCAAAGAGACCAACATAACTTCTGCCTCCTACAACAAGATATTAATTTCTAGTAATTTCTGCAGTATGTTACCGCGATAGTTTCTTTTGACTATCAACGGCCCGGCACACATCATCCACTGTTTATCCTCCTCCACCTCTCTCAGACAAGCTAAGGCTACACAGCCAGGAAACCCGCATTTCGAACTTTCCTAACAATATGCTACTGGAAACATTCTTGCCAGTACCTCTCTCGGAAACAGTGAAGCAGGGCTGTACAGGTAGCTTAAGCCTTTCACGTACTTGTCTCAGGACACCAAAAACACGAAAGAGGATCAGAAAAAGGAGGGCCATTTGGCTTTTGCTTCCGTTACAATATATTATTGTGCTTGTATACAACCCTGAACAGACTGACTATGGAAATAGGAATTACCACCTTTGTAGAAAACACGCCTGATCCCGCTACAGGCAAGCTGCTTAGTTCCCATGAAAGGATGATGAACCTGGTGGAAGAAATAGAACTTGCGGACCAGGTCGGGCTAGACGTGTTTGCCATTGGGGAGCACCACCGCCCTGATTTTGTTGTTTCTTCTCCCGCCGTTGTTCTGGCTGCGGCAGCCGTTAAAACCAAAAGCATCAAGCTCTCCAGCGGCGTAACCGTGCTGAGCTCAGACGACCCTATCCGTGTCTTCCAGGATTTTGCCCATGTAGACCTGCTCTCGAAAGGCAGGGCAGAGATCATGGCGGGCCGTGGTTCTTTCATAGAGTCTTTCCCGCTTTTCGGTAACGATCTGAAAGATTACAACTCCCTTTTCTCCGAAAAACTGGACCTGCTCATTCAATTAAACAAGAGTGAAAGGGTAACCTGGAAGGGGAAACACAGACCATCGATAGATAACCGCGGCGTTTACCCCAGACCATACCAAGAGGAGCTGCCCATCTGGGTGGCAGTAGGTGGCACACCGGAATCAGTAGTACGGGCAGCAAGCAAAGGACTACCGATGGCCCTGGCCATTATCGGGGGGATGCCGGAGCGCTTTGTCCCTTTTACGGACCTTTACAAAGAAACCTACCAGGAGTCCGGGCACAATCCTGCAAAACGGCAGCTGGCTATCAACTCGCACGGTTATATTGCCGACAATTCGCAACAGGCGGCTGATGAATTTTACGAGCCTTATGCCTACCTGATGAGCAAGATCGGGCGTGAGCGGGGATGGCCTCCCATGAGCAGGGAGCAGTACGACATGATGCGCACTCCGGAAGGCTCTTTGCTCGTAGGAAGCCCTCAACAGGTAATAGATAAAATCTTATTTAATTATGAGCTGTTTGGGAATACCCGATTCCTGTTACACATCAGCGTAGGTACGATGCCCCATAAACAGGTGATGCACGCGATAGAGCTGTTAGGTACGGTGGTAGCCCCTGCCGTTAAGAAGGCAACAGAGCAGCAACAGTAGCTAGTAGCAGTGACACCAAGACCTGTTAAACAGAACAGCCCAATGAGCAACGCCTCCCTACTGTTACTGGAGACCCTGCTCATTGGGCTGGCATACCGGGTGCTTCTTTAGTGTTAGCCTTTAGGCCCCTTGCGAGGCAACAAATCCTGCTACCCTTGTTTATCTGCTTTCGAGGACAACCCTGTGCTGCATGCGGCCATACCAACATCTCGTATTTCTTGTCTTTTCATTTTTGCCTACTGCTGCCAGCCTGGATGGGTGACATCCCTCGGGTCAAAGAAGTTTTCCTGTGCCGTAATTCGTCCTTGCTCGTCTATCTGAAAGCGATCCATGATGCGCAGCTTGACCTTAGGCGCCCGCAGGTAACAATAAAACTCAACTGCCGCCGCCGTCTGCTCCGTATTTACGAAACTGTCCACCACTTCACAGGCTTCCACCAAGTCAGGCAGGGGCTTCCACCAGACTTCCCGAAGTTGCTCCCTGCCCTTTAATGGTACGGCTGAGCCTCCCGGACAAAGAGGTGCCCGAAGCTCTACCGCTTCATGGTAGGGAATAGCATCAAAATTTCCTTTTGCGAGGCCTTCTGCTACATAGGCACGCACAATTCTGTGAAGCGTTGCCACACGATCTTCTGCTAGTACTTCCATTGTTATTTCCCTTTATTTAGCCACACATGTCTCTAGAATTTTAATACTATATTTTATTAATTTTGTTCAAAATAAATGGCTGTTTATTAGGCTGTGTCTGATAAATACTTTTTCAGGTAAAATCTAATGAAAGCCAGCTTCACCATAGCCATGAAGCTGACAGCTAGCTTTTCATATCGAGTAGCAATTCTGCGATTC
>NZ_FZOQ01000026.1 GCF_900188175.1 Pontibacter ummariensis | reverse complement strand
ACACCTGCTTTAAGCTGGAGTTGCCGTTCCTGGTCTCCACGAAGGCCAGCTTCCGGAAGTTAAAGCCGTCCTCGGAGACCTGCACCTCGAAGCCCGCGTTGCCCTCCTCCGAGGCCGTGGCCCAGTCCAGCACCACGTTGTTGCCCTGCCTGCTTGCGTTCAGGTAGATCAGCTCTACCGGGAGCGGCGTGATCTTAACTGTTGTCATAGTCAGATTGCTGTAACAGTTCACGCCGTCGTTGTTTGGTTTCACATCTACTCTTACATCAAATGGCTCTGCCGGCACTGGGCTTATTGTGATAAATTCTGTTCTAAGGTCTGTTGGGTATTGCGTCCACTCCAGAGCTCCATTGCTTCTAGTATACCACGTATAATTTGCGTTGGAAGCAGCCGCTTGACTTATGTCCAGAGCAGCAGTAAAGGTTACTGTCCCGCCAATCTTAATAGGATTACTAGCTGTTATTGCCCCATTCTCATTCTTTGCCTGTATTATTCCTGTTGTGTTGAGGATCTGGTTTATTGTTACTGTACTCGTAGCCGCTGCGCTACTTGAGCAGTTCTTACTGTCTGTCACCTTCACAGTATAGGTACCCGGCACTGTCGTATCGAAACTCGCTGAAGTCGGAAGGCTACCAGACCAGCCGTCCGGCACTGTCCAGGTATAGGAGTAAGATCCTGCCCCGCCCTTTGCCTCTGCGGTGACTTTGGCTATAGAACCAGCACAAACTGCAGGGCTATTAACCTCCACAGTTGGCAAAGGATTTACAGTCACGGTGCCTGAGCCAGATGCACTAGAGCACCCCTTGCTGTCGGTAACCACCACACTGTAAGTACCAGCTACCAACGTCTGAAAAGCAAAAACAGTGTTTGCTGGTTTAGAGACGCCATCCGGAACGGTCCAGTTATAAGAAAAAGGAGCTGTACCGTTTGACACCGTAGCCTTTACTTCTACAGGGACTCCGGCACAAGTAGCTGGGCTGTTAACACTTACCGCAGGTAGCGGGTTTGTCTTTACTACCGCACTACCGGTCATCGTACGTGGACAGGCTGCAACCGGAGGATTACTTGTACTGTTACTTATCGTTGTAGCCTGCACCGTGTAGGCACCAGCTATAGTTTGGTTCCCGAAGCTTATAGCACTACCTGTACCTGTTATGGGGTTCCCAACATTTGTTGCTGTCTCACTCACTGTGCGAACCAACTGGTAACTCACCCCTGTCTGTGATCCGCTCAGCCCTACTGGTACTCCCGTAGCGCCCGTAACAGCACAATACTCACCGCCACCTGTTACCGTCATAAGCGTTGGCAACGGCGTTACTCTTATCTCAACTGAATTACTTAAATCACTTCCTAAGCACTTGCTCTGCCCCTTCACAAGCTCCTTCAGGTTAACGTAAACCTGGTCCCTGTCTTGTAAGTCGGAAGGCGTCACCCCTTGTGTTGCTAAAGCAGCTTTTATTTCATTGCTTGTAAGTTCTAAGTTGCTATTGGTACCTTGTACAGTCTTTATAGTATAGGTGTTGTTACCTCTTGTCAACATCCAGGTAAACGCCGCATCACCTTGGAGCCAGTTGAGGCCTGCCCCCACCGCCTTAAAAACTGTTGAACCACCGGCACAGATAACTGTAGGAGATGCGGTAACAGATATTTGTACGCCACCTAAATCAGCAAGATAAAACGGGTTGGACAACGAGTTGATCTTTAAGGTCGTTGGGGAGCCACAAATTGATTGAACCCAGGTAATTTCAGCACTAATGTAATTTACGTTAGACTGCCTGGCGTTGCTAATGGTTTTACTGTTATTGCTTACGGACGTTCCGTCCGATTTCCATTGATAACTAAAGACTAGCTCAGGATTAGCACTGGTATTGATCTCGGCGCCACTTATTACCCTAGGTTGGAAATACTTGTGTGGCGCCTGTTTATGCACATCCGTAGCCCAGGCAGGCAAGTACGGATTATAAGCCGGGTTATAAGTAACTGTCGGATTATCCCCTGTTATTGTTGTAGGATCCTCTTTATAAGGGAACACAATAACCGGATCACGATAAACACGCGCGGTATAGTAGGTAAGTTGGCCCTGACATAAAGGAAACGGGTCAGCCTCTATCACTGCTATGTAAACAGACTTTTTTATCGTGATGGTCTTCTCCTCTGTAGCAGTACAGTTATTTGGGGAGGTAACCGCGTACTTAATTGTTATTGTCTTTTCAGTAGCTGTACCAAGCGCAGCGCATAAGTTGAGGACATTTCCTGATAAGCCACTAGTGTTTGCTGGATTTACAATAGAGAAAGTACCACCCGTTGTTCCTGTTGGTGTTAGCGTGACTTTACCAGGCTCCGTATGCCCCGCATAAATCGCTTCCGTGTAAAGGATTTGCCCATTCATAACACCGGAGAAAGAGGCATCTGGCAGTGGATTGATTGTAACCGAGACCGTTCCACTAGTGTTTGAGCAACCGCCGCCATTAACAACTCTTCTATAATATTTAATAGTTGGCGAAGTTACTGTCTGCACGGGAGGAGTGTAAGAAGCGGCATTACCATTCGTAGGAATGTTATCCCAGTTGCTGTTATCTGTACTAACCTGCCATTGGTAACTGTACGGAGTGGCTCCACCCGATACAGCAGTATTTAAAGTCTGCCCAAGAGGGGCTAAAGTTACGCCTGAGCAAACGGTCTGTGTACCTGCTATAGAATTGCCACTGATAACGGAGTTAACAGTTACGGGCAGGGCGTTGCTTGGCTTGTCTGCGCAACCACCTGAAGTCACGAGCCGCCGGTAGTAAACGGTGCCCACTGTGCTTGTCGGGGGGGCGAAGCTCGCATTGCCTGCATTAGGGATGGTCGTCCAAGTATCGGTGCCGTTCGGGCTGCTCTGCCACTTATAAGTGTAGCTGCCGTTACCTCCTGACACTGCCCCGCCCAGCGCACTAGCTGGCGCGTTGTGGCAGTACTCCTGAGTACCAGAAATGCTGTTTGTGATAACCGGTGTAACCGTCACTTTCACCGGGTCCGTATAGCTCACGCAGTTACCCGAGATGGCCTTTCTCCTGTACCAGATGGTGGCTGTGCTGCCTGTGGCCGTCAAAACGCCAGGCGAGTAACTAGTGCTGTTCGTGCTGTTGGCTACCTTCGTGTAGGCTGCTGTTTCCGAAGTTCTGCTCTCCCACTCGTAGGTGAAGCTGCCCGTGCCGCCGCCCGCTGCCGGACCCGAGATTTGAGAAGCGGCAGTGCCGGAGCAGATCAGCTGATCGCCGCTGGTGAGCGAGTTGCCGGTAATGGCAGGGGTCACCGTCACCTGAACAGGGTCAGAAGGCAAGCTCGTGCATTTGTTGGCATCCGTTACCTGCACGGTAAAGGTGCCGCTCGCATTCACGTCGATTGATTGTGTCTCGGCCCCATTGCTCCATAGCCAGGAAGTCCCGCCCCCTGCCGTTAGCCGCACTGTTCCGCCAGCGCAGAAAGACGTAACCCCATTTGCTGTTATAGTAGCTACAGGTAATGGGTTCACCTTTAGGGTTACGCTATTAGAGGCTGTGCTACAGGCTGCGGCGGTGTTGAAGGTCTCCAAGGTAACGGTCCCAGACCCTGTGCCCGTGGCCACCACTGTTGCTGTGGCTATCCCGTTACTATAGCTTGAACTTTGTACTGCGAAATTACTACTGGCAAGCCACCGTGGAGTACCGCCGGAATAGTCGCCCGTAACCGTGAAGGTAGTCCTGTTATCGGCTCCAATGCACAGCTCACGAACTCCCTCTGCGATAGCTGCCGTTGGCTGGGGCAAAACCGTGACAGGTGTTGCCATTGCCGTTGTGGCAGTGCAACTGGTTTGTGTATTGGTCACGCGAACGGTATAGCTCCCGGAAGTACTCGCGGTATACTGCCTTGCGGTTCCCCCGTCAGTGGAGGCAATTGCCGTCGTTCCGTTAAACCACTGATAGGAGTAGCTTCCCTCAGGAGCACTCAGCACAACCGAGCCGCCCTGGCAAAAAGTGGTAGCTGCCCCAGCCGTAACCGTCGCGGCCGGCAATGGGTTAACGGTAAGCGTGAGTTCTTTCGTAGCCGAAGTACAGCCGGCTACTCCGCTACTAGAAGTCAGCATTACCGTAACCGTACCCGTGCCAATTACTGTTACTTGCGTATTTCCTGTGTTAGGACTACTGAAACCACTTACTGTAGCCGTACCCGTTCCGCTCACAAAACTCCACGTAGGACTACCATTAGTGGCTTCCCCCACTAACTCGAAAGTAGTAGTACTGTTTGCGCCAACGCATTTTGCAGAAGTTGGAGCCGAAGCCGCAACAGCAGGTTGTTGGTTAACTGTTACGGTTACTGTCTTAGGTTCTGACTGGCACCCATTTGTTGTCCCTGTAACAGTATAAGTAGTGGTGGAAGTTGGATTTGCAGTAACAGTCGCACCACTTGTTGAAGTTAACCCAGTTGAAGGGGACCACATATAAGAATCGGCCCCGTTTGCGCTTAGTGCAGTGGATGCTCCTAAACAAATGGAGGTGTTGGAGGATAAGGTGATGACTGGTTTTCCTTTTACTGTCAGGGACAGGGTAGTACTACTCGCTTTGCTACATTCGTTCGTAGCACTTAGAGAAAGCGTCGAAGCGCCAGCAAATGCTGCACTGTAAGTAACGTCAACAGATCTTGTGCCTTGCCCTGCAACGATAGTACCCACACCAGTGGGTACTGACCAGTCATAAGATGCAAAACCTGCAGGAGCTGTATAAGTAGCTGTAGTGCCGCCACAGGGGTTCGTTTCACCAGCAATGTCTCCCTGCTTCAGCACAGGATATACTGTAAAGTCAACTCCGTTAGAGACAACATCTGCCTGATCTGCTGCCCTGTTAATCACATGAATCGTATAACTCCCGGACGCTGTAAAAACACTCGAAGCAACAGGAACTTGTAAGGCGGTCTCAGTGATACTCGATGGAGCGATTTCTGTCTGTACTCCGGCACTATTCGTTACTCTTACTATTGCCCCACTTGCGAATTCGCTGCCGTTAATAGTCAGCGAGAAGGCGTCATCTCCTACGGAACTGCACGTCTGCGAAAGGCTGGTTATGCCCGGCTCCCTGTTAATAATGTTAAATAAACTACTCGTGGCAGAAGTAATTCCGGGACTAGTTGCGACTAACGTATAACCTTGTCCTGCTCTATCGATGCTAAGGCCAGCAAAAGCAGCAATGCCATTAACAGCACTAACAGTAGTTACACCTTTTAGCACTCCGTTACCGGGAGGGTTCGTGCCGATAGATAGGCTCACAGAAGCCGTGGCAGTAGGACCTGTTTTTACCGTATTGCCAAACTTATCTTGAAGCGTTACTTCCGGTTGAGGATTGAAAACACCATTTGTTAAAGCACTAGTTGGTGCAGTAGAGAAGTGAAGGCTAGTCACAGCACCATTTGTCATGGTCAGGTTGGCGACTGTTGTGTTCGAACCAAAACCAACGATGTTACTGTTGCCTTCGATGTAAACAGTACCAGCGGCAGGAAGGGCAACGTTACCAAGAACGGGTTGTACCTGCACACCTGTGATGGTTACTGTTTCTAAACTGTTCCCGGCCCTTACGTTCTCAAGCGTAAAAGTTATAGTTTCCCCATCAGTAGATATTACAGGTTTGAGACCGCTAGGCACATCTCCTCCAGAAGAAGAGTTCAAGGTAACAGCAGTAGCACTATTAGGATTAAATTTCCAGTTTCCGCTGGTCTTAAGTACTAAGGTATAAGTACCGCTGCCAAAGCCCCCCCCCTCTACCTCTTGCATAACAATATCCCCGACATCAAAAAAGGTTGCCCCAGGTTGGTCGGCGGCCTGATCTGCAGGTGCAGTTATGCTTACAGGAGTGATAGAACTAACGGCTGCTCTTAAATATAACGCTGCTCCTAACAGCATCAAGAGCGTTGCAGCACCGATCAAATACTGCTTTGCATTTACTAACTTAGCAGTCAAATGATTAAAACTTCTTTTCATTAACAGGACTTTACGAAAGGGGACCAAGGCGCAAGCAGGAGTAGACTTTTAGGCAGGCCGTGCATCAGATGGAATACAAGCTTTACAAACATTTTAAGTAACACTTTGGGCAATGCGAAAACCGATTAATTAATGATGTTAAAGCCATGATGATCCTTTCCAATACTGGTTGATTATAGCAAGTATCAAACATGTAAAAATATACATTTATAGATAAACTAACAGCGAAGTGCCACTAGTTTGTCTACCGCGATTTGCTTTTATTTGAGCACTACTTGTGTTTAGCTGGAAGCACATGCGAAACAATTCTGTTAACTACTGAAGCATACAGGCAAGGCTTGCTCCTAAGCAGTTTAACATACCACCTAAGTTCTTACTACACCCCATGAAAAGACAAATACACCTTCGCGTTCGGAAGGCGCACCGCTACCTTGGCCTGTTTACAGGCATACAATTTATCTTCTGGACACTGGGCGGACTCTACTTTAGCTGGTCTGACATAGATGAGATTCACGGGGACTTTCAGCGAAAGGCCCCTGCGAACTTTAACGTAAGCATGGCACTAGCCTCTCCCGCCGCTGTATTGAACCAACTGCCGCAGGCGGATTCCGTGAAGTCAATAAAGCTGGTGGAGGTACTGGGGAAGCCTACATACCAGGTACTCTACTACCAAGACCATCATGGACATGCCATGCAGCACGCACAATTAGCAGAAGCAAGCACTGCTGCGCTACGAGCCCCTCTAACTGAACAGGAAGCAGTGCAGATGGCGCTTAACAGCTTTAGTGAAAAAGTAGAAGTGCAGCAAGTGGAATACCTGACTGAAGGAAAGATTGGCAAGCACCACGAGTACCGCGCGAGCCCTCTCCCTGCTTATGCCGTTACCATGCAGCACCCTACCAATACGACAGTATATGTTGCGACAGAGCGGGGCGAGGTGACCAAGTTCCGGAACAACAAATGGCGGTTGTTTGACTTCTTTAGGATGCTGCATACCATGGACTATGAAGGACGCGACAATTTTGGTAACCTGCTGCTACGCCTTTTCGCTGTACTGGGCATCGTCACCGTCTTGTCCGGATTCGGCCTCTACTTTGTGAGCAAGGGGGGAAAGCGAGGAAAGGCAGTGGCCGGAACACCCCGATCACGGGCACGAACATAGGCAAAGGTGCTAGCCACACTTGCACTTAACTGTGGAGGCAAGCGTTCCGCGCCTGCCTTTGTTTTGAGCTTTTCTTCTCCCAGCCTGGCTGAAAAAAGCCCCATAAAACCTTCTTAAACTGTACATGGCGTAAGTAAGTATAAACATTTACCTTTGCGCCCTTCACGTTTAAAAGAAAAGACACAGTTATGAGCGCCAAAAGCTTTCAGCTATTACTTGAGACAGCCTATGATAACCCAACCCCTCCGGTGTTTGAAGAAGGAGGAGCCGCCGTTTATGAGACATTTGAAAAAACCTACAAAGCCAGCAAAACCGGACGCGGCAAATCGACTGATGAGCTGAACTTCCGCTTCGAACGCCTCCGGCTCGGTGTTGCCATTGCCTTTGTAAAAGCATTTACACGACTGGCTGACAATGAAAAAAGCTTAGAGGCACTACAACTGCTGCAAGAAGCTATTCGGGCCAAGAACACGAAGGAAATCGACAAAATCATCCAGAAAAAGATAGCAGCTTTCGATCACCTTTACCACGAAATATTCGTGAACGAACAACGCGAACAGTTGCTGGGCATGTTTGAGCGCACGCTGGACGCAGGCTCTAAGGAAGAACTGGATGAGCTAATCTTTGAAGGGCTCGAACTGATGCAGGAAATTGACTGGGAGGCCCGCCGGGAAGAACAGGACGATGATGACGACATCGAGCCACTGGATGAAGACTTTCTGAAGAGTTTGTAAATTCAACCCATGGAAATCACCCTCACCACCCCTGCCCTGCTGTTTCCGGCGCTATCCCTCTTACTGCTGGCCTTTACCAATCGGTTTCTGGGCCTGGCCAACCTTATCCGTAGCCTCAAAGACCGCTACGCCTCTACCCAAAACCGCCTTATCTACAACCAGATCGAGAACCTGCGTGTGCGCCTGATCCTTATCCGGAACATGCAGGCGTTCGGCAGCCTGAGCATGTTCGGCTGCGTGCTGTGTATGTTCCTGCTTTTTGCCGGTTATGCTACCATTGGCAAGTATGTGTTTGGCTTTAGCCTAATCATGATGCTTATCTCGCTGGCACTGGCCATTCGCGAAATCCAGATCTCAGTAAATGCCTTAAAGCTAGAACTAGACGACCTGAAAGAGGAGAGCAGGAAAAGCATATAACAAAGCATATATATTGCGTGCAAAATATGATTAAAATAACATATTTAAATTCTAATAGCTTGTAAAACACCGTTCCTTAAAACCCGTAGCTCCTCACACGACTGTCATAGACAGCCCTAATTTTAGGATTATCAATCTTTAAAAGGCCCCATATATTGATTTTTACATTGAAAAATATAACAAATAAAACAACTTAAGCTAAACAGGGCAGAAGCGCGAAATAATCCCCTTTACTTCTTTCAGCTAAATAGAGTTTAACTATATTTAGAATCTCATATTTAGCTTACTGCCTTATTTGAGAAGGATGAGATTACGTTTACCCCTGCTTCTGTTAGCCCTACTCCTATGTTTACAAGCTTATGCCACCCATATTGTGGGAGGCGAGTTTGAGCTGCAACATCTTTCGAAAAATGAGTACAGGCTCTCCCTTAACGTTTACTTCGATGAAATTTATGGGAGACAGAACCAAAAGGACGGTGCCGTCTTCGTTACTATTTTCGAAAAAGGAACTGATCAGGCTGTACGGCATCTTACACTGCCACTAAAGGAAACCAGTTTACTGAACTACACGAATGTGGCTGTACGAGTAGCGATTTAAAAACCTCCAGACTCCTTTATTACAAAAATACAGGTCTGCCCCCTAATGTTTATAATAATCCGGCGGGTTACTATGTGGCTTGGGAACGGTGCTGCCGCAACAATGTGGTAAGCAATGTCACCAAAGAGTCTGGCACTACTTTTTATATGGAGTTTCCGCCCGTGGTTAAAGACGGTAAATTCTTTAAGAACTCATCCCCAAAGCTTACTCCCCCGCCCAGCGATTACGCATGCCAGGGAGAGCTGTTTTCCTACGATTTCGGGAGCTCTGATGCAGATGGAGACCATTTAGTGTATGACATGGTCTCCCCTCTTAACGGCTATAGCACACCTACCAATCACAGACCTCCAGTTTCAAGTGGTCCTTACCCTGAAGTAAACTGGCTTCCGGGATACAACCAAGAAAACCAGATCTTGGGCGATCCTGTGGTTAACGTAGACAAAGCCACAGGCTGGCTTACGGTAAAGCCGAAGTACTCCGGCCTGTTTACTTTTAGCGTACGTGTCCAGGATTTTCGGAATGGAGTAAAGATCGGAGAGGTCAGGAGAGACTTTCAGCTTTTGGTAAAAGCGTGCCCGCGTAACGATGCGCCGGAAGTGACTGTTATCCAAAGCGGGAACCTGACCCCCTATTCGGCAGGACAAACGTTACGCATTAGTCCGGAAGATGCCCGCTGCATTAAGATCGTGTACACTGACCCGGATCAGAACGAACCACTAACATTGGACATAAGACCAGTAAACTTCACAAACAGTGGTATCTACAGCGTGTCTGGCCAGACCAGCGGCATCGTAAACTCAAAAGGAGGCAGCAAAACGCTGGAAGCCTCCATATGCCTGGAAGAGTGCTTCGAAACGGGTGACACTCCGTACCAGCTGGATCTCATCGTGACAGATGATGGAAGCCTGGGCTGTAGCCTCCCTAAACAGGCGGCCATACGCCTTAACTTGGTTGTGGAAAAAGGGCGAGGGAAAGTACCTTTTGTTTCGCTCTCTTCTCCCACCAGGGTCTTTGAGGTGACAGAAGGAGACCTTATCAGTTTTGATGTTACTGGTTCTGACGCTGACAATGATGTCGTTACGCTTACGGCAGTAGGGCAAGGTTTTCCACTGGCGTCACAAAGTGTTTCTTTCAAAGGGGCGAGCGGTGCTGGCTGGGTTGTAAGCTCTTTTTCCTGGCAAATTGATGAGAAAGCCTTAAAACAGCCGTCTTACCTGATAGACTTTCTGGTTAGTTCTACTTCTGCCTGCGGCAGTGTCTCCAAAAGATTAGAGACGATAGAAGTAAAGCCATACCGTAAAAGCAACCTTGAAAACAACACGATTAAGGCTGACCAAACCGTGTGCCCCGGAGAAACGCCAGGCGGTTTAACAGGCAGCCTCCCCACTGGCGGAAGCGGTTCCTACTATTATACCTGGGAGGTAAGTACCACTAATGAGGACAAAAGCTTTACGCTTGCTCCCGGCAATAGCCACGAGCAGAATTATTCACCGCCAGTTCCTATCCAAACCACCTGGTTCAGGCGCAAAGTGCACTCCGGCTTGAACGATGAGTTAATAAGTACGGCCGTTAAGATTACCGTAAGGGAGGCCGTGGAGAACAATACGATCTACAGCCCGCAAACCATCTGTGCCAACACTGCACCTGCCCTCCTAACCGGTACAGAGCCCTCTGTACCGGATGGCACCTTCGCGTACCAGTGGGAGTACAGCACAGCAGGCCCTGACAAGGGTTTTGAGCCGGTTATCAACGCTAACAACGGGAAGGACAGGGACTATAAGCCTGGCGCCCTCAGCGAAACAACCTGGTTCCGGCGAGTAGTCGTAGCCTCCCCCTGCCCGCCTGTACCCAGCAACGTTATCGAAATAACAGTCGCCCCAACTATCAACTGGAACACTGTCTCTGCCAGTCAGGTAGTTTGTGCGGGTAGTGTTCCGGACAAACTTAGCGGACCGGCAGCGGCTAACTCTCCTGCAGTATACACCTACGCATGGGAATACAGTACTACCAGTGCCACAGAGGGCTTCTCACCTGCCCCAGGACTGAATACTGAAGCAGGCTATACAGCAGAGCAGCCACAGCAGGCTACCTGGTTCAGAAGAGTGGTCCGCTCCTCACACTGCCAGAGCATCAGTAATGCGGTGCTGTTAACCCCCGAGGCCTTGCCCGCAACACCAACAGCTACAGGCACTACTGTTTGCCCCAACCAAACAGCTACGTTACAAGCGAGCACGCCCACAGCGGATACTGTCATCGAATGGTACGACGCCCCAGGGGGTAAACTGCTGCACGAAGGGAACGCCTACCAAACCGACCCGCTTCAGCAAGCGACGGACTTTTACGTGCGGGCCATCAGCAAGAATGGTTGTGCCAGCCCAGACTGGATAAAGGTAACAGCCGATGTACGGCCCGCTACAGCCGACGCAGGTAAAGATATAACGATTGTGGAAGGAAAGTTCGTGCAGCTTGAAGCCACAGGAGGAACAAGTTTTAACTGGTCACCTGCTGCCGGTGTGTCTAATCCCTCGATTCCAAACCCCTTTGTAAGACCCCAAAAGACTACTACCTACACGGTAACAGTTACCTCAGAACAAGGCTGCGTGAGTACAGATGAAGTAACCGTAAGAGTACTGCCTCTAATTGCCCCACCAATGCCATTACGGTAAATGGGGACAACATCAACGACACCTGGTACATTAAAAACATCGAGTACTACCCTAACTGCCGGATTCAGGTATTTACCCGCTGGGGAAATAAGGTCTATGAGTCCACTGGCTACAACGAACCCTGGAACGGCACTTATAATGGCAAGCCTCTACCGATGGCGGCTTACTATTATATCATTGACCTGGGCATGAATGAAAAGCCTGTTTCAGGAAGTATCACCCTTATCAAGTAAACGCATATGAAGCTTTTCACTCCCCTGCTCTTGTTTTCCTTCCTATGCTTTGCTGGCTTTGCACAGCAACGTCCTCAGCACACGCAATATGTTCAGAACAACTTCGTGCTTAATCCGGCTGTTGCTGGCATAGAAAGTTATATAGACATACGTAGCAGCTACCGCAGCCAATGGGTCGGTTTGGAGGGCGCCCCTACCACCTATTACACGAGTCTCAATGCTTCGATTAACAAGAATGACCGGAACATCTTGTCTCCCAGAGAGCGAAGGAGACAAACGACTCCTTTCGCTCCTGCTAACCGGAACAACCGCTTCCTTGTAAAACCACACCACGGGCTCGGGGCTATCATGCAGCTGGATAAGTCCGGCCTCTTGAAAACCTTCTCGCTAAACCTTAGCTACGCCTACCACTTGCCCCTCACCCAAGAGATAAAACTCTCAGGTGGCATTTCGGCTGGTCTGATGCAGTACCGCCTCAACAAGAATGACCTTAACATGCGGATAGCGAATGATCCCTATGTAGCAGGAGAGATTGGGAACATGAACAAGTTTGACCTGGGGGTAGGCCTGTGGCTTTACAGTCCTGCCTTTTACATGGGCTTATCCAGCATGCAGATACTCCGCAGCGAAACGCTAAACAACAACCGCGACCCTCAGGCAGCTCTTCAAAAGCATTATTACGCCACCGGTGGCCTCAGGCTCCGGCTAACCCACGACCTCACCTTTACCCCCTCTGTGATGGCAAAGGTAGCAGAAAGCGGTTTGTCTATGGTTGATGTAAACGCTAAGGCAGTGTATAACGAGCGCTTCTGGGCCGGAGCATCTTATCGGCAGAACGATGCAGTTGCGGGCATGGTTGGCGTGTTCCTCAATCACATGTTGGATGTGAGCTACTCTTATGATATTACCACCTCTGAGTTAAACAGAGTGAGCAACAACACCCATGAGGTAGTGGTTGGCCTAAATCTAAACAACGTCCAGAAACTAATTTGTCCTGCACAAATCTGGTAGTTCTGCTACTACCCCGAACTTACAGGGTGGGTAGCTTCATATGTTAAGTGCACAGCTCCATGCGGCCTCCTTCCTTCTTCTAAGTATCAGAAGAGGAAGGAGGCCGCGGGCTTTTTGTGTTTCCCCTTGTTATACCCTGCTACGTTCAAGCTCTTTATGAGCATACCTAAACCCACACATACAAAACCTATATATCCAGCTGTCGTTACAGTTTACTATTGATTAGCTCCTATTAAAGCTCCAAATAGTGAAACAGGCCTTCCTTCTCTTACTTCTCATGATAGGCCTATGCCAGCAGGCAACGGCTACCCATATTGTGGGCGGCGAGATGGAGTTAAAGCACCTAGAGGGCTTTAAGTACCGGCTTTTACTGTACCTATATTTTGATGAGGTCAACGGCACCCAGGGCGCAAAAGACCCGGCAAACCACGTCACGATATTTGAGAAAGGAACAAACAAGGCTGTAACAACAGTTTCCCTCCCCATCCAAGAACAGAAGCAGTTAAGTTACACCAACATCAACTGCACGACCGGCGAACTTAGAACATCACTGGTTCTCTACTACCAGGACCTTTACCTGGACCCTACGATCTATTCGCACCCCCAGGGGTACTACGCAGTTTGGGAGCGCTGCTGCCGCAACAACACCATCAACAACATTGTATCGCCTGAAGCGGCAGGCACTGTTTTTTACCTGGAGTTCCCCGCTGTTGTAAAAACCGGAAAGGCCTTTGTTAACTCTTCTGCCAAGCTCTCCCCGCCACCTACAGACTATGCCTGTAAAGGAGAACTCTTCACTTATGACTTCAGCAGTACCGACGCAGACGGTGACAAACTGGTGTATGACCTCGTGACGCCCCTAAACGGCTATAGTTCTCCTGATTTCCCTGCTCCGCCCGCCGCTAGTGGCCCATACCCTGAGGTAAGCTGGCAAGCAGGGCACAGTGTTACAAATCAGATCAGAGGCACGCCACCCGTGAAGATTGACAGGAATACCGGAAAGCTTGTGGTGAACCCTAGCTATGTAGGCCTTTTTGTTTTTGGGGTGCGCTGCCAGGAGTTCAGGGATGGCGTGAAGATAGGCGAAGTGAGAAGAGATTTTCAGCTATTGGTAAAGGACTGCCCCCGCAACGAATCCCCTGCCGTAATAGCACAAGCACCGGGCAATACCAAAAACTATCAGGAAGGACAAACGATACGCATTGGGCCTTCGGACTCCCGATGCCTGGATGTGTTTTTTACGGACCGTGACCCTGATGAACCGCTTGTATTAGAAGCGAAACCCGTCAATTTCGACGTTAACAGCTTCTCCTTTACTGGGCCAACCAGTGGCGTTGCCAACACCGGCGGCATAAAGGACGTGTTACAAACCTCCATCTGCCTTGACCCATGCCTGAACTCGGAGGGCAAGGTTTACTTTCTGGACCTGATTGTAAGTGATGATGGTGACCAAGGCTGTAGTTTGCCGCGCCAGGACACGCTGCGCCTCAGTTTTATAGTTGCCCCCACTCCCAATGCCCCTCCTACCCTTTCGCTTTCATCCCCTACCCGGGTGTTCGAAGTAGCAATGGGAGACATCATCAGCTTTGACGTTACAGGTACCGACCCTGACCTGGATCAGGTAAGCGTGTCGGCTGCCGGGCGCGGCTTTGATCTAAGCAGCCAGCAGGTTACCTTCCAAGAGAACACAGCTACAGGCCAGGTGACCTCCCCGTTTAAATGGCAGATTGATTGCAAAGCCCTTCAGCAACCTGTGTACCAGGTCGAGTTTACTGTAACTGCTATCACCTGCGGGAAGCCGGTAACTACCACAGAAACTATAGAGATCAGAACGAAAGCAGACAAAATTGCAGGTAACCGCATCGCTCAGGATCAGACCGTTTGCTATGGAGCTACCGCTTCGGCTATTACAGGAAGCACCCCCTCTGGTGGGGGGAACACCTATACATACACCTGGGAAGTAAGCACAGCAGATACACCAGGCGTGTACCAGGCTGCCCCCGGCGATAATTCCAAGCCTGACTACACGCCTAAGGGCCTTACAAAAACGTCCTGGTTCAGAAGAAAAGTGACAGGAGCGTGCACAGAGGTATCCATCAGTAATGAGACGAAGGTAACTATAGTGCCTCTCCCCCCTCCGCCATCTGCTGTAAGTACCAATACCTGCGCCGGTGAGCGCGCAACCTTAACAGCAGCCGCAGCAACTCACGGCATGAGGCTAGAGTGGTACGACGGGCCAACAGGGGGCAACTTGTTGCATGAAGGCACTACTTATGAGACTGCGCCCTTAAGCACCACTACCCGCTATTACGTGCAGGCTGTAAACAGCAATGGCTGTGCGAGCAGCTCGAGAGTAGCTGTAACTGCAAAAGTACTAGCGCCTACTGCAGATGCCGGAGAAGACATCACGGTTATCCAGGGTAGCTCAGCAGGATTACATGGGCAAGGCGGAGATACCTATCTCTGGTCGCCTGCCACCGGGCTGTCTGACCCACATGATGCCCGCCCCCTGGCTACCCCTTCGCAGACCACTACCTATACCCTCTCTGTTGTCACAGCTTATGGTTGCACTTACACAGATGAGATTACGGTCACTGTACTTCCTCGTATTGATCCTACAAATACCATCACACTGAATGGAGACGACATAAACGACAAGTGGCATATCCGAAACATAGAGCATTACCCCAACTGCCGGATTCAGGTATTTACCCGCTGGGGAAATAAGGTCTATGAGTCCACTGGCTACAACGAACCCTGGAACGGCACTTATAATGGCAAGCCCCTACCGATGGCGGCTTACTATTATATCATCGACCTGGGGATGAAAGCGAAGCCTGTCTCCGGCAGTATTACCCTTATAAAGTAAAGCACATGAGAGGACTGTTTTGCATGGCTCTTTATTTCTGCTGTTGTGCTACTGTGTTTGCACAACAGCGGCCACAGCATACGCAGTACTTTCAGAACAACCTCCTGTTAAACCCTGCTGTGGCAGGCATAGAAGACTATTTGGATGTGCGATCAGGCTTCCGCAGCCAGTGGGTAGGTTTGGAAGGCGCTCCCACTACCTTTTATACCAGCGTACATACTGCCCTGAACAAGAACGACAGGAACGTCCCACAGTTTGGCAGGAAAGGCACGGGGCGCTCTGCCGCTGCTGCTAACAGAAACAACCGCTTTTATGTAAGGCCGCACCACGGCTTAGGTGCCATTGCGCTGGTCGATAAGTCAGGCCTCCTGTCTTCCCTCTCTTTTAACCTGAACTATGCCTACCACCTACCTCTTACGGCCAACCTGAACCTCTCGGGTGGTGTTTCGGCGGGCATCTTAAGGCAACGGATAAACCGGAAAGGCGTGGATGTACTGAGGCCGGACGACCCTTTTTTAACGGAAGAAACGAGTAACCTGAATAAACTAGACCTGGGGCTAGGCCTGTGGCTCTACAGTCGCGACTTTTACGTGGGCGTATCGGGCATGCAGCTGATCAAAAGCATCCAGGATACAGGATCAGACGGCAGGCCTCGTGCAGAGCTGCAGCCGCACTACTATACCACGGCCGGTATCCGGTTCACTGTAACAGACAAGCTTACCATCAGCCCCTCTGTCATGGCGAAGATGGCAGCAGGAGGCTTATCGGCAGTAGACTTAAACGCAAAGGCAACTTACAACAAGCAGTTTTGGCTTGGCGCCTCTTATCGCCAGCACGATGCTGTTGCCGCCATGGTGGGCGTTTACGTGAATCACTTTATTGACGTAAGCTACTCGCATGACTTCACTACATCTGACCTGAACCGCGTGAGCGCCAACAGCCATGAGGTAGTGGTAGGAATCAAGCTGAACAACCCTCAAAAAACTGTCTGTCCGCAATGGGTGTGGTAGAAATCCTGTTTAAGCGCACCAGAAGTCGAAACAGCAAGGGTAATACGATTAATTAAAACAAGCGCTACCTTTGCAGTATTGCTTAACACGTTTACCATGACAGACCCAAAGAAGCTGGCGATAAAGGACTTTGTGTACGAACTGCCGGAAGAGCGCATTGCGAAGTTTCCGCTGCCCGAGCGCGACCAATCGAAATTACTGCTTTACCGTCAAGGCCAAATGGCAGACCACACTTTTACAGACCTGCCCCAACTACTTCCCCCGCGTTCGCTTTTAGTGTTTAACGACACAAAAGTAGTGCAGGCACGCCTGCTGTTTCAGAAAGAGACAGGGGGCACAGTAGAGATCTTTTGCCTGGAACCAGTGGCTCCTTACCAGGAAGTGCAACTGGCGATGCAACAAACGGGCAACTGTGTCTGGAAATGCTTAGTGGGTAATAACAAGCGCTGGAAAAGCGGCTCGGTAAAACTACGGTTTGATGGCGGCATGCTAACAGCCGAGCGCAAAGCGCAGCAGGAAGGGCATTTCCTGATACGTTTCACGTGGGAACCCGCTGAACTAACTTTTGCCGAAGTGCTGGAGCGATGCGGAAAGTTACCGCTGCCCCCCTATCTTAACCGCGACCTCACGCCGGACGATCACACCCGCTACCAAACTATTTACGCGAATCAGCAAGGTGCTGTAGCCGCCCCCACAGCGGGCCTGCACTTTACGGAGCGCGTAATGGAAAAGCTCCGGGAGCAGCAAATAGCTACTGCTTACCTGACCCTACACGTTGGCGCTGGCACCTTTAAACCTGTAAAGGCTGAGGTGATGGAGGAGCATGAGATGCACGCGGAGCAGCTTTATATTACAAAGCCACTGCTACAGCGGCTGCTTTTGCAAGAAGAGAAACCGATTATACCAGTTGGCACCACCAGCATGCGCTCTTTAGAGAGCCTGTACTGGTTGGGGGCAAAGGTATTAGAGCAGCCAGAGCTTCCTTTAAAAGACTTGTCTGTTAGCCAGTGGCAAGCTTATGAAACAGTAGCTCCTCCTACTGCTACCGATGCTTTGAGCGCTTTACTTGCCTATATGGAGCGGCAGCACGCCAACTACCTGCATGCCAGTACCCAAATCATTATTGCACCAGGTTATACATTCCGCATTTGCAAGGGCCTGGTAACTAACTTTCACCAGCCGGAAAGCACCCTCTTGTTACTAGTGTCGGCACTCATCGGAGAGGATTGGCGCAAGGTGTACCAGCATGCCCTGGAGAATGATTACCGCTTTTTAAGTTATGGGGATAGTTCTTTACTACTTCCTTAGCTTTAGACGATGCATACACCAAAAACAAAGCCCCTCCAGTTTAAGACTGGCGGGGCTTTGTTTTAAGGTTGCTTTGTTTTTATAAGCCGTACTCTGATAACAGATACACTAAAGAGGCCATGCCGGCAGCACCTAATTGCATCTCGCGGCGGTTTACCTGCTCAAAGGTATCGATGGCCGTATGGTGGTAGTCGAAGTAGCGCTGAGAGTCTGGTCTGAAACCGATCAAGGCGACGTTGCCCTGGCCTTTCAAAGGGCCAATGTCTGCACCTCCATGCCCGTGGCCAATATCATGCAAGCCATATGGAGCTAACAGTGGTTTCCAGTTCTGTAATTTCTTCAACTGAGCCTCTGATCCTTCCAGGCTAAAGCCGCGCGGTGTGAAACCACCCGCGTCTGACTCAATAGCCGCCAGGTGTTTCTCGCCTTTCGCTTTGGCTATTTCCGCATACTTGCGTCCGCCCCGCAGGCCGTTCTCCTCATTCATGAACAGTACAGCGCGTACAGTGCGCTTGGGCTTAATGCCCAGGTCTTTCATCAAGCGCAGCACCTCCATCGACTGCACTACCCCAGTACCATCATCATGTGCGCCTTCACCCAGATCCCAGGAGTCCAGGTGCCCCCCTACGACGATAATGTCTTCTGGTCTCTCTGTGCCTTTGATCTCTCCGATCACGTTATAGGAAAGCACGTCTGGTAAGGTCTCGCTCGTCATGCGCATGTAAAACTTCAGGTTCGGGTCATCCTTCAGTAAGCTGCTTAACTTCTCCGCCGCATTCGTACTGATCGCCGCCGCCGGTATCTTGGTTACACCTTCCTCGTAGCGGGTACTGCCAGTATGCGGTACATCCTGGTAATCGTTTGTCATGGAGCGCACCAGCACGCCAACAGCGCCTAACTTAGCAGCCGCTACCGGGCCGCCACCACGCTGGTCAACGGCGCCACTGTAGGCCGACATGGTTTGCACGTGCGTATTATCAAAAGGACGGTTGAAGAAAACGATCTTTCCTTTCACGTTTTTCTTGCCCAGTTTTTCCAGCTCTTCAAAGCTTTTCACCTCTACTACTTCGGCACTCAACCCTTTGTCACCCGTACCCACAGAGCCACCCAAAGCGGCAATAGGAGCATCTATCGCACCTACTAGTTTAGAGTTGATGATACGGCCTACCTCTTTATCGCCCCGCACCCAATGTGGCACCATTACTTCCTGTAGGTATACCGTATCCAGGTCCAGCTCTTCCATCACCTGGCGTCCCCACTCGACAGCTGCAGCCGCCTGAGGCGACCCACTCAGACGGGCACCGATCTGCTTGGTCAGGTAACGCAGGTTTTCATAGCTATCGAAGCTCGTGAGGGCGTTGTTATAGATGTTTTTAATAGTCGTAGAATCGGCTTTGTAGTTCTGCTGTGCCATAGCCGGCATAGCCACTACTGCCGCTGCCGCAACGAGGGCGGTACGCAAGTACTTTTTGCTTAGCATTAGTTTTAGTGAATAGTGTAGTTTGGTTTAGGGCCTTTAAGTTAAGAAAATTTGAGATAGCACATGTAGTGAGGATGGATACGTCCTAAGCATACATTTAGCACCCGCTAGAAATACACAGAAAACAACCTCACTACAAACTGAAAACTGATGCTCCTTGCTAGCTTTTCGACTAGCCGGATGGGCCTAAATATCTACCGGATAAGAGTCCCCCCCACCTTCGGCACCCCTCCTTGAAAAAAGGAGGAGAGCACAAAGAATCAAGCTCTCCAACAACTAAACGCTATAGCTTATTCTTTCCTAATCGAAGATATAAACTTACCTAGTTTTTCTGTGATGCGCCGGGATTGGGGTCCTCTATTCGTGGCTATTGCGGTGCCCCTAAGGGCAGCCCGCAGCGGAGCTTATAAGGGATCCTGCCCAGATGTGGAGCACTAAGTTATACACTACGAAAAAGGGCTTTCGTAATTCTTATAGGATAAGCAGTCACTACGCCAGTTTAAGCAAAACATGAATCCCTAACAACTTTCTGAACTAACTAAAGGACATCACTTAATGAAGTAAAAACGCAAAATAAAAAGGTAGAAGACTTAACTTCTACCTTTTCCTTCATCCAGTAGGATACTTACTTCAAGCGCATCAGCTTTTCCATGTTCTGCTTGCTTACATCCAGCAAACCAACTTCGGGGAGGCGGCTGGTTAGTTCGCGCCAGTTTTCGTCTTTTTTGTACACCTCCCGGAGCAGTTTGGCTGCTTCATCCACCTGCCCACTGTTAGCCAGGCCGATGGCATGCCAGTACTTCATCTCCAGGTTGTTCGGAAACATGGCCTCGGCTTTGCCATACTCCTGCATGGCTTGCTGCATCTGTCCTTTCTCTACAGCCAGGTCGCCTTTGTTCATGTGCTCGTAGGCGCGGTATACTTTTAACAAGCGCTCCAGTTCTTCCAGCGGTTGCTCATTGTCATCTACCCGTAAGTCAATGGTCTTAGCCTCCCAGGGCGCAGCTGTCTGCCCGGGCACGACCACTAGCGCTGCCGACTGCCTGCCCCGGATATCACCACCTGCCTGTTCTCCGGCCTGCAAAGCGAGTAATACCCGCTCCGCCAGTGGCTGCCCCTCGCTCTTTTCGAAGGCTCGCGCCATGGCAGGCCATACCTTGTCTGTCAGCATCATGTTTGCCTGCACCGAGAAGTTCTTGCCTGTAATGTCGCCGGCATAGCGGATACACTGCTTCCCCGTATGAGCCGCCACTCTGCCCTGCGCATCAATGATAGCCACCTGGCGTACCTCGCGCCCCTCGTCGTCGGCTAAAAGTATTGCCAGGGCCTCTTCCGGCGTCTTGCCTTCCTTCAGCAATGCGAGCCCTCGAGGGCCAAATGATTTGTTAGTAAAAGACTGAGTAGCTACAGCGCCAACCCCAGCTTCGGCCCATGGCACGGCAGTACCTACCGAAAACCAGTGGCTTTGCACGCCTACGGCCATCTCTCCAGTCTTTGGATCACGGGCCACGATGGAATAGGTATGCGCTAAAGGCTCCTCGGCTTTAAACGCCTGTGCTTTTGCCCCAACCGAGGCTAATAATGATACTCCCATAGCTAGTAGAGTAGTTTTTAATTTCTTCATCTTCATTCGTTGTATTTACCGTTTCTGTTTCCCCCTCACCAACAGCACTGCCCAGACGCGCACCTTTTCAAAGCCTTTTAAAGGGGCTTAAACAAATATAAGCGTTTATCCTATGCCCCAGGAATTCCTTCTGCTACAACCTATAGTAAAAATAGCAGTATAACTATGTAATCTTAGCAGTACCTTTAGAAGATGCCGTTTGGCATCCTGCAAGTACCCCTTATACATGAAAAACACAACAGGAGATAAAAAGCTGAGCCGCATGGCCATGCTAATCGACGGAGACAACGCCCAGCCTAGTTTAATAGTAAAGCTATTAGCCGAGGCAGGCAAATACGGAGCTCCCACCATCCGGCGTATTTATGGCGACTGGACGACCCCCCAAATGAACGGCTGGAAGGAGTGCCTGAACAACCACGCGATACAGCCCATACAACAGTTCCGTTACACAGTGGGCAAAAACGCCACAGACAGCGCCCTCATCATTGACGCGATGGACCTACTTCACTCCGAGCTAGTGGATGGCTTCTGCATCGTCTCCTCTGACAGCGACTATACGCGCCTGGCGACCCGCATCCGGGAAGAAGGCATATTTGTGATGGGCATCGGGCAGCGCAAAACTCCCAAGCCTTTCGTGAACGCCTGTAACATATTCATTTTCACAGAGAACCTTGTCGACAACATAGACGAGCGGAAGATAGAGCAGACAGAGAAAGGGACTGAAAGCGGTAATACAAACCAGCGCCCGAACCCAGTGCCGCTGTTGAAAGAGGCGTTCACTATGTCGGCGGATGAAGACGGCTGGGCGCACCTGGGTATGATGGGAAGCAATCTCCGCCAACTGGATCCTAGCTTCGACCCGCGTACCTTTGGTTATGGGCAGCTGCTACAGCTGATCAAGGCGCATAAAGATCTTTTTACCATCAGGAAGGAAGAAGACAAAGGACGCTCAGCGGTATATATAAAGCGCAAAGACAAACGGCGCACCAGTAGCAGAACCCGCAAAAAACCACAAGCCGAGCCTCAAAAGAATGCGTAGTCTGTTCAATTAAACGTGCAGTATCATATACCAAAAGCCCACACTGAGTAGCCTTTGCGGAGGAGGCCCATGAAACGGATGTAAAATTTACCATAGAGCGCCTTTAGAAGGTCGCTACCAAAAATGCCTGGCCTACAAAGAGGCCAGGCATTTTATTTGAGTATGCTTAATCAAAGTAACAGCATTTTTATCTCCTAAACCTTTTCCACCACCAGCACCGCTTTTTTTACTTCTCCCTCCTGCTCCATGCCCGGGAACGGCCTCACCTCTTTTAAGGTAAAAGTATACTTGGTTTGGCCAACGGCAGCCGTAACACTATACGTGCTGCGGATTGGCTCTGTTCCACATGCCCCAATGCAAAGTTCTATGTGCTCACTCTTTCCCTGACTGTTAGAAGCCGAAAGCACCACTGTCGCATTCCCGTACTGCATACACATAGCGTTAGCTGGACACCGGGAATCGTTCAAGTACTTCACATAGAGGTTTAACCGACGAGGCACCTGGTTTCCGTACACGGTTGTCTCCTCATAGTAAGCCAGTGAGAACTCCTGCCCAAACTTTACACCGTCGGTTACAACAACCTGCTCTTCTCTGCTTTGGAAAACCCGGGGATTGCCTTCCTGCTGGCACTGCGCAAACAGCAATAACAGGAACACAGTATAGGCGTACTTCTTCATAGTTTTTTTAAAGTTAATGGGTATCATACCAGGAAGAGCCTTTTACAGGGCAAAGGGTTGCATGCGGCCTGTCTGGAGTCCCTTGTAGATTTACTGGCACTTTCCTTACAGCAAGGCAGGCCGGTCCCCAAACCTGATAAACAAAAAGAGGCAGGCAAGCTCTTCGCTTACCCGCCTCTTTCTAAATAACAAGCGCTTATCCTCCTACAAGAGCCTGCTTTTTATTTGGTTGAAACAGTAGAGATAGCCTCTCCTTTTTCCCCTAATACATACTTCACGCCTCCCAAAAGATGCTGCACGAAGAGAGGCTCTGTATAGCTCTCTGAAGTATGACCTCCGGCAGTGTAAAAAGCCCTGCCCCCATCAAACTCATGGAACCAGATGATCGGGTGGTTGTCACCGTTCTTGCCGCCTTTGTAAGTAGTCTCGTCCAGCTTGGCCAGTACGTTCACTTCCGGATTGATGTCCTTGAAGTTATACCATTCATCAAAACGCTCCCACGCCTCAGGCAGGTGGCTTGTGGAAGGATGGCTTTTATCCTGTACCCGCACAATGGCTTTCTGCTGCTCCGGGTGACTTTCAAAATAGGCGCCTACCAAGCGGTTATACCAGGGCCACTCATACTCGGTATCGGTAGCGGCATGAATCCCCATAAATCCACCGCCATTTTTTATGTACTGCTCAAAGCCTACCTGCTGGGCTGAATCCAACACATCTCCGGTGGTACTCAAGAACACCACTGCATCATATTGTTTCAGCGAATCTTGCACAAAGACAGTAGCATTCTTGGTTGTGTCAACTGTAAAGCCATTCTCTTGCCCCAGTTTCTGGAAAGCGGCAATGCCATCCGGAATAGACTCATGGTAAAAGCCGCTGGTCTTGGAGAAAACAAGTACTTTCGGATTCTCCATGGGTTCGGTTACAACACTAGCCTCTGTCCCTACATTGGCATCTGAGGATGAACAGGAAGCCATCGAGCCTGTCAGCAACAGCAGGGCAGCCTTATACAGCAAATTGTTTTTCATGTTTCTTGTTATGAGTTTGATTAAGGTACGAAACCAAAAAATACTGATTTCGCTCCATTAATCCTAGTGATTATAGGCCTATGGCTTTGAACCCACTTCAGAAGAAGGTGGACCACCTATAGAGGATGGGGTAATCGATTAGCTCAAGAGGAAACTAGAGCAAATAGCCTGCACTTCATGAGTTCTCATCAAATCTAAAGGTTAAGAAAAGCTCCTTTACTTGTCTGTTAACATCTAACAGCGCAATCTATAGATATAAGACAAAACAAAATGAGGCACAAACCAGACTTTCTATATCACACCTTTACCAGCAACATCCCGCCAGAATTAGACCTAACCCTTAACAGCAAGAACTGATAAAGCTTTGCTTTCTTATCCTCCCACTTGTAGGCATCCTTCGATTAATAGGCATTCTCATTTCCCTTTATCGCTTGCCATACTGTTAAAAATATAATCTTCATATCCAAAAACAAGCTCCAGTTCTCTAAGTACCAAAGGTCAGCTTCTACCCGCTTAGACATGGCTATTGTTTCCTTGGTTTCTCCCCTATATCCATTTACCTGAGCCCAACCGGTTATGCCAGGTGTAAGAAAGTGACGCACCATGAAGTTGTGAATAAGTATAGAGTAATCTTCGGTATGCTTTAGCATGTGAGGTCGTGGCCCTACAACAGACATATCCCCCAGCCAAACGTTGATGAATTGCGGCAATTCATCAAGGCTAGTTTTTCGGAGAATCGCCCCAACCCGGGTAATGCGACTGTCCCCTTTACAAGCCTGCTTACTGTCAGACTCTGCGTTAACACTCATGCTCCGAAATTTAAGACAGTAAAAAGGTTTATTTCCTTTACCTGAACGAAGCTGCCTGAAAAGCACCGGCCCTTTTGAGTCTAGCTTTATAATAACGGCCAGTAAAGGGAAGAGCCAGCTTAGTAAAAGAATAATTACCAATGAGGAGAACAAAAGATCAAACAATCGTTTAGCCATCTCGTTTGCTTTGTTCTCTAGTGGTTCGTATCGGGGTGTCAGCACGGGTATACTACCATGCAGTTGAAAAATGTAACTTTTGCTAAAGAGTCCTTCTATATCTGGTACCAGTCTGAAGCGTATCATGTTTTTGTCTGCTTCCCTCATTAGCGCTTTTATTTTGTTTAACTCTTTGTTAGGAAGGGTACAATAGATTTCCTTAATACCATTCGTTACGGCGAAGTTTAAACATGTCGCTAAACTACCCTTCTCCACATCCTTCGCGGCACATTCTAGCTCTTGAGAAAATACATCATCAAATATACCTTCTACTTTATACCCTAACTGAGGATTACTACTTATATAGTTATACAAGTTAATACCAACAGAACCAGTACCTATAATTATTATTTTATCTGGATCAACTATATATGCACGATGAAACCTGCGCAAGAGCAAAAAGCTAAGCTTACCACACATAACCAAAGAAGAAAACAACAAGAAAAAGTATAAAACCCGCCCGCTAAACAAATTAAAGTGAGGGAACGACAATTTAAGAATCAGTAGTGCAATTAAGTACAAAACAAGACAAGCCGAGGTGGCTTCTATGGTGGGGACTGCATTCCGCCTTAGTGGATGCGAATACAAGCTAACCAAACTGGAACAATAAAACCAAAATATATTTAGCAGTAGAATGTTTAGCCTATAAAACTCCGGCAGGTTTTCACCAACATGACCAAACTTAATTGTAGAGTAGATAAAACATATTGCCAGGTTCAACAAGAAATAATCAAGAACCATGTTACCCCATTTGATATAAGTTATGTGTTTGCATTCCATAGTTTCAACAAAGTAATATTACTTATATCTGCTACTTTACCTATTCAAATCATATTCTAAGTTAAATATTATACACGATTATTTATATTTTAGATATCTTTATGAGCTAAAAAGAAGTGTTAATACTTGCGGAGATAGGCTTTTTGTTAGTCTACAGACAACTATAAATAGTATAAATACAACAATCCAAAGAAAGGCAAACAAGCTGTAATTAAAACATTAACTAATTTAAACGCATATGGACTTACAGCTGATCAGCGCAAGACAGCATAAACAAGATTAATATCATAAGTTAAGACAGTAAACTTTAAGCGTTGGTAGCCTTTATGCGCTCTTCCACAATGTATTTAATCCTAAAACACTTTACAAAGCTAGTTTACAGCAACTTCCTTAATCTAGAGTCTCATATCACTAGTCTACAAGCTTTATAGATTAAAATAAACGGTTCACAGTTAATGGAATAATTAAAGTACAACAACAATAAAATTTAAATCACAAGAGAAAGCAACATACTAATTAATATTTCTACTATACAATATACCACTTACTCAAAAGCAGCCAACATAAAGTTGACTATTTAATTATATAGCTATACTGCTTCACAACAAACCTTGTCAAATCGATACTCAAATCACTTCAAAACATAATTTAAATCAAAGCTCATCTATTGCATTTATATTATTTTTAATTTAACTTTACTGACTACATATAAAATAATAATCTTATAACATCATATCCGATAGAAATTATTATTGTTTAATCCCTCTAATTACATGTAGCATGAAATCAAAAGTGTTGCCTTACCTAATTCCAGATGCAGAAATCCAAGACATGGGATGGTACCTGGAATGCCCCATTCCGCAGCCTTCTGAAGGTTTAAAAGCGAATGCTTACTATTTTAGCCACCCAGAGTGGGCTGAAGAATATCTCACCTACTGCCATAGGAGTGAAGCTTTTAAAAGTAGATGGCAGGCAGCTGTTGGAGACTGGAATGACAAGATAGTAGTTGACATTGGCTGTGGTCCAGGCAATATCTTCGCTACGCTCCAGGGAAAGCCAAAACTGCTGATTGGTATAGATGTTGCCCCAGGCTCCCTGGAGCTGGCCAAAAAGCAGGGATATGACGTTCCAATCCTTGCTGATGCCACCAAACTGCCCTTCGTCTCGAACTTTGCAGATATAGTTACCCTAAATGCGGCCTTACATCATTGCGATGATATGGAAGCTATATTGAAGGAAGCAGCTCGGTTAGTGAAACCGGGTGGAATAATTGTGACGGACCATGACCCACAAATTAGCGCATGGGATTATAAAGGGCTAGCAAAACTGCTTTGGAATGGGCGTTTGTTAATATACAAAATCACAGGACACGGCTTCCATAAGACAGACAGCCAGCAATCTTGGGGATTAGCGTGTGAAATACACCACAAGCCTGGGCATGGTGTTAGTAAAGAATTTTTCATGAATAATTTAAAACCTTTAGGCTTTGAGGTTAACGTTTTTCCTCACAACCATGAACTTGGGGCAGAAGTTTTACGGGGAGAAAAAGGTAAAGCTGAGTTTAAATACAGGCTCGGGAACATTTTATCAGGGAGAAACCCAAACGCTGCCCATAGCGCCTTGACTTTGATGTGTGTAGCAAAGAAAAGTAGCGTTGCGGCATAAACGCCAACATAATTAGGCTAAGAATAAGCTACTTGTACACTATCAGGACTTAAATTTAAGTCAATCATTAAAAATTAAAAAGGCGAATACTACCTCAGTACTTCCTAAAAGCAACAACAGGTAAAAACATACAAGAGCCAAGATAGGCTACATGTATTATGTAACTGCTTTACCATCCCTTATATTGGACAATAATTCTAAAACCACCACAATCCGGACAGCAAGGTATTTATAGATTAGAATTGTATTAAGAACCCCATCATAAAGAAACAAAAAGGGTGAAAGATCAACTGGCTTAACTTAACTTACCTTTATCAGGATAGCCCCTCTAACACTTTAAGTCTTGTACAGTACACCTCAAGCATGCCCTGGATAAGGAAAGCCAGGGCATGCTGAAAATTACACCTGCCTTACATTTTCGCTGTTTCAATCCGTACAGCTGAAAGTATTATACTCATTACACATGCTTATTTTCTTTATTGTAGAGGTTGTAGTTCCTAGAGAGTCTCCTGACTGAACTTTACATTGAACGTATGAAAATGATAAACACTCAAGGTTTGCACTAGCACATATGCCCGTTATCTTGCAAGTTCGTAACACACAAACTTCCTTTTCGTCAGATAAAGTTTTAACCTTTACACTTCATCCAAAATAGAATCCAAAGCTCTGCTTAAAAGAGAACAAACTTATTTGTTAGTACCTCATCTTACTTTAGAATAGCTATGCAACTAAATGTACAAAGAGAACCAACTCTTGCAACTACACCTTACCTAAAGCATCCTGTTACTCTACAAGTTGGGACATTACATACAGAAAACGGCATAGAAGCAAGTTAAACTTACAACCCGACATAAGAAAACAAGAGCAAAAGACACACATCGTCTTAAACTAAACAGCAGTTAAAAGGCCCGGGTTAGACAGTCTAACCCGGGCCTTTTAACTCTCTTTTCTCTGTCCTTAGTTATCCCTACTGACAAAAAGCTATCTTTCCAGCACGAGCTTCGCGGTTTTGACGCCTGCTTTTGTCTGCAGCCGCACCAGGTACAGCCCCTTAGACAGCCCGCTGCCATCCACCGCCACAGAACGGCGTTCGCCAGCCTGCGCACGCCCCTGCTTCAGCAGCCCCACCAGCGCCCCACGCGCATCGTAAAGCCCTACCTCAAACTCGCCCTCCTGCTCGAGCACGAAACTCACCGTCGCCTCCCCTGAGAAGGGGTTGGGGTAAACCGACAGCACCTCTCCCTCCCGATGCTCCTGCTCCTGCAGCCCTAACAACGAGGCTACCGAGGTACTGGCAACAGCGGCCTCAGTGGTGAAGACCACGTCCACCCAATAGTTGCTGGACTGGAAGCTGCTGGAGGGGAAGGCCGGCGAGGAGGTGTAGCGGTAAACCCCGTTGCCCCCGTCCGTGCCGTTGGCCAGCCCCGTCAGCGGGCCGTTGGTGACCGCCTGCCCGAAACCGCCGTCGTTAACCGAGTAGTAGCCGGCGCTGCTGTGGTAGGAGATCACGTAGGTGGTGTTGGCCGAGACGGCAACAGGGGTGGCGAAAGAGGCCTGCTGCCAGCCCGAGGCCGTCTCGCCCGAGAACGCCACCGAGGCAAGCAGCACGCCCGTACTGCTGTAGAGCTGGCCGGTGTGCGTGCCCGTGTTGCCCGACTGCTTGTAGAAGCGCACCCCCGTCACGTAGCCACTCACAGAGGAGCGGAACTTCATCCCCAGCTGCAGGGCAGAGCCGTCGTTGGAGACGCTGCCGGAGGGAGTGTCCGTGGGCTTGAAGACCGTGCAGGGGCAGGTCACCGGCCCCTCATTCACCGTCACGTTTACCACGGAAGAGGTTGCCGCCCCGCCCGCGTTGTCGGTGGCCCGGGCCGTTAACTGGTAACTGCCCGCAGGAACGCTCGCCCAGCTGTACTCGTAGGGGCTTGTCAAGTCCTCGCCCAGTTTCGTTGTGCCCTGGAAGAACTCCACCCTGCTGACCGTGCCGTCCGTGTCCGAAGCATTGGCTGCTATGTTTATGGTGGCCGGGGCCGTAAAAGTGGCGTTGTTGGCTGGGGAAGTGAGACTAACCGCAGGAGCTACGTTGCCAGACCCCGCCTCAGTGGCGAAGACCACGTCCACCCAATAGTTGCTGGACTGGAAGCTGCTGGAGGGGAAGGCCGGCGAGGAGGTATAGCGGTAGACCCCGTTGCCCCCGTCCGTGCCGTTGGCCAGCCCCGTCAGCGGGCCGTTGGTGACCGCCTGCCCGAAGCCGCCGTCGTTAACCGAGTAGTAGCCGGCGCTGCTGTGGTAGGAGATCACGTAGGTGGTGTTGGCCGAGACGGCAACAGGGGTGGCGAAAGAGGCCTGCTGCCAGCCCGAGGCCGTCTCGCCCGAGAACGCCACCGAGGCAAGCAGCACGCCCGTACTGCTGTAGAGCTGGCCGGTGTGCGTGCCCGTGTTGCCCGACTGCTTGTAGAAGCGCACCCCCGTCACGTAGCCACTCACAGAGGAGCGGAACTTCATCCCCAGCTGCAGGGCAGAGCCGTCGTTGGAGACGCTGCCGGAGGGAGTGTCCGTGGGCTTGAAGACCGTGCAGGGGCAGGTCACCGGCCCCTCATTCACCGTCACGTTTACCACGGAAGAGGTTGCCGCCCCGCCCGCGTTGTCGGTGGCCCGGGCCGTTAACTGGTAACTGCCCGCAGGAACGCTCGCCCAGCTGTACTCGTAGGGGCTTGTCAAGTCCTCGCCCAGTTTCGTTGTGCCCTGGAAGAACTCCACCCTGCTGACCGTGCCGTCCGTGTCCGAAGCATTGGCTGCTATGTTTATGGTGGCCGGGGCCGTAAAAGTGGCGTTGTTGGCTGGGGAAGTGAGACTAACCGTAGGAGTCTTGTTGGGAAGTGCATTTATATCATATGTTGCTACATAATTACCTGTTGCACACCGGAAGAAAGCATATTCTACGCCTTTTATAGTCTCAGTTCTAAATGCTACCGGTGCTCCGTTTATAGTTAAGTTCACTAATAAACCTGTCTTTTCAGTGATAGGTAGCATTCCCTCCAGGTTACGGGCTCCACTCGCCACGCTTACTGTAAAACTAAGTGTACTGCCACTCCAGCTCATGCCACTGAAAGATGAACCGTTACGCCCATCCAACCAGGTGAGCATTTGTTTTGACGATATTACTGGGACATTGCGGGATTTTGCAGAAGCTATGATCTTATCAGATCCATCTGATGTTGCACCATCTGTATGCATATTAGCACAGAACACACCGTAATATCCCTCAGCTCCTAATGCTTTGTCCAATAATTGATCAACAGTGTAGGGGAAGGTCTGATCAGATTCGTCGGTCATTTGTGTTGTAAGCTGATAGCAATCAATAATTCCTCCTTCTAGATCAGCAAAACGCATAGGGATTGCTGATCCTGTAAACATACCTGGCCGGTCCAGGACCCACTTACTAGGCCAGTAATAATAGTTTGCGTCGAGCCTGATTCCTTTTGAGGATTCGACTTTCGGCTGTGAATGCCAATCACTCCACGCTAAACAGTGTGTGCGGTTAGTTGTGGGTGCAGCAACACTCGGGTACCGTGTTTTAAAATCCGCTAGCTGTGCAGTGAGATCTCGATCCAAAGAAGCTAGAGTGAAGTCTGTGCAGTTTGTGGTTGGGTGCAGAGCAATTTCAAAACCTTGCTGCTGAAATGACGCTGCTTGCGCGTCTGTCATAGCTGTTTGGGGATATATATAAGAGGTTCCTCGTATCGCTCTCCAATCAGCTACCGCTTCCGCACTGTTGTCTGCACTAAGTTGAAGATACTGGTTGAAACGTCCCACTGTCCCTCCCCCGCCATGGTCATCTCCTGTCATCACCACTGCCGCCTTCAGTCCTCTTGGTAAGTACCAGAAACGCGGTACCGGTTTGCGGGAGTTTAATGTAATAATATTTGCTAAAAGGCGTTGCTGCTCGTCAGCCTGCGGAATTGCCACTTTATTTAAGTCGGTCCAATCTGGGTAAAACTGGTCGTCCGACCGTATAGGCCCCTCCTCTCCATCTCTTTTTTGACCTGCCCATTGAGGGTTTCCCTGTCGCATGTATACTATCGAGCGTGCCAGATCATAAGTGAAGGCCACTGCTGTTCCACCGCTCTCACCTACGCTATGTGCGGTTATCGCAGGATAGGATGTAGCCGTATTAGCACCGGAGTATATAGTTGCAAGCCTTGTTGCTCCATTTAATGTATAAAGATCCGCGGTGCCTTGGTATTGAATAGTCTGGTTTACAATGCCTTTCCCTGGCCCAGATGCTGTATTTACCAGTAGGTATTTGTTTGCTAAAGTACCACCAGCTGCGACTAAGCCTAATAACGGGGCTAGTTTGGCATCAGGCCTTAAAGCAATTAAAGCCCCACCTGCCATAGTCCAATTACTAAGCATAGTTACCTGCGGTTCTGTTAGGGGAATATTCCCAACAATTACCACATCGTAACTGTTCAGCATTTCAGCGGTAACTGTTGCGACATCTGCGGAGGTGAATCCATTTAAGCCTTCTGCCCGCAAGATTTCAGCAGGATATTGACTAAACTTATTCGAGGTAGCACTGATTAAGAGAATAGAACCACCAGATTCGGCGAAATACCCCAAAGCAGAGGTGGAAGCAAACGGCGCCATGGCATGTAAAGCCCTTGCAAGATTTACAGTCTTGTCACCGGCAGAGTTTATGTCCGCTTTTCTGCCCACTACTGTGCGATTGAAATCGCTCTTGTATTTAGTGTCGCTAGCTAATCTATTCTCCTTAAATAGTTTAAAGTCTGACACAAGTTCTATAACTGATGCAGGAGTAAAATGGTGCACTAGCAACTGTGCAGAAGCAACATAGATGGAAGAGAAGACTATCAAAGGCAAAAATAGTTGCTTCCACGAAGTAGTAATTGTAGACTTCATACTCATAATCGCACTCTTTTAGTTTAGTAAAACGTGTAATACCCCAGAGGAAGCTTATTCAGAGACAACATGGCTTTGCAGTTGCAAGACTTTTACTCTTTGTAAATACACCTATTGGGTAAGTACAGGAATAGTTATATGTCGCATTGCAAAAGGCACCTATCTCATATTATTAATAACCTTAATTGTGTTAATAATATATTCAGCCTGTAACATAATGCCTTTTATACCAGCTTTTATGTAAGACTGAGGAAACATTGATTGCCCCAAAAGGACAGTAACTATCATTCTCTTTTACAGCCAGACAACAAGTAACTTTTACGGTTATATTTTTTATTGTTTTCATTCAATTTATTTGATTTTTACAAAAATTTGTAGCTAGGTGGTTAAGGAGTTGTTAAAGATTGTAAAGGAATAAAATGCTTTAGTAAACAAATATTACTAAAGCAACAGTTTAGCTTCTTATTATGGCCTTATAAAGACTGTTAATAAATTTATATGTACTAGCCCTCGGATTATAAGGCCAGTACTTTCTGCAAGTATGCCTATAGTTTCTTGATTGCTATGTAGCAATGGTGTCATCTTTGACGCATTGCTAACTAACCTTATAGAAAGAAGAGAGGACGACGCGACATTATTCCTGATAAACCGCCTACAGTTCAACAGAAGGCTTGAAGCGCCTATAAAAATGGATAGATAATTATAACTAGTTATTTAAATAGGGTAATATTAATTGACAGCTGTACTGACTCTAGCTTAAACTCTTTGAGTACAGCATCTCGTTTTATACCTATATGATTATAATCATGAATGAATCTAGCGATTAAACCTATCTTAGCTGAAAACCTATACTCAAGTCCAGCAAGTGCACCAACACTATGCTCTTCAACATCCTTGGCAGCATCCACAAAGCCTGCATTCGTCCGTTCTTTTGCCTATACCATTTAATCAAAACAAGAACCTGCCACAAGAGAAACCGGGGTGTAAGTTCATACTTTATGAGAAGAGGCAGTGAAAAGTATCTGAGCCAATAGGAAGCTCCTTCTCCTTTCTCTTCATCCCTTATATCGGTATATAAGTACTCTTACTGCATGTACTACTTCTTGTATAAAGGGATTTCTAGTAAGAGACCACCTGCAAAACCAGGCTTCCATGCTGACTCAATTGGAACAGAGGGCCTGGGTAACCCTTGTTAAAGTTTGTTTGATAACCCAGCACCTATTTTGAAGCCAAAGCTCACTTTTTGTGGACAATCTGGAGCACCTTGACTGGCATTAGCTACTGCGGCAAGTTCCAATATAGTCGTAGCTGCCCCCGTTTTTACAGGTGCATCTAATGTTAGTAACACTTTGCTTTGAAGCTACTATAGGAAAATATAACAGACAAGCAAGATTGTTAACAGAGCGTAGGGCTTGTTGAGTCCATATAATTTTGAAGATATACAAAGAAACCTACTTAAGAGCAGCATAGAGTTCATGTTAAACTTGTAGTTAAGTGAGGCTCTTGCTTTGGGCCAAGCAAGTTCTCTTTCTCCACGCAATTTTTAAGAACTAGCTTCTCATACGCCTCCATAATCTTTTCTATTGACAAATGTTCTTCGGCATAGGCACGGGCATTCTTTCTTATATTATCATGGTTATCCGTTACAGCTCTCCATATTGCTTCGTTGAGTGCCTGCTGATTTTCAGGCTCAATCAAGAGCCCTATGTTATGCTGGCTTACAGACGAGTGCAGGCTAGTTCCCTTGTGTGCGGTTATCAGTGCTAACCCGCCAACACCTAGAACAGTTGTAAGCTTTGAAGGCATCACCAGATCACTGGCATTTGCCTTTTGAATTACAAGGTGAACATCTGCTATATTTAGGAAAAGGTTAAATTTTTCGACAGGTTGGATAGGAAAGAACACAAGGTTATTTAACCCTAAGTCCTTAGCAATAAGGCATAATTTTTGTTTATAAGGGCCTGATCCACATATCAAAAACTTTAGTTCTTTGTGATTTTCTAGCGCCTTAGCCGCGAATAAAATAGCTTCCAAGCCTTGCTTTTCACCTATTGCCCCCGAATAAAGAACAATCTTGTCTGCTGGACTTAAACCGAACTCTTCTCTAAGCTTTGCCTGGTCTCTAATAGGATAAAAAAGCTTACAGTCTGTCCAGTTCGCAAACAAGTAAACATCCTTTTTCGCTTTGATTCTGATTTTGCGTACCATTCCTTCAGAAATGCTACTAATCGCATCAGACTGACTAAAGATGTACCTTTCTAATTTGAATAAGGTGGTTAAAACTATTTTTGACTTGATCATCTCCAAGTCCCTGGCAGCTTCAATTTGTAAGTCCTGTACATGATAGAGTAACATGGCCTTTCGGATTTTTTTATAAAACACACCTAAGAGGCCAAACTGAAAACAAGGCACCACGGTAACCACATAGTCGAACTTCTTCTGAAAAAGTAGTTGTAACAACTTTATAAACGAAGAGATAAGGAACGATACATCAAGCAACATACGCTTAAAACCAGTAGGCACAGAAGGAATATACATTGGACATCTGTTTACCTTCACGCTCCCTCCCTCAAAACGTTGGCACTCTACGCTATACCAGTTCTTCTTGTGGGAGTATGCTTCAGCAACTCTCCAGTGTGGGTAATATGGATAAGAAGTAATAACTTCACAGTCATATCCCTTTCGTGCCAACCAAGCAACCATTTCTCCACTGTATTTTCCTATCCCTGTGGGTTCTGGATAATAATTGTACCCAATGAACAGTATTCTCCGCCTCATATTAAAAGAGCTTAATTATTGTGCTACAATTAAGTACAGGATTATACAAATGAGCCGAGCCTCAGATACGGCCTAATAACGTTGCTTTATTTAGATGTGCTTTATAAATAAACTAATACGATAAGGCGCAGCAGTTAGTTGAATTATTCTTAATTATTATTGAATCATACACATAAAAATTCAGACCTATAGCAAAACAAATTTTACTATGTCATCAAGCAGATTAATTATCGCTAAAAAAGGGAGCATAGGAGATGCGTAAAAGAGAAAGAAAAAAAGGGAAGCCTTCTTAAGGCGACGATAAGAAAAACTCAGATACCCCACCTGGGATAAGGTATAAGCTAAGGAGCTATAAATAACAAGGTCTCAACATTCTATAAAAAGCTTTTACCTCAGTTAACCTGTTTATCTAACTTCTTTCGTAAAGGGGAACAGTATGTTAAAAGGGGAAAAGCACTCCTAAATAAACAGAACTGAACAAGGATATGCATTACATGATTTCTCTCTCTGAAAAGACCTGCTTGAGTGTTTAAGTAAATATTGTTTAATATTGAGCACTTACAGCAACAAGATCAGATCGTTCAGAAATTCCAGGTTGTTTAACAACTGTAGGCATAAATAAATACCTTAGTACGCTATCCAATAAGGCAGGAGGATATACACTTTTACAAAGCCAATAAGCCGTTTTACTTTAACCACTTACTGCATTCAATTAAGTAATCTTGGCATTAATCTGTAAGAGTGCACCTATCCTAACCTATCATATTACGGGCCCGAACGTACGTTGCAGGATTACCTGAATATACCCCCCCAGCCTCAAGGGTTTTACTCGTTACCGAATTAACAGTAAGAATTGCATGTGACTCACATACTACTCCAGGGCAAACAACTGATTTAGCTCCAATCCAAACACCATCCTCCAGTACTATACTACCAAAACGATATGGAAAGCTTTCAACCTTATAGTCGTGGTTACCTGTAAGTAACATTGCTCCTTGAGACACGCATACATTATTTCCTATTTCAACATCTACAAAGTTTTCAATCCATACCGACTCACCTAACCAGCTATTCTCGCCAATAGATAATTTCCAAGGATACTTAATTCTAACATGAGGCTTAACTACTATGCCTTTGCCTACTTTAGCACCAAAAAGTATAAGAAGGTTGCGTTTAAAATTGGAAGGATAAGCTAGCCCACTATCAAAGAACAAATAGCTTACGAGGTACCATAATGCTATTTTCCACAATGGCCCTGCGTTATAATCTCCTGTATTAAACTTAGACAGGTCAATCTGTGCTTGCTGAAGAAATATAGCATCCATAAGTTATATATATATGTCAATACGTACTTTCTGTCTCTTTTTAAACTACTATTGTTAAGGCAGGCGTCGTTTACTTTCAAATAACTACCGAACTGTTTCTGACATAACATTCAATATATTATCGGAATATTTTTGTTCTGTAAAGGCTGTGCGAGCATAGTTAAAGTTCTGCCTAGAGAAACGATTGACATTAGCTTCTAAACTAGCATTAATGTGCTCCAGGCAAGCTACAATAGCCTTAGAAGATTTCTTTTCTATCAAGAACCCATTTAAGTTCGAAACGGTGTCAGCTATACCTGCGTGCTCTGTACTAACAATAATATTCCCGGTGGCAACGGCTTCTAAAATCGAGATAGGTAAACCTTCCATAGCATAATAAGTAGGTAAAACAAAAACATTAGCGTTATTTAACAGCTTTAGCTTTGCTATACCTGTGACAATTCCAAAATAAGTAAGCTTTTCTTTTAATAAGTCAAACCTTGATTTCACCTCATCCTCCAGACCTGCTTCTATAGCACCAGCAACATATGCTTCAAAATCAACATGCTTCTTGTCAAGTTCTATAAGCGCATCAAGGAACTCTATAATTCCTTTTTCCCTCATTAAATTACTTAAGTAAAGAACTCTTAGTTTATCCACATTCTTCACCACTACTTCTTCATACAGCTCATCTTCTACAAAGTTTGTAACAACAAAAACTTTATTCCCGGACAGCAAACCTTTGAAGTTTTCTTTAAGAGAATCCGTTATCACAATACCAGCAGCAGCTCTTGACACTAGAAAATGGAATATTTTCTTCTTTAAGCCTGTAAGGAGAGAATATTGTGTTCCTAAGAAATTTCCGTGTACATGAATAATATAAGGCTTCTTTAGGTATAAACTGGCAAGTATAAAAGGCGCATATTTAGTAACACCGTAAAATGTTTGCCCTGGCGTGAAGTAGATCAAATCGTATGCTCCTAAGCTATATAAATTTTTATAGTTCTTAAAGAAGTAAAAAGCTTTTTTTAATGAAAATTTTCGACCTTGCTCATTTGTCAAAATGTTTGAGTTAGTATTGATAACATCACATTGCACATTCTTAGTTATCAGATTTTTATATAAAACCTTGTTCGCATTAGAGCAACCTTCAATGGGAGGAGGAACAGGACCAACTATTAGTACTTTCATATTTATCTAATAATTAAGAGTATCAAGCGTTTTCAAAAGGCCTCGCAAGTTTAGCGCATACTGTAGGACAAGAGGAGGTTAGTATGCTATGTACTAGCTTGGCATTGTACTCTGAAGATATAAGCTTTACTAAACTGGATGAACAAGAGCTAATTTTGTCCCTCTTCCCTTTGCTAAAAACAAGGGCCTCTAAGGCCCTTTTAAAATCTTCTACTTTCTCTGACTCACATATCAAGCCAAAGTCAGAAGAGGTAAGAAGTTCCAAAGCAGCGCCAACCTTGTTACTACAAACAACGGGAACATTGGCAGCAATTGCTTCATTGATGACCACTGCCCACCCATCGTATCTGCTAGCAAAGGCAAATATATCTGCTAAAGCAAAGAAAGGGGGAAGCTCTTCCGGATGTTTAAATCCAGCCAGGAATATCCTGTTATCACCATTACATAAAGCCTCTAAATTCTCCCGCTCGGGCCCTTCACCTATTATTATTAGCCTAAGGTCTGGGTGAGCAATACCTTTTACAGCCTTAATTAAAACATCCATCCCTTTTCTGTAAGTAAGAGAACCTGATGATAAGATTATTATTTCATTTTGGCTCTTGTACTGTTTCTTATATTCCAGCAGCTTTTCATTATCTAAACTTTTAAATAGAGTATGATCTATGTTATAAGGAACAACATACTTTGGTAATTTGATATTATACTTGTTAAAGCTTTCAGCTGCTTTCTTTCCTATACAAAACACATAATCGCAACCAACACTTACTATCCGTAACAGTAACCACTTACATACGTGTTTGAGTTTGGAACTGGCTTCGAACAAGGGTTCAGAGTAATAAACAACTCTTTTGGCTCTCAGCTTACTTATAAGAATAGCAAGCATTCCGTTGGCCCCCCAATAAGAGCCTCCTACTATTATGTTCTCACTCTCATCGTTTAGAACAACAGAAAATATTTTCCAACTAAAATGATAATCAATTACCCAATTTTGAAAGATTTTAGCAATAAAGTTGTCTTTTAAAACAACTACTTCAAATTCCTCATCTTCCATGGAAAAGTTCCAGGAGCGGTTGTTCTCCGTAATAGAGTAAAAGATGACCTTAAGATAAAAGTGTTTCGCTAACTCCCTAAAAAAAGATATTTGATAGGGAGTTGGTATGTTCGTATAAAAAGACAAAGTTGGCCTCTGAAGCATAATGTACAAGTCAAGAGTTTATCCTTAAAGCATAGATGATATCTGTACCTCATTCATTTATAGCAACCCTGAAAGCTCCTTGGAAAACCTTTCTAAGCAAAATTGTTTAACGGTTGGTATACAGTTCGCCGACATAAACTGTAGGAACGAAGGGTTTTGTAGTATTTCAAGAACAGATTCAGCTAGGGACTCAGTAGAGCAACTTGCCATCTCTATACCGTTAATCTGGTGTTCAACAACTTTACCGCAATTTGTACTGGCAATTACAGGAAGTTGCCAAGCCATTGCTTCCAGTTGAGTCAAACCAAAACCATCAGAAAAAGTCGGGAAAAGAAATATATCTGCTAACTGGTAATGCAAGTCCGTTTCAGCTCTAGTGGATACTCCTTTGTAAGTCACGTTGCTTAGTTCCAGGGATGCCCCAAAAAGCTCGCTTTGACCAACAAGAACAAACTCTACAGGATAGGTTTTAAGGTATTCTGCAACATTTAGCACTAAATGGATACCCTTTCTTACAGAAAGGGTCCCTAAGAACAAACAACGTAAAGGTCTACTTTCACTAAAAAACTTGGGGAATTCTTTTTTAAAATTTAAGTGTTTGTCTTCAAGCTTAAAGGGTAGAGGTATTACGCAGATTTTAGAAGGGCTTATCCCCTGTTCAGTTAACTTGTTTTTACTCCATACAGAATTAACCATAATACAATCTGCTAAGCCGCACTCCTCTCTCCAACTATGCCAATAGGAGTCAGGCGCTGGTTCCCACTTTGTCGGGCAATTGTATGTATTCTGCTCTACTAACTGTGATACTATTTCCTCTTCTCTATATCCGGGATCTATCTGAAACAATACAGTTCTTTGTCCTCTTTTTTTCGCCGCTTTAAATACTTCAAGCGACGTGTAACTGGTACCAAAGACAGTGCTTTCATTCGGAAACTTTCGTAGTTCATTCACAGTTTTTTGCTGAAACACCCTGTTTCTAAACAAAATACGGCTCCACTCCTGTTGATATGCTATTCTTAAATAAAGCTCAAAGAATATAAACGACAAGCTGTACGAGCTTACATGCTTACTAATGATCTTATCACAGTACCTGTTTGATAAAGATCTTACCTGACGCAAAGGAACCTTTATCAAGAATGTCCTACATATAGCAGATGATATCCAAGTATCTGTAATAAGTCCGGCTAACTTACCTCCTTGTTCCATAGCTGTAGGAATAAGGTAATGTGACCTTGCCCCAAGGTGAAAACAGATAAACTTCTTATTCATACAACACCTTTTGTTATTAAGTACTTATTATAGTATCTGATAAAGAGCAGAAAGGGCCAGTAACTCATTAGTGCAATAGCAAAATCACCTGGCAAATCACCACTCCTAAATATGGGAATCATTGATGCAAGTAAAATCCCCACTAAAATAGCCCGAATCTCAGAGTTAAAACGTTGCGTCAGCCTGTAAGCATAAGTAAGCATGATAGCCCATAAAACACTGAAAAAAAAGATGCCTGTTACCCCCATTTCACTATAAAAAACGCCATATAAGGTTGGGGAAAAGCCCGCATTCCAGAATCCTTTCATACCATGTTTTGCATAATAACTCTGCAGCCAACTTGCTAATGGTTTGTTTGGCCATACTTCTCTTGGAACAGGTCTTAAAAATATTCCAATATGGTCCATCCCATATGTATGATCTAACTTTTTAGGAAAAACCTGATGCAGCATCATGAAACCATCAATGAAGTTAACATCTTCCGCTATTTTCATTCTATAGAAGCTGTAATCATATAATTCGCTGAATGTTAAAGCTTCCATTTTCTTGTACCGTAGTACACCAGCGGCAGAAAAGACGAGTAATACTAAATATAAACCTACAAAAAGTAAAAGTACTTTTGGGAGGGGTTTAATTGTTCGAACAATAAAATAACCAACTGGAACCATCCAACTTAAGAACTGAAAACGAATATTTGGGTTATAGGTGATATAAGCTAAGCATATAAATACTACAAGAAACATTAGTTTAGTAGTGTTACTCTTATTTTCATTAAATACAAATAACAAAAAGAATAATATAACAAATGAACTAATCCCAAGTTTAGCAAACTTACCGTAGTTCTGACTAATCAAACCTGATACTACTACTTCAAATACTGTAAATGCAGCCAACCCTACTATAATCAGTTTACTGTTTGATCGGATGAAATCGCCTAAATCCTTATTAGAATCACCTCGCACTCTGGACGGGCTTCTATAAAAAAGGATAAAGCTATAAATCAGTACAGATGTTCCCAGTAGGATAAGTTCGCTTACCTTGTATGCGTACTCCAGGTTAAACACGAAGTAAATACCATAATCAATTTTAACCCAGTCAGAATATCCTAATTCAAGTGAAATAGTTCTATACTCAACAAGCAGGTTGAACAATGCTAAGAAAAAAGGTATTTCGCACTTCCTTTTCATAAAGAAGATAACAGAAACCACCATGTTCATAGCAATAACTATGTATACTACCTCCCTCTCCACTTTCTTTGTAACATTATTCAAACAAGAATTGCAGGTATACAAGCAATTCAATCACTGTTAGATACTACTAACACTAGAATGAGTGCCATGTAAGCTTTCTTAAAGAGATAAATCATCTCTAGAAATGAAAGTGTATTCTAAGCCAGCCTCCATATAACTATATAAATAATAATTTAAACTAAAAAAATAACAATCAAAGCTATAATCAACTAAGGCCAACACTGTTTCAACAGAAATAGACAAAAGTTTAAAACGAAAACTGCAACGTTGCATTTCTACTTCTTACAGACTCTTTAATGTTGCTAAGGATGGAAACCTAAAAATACTTCCAATAAAAGCTGAAGCACTTTCATCTAGGATTTTCTTATTTATTTTGAAAGTGTAATACATCATTACCACATCACCAACTAACAAACCGACTGCCGCAGCACTTAAACCAAAGTACTTCAAAAAGAAGTAAGTAAACATGCTACTGACAACACAGGAGAGTAAAAATAACACTGACTGTTTTGCATGTTGATTTATAGAATACGACAAGAAAGAGCTAGTAGACCATAGTGAACTGGTAATAAGGCTTAATAACAACGTAAAGAACAACAATTGATTTGGCTGCACTTCTCCATGAGTCCAAAACTGTAGTATTAGTTTTCCAAACACCAAAAGAAGAGCAGATAAAAATACAGACAGGACAAAAGCAAGGTTACATGATTTATGATGAATTAATTTTACGAGCTTCATATTTCCACTCCCATAGGCTAAAGCATACTCAGGTGTTATTGCTTTATTTACAACTCCTATAATTTGAGTGCCAACATTTGTGATTGTTCTAGTTGTTGAGAAAACAACGATTGCCGCAGGACTCAAAATTGTACCTATTAGAAAAATGGGAAACTGAGTTCGAGTTGCAAATCCGATAGGCAACAGCAGAAAGGCAAAAGCAGGCTTAAGCATCTCCTTGGCTGCCTGTTGAGAGGAATGTCCCAGGGTAGAGCTAATCCCAAGCTCTAACCATCTATACTTATATTTTATAAGTATAGCCAAGTGTGAAATTTTAACTAACTGAACTGCAACATAACAAGCAGAAACAGCAACAGGCCCAAAACCCAGCAACAACAACGTCACAATAATTAAAAACTCAAAGAAGCGATATACTGCAACTAGAGACATTGATAATGCAAACCTACCAGATGAAGATAGAATGCCACGCAGTAACTCTGCTTGTTGGAATAAGGAAACATATACTGTCAAGAGGAGAAGTATTTTAAAAACCTCTCTGTTGCTAATAATATTCAGATTCAACCAGCGGTTTACGGATTCTAGCCCCAACATGCACAGAATTATGGTTGTTATAGTTATCCCTCCTAAAGCTATCAGTAGGACAAAAGTTGTATGATAATACTGATTAGCTTTAATGTAGTTTTTCTCAGCGACACTTATCGTCATAGAGTTAACTGCAGCTTTTGTAAACCCTAAATCACTTACTGCTATATAAGAGGGGAAAGTATAAAGCAGTATCCACTCCCCATATAGATCTACTCCCCAACAATACAAGTAAAGAGGAACAGAAACTAGCTGAATCACAACATTGCATACCTGCTCTGCCCCGGCAGCGGCGGCTCCTTTTACAAGACGATCTAAAATTGGGTTACTGAAGTTCATTTCGCTCATCCAATTTTATGATACTTACTTTTCAACTTTCGGTACCGTACAAAGCTTTTTACTGAAACAGGCTTTCGCTCAACTTGTGAAAGCCTTATACCATCAAGGATACCATAAATCACCCCACGGGTCTTTTGATATGGCCTCTTTAATTTAAACCCATATAGGATACAGTTTATAGCGCTGGCAGCAATTTGAAAAGGCAAGAAGATAACTGGAACATTGAATACGGCAAACAAGATTAAGTTTCTGCTCCCATAAAAATCCATGCGTTCCCAACTTCTTTTAGTAGACTCATGATGGTGGATCGCATGACCTTTGCCTAGAAGTACTGGAAACCCAAATTGTAAGAGCCTAATACAGAAATCTTCTTCTTCACCTTGATGGCAAAAGGATTCTCTGAAGCCATTTAACCTCAGAAAGATGATCCTGTCCACAATAAATGCACAGCCTTTAAAAGTACAACCTTGCCATAAGCCTTCAGAAGGTGAAACACTTTGAACACAGTTGGAAACTTTTACATCTATATAAGGCCATGCAACTGCTGCACATCTTGTCTCCCGACAGAACTCAGCCATTTCGCTTATAATTCCTGGATGTTCTAAAGTACAATCATCGTCTATTGATAAAACATAAGGGGTGGTGGCTAGCCTTACAGCCTCATTTCTCCTGACAATGTATCCTCGTGACTCCTGATGAGAGTAGAGTGTAACTTCTGGGAAAAGACGCGCAACGTTTTCACTGGTTCCATCATCTGAATTATCATCCATTACTATCACCTTGTGCTTCAGGTCCTGCTTCCGTAAACTCAGCAGGGCCTTCTCCAAGTCTTGCCATCTATTTTTAGTAGAAATCATGACGGTGATCATTTCCTCCGAAAACAGGCTGTTAGACTCTTCTGAACTTTGTGTTTGCATGACTATTAGAATTGATAGCGCCTATATTAGACTTCAAAAAATGTGACACAGCAACTAAGAGGAACTTTTAGCTAAAAGAGTTTTGACTCACTTTTTCACATACCCGTAGCCATACCCATACTTATTACTATTAAACTTTTTAGCTCCGTTCAAGACTATCATAGGTTGCTTAAACTTGTTATTGTAGAGTATGTCATTGATGTTTTCAATTTCATGTTTGGGAGTATAATTGTACCTAACCAAGCAGACTGTTAAGTCAACATATTTAGATAAGCTGAAAGCATCAGACACTTGTCCAACGGGAGCTGTATCAATCAGAATATAGTCGAATTTCTTCTGCAACTCCTCGAACAGCTGTTCGACTCTATTACTCATCATTAATTCAGCGGGGTTAACTGGAATAGCTCCTGAGCCGACTATAAATAAGTTAGGCACTTGGTCTGACTGATTAAGCATCTCTTCAACAGTCACCGTATTGAAGCTAAGGTAGTCGGTGATTCCAAACTCACACGCCAGACCTAAATCTGCTAAAATGCTTTGCTTACGAAGATCAAAATCCAGCACTACAACATTTTTCCCAGTCAATGCTAAACTGGCCCCTAGATTTAAGCTAAAAAAAGTCTTCCCTTCGCCACTTACGCTAGAGGTAACTAATATTACTTTTCTTTCTCCTCCTTGTACTACAAACTGCAGGTTTGTCCTAATGAGCCGGAAGAGTTCAGCTATCGCTGTTTTGCTGGATTCTGAAACAACTATCACATCCTTTGTATCATTATAAGAAACTTCGCCCAGTACCGGAGCTGTAGTTGCCCTCTCAACATCAGCTCTCTGCTGTACTTTTCTGTTAAAAGCGTTCTTAATGAAAATACTAGCTAAAGGCACGCCTAATCCAGCTATAAAAGCCAGTAAAAAAACAGTTTGTTTCTTTGGCTCAACTGGAACACCTTCTATGATGGCTGGCCTAAGGACCAAAGAGTTTGGAGCAGAAGTAGCTAAAGCCAAGGATGATTCCTCTCGCTTTTCAAGTAAATACTTATACAATTGCTGCTTAATTCCTCTTTGCCTGTCAATTTCCTGTAACTCCCGCTCAACTAACGGAACACTATTAATCTTCGCGTCATACAGGTTAGTCCTGTCCTTCAGGTTTCTGCGTGTTAAGACAAGTCCGCCTTTTATATTATGTATGTTCTCTAAAATGTTGACCCGTAAACTCTGTAACTGTTGGTCGATACTTAATATAATAGGATTTATTTTCTCAGTTGTTCTGAGCAATCGTTCCCGCTCAAGTTGTAGTTCATTAAACCTGGATATCAGTTCCTGTAAGGTAGGATCTTCAATGCTAAGCGTACTTGGAACTAACCTATAGCTATTTTCCTTGCTGTTACTGATATACGTCTCAATTGTCTCAAGGACATCAATTTGTACTGACCATTCTGCTAATTGCTTTTGATATGTATTAGATTCTTCTACATATACCTTAGACTGGCTAGCAACATCCGCTAACTTGTTCTGACGCTTGTATTGTTCAACATCCTTTTCAATTTCAATAAGTTCTGCTGATAAGCCGTTCAAGCGATCATCTATAAGCTTAATGGTTGAAGCGGCAATAAGGTTTTTCCCCTCTAACTCTTCTTCCCTGTAATCCTGCATCAACTTATTGATAACGTCTCTTCCTCTTTCAGGCACAGGGTCTGTAATACTAATGTTTAGAACGCTTGCCTTTGCATTAATTGGCTCCACCTTAAGCCAATCGCTGTAATACTTGGCCAAGGTGTTTATGTTTTCAAAGACTACGATAATCTTTTTCTGCTTAGGAGACTTTTGAGGAAAGGCATCTGATGTTAATATTGTAAATGTTCCGTATGGCCTTCTTACCACCTCACCAAATTCAAATTTGAACGTCTTACCACCTTCCTCCAAGTTATAGCTCTTGCCACCATTAAAAGATACCGTGACTTCCCTGCCATAGGCAGTGGAATCTAAACTGTGTGCAACAACTTTAATTGGCAATTCACTACCGTACAGCTCTCTTTCTTTAAGTGATTCTTCAACATAATAGCTAATATTTACTGGAAGCTTACTTAAAACCCTCCGCATCAAACGGTATGATTTCAGAACTTCAATTTCATTATCAAAATTTTTACTAGTCTTAAAAGTGTTTAAGTCGCTGAACGCCGCACTCTCTGATAACTGTCCCTCGTTCCCACTTGTTTTAATTAGCAAGGTTCCACTAATTAAGTACAGAGGGGTTGCATGTTGTATGTACACATAGGCAGTACCCACTGTAATCAGCAGACCTAACAAGAACAAATACCAGTAGCGTACATACTTGAAGAAACTATCGATAAAGCTTTCCTGCTCGTTCTGCCTGTTTCCCATCTTTTGCGCCTCTTTATCTATCATTACCATGTCTTTTTAGGATATTAAAGGAATTACAGAAATAAAGAAACCATAAAAGCACCTAAAGACGCCAATGAAAGCCAGACAGGCAAATTGTATGTTCTAGGGCTTGATTGCAAGGCCTTTGCTTTGTTTGGCTCTACATAAACGATATCGTTCTGTTGCAAATAATAGTAGGGCGAGTTCAGTAAGCTTTTGCTGTTTAAGTTTACTCTAACAGTGCTTCGGACACCATTTGTGTCCCTAATTATCAAAACGCTTTCCCTTTTGCCAAACGGGGTCATATCACCAGCATAACCTAATGCTTCTAAGATATTTACCTTTGCAGCAGGAACTGTCACTACAGATGGGCGGTTAACCTCTCCTATAACTGTTACCTTAAAATTCGTTATTCTAATGTTCACGATAGGCTCCTTCGCATACTTACTTAGAACGGACGCAACTTTTTCAGTTGCTTCTTCCTGGGATAACCCTCCTAATTGAATCTTGCCTATATAAGGGAAACTTATGTTTCCGTTATCATCCACTTGATAGCCCTCATTTAAACTACTACTTGCATTTATACTTTTAGTGTTACTACTCGTCAACATAACACCGCTATTAAATAAGGCGTTTGACTCAGGGCTTTGGCTGCTCATAGTAATACCCAACAGGTCTCCTGGCTGAATTACAGGTTCCTTACTACTAGCTAAATCAGCTTCAAAAACGGCTGTATCTTCTAAATCACTCAGATAAGCGATATTACTTGTTGAACAGGAAGCAAAAAGTAATAGACTGCAAAGGGAAAAAGCTACAACTCTCATAAGGGGGGAAGTTTTGTTAAGGCATATTAACTGTACGCATATTAGCAATAAAAATAAACAAAAAAAATTATTTTATTCACATTTAACCACCCTTTAAGTTTCTATATATAGTTATATTATGCAAAAACCAACTACTTGGCAAAGGCAAGTAAACCCGTATACTTTTACTTGGTGACAGGATTAATACTGTAGTTGCAAAACTTGATTCAATCAACAAAATAAAAGAAAGCTATAGTATCAAACGCTGCTCTCCTCTGGTTTCCAAGTATGCTGTAGTTTGTTCTTTGGCTTAGTAAGTTCTGTTGGGGCATACTCTTACTATACCTCCAATACCCGTTTATGGCTCCAGTGACTTTATGTGCTTACGACAAGACGAGCAAAGCTTTAAAGCTTTGGAAATAAACGCTCTATGTCTGATATTGTTCTTAGAACTGCTACACTCACAAATTGCCCTATCTGGTCATAGAACATAGCAGGTATACATGCTAATAAAGCAACTACACCAAAAGTATCGAGGCTTTAAATGTATATTACTTTACTATTTATATAGTTAAGTAAGGTTCACACACTTATGGCTACACTTCCTGTCTTGTCTGCTTCTTGCTCCATATAAGAATACTTACAAAGTAAAGCGCCAGGCGAATAGTCTTCTTATTAAGTTTCCCAAGGCTACGCTATCATTTATTTATCCTATAACAACGAATTATTCAAGTATAGACTTATAAATATTTAGCATATTTAATTTAAACAGAAATAAAAATGATATAAATCATAAATTTTACAATTATATAACAACTAATAAATTTACAAAGAGTATAATACCTACAGCACTCAATCATACAACTATAAACAATAATATTACTATAATTACAGCTAAACAATTGTGATATAGCTATCCGCCCCGCTTTTGGCACTCAGAATACAGATCTGTTTTACATGAACCTACAGTAGATAAGAAAAAGACTAGTTTCTAATACATGGGGAAAATGTAAGATTATTAAAATGGTGCTGTTACAATATGACTCCTTAAAAACTTAACTCAATTAACTATTAAAATGATGAAAGACTTGTTTAGAAATTCATTCCTTATCGCAGGGCTACTTTTGCTTGTTAATGGCGAAGATCTTGCAGCGCAGGGTAGAAGCAATGAACGGCCTGGTAGAAGCAGTGAAGCAAAAGGCCGGAACAAGACAGTACCTGGGGTTCCAATTGATGGTGGTATTGGAGTTCTTCTTGCTGCTGGAGCAGCATATGGACTAAAAAAGCTCAATGACCACAGGCAAGGTAAACAACCCTGAGTAACATGTGCTAGGCATATATCACATATTACAAGGAAAGCAGTCTCCACGTCCTCTAGTTAAAGGGACTAATGTCTCAAGAGTTCTCTCTATGATTCATCAAAGCAGTTGTATACTACCCGTCCTAATTCAGACCAGCACTTAAGCTTTTAAGTAACAGGGCAGATTGGATTATTTAGTCTAGGAACAGGTAAGGAGGAGGGGGTGATAAGGCTAGCTTAATCTACACTACCCATATCAAGCTCTTCTCCTGCTCTGAAGGCTGCAGAGGGCAAATATTAAATCCACTAACCTATTATCTATTACATACAGGCAATATGTGGTGTCTTCACGATCCTTAAAGAACCTTTCTGATAAGTTTAGTTCAGGTCTTCTAAGAGTACTTAAAAACTTCTCAACTATGTTACAGACTATACAAGCAAGAATGATACTACAGTAGTAATCTCTAGGATGCTTCTAAGCCTTAGCAAAATTAAAAAACTCTAACGTCTTACTATGAGAGCCCAAAAAAGACTACTTCGATTCCTACTGTATACAACCGGCCTTTACTTATCCTGGTTTTTTATACGGGAGTTTTGGCTTAGTAGTATTGATCTTTGGTTAACATATCGAATAGCTGATGCAAGTGCTTGGCTGTTGAGCGTCTTCGGGTATCACACATACACATACCACGTAGGCCATTCTGTCGAAACGATGGGGTCCATGATACAGATTAATGGATTAGATGTTGTTTCGATAGGCCCACCTTGCAATGGTATGACACTAATGGCTTTATTTACTGGGTTTGTTGTTGCTTTCCCTGGCCCAGTTTTAAAGAAGCTCATTTTTATACCCTTAGGGCTACTTGCTATAAATCTGTTAAACATGGTACGTGTGACGGCCCTCGCATTAAACTCACTCTACTATTATCAGACTCTTGATTTTAACCACAAATACACTTTTACTGTTATAGTTTATGCAGCTGTTTTTGCTTTGTGGATGCTGTGGGTAAAGAAGTTTTCAAACCTGAATAACTATGTCTCTCCCTCAACTGTTTAATCTACACCTCAGGTTACTTATTATAGGCAAGTGGCTTTTACTCATTACGTTGATAGTAGCTTTACTTTTGTATAGCTATCATGAAGCTCTTATTTACAAACAACTCTCCGAGTCCTTAAAGAGATTAACTACAGTAGATAGCTTTACAGGTATATTGCCTGATACATACAGCCAGACTTTGAAAGAGCTTATGAAAGGAGGTAGAAGACTTATTATGTTGGGCTACAGACTATTCTTTTGTGTGTTAAGTCTACTTATAGTTCATGTTTACTTCCTAAATTATACCAAGACTAAAGTTGCAACAGTACTATACTCATGTGCTATGCTACTATATCTGTTGCTGTACGGCGTAGCAAAGGGATTTAACTCTGAACCGTTACTATTAGTAGCTATACAAATTGATAGTTTTATATTATCACCAGCCCTAATTATGCTTATTATCCCGGCATTTCATTTAGCAGCTCCCAAAAAGGAGGCTATTTAAGCTTCTTTCTCTTTTCTAACTTTCAGCTTTACTGTTTCACACAATCCTTTATCAGGTCTTCACCAAGTCTTTTCTTTACTGTAGGCTTCTTCAGCATAAACTATTAGAAGCTATCTCATATGGGCTTTAGCAGAATCATCATGCAAGCCAGTAAAACGAAGCTTTGTAGTTCTCGGCTTTATATTTCATCAAGTAACACACCTTCTATAGTTAAATAGCCAAACAAAGAACCTTTTGACCTTCCATCTTCTTTTATAGCACCTCAATTTCCTAGCATCTTATGTCTTTTCCTATGCCTCTATACAGAGCAATCATTTCAATACCTTGCTGACTTAGGACCTGACCCAAAGGATGCGAATTATAAGCTTTATCGTCTATAAGCTTTTCAGGCAGTTGCGCTATAAATCTTTCTCCCAATACACTTTCCACTAGTTTTACTTTGTAGAGAGATGCTGATTGGGCTGAGACAAATAGAACAGTGCCACCAGCGTCTATGACTGCCATATCTTGTCCCTTTGCCTCCATAAAGTTTTGCCAACAGCAGATTCCTTTCTTGACCATGCAGACAGAAAGAGCCATCCGTAAAACATTCGTTCAGGTCCACACCGTCTCTTTCTTGAAGATCCATTGCCAGCGCTTCCACCATTTGCTGCATAACCCCTTGCTCTTGCCACTGATAAAACCTTCTGTAGCAAGTCTGGCAAGAAGCGTAAAAGGCTGGCAAATGGCTCGATTGCGCTCCGATTTCAATGTCGACAGATTCCTTCTAAAACTTTACGCTTATCTCGCGAAGGTATGCCTTTTACCTCAGCCTTCTAGCACTATCAGGAATTAAACCATTTATCTTCTCCCACTGCTTATCTGTCAAATTTATGATAAAATCAACTTGCTATTGAACAGAATCCCTATTATATGAGATAGCTTCTAGGTTTTAAAGTACTAGTAGGGGATGATTTGATAGGTATAGAAAATATGTTTCTGGCCTAAACCTCACAAACAAAGAGTTCTACTTAACAACACCTGTAGTCGATGATAAATACGCGAATTATTTAGCCGTCTTAAGGAGCATTGTTCTCATCTGGCAAGTTTTCCTTGAATAAATGAAATAGCATAAAAAAGGATCACGCTTAATGAGCAGAATTTGCTACAGCACTGCCACCAAAATAGTTAAACCTACTCTTTCCATCATATTTAGAAATAGGGTGCTCTCCGTACTTTTCTATTAAAACTTTCTCATTACGAACAAGAGTAAACTTTTGGCGCCCTACTCCAAAAGGCATGGATACATGATTTACACCAGCTTGGAGATAAAATGTTCTCTTCTTGTGACCGCTACTAATAATCAGCTGCGCAGGTTTTGTCAGAAACAGTGTAACAAATACATGATCAAGTAGTGCTTCTGCACCGCCAGGATGTGCCTTCCCAAACGCTTCATCCCTGGCATTTACCGTAACAGGTAATTGCTTTGGGTGCAACCGATAAAAGTAATAGAGTTTATCTTCTTGTATGGCTGGAGGCGTCCCTTTTTTAAACCAATCGATGTAATAGCGGCTGGCATCCAAATAAGCTACATGTGACAGCATCATTGTTCCAAAATGCCCATCCCACAACTCAGTATCTTTAGCTAATCCAAAAGGGGCCAAATAGGAAGACTCATTCCAGTCATTCCAGGTGACTAACTCAACCCAAGGAACATCATCTCGGATAGCCCCTTCCCACTCTTTTGCCATAGCCTCAAAACCCCTTGTCTCAAAAAGACGGAAGTTGCCTCCGTTACCTCTATAATAGGGTGTAATACTAGCCATATAAAGTTTGCCGGCTCCAAGAAACGCTTTTGCAAGTACAGAATTAGAATGGCTAATTTGGTCACCATTGCCCGCTGCTCCATAGTAAAAGAACCCATCAACATCCGGAAAACTTCTAAGCAACTGCTCAGCATGTAGTTTCTGCGGATGCTCTGTAATATTTGGTTGTGGATAAAAGTAAGGAACAAAGATGCCACCTAGTTGATGCACTTGTTCTGTTAAAGCCCTGCCAAATAAATTATTTTCTCCTTCGCCACCAAAGGTAGACAGCACAGGTTTCCCTTTAAACCGAAACTGGTTAGGATGCTCTTTTAACGAGTTCAAGATATCTTCAACTTCATGCAGTGCTGCTCCATCTGCAGAGATAAATAACTCAAATCCCGTACCCAATTGTAGAGCTGCTTCATAAATTAAAAAGGCGCGCTCTTTATAATGTGGTTCTGTTTTCTGCCACCCCCCACAGTTAAGTGCAAACCCATCAATACCCCTCCTCTGCGCCTCTATTATTTCATTCTTATAATCATCAACAGAAGAGGCGCCGCCTTTTGTAGGACAACAAACCATGTAATGAGCAAAAACTTTTTTTCCTGTTAAGGCAGAGGTTGAAACTTTTAACTGCTCCTCAAGAGCACTAAAATTATCACTATTATCCGCTTGACATGAACTATGAGAAGCTTGCACTAATAGTAGCAGGAGAACTATTTGTAAGTTGACCAAGCAAGTAAAGGAATTTATTTTCATACTGAGAAGTCAAAGCGGATTAGCGTAAAGAACTGCATGGCCAGTTATAAGAACTATCTCCTAGACAAGATGTTAATACTTTATATTTCTTTCTCCACCATAAGACGCTGTTTCTAACAACCTCTTACCCGGCGTATATATAAGTTCTTAGCCCTAGCTTTTAAACCCTAAATTCAGAAGGGAAAAATAACCCAAAGCTATTCAACGGGAAAATATGTTCGTAACCGTTTACCTTCCTTTACTCTTTTATAGATGGTACAATCATAAGAGCTGCGTACAGTTACGCGAAAAAAAGAACTAACTTTATCTATCAGAGGGAAATTATTGTCACTCAATTGAGTAAATTCAGCTATTTTGACAAGATCCGAGTTTCTTTGGTATAGTTGTAGTAACTCTGGCCTATCCCTATTAAGGTCATGAGACATAACAATAAAGTCATAACCATAAATTTTTCGTTGATAGTGTTCCCGCGAAATATCATCTTTATACAAATGAATGTATTGAAAATCTGAGTTAGCAGAAGATACTGCGTAGTAATAAATTTCGTCTCCTATTACTTTACTATTAGGCGGGATATAACTTTTAATAAAGGCATCGATGTACTTTGGATCTCTTGAGTCCAGAGTATTATATATTGTAAAGAATTTAATCGTAAAAAACAGAAGGTTAAAAAGAACTATAGTTAATATCGGAGCAGCTACTAATAACCTACTGTAGCTTTTCAATGACCGTTGTTTAAGCAACAAAGCCACGCTACTTCCAATTATAGTATAACACGCTGGCAGAATAAGCAGAGAATATGTTCCTGTATCATGAACCAAAGAATAATATAGTATCGCCGAAACCATTGAAAATACTATTAGCTCAGGCATTCTTCTTTTATAACTTACAAGTCCCCACGCTATACCTGAAACAGTTGTAATAAAAATTAGTGGTATTTGCTGCTTTGGAAATGAAAAACCACCTCCTATATAACCGTGAAAGTCTAAATAATAGTTAACAAGATTATGCAGGCTCCCAAAGGCTACAAAAATCCAACACACATAAACTAATACAACGGATCCACTAAATACTACCAACTGCAGAGCTCTTGCGTTACTTGGCTTCTTTAAAAGATAGTACACTTGTGTTATTCCTAACCCTAAAAGTAAAACTCCTACTCTTGGAGTAGTTAACAAAGCCAAAGAAAATAATAAACCTGCTAAAGCATATAATAAAATACTTCTCGAGTTCCTATATGAACTCGACATAGCTTTTAGGACAACAAATATTGAAGTAAGAGCGAAAAATAATGTTACAGGCTCCATTCGCCCATAGTGCATGTGCGAATTAAAGAGGGGATCTAGTGCTAACGCAGCTACAACCATAAGCGCTGTTTCTTTAGAGAAACTTATTCTCACAACCTTATAATACACTAGCAAACACAGCGTACCAAACACTAAACCCGGTAACCTAAACGAAAAGATATCAAACCCTAGAGTTTTTGTAAAGAAAGATGTAATCCAAAAGAACACTGGACCATATAGTAAGATTTCGCCATTGTAAGCAAACGGGGCAATATTTAAGTTTAATTTCTGTGTAGAATTAAAACTAGCCGTTATGCTCGCAAAAAAAGTTTCATCAAACCAGGGTATAGGCGAGACCTTGATAGTAGCTAAGTGGTATAGAAAAAACAGTAAGATAAAAGCAAACAAAAAATACTTATTAGCTTTAGTTATCCTAGAGAAGATCAACCCTATGTTCTTAATCTCTGCCATACCACTATTATAATTACTTGTTTCCTAGATAACCTTGAGGACATGTATCAGGAAATGTTAAACTAAGAGTCAAGTAGTGGTAAAGGTAGGCACCACTATGCTTAGAAAAGTGTTGATCACAGAACTGATTTCTTTTTCTTCCATTGGAACAAAAAGAGGTAATATAACAGAGTTATCCTGCAGGTCCTCAGAAACAGGGAGGACTAAATTAGAGTATAACTTTTTATAGGCGCTCTCCCTGTGAGAGTTCATAATGCCTCTTCTACTGGCTATACCTTTATCTAATAGCTCCTGCATAATGATATTTCTATCTAAAGGACAGGACTCCTTTAGATAGATACTATAGGACTGAAAATTACTTAGATACTCTTCCTCTTCTGCTGGCAATTGAATGAAGTCGATGCCTTTAAACGCTTCGTTATAGGCATAGGCAATTTTTCGTCGCTCTGCTACAATCCAGTCGAGTTTCTCTAACTGCTTGATACCTACAGCTGCCTGTATATCTGTCAAACGGTAGTTATAACCTATCTCCACATGATCTTCGAAGATTACTTTGTTTGCCTCGTGTCGGACCCGATCATTAACAGACATACCGTGCTGGCGTAATAGCTTAAGGCGCTGATAATAGTCTTCCCGACTCGTTGTAATCATTCCGCCATCACCTGTTGAGATGACTTTCCGAGGATGAAACGAAAAACAAACAAGCTCCGAATGGCTTCCAATCTTACTACCCTTATAGCTTGATCCAACTGCACATGCAGCATCCTCTATTAGTTTGAGGTTATACTTCTCGCACAACTCATGAAAGGCATCAATATCAGCGGGCATACCTATCTGGTGTACGATAAGGATAGCTTTTGTCTTATCCGTAATTCTTTTCTCCGCATCATCCGGATCTAGGTTGTAAGTATTTGGTTGTACTTCGGCAAAAACTGGCGTCGCTCCAACATACTTTATAGCGTTCGCTGTGGCAATATAACTCATGGAGGGGCAGATGACTTCATCCCCCTCGCCAATACCGGCAACAATCATAGCCAGGTGCAGTGCCGTGGTGCAGTTAGATACTGCTACGGCATACTTTGCGCCCGTGTAGGTCGCAAACTTCTCCTCGAACTCCTGCACTTTTGGTCCTTGCGTAATCCAGCCTGTCAGGATGGTGTCGTATGCCGCTTGTGCTTCATCCTGTGTTAAGTATGGTTTTGCTATTGGAATCATTGTCTCTTAGGCTATAATTTTCTTCTTTTCAAAATACCACTCGCTTAGTTCTTTTAGTCCTTGTTTCAGGCTAACAGTAGGGACAAAGTTCAGGAGTTCTTGCGCTTTGCTGTTAGCTGCCAACCTTCTGCTCACAGGGTTAACCGTGTTTTCCTCTCTGTACTCCGGTTCTAGGGTTGAGTTATTTGCTTCTAGTAGGGATTCTAAAAGCTGCTTTAGGCTTGTTTCTTTACAGTTACCAACATTAAAAGCTTGGTCAGACACATCGGCTAGCAAAGCTGCAACATTAGCCTTTGCCACATCTTTTACATAAACGAAGTCCATAGAGGTGCTGCCGTCACCGTAGATTAACGGTGCTTTTCCCTCACTTATGCAGTCCAGCCACCGAATCATCACTTCTGTGTACTTGCCGTCCGTATCCATCCGGGGCCCAAACACATTAAAGTATCGTAACGCAATGTAATCCAGACCATACATAAACTTATAACTTCTAAAGAGTTGCTCGCCCCATAGTTTTGCCCCTCCGTAAAAGGTCTGGTTATCGTATGGGTTATCTGTTTCAGGGGTGGGAAAATGTTGTGCCAGTCCATATATAGATGCACTAGAACTGTAAATTACCTTTTTCACCTGATGCTTCACACAGAGCTCCGCTACATCAAAAGTTGATTTTAGCATTACATCAAAACCAACTCTTGGATTGGCAGCACAGGCATTAATGCGAAGTGCAGCCATATGAAAAACATAATCTACGCCAGCTATACATTGCTCGAGCAATGCTGTGTCTCTTACGTCACCTTCGATAAACTCTATAACAGGATTATCGATAAATGCTTGCATGTTTTCAAAGCTTCCCCGGATCAAATTATCCAGAATAATTATTTTTGCTGGTTCGTGTCTCAGCAGCTCCTCTACTACATAGGAACCAATAAATCCAGCACCTCCCGTGATTAGTATGCTGCTTTTGTAAATCTTGTTATGCATGTGCTTGATTGTTTAGACTAAGAACTATAATTCCGATGATGATGAGTGTAAAGCCGACAAACGAGAGTATAGATAGCTTATCCTGAAAAAGGTAGTACCCGACACCGATAGTTAAGATAAAATTTATACCTGTAGCGATCGGTATGATTAATGAAAAACTATTTGTTGACAGCGCTTTGAAAAAGGCTAGTGCTGAAAAGACTATCAACACAAAGGCCATTACAAAGGGTAGGTTTAACATCAGCTTCAACCATTCCGTTAAAGTTTCTAGGCTTTTGCCTTTCAGTTGCCATTTAATTAAGGCAGCTCCTGTAACGTTGAAAGCAGCGTAAAGCAGAACATATATAATCGTTTTCCCCATTAGTCAACCTTATAAAGCACTTCACTCTTTTTATACAACTCTACTACCTCATCTATTACATACACTGGTCGCTTTCTGCTCGCATCAAGAGTCCGCCACAGGTATTCCGCAATAATGCCCAAAGAGATATTGGTAATACCAAAGCCAACCATCAGGATAGAAACCAGTGCAGGCCAGCCGCTAGCAAAGTCGTCAAACATTAACTTTCGGATGATGGTGTATCCTGTCCAAAATATACCCAGGACAAAGAAGATGATCCCTATTATAGACACCAGCCGGATTGGAGCAAAGGAAAAGGCGACAAATGAATCTATCAGCAGCTTTACTTTCTTAGCAAGTGTCCATTTACTGGCACCAGTTTTACGTTCCCGCTTCTTGTATGAGATGCTTGCCTGCCGAAAGCCCAACCCCAGTATCTGCAAGAAAACGGAAGAGTTTGCCTCAACATTGCAATTAATCTCTAGAGCTACTTTTTTATTGAACATCACAATATCAAACCCCTTATCAGGAAAGTTTTTGAACGCGAACTTCTGCATTAAATAAGCATATCCTCCTGAAAAAGCCTTTTCTGCTAGCGAGACAGTCGTGCTCTCCCTGTGCGCCCAAATAATGTCTCTCCCCTCCTCCATTTTCTCCTTCATCTCAATAATGAGCTCCAGGGGGTCCTGTAGATCAGCATAGTTAAAGCAAATAAAATCTCCTGAGGCATGCGCTATTCCTGCACGCAAAGCCGCATGAGAGCCGAAGTTCCTTGATAGATTGATCACCTTAGCCAAATAGGTTTCATGCTCCATCTCAGCCAATCGCTCATCAGATTTATCCTTGGAACCATCATTCACAAAAATTACCTCTGCCCTTAAGTGGCTGTGACGGGCAAAAAACTCATTAAGGCTTTTTACAAGAAAAGGGATTCCCTCATATTCGTTGAATACAGGGATAATAACCGTTATTAGTCGTTTGTCAGGCTTAAGCATAGGCAACATGTTTAAAACGGACCCTTATACTTTTGATGAATTCTGTCGGAGGCATTTTTATACCTTCATGCTCGATTTCCTGCACTTCCAATAAGCCGTCTTTACAAGCAGCTAAAATGCTACTGGTATCTTTCTGAAGTGCCACAACATGCCCTGGCATAACCAAGAACTTGTCTTCTGTTATATATGGCTTGGCCTTCCAGATAATTATTTTTTCTCCATTCAAAAAGCTAAAAGCTCCATGATAAGGATGTGCAGAAGCCCTTATCAGTCTGTACACTTCCTCTACGCTTTGGTGCCAGTCTATCTGGCTATCCTCAGGTAATCTGGGATAACATCTCAAGCCTCGCACGCTCCCCTTTACCTCACAGGCAGCAGGGTTCTCCAATACCTTTCTCACAGCATCTTCATATAAGGATGGAGCTGCTTGTTCTGCCCGTTTTATAATGTCAGTAATGTATGTATCTGGCTCAATAGGTATTGCCTCTCTCGACACAACATCACCCGCATCCAATTCAGGGTCCATCTTATGGATGTTGCCATTGATATGCTTCTCACCATTGATAATGCTCCAGTTAACTGTGGCGTTACCTTTATAGTCAGGAAGGTTGCCTAAATGGAAGTTCAGGATGCCACATTCAAACAAGTCCAGAAATCCTTTTGGAACAACATACTTCCAGTTCGCACTGATGGCCACTCGCACGTTGTTATCTTTGATCAGCTTCACCAACTCATCGCTGTACAACGACTTGGTCATAAAAAACCGAGCACCAATTCTGCTGGCGAGTTCCTGAAAGTCGTGATGCTTCACGTCGTACTCCTCGTAAGCCTCTTCTGTAACGATGGCTTTAAAGGTATACCCCTGGGAAGCAAGATGCTTAATGCTATCGTAAAGGTACCTGGACCGCCCGATGGCTAGTAAGTTTCTATCTGCTCGCATGCTAACTCTAGTATTGGAATCTTATTAAAAGTATAGTTGCCACTGTGCAGTACCTCTCCCACCTTTAGCCCGCCGGCTTGCAAACGAATGATGGGATCATATCCAACAGCTGAAGGAAGCACTCCCATATGGCCGCAAGGAACCTGCGCCGGGTAGTATCGGATGCCTGCTAAATCCAGTGCCTCCGTATCCACATGACCAGCATAGCGAAGTAGAAGAGGGTCTCGTAGCCCTTCTTTTATACTCGCTAAAGAAACTGCCGTATCAATACCAACCCATGTGGCGTCGAAGGGGTAAGCGGTAAAGATTACGGCCTCCGCATCTTTAAACGTAGCCGGTATCCTCACTTCCGGAAAGTCGCTTAACCATTCGAGGTTCTCTATCTGATATTTAAATCTGTTCTCAGGTTTGTCTATGACTCCTAGCTTCTCGCACATTTTCGCTACCACCTTCGCAATGTAAGGACCAAAGTCATTGTTACAGAGGAGTATGAACTTGTTCTTGTACAAGCACAAACCTGCATCCATAATTTGCTTCACCGCCATATCGCCGAGGTAATTAAACACGTCCACCTCAGGATGTCGTTCGTTCGTTGCACCCAACTTAAACCCTCTCTCTTTAATATAGTCTATGTCCATATCTGCCTCACGCCACTCCCAGGCTTCGTACATCATCGGAATCACAACCGTATCTTTCGCATGCTGCAGCATCTCCTTGTTCAGCGGACGAAGATGACCTGAGTTAGTTATGATATCCGCCTTAGCGATCGTTTCCGGGGTAAGCGTATCCATAAACGTAATATCAAGGGATGTGTCTTGGTAATTCTGATACACGCTTCTGGTCTGCTCGAAAACTTCCGTCGTAGTCCCGTATCGGGTCTCACGGGAAAAGGCATATACTTTAGCTCCAGCCAGCGCAGCAATAATAGGTGTTACCACATAAGGCCCTGTTGCCGCCTCAGTCAATACCACTTTCCCTCTCAAGTCTAAGTTAAGTGCCTCGACTCTTCTCTTTAATTTATCTAGCAGCATACCTAATAGCGGTTCAGGGTCTCAATCACATACGCAACATCTTCGTCTTTCAACTCCGCATACATGGGTAGCGACAGACAGTGATTGGCCAAGTATTCTGCATTCGGACAGTCACCTTCTTTATACCCTAGATGCGCATAGGCCTTCTGTAGGTGGCAAGGCACCGGATAGTGAAGACCAGGGAAAATACTTTTCTCGTTGAGGTATTTCAACAGTCCATCTCTATCTGCAGTAGTTACTACAAAAAGATGGTAGACAGATTCAACCCAATCCGGCTGCACCTGTAGCTGAATTTTAGGGCTAGTGATTTGCTGCTGATACTGCTTAGCAATAGCTCTTCTGCGGTTGTTCCAGGCGGTTATGTACTTTAGTTTCACATTCAACGAAGCACTTTCCAAACCTCCCATTCGCATATTATACCCTACTTCATTATGATAGTAACGCACCACAGAGCCATGGTTCCTTAAGCTCAGCAGGTGCTTGTAGTATGCTTCGTTATTGGTTGTAACGCCACCTGCTTCTCCGCAAGCACCAAGGTTCTTACCCGGATAGAAGCTGAAACAAGCCATCTCGCCGAAGCCTCCAACAGGTATTCCTTTATACCTTGCTCCTTGGGCTTGTGCTCCATCCTCCAGCATGAAAAGCTTATACTTTTTACAGACAGCCGCTACAGCCTCAATATTAAAAGGCTGCCCATACAAGTGCACGCCCACAATGGCTTTCGTGTTCGAAGTAATTTTATCTTCTATCTTAGTAGTATCCAGTTGCCAGGTATCGGAAGTACAGTCTACAAACACAGGTGTGGCTCCAGTGTAAGACACTCCCCAGGCGGTAGCGATAAACGTGTTGGCAGGCACAATAACCTCGTCGCCCGGCCCGATGCCTAATGCAAGCATGGCCAAGTGCAACGCAGATGTACCATTGTTTACTCCTACGGCATATTTCGTCCCACAGAAAGCGGCAAAGCCCTGCTCAAACTCCTCCACAAACGGACCACCCGAGAAAGCCGTGTTTTCATACACTTTCTCAAAGGCCTCAAACACTTCACGTTTTATTTGCTGGTGTTGACCTTTCAGGTCAAGGCAAGGGATTCTCTCCTGTACAGCTATCATTTCCATATCACACAAGTACTTGGGCAGTGTATTTAATAACTTTAGCAGGATTGCCTGCCACCACAGCATTTTCAGGCACGTTTTTGGTTACCACAGAACCAGCGCCAACAATAGCTCTTTTCCCAATCCGCACACCACATAGTATAGTAGCGCTGGAACCGATGGAGGCGCCTTCCTCTACGTAGGTTTGGACGCAGTTCCAATCTGTCTCTGTTTGCAGCGAACCATCCTCATTAGTTGCTCTCGGGAACTTGTCGTTGATAAAAGTGACGTTGTGCCCTACAAACACATTGTCAGCGATATGCACACCCTCACATATAAACGTGTGGCTGGATATTTTACAGTTTTTACCAATGGTAGCACCTTTCTGTATTTCCACGAAGGTGCCCACTTTCGATCCATCGTCTATGCTGCATCCGTAGGCATTCACAAAATTATAGATCTTCACATCCTTACCTAGCCTTACATTATGTAGGCTTTGTTTACTGCTATCTATTGTAATTGTATCCATCTTCTTAGATTAAAACTTCATGCCCATTATGTATAGCGGGTACTGTAGCATCCTCCAGCACAATTTCACGGCCGCAACTTTTTATTGATTTATTAGATGCTTCCAAAATCCGGACTACGTCCAGCCCTAAATGGCAAGAGGACTTTGGTTGTTTCTTATCCTGTATGCAAGAGACAAAATCATTGGCCATCCCCAGAAGCGCCTCGGTAGTAGCAATTTTGGGTACATGTATATCTCCTGTCCTATAATCCACTAGCACCCGGTTTTTCTCCTCATCATTCGAATAACTATACCCTGTGTCGTACACCTTGATTTTCTCAGTTGGTTCCAAGTCGTTGTATAGAATCATTTTCTGATCTCCCCCTATTAGCATCATCCTTACCTTAACAGGACTTGTCCAGGAGCAATTAAAATGAGCAATGAACCCTGAGGCGTAGTTAACCGTCAAGTAAGCGATGTTCTCAATGCTGTTGTTTGTATGCGTAATACCTGTTGCGTTTACGCTGTAAGGACGCTCATCAACAACGTAGTTTAAAATGGAAATATCATGGGGTGCAAGGTCCCAGAGTACGTTAATGTCAGACTGGAAAAGGCCTAAGTTGATTCGGGTTGAGTCCAAGTATTTTATATTTCCTAACTCCTGGCTATCCACCAGTTGACGCATCTTCTGCACGGCACCAGTATAGAGGAAAGTATGATCCACCATGAGCAACACTCCCTTTTGCTCAGCTAGATTGATCAGAATCTCTGCCTCCACCACCGACGAAGTCATAGGCTTTTCGAGCAGTACATGCTTGCCTTCCGCCAAGGCCATTCTTGCTAGTGTAAAATGAGTGGAAACAGGTGTGGCAATAACTACAGCATCAATGTTCTTATTATAAATAACATCATTTGCGTCTCTTACACCTTCAATAGACGGAAAAACCTTTTCCAATTGTTGTAACCGTTCAGGTCGCGCATCTGCTACAGTCCTTACACAGCAATCTTTCGCAGCATAAAAATTCCTTACAAGGTTAGGTCCCCAGTACCCATAGCCTATGATTCCTACATTTACCATATTTTTACCTTATATTGATTAATAGCTTTATTTTGCTTTGCCAATTCTCAAAGTGCTAACTCGCACTTTTATTTTCACGAGCATAGAGCCTGTAGGGGCCATATGGTTGTCTTAAAATTCTGTACACAATGTGTACTCTATCAATGTTCGTTGTCTTACTATGGTCTTTCACATAGTCTTTTTCGTAAGGCTCCTTATAGAAAAGATAAGCACCTGCTAGATACATACCTTCATCCTTTAGTAGATCCTCAAATTCTTTTGTCAAATGCTCTTGTGGTATGATTGCGTAATCTGCGTGAGACAGAGAGCGTTGCATCATCTCTAAAGAGATATCTGCAAAGGCTGGTTTGTAAGGAGCATACATTTTCCAACCGAGGGAACGTCCCGCGTAGTAAAATTCGAATGAGTTGAATAATGCAACAGAGTGGTTTCCAGGCCCTATCATTGATCGTGCTGTTCGACTTATCAACTCTCTGTTGCGTTCTTCGGATTTATGTAGAGCTACAATAGTCCGAGCAATGATGGTAAGTCCAACAGACCAAAAAAGAACTAGAACAAGGGCACTGGTATTGATTAAACTAGCTTTATGGCCTACAGTTTTAAAGCTAAAAAGAGTAGCCGCCGAAAGAACTAAGTAAGGCAAGAGATACTGAACTCTACTTATATACACCACAGTACTCATCATTAATAAAACTGCAACCAGTCCGCCAATTAAAACTTCTGGTTGTCTCTTCCGGACAACACCTAGCAAGGCCATTAGAAGTAAAGCTGGCGTAAACTTCAAGACTCTAAGTATTTCAATGAAGGATGCTGTTATACTTAACCCGCCTCCTCCTTGATCACTAGCCTCTCCCCCATGGCGCAAATTGACTTTTAAGGCTTCGATCATACTGCCCAATAAATCATATAACTGTGGAACAATAGGGACTAGAAGCAACAGACTCGTTACTAAGCATCCAGTTATAAAAGATGCAGCTGGCACAACTGCATCCTGCCAACTGCCAGACAGAGATACTTTCTTTTTCAATAGAAACAGAAACTCTATAAGTATAAGCGGAATTAAAAAACCCGCAGAAGGCCAGGTGAACAGGGCTAGTACTGCAAGAGTACTACTAAGGAAAACATAGCGATTAATACTATGCCCCTGAAGTTGATAAAGCGCTACATACCTTAGAACGCCACAACTAGACAGGCACAATGCCATAGCCCACCCATCTACTCGCCCTGTAGTATAAGCTTGTACAAATAAAGGATCCAAGATAAAGGCAATACCTAAAGCCAAAGCCGCAATTTTTGCAGTCCCTCTAGCAAGCAACCAACCGACCAATGCAGTTGCAGCCGCAACTGCACCAATCAGAGCCGAAACTCTTGGGCCTAATTCCCCTGCAACTTGGTAAGACAGCTCCTGTAGAACAGGGCCAAGATATGTCAAAAGATAGACCGGCTTGTTTTCTTCGGTCATCCAAGCTACTGACCAGCTAGTTTTTGGATTAAGAATAGTTCTACCAAGATCCACATTCATTAGCTCATCCATGAACAAAAAAGGAGCAAACTCAAGGGTTGCCAATATCACGAAAACTACTATCGCAATAGCAACTAACCATACCCACCAAAAGCGAGAAACAATTCTTTTCTGTATCTGCATCTCTCTTGAAGAGACGGAGGAAGTAGTATATGCTTGCATCTATCTGACCTGAGGTAGTGACTTCAATGAATTTGGAAGTTGAAAAAGTATTTTTCCTTATATAAATATTTAAAAATACTAAAACGAAGTTTACATTGTGCAGCTAAGGCAATTAGTTGTCTTCCTGTCAGGTTTCCCTTTAAGTGTGCTATATAAGTGTGCTATAACCGCCTTAACTCCACTGCTTCTGTCTTCAGAATATAGAGCCTAGTACATTAAGTTTCTTGCTCTTAAATCTTTTAAATAAATTGAATTTTTAAAGCACTTTCTTTACTTATATCAATATTACAGAAAAGAACATAAGCAACAAAGCATTTGTGAACTTTTTTTATATTAAATTACACACATATATATACAAATACAAAAATAAACAGTCAAACTATATCCAATCAAATTGTAGCAAATCAGGCTTATCCATATTTAAAGGTTCAACTGCTATGCTGGCAATACTATTAATAAACAAACAAGCACTGCGTCCAACTTAGTATTAATAAAAGGACGCAGCACCTACTATTAGCCACACATTTACAATTAATACTTAATAAACTATTCTTTTAAAACTTTGATTACCTTTCTATAAGAACCCCTCACCGCCTCCACTGAAATCAGGTATACCTCTTTCCTCAGTATATTACTATTTGTAAAGTCTATCGCAAGGGCTCCGGCCCCAGGCGACTCAATCTTAAAGTAGTTTTTATACAGCACTCTGCCTGCCAAATCATATACTTTTACAAGGTACCCTTGTGGTTCACCTGACTGGACCCGAACATTCACAACCTTATCAAACGGGTTGGGATAGACAGTCACAAGAACATCTTCTACAAGACTTACATCCTCGGAGGCAACAGCAGCCTTTGTACTGCTAAGGCTCATGGTAGAGGTTATCGGTACGATCTCGATGGCCGACACCTTCGGGTTCTCGGTCACCTGCTGGAAAGCCAGATTCAGCGTCCCGTCCGTCACCGACACCTCAAACTCCTTGACCAGCGCTTTCAGCGCCCCACCGGCCTGGGCGAAGACGTCGAAGTTGGTTAAAAGCGCCTGCCCCTCGCCCGTCACGTTGAAGACCCGCTTGCCGGCGCCCCCCGGTATGCCCCCCACCCCGAAGTAGATTTCGGCGAAGTGCAGCCGCACCAGGTAAGTGCCCGAGGCCAAGGGAACGTTGTAGCTGAAGGTGCCGTAGCGCTCTGTCCTGTAAAGCGCATCGTCGGTAGTGCCGGCCACGTCTGTGGTACTGGCAATGGCATAGGTGTAGCCCCCGCTGCTGTGCTGGTCGGCCGAGAAGACCGTGCCGCTGCCGGCCGTGAACTGGGCGCCCCCGGCGTTGATCCTGACAGCTGTCGTTCCGCCGCCCGTGCTGCCGCCCGTCTTCACCGTCAGGTCAAAGGCGTCGCTGGCCGTGCCCCCCTTGCCGTCGGAGGCCTTGACCAGTATGGTCAGCAGGCCGACATTCGTCTCGGAGGGCGTGCCGCTGAAGGTGCGGGTAGAGGCGTTGAAGCTCAGCCAGGAAGGTAAGGCACTGCCGTTGGACAGGCTGGCCGAGTAGCTCAGTGGGTCGCCGTCAGCGTCAGAGAAAGCGTTGGCGGCAAAGGTGAAGCTCAAAGCACTACCTGCCGTGCCGCTCTGGTCCGGGATGGGGTAAGCTACCACAGGAGCCGAGTTAGTGGGAGTGCTCTGCCCCTTCGACACGACCTCGATGGCCGACACTTTCGGGTTCTCGGTCACCTGCTGGAAAGCCAGGTTCAGCGTCCCGTCCGTCACCGACACCTCAAACTCCTTGACCAGCGCTTTCAGCGCCCCACCGGCCTGGGCGAAGACGTCGAAGTTGGTTAAAAGCGCCTGCCCCTCGCCCGTCACGTTGAAGACCCGCTTGCCGGCGCCCCCCGGTATGCCCCCCACCCCGAAGTAGATCTCGGCGAAGTGCAGCCGCACCAGGTAAGTGCCCGAGGCCAAGGGAACGTTGTAGCTGAAGGTGCCATACAACTCCGTCTGGTATAGGGCATCTGCCGTTGTGTTATCGATGGCTAAAGAAGTATTTGCATAGGTATAGCCACCACTGTTGTACTGGTTCTGCGACCATTGCACGCCATCCACTTCCACGGCAGGGCCTCCGGCATTGATGCGGAACAGGGCATCCTCCAGTTTAAAGCTTGCGGTAATGGAGCTTAGCGCTACCCCTGATTCATTTTTTATATTCTTTACTGTGAGCTCATGTGTTCCCGGAGAAGGAATCGTGGATGTAGTTAAGCTTACAGTTTTTCGGTCTGCCTGCAGGACTGCAGCAGAAACGGTTATGCCATTGTTAATAGAATAGTTAGCGACCTGCTGTGCAGACGTCTTATCAAGCGGCTCACTGAATAACACGTTAAGCTGTGTTTTGGACGCTACCTGTACTGCACTAACAATAGGAGGCGTGTTATCTATGGAGATGCCAGGGCCTTTAAACTCAATGTAGTTTAAGTCGAACAGGTTGACATCACCCGTGTTTTTCTTAAACACAAGGTAAAGGTCATGCTTTCCCCCAGGGTTTGTAAGCGGGGCCTCTATATTTACCCAGTTGCTCAAGCTACCCGTAGATGGCACATTTACACTATTAATAAGCGTACCTCCCGGCGCATCGGCCCGCAGTTCTATAACACCTCCCAGCGTAGCGGCCACCCGATACGAAACAGCGTTGATGTTCTGTAAATTTCTTCCCTCCAGCATGATGTATGCGCCATGAGACAAAGCCCTCACCGCATGGGATCCTCCGCCTAACTTATCGGTGTTCGCAACCAAGCTTGTACTGGATTGCAGGTCGTAAAACTCGGCCTCCATTACCTTAGGATGCACGGTAACCTGATCAAAGGAAGTTAAGCCATCCGTATCTGTGTAATTAACTTTAAATACATAGTAAATATCATCCTCCCCCTGTGTATTATGTCCCATGGGATTCAGGTTGAAGGTGCCTTTACACTGGTTAATGGTCATGCCATCGTGGGAATGGGTGAGATGCCCAAAAGAAGGGACCAGGTTAAGCTTACTACAACTAATGGTACCGTTGGCGGTAGAACCGTCCTCCTGATCGTTCACCACAATATCATAGCTTAAGTCATCCCCCCAGTTGATCATACCGCCGTCAAGGGGCGATACAAACTTAAAAGTGGCAGCATGATTACCGGCATAAATCTTAATAGACTTGGAACTGGACGCCCCTTTAGAGTCACTTACGCGTAACAAAGCGTTAAACACTCCTTTTTGAGTATAGGTGTAAGCCGGGTTCTTTAAATTTGAATCTATAACGCCGTCTCCCTGAAAATCCCAGGCATAAGTCATGGCGTCCCCGTTAGGATCTGTGGTGCCTTCGCTGGAGAAGTTAACGGTTAAGGGTAGAGCACCTGACGTTACATCAGCCTGTATACTTATATCAGGAGCTTTGTTGCTGTCACTACCTGTGTAATCAACGCGTACCAGCTTGCCGCTACCCACGTTGCCCGGACAACACCCTGCCCCGTATTCCAATATGTATAACTGCCCGTCCGGACCAATTTTTAAATCTATAAACCCTGCCCCTTTGATACTTTCTGTGAGCTGTTGCGTGGATACAGGGTTACCATTCGCGTCCATCTTTACCACCCAGATATTGCTTGTGTTGAAATCGTAGTAAAAAAAGGCCTCGTGAAAATCGGAGGGCAATTTCTTGGGGTTGTTAATAGAGGAGCTATAGTAATACCGGGGACCCGCCAGGTAGCATTTGTGAAAGAACTCTAACCAGGAGGACTTGGCTGGCGGCAGATTTTTCGTACCGGTGTTCCACTTAGACATGTTCACCGGGCTATTAGGGTCATAAAAGAAGTTAGGGTTTGCGTAGGTGTTGAGATAGGGCTCATTCTTACCCGCAAAATAAGGCCAGCCATGGTTCGCCGCGCCTTTCGTTAAGTTGATTTCGTCCATCCCCATAGGCCCCAGGTTACTTTTCGAGTTCGCATCTGGCCCTACGTCGCTCCAGAAAAGCCAATCTGTAGTTGCTTTATCTACAAATATTTTAAAGGGATTTCGGGCTCCCATCACATAAATTTCAGGACGCCCCCCTGTCCCATTCGGAAAGAGATTGCCTTCCGGTATACTGTAGGTACCATTTGATTGCGGCTTTATTCTAAGAATTTTGCCCCGCAAGTCGTTGGTATTAGAAGAAGTTCGCTCTGCGCTTAAGTTAGGGTCCGTTTCATCAAGGGTGGAGTAGGCCGAGTGGTTTGTGTTATCCCCTGTGGCAATGTACAGATTGCCCTTGGAGTCAAAGTCCATGTCCCCAGCCGAATGGAAGTACCCGTTCCGGTCGCTCTGCCACTCCAGCAGCACCACCTCGCTTGAGAGGTTTAGCTTGTCCCCCTCCATCTTAAAGCGGGATACCCTGTTCTTGGGCAGGGAGGGATGAGAGTAGTGCAGGTATACAAACCCGTTTGTTGTAAACTGTGGATCAAATGCAATGGCTAAGAGACCATCTTCCATATCGCGGAAGACACTGATGGTGCCTGCTGAGACGGTAGTTTGCGTATTTGGCTTATATACTAGTAATTCTCCATAACGATCTACAATAAACACCCGCCCGTCGGGAGCAAACTCAAAATTAACAGCGTTGGTGAGCCCGGTTAGCAACTCAACTTTTTGAAACGAGGTGGGCAGTTGCCCAAGTGCAGTAAATGGTAAAAGCGCCATCGCAAAAAGAAAGTATTGTGAAAGCTTCACAAAAGGCAAACGGTAAGCTTTTACAGCTATGGTAAGAAGTGTTTTCATAAAGTACTTTTAGATTTAATGTCCTTGGGCGCTGACATCAAGGCATTGGTATAAGCAAACGATAAGGCAGAACAAGGTGGACTGTTACTCTATAGTAGGAAGCAAAACACCAACTAAGTAACCGACTATGACCAACCAGCTTTGTGCCGCCTAGCATTCGACCTTCGAGGAAAAGCAAACATAGCCTTCGCAACCGGTCAGCACACCCTATGTTAGGTAAGTTCACATTCCGCCTTCCCACCTTGCAAAGGGATGAGGGAAATTACACACCCAAACAGGTTAATGAAAAGGAGCAAAGCGCGGTAGCCCTGCTCAAACAACCGAAATAAATGCTAACCGTTTGTCTACGAGGAAACTAAACTCCTAAACCGGGACAGACATCTGGGGCAACCACGAAGGCTTACTTTCCATGACTGGATTAAGCCCGGGAGGTATGACACGTAGCCTGTTATTGGAAGGTGCCAACAGACCAGCATAATAAGGGGGAGTACAAATTGTAACCATAACATTAATAATTTAAAATGTTTGTTTTCGGTAGCAAAACGACAGTTAGCCAGTCCTTTTAGCTTAAGTGATGTTCGTGCTCATCTAGCCCCTACTATACTTGTAGCATTTTACTTGGAGGTAAAGCCTTACTTTCAGTTAAGCCTGCTGGCTCGGCTTCAAAAGTTACCGTTTTACTTTCTATTGGAAAGACGAAGCGCTTTTCGTCACTACCATGCCTTCCCTTGTACAGCCGAACAGCAACCTTAAAAAAGATATCTAAGAGGTAAGTTGCATTTCCCCTACACTCTTACAACAATAATAGTTATAAAAATTATTTGATTATAAACAAAACATAGAAAAGTTGTAAACACATTAAAACATAAAGCGAACATTGGCTTTCTGTGTTTAAGAAGCATTATAATACCTTTCAGGAAGTGATTTTAACGGGTTAGCCATAATCTGCTGCTTCTAAGCTAAAGAGTAGGGAAGAGAACCCCTTTGCCCATGAGTTTTTAAATAACACCAGCTCTCCAACGGCTATCATATGTAAAGGAGCTAATCATAAAGGCTTTCCCTACCTGTTCAGTTGCCTGCTTCTGTTCGCCTGTTTTTCAGGGGCAGCCTGTCACTCATCAGGCCCCGGGGGCCCTGTAATCTTTCTGCAAGAACAGCCAATCACACTAAAGCACTCTACCTCCTTACTTTAAAACGAAGGACTTGCATGGGTGTACAGCAATATTGTCGCATTGTGCTTTCCGGATGTGGGTTACGTCAGACAAAAGCGGGTAATCCACATGATAAAGTGACATATTGACAGAAAAGCGGACCTGTTTCCCCCTTGGCATAAGGGTTGTAATAAGACAGGAAACAGAAATGAATTTGAATCGAAATAATTATAATAAAACTATAGAATGGGAAAGATAATAGGTATTGACTTAGGTACAACCAACTCTTGCGTTGCCGTAATGGAAGGTAACGAGCCAGTGGTTATTCCTAACAGCGAAGGCCGTAGAACCACTCCGTCTATCGTTGCTTTCTTAGACAACGGAAATGGCGAGCGTAAAGTAGGTGACCCGGCTAAACGTCAGGCGATCACAAACCCACAAAACACCATTGCTTCTATCAAGCGCTTTATGGGCCATAGCTACAATGAAGTAAGCGAAGAGGCAAAGCAGGTGTCTTATAAGGTGGTACAGGGCGGTAACAACACGGTGCGTGTTGAGATCGGCGACAGACAGTATACGCCACAGGAGATTTCTGCCATGGTGCTTCAGAAAATGAAGGCAACTGCTGAAGACTACCTCGGCACTTCTGTAACAGAAGCCGTCATTACCGTACCAGCTTACTTCAACGACGCACAGCGCCAGGCTACAAAAGAAGCCGGTCAGATTGCAGGTCTTGAAGTGAAGCGTATCATCAACGAGCCGACAGCAGCTGCGCTTGCTTACGGACTGGACAAGAAAAGCGTAGACCAGAAAATCGCCGTGTTTGACTTAGGTGGTGGTACATTTGATATCTCGATCCTGGAGTTAGGTGACGGTGTATTTGAGGTACTTTCTACCAACGGTGACACACACCTGGGTGGTGATGACTTTGACCAGGTGATCATCAACTGGCTGGCTGACGAGTTTAAGAAAGACGAAGGCCTTGACCTGCGCAAAGACCCAATGGCACTGCAGCGTCTGAAAGAGGCTGCAGAGAAAGCGAAGATTGAGCTTTCATCTTCTAACGAAACAGAGATCAACCTGCCATACATCATGCCGGTTGACGGCGTACCAAAGCACCTGGTGCGCAAACTGACGCGTGCGAAATTTGAGCAGTTGTCTGATGACCTGATCCGTCGCTCTATGGAGCCATGCCGTCAGGCCCTGAAAGACGCTGGCCTGTCTACTTCTGATATCGACGAGGTGATTTTGGTAGGTGGTTCTACCCGTATCCCGAGAGTGCAGGAAGAAGTAGAGAAGTTCTTCGGCAAGAAGCCTTCAAAAGGTGTAAACCCGGATGAGGTTGTGGCCATCGGTGCTGCGATCCAGGGCGGTGTATTAACTGGTGAAGTAAAAGACGTACTCCTGCTGGACGTAACGCCGCTTTCACTGGGTATCGAGACAATGGGTGGTGTGATGACCAAACTGATCGAGGCCAACACAACGATCCCAACGAAGAAGTCAGAGACTTTCTCTACTGCTTCCGATAACCAGCCGTCTGTGGAGATTCACGTACTGCAGGGTGAGCGCCCTATGGCAAAAGACAACCGTACGATCGGTCGCTTCCACCTGTCAGACATTCCACCAGCGCCACGTGGTGTTCCGCAGATCGAAGTAACGTTCGATATCGACGCCAACGGTATCCTGCATGTAACGGCGAAAGACAAAGCCACGGGTAAAGAGCAGAAGATCCGTATTGAGGCTTCTTCTGGTCTGAGCGAGCAGGAAATCGAGAAAATGCGCCAAGAAGCCGAAGCCAACGCCGAAGCAGATAAGCGTGCGAAGGAAGAGATTGAGAAGCTGAACACCGCCGACTCCATGATCTTCCAGACGGAAAAGCAGCTAAAGGAGTACGGCGACAAGCTATCTGCTGGTAACAAGTCGAACATCGAGAATGCCCTGGCTGAACTGAAGAAAGCCCACGAGTCGAAAGACGTGGCGGGCATCGACAAGGCCCTGGAGAACCTGAACAACGCATGGAGTGCAGCCTCGCAGGAGATGTACAACGCGACACAAGGACAAGGAGCCCCAGGTGCTGAAGGCGGTAATGGCCAGGCGGGTGGTCCACAGGGCGCAGCTGCCAATGATGGCGGTGTAACCGATGTAGACTACGAAGAAGTAGACGGCAACAAATAAACATCTAATTCCTCAAACGTATGAAATAGTCCCTGCTGGTATCGGCAGGGACTATTTTCTTTTTGCGCTTATGGAAGCAACATCGTATTCTTACTCCTCAGGCTAGCTGTCTATTGGCTGTTTTTGAACTGCTCAGTCCTAAGCGCCTGTCTCGCATGTTATCTACCTTTCGGAATCTGTCCTAGATGTCATACACTGACGAGCTCTTTCCAACTCAGATTGAAAAAACACCGTTTACCAGCAATAACGTACAGTTTATTCATGAAGAAGCACCCTCCGTACCTCATTCACCATGTTTACCTTGACAAGCAGGTGACACCGCCAGAACTCGACCTAACTGAAAACGGTCTCTACCTGGTGTTTTGGTGGAAGGATATTGCGCTAGGCCACCTGTTTCTGGAACCTGGCAATTCGCTTGCTGCTCACGATTACAACGAAAAGCTGCTACAAGCGATCCGGCCAGCCATAGAATTTTATGCAAGGGAACAGCAGCATATGCGCAACGACTGGCAAACGTGGCTTATAAACAAAGACTTAGATAAGTGGGCACACTGGATGCGAAGAGTGTTTAGTGCCAATTTACAGAAGGAAATACCGGGACGTGTGCCTGTTTCAGTTATCATCTGTACGCGCAACAGAACCCCTGCGCTTCTAAGATGCCTCCAGATGATTAGCTCTCTCACCTGCCAGCCGGCAGAGATAATTGTGGTAGATAACTGTCCTTCCGACGCCTCCACGCAAGAGGTAACAACACAATTCCCTAACGTATCCTATGTTAGAGAGCCCCGCCTTGGCCTTGATATTGCCCGTAACACAGGCATTGCTAATGCGGGTTCGCCAATAGTCGCCTTTGTGGATGACGACGTGGTGATACACCCACTGTGGGTTTATAGAGTGTGGGAAACATTCCAGGATCCCTTTGTTACGGCCATGACCGGATTAATAATCGCTTTGGAACTGAAGACGGAAGCACAGTATATCTTTGAAAAGTATTGGAGCTTTAACCGTGGCTACATAGACAAGACGTATGACAGTGGTTACTTCAACAGTATGTTGCCAAAGGGCCCTCCCGTTTGGAAAATAGGAGCAGGTGCTAACATGGCCTTTCGAAAAGACGTGTTCAGGGAGGTTGGGTACTTTGATGAGCTTTTGGATGCAGGCGCGGCAGGCTGCAATGGAGACTCCGAGATGTGGTATCGTATTCTGGCCAAGGGCCACACCATCAAATATAATCCACGGGCAATTGTGTATCACCAGCACCGAAAGGATCATAAAGGGTTCAGGAAGCAAATATTTTACTATATGAGAGGCTTTGTAACGGCTGCTTTGATACAGCAAAGGCAGAACCAGCAGGCGGGCTACAAACGATTCATAGTCAAGCTGCTGCCACTCCGCTTTTTGCGCTTCCTGGTCAGAGGCTTTCCGAACTACCCCCTACGCTACAGCACATTAGGCGCAGAGGTAAGAGGCACCCTCTCAGGCTTGATTTACTTTTTAAAAAACAGGAGGCCCCACTCAAAAACGGGCGTATAGGCATGAAAGCCTCGACACACTCAACTTACCTGATTTCGTTTTAATAATATGATCTCAGTGTCCACTGAGCAGAGGCACTCCTCATGTGCCATAATGCTAACGCTTGCTTAAGTGACCAAAATGAAAAAGGTTCTTCTGTTAACACAGCAGAAGCAGACGAGAAGAACAGCCTATGCAGTTTTCAGTATAAGGCTGTAGCGGCTAACTAGTATCTTAACCAACAAAGCTCAACCACCAAGTCCCTTATGATACGTGTTCCTTCTGCCCCTCCAACTGTTAAGCCAGTCCCAGCTGGCACTGAACGCCCCACGTGGTCTGTGATGATTCCCGTCTACAACTGTTCCCAGTTCTTGGTCGATACATTAGAAAGCGTACTGATGCAGGAGATACCGGAGCAGGAGATGCAAATAGAAGTGGTAGACGATGCCAGCACAGATACGGATGTGGAGGCACTCGTAAAGCAGATAGGAAAGGGAAGGGTAAGCTACTATAGGCAAGCGCAAAATGTAGGCAGCTTGCGCAACTTCGAAACCTGTATCAATCGTGCCCGCGGCAAGATCGTTCACTTGTTACACGGAGACGACAAGGTTAGGAAAGGCTATTACAGCGCCATGGAAAAGCTGCTGCATCAATATCCCGAAGCAGGGGCAGCCTTTTGCAGGTACCAGCCGATAGACGCAGAGGACAAAACATTACCTGGCATTAAAGCCCCGGAGAGGGATACTCCCGGACTTTTAAACAATTGGCTTCTCCGTATTAGTGAACGGCAGCGCATACAGTACGCAGCCATTGCGGTGCGAAGAGAGGTGTATGAGAAGTTAGGGGCCTTTTATGGGTTGTTTTATGCAGAAGACTGGGAGATGTGGGTTCGAATTGCACGCCATTACCCAGTTGCTTATACACCGGAAATTCTTGCAGAATACCGAAAGCATACGACTTCTATATCTGGGGTAAAGCACCAGACCGGCCAGTACCTAGTAGACATTGCACAGGCTATAGAACTCATCCAAACCCACTTGCCACCAGCTAAAAGAAAGTCTCAGCGTAAAAAAGCGCGTATGTATTATGCGCACTATGGCATTATTATGGCAAACAGGATTTGGAGAGCTACTCATAACAAAGAGGTTGTAAAAACAAACCTAAGAGAAGCCTTAAAGCTAAATCAGAATATCAAGATCTGGTATGCTGCTGTAAAAGTACACTTAAAGATGCTCTTGAACATTGGATAGCTTTTACTTTCCCTTCACAGATGGCTTTAGCGGGCAAGTACTTGATTGCTAGTAGTGCTCCTGTAAATAGCCAAAGACCTCCTGCTCTTTTTTTGCATGTAAGACTTTAGCTCCTGATAAAGCAGGGAATATAGTTTCGAACTCTTTAAAGATATGCTCGTGCCCTCGTTTAGAGTAAATGATATTCACGCCGCCAAAATAGCTGGCTAAGGCTGCTGTACCGCCATGTACCGATATGAAATGGCTGCAGTTTGCATATAGCAGCAATTGAAAATGATTGTAATTATTTGCAAGCCCTTTGTGCTTTCGGTACAGATCCTCCGCGAGTATAACGTGCGGGTGATTTTTCCTGATGTAATCTATCTCATTTAGCTCCAGAATCTCACTGTTGTCCATTGTAATGTGCCCATTGGAAGGCCTGTTATAAACAACCTGGTACTTCTCTCCATACTCTCTGATAATTCTGTCAAGCACCGGAATACTAAAATAATTGATGGGGCCGTTGCCCCACTCTGTGTTGTACTTGTTAGCAATTATCAACATGGGCTTTTCAAATACAAGCACCTGATTTTGATAACGCTCCTTCAGAGGTACCATGGCCCACTTGTCCTTTCTAAAGGTTCTGCAGTGAAACATGTTCGGGTAGTCAAATCTTTTTTTCGGGAGCCTTGCTAATCTTTTTTCATAGCGCTCCTCGTGGTTGGGGCTAAAAAAATAAAGCTCCTTTGTGTACTTGCAAGAGATGGTTTTCTCTAAGGTCCCATTCAGATAATGCCAATAAGCAAAAGGCAGTACAAACGTTAACTCCTGCTGAAATTCCAGCCGGTACTCAACGACCTTATACTTTCTTTTAAAGACATAATCTTTAAATAAATACTTGATTTGAAGCAGCCTACTGTAGTAATTGTCTCTTATGTGTACACTTGATGGTCCATACTTGTTTGCGGTGCTTATGATAACATATAGGTGTAAGATCTTTAATAGGATCCTTCGCATAAGGTTTTATACAGGAGTAAGCTGTCAGGATTAGATGTTTATTAACTATGAATTATTGCTATAGATAATTTTGCTTTTAACGGCAGAACAACAAAGTTAGTTTTATATAAACATAATTCAGCATTTTCTCTACATTTTATAATGTTATTACACTAAAAGGTAAGACAATATTGCACTAAACTTATGAAGGCCAGGTCCTTGAGAAGGAGCTATTTCTTTCGAAAAGTCGTCGGGTAGTAGTAACAAGGATACCCTGTGCGAAAACACAAAATGTCCGAGATCAGCATTTAACTATACAAACGTGAGTTCGGTATAAGCTAGATTAGGCATAGGAGGTTTTTGAACTGCGGCTCGATGTTTAGCTTGAGAGCCGGCTTCTTAGGCAGAAAAGAG
>NZ_FZOQ01000037.1 GCF_900188175.1 Pontibacter ummariensis | reverse complement strand
CTACCCCAAACTCTGATGATGCCCACATAACCCGCTTGTTTCTTCCAAAACAATGCCCCCTCAAAATCATTCTAATTTTTCCCTACAAGATGAGCTGCTGCGTGGGGGCAGGAAATCGCACCTGCGCAGAAAAGTAAGTTTTACAGGCTTAATTGAGTACAGGCGTGATCTAGCTAAAGCTCCAGGTAGATCACGCACTGTATTACAAACAGGCCTAAAGCACCTTCGACAGGCGGCCTTACAATTCCCAACTCTCGTTGATCTGCCCGATGGCGTGGTGCGCCGTCATATCGAACTGGCAGGGAACAATGGACACGTAATTATGCAACAAGGCCCACTCGTCGGTGTCCTCCCCCTTGTCAAAGTTCACGAAGCTGCCCGTCATCCAGAAGTACTTGCGGTTGCGTGGGTCCAGGCGCTCGTCAAACTCCTCCTGCCACTTGGCATGGGCCTGTCGGCACACTTTCACCCCTTTGATGGGCTCTTCACTCTTTTTCGGGAAGTTCACGTTCAGGGCTGTGTTCTCCGGGATGCGATGCGCCAGCGCCTGACGGATAATCCGCTCGACGTATTCTTCGGTATGAGAAAAGTCTGCCTCATGCCCGTAATCGCATAGCGAGAAGCCAATAGAAGGAAGGCCCTCAATGGCCGCCTCAATGGCCGCCGACATGGTACCGGAGTACAACACGCTGATGCTGGAGTTAGAGCCGTGGTTAATGCCACTCACCACCAGGTCCGGCTTGCGGTCTTTGAGCACATGGTGCTTGGCCAGTTTTACACAGTCGGCCGGGGTGCCGGAGCACTCATAGGCTTCCACTCCCAGGTCTTCAAAAGCAATGGATCTATCTAATCGAAGCGTGTTTCCGATGGTGATGGCATGTCCCATTCCCGACTGCGGCCCATCAGGGGCTACCACCAGCACCTCTCCCACCCGCATGGCCACCTTTACAAGGGTGCGTATGCCTGGCGCTGTAATGCCGTCGTCGTTCGAGACTAAAATCAATGGTTTTGCCATTTTTATTATTTTTAGTTGAGGTATAACATAATAAACGAATTCGCAATTCGTGCTAATATACTACAACCTGCTGCTGCGCATCAAGGTTTAAATTAAAATTAAAGTACCCAGACAAGCACTGTTATGTTTAGGAATATTTTGTATGCTGTTCTGTTAGGTGTAAGCATGGCCGCCTGCCTCTCTCAGAACGACAATGAAACAGAAGGAGCAGAGGCCCCGACCTTGAAAGACATGCCTGCTGACGCAGATGGTGCTGTGGAGGCGCCTCTTTTACCAGAGCCCGCCAACTTTGTGGTGGAGAAAGGCCATGTGGGCGACGTGCGAATCGGGATGCCTGTGGAGGCCATGCGGCAGGACGTGCCAATGGGCATGGTGATCGCGGACACGACCCTCACGCAGGAAGGCCAGCAAAGCACGGCCTACCGGTTATACCCCGAAGGAGATGCGCAAGGCCTCTTGATAGAGCAAACCTGTGCGGCAGAGGTCTGCCGTGTGTGGCGGATTACCGTAGAGAGCCCGGATTACAAGACCCCGAAAGGCATCCGCGTAGGCTCCACCTACAGCGAAGTACAGCAGGCCTACCCGATCAGCTCGGTTACGTTTGAGGAGGGAAACCTGGTGGCCGTTGCGGAGGATGCAGGCATGTCTTTTATCCTGGACACATCACAGCTTGAAGCGAGCAAGCTATCTTCCTTTACCGCAGCCACCCTGCCCCCGGCTACCCTGGTTGAAAGCATCCTGGTTTATTAGCCTGTTGCAAGATTAGGTACAAATACGTATTATTGTTGCTATGGCTATATTTAGAACGGGCTACAAATACAAAGACCTCGGCTTACTGCTGCTACGTGTGGGCATTGGAGTCATGTTTATTCTCCATGGCTGGCCAAAGCTGGAGGCAGGACCAGAACGCTGGACGGCAATCGGCCAGAACATGGCCTTGCTTGGAATAGACTTTGCCCCGACCTTCTGGGGTTTTATGGCTGGCTTTGCCGAAGCAGTCGGTGGCTTGCTTATCCTGCTGGGCCTGTTTTTTCGCCCTTCCTGCCTGCTGTTGGTTATTACAATGCTAGTGGCTACGCTACGGCATGCTAGCGCCGGCGACGGCTTTGGGGGCTATTCCCACGCCCTGGAAGCAGCAATCCTTTTTGCTGCGCTTCTTTTGATCGGGCCCGGCAAGTACAGCCTGGACAAAGTGCTCTTCCCTAAAAAGAAAGACCGGAGTAAGTTTAGTAACCGGACTGTCTTCTCCTGATGGTTTAGCCTTGGCTCATAGCTGAGGCTTTTTTATTGCCCCACCCCTAGTAAGGTCTGTAGCCCTTATTATTGTCACGGCACATCTTCCCCTCCCAATTCCTCAAAATTCGGTAAATTGCATCTTTATCACTAATTGCAAACCTGATGCTTACCACCATACTCCTTGCGACCTTGCTCGCGACCGGTGCGCCCACCCAAGGCAAGCCAGACCTGAAGACGCCCTACGAAAAAGGCAACGGCAACCAGACCGCCACTTACGACGAGGCCATCCAATGGTACGAGAAACTGGATGAGGCCTACGACGAAGTGAAGATGCTCCCGTATGGCACAACGGATGTGGGCCGACCGCTGCACTTAGTTGTTGTGAACACAGACAAGGATTTTAACCCGGAGTCTGTCCGTCAGAAAGACAAACGGGTGCTGCTCATACAGAACGGCATTCACCCGGGCGAGCCCGAGGGGATTGATGCCACCATGATGCTGGTACGCGACTACCTGCAGGATAAAAAACTGCGCAAACAGCTCGACAACGTCGTGCTGGCAATCATTCCGGTATACAACATCGGCGGTGCCCTGAATCGCAACAGCCACACCCGCACGAACCAAAACGGGCCGGAGAGCTATGGTTTCCGCGGGAATGCCCGCAACCTGGACCTGAACCGCGACTTCATCAAAATGGACTCGCGCAATGCCCAGACCTTTCACGAGATCTTTAGGGAGTGGGATCCGGACGTGTTCATGGACAACCACACCTCCAACGGAGCCGATTACCAGCACGTGATGACGCTGATCGCTACGCAGCATAACAAGCTCAACCCCACGCTGGCCAAGTACCTGTCCGGCAAAATGGTACCCACCCTGTACCAGGGCATGAAGCAGGATAAGTTTCCGATGGTGCCTTACATGAACCATGCAGGGGAAACACCGGACGATGGCATTATCGGCTTCATGGAGTCTCCCCGCTATGCCACGGGTTATACGGCCCTTTACAATACCCTTGGCTTTGTGCCGGAGACGCACATGCTCAAGCCTTTTGACCAGCGGGTAAAAGCGACATACAAGCTGATGGAGAACATGATCGAGACGGTGCACCGCGACGCAAAAGAGATCGGAGAGCTGCGCGCCAAGGCAAAGCAGGAAACACTGGCACAGCAGAAGTTCCCGCTCGATTGGAGGTTGGACACCACCGAGGTGAGCCAGATCCCGTTCCTGGGCTACGAGGCGAAGTACAAGCCCAGCGACGTAAGTGGTCTGGACCGCCTGTACTACGACCGCAAGTCGCCGTACAGCAAAATGATCAAGTACTACGATGAATTCAAGCCTACGGTAACTGTGGAGAAACCTGTGGCCTATGTTATTCCACAGGCCTGGCACGAGGTAATTGACCGCCTGAAGACAGACCGCGTGCAAATGCAGCAGCTAAAAAAGGACACCACCCTCACCCTGGACACTTATTATATCAAAGACTACAAGACTGGCCAGCGTCCTTACGAGGGACACTACCTGCATTCTGACGTACAGGTGGAGACGAAGCGTATGCCACGCCAATTCTACAAGGGCGATTACGTGGTGTACCTGAACCAGCCCGCTAACCGCTTTATTGTAGAGGTGCTGGAGCCACAGGCAACGGATTCTTACTTTAACTGGAACTTCTTCGATTCTATCCTGATGCAGAAGGAGTACTTCTCCTCTTATGTGTTCGAGGATTTGGCAGCCGATATCCTGAAGCAAAACCCGGCGCTGCGCAAAAAGCTGGAAGAAATGAAAAAGCTGGACCCCGACTTCGCCAAGAATGCCCGCGCCCAGCTGGACTTCGTGTACCGCAACTCGCCGCACTATGAGTTCACACACATGATGTACCCCGTTGGCCGATTAACGCAGGACCTTAAGTTACCTTTATAAACAAGAAAGCCACCCAGCAGGGTGGCTTTCTTGTTTCTGTTAGTTAAAGGGTTCTACTCATTGCCTTTCAGATAGGCAGAGTACATCCATACCAGTTTTTCCTGTTCCCGAATGTAGTCGCTCATCAGGGCATTGGTACCTTCGTCATCGGCCTCACCAGAGAGGTCGAGCAGTTCCCGTTCCGCTTTAATCAGAATGCTGAAACCATTCAGTACTTCTCTGATGGCTTCCCGGCCCTCCGACACGTTCGACACCTCTTTGATATCCGCTTTCTCCAGGTACTCTGTAAAGGAGTGGTACGGGGTATGGCCCAGCGTCAGGATACGCTCGGCGATCTCATCAATTTTAAGGATGGCGTCATTGTACAGCTCCTCGAACTTGGCATGCAGCTCAAAAAACTTGTTACCAGAGATGTTCCAGTGGAAGCCTCTCGCGTTGATATAAAACAGTTGATAGTTGGCCAGCAGTTGGTTTAACTTGTCTGCCAATTGTGTTGCCTTATCAGCGTCGATGCCTATTAAATTCGTGTTTGCCATTGTCTTTTCACAGTTTTAAGTTGCTCTTTCTATTTTTCAGTCAAATTAGGAAGACCTGCTCGCCTTGTAAATGATAAATATCACCTCGCGGCAGATCTATCGCCTAATTTTTATGCGCGTTTACCGCTTCTAGCATGTCATTACTACAGCTACACGCAGCCAAACGCACTATAAGAGATACGGGACATACACCTAAAACGGTTCTCTGCAAAAGTCACTTACCTCTTGCTGCCCTGTTTTGACAGAAGAGGAATCCATATAAGCTTCTCTCTGCCACCCTTAAACACCTTCCGGGGCCTTTTGTCTGCCCAGCAAAGGACGTTTACTTTTCTTAGCCACTGTCCAGGGATAGCCTTTACAGCAATCTCCTGTCAGTCTCTTAGAATGCGGCCCTCCCCTTCCTTAAAGACTTTTCGCAGGCCGGCCTTCGCTTTGCCACTGCTCATCATAATGAGATAGTCTCCTGTCTCGATCAGCGTGCCTGCCGGAGGGTTCTTGATCAGCTCTCTTTTGCCATTCGCCGTTTTACTTAGTCCTAGCAGAATGCTGTTATAGTGGGTTTTCAGTTCATGAAAGACCTCCTCGCTATCCCTGTTTGCAAAGGGGCTTTGGGCCAGCACCTGGTACTGCTGAATATCATAATCTTCATCTTGGCGGGCAGTACTCAGCAGGTCTAGGTTCATGTCTGCCACATCAGGCTCGAAAATATAACTGGCTACTAGTTTGGAGGCGATCTCGTTTTTGGTGATCACATAAGTAACGCCTGCGGCTTTAAAGGTTTCTTTGAGTTGCAGTTTCTGCAGGCTTACCACGATCTCCGGCTCAGGGTAGCGCTTTCTGAAATTGATGACATACAGCAAGGCTTCTGAATCATCGTCGAAGCTGATGAACAGCGTTGCCGCCTGGTGGGCGTTGACTTTGGTTAACAGTTCGAAGTTGTTGAACTCGCTGAACAGCACGAACACCTGATCTTTGCTGTACTTCGAGTAGATCAGGTCGATGTCGTCTCTTTTACTCGTGATAATGGCCATTTTCTTGTCGCTGTGGTAGACCTCATCCGCGACCAAGCGGCTAAAGTCCCCCCAGCCCACAAACAGTATATGGTCTTTAAAGTCCGTGCCGTGAAAGCCTAATTTTCTATCTTCCAATATCTTTTGAATTTTACTTGAAATCGTACTGAACAAAAACCCCAGGACCCCAAGGCTGGAGAAGACGTAGATGTAACCAATGACTTTGCCCGCCGGCGTTACAGGAAACATGTCCCCATACCCCACGGTCGTAAGAGTTACAAACATATACCATACGGCATCCCCTACGTCGGTGATAGAGGCCTCTGCGGCATCAGCTTCGAACTGCACAAGCAGGAAGTTACAGGCAGCGAAAAACAGCAGTACGGCTAATGTGATCAGAAGAGGCTTTGGCTTGAACATGCTTTTCTGTTAGAGGATAGGAAAAACGCGTAAAGGGGGATCCAGGTTACTGTAGCCACAGAACATGGTTTTATCCTTCTCCTACCGTAGATGCTAATGGCTACCCCACCTTAAGTAAACACGGCTCAAAGGGCAAGCCTGTCCATTAAGGAATTGCTGTGAAAAACCCACTGTCATCCCGGACAAGCAGGGAGGGCTAAGTAGAAATACAGGCAGTATTTCTCTCTCTTTTCAGCGCTTGCCTCAGGAGAGAGCACACACTCCTAAATAATACACGCTCACGACGAATACTAGTGGCACGTAGTCTGTCTTAGGAAGCCGCAGCACCCGTTTCATCAAACGTCTACGGAGTCGTACACGATCACTTTGTCCCACAGGTGCGAATAGTTCTCCACGAACTTCAGGTGCACAGGGTGCTTTTGGTATATCTCCTCGTCCTCCAGGTTATCGAAAAACAACAGCCAGGACACGTCATAGCCTTTTTCGATCACATCCCGATTTGTAGGGGCCGGTTCGCCAATGCGAGCCAGTTGTATTTGCTTGATGGCTTTCAGGGTGTTCAGCCCTTCTATCAGTTTGGCTTTGTCTTCTTTAGAGCCCGGGTTCTTCAGCCAGAAATAAACATGATGTACGAAATCGCCTTTCTGCGCTCGTTTACCGCTCCCTGCCAGTGGTGCAAAGCCTAAAAGGCCTGCCACAGACAGGAAAGTACTGTTTCCTAGAAATGACCTTCTGGATAACTTTTTCATCGTGTATCTATCGTTTTAGTTTTCGCTTTTATCATGCCTCCCCTGCCTCTCACCTCTCTGTTTCTCATAAAGTAAAGAAATATTTTGAATAAAGAACAGGAACATAAGAGTTACCGCTGCCTCCTAACCTGTAAAACCTGAACAAGGTTACCCTCTGCAAGGGAAAGCAGCAGTCACTAACCTATCCCTAACCACGCCAGTAAACATTGGTAGAAGCAAACAGCACAAGTTTATGGAAGCACAGTCTGTTACTCCTTACCTCCTCCAGCCCCACGGCAGCATTCCGAATAACCAGCGGTTGCCCTTGTTACTCTATCAGCAGGTGTTTCAGGCTACGGGAGACCTGACAAGCCGGTTTAAAACGGCTTTTGCGCAACACGGCTGGGCTGGCAGCTGGGTGAATGGCGTGTACAGCTATCACCATTACCACAGCAACGCACACGAGGTCTTAGGCGTAGCAGCAGGCAGGGCTGTTATTATTTTTGGCGGACCGGGCGGAAAGGAAGTGGCGGTAACAGCGGGCGATATGGCTGTACTGCCGGCAGGCACTGGTCACTGCCTCAAATCCTCCTCGCCGGACTTTAAAGTAGTAGGCGCTTACCCCGCCGGGCAGGAGAATTACGATACCTGCACCGAGCAAGATGACCCTGACGAAAAGAAAAGGCATATCGCTCAGGTGGCCCTGCCCGAATCAGACCCTGTGGCGGGGAAGGACGGACCTCTGTTAGCCTACTGGAAGTAAGCCTAAACAGGCGTTTGCTACGGAACATATCGCTTGCCGCCCTGTTCGTACACAGATAGTTACCTTGCCTTTAAGTCAGCTCTCCACTTAAGATGAATGAGGGAGATGAACTAAAGGTGTATGTTACACAGATAAGAAGAAACAACATGAAAATACTGATTGCAGGATCACACGGCACGACCGGAAAACAAGTAGTTGAAATACTGGCACGGAACGACGTGTACGAATCCTACGCCATGATCCGAGACGAAGAGCAGGCAGATGAGATGCGGCGTCTTGGCGCTGACCATATTGTAGTCGCAGACCTGGAGGGCGATGTAACGGAGGCAGTACAAGGAATGGATGCTGTTATTTTTGCGGCCGGTTCGAAAGGGAAAAATGTGGTAGGGGTAGACCAGCAGGGTGCCGAAAAGTTAACAGATGCTGCTAAGGCAGCTGGCGTCTCCCACTTCGTGATGCTGAGCTCGATCGGCACAGACAATCCGGGCGGCGAACTGAAAGAGTACCTGATCGCTAAAGCCAAAGCAGACGAACACCTGCAGCAAAGCGGCCTCTCCTATACCATCGTACGGCCGGGGCACTTAGGGAATGGCGCCCCTACCGGAAAAATAAAAGTAGCCGAACACTTCAGCGAACGCAGTAACACCCAAATACCAAGAGCGGATGTAGCAGCAGTGCTGGTAAGTGCGCTGGAAAAGGACAACCTCCGAAACAAGACGTTCGAGCTATTGACGGGCGACACGCCCATACAGGAAGCCCTGCGACAGGTATAAGCCGTACAGAACACTCACATAACAAAGGGGAGCACCAGCAATGCTTGTAGTTTGCTGGTGCTCCCCTTTGTTTAAACGGTACGCCTGGTTTTTCTTTGGCCTAAGACTTAGGCACAGCATTCTCCTGAAAAACCCGGAGGAAATTACCGCCCAGGATCTTCTCAATGTCCTGCGCGCTGTAGCCGCGCACCAGTAACTCCCGGGTAAGCACAGGAAAATCCTCCACGCCGTCTAACTGCTGTGGGGCCGAAGAGATCCCATCGAAGTCAGACCCAAAGCCCACGTAGTCTACACCCACCAGCTTTACAATATGGTCGAGGTGGTCTAAGAGCAGCGACAAGGGCGGCCGTACGGCGTTTGCCTCCGCCGGGTACTTCTCCTTGAGCCACTCGTTTCTGCGGGACGTTGACCAGCCCAGCTTTTTGAGTGAATCCAACTCGGCCTGGTGCTTTGCCAAAAACTGCTTCTGCCGCTTATCAAACTTGCTGTCCAAAAAGCCGGAGAAGAAGTTCAGCTGTATCACACCGCCGTTTTTGGCAATTGCCCTGATTTGCTCATCTTTTAGATTACGTGCGTGAGGCCGAATGGCGTAAGCACTGCTGTGCGACACTATCACAGGCTTGGTTGTGGTCTCCATCACATCCCAGAAAGTCTGCTCTCCCACATGGCTCAGGTCCACCATCATCCCCAGCTCATTCATCCGTCGGACTACCTGCCGGCCAAAGTCATTCAGCCCCTTTTGGGCGTTAGGCACCGTGCCCCCCGTTTCGTCCGCCGCAGAGCTGGCCCAGGAGGTGGAGTTGTTCCAGGTGAGGGTCAGGTAACGGGTGCCCCGGCTGTAGAGGCTGTCCAAGTAGCCCAGTTTATCTTCTATCATGTGCCCCCCTTCTACCCCGATCATGGCGGCCAGCTTCTGTTGCTTTACCGCCTGCATCAGCTCCTCCGGTGACGTAACGATCCTCAGTTTATCCGGATTGCGCGCCGCAATGGCGTATAAGGAGTCTATCTGCCTGTTGGCATAGGCAAAGCCTTTTCCCTTGCCATAGGTCTCATCGCTCCACACTGAGAAGATCTGCACGTCCACTCCGCCTTCTTTAAAGCGCGCCAGGTCAGAGTGTGTTTTACCCCGCAAGTCCTCGGCTATGTCCAGGCCGTCCATCACTGCTATCAGCACATCGTTGTGCGTGTCCACTACAATGGCTTTTTGGTGCAGCGCCTTATGGTCTTGGGCCTGTAGCGGAAGGCTTGCTCCAGCCAGTAAGGCTCCTAAAAAAGTACCTCTCGTAACAATGCTTTTGATTTTCATGGACTTGTTTCCTGGTTTTCTATCAAATGGTGCCGCAACGCCTTACCCTGTGCTTTCAGATAGGCTTGCCTTTAGTTGAATACCACACTCTCAAGCATTAAGTGCAGGTGTACTATGCTTCATGCTTGAACATGGCAGGGCCATCTATCTAGGGTACTTCTCCTTTTTAGACTCTTCTTAACACATAACAGCCGATCTTCTCCGGGTGGTCCTGCACCAGGTCATCCGGCCGGCATTTGCGCAGCATCCAGAGCACCAGCAAATCTCCGGCAGCGGCCACCGAAAAGAAAAGGCCGAAGAAAAACACCCAGGGGTTACCCATTACAGTGCCTACTAAAGCTGGCAGTAGCCCCATCACCAGGCCAGGCATCAGACCTCCCAGGATATAGGGCTTTAAGGGAAGCACCTCTTTGCAATGGCAATAGGGCGTCAGGGCTGCCCAGTGCACTCCGTACTGGATAGACCGAAGACCTTTTTCACAGAAAGCCGCCCAGGTGAGGCCATGCAGGAGTTCATGCAGCACAGCCCCCGGAATAAAGACCAACAGCATCAGCAAAGGCAGGAAAAGCACCCGGACACCATGTTCCTGAACCAGTCCTTCCAGTGCCGCAGCAGAGAACTGCTCGTGCCAGAGCACGACATAAGGCACCAGGTACAAAACCATCAGCGGCAAGACAAAGGCCAGTGCCTGTGTGTTTGCCGCTGCAGCAGTGGCGGTCAATTCCAGCTGCTGGTAGTGCTTGCGTTCCACCTCCATGTTGCGCGCTTATGATACGGTGGGCTAAAAAAACTTCTTCAGGTCTGCCAACTGGTCTATCGTCTTTACCTCCGCTTCCACGGTTCCAAAGCCATAGCGGGCAAAAACAAAGGGTACTTCCCCCACCTGGCTTGCGTCGTAGTCTCCCTTGGTATCGCCAATGTACACGGCTTGCTTTAGGCCGTTCCGCTCGATGATCGCCCTGATGTTCTTGCCTTTAGGCTTATGGTCATCTCCAAAGCACAGGTGGTCGTCAAAATATCGCTGCAATCCGTGAAACTCCAAAAAGCCCTCTATATAGCCGCGCTGGCAGTTACTGACGATAAAAAGCTTATAGCCTTTGTTCTGCAGGTAGGTCAACGTCTCCTCCAGTCCTTCGTACAGTTGCCCGCCTTTCTTGTGCAGGTACTCGAGCTCCTCTTTGGCACAACGCTCCATCAGTTCCTGCCGCTGCTCCTTGTTCAGCTTTGGGAATAGTTTTTCATAAATGGCATCGTAAGGCATTCCGGCAATGCCGGCCACGTCTTCTTTTGTCACCGTCCGGTCTACATAAGGCAAGTCCTCAATAGCTGCCTGCCAGGCATCAGCCACCGTTTGTGTAGAATCCCAAAGTGTGCCGTCCAGGTCGAAGATAAGGCCGTCAGTCGTCGTGTTGTTCATGTGCTTCTAATTCAGTTGAGACAGGAGAAGCCTCTAAGTGCAAGACTTCACGCTGCCGTTAAGTGCAAATTAGGCATTGTAAGGCGGCCATGAAAGCAAAACAGGAAAAACGGCACCGCCGTGTACAAGAGCGTGTGTACTTTCTGCCGCGTTCTTTTTACACAAAAGTCCTGCTTTTAATCTCCTTTTAACCTCCCTGCCTATTTTTGCAGCATGAAAAGATCAAATCCGCTCCGTCAAAAACTTATTGTTTGCGTGCTAACGCTGTTCAGTTGCTTCTTCTTTGGTGAAGTAAATGCGCAGGACGCCCCGCGCATCAACGACCATAACAACAACGGCTGGTACATGTACTTCGGCGATCACAAGCTCAGCGAAAAATGGGGGCTGCACACTGAAGTGCAACTCCGCCGCTACAATGTTCTGAAGGACCCGCAGCAGCTTTTGCTACGCACAGGCGTTAACTATTACATTAACCCCGATGCATTTGTAACGCTGGGTTATGGCTTCATCGAAACGTCCCCGTATGGCGATTATCCGGCACCAGACGAGTTCCTGGAGCACCGCATTTATGAGCAGTTGCAGCTAAAGGGTAGCATCGGGAGGATAGGCCTTACACACCGTTACCGCTTGGAACAGCGCTGGGTAGAGTCGCCTCTAACGTCTGACTATACTTACCTGAACCGTGCGCGCTATTTCTTGAAAGCCACCATTCCTGTTGTGGGCCCCACGCTGGATGTAAATGAGCCCTACCTGGCCGCCTATGAGGAGATCTTTATCGGCTTTGGCAACAACATCCGGCAGAACATCTTCGATCAGAACCGCGCCTACCTTGCACTTGGCTACAAGTTCAGCCCAGCAGCCGCTGCCGAAGTAGGCTACCTGAACCAGATCGTGCAAAAAGCCAATGGCGTCGTTTTCGAGCGTAACCATACCCTACAAGTTGGGTTAACGTACAACCTCGACTTCACCGAATAGCCCCTCCAGACTTCCTCTACTAACAAAGAATGCGATACCAGTTAAGGATTTGTGCTGCCTTAACTGGTATCGCATCTCTTGGATAACCGTAAACAAGCTTACCGCTTATGCTGGCGCTACTACTTCAGCTTTCCGGCTGCGCCAATCTGCTGGCTATCTGATCTCCAGGTCTGTATGTACTATTATGTTACTGTTCATGGCATCCCGGTTGCTGACAGCTGCCTGCGTTAACAGCGAGTTGAAATAGTTCACGATGGCCACCAGCTCATGGGGCTTGTCATAGTCCAGGTTATGCTTACGTGCATACTTCTTTACCCGGCGGGCTTTGTCGCCGAACAGGTCAAACAAGTCTCTTCTGATGTTTCGTAAGGTAATAATCTCCCCATCTGGCAGCAGGATATAATAAAGCTCTTTTACCTGGTCCAACCATTCGCTTCCCATGGCATAATAGCTCGGATCGTAGTAATAGCTGTTCCGGCCACTGTTCCTGGAGGCGTCGCGGCGCACATAAGACTCCCGCATGATAAGGGTTAAGGTTCCCTGATTCAGCTGCTCAAAAAAAGTAGGGCGCTTAAAGTCGCTGTTCTCACGGCCTCTGTCCCACATTAGCGAGCGAAACACATAAGGCCTTCCGCTGGGTTGCTCCTGTGCTATAAAATATTGCACATTTACAGGAGAGAAAGAACTTAAGGACCCGTCTTCATTTTGCACATTAATAATGTCCTGGTTCCTGTGGAAAGTAAGGGGGCCGTAAACTGTGTCGCCACTGGCCAATACGACTTTTCCGGCAGGCCACTCCTGCACATCAAGTGCAGTTCTAAGCTGTGCCTGCGCTTTCTGGGGATATAAGCTCACCATTAAAGCGAGGATCACACATGTTAGTATATAGGTATTTATTGACTTTTTCATAGAGTTATTTTGGTTTAATTCTCACAACATTTCCTTTCCGCACATGTCACCGGTTTTTGTAGTCCGGCTTCCTATATTTTGTATGATTTTTAGCGCAAAAGGTTGCTCAATTACCTCAAACAAAAGCCATTAAAACTAAAAAACCTGTGCAAACGCGATAAAAGTCGCCTGCACAGGTTTTTAAAGGTACAACACTAAAACTGTTATTTCTCCAATGTCATGTTTTTCAGTATCTCATGGCCCAGCTTGTCGCGCTTGGTCGTCAGGTACCGTTGGTTATGCTCGTTGGGCTTTATCTCGATCGGCACCCGCTCCACTACCTCCAGGCCATAGCCCATCAGGCCGGTTCGCTTCTTGGGGTTGTTCGAAATGAGCTTCATTTTCGTGACGCCCAGGTCACGCAGGATCTGTGCTCCAACACCATAGTCACGCTCGTCCATGGCGAAGCCCAGCTCCAGGTTCGCTTCCACCGTATCCAGGCCTTGCTCCTGCAGCTTGTAGGCCTTTAGCTTGTTGATCAGCCCAATGCCGCGGCCTTCCTGGTTCATGTACACGATCACGCCCTTCCCTGCCTTGTCCACCATGCGCATGGCCTCGTGCAACTGAGGCCCGCAATCGCAACGGCAGGAGCCGAAAATATCGCCGGTTACGCAAGAGGAGTGCACCCGCACCAGTACTGGCTCCCCATCTTCCCAGCTTCCTTTAACCAGAGCCAGGTGCTTGGCGCCATTGCTGCGCTGGGTAAAGGCATACAGGTCGAAGGTACCGAAGTCAGTAGGCATCTGTACCGCTATCTCCCGGTCTATCAGGCTTTCAGCCTGCAGGCGGTAAGCGATCAGGTCTTTGATGGAGATCAGCTTCAGGTCAAAGCGTTCGGCCACCTTTACCAAGTCCGGCAGGCGCGCCATGGTACCGTCTTCGTTCATGATCTCGATCAGCACCCCGGCAGGAGAGAGCCCGGCCAGCCTGGCCAGGTCCACAGCCGCCTCGGTATGGCCAGCTCTGCGCAACACCCCTTCTTTCTTGGCTTTTAAAGGAAAGATATGCCCCGGCTTGCCCAATGATTGGGGATCAGTCGTTGGGTCCACCAGTGCTTTGATGGTTTTGGCGCGGTCGGAGGCCGAGATGCCGGTAGTACAACCGTGCCCGATCAGGTCCACCGACACAGTGAAAGGAGTGGCGTGCAGGGCCGTATTTCGCCCTACCATCAACTCCAGCCCCAACTCGTCGCAGCGCTCTTCTGTCAGGGGCACGCAGATCAGGCCCCTACCGTGCGTCGCCATAAAATTCACGATCTCTGGTGTGATTTTTTCGGCAGCGCAAATAAAATCGCCCTCGTTCTCGCGGTCGTCATCATCTACCACGATCACAACTTTGCCTTGGCGTATATCTTCTATAGCAGACTCAATAGCATCTAAAGGTCTGATGTCACCAGTTGTATTGGTTTCCATACTATTTCTGTTGTGCCTGCCCCTGCCCTATCCAAAACAAGGCAGGCTGTTGATCTTATCGTAAAGCGACGCAAAATTAGGAAGTTTGCGCCGCAATCCCTGTTTTTATTTAGGATAACACTTTTGAAGGGAATTTAGTTGAGGGGAAGAGGCAGCAGATGAGATTTTGTTTAAGGAGCAATGCCTGACCCAGGAATTAAAAGATTATGGTGGATGATCAGGATACCTATGCATTCTGCTGTACCGGGTCAAACCACCCCTGCCCCCTCCTTGTCCAAGGCGGGGAGTACGTAGTTACTACGGCAATGGCAAATACCTTGTAGTGGTAGTGCTTCCGAAATAAAAGGTTAAGAGCGAAAATAGTATCTGTAACAGTTCTCTTAGGTGGCTTCCTCTTAAGGTAATGAAGCGATGCATGAAACTTCTACTACTTCTACTATAGAATTTATCATGAAAGGGCAAAAAAAAGGTTCCCCGCCTTGGATAAGGAGGGGGCAGGGGTGGTTTGATCCGGTACAGCAGGATAAGGGCTATAAGATCCTTCCCCCCAAGGAGGCACTGGTGCCAGGGGCATCTTGATAATTCTCTACCCCTAAAAATCCTGACTCTGGTAAATGCACTACCTGTTCACCACAATCCCCAGCATGTCGCCTAGCTGGCTGTGCAGCTGCTTTAGCATGAGGATGTTGTTTAGCTGGTTATCCTGCTCCTGTGGGTCTGTTACCAGGCGCAGCTTCTCCATTTCCCCTTTCAGGATCAGCTCCACGTTACGCCACTTCAGCCGTAGCACGGCACGCTCAGCACCGTAGGGGAGCAAGTCCGTCTCTTTCGGTACAAAGATCTGGTGCGTCTCCCAATTATGGCTCAGCTCGTGCGGGTCTGAGAGCAGGTGGGTCGCCTCTGTGCGGATCTCCTGGTCCGGGTAATGGACAAAGTCCTCAGCAGAGGGGATCACATTATCGCAGAGCTTTTCCTTTACCAGCTCCATCAGGCGGGCATAAAGCGGTGTCCGGAACTCTACGTCCTCCAACTGCTCCAGCATGTATTGGCAGGTGGTGACGCCCTCTTCCAGCATCTGGTTCGGATAATTGAGCAGCATGCGCACGATCTCCCGTTCATAGCGTTTCAGCACGTCTACGTCCGACACAGGCTTTTCCGGCTCCTCCTCTACCGGGAGCCCTACAGGCGCTTCAAAAGGACTACTCCCAGGTTTTTGTGATGGCTGCCGGTCCTGCAGCTGCATTTTGTTGTACTCCGAAATCAGAACCTGCTCGTCTATGTCGAAGATCAGGCTGCAGCTCCGGAAAAAGACAGTTCGCTTGATGGAGTCCGGAATTTTGGCAATAGAAGCCACAATTTCCCGGATCGCCTCGGCCTTTTTCACGGGGTTGCCCTTCGCCTCCTCCGCGTATAGGCTTGTTTTAAAGGAGATAAAGTCCTGCGCCTTCTCCTTAATATAGTTCTTAAAATTGGTGTCGCCTACCTTCTGGATGTAAGAGTCCGGGTCCTCCCCTTCCGGGAAAGTCACCACGTCCACGTTCAGGCCGCTTTCAAGGATCAGGTCGATCCCGCGGAGCGAGGCTTTGATACCGGCCGCGTCCCCGTCGTAGAGCACCGTAATATTCTGCGTATAGCGCGCGATGAGTTTGATTTGCCCTTCCGTCAGCGAAGTACCCGAGGAGGCCACCACGTTCTCGATCCCGCCCTGGTGCAGCGAGAGCACGTCCAGGTAGCCCTCCACCATGTAGCACATGTCCTGCATGCGGATGGCCTGCTTTGCCTGAAACAAGCCGTACAGCACGTTGCTCTTGTGGTAGATGTCTGACTCTGGGGAGTTGAGGTATTTCGGGCTCTTCTTGTCGTTCGACTTTAAGGTACGGGCCCCGAAGCCGACCACGCGCCCCGACACGTTGTGGATGGGGAACATCACCCGGCCACGGAAACGGTCGTACTTTTTGCCGTCTTCCTTGGCAATCGTAAGCCCCGTCGCCTCCAGGTACTTCTGCTGGTAGCCGGCTTTCAGGGCAGCATCGGTCAGGTTCGTCCACTCATCCAGGCTGTAACCCAACTCGAACTTGCGAATGGTGTTGTTCGAGAGTCCCCGTTGCTTTAAGTAAGACTGCCCGATGCCGCCCTGCTCGTGGTTGTGCAGCAGTTGCTGGTAGTGCTTGCTGGCAAAGTCTGAAACAATGAAAAGGCTGTCCCGCTCGCTCTGCTCTTTCGCGTACTCCGGGTTCGGCTCGTCTTCCGGGATATCGATGTGGTACTTCTTGGCCAGGAACTTGATCGCCTCCGGAAAACTGGTTCCCTCGATGTCCATAATGAACTGCACCGAGTTCCCCGCCTTGCCACAGCCAAAGCACTTGTAAATGCCTTTTGCCGGCGACACCGAGAAGGAAGGCGACTTTTCGTGGTGGAACGGGCAGCAGGCCCACATGTTCTGCCCCTTTTTCTTCAGCGACACAAAGTCGCCCACCACCTCGGTAATATCGGCAAGGGCAAGTACCTGGTCAACGGTTTCTTTCGGGATCAAAGACATGGGCAAAGGGTATTAGCGGAAGACAAAGATAAGAGTTCAGCCGGTCTTGTTAAAGTAATTTGAGTGGCTGCCTATATTCTGACAAGCCCCTTCGCAAGAACAGGTCGCGACCTGTCCGTTCCTTGCACAACCAGTCCGAAATGACCAAACCTTGCATCATCAACTTGTCTGAATCAGGATTTTCAAGATGAAAAAGGATGGATAGGATGTTTGATAGTGGCGGCTTGTCTGTACTTGTACTTTTTGTTGCATTTCTAAGTCACTGTGCGGACAGGTCGCGACCTGTTTCTACGAAGGTTGAACCGGCAGCAGGTCCTGGTACAGCTCCAGGTTCTCGGCATCGAAGCAAACAAAAACTACTCGCTTTAACCCTGTATCATGGTTTTGCAGGTACTCCTGCACTGCCTGTACGGCCACGTTGGCGGCTTTGTCTTTCGGATAGCCATAGACGCCCGTGCTGATGTTAGGGAAGGCAATGCTTTTTACCTCTTTCTCGTCGGCCAGGCGAAGGCTATTGCGGTAACAGTTCGTCAACAAGGCTTGTTCTCCTTTCGCACCTCCATGCCAGACAGGGCCCACCGTGTGGATGACATATTTCGCCGGCAGGTTACCTCCAGTAGTTACCACCGCCTCGCCCGTGGGGCAGCCGCCTTGCCGGGCCCTGATTTGCTTGCACTCCTCTAAAATAGCCGGGCCGCCAGCGCGATGGATAGCGCCATCTACGCCGCCGCCACCCAACAGGCTGCTATTCGCCGCATTCACCACGGCATCTACCTCCAGTTTCGTAATGTCTCCCTGAATGACCTCGAGTTTTGTGTTTCCCATTGTGCTGTGTTTTCTCATGCATACGGACAGCCGCGTGATCACGGCCGGGCACACGCAGGAGCTGCGCACGCTGCGAGGTCTTTGGCAATCTGCTGGCACCAACATGCCGCTGGGGATAAAGGGTGCGCTTGTACGACACCTACACCTCGCATTCCGTTAACCGCGCACTTGATCAGGCCTGAAAAGGCAAAGCACCATAGCACTAAACCTCTGTTAAAGAGCAAAGCTTACATTCTCACCAAACGCGCAAACTTATACGTGCCCGGGCTTGTTCTACTCTTACGGCCTTCTCATATGAATCGGAAAATTTTGTTCGTATCTTTGTGAGGCAAATTGCAAAGCAGTTTATTAGACATATGGCTATTACAAAAGAAGATATATTAAAAGCCCTCAGCTATGTGGAGGAACCGGACCTGGGAAAAGACCTGGTGACCCTGAACATGGTGGAGGACGTGCAGGTGAACGGGAAGGAAATTAGCTTTACAGTTATCCTGACAACACCCGCCTGCCCGCTGAAAGACCTGATCCGCAATGCCTGTGTGAATGCCATCCATATGATGGTAGACAAAGAGGCCGTGGTGACAGTGAACATGACCTCCCACGTTACCTCTGGCCGTGCCGACAATGGCGCTACGGTAAGCGGTGCGAAAAACATCATTGCTGTTGCCTCGGGTAAAGGCGGCGTAGGCAAGTCTACCGTTACCACGAACCTGGCCATTGGCCTGGCGCTTTCCGGTGCCAAGGTGGGCCTCATCGATGCCGACATCTACGGTCCTTCTGTTCCGACCATGTTTGGCACCGAAGACGAGCGTCCGCGCATGGTGCAGGGCGACCACGGCAAGAACTACATCGTTCCGGTGGAGAAGTACGGCGTAAAGATGATGTCGATTGGCTTCCTCACTCCTGCTGATGGCGCCGTGGTGTGGAGAGGCCCGATGGCAAGCTCTGCCCTGCGTCAGTTTATCTCGGACGTGGATTGGGGTGACCTGGATTACCTGCTGATCGACCTGCCACCGGGAACCTCTGATATCCACCTGACCATGGTACAGGCCCTGCCGGTAACAGGCGCCGTGATCGTGACAACACCGCAGAAAGTGGCCCTGGCCGATGCCATGAAAGGACTACAAATGTTCCGCCAGCCACAAATTAACGTGCCGGTGTTGGGAGTGGTCGAGAATATGGCTTACTTTACGCCAGCCGAGTTGCCGGAGAATAAATATTATATTTTCGGCGAAGGAGGCGGTAAATCCCTGGCAGACAGGTTCAGCGTGCCTCTTTTAGGACAAATTCCTCTGGTACAGGGCATTCGCGAAAGCGGCGATGCGGGAACTCCTGTCGTTATGCAGAACGATTCTCCGGCTTCAGGTGTTTTCAAGGAGTTGGCTCAGTCTGTGGCCCAGCAAGTTTCAGTACGGAACGCCACACTGGAGAAAACAAAACCTGTTGAAATTAAAAGCTAAAGATACATGGCAGCCACAAACGTAGACCAAGATTTTATGCTCCGCATCGAGTCGGCCCTCGACCAGATCAGGCCGTACCTGGAAGCTGACGGAGGCAATGTGAAAGTGCTGGAGGTAACCGACGACATGGTGCTGAAGCTGGAACTGCTGGGTGCCTGTGGCTCCTGCCCGATGTCTACCATGACCTTGAAAGCCGGTGTAGAGCAATCTGTGTTAAAGGCAGTACCCGAGATAAAAGCCGTGGAAGCCGTTAACATGACCCTGTCTCCTCAGTAGACTGTAACATAAACTCATTTAGGCGCAAAGCGGGTGTGGTTCGACCACATCCGCTTTGTTTTTTAGTACTTCTCGTGCCCCGCATCCGGCCAAGCATGTTCTTTTCCGTATAATGGAGAAAAGCTATATTTGTTTAGCTAAGCCCGACGCCCTATGATCAAAGCCAACGACCCTTCGCTGCACTCCTGGATAGAGATCGATCCGGAGAGCGACTTTCCCATTCAAAACTTACCCTTCGGCGTTTTCCAGACGGCGGATAGAGACCCGCGTGTGGGAGTGGCCATTGGGGAGTATATCCTGGACCTGTGCGAACTGGGCAGCCGTGGCTTTTTTGAGCTCATCGACTTCGACCCCAACGTCTTCCATCGCCCTTCCCTCAATGACTTTTTAGCTTATGGCAAGCCTGTGTGGCGGGCCGTCCGAAATCGGGTCTCTGACTTACTACGGAACGACAACGACGAGATCTGCGGCGACAGCGACCTGATCCGCAAGTGCCTGGTCCTGCAGCAGGCGGCGCAGATGCTGTTGCCGGTAAAGGTGAGGAACTACACCGATTTTTACAGTAGCCTGGAACACGCCACCAATGTGGGCACCATGTTCCGGGACCCGAAGCAGGCCCTGCTCCCTAACTGGAAGCACCTTCCCGTGGGCTATCACGGTCGCGCTTCGTCCATCGTGGTATCGGGCACCCCTATCCATCGCCCCAAAGGGCAGATCAAAGCGCCTGATATGGATGTCCCTGTTTTCGGCCCTACCCGGCAGCTGGACTTCGAGCTGGAGGTAGCTTTTATCACAGGCAAGGAAACGCAGCTCGGGCAAAGCATCCCCCCCCACGAGGCAGAGGAATATATCTTTGGCCTGGTGCTGTTCAACGACTGGTCGGCCCGCGACATCCAGAGCTGGGAGTATGTGCCGCTGGGCCCTTTTTTAGGGAAGAGCTTTGCCTCGTCCATCTCCCCTTGGGTCGTTACGCTCGATGCCTTGGCTCCCTTAAAGGTAAAAGGCCCGGTGCAAGACCCAAAGCCCCTGCCCTACCTGCAGTTCCTGGGGCATCATAACTACGACATTCAGTTAGAAGTACTCCTGCAGCCGGAGAACAGACCTGCTACAAGCGTGTGCCGCTCTAACTATAAGTACCTCTACTGGAACATGCACCAGCAGCTGGCGCACCAGAGTAGCAATGGCTGTAACATCCAGGTAGGCGATTTGTACGCCTCCGGCACCATCAGCGGCGCTGACAAAGGCTCCTATGGTTCCATGCTGGAGCTCACCTGGCGGGGCACACAACCGCTTCAATTAGCAGATGGCTCGGAACGGAGCTTTGTGGAAGACTTCGACACCGTAATCATGCGCGGCTATGGGCAGCACCATGGTATCCGGATCGGATTTGGGGAAGTGAGGTCGAGAGTGTTGCCGGCCGTATAGCCTGTTGCCCTTCGGTATTTGTAAAAGGATAACGTGCCGTCGCACCACATCACAAAGCAGAACAACAGGATAAGCGGGACTTTCACTTTCTTTTTTTCGAATGAAACGGTCCTACCCGAAGGCGGGGAGTAGGTTGCTAGCACAAAGCCGTCTACCCTATACCCCTCCTGCAGCTTCCTTTGATTTCCAACTTTTCCCTTTAGTTAAAGGACGCCAAGGTAATAAACAATACACTCCCTTCTGCAATCAGAAAAGGTCGCATTTCCCTCACAGCAGCAAGGAGGCAAATTTCATCACTCAGCAAGCAACATTTCAAGCACCCCCACGTTAATTGCTATTACATTTAAATATAGTTATACTTGCCTCTTTTAACGTATACGTAACCATTTGCCCCAGACTTATCTTCATGAAGAGAACCCTTCTTACAGGCATGTTCGCCTCTATGCTCTTCTCCTGTTCTATACAGTATATAGGAACAGGCACAGGGGATGACAAGGGCTATGCTAAAGCAACGGTAGCTAGGGGTCAGCAGGAAACGACGTTATCAGAACTTGATGCTTTCCTGGAAACCTATTCACAGCAGTATGAAAACCTGTATACCCGGTTAGTGGAGGCACAAGCAGCCGCTCTGATGAACATGGAGGATGGTGACACCGCAAAGGTCTCAGCGAGCCTTCATGCCCAGGAAGCCTTTGCCGCTTTTACCGGGAACACAGAAAACATGGTAAAAGCGAGTACTTATCTCCAGTCTACCCTCCATAAAAGCCCTCTACAGGTAAAGCAGCTCAAAGCAATCCTATATGCAGGGGCTAACAATCCTCAGATCGTTTCAGGTGCTGTAAAAGCCCGAATAAAGGCAGAGCACGAACAAGCTGTAAAAGTAAACAGGCTATACCGCCTGCTAAACGCAGGCCAGCCAAGTAAAAAGGGCACAACTGATAATCTTGCCACAGAAACAGACCTGCAGAAACGGCTAACGGTTTGGCGCAACAGAAACTTAATTGCCCAAGATCTGCAGCATGACCTGCTGGGCCTGCGCGAGCTGCGTAATACAACCGTACAGGGGCTGGGCTTTGGCTATGAAGATTACTTCGACTACCAGGTAGCGGGGTACGGCATGAGCCAGGGAGACATGATGGACCTGATGAGGAGGATAAAGGAGGAGTTGCGTCCGCTGTACCGCGAGCTGCACACATACGTACGGTATACGTTGGCAAAAAAGTATGGTGTAGCCCAAGTGCCGGACTACCTGCCTGCCCACTGGCTCCCGGCCGGCTGGCCTTATGACTGGAGCGCCATGATACAGGTAAGCGCAGACCTGGATAGCGCCTTACAGGTTAGAGGACCCGCAGGATTAGACCAGGAAAAAAGTTTTTTTAGAAGTTTAGGCTTTCCAGAAATACAACAGAGCTCTTACGGTACCCCAGGTAGCGCTGACCCCCACTTCGCAGGCTCTCCGGTGTTCGCCCTGCCACAGCATGCCTCTCTTTTAACGTGGCAAAAGCCAAACCTCGCGTGGTATAAGCAGGCCTACCATAACGCGGGGCACCTTTACTATAGCATGGCCTATACCAGGCCCGATGTCCCGGTCCTACTGCGGCGTCCTGCCAACCCCGCCATGCAGGAAGCGATTGGAAATTTGCTGGAGTTCGCCCTTACACAACAGCCCTTCCTCGCGCAACAAGCCCTAATAGACAAGGACCTTGCGACAGACAGGATGCAACTTTTATTAAGAGAGGCGCTTTGCTACGTCCCGATGATTTCTCTCACAGCAGGGGTTATGAGCGAATGGGAGCAGGACTTCTATACCCAAGGCCTTCCTGATGAACAGTTAAGCCAACGCTGGTGGGAACTGGTAAAGGAACACCAGGGAATTGTACCGCCTGCCACAGAGGGAGCACAACCTGAGCTGGATGCGTTATTACAACTGGCTAGCGGAGCCGCCCCCTCTTATAGCCAGGCTTTGTCCTACCTTATGCTGTTTCAGCTACACGAGCACATTGCCAAGCACATACTCCAGCAGCCGCCCCAGGCAACGAACTATTATGGCAGCCAGGAAGCAGGCACTTTCCTATATGAGATCATGGCTGCCGGCGCTACGACCGACTGGAAAGAGATGCTGGAAGAAAAAACAGGTGAAGCCCCTAACCCCCGGGCCATGGCCGCGTACTTCCAGCCGCTCCTGGACTACCTGAGGGCGCAAAACAAAGGCAGGAAATATACTTTAGAAGCTGGCGTGCAGCAAACCAACAGTACACCGTATAAGCCATAGCTACGGCAGCTTCAGCAAAGCTTACTATAAAAAAAACAGGGTAACGGCACACCCTTATCAAAGCATGTTGTGTATTGCCAGCCTATAACCCACCCCTAGCCCCTCCTAGGAGGGGAACAGGCTTTTATCGGATGTGCGCAACAACAAGTATTGGATAAGTTGTTCCCATGCCGCTCCGGGGAGCTCGAAGATTCGGAAGGGTATCTGCAAACATGTCGCTCCGCTGGGGCTAAAAAGGCAGGACGAAATTCGCCACAAGATAAAACCATAGACGGGAATAGGCTTATACTGATGAATGCGCCATACTCAACAGATGGTGGTACAAAAACGCCTATAAACAAACCTGCTAAGACAAAAAGAGAAGCCGCTTTATCTGATTTGATAAAGCGGCTTCTCTACTTAAAACCGTGCTACATGCTACAGTTTACTACACTCCTCGATCAGGATGGCTCGGTTTTGATCTGGCACCACACTGCCTAAATTGTCATTCACGCCAACGGTAGTGCTCATATCGGTTTTATCGATCAAATGGTTTCCTATAAACTTCTTACGGTCACCATAAATTGCTTTAAAGTCGTAACGCTTGCCGACCTCCAGCAGTGTCGTGGATAGTTTACCTTGCTTCACGATGCCCAAGAGCTTGTATTCTGTATCAGGGGCACCGGCATTCTTATAGTACAGGTAGAAATCAGGCGGTATAACGGTGCCTTTATCAGGGCACTTTACAGTTAAACTCAGGGTAATGCCAACCAAAGGTACAGCAGGGGCTGGTAGGATAATGTTTACCTGGCCGCCACTGCACGGGTCCGCTATGCTGCCAGAGGCAATCTCCGCCCCTTGTGACAGTACTTTGTAGCGTACTGCAAAAGCAGGTAGGTCATTCAACACTACTTCCAGCCCATCGGATACAACAATCGTTTCAGAAGATAGCTTTTTGCTTAAATCCTCATTCCATATCTCTAAGGTCATCGGCTGTGTATCCTGCTTCAGCCAGCTGGCACTAAACACAGCCGTAGGGCTTGTACAGTCCGTTGTCTCTACGTACTCGGCAATGCTGTACACGGTCAGGTGGTCTGTTGTAAAAGGGACCAACAACTTCCCGTTCGCGGTAGATACGGTTCCCTCTTTCTCATACTGCCAGTCGCCGGTGTCTTCCGAATAGCTCCAGATCGCGATTTTGTCGCCCTCCTTGATGGTCGTATTAGAAGCAAGCAGTTTGTACTGCGGGTCAATCTCAATCGCCACGTTAATGGGCTGGCTAAACTTCTTTATAGCCGTGCCATTTACGTCAAAGTTTATGCTCGCAAAGCCTGCCGGCATAAAGAAAGCCGAAATATTCTTGTTTTCAGGCCCTTTCACGTTCGTCGCGTTTAGCTTCCCGCCCGGAAACAGGGTGGCTGTTTCTGAGGACTTGGTGTTATAGTTTACCACACTCATGCTAACGGAACTCCCCACAACAGGCGTACCTGCGGCATTCAGGAATTGTGTACTGGCAGGTACCGTTACCGAGGTAACCTCATTGGTTACAGCGTTTGTAGGGCTGCTGACAGTGATCGGTTCTGCCGGAGTGCCATCCGAAGCAAGGGCGGCCTCCTCTTTCGCCACCGCTACCGTAGGAGGAGGCGTGCTGGCGTTCACGATCTTCAGCTCTTTTATCTGGCTGAACTGATTCTTGTCGATCCGAACAGGCACGATCATACTCACATAGTCGGGGCCGCTGATCTTTACACTAAACCGAACAGGATCTCCTTCCACCGGCTCATGCTTTGGATGTACGCCCAGGGTAATAAGTCCCCCGCTGATGGCGAGTTCCTTGTTACCTGCGATGTCATATACATAGTCAGCGTCCTCCCCAACCACACTAATGCTCAGGTCCTCCGGGATCTCACCAGTAGCTTCGTTTACCTGTACCATTACAGAATAACGAATCAGATCATCGGCTTTGATAAGTATGTCCAGGTCCTCTTTTACCTTGTCACAGCTTAGCATGGACAAGCCTAGCAGGCAAGTCATGCCCCAAACAAAAAATCTATTTTTCATTTTTACGTAGGTTATAATTTAAACTAAACTGTAAGGCCGGCATCAAACGGAAATGGTCATCCAGGTTCTTTTTCAGTTGCGCCTCGTTCTGCGCGTTCTCTTCCAGCATTTTGGTGCCCGTAATGCTTACAGAGGGAGAGGGCATATAAAAGGCTCCCAAGCCAAGATCCAGACTCATGGCACCGCGCAGTCTAAGGCGGTTTAACCCTATCCCCGCATAGGGGGCAAAGCCTTTCCAATCAGACTTCACTAGCAGTTCACCAGCATCTTCGGGGCTAAACTCTATATCGCCGTAGTAGTAGGGGTCTCTCAGCCTTACCCTGGCCTTTGTTTTGGCGGTCAGGAAGTAGGCTAGTCCCCCGCTTACAGCAAACTTTTCTAAAAAGGTCCCTTTTTCAGCAAAAGGCTCCCAGTCGACAAAAAAGTGTGCTTTTGCAAAGTTAGCGTCCATGTCCACCACCGTGGCTCTGGAAGGGAAGGCATAGTAATCTTTAGAAACGGAAAAAGGTAAAACCGTAGCCCCCAGCCTAAACTGCCATTGCCGCATAAGCGGAATTTGCCCTTCTAAGCCAGCCCCCTGCGTCCCTATTGAAAGACCAACCGCCATGGGCCGCTCGCTTTGCACCACAGGTATTTTGATGAGAATGGTATCCCCAGGACTAGCCGTTACCGGGGGAACAAGGAAACCTGCTCTTGCCTGCCAGAGCACCAAAAAGCAGAAACTAAACAGTAAAAGTTTTTTCATGTAAGAAAGGAGAAAAGGGTAAAAACATTATTTCCGTATAATAAAAACCTTCTATCAGACGTAAAGCTCCGGCAAATACAAGCCCTGCATCATCGATAGCCCGTGTTCCCCCTTTTTCAAAAGAGACCAAATAGAAAACACAGGAATGCTTTCCCGACGACGCACTTGTAATGGTATTAACTTGCCCGGGTAATCTATAAAGGTGCCCTGTCGACCTGTAGGAGACGCCCTAAGCCGCAAAGGCATAAGCACTTTCCCGTTAGCACAACGTTTCCTATTAGAACCCTATTAAAATCTAAAAGATAAGTCCTGCTTTTGCCGCCCCCTCGCGCTCCTCCGCTTAGCGAGAAAGGACAAGGCCTTCTGCACAACGGCTTTCACAGGAAGACAAATAATTTCTCGTATAAGTCTATTACGAACATTCAAATATAGGTATCTAATTATATAAAATAAACATCGTCGCGATATTTTAATCATTCGCACAAAAATCATCCTACACATGAATAATACTTCATATTTAGAGCCGCCCTTCAGTTTTTGAACTATTTATATAATATAATTCCTTCCTGTGGTAAATCACGCCGCTGTTATGGGTTTAGCTTTAGCACCTACCGGCATGCGCAAGGGAGACTGGAATGCATCCTGCTTTTTAGCTCAAAAGTGCTAACAGGAAAGAAGAAAACAGGGAAAAGAACATCAGCCATGCTCTTAACAAAACAGCTGAATAATGCGCGCTCACCAAAGCGGCTAAGTAGCCCAACAGATGCCCAATAATTCACTATAATAGCACAATAACAAGACTGTAATTTAACAGCTTTGGAGGATCCTACGCCTGGTTTGACAACTTGCACTAGGTAGCGTACCGTAAAAAGCCTTACCCCTGTTTGGAGGCTTAGGCTCTCTGGGAGCCACCCGGTATCAGAAGTTCTCTTCTCAGAAGATGGCATCAGCAAGACCTATCTTCTTCGTATGGCTTCTCCGGAATGCGGTACGGGTAAAATAAATTTGGCACATAGCTTCACGGGTCAACATTTCGGGTAGCGCAAAGTATTAGCAACAATATTTTGTTAATTTACGCATGAGGCTTAGCCCACTAGCACAAGTTTATAGAAATGTCGATAAGAACCATAGATCCACGAGCAGTACAGGCAAGCGAACTTTACGGGCTGATGTCCGGGGCCGTGGTACCGCGCCCCATTGCCTTTGCCAGCACTGCAGATGCCGCTGGCAGGGTAAACCTGAGCCCCTTCAGCTTCTTCAATCTTTTCAGTGCCAAGCCTCCCATCCTGGTCTTCTCCCCGCTCAGCCGCATGCGCGACAACACAAGCAAGCATACGCTTGACAACATACTGGCCACAAGGGAGGTCGTGATCAACATTCCTACCTATGCGATAGTAGAACAGATGTCCCTGGCCAGCACGGAATATGCGCAGGGGGTGGACGAGTTTGTAAAATCCGGCCTGACGCCTGTCCCCTCAGAACTGGTAAGCCCTCCACGCGTGCAGGAAGCGCCAGTAGCCTTTGAGTGCAGGGTGCAGGACGTGGTTAGACTAGGAGAAGAAGGCGGCGCTGGCAACTTAGTGCTCTGCGAGGTGGTGCTCATGCATGTAAAGGAAACAGTGCTGGACGAGCAAGGGAAAATAGACCCGCAGCAATTAGATGCTGTAGCCCGCCTGGGAGGCGACTACTATTTGAGGGCCAGTGGCGACTCCATTTTCCAGCTTCCCAAACCCACCCGTACCAAAGGCATGGGTGTGGATCAGCTGCCGGATTTCATCCGGAACAGCGAGGTGCTGACAGGAAACAACCTTGCCCGTTTAGGAAACACGCCTGCCTTTCCCATGGCAGAAGAAGTAGCGGCTTTTAAGTACGATCCGCTGGTAAGCTACACACTGAACAAGTACAAGTCGGAGCCGGACAGGCTGCGCAAGGAACTGGAGCTACTGGGTAAAAAGCTGCTGGAAGATAACCGGGTGGAGGAGGCATGGAAGGTTTTGTTACTAAACGCTCCATCTTAGGCTTATGCTTTTCCTGAAACGGAGTTTTAAAGAAAAGCCCACCATGTTCTTTGTAGTCCTAGCGGGACGACCTGTTTATAGTTTAAAAGTTAAGCGTACATGTCGCTCCGCTGGAGTTTTGATGAGAAGAAATGTTTCGTTTCTATAAGCATGTCGTCCCGCTGGGACTTTTACCTCAACAGTAAACCTGCTACAACCTCAAATCTCCAGATAGACATGCGGCCCCTTTTACCTGATCTTGTCACTGGTATAGCTTTGCCGCTGTGACTGCACAGCATGGCTTGGGAAGAACAATTTACCTGCAAAGAATCTACCTATCGGAACAACACCCGCTAGTGCGTGCTTACATGTCATACACCCACATCTGTGAATTACAGGAGGAGTGTGAGTTTACATCCTTAGCTTGTCCCATAAGTTCTTTGAATGAAAGAGCCAACGACATAGGAAAGAACGTACCAGGGAAAGAGGCCTATCGAAGGGAAGGAGAGACACGAGTTAGGGCTTGCGTCAACGGCCCCTTAAAGGCATGGCTAGTACCTTCCTAAGACTCCTGCTTCCTGTGCTTTCTCTGAACGATATAAGAGGCGAGGGTGAGGCCGATCAGGAAAGCGGATATGGAGGTAAACAATAATTCCCAGCTCTGCTCCAGCTCCAGGCCAGTTATGAATACTTTGATTATTATGACCATCAAAGACAACAGCACCACCAGGAACCAGTACCAGCCTATTCTCCTACTTTCCTGTGCCTTGGTTTCCCTTGCCGGCAGTTGTAGGATAGCATAAAACACCACCAAGGCTCCCAGCACCGTGCTCAGGTTGTCTACGAGCCAGAACATGGGAGGGCCATTCCATTCGAGCGAAGCCTGCTCCATGAAAAACCTCATCAGCCGGTCCCCTTGCTTCCCCTTGTGGGTAAAGCTATCCCAAACCAGGTGCGAGAAGGCTCCGATCAGTACCGATAGCATAACAATTCCATAATGCTTTCGAAAGTATAGCGGCCAGTTAAAACTCTTAAACCGAACCAAGCGCTTCTTTAAGAACAGGGGGAGATGATCCACCAACGGGTTCCGGACAATGACATGGAAAACAAAGGCCAGGAGTATACCCAAGGGTAGGTTGAACCAGAAAAGGCCATGCCAGGTATGGCTAAAGGTATTGCCCGGTTCCATCTTGATAAATTTCTCAAAATCCGGCACCACGCTCCCCACCACCAGGCCGGTCAAAGACACCCAACCTTTGGGGAGGTACTTCAGGGGTAAAACCACCGCCGGGTGTGAAAAAGTAAAAGGCATGTGATCTGGTGCTTACGTGGTGCTTCGTGCTCCCACTACTGAATAAAAGAATTGCCGGTAAGAGGCAAGGCTACAAACAAAGGCGAAGGTAGTTTAAATTTGTATAAAGCATCCAACAAGACCTATTCGTATTAGATCAATATACCTGCCCCATACCGTGACTTTGCACCGTTTTTTTGTCCAATCCAAAGTTGCCAGTCTTGCGGCCTGCCCTTGTCTTCACATCGAAGCAGGTTCATAACTTATTTTGTAAAATTAAAAATAGACCATTTGCTATGTTAAGAACAGTCGCTTACATTTGTTAGCTAACTAAGGTTTAAATATTAAAAGAGTACTATACTTAATCAGATGCGTTATCACTGTTCCGAACCAAGCACCTTGCGGCCTTATAAAAAGCGAAGAAACCTTGTAGACAGGAAGCGGTAAGCGCACTTATTTATGCATCACACCTTATTCGCATCTCCAACACGCTTCAAAGCCCTTATTAAACACCCTTTACCATGAAACACAAGTACCTTTTTATTTTATGCAGCACCGTCCTTTCCTTGGTGCTGTACAACTGCTCCGACAAAGACGCTGTACCGCCAGAGGTGGATTACGACGAGTTGTTCGAGTCTGTTACGCTGCCAACAGTCGTGCCGGGTTTACCAACTCCGGTACAAGCCACGCCCGGAGAACTGAGAACCTCTGCCAAGGCAAAAGACCTCTTTGCCGCCTTAGGCAACTCTTCCGGCAGGTATCAGAAATCTGCTGCTATTGCCCCTGAGGTAGAAGAGGCTGCTACAGCCGTATTAGCGACTTTATCGGCAGAAGAAATCGAAACACTGCAGGCCATGACCAGTGCAGAAGCAGAGGCGATGGCAACGGCAGAGGCCCTACCAGCGCCCTACAAGGCGATCCTGGATAAAATGCGAGCCGATGCCACCCTGGCGGAGTACTTCACCACGTATACACTCCCTACCGTTGGCGCCCCGGAAACTTATACGCCTGCTAATACAACACCTGTAGACCGGACACTGGGTTTCGAGGGAGAGAACAGTGCCTGTATGCAGCAGGCGCAAACGAGCCTGGACGAAGGCTTGAAGCGCGTAGACGCGAAAAAAGAGGAAAACACCGTGCTCGTAGAGGAAGCCTATGCAACGGCCATCGCCGCTGTTGCCACAGAAGAGCAGGCCTGCCAGACAAGCGCCTCTACTGCGTTTGATGCCGACAAAGCCGACTACCAGGCACAGTACAACGAGAACTTGCAGACAGTAAACGGACAACAAGAGGAGTTAGGAGCTAACTATGCGCCCATTAAAGCCCTTTTGAATGCCCTCCTGCTCGACTACCTGAGAACCGTGCACATCCTGAAAACCGCAGAACAGGAAGCCTGCGCGAAAAAAGCGGAGGTAGCAGAAGCCAATGCAGAAGTAGCCAAAAGCAAGAACCTGGACCAGGTAGAGGCCACTTACCAGACTGGCGTGCTGGATGTCAAAAAAGTAGTGCGGGAACAGTATAACACCTGCCATAACCAGGGCGGCGGACAGTAAAAGATACCGGAGAGGCATAAAACAACAATTTGTTCCTTTCCTCTTTATAGTACAGGTTCAGAAAATTCATTTTATTTGCTGAACTTAGAGCCTTACAGTAGCCTGGCCCCTAGGGGTACCTTGCCTCCTGTAAGGCTTTTTTTATACGACCTATTTTCTTTTTCTTGTTACCATTTTCCAGGCTCAGGACTACGTGTCTCGCCTTGCTGCTTTTTCTGCTGCTCCCTGGGGCGATTAGCACCTACGCCCAGCAAAACCTATCGGGTAAACCCGGGCTTATTTATACCCCCACTGCCCGGGAAACACCGGACGGTTCCTTTACCCTGGGCTATACCTATAATCCGGTTCGCTACGGACTACGAAGAAACGGGAAGAACCCGGAGCAAATCCTGTACGCTAACCTGACCCTGATCCCCCGCCTGTCGTTGGGCGTAGAATTACTGCAACTCCTAAGTACTGAAGAGTACCCCGTGAAGGAAGCTTTGGGCGATCGGCAACTGGACCTGTCTTACCTGGTGCTGAAGGAAAAGGCCAAACGGCCATCCCTCGCCCTGATCTTGTCCTCTCCCTTTACCGTAGATGCCGCGATGGTAACCTATGCGCTGGTAGCCAGCAAGAACGTTAGCCTAAGCGAAAAGATACAGGCAGAGCTATCCGCCGGAATGGGCAGCCCTTACTATGTCTTTCGGGACGAAAGCGTCAACAAGCGGTTAAACTTTTTAGCCAACTATAAGCTACAGAAGAAGAGCGAAGACCGCTACCAAAACAATTACCTCGCCGGTCCTTTTGGTGGGGTCCGTGTGTCTTATCAACACAAAGGAGGCCTACTGGCTGAGTGGGATTCACAAAAAATAAACATGGGAGGCTATGTAACACTTTTCAGGAAGTGGACGATACAAGCGGCCGTCCTTAATTTCGACCAGCTAAGCTTCGGCTCCTCTTATACCCTGTCGCTTCAAGCGCTCCCCAAACAACTCCGGAAACAAAATGCAGCAGAATAAATTTCTTTTCCTTTTTCTTTGCTGCCTGCAGGTTGTTAGTGTCGCTGTGGCACAGGATACGTCAGCCCCTGCAGCAAGGGAGCGCCTGCACCAGAACTTTGACCGCATCAGCCCTGCTCCTGATGCGAAACGGGTGTACTACGAGCAAAGGCTCTACCGGAACCCTTTGGTTGGGCTCATCCAGGCTCAAGAGGTAATGGCTGATCCTGCCGTGGCCGAATTTGTGCCACTCTTTCAGGGCATCCCCTTAGGTAACTACCGTTTAGGAGACACTCTCAGCTACACTCCTCTGGGTCGGGCCGATCGGCAGGCTTATAAGCGGACGGTCCCTTTCCGCCCCTGGCATTATAAGCTCGACTTCTGGTTACAGCCCCAGTTTGTAGCCAGCTTCGGGAATTTTGAGAAGCCGGTGCAAAGTAATACTTCCCTGCTGCTCTTAAGCCAGCTTTACCTTTACAGGGGGCTGGTACTAAATGGGGGCGTGCTTTTTCCTCTCGTGCACGAACTGGACAACCGCCCTAAGATCATTCGCCCGGCTCCGCTGTTTTTAAACCAGTTCCTCGCCCTGCAAAATCATCATTTTGTCAGTGCCTCTGCCGGCTTCTTTTATAACGACCAGTACGGCCTGAACATCCAGTACCGCCACATGCCTTTAGATCGTCCTTTCTCCTTCGGGGCGGAGGCTGGGCTCACAGGCATGTACTATTATACAGGAAAGGGAGTGTATTACGGGCAGGTGAACAAGCTGCTTCTCCTGGCAGACGTAGCTTATCGTCTTTCTCACCCCGACCTGACCCTGAAACTGTCAGGCGGGCAATACCTGCAACAGGACAAGGGACTCAGGCTAGACATTATCCGGCAATTCTCCAACGTAGAAGTGGGGCTCTACGCGATCAACACACAGAATGGCGCCACCCTCGGCTTCAACTTCGCCCTCAGTTTGCCTCCAGGCAAGATCCTGCAAGGCAAACATGCCCGTCTGCGTACCGACGATGAGTTTGTGTGGGAGTACTCTTACTCAGGCGGCTATAACATTGGTCAACGCTACCGCACAGGTTATCAGCTCGACCGGAAACTACGCCAGTACCATGAGCAGTACCTGCAGCGCCAGTACCAACAGTACCAGGAGTTATCTAAAGATTAGAGAAAATACCTCTTGCATTAACCACAGGAAGGGCTTAACTAAAAAGTTAAGCTGATACCGATCATGTCCTGTTCTTGCAGACTTTCTGTTGCTTAAAAAGCCGAAAGATAGAAGCAGCCTCTATCCGGTTAATTTATTAAGCCATAGTCCCAGCGGGACGACCTGCATATAGTTTGTTTGAGGTCCTAAAAGACTAAGCTCCATCGGAGCGGCATGTTAACTTCCCTAACATGTCGCTCCGATGGAGCTTAAAAAATTAACTCATTTAATTCTACAAACATGTCGTCCCGCTGGGACTTTTAACTGCTAAAACAACTCCGCCATTCTTATGGTGTTTCTGAATCTCTGTATCCTCCTAACAGTACAGGCAGGTAGATCCTAAGGGTAACCGAAGCCACTTTCAAAAGCTACAACAAAGGAAGCGTAGCTATAAAAACCCATAAGGGATAGCGATAGAAAAGAGGCTTGTTGGAGTTACTGCCTGCATTCTCTTTTAAAGCGTTTTCGCTTGTAAGAAAAGCCTACAGACACAAGCTTACATAAACCGTCCTTCAAACGTTAGGTTTACGTCCTGCGATACCTTTTTGATCTCCTGCTCCTTCTCTTTAGGGTAGATCAGCAGCACACTTCCGTCATCCACCACAATAAAATTCTGAAGGCCTCTGATCACCGCCAGCTTATTTTCCGGCACATGAATGATGCAGTCCTGTGTCTCCTGCAGATTCACTTGCTTGCCTGCCAATACATTGTTATCCGCATTCTTTTCTGCTACCTCGTACAAGGAAGCCCAGGTTCCGAGGTCCGACCAACCGATCTCCGCGGGAAGGGTGTAAATATTATCCGCTTTCTCCATGATGGCATAATCGATGGAGACGTTGGGCGACTGTGGGTAAAAGATTTGTATGAAGGCTTCCTCCTCAGGTGTGTTGTAAACCCCTACTCCTTTTTCGAACAAGGCATAGACCTCCGGGCAGTTTATCTGCAAGGCATTCAGCACCGTGCTGGCTTTCCAGATAAAAATACCCGCATTCCAGAGGTAGTCGCCACTGGCTAAAAAGCGTAGCGCGTTTTCCTTATCCGGCTTTTCTGTAAACCGGATCACCTTGTGCACCCCCTCCAAGCCGTCTTTGCTGTAGTTGATATAGCCATAGCCCGTGTCGGGTCTGGTAGGGCTAATGCCCAGGGTCAGTAGGGCTTCGTGCGTTTGGCTAAACCGGAGTGCCTCTTGCAGCTTCTGGATGAACACGTCCTCATAGAGAATAAAATGATCCGAGGGCGCCACCACCACATTGGCATCGGGGTCCAACTGCGCCAGTTTAAAAGAGGCGTAGGCAATGCAGGGAGCCGTATTATTACGGGAGGGTTCACAAATGATATTTCCCTCTCCCAGCTCCGGCAACTGCTCCGCTATGATCTCCTTGTACTGGCTGTTCGTGACAACATAGATCTGCTCCGCCGGGCAAAGCTTTAGGAAGCGTTCATAGGTAAGCTGCAGCAGAGACTTTCCGATCCCCAGGATATCAATAAACTGCTTCGGAAAGCTGTTCCGGCTTTTGGGCCAGAAGCGGCTGCCGACGCCTCCCGCCATGATCAAAACATAGGTGTTGCTATTCATCGCTAATTCCAGTTCAAGTCCTTTATTTCTTCGTACACCCTTTTCACCCCCTCTTCTAAAGATGTCTTTGCTTCCCAGCCAAAAGCATTCAGTTTCGAAACATCCATCAGCTTACGCGGCGTACCATCCGGTTTCGTAGTATCCAGTTCAATCTCCCCTTCGTAGCCCACCGTTCTTTTTACCAGCTGCGCCAACTCCAGGATAGAGATGTCCTGGCCCACCCCAATGTTCACGAGACCAGGCTCATTATAACACTGCATTAAATAATAGCAAGCGTCAGCCAGGTCATCGGCATGCAAAAACTCCCGCTTCGGAGTGCCGGTCCCCCACAGTTGTACGGATGCTTGCTTATTGTTTTTGGCAGAGATAAACTTCCGGAGCAGGGCTGGCAACACGTGCGAGTTCTGCAGGTCGTAATTGTCGTTCGGCCCGTACAGGTTGGTAGGCATCACCGATATAAAATTACAGCCGTACTGGTCCCGGTAGGCATCGCACATTTTTATACCCGCAATCTTGGCAATGGCATAAGGCTCGTTCGTCTGCTCCAACTCACCGGTCAGGAGGTAGTCCTCTTTTAAAGGTTGTGGCGCTAACTTGGGATAAATACAGGAGGAGCCCAGGAACATGAGCTTTTGCACCTTGTGCAGGTAAGCGGCGTGGATCACATTGCTCTGGATCATCAGGTTATCGTAGAGGAAATCGGCGCGATAGGTGTTGTTGGCCACAATGCCCCCTACTTTGGCAGCGGCCAGAAACACATAGGCAGGCTTCTCTATCTCGAAAAATTGATTTACATCCTGCTGGTTACGCAGGTCCAACTCTTTAGAAGTGCGCACCACTAAATTAGTGTACCCTTCTTTCTCCAGGCGCCTGACAATGGCAGAGCCCACCATGCCGCGGTGGCCGGCTACGTATATTTTATCGTTTTTTTGCATTTGTTTATGTCTTGTTACGGCTTGAGCCTGTTTTTTTAAAAGCTTAGCATTGTGGCTGTATCTGGTTATAGTCTAAGCCTATGATTGGGAATCCTTATTTTTGTCTAAGCTGTCGTAGTGTCTGTTGATCCTGTAGAATCACAGAGGTCCATTTTCATTGCTCGCTGTGCGCGCTCCACGTCCGCGAGGGCGCGTTTTCCCGCTCAACGCTGTGTAAATGAAGCTGCCATCGCTCCGCTGCAGGCTGCCTCACTGCGTTCGGCACCGCAACATTTACAAACAGAGGGCCCCTACCCCCGGCACCTCCCAGAAAAACTGGGTAAGTTTTTTCTTTAATTAGATAAGGGGATTGGCTATCGCATTTTTTTGCCGGATAACACCAACAGCGGCGGTAAAGAACTTTATGCTTTAGCTGTCCTTACTTCTGCTACAGAGTAAATAGTGTAGCCAAGTGCACTTTGTGACACTCCACTGTCCGAGCGTTCAGCGAGTTTGGAGGGTCTTGATTCTTTTGCTTACTTTTCTCTAAGAGGGCCCCTACCCCCATCAAGGAGAAAAGTAAGGCCCAGCCGGCGAGGCGAAAATTAGCAGAGAGCACTATCGGTTAGTTCTGCTATGAACTTTAATTAATGTGGAGCGGCCTGTCAAGTTAAAGCATGACAGGCCGTACCCCACCTCTTTTACTCGTACTGATTCTTGATCGGGTAGCCTTTTTCCTGCAGCATTTTCTCCCGGTGGAAGTTTTCCAGGTCTGCTCCCATCATGTCTTTTACCAAAGCCGGCAGGTCATACTTCGGCTCCCAGCCCAGTTTTGTCTTTGACTTGGTAGGGTCTCCGATCAACAATTCCACTTCTGTAGGACGGAAATAACGGGGGTCTACCGCTACCACTTCCTGGCCAATCTCTAACTGGTAGTCGGGGTGCGCGCAGTACTTCACAATGCCTTTTTCGTTCACGCCTTCTCCGGTAAACTCCAGCTCAATGCCCGCTTCTGCAAAGGCCATGCGTACGAAGTCTCTAACGGTCGTCGTGATACCCGTGGCAATGACGAAGTCTTCCGGGGTGTCCTGCTGCAGGATCAGCCACATGGCTTCCACGTAATCCTTCGCATGGCCCCAATCGCGCTGCGCGTCCAGGTTACCCAGGTACAGTTTGTCCTGCAGCTGTAAAGCAATTTTCGCAGCGCCACGCGTAATCTTACGTGTCACGAAGGTCTCGCCTCGGAGCGGGCTTTCGTGATTGAACAGAATGCCGTTGCAAGCATACATGTTATAGGCCTCCCGGTAGTTAACCGTGATCCAGTAGCCGTACAGCTTTGCCACCGCATAAGGCGAACGCGGGTAAAAAGGCGTGGTTTCAGACTGTGGTACGGCTTGTACCAAGCCATAGAGTTCGGAAGTAGAGGCCTGGTAAATTCTTGTTTTTTCAGTTAAGCCCAGGATGCGGACTGCTTCGAGGATACGCAGCGTGCCAATGCCATCGGCATTCGCAGTGTACTCGGGCGTATCGAAGCTTACCTTTACATGGCTCATGGCCCCCAGGTTATAGATCTCATCTGGTTGTACCTGCTGGATGATGCGAATGATGTTCGTAGAGTCACTCAGGTCGCCGTAGTGTAAATGGAAGCGTACATCTTCCTCGTGCGGATCCTGGTACAAATGGTCAATACGGTCGGTATTGAACAAAGAGCTGCGGCGCTTCAGTCCGTGTACCTCATACCCTTTTTCCAACAACATTTCCGCCAGGTAGGCACCATCCTGCCCGGTGATTCCTGTAATAAGAGCCTTCTTCACTATTCAATAAATTAATAATTTTACAATGACTAATATTTCAATCCTAAAAGTACTAATATTTCCCTAAGAAAATACTTATAACTAGCTTTTGTCAGCTATACTTTGTTGTGCAGACAGAGCAAAAGCAACGATACTTACTATCAATACTTGTATATACTGCAGCTCCCTTTTAGCGCAAAAAAGGACTAATTCTATAGGAAAGGCTTTAAACTTTTCAAAAGAAGAGGCTTTCATGGTGAAAGCCTCTTCTTTTCTTATCCTTACGCTTCCTGCCTGTCAGGAACCTGCACCTTATCTCTGAAGTACTCCAGGGTCCTTTTCAGGCCCTCGGCCCGGTCCACCC
>NZ_FZOQ01000036.1 GCF_900188175.1 Pontibacter ummariensis | reverse complement strand
GTGTCGCTTACTTAGACGGAGAACCTGCCATAGAAGCCACTTGGACGTGTGTACGCTTCCAGAGCGAAGGAAATTAACAGACATCATGAGAGTCGTCCTTAATAATTGCTCTTGCTGCTATAACCTCTTCCAGGGAGTGCGCCCCCGCCGGTGGACCCTTTCTGCCAGAAGAACTGTGGGTATGAAAGAAGCGACCTTCCCTGGATACCAGCCTGTAAGTGGAGAGGTCGGCTCTCTTCCGGCAACAGGGATAAAAATTATCAGACACTAAGCATGCTGATGTTGAAACTCTGCTGTTCTATTTTGATACCTTATGTTCGGCAAATCTTGCTAAGCCGGCAGGAAAAAAACTGCTCTACATTTTGAGGTGTCGTATTTGATTTCGGTACTTTGAGCGCCGGATGCTACATCTGTAGCCTGAAGCAGCTACATTAGAGTCATAGTGGAAGTTAATTTTCTTTTAGAAGATGAACATTCGTGTTTTGCCAATTGACACCGTACTGCAGCCTTTTTTACGGAAGGTTTGGGTGTTCGAGAGCCAGAATGACGTTCCGCTTACCGACATAAAAACAGTGGTACCCTCTGGCCATATTACCCTCACTTTCACCTACAAAGGCAATTATAGTACTTTAGTCAATTCTTCCAGCACATTCCACACCAGGGAATCTACGCTGAGCTTGATTGGTCATCAGTCAAAGCCCGTCTTGTTGAGTGGAGGGGGACATGTGGTGACGGTAGGGGTGAGCTTCAAGCCATTTGCGGCCTATAGGTTTTTCCCATTCCCACTGCAGGATGTTTCTGACATGATCATACCAGGTGATGACCTTTTCACAAGAGATGCTGATCTACTGGTTGAGCAGCTGCTGTCCCTTGGCGAACCTGACCGGATGGCCATGAAGCTGCAAGAGTTCCTGATTAGCAAGTTGAGCCCTGCGAACAATCTGGAGAAAATAGCACACTATACTATAGATGAAATCTTCAGGCAAAAGGGTCAGCTGCCCATAAGCTCATTAGCAAATAAGACTGGATATTCGCAGCGTCACATGAACAGGGTATTCAATGATATAGTGGGAATAAGCCCTAAAGATATGGCAAGGATTATACGGATAAAACATATACTATCCGTACCGCGCGATTCTAGCCTGCTATTAGGTGCGGATTACTTGGATCACTTCTTTGATCAGGCGCACTACATAAAAGAGTTCAAGTATTTTACAGGATACACACCTCACAGGTATACTAGGGTAGAAAACTCTTTCGGTTCTTTATTCAATCGGCTGGAGTAACGGTAAAAGGCAGGCTTGTCCAATTATTACAATTTTCTCAGGCTTAGCTATTCTAGTTTTGTGCCATATTAAAACCTATACTATGGCCAATACAAGAGACTATTCCCTGATCAGCGACTCAGCAGTTACGCTGATGCTTCTTAAAGCCCAGACTAACATTCCGTATGCACATGAGGCAGCCAATCATCTTTTGTCGCCGGAAAAGGTGAAAGCATATTCCGACAGGAATGACTTTGGGTTTTGGGCCAGTGTCGTTCATTTCGAACACAGGTACGTAACAGTTAACCAGCTTATAGCAGACAGCAAGACCGATAACCTGTTGGAGCTTTCTTCCGGGTTAACTTACAGAGGGCACAACCTCTTGCAGACCAGAATCGTGAAGCACTGCATCGATACCGACCTGCCTGATATCATTCAGGCCAAAAAGGACTTAGCAACTGCCCTTGGCATCAAAACACCGGCAGGAGGAAGGATGCAGATGCTACCACTTAACGTAATGGACCGGGAGCAATTCAACCATACTGTTACCGAATTTGACAGTGGTAAGTTGCTGATCGTAAATGAAGGACTGCTGGTATATCTCAATAAAGCTGAAATTGAGCAGCTGTGCAAAACAATCCATACCATCCTGAAAGAGCGGGGAGGTTACTGGATCACCTCCGACATTTACATTAAGCATGCTTTTGTGCAGGGTAGTACACGACAAACCAAGGAGTGGGATTCCTTCTTTAAGAGGCAAAGTGTAAGCAGCTTTTCTTTCGCAGATTTTCAGGAAGCCCAGGATTTCTTTGAAGCGAATGGTTTTACAGTAGATAAGGTTGCTGCTCCTGCCTATGAAGGATTGAGTTCAGCGGCAAGTTTAATGGCTGTAGCAACAGAAGAGCAGCTTAATGCCCTAAGAAGCGACGGACAGATACAGGCAACCTGGAGACTGGCATGTAAGTCTTAGTTCAGTAAACTTAACCTTTATCGGATAGCTAACGCAGGCAGTAATGAAGAAGCAGCACAGCCTGTGGAGCAAGTAGTTGAATAAGTTAGAGAAGTAGCCTAACTACAAAAGGAAATAACGCATAATCTATGAAGCTATTGATAAATTTAGAAGAGCTGGCAAAGTTGTTTGCGGCATATGTGTGCAGTTTATACCTGGGTGTCAGTTGGTGGACCTTCCTTGTGCTGCTGCTAACACCCGACGTGAGCATGCTGGGCTACCTGATAAATCCAAAGATCGGTGCCTGGGTGTATAACCTGTTCCATCACCAGGCCATCGCTATTCTGACAGGTGCAATAGGCTTTATATTAGGTATATCAACCCTTCAGATGGCAGGTCTGGTGCTCTTCGGGCATAGTGCCATGGACAGAGCCTTAGGATACGGATTGAAGCATACTGATGGATTCAAACACACTCACTTAGGATGGATAGGGAGAAGCTAAAACTTATGATTTCTTAAGTAAACAGTTGCTAATCGGCAGAGGTATTACTTGAGCTATAGGTATAGGGCTGCACACTTTCTTCCTGCTCCAGCATCAATTGGCAGCAGCGTGTTGCTCTCAGTTACAAGAACAGAAATATTATATACTATGGGAGTTGATCGCATCATAACAGATAGGTTAATACTGATACCTTTCTCCATTAATACCGCAGTTTCTATCCTTGAACAAAACCCGGAAATATTTGCAGGCTTAGGGCTTCAGCAGACAAGCCTCTGGCCTGACCAGGAGGCAATTGAGACCTTGCCCAAAATTATCAGGAACTTGGAGCTAGTTGGGGACCCAACAGGTTTTGAGTCTTGGATGGTAGTGTTGAAAAGCGACAAAACTGTGATCGGAGATGCGGGCTTTAAGGGTAGACCAAACAAAGCCGGAGAAGTTGATCTCGGCTATGCTATTATCGAACAGGAGCAGCGGAAAGGATACGGTATGGAAGTCGCAAGGGCTTTAACTGAATGGGCTCTAGAACAGCAGAAGGTAAATAGCGTCACGGCCAAGTGCTTTATAGGCAACACAGGGTCTGCGAGAATACTGCAGAAACTGGGGATGACAGAGACGCACAGAGATGAAGAAATGATTTACTGGCAGATTAAAATCGGGTAACGCTTTTAAAAAAGCAACGCCACTACCATTCTATCGCTGTGTTAGGACTACCATGACAGATATTTTTACTTACCTAGATCTATATACGTTAGAAATTTTAAATGACAGCAGACTTACCGCCTTGGATATTTTTCTAATATCCTTGACAACTACCGCTTATGGCGTTGGCTTGCTCGTGCCAATCTGCATTTACCTAACAGGACATTTTCGGAAAATGCTTCTGCTAAAACTGAAAGCTTTCCAGTACATGTTCGCCATGTGCCTGAATGTATTATTCGTTGGCACGTTGAAGTATACCATTAACCGCCCCAGGCCTTTTGTATCCCACGACACCATCAAACAGTTAGTAGATGTCAGCAGTCCCTCTTTTCCTTCCGGACACACCGCCTTTGTTTTTACCGCTGCAGTATCCATTTGGATTATGTTTAGAGATGTACGGTTACGCGGCTTCCTTTTTGTCTGGACTCTTCTGGTGGCTTACTCCAGGCTTGCACTAGGCGTTCACTACCCATCCGATGTTTTGGGTTCTATTGTATTGGGAACAACGGCGGCGTGGATGGCAGACTTCGTTTTTCAGAATCACCGTGGAAGGCTCCTTGTCCTATTAAAGCAGACAAGAAAAAGGAACCTGAGAAGACGATAACATGGAGCAGTTATGTGGAGCTTGTATGAAAGAGGCAAGAGTGTGTTTAGAAAGATGGGAGAGTGATCTGTCAAATGCTGGAAAAAAATAAACTCGAATCATCCCGGAATTTGATTCTGAGCTAGAAAGAGCAGGTTCCAGAGGTTGGCCAGAGACAGGCGGATGCGGTAAAGCGGTGTGGCAGTTCTCCTACACCGCTTTCCTGTTCTGTGGCAGCCCTGGCGCAGGAGCTGCTCTCTCTGCTTTTCCTGCTCTTTTTCTAGCAAAGAGAGCAGGAAGGCGTAGAGACCAGGCTGACGACCTGCAGGAGCTTCTTGCGGTTGTTCCAGAACCACAAACGGCAGGACTTCATGCCCATCCCCGACTTGTTGTAGCGGAAGGCCTGCTCGACCTGTCACCTTCTGGCGTAGGCGAAGGCCTGGCGGCCCCTCCACAATCCCAGCAAAGTTGAGACCAGCCGGCGGTCCAGCAGCTTGTCGAGCTTTTCAAGAAATGGGGAAAGGAGAGCCTCCAGCCGGACGGAGAAAAACCGGGCCAGCGGGAGAACCTCAGGCTCGGATCCAGCGATTTTAGAAGTAGTAAACATAAAACCTCCTGTCTTTAGGTGATACAGTGACTATATGCCTAAAACACGAGGTCTTCTTTTCTTATTCCAGCCCTCAACTTCGGGATGATTCATGTTTGGTAGGCTGAGGAGGAATCATCGGACCATATCCACAAGGATTTGCCCATTTTGGATGATTTTCCTAAGGTAAAATTTGCGGCTACTCATTTCCGTCACAAATTCAGCAGCTTTCGTCACTTTTTTTCTTTTCTCATCACCAATTCCTCTAACATTGTTCCATGAATGATCTGATAATAAAAAATTTTATAGAAAAGCCGCTCCAGCTCCGGAAGGTGGAGTTCTGGGCTGCTACCACCATTTGTGTTTTCGCGATGTTTGTGCTGTTCACATCCGGCAGTTCTGACAGATGGCAGTTTAAGGAGGCCGGAATATCATACCACTATTATGAGCACTATTTTTTCCCTCGGCTTGTCCGGTACGCGCTGCTTTACCTTGGGTTTGTACTGTTAAGCTTTATTGTAGTTCCTAGCTTGATCAGGAAAGAAAAAGTAGTACTCAATATTTTACTGATAGTTATACTGTTCCTAACTATGGGTTTAGTGATGGGGGTAGTTGACACCTATACGAAGGCGTACCTGCTTAACAGGTATGCAACGATTCAGGATGCCTATTATCGTATCTTCCAAGCTAGTTTTCATCATGCTTTCTGGCTTTTGCTAATGTTTGGTTTCTACTCCGTCATCAAATTCACAGGGCTGTACCTTTTGGCTAACTCCGCGGCCATTCAATCAAGGTATAAGATGATAACACGTGATGCAATTGTTGCATTCTTTGTGTGGCTGGTAATCATGTTCCTGCTACTTGTTGTCAGACCAGGAGAGGAATTAGTACTGGCTTGGGGAATAATAGCTCTGAGCGCGATAGTTTTGTGCAGCTATTCGTTTTACAGCCTTATTCCTAAATCCTTAAGAAACAAGAGGCCCTTTCTGTCCTACCTATTAAAGGCATTGCTAATAATGGTCATCTCATTCATGCCCTTAGCCTTTATCGGTATGCTGATTACAGACAACGAGGAAGTAGCCTTCGGCGTCAGCATGTTTAATGTCTTCTTTCAGTTGCTGTTCACAGTGCCACTTTCTTGGGTACTGTACAGGCAACATCTGAAAGGGCATGAGGAACTGTATGTGCTGAAAAAAGAGCTTGGTAAGTCTAACGCTAACCTAGACTTCCTCCGGTCACAGATCAACCCGCACTTCCTATTTAACGCCCTGAACACCCTGTATGGCACAGCTCTGCATGAGAATAGCGAGCGTACGGCTCAAGGCATACAGATGCTGGGCGACATGATGCGCTTTATGCTGCACGAGAACCTGCAGCATAAGATCCTGCTCTCGCGCGAAATAGAATACATGCAAAACTACATTGAGCTACAGTCATTGCGCACTTCTGTCTCTCCCAACATTGTGATCGAGACGAAGATACAGGATGTACTGACGGACAAGTTTATCGCCCCGATGCTGCTCATTCCTTTTGTGGAGAATGCCTTTAAGCACGGCATTAGCCTAAAGCATAAGTCCTGGATTAAGGTGACGCTTAATATGGTGGGCGACAAGTTGTATTTTGATATGTATAACAGCACCCGTCTTAAGCAGGAGCAGGACCCGGAAAAAGACAAGTCTGGCGTTGGGCTGGTAAATGTAAGGCAGCGGCTGGACCTGCTGTATCCTGAAAAGTATGAACTAATCATCCGGGAGACGGCCGAGGAATACTTTGTGCACTTAACGCTACAACTGTAGGGTTTTAGAAACTACTACTGAGCGTTGATTTAAGGTGTAGTAAGTAAAGAAAACAAAAGAAGCTGTGAGCCGATGGCGCTGGAGGTGGTGCGCTCGTTGACTTCGAAGGTGCCCTACCTGGAGCTGCTGGCCACCTCTACCGATGCATCCAAGGCGCTGGATTACCTGCAGCACCTACAGGTATAACCATGAATTATTCTTTTTACCATAGTTGCCCCTTTGTAACCGAGGGCGTAAGCTGGCATTCCGTGCAAACCAAAACTGCGAAAAAGCTATATGGCGATGAAGCTGCTTTCCTATTGCAAGATCAACCTCCAGTTTATGATTTAACATAAATCATCACATTCAAACTCCTTAACTATGAAAAAAATAATACTAACAGCCGTAGCGGGCTTACTCGCTGCTCAGGCTTCCTATGCCCAAATTGCTTCGTCAGTGACTCCGGCTAATAGAGCTGCTCCTGCTGCTGTTATCCCTCCTGAGAAAGGCAAGGGAAAAATCTTCGGCACAGTGCAGGATGCCAGTGCGAAAACACCCTTGGAGTTCGCGACGGTTGCGCTCGAGAGTGAAGCAACGGGTAAAATAGTAGACGGCTCCATAACGGACGCTAAGGGGCAGTTCAGTATTGCCGGAGTTGCCCTAGGTAGGTATAAGCTCAAGGTAAGTTTCCTAGGGTATGATACGCAGTTTATTGAGAATGTTACTGTTGCCAGCGAAAAAGAGGAAGTGTATGTCGGTGTGGTTGCATTAAGGTCCAGCGCCAATGCTTTAGGTGAGGTAACCGTGGTAGGAGATAAGCCTTTGATAGAGGATAAGGTAGACCGCGTGGTGTACAATGCCGAGAAAGACATCGATCCTGGTGCAGCGGCAACAGATGTGATGCGCAAGGTGCCTGGTCTGAGCGTAGACTTGGAAGGCAATGTGCAGTTGCGCGGTAGCTCCAACATACAGGTACTAATCAACAATAAACCTTCCGCCGTAATGGCAAGCAGCATAGCCGATGCCTTGCAGCAGATACCGGCGGATCAGATCAAGGCCGTGGAGGTGATCACGAGCCCCTCCGCCAAATATGATGCGGAGGGTACAGCCGGTATTATCAACATTATCACCAAAAAGGATGGTGGCCTGCAGGGATTAACCGGAAATATCTCTGCAACTTATGGCACCCTTACCAGCAACGCTAATAGTAACTTAAATTACAGGAGAGGCAAAATAGGGTTAAACACCGCTTTAGGATATACCCTTAGCGACATTCGTGGCGAAAACATTATTGAGTCAGTGTATGGAGCTGGCTCAAACCTTACGAGTCTTTCTCAAAAGCTGGGTGGCAACAGAGAGGTATCATCCACTTTTTTACAATTCGGGGCTAGCTATGACTTTAGCAAGACCAGCTACATTGCCGCAGGTGTGCGACTTGTAAATCCTGATGTTACCTTCAGAACAACGCAGGTGTCTACCAGTTCTTTTGCTGATGCTTCGCACAGCCGCAACACCCGCGAAGGCAGCAACCACTTCTCAGGCAACAACTATGATGTCAACCTGGACTATACCAAGTCATTCGAAAAGCGCGGGCAGGAGCTTTCAGTTCTGGGCTTGCTGAGCAGAAACACGCGCAACAATGAAATCCTGATGAAGCTGTCTGAGGATAAGGAACTGGTGCAAAGAGAGCAGAGCTTCAACGATGCCTTCAACGAAGAAGCCACGCTGCAGTCTGATTACACACATCCGGTAAATGAAAGCCAAGTCGTGGAGGCTGGTGCAAAAGCCATCTGGCGCTACGCCGAAAGCGACTACCGCTTTATGCTGGCACAACCGGCGTCCTCGCCCTTTGTGCCTCAACCCGGGCGGACGGATGTTTTTTCTTACCATCAGAAAGTCTTGGCGTCTTATGCTGCTTATGGACTGAAGTTGAACAAGTACAATATGAAGGTAGGGCTCAGGTATGAGCACACAAGTATCGATGGCGACTTTACCTCAAGTGGTACGCAGGTGGAGCAGGATTACCATAGTTTCTTTCCAAGCTTATCGGTATCCAAAAGCCTGCAAAAAGACCGGACTCTCAAGTTTAATTACTCCAGGCGCATACAGCGGCCACAGCTCTCTTACCTGAACCCATATGAGAACCTTAGCAACCCCAGAAACGTGATACGCGGCAACCCGACTCTTGAAGCTGAGCTCACCGATTCATATGAAATTGGCTACAGTGCTTTTCTCAAATCAGGAGCCTCTGTAAATGCCTCTCTATATTGGTACAAGACAAGTAACGCCATTCAGCAGGTCAGCACGCCTTATGATGGCACTGATCCTGACTCAGTGGGTAGGGTAACGACTACTGTCGCTAACGTGGGCGAAAACAACAGCTATGGGTTGAGCTTATCGGCTAGCACAAAGCTTTGGGAAAAGGGCAGAGTCAGTTCCAACATGAACCTGTTTTATTCTGATTTCAGAGGCGAAGGTAGAAAGATGGCAAATTCAGGTCTGGTGTATAACACTAACCTGAATGCATCCTATAGCTTTAGTAAAGGCATCACTGCCCAGGTTGCCGGTGAGTACAACTCACCGCAGATAACCCTTCAAGGGAAGATAATGGCTTTGCTAAACTACAGCATTGCGGTAAGGAAGGAAGTGCTAAACAAAAAAGGTAGCATTGGTACAGCAGTGAGTAACCCCTTTAACAAGTATGTGGAGCGGGAGCGTGTGGTAAACTCATACAACAAAGAAAATGCACTTGTGCTCAGCCAAAGCAACACCTGGCACTACTACTTTCGGCAAGTACGGCTCAGTTTCAGCTATAAGTTCGGTAAGCAGGATGCAAAAACAAGAACCAGGCCAACTAAGAAAGTAAATAACGAAGACGTTAAGGAAAATGATGACAATGCCATGCAGTAGATCTTGGCAGATCCTTCAACTCTAACTGATAGGAGTGCCCACAATCAAAGGTGGTAAACAAGACTAGAATACAATTCGTACTTAGATAGCTTGCTGCCGGAAGGTAACTGGAATTGAACGACGTACACTCCGTGATACGGCGATGTAAAGGGATATCCTTCCGGAAGTGCTTCTTCCCAACAGGCTGAACAATACTTACTGGTATCTCCCGAGTTGAAGTAACCTTGAATAATCGGATGAGTGAAGTTAGGGGAAGAGCTGCTGGTTTTGTAGGTTTTGTTCAATCCTAACGTCTCCAGCTATGAATATCATCAAGCAGTCGGTCAGTGCCGACATCGCCAAAGACAAGTTCGACGCCTGTTTTTCGGTGCTGACCTCAGAGCACCTGGTGGTAGTGAAGGCCACTCACAGATTCGCCAACTCCGCTCAGGGACTGGCTGCCTTCAGCAAATGGATACGCAAGTGGGAAGTCCCCTAGTGGAACTGGTGGTGAACATGGAAGCCACTGGCGTTTATTATGAAGCTCTGGCCTGGATCAGGCACCAGCAGGGGCGGAAGGTAAATGTAGTGCTGGCTAACCTGGCAAAGAAGTACTTTCAGAGCTTGGGGTATAAATCCAAGAACGACCGGCTGGATGCCAAAGCCCTGGCTCATATGGGAGCGGAGAGGAGCCTGGAGCCCTGGCAGCCTTTGAGCAAGCAGCTATACCTGCTGCGTAAGCTTACCCGGGAGCATGAACAGATCCAGCGGGTACATTGTGAAACGGCCAATCGCCTGCATGCCGAGACCTTCAGCATGCACACGGGCAAGAGCACGGTGAAAAGACTTCAAAAGACACTACAGCTTTATGACAAACAGCTTCAAGCCGTCCGACAGGAAATAAAGGCCACCGTGGAAAAGGATGCCCTGTTGCGGGAGAAAATCAGTAAAGTTACCACCATCAAAGGCGTGGGGCTGCTGACGGCAGCCACTATCATTGCCGAGACCAACGGCTTTGCCCTTTTCACCAGCCAAAAGCAGCTGGTCAGCTACGTGGGCTATGAAGTGGTGGAGAATCAGTCGGCAACAGAGTCGGCAAAACCAGGATCTCCAAGCAGGGCAACAGCCACATCAGGCAGATACTGCACATGCCGGCATTGCATGCGGTGCGCCGGAACGTGCCGGTGTGCAGGGCGCTGTTGGAGCGGCTCAGGAGCAAGGGAAAGAAAAAGATGCTGGCCTATGTGGCCGTGCAGAAAAAGCTGTTAATTCTCATTGATACATTATGGAAGAAAGATGAGGCCTGGGAGGAGGGTAAGTACCCGGTGCCGCAGCCAGACCCAAAGGAAGATATCCCGCACCTATCGGCCAGGAGCTCTCTTTCAGGTAAGGGGAAGATAAGAAAAGTTCAACTAAAATCCTTGACTTTCAAAACAGTACCTTTATTCACATAGATTTGGCGGCTGTAAGTGATTGCCTGGTAGTAGGTGAGGAGTAGTCATGACACTCTCTAAATTTACATTGTGGTTTGTAGCTTGGCGAAGTAGTGAAAATTGATATAAAAAATTTTACGCAGTACCCGCCATTTTGCCAAGCTGCTGTTAGCAACTACATCAATCAAAACGGCAACTTCTGAACATCTACGTTGCCACCTGATAGTATAACTCCCACCTTTTGGTTTTTCAATGTTGCTCTTTCTTTCAACAATCCAGCGAACGCAACAGCACTTGAGGGCTCTATCACAATTTTCATTCTTTCCCAAATCAAGCGCATGGCCTCTACAATCTCCTCTTCCTCCACAAGCACAATATGATCAATTCCTTTTTTGATGATCGGGAAATTAACGTCGCCTAATTGCGTCTTAAGTCCGTCGGCAACGGTGGATTTGTTATCGTGCGTTTCAATTTTATTTGAAATTAAGGAGCGGTAAGCGTCATCTACAAGAGCGGGTTCTGCTCCTACAACTTTTATTTTCGTTGAAAAATTTTCAGCTGCCAGAATTGTGCCTGCAACCAAACCCCCTCCTCCAACAGGAGTATAAATACAGCCTAAATCAGGATAATCCTCAAGTAGCTCCATTGCTGCGGTTCCTTGTCCTAATATCACATCCAGATCATTGGAAGGATGGATAAAAGTCAAGCCTTTTTCTGCCACCAGACGATTGGAATATGCTTCTCTTGCTTCATTTGTGGGGGGGCACTCCACTACAATGCCGCCATATCCTTTTACTGCATTCTTTTTTACGGTGGGTGCGCTGGAGGGCATCACCACATAGGCGGCTATACCTAAGCTTTTAGCGGCAAGTGCCAATGCCTGGGCAAAGTTTCCGGATGAATGCGTCACCACACCCTTCTGTTTCTGCGCATCCGTTAACTGCATAATGGCGTTTACTGCCCCGCGCATTTTAAAGGCACCCATACGCTGGAAGTTCTCGCATTTAAAGAACAGCTCACAACCTGCTATTTCATTCAGCAAGTTGGATGTCAGGACTGGTGTTCTATGGATGTATGGGTTTATCCTTTCCTGTACTTCGACTAATTGATTTTTCATTCCTTAATCTCTGCTATGAGTTCCACTTCTAACTGGTAACCATAGTGTAATGCTGGCACGGGTACCACGGTTCTTACCGGCTTGTGTTCTCCCATGAAAGAGGCGTAAAGTTTATTGAACTCCGGCCATAATCTGACATCGGAAATGTAGGCTGTTACTTTCACTATTTTCTCCTTTTCCGTATCTGAAGCGTGCAATATTTGAAGTATGTTCTCAAAAACTACTTCAAATTGCCTTTCAAAAGGTTCGTCATGATGATGCGTTCCATCTGTTGAAACAGGTAACTGGCCTGAAACAAACAATAGGTTATTGGAGATTATGGCTGTGCTGTAATGCCCATTTGCGGCAGGCAGTTGTTCATTCGTGATTATTTTCATGAAGCTGTGGTCAAATTAAAAGTAATGATGTCAATATTGCTGCTAACTGCTCTCTAAGCACTTTTAGTCAACACTTTCTCGAATGCTTTTCTCGGACTTCCTTTGAAATATACCTCTCCACAGTACACATAGCCTGCCTTTTCAAACGTCTTCAGCATAGCGGCGTTATCAAAATTGGTGTCTGCTTTGATGCTGTATATGTTGTTGCTGAGGGCATATGCTTCTATAGAATCCAATATCTTTCTGGCCAGACCTTTCCCCAGATGGGCTTCTGAAATGGCTACCCGGTGAAACACGACAAAATCACCGTCCGTCAGCCACTTCCCTTCGATACGGGCATACTCAGGTTCGTCATTGATTAAAACTGCGGTATAGCCAACGACAGTTTCTCCTTCAGTCAACACAAATCCTACTCCTTTTTCGATGTCATTTCTTATGACTTCCGGATTCGGGTAGCCGTCCTGCCACTGATTGCTGCCGTCCGCTTTTCTGCGTTCAATGGCTCCCTGCAGGATTTTCCATATTTGATTTAGCTCCGCCGTGGTGGCCTTTCTGAAGTTATATTCCATTAGTAAAGTTGAAATGAAGTTATGTATGTGATAATTCTAATTAGCTGCTAGTGGACATGCTAACTGGCATGCCCCCGCTTAATTCAATTTGTTGAGGCATTAATTTCGGCACCATCAAAAAGAGCATGATATTGATGAGAGCTAAGAGGCAGCATGTATAGAGAAATACTGCAACGCTGAACTGCTCTATCAGGAAGCTGCCGATAAAAGGTGTTAGTGCCTGGGCGATCAAAGGCATACGGGCAAGTTTTCCCACAGCGACGGCATAATGTTCCTGTCCGAAAATTGCCAAGGGTAATGTTCCTCTTAAAATAGAACGCATCCCGTTCCCCATTCCGAACAGGATGATCCCCAGTATCGCAAAACTGGGGTTGAGCAATAAAAGTAAAATGCCCAGGAGCGTGACGACAGCTGAAATGATAGCTGTTTTGCCCGGTTCATTTCTAGAGAACAGCAACTCCAGTACCCGAACACCTGCCTGGCTCGGCCCCAGAAAAGCAACAGTACCGACTATAGTTGCCATTGCCATCTCTTTATCGAGCAGAATGTCTATAAGATGAATGATAATGCCTGTCGTCAAAACGGCGCCAATTGTAAAATTTACAAGTAACAGGTAATAGATCCTGGAGCGGAAAGGCTTGTGTGAAACTGTTTTCTTGTCATTCAGCTGTGGCTGTTTGGCACCCTTGCTCTCCGCTAGAGGCAAAGCGTATCGATGAACAGGAAATATAGTAACTAGCAATATGGCCGCATATATAAAACAGGCAGTACGCCAACCGTAGTTACTCAGCAGAAGCGAGACAAGATACCAGGAAATGGTTGGGGCCAGACTGGCAATCAGCGTTACCTGTACAATTACCTTACTTGTGGCCTTCCCGTAGTTCTTTCCAAGTGAAGCGAACAGCGAATCATACAAGCCCATCCCCATGGCAACACCTACGATAGCCCAGCCCGTCAGGAACAGGAGATAATGTTCTGACAAGCCGATGACAGTCAGCCCCAATGCCATAATGACACCGGCATAGGGCAAGACAAAATTTTTATCGTTTTCACCTATAAGCCTTCCGATTCTAGGCAACAGCAATCCAGAGATCAACAGCGAAAGCGAAAGGGAGCCATAAACCATCTGGTAAGACCAGCCTGTCTCCTTCATAATCGGCTCCGCCAGTATTGAAAGAATGAAATACGAGCCGCCCCACAAAAGAATCTGAGCTAAACCCAGCGCCACGTTCTTTAAAATAGACGGTTTTAGGACTTCCAAGGACATATCTGATATTGCCAGTTTTCTTGTTGCAAAGTTCAGAAGAATAGATAGATTCGTAAAACGTTATTTTTCGATGTAAATAATCGATAAAACCGATTAATAGAATGGAGCTAAGACAACTGCGATACTTCCTGAGGGCAAAAGAATTGCTCAATTTTACAGAAGCTGCGCATAGCCTGCACATCAGCCAAAGCACTTTGTCTCAACAAATAAAACAGCTGGAAGAAGAGCTGAACACTCCGTTGTTCAACAGGATAGGCAAGCGGGTAACACTTACCGAAGCAGGGGAACTGTTTGCAACGTATGCCTCGCAGAGTGTTAATAAAGCAAACGAGGGATTGCTGTTGCTAAAAGACTTGAACGAGCTGAATGTAGGCACAATCTCCATCGGGGTTACTTACGGGCTACGCAGTATCCTTACTCAGGCGGTGGTGCGTTTTGCCAGTGAATTTCCCCGAATTAACTTTCGTGTTGTATACGGCACATCAGAAGGTTTGATGGAAGAGCTAAACGAGCTTGAGTTAGACTTAATCCTGGTGTTTAACGAAACCACTAAAGCACAGCATCTAAAATACCAACCCTTGTTTGATTCCCCTGTGACCTTTGTCACCAGCTTAACATCTCGATTATCAGGTAAAAAATCCATCACGCTGGAAGAAATTTCGCAACTGCCCCTGGTAATATCGACAAAAGGAGACAGCACCAGCCATTTTATCATCAAAGCGTTCGACAGGAGCGGTTTGAGCCCTAAAATTTCTATTGAAGTGAATGATATACCTACCATACTGGACCTGGTTAAGTCGGGTAACTGGCACGGTATTTTGATGCAAACCAGCGTGAAAGGGGAAGGCTTGTATTCCATACCAATCAAAGGCAGAGGCATGGTGCGAACCGCCATGATTATCTCACTAAAAGAAGCATACGAAAAGCAAGCGGTTAAAAGATTTTGTAATCTGCTGACGGAAGACATCATCAGGCTACAAGGAGTTAAGTAACTGGGAATATGAAAGTGGTAAGTTACAATTTTGTTCTATCAACTATCTGTGTACGCTTTTTTGTGGCTATATTCTAAACATAGTTTACGACGAGGCAGCCAGAGAGCGACTAAGGCAGGCCAATATTAATCGAACTGAAATTGCGATTCTGGAAATTGAAGTTTACGTTCCTTTATGGTATAAATGCAGAACGCAAAGGAAGTGAATAGGTGCCAGAAATAGAGGGGTAAACGCGTACACCAAAACAAAAGAGGCTTATTCCGAAAAATAAGCCTCTTTTCATATTTCCTGTAGCCCGTAGGGGAATCGAACCCCTGTTACCAGAATGAAAATCTGGCGTCCTAACCCCTAGACGAACGGGCCGGTTTTGTTTTGTCTTTCATTTCCCTGATTGACGATGCAAATATAGCGGGTGTTTTTTGTTTCGCAATAGGCAAGCTTATAAAAAATGCCAATAATCTTAAAACGTGCTGATTTACAAATCAATAATTTTGAGAAGACGGGCGCAGGCCTTCCTTATTTCCCGAATGTGATCACACTGTAAAGCTCAGGCTCCAGGAAAGGGCCTCCGGGATAGCTGGCTGTATAGTCGAAATTAATCCATAAATCATCTCCTGTCTCGTGAAAGTGAATCTTGCCACCTGCCACTTCATCCGGAAACAAGGTGCGCACGGCATAGGTAATTTCATCCAGGTCTTCTACAGAGCCCAGTTTTACTTCGGTGTACATGTGGTTTGGAGAAATAACGACACGGGCTTCTCCGCCAATGGCCATGATGGAGGAGGCCATCAGGATCGCATAGTCATCACAGTCGCCAGCCAGAAAGCTCATGCTCTCAATAGGAGGGGCGTAATAGTCCATGCCCAGCGGGTCGTTCACGTATTTCCAGTTCAACCTGATATGCTTGAACAGAGAAAAGTAACGGGTCATCTTACCGAACTTACGGTAATACTCGTCGTGGAAGTAACGGGTAGAGTTTTCTACAGCAAAGGAGCGTACCTTTGGATGGGTGGCCTGCATGGCGCTTTTTACCCGCTGGTCCTGGAAGTAGGTGCCACGTACAGGCCTGAAGTAAGACACATCGTGGGGGTTGCTCGTCATGTTCACCAGCATGGCATTGTAGTCGTCGTAGATCCCCTCAAAGGTCTGGTTCTTGAAGGTGCTGTTAAAGACGAACATCCCGAGGATCACAAAGAACATGAGCACGATGAGCTTACGGCTAAACTTGGTCACCAGCACCGAAACGGCTGCCGCAAACATAAGACACAGCAGGAAATGCAGTTCATAGTCCATGCTGTTGTAGGGTGGAACATAGAAACTTAACAGCACGGCCATCGGGAACACGATAATTATCTGGATGAACCGGACCGCGAAGTTCAGTAGCTGTCTTAATGGTTGTAGTAATCCCGTCATCTTTTACCGCTTTTGAGTTTGGCGCGCTTAACTAAAGAGGGTAGCCTGCTACAGAAGGGCAGGGCAAGAATCCCTCTATTATTCTAACGCAAAATTCAGGCCTTTTCGCTCCCTTTCAGGGCGGTTTTTTCTGAACTTTTCTCCATCCTCTTTCTTCTCCTCTTCTTAACGCTTGATCTTCAGCCGGAAAGGCCTCGATCGCTACCTGATTTTAGTTGACGATCCTCAGTCCTGCTTGCAATAAGCGCTTAAAAACCGCTAAGGTAAGGTGCTAATCCCTGTTTTGTTCGTATACGGCACCGATAGCAGCAGAGCCCGAAGTTATTTCAGAAAGCTGGTCGTAGTACCAAGGTGCAGGCAGGTAAGCTGTCACAAAGCTTACCTGCTGTCTTACTGGTACTGAATATAAAGTGGTTTAGGCGTTAGAGCCAGCACCTCTTCTGGTGTCATCAAACGGGAACCGTTTTTGGTGTCGTTTTTGTAAAAGATCTTAAAGCCTGTAAACTGAACCGGCTCATTTTTGATGTAGCGGCGGTAAGTGTCTTTCTTCAGGCTTGGTGGCCCCCAGCCGTCCATGTGCATCACGACCTGCACTTCCGGTCGAAGCTTAATGTCGTCGGCGTTCGTTACCATGCCTTCCGTAAAGCGGTGCACAACCAGTATCTTGGGAGGCAGGTTGTACTCTTTTGTCAGGTCCGCCAGGTACTGCGTGGCGTAGTTGATATCAGCCGCATCATAGGTGCCGATGCGGCGCCCAGGTACCCCTCCGTTTTTCATAGAGAACTCAGGGTCAATGCCCAGGTGCACGTGGGGCAGCTTCAGGTACTCTTTCAGCGCCGGTATCTCTTCCTGCAAGGTGCTCTGTCCTACCTGTATGTCCAGAAACACAATGGCATTCCGCTTCTCGGCCATCGCCAGTACATCGTCTATCATCTTGTCCGTCATGCGCAGCCTGTATTTTCCACCCGCGCTAGGGTGCCCCTGGGCGGTAACCACGATGGCATGCAAGGCAGGTTGTACAGGAGTCAGCGAGTCGGCTTTGCTCCAGTTCGCGACCTCTTCATCCAGCTTCTGCAGCACTTGCGCTGGAGGCAGCTCTCCTAAAATGCCCATGCGCTTGGAGAGCAGGTTGCCGTAGTAGGCGAGGATGCGCTTGTGGGGCAGAATAGCGCCAGGCAGCGGCTTGGGCCCGGGATACTTCCAGGCCGAGTCCGGGATAACTGGCGTTTGGGCAGTGGCTGGCGTATCAGGTGCCGGGGCAGCGGCCACCGCTGGCGTGTCTGGCGGCACCGGTGCCGTCACGGAGTCTACCGAATTGGCTTTGGCAGAAGGTAGGTTGGCGACACTAGCCGTGCTGTCGCGCTCTTGGGAGCAGGCGCCGGTTAGCAGGAGCCCGCATAGCAGCGCCACTTTGGCCGTGTAATTTTTAACGCGGGTACTCGGCATTTGCAGGGGCTGGACTGGGTGTTTTAGTAGGTGTAGAAGGGTATTCTCACGTTGCTTTCGGCGCGGGTTCATCTATAAAAAGTGTAAAAGTCTAAGTCTTCCTTAAATTAGAGAATTTTCCTGAGATGTATGAGCAGGAACCGGCAGAAGTTAGTGAAAAAATCAGGAATGGGTATAATGCCGCTTGAGCCATTCGCTTAAACCAGACAGTCCCGGAAAGAGAACCCGCTCTGTGATGTTGGCCTGATCCAGTTTGTCGCGCACCTCCCACTTAAGGGAGGCGGGGATGATCACCCTGAAATACAGCTCCGGGCGCTGCTGCAGCCACACGCTAAGTTCAGCCGTCACATCCGACATCATCGAAAACAGGGCGTACTGGTGGATGATGCGGGCATCGAGCGAAGGGGGCTCCAGGAATACAACAAACTCTTCTTCCTGAAAGCTCTTTAAGGCCTTAAAGGAGGGGGCCACCGGCGACAGCACTTCCGGGGTAAACACGTTCGAGCCTTCCTCTTCCAAGGCTTTTTTAAGAGGAACCGGCAGGAAGTCACGGGACCGCACATAGTTCACGCACCACACGCAGGCGTCCTGGTTGTACTGTGAGAGGTCCTGGGTGGCGAAATGAAGGGCCACATAGGGCGAGTAGGTCCAGTCGAGGAGGCGGGTAGGGAGCCCATGGTGCTGTGCTACTGCCAGCCAGTTCCAGATAGAGTCGCCGGGGGAGGCGTTGTTATGCGCATACTTCCGGAAGTTCCGCAGCAGGTGTGGCTCCAGTTTACTGTACTCGCTGCCGATGCGCATGATGCTGGTGCTGAGGTTAAAGTCTTTGCTGTACGTGCCGCGGTATATAAAAGAAGACCGGAAACGCTGAATTTTCTCGTCCCAGCTATGGTCGAACAGGGCACTCTGTAGTTCTGCCCAACTGTTCACAACAATGTCTTTTCCCGGCTCCAGCTCCATGAGGTGTTAAATTTGCAGTAGGTCTTCGCTGCTGATTACATACTGCATTACAGCCTGCAGGTTGCGCCTATACCGTTCTTCGGGTGCAGCCTTGTGCGGAGAACCTAAAAGGGAGGGCACACAGAGGGACTGAAGGGAACGTGACAGTATGCCAGCACCTCCTCTGGTGAGGACCTGTTTTAGAGGTGTGGGTGGCGTTAAGGAAACAGCCCCAGCTGTTTTCCGGCCCTGGTGCAGAAGTGGCTGTAGTTGTAGGGCTTTAGGCTGCGGCCGCTCATATACTTTTGCTTGCTTACTTTAAAGAGTCTGGCAATGAGCTCGGCAAACTTCCCTTCCCCATGCATCCTTGTGCCGAAGCGGCTGTCATGCAGCTGCCCCCCATGGCAGTCAGCCACTAGCTTCAGCACCTTCTCGGCCCGGTCCGGGAACGCCTGCCTAATCCAGTCCTCGAAAATGGGGCCGACACTTCCGTTGAGCCGCACGATGGTGTATGCTGCATTGCTTGCCCCCGCCTCTGCCGCCGCCTTCAGAATGGCCGGTATCTCGGAGTCGTTTAGTCCGGGGATGATCGGGGCTACCATTACATTAACGGGAATTCCTGCTTTGCTCAGCTCCTGTACTACCTCCAGCCGTTTGCTGGCAGAGGCAGTACGGGGCTCCAGCTTCTGACGGACCTCTTCCGCTAAGGTGGTGATGCTGATGTTCACGTGCACCAGGTCTAGCTGGTTGAGTGCCTGCAGCAAGTCCAGGTCGCGGAGGATAAGCGCGTTCTTGGTTATGATGCTGACCGGATGGCGGTACTGTAGCAATACCTCTAGGATCTGGCGTGTCAGCTTCTTTTTTGCTTCGATGGGCTGGTAACAGTCCGTGTTACCCGCCAGCATAATGGGCATCACCTGCCAGTTTTTGCTTTCCAGTTGCCTGGCCAGGGTTTCAGGGGCGTTCTCCTTTACGATTATTTTCCGCTCAAAATCCAGTCCGGCCCCATAGCCCCAGTAAGTGTGGGTGTTGCGGGCATAACAATACACGCAGCCGTGCTCGCAACCCTGATAGGGATTCAGGGAATAGCCGATACCCAGGTCCGGGCTCTCTATCCTGTTTACGACCTTTTTAGGGTGCTCTAACAGGAACTCCGTTTTAGAATTAGTCAGCATCGGTTCGTCCAGGCCTTCGGTGTGTTCGGCCACGTAGTTTTGCTTTAAATAGGGGTTGGCCGGGTTGTACTGTGCGCCGCGACCTTTCAGGTAGTCTTCTGCTCTTATCATACCCTTATATATTTTATGCTAATATAATTAGGCTTGCTAAATATATTGGAATGTAACAGAGCTTTTATTTGTAGGCTTTATGTGGTCAAATTGTCCATCAGGAGCTCGCATAGCTGTTTTAGCAACATTAGCACTTCCTGCCCGTAATCCTATGCAATTGGCTTTGCTGCTTGCCAGGGGCCTCCCAGGACGACCTTTTTTGCTAAAAAACTGAAACCATGAAACAAGAATCCGGAGCTACGCACCCAATTTGGGAAGACAACATATCCTTGCCCACGACCGATCATCTTCGTGAAAATCGTAAGTGTGATGTCTGCGTAGTGGGAGCAGGCATCGCAGGGTTGACTGTCGCTTACTTATTGGCCAAAGAGGGGAAACACGTGATCGTGCTGGAGTCTAAAAGCATTGGCGGCGGCGAAAGCAGCCGTACGGCGGCGCACCTCTCCACGGCGCTGGATGCCCGGTATACGAACCTGATCAACACGTTTGGGGAAGACGGCACGCGCCTTATTTGCCAGAGCCACACGCGCGCCATCGACAAAGTATCAGAAATAGCCAAAGAGGAAAAGATAGACTGTGACTTTACCAGGGTTGATGGTTACCTGTTTGCCAGCACGCGGCAGGATGAGGAGAAGCTGCTGAAGGAACTGGAGGCAATACAGCAGTTTGGATGGATGGACGTGGTGCTGCGTAAAGAGTGCCCTGCGGGTTCACTGACGGCGTTGCCCTGCCTGCACTTTCCGAACCAGGCGCGCCTGCACCCCATGAAGTACCTGGCAGGGCTGGCAAAAGCCTTTATCGATAAAGGAGGTGAGGTTTATACGGACACTCATGTTGTCGACTTTAAATCAGGGCCAGTTGTAACAGCCACCGCAAAGAGTGGGCACGCTGTGTCCGCAAACCATTTGGTAGTGGCCACAAACGCGCCCGCGAACGATAAAGCCACCATCATGACGAAGCAGGCACCTTATCGCACCTATATGATAGGTCTTACGGTGCCAAAAGATGTTGTGCCGGATGCTTTGTACTGGGACGTGCAGGACCCCTATCATTACATCCGTTTGGCGGGTAACAGCGCTAAAGATGACGGGGACACTGAAATCCTGCTGGTTGGGGGGGAAGACCACCGAACCGGGCAGGAAAATAACCCGATGAAGCGCTTCCAGGATCTGGAGCGCTGGACACGCACCAAGTTCCCGATGGCCGGAGAGGTGCGCTACTTATGGTCGGGGCAGGTGCAGGAGCCTGTGGACGGGCTGGCCTATATTGGCCGGTACCCTTGTGACTTCGACAACATGTACGTGGCGACAGGTGACTCGGGGCAGGACGTAACGCACGCCACTATTGGCGGCATCCTGATCACTGACCTCATCATGGGGCGCAAGAACCCGTGGGCTAAATTGTACGACCCTACCCGCAGTGGCATGAAAGGGGCGGGGGAGTTTATGAAGTACAACTTAAACGTAGCTACCCAGGCGAAAGACTACGTGACACCTGGTGAAGTGGAGGACCCTGCGCAGGTAATGCCTGGCACAGGCGGCATCATGCGCGATGGAACGAACAAAGTAGCCGTATACTGCGACCAGGACGGGGTGCGGCATAAGTTTTCGGCGGTATGTACTCACATGGGCTGCCTGGTACACTGGAACAACGTGGAGCACTCCTGGGACTGCCCCTGCCATGGCTCCCGCTACGATCCGCTTGGGAGAGTCGTCACAGGGCCTGCCCGAAAAGACCTGGACCCCCTAAAATAGCAGCCTGTTGCAAGGACTTTCCAGAAGATATCGGGCGGTCCTTTTAGCACAGGACTTAGGGACAGCTGTTGTTACGAGGGCCACCGGGCCCAGTACTGCAGTCCTTATTTGTAACGCTCCAGGGCTTCCAGGCGCTGGGAAATGTTAGCGGCCCAAAGTTGTTGCTCTGCTGTATTCAGGCCATGCCGCGAAGCATCGTCGAAGGCTTTCTGCTCGGCCTTCCACTTATCAAAAGCGCGGTTCACAGCTTCCCCGAGCTTTGTCCTCTGGTTTTCGCAGTTCAGCTCCTGCAGCTGGCGGCGTAACAAACGGGCATGCACCTCTGTCAGATCGAAATGCAGTTGTTCGTGCTCGAGCAACTTGTTGGAGCGCTTGTTTTTAGACCAGGACTCCTGTGGCAGGAAAACACAGTTTACCTCATAGTTAAAGGCATTGTCTTTGCACTTGGCGCTTACGGCCAGGTTGGCGGCAGTCAGGGCATGGTGGGGGTTTCCGGCATCAGGAAGGCCCTTAAAATCCTCCCAGGAGAGCCTGCGGCTCTCTGACCAGTTTACTTTTTCTACAATCAGTTTGTCTGTCTCTACAGGGGCTGGTACCTTATTGGCGTAAGGTGCCAGGGCAAAGGCGGCCGGCGAAAGGGCAGACAGCAGTATCCTTGCCCACAACGTCAGAAAAAGGGTGAAAATGTACATTCGACTTCGGCTAAAAGTATAAACGTTGTTCTTCTGCTTTTTTAACAGGCACTTCTTTTTAAAGGTGCCATAAAATTGCACTTTAACTAAGCGTCAAGCGGTTGCTTAGCATCCGGAAACGAAGGGTGAGCAGTGCGGCTGCTACCGAAAGCCCCACCAGGAGGCCCAACCAGATGCCATTTACGCCAAAATCGGCTTTAAAGCACAACAAATAACCAACAGGTAAGCCAACCACCCAGTAGGCTAATAACGAGATTAGGCTTGGGACACGTACATCCTCCAGGCCACGAAGCGCCCCTAGCCCCACGACCTGCACCCCATCCGAAATCTGGAACAGGGCCGCGATGACTAAAAGGGTGGAGGCAATCTGGATTACCTCCGGGTCATCGATGTAGAGCATCGGGATCAGTTCGTTCCCCAGTACTATCAAGAGGCCACTGCAAGTCATGAAGATGATCCCCAAGACCAGGTTACTGAAACCTGCCATGCGCATGGCCCTGTAATTACCCAAACCTTTCTGGTTCCCAACCCGGATGGTGGCGGCCGCGGCAATGCCACTGGCCATCATGTAGGTGACGGAGGCAACGTTGATGGCTATCTGATGGGCGGCGAGCTCTTTTACGCCGAGCCAACCGATCATCACCGCAGAAAAACTGAAGGCACCCATCTCAAAGATCATCTGGCCGGAGATGGGCAGGCCCAGTTTAAAGATGCGGTACATGTGGTGGAAGGAGAGGTGCCGCAGGTGCATAAACCGACGGAAAACCAAGAACCGTTTTGCGTACAGCACATACCCTCCCATCATCAAGGCCATCACTACTCTGGAAATCAGCGTAGCCCAACCAGCCCCAACAAGTCCCATTGGTTCGAGGCCTAATTTACCAAAAATGAAGATATAGTTAAGCAAAATATTTAAAGAATTTGCCACTATGGAAATATACATTGCCTGCTTGGTAAGCGAGAGCCCCTCCGCGAACTGCCGGAAAGCCTGGAACACCATCAGGGGCACCATCGAGAGGAAGAGGATGTTGATGTAGGGCACCGCCAGCACTACCACGGCTGGTGGCTGGTCTAACAAGGTGATGAAGGGCGACAGGAAATAGCCGGCTATAAACAAAATAACGCCCAGCAAAGTGTTGGAGACCAGTCCGTTGAGCAGCAGCAGGGAAATGCGGGTGTAGTTCCGGCGTCCGTCGGCCGCAGCGATCAGGGGCGTGATGCTGTACGACACCCCGAGCCCGAACACCAGGGTGATGGTGAAGATGCTGTTCCCCAGGGAGGCGGCAGCTAACGGCAGCGTCCCGATCTGCCCCACCATCAGGCTGTCGAAAACGCTGACCAGGATGTGCCCTAACTGACTCAGGACGACAGGGTAGGCCAGCAGGAAGTTTTTTGAAAAGTGCTCTTTATAAGTGGAGGTGTCCATGAAAGGGGTAATGCTAAATCAGGCCGCAAAAGTAGGGGAATTATTCGGGAAAGAACACCGGAAAAGAGGAATAGGCCAGCGGGCACAGGCAGGAGGGCTGTACGTTGGGGCAGGGCAATAAAAAAGCCTCTTCCGTTTAAACAGAAGAGGCTGGGTGCAGCGTCAGTTTTTTCCTAAGTCACGACCGGGCGGGCATAGGCTTTGGCGTCCTCTGCTGAAATTTCGGGTCCGCTCATGATGACCAGGCGCTCTACTACGTTTCGCAGTTCCCGCACGTTTCCACGCCAGTCGAGCCCCTGCAGGTACTGGAGGGCATCCGGGCTAATGGTCTTGGGCTTGTTGCCGTAATCGTTGGCAATGTCGTTCAGGAATTTATGTACCAGGTCGGGGATATCCTCCCGGCGCTCGTTCAGTGGCGGCACATGGATCAGGATCACGCCCAGGCGGTGGTACAAGTCTTCGCGGAAGTTGCGGGCTTCTATCTCTTCCAGCAGGTTTTTGTTGGTGGCCGCCACTACGCGTACATCCACTTGTATGTCTTTATCGCCACCCACGCGGGTAATCCTGTGCTCCTGCAGGGCGCGCAAGACTTTGGCCTGCGCTGAGAGGCTCATGTCGCCGACCTCGTCCAGGAACAGGGTGCCTCCGTTGGCCTGCTCAAACTTTCCGATGCGCTGCTTTACGGCAGAGGTAAAGGAGCCTTTCTCGTGGCCGAACAGCTCACTCTCGATCAATTCGCTTGGAATAGCGGCACAGTTTACCTCCACAAGCGGTCCGCTGTTTCGGTTGCTGTTTTCGTGGATGGCACGTGCAACGAGTTCTTTCCCTGAGCCATTGGGCCCGGTGATGAGCACCCGCGCATCTGTTGGCGCTACTTTTTCGATTGCCTGCTTCACACGGGTAAGGGCCGGCGAGGTGCCCACCATCTCGTAAGTCTTGGAGATCTTTTTCTTCAGGATCTTGGTCTCCGTCACCAGGTTCGATTTGTCCAGCGCGTTACGCACGGTCACGAGCAGGCGGTTCAGGTCTGGTGGCTTCTGCAGAAAGTCGTAGGCCCCCTTTTTAGTGGCCTCCACAGCCGTGTCGATCGTGCCGTGGGCTGAGATCATGATAAAGGGGGAGTCCGGCGAAATTTCCATGGCTTTCTCCAGCACTTCGATGCCGTCCATGCCAGGCATCTTGATGTCACAAAGCACTGCATCATACTTGGTCTTTCCGAGCAGTTGCAGTCCTTTTTCACCATCCTCCGCCTCATCTACCGTGTAGTTCTCAAACTCGAGAATCTCCTTTAATGTGCTACGGATGGCCCTTTCATCATCTATAATCAGAAGTTTGGGCATATGTATCGTTTATGTGTCAGGATAAGTTTATAAAAAAAGCAAAGGCCTGTCAAGCATGCCGAGCCTTTCGCCTTCTATTACAAGTTTGGTTTTTAAAGCCAGTCACTGACTGGCCATGGCTTAATGTACTTATTCTTACCGTTATGGGTTAGCCTCGGAAACAAACAAGTAAAGGAAAGTTTATACCGTCCGGCTTTCTATTCTTAAAGGTTAGTAGGCCTTGGAGACCACTTGAGTCGCTGTGTGAAAGAACGGCCTGTTGTGGTGTTCCTGGCGTTCCCAGGAAACTAATGCGAACACCCGGCTTAGTCCGGGAGTTCGCACATGCTGTTTAGTGGCCGTCAAAGGCTAGTCTTATTTGGCCTTCGCCGTTTACTGTTTTAGCTGTCAAACATCGTTGGCTACCTTCATGCCGCTACCGACTGTTAGCAGGTCTTCGATTAGGCCCATGGCAGGGTCTGTCAAGGGGGTGTGCTGGTCCAGGAACTGGCGGAGGTAATAGCTGGCATAGGTGGAGGCAACGGCAGCAGCGCCACCGATGGCGGCACCCTCCCAGGGCTTTTTGTTATCGAGCATGTACAGGGCGGCTCCCACTAAAGCACCACAGGCACCACGCATTGCCAGGGAGGGCAGCTTTGTGCGGTCCGGAATGTTCGGCATCTTATCACCCACCAGCTCACTGGCGGCGAGACCTTTCAGTGCCAGCGACACATTGCTGTTGCCCAGGTAGTGCAGCGGCGAGCCTTTTAAGTCGGGGTTTTTGTGCTGGCTGAGGTAATGGCTTAGCAGAGCAGGGGCCGATAAAGAGCGTAGCCCGGCAAGGGCGCCAAGGGCAAGTGTTCTATACAAAGTTTCTTTCATAGTGTTGTGTTAAAAGTTTTAATCTCTCCGTGTTTACGCACCTCATAGCGCCAAAGCTTAAAACAGACAAAGTTTTGCAGGAAAACAGGCCCAGGCAGCCCTGGTATATGTACACCTGTGGTAAGCTCAGGTAAGTTTTAGTTAGCCGGGAATTATTCAAACAAAAAGCTCCTGCCAGGTTAGTACGTCCAACCTGGCAGGAGCTTTTTGTGGGGTGTGGTTAACTAATAATAGCGGCCCAGTTGCTTTACGATCTCTTTCTTCATTTCGTAAGGGTCTATCGTTCCTTGCCTGGCGTAGACCTTTTCCCCATTTGGCTTGATCAGCAGGGTGTAGGGGAGGGCTCCCTGCCAGTCCGGGTCAATGGCCTCGATCAGGGCATACTTGTCATCCTCTGTGAAAATGTAGTTGGTGGAGGCGGCAGCGTTCTTCTCGTTCAGGAAGTGAAGCACCTTGTCCTTTTTCTCCGGCTTGTCGGCACTGATGGTGATGAGTTCAAACTCCCGGCCGCCGTACATGCGGCTCATGTCCACAAAGTCCGGGAACTCTGTGGTACAAGGGCCGCACCAGGTAGCCCACACGTTGATCAGGCGCAGGTTCTCGCCGTCGTTGGCTACTAACTTTTTGATACTTTCCTTGTCGATTTCTTCCAGGCTTGCTTCTTCTGCCTCCCATTTTGCCAGCGTCTCTTTTGCGTCTTCCCGCTTGCCCGACCACTTCACAGAGCAGCCAAAGGTTTTTGTAGTAGCTTCTGCTACGGCTTTACCCGCAAGCACAGCATCCAGCGCAGCCCGCAGATCTTCCCCCTGGCCAGTGCCTGGTTTTTCAGAGCCGTCTAGCCTGCCCACGTATTGCAGCTTGCGGTCCTGGTCGAACACAAAAGCGTGTGGTGTGGCTACAGGGCCATAGGCGGCAGACATTGCCTGCGTGTCTCCGTCGTACAGGTACAGGAAGGGATAACGCTTTTCTTTTGCCCGTACTTTCATCTCCTCATAGCTATCATTCATATCGCTGTAGCCTAGCTCGTCCAGACGCACTGCCAGCGGGTCGTTTGGCGAAACTGCTATGAAGGCTACCTCTTTGTTCTCATAATCCTTGGCTATTTGGATCATGCGGTCTTCGTAGGCCTGGGCAGTGGGGCAGTGGTTGCAGGTAAACACGACGGCCAGCACTTTCTTGTCGTCAAAGTCCTTTAGGCTGTATATGCGGCCGTCTACTGCGGGTAAGCTAAAATCTGGTGCAGGGCTCCCAACGGCCAGTGTTTGCACCTCCTCTGCATGAATAAGCTTAACGGGTGTCTCAGCTGCGGCAGGAGCGCTTGCCTCTACAGCCAGGGTAGTCGTTTGGTCCTGCTCTTCGGCAGAGTTACAGGCCAGTAACAGGGCGGGCCAGGTACACAAAAACAATATCTTTCTCATGAGGATAGCTGTAGTTTTACAGCTTAAAGTACTATTTAATCTTGTTTATTGAAAGGGGTTGTTGTCTTTTTTGGAGTTTGAAGATTTTACAGGTCCAGCCACTCTTTAAAGGTGGCGGCCCTGGAGCTGCTGATAATCTGTTCTTCTTTCGCAGCGGGTTTAAGCAGGAGGGACAGGCGCCCTTTAAAGTAGGGCCTTACTTCCTGCACAGCATCAATATGCACCAGCACTTGCCGGTTTGCCCGGAAAAACTGGGCGCTGTCCAGCTGTTCCTCCAGCTGGTCCAGGGTCTGGTTTATAACGAAGCGCTTGCCTTGCTCGGTGACCAGGAACACGACTCCTTCCTCCGCCAAGAAGTATGCTACCTCGTGGGTAGGAATGGCCTTGATGGCCTGTCCGTTCTTTACCAGGAACCTCGTCTTGTAGGCACTGTGGCTGTGCTGGGGCACCTGCACGAGCTGCTGCAGGTCCCCGAACCCAGTGGCCAGGTGATGCTTTTTGAGCTCCTCGTGCTTTTTGAGCGCTTTGGCTACCTCTGCTGGCTTGATGGGCTTTAACAGATAATCGACGCTGTTTACCTGGAAAGCCTCGATGGCATACTGGTTATAGGCCGTGGTGAAGATAACAGGGCACTTGACCTCCACCTGCTTAAAGATCTCAAAGCTGCTCCCGTCGGATAAGTGGATGTCGCAAAAGATCAGGTCCGGGGACTGGTGCAGGGCCAGCCACTCGACGGACTCTTCCACAGAACTCAGCGTAGCCAGGACTTCAATCTCCGGCCTCAGTCTTTTGGTTATGGCTTCCAGGGCTTCCGCTGCCAGCTGTTCGTCCTCGATAATGATTACCTTCATCGTTTCTATCGCTTTAAGCCTCTACTTTTAGTAAGGGGAGTTTTACCAGAAAAGCATCCGCTGTCTGCTCCACTGTTACCTGCCTGTCTGTGATATAGCTGTAGCGGTTCCGGATGTTTTTAAGGCCTACTTTGGTAGACTTTACTTCTTCCAGGCGTGGCTGCCGGTTATTTTTAACGATCAACGCATCTCCCTCTGTATAAATGCATATCCTGAGCGGCTTTTGTTTAGTTGAACCATTATGTTTAATAGCGTTCTCGATGAGCATCTGCAGAGAGGAAGGGGGGAGCTCGAGTGACAGCTTATCTGAGGGAACGTCGGTGTTAATCTGCACGCTGTCACCGAAGCGCGTCTTCATGAGATAGCTGTAGGAGTTAGCTAGGTTCAGCTCCTTTTGCAGGGGAACCAGCTGTTTGTTGCTGTTGTCCAGCAGGGCCCGGTACACATCGGACAGCTGGCTCAGAAAAGCTGCGGCCTTATCCGGGTCTACATAGATCAGGGAGTTGAGCACGTTCAGACTGTTGAAGAGGAAGTGGGGGTTTACCTGGTTCTTCAGCGATTCCAGCTGCGCCCTGAAGTTCTCCTTTTGTAATTGCTCCGCCCGGAGGTGCTCTGCCTGCAACTGTTTTATGTTTCGCTGGCGCTCCACAAAATAGTAGAAGAAAAGAGACGCAATGCTACTGATGACATATGCCAACCGTACCCGCTCGGGTAACAAAACCAGTTTCACTCCTGCCAGAGAGAAGAAAATGGTGTAAGGCAAAAAGTACAGCAGATAGCAGATAATAATACTGCTTACTACTACCGTCAGGCCCTCCAGAACAGGCTTCCAGAAATACGGTAGTTTGTGGGTTGCCGCCGATGTAAATGTTTTGGATATTAGACTGTGTGACCAGAAAATAGCTAGCAGAAAGAAAAACACAAATGTGAGCTCTATCAGGATACCCAGATTAAAGACCCAGATGGTGCCTTGATGTATAAACAATACAGCATAGTATAAAAGCACTGTCGTCAGCGCTGCAATCGTGATCTGCCTCAGGAATGGCCTGTACTTAGAGCGCATTTTCGTCATCGTGCATCTGCCTGAAATCTGCTGTGGTTGGGTGGGAGTTTCAATACATCATTTTATCGAAATTAACCCATATTAATTGGAAGAAACAAGCTTATGGCAGTTTAGGACTGCAACCCTGCCTTTTCTGCGGTTCCTGCTTTATACCTTGAACGTCAGTTTTCATCCCGTAGGCTTTCCATTTCATTTGCCTCATATCCGGTTTCACGCTACTCAGGTCCCGCTTCATAAGAATCAGATTTCATAGTCAGAATATACCTCACATCTTTGTCACACCTCGGCCAAAGAGCTGTGAGCTAACTAAATGTAAAACTTAATTTATAAGACTATGAAAAGATTTTTATTCCTGATTATCCTGACTCTCTCCGTGCTAAGCCATGAGGCAATAGCGCAAGGTATACTTTCGGGTGCGGTAAAGGATGGGCAGGGCCAGCCACTAGGATTTGTGAATGTAGCGGTGCTGAAAGCATCAGACGAGGCCGTCATGACCGGTACGATTGCCGATATGGAGGGAGGTTTCCAGATCGTAACGCCAGTCGCCGGCAAGTATAAACTTAAACTAAGTATGGTAGGCTATACTTCCACCGAAACGGCTCCGTTCGATGTAACGAGCAGCAACTTCAGTAAGGATTTTGGGACGTTTTCCTTAAGTGAAGACGCGAAAATGCTGCGTGAGGTAACCGTGCAGGCAATGCGTCCCACAGTAATTTCGCATGCCGACAAAATGGTTGTGAACGTAGAGGGGACGGCGATGGCTGCGGGTGCAACTGCGTTTGAGGTGCTTACAAAGTCGCCGGGAGTATGGGTGGACCAAGATGGCAATATCAAGCTGAACGGTAAAGCTGGTGTGCAGATCATGATCGACGGCAGAAAAGCCTACCTGACGGGCAAGGAGCTGCAGAACCTGCTGCAGAGCATGTCAGCCGATAATATGAAAGACCTGGAGATTGTTACCAACCCTTCAGCCAAGTATGAAGCAGAGGGAGCCTCTGGTATTATCAATATCAACCTGAAGAAGAACACCGCCGGCGGCATGAACGGGAGCGTGCATGCCGGGTACCAGTACAGCGAACTTCATGGCTATACAGCCGGCACAGACCTGAACTACAAGCAGGGCAAGTGGAGTTCCTTTGTGAACCTGGATGTGGCAGAGCGCACCAACTATAGAACAAACGACATGCAGCGCATTTACCTGGAGAAGCAAGGGCTAAAACTTAGTCAGTATGTGGTGGAGAAAGGCACCCGCTTTATTCCAGCCTTGCGCTTTGGTACCGACTACTCCCTGAACAGCAAGCACAGCGTGGGTTTTCTGGCAAACGCCTCCTTTTACAACACCGAAGGCAGGATCAACACAAACGCCTACCTGCGCGGCAGCCAGCCGGAAAATGACTTGTATATAAAGGCAGACAACCACGCTGAGACAGAGTACGACAACACCACTTTTAACCTGCACTACCTGGGAAGGCTTGACTCATTGGGTACAACTCTTTCAGCAGACCTGGACTACGTTAGACTGGCTAGCAAGGACGAGTCGCGCTTTTTGAACAAGTATGACAGCCTTGGCAATAACTCACCTGTTATGATAGACTTGCTTACAACAGAGAACCCAAGCAATTATGATATCTATGCTGCCAGAGCAGATTTTACTAAGCCGCTTGGCAAAGGCCGTAAGCTGGAGCTAGGAGCCAAGGCCAGCCGTGTGGTGTCTGACAACGAACTAAAGTTTTACCAATCGACAGACGGTAAGAAAGTACTAGATAACAGCAGAAGCAATCACTTTATCTACAAAGAGAATATCTACGCAGCTTACGCAAACTTCTCTGCCAGCCTGAGCGACAAATGGAATCTGCAAGGAGGCCTGCGTGCCGAGCAGACCATTACGAACGGTAAATCAGAAACGCTGGATGAGCGCACCAAGAAATCATACCTGGACCTGTTTCCAAGCCTTTTCCTGCAGCAAAACGTTAACGAGAACTACCAGATAAGCTACAGCTACAGCCGCCGCATCAGCCGGCCAAGGTATAGTGCCCTTAATCCTTTTGTGTTTTACCTGGACCCGTACTCTGTGGTGCTGGGCAACCCGGGTCTGAAGCCGCAGTACACCCACTCGTTTACCGTTACCCAAACGCTGCAGCAGCGCTACAACATGGTATTGGATTATGCGGTTACCAAGGATTATATCATAGAGGTTCCTGCCAAAACATCGTCAGACGAGGTAACCTTGTTTCAACAGCAGAATGTGGACGACATGCAGAGTGCGAGTGCTACATTAGTGGCCCCGGTACGGGTATCTGCCAGATGGGAAATGAACAACAGCGCAACGGTGCTTTACCAGGATTTTGCCCAGAGAAGAGGCGACCAGGTGCTGAAGAACGAGCAGGCAACGTTTATCGCGCAGTCGAACCACAACGTGCAACTGCCGGCAGGTGTGCGCATGGAAGTTAACGCCGGATACCGTGGACCTGTAGCCTATGGCTTGTATGAGTTGCACAGTAACTGGTGGGTGGATGCCGGACTGAAGCGCTCTTTCCTAAGCGACAAACTGGACCTGAGCCTGAATGTGACTGACATTTTCCGTAGCAAAAAGATAGAGGGAGTAACACAGGTAGAAGGCTACGCCATCAGCGCAGAACAGTACCAGGGCACACAGAGCTTCCGCTTCAATCTTCGCTACCGTTTTAATAAAGGCGAGAAAGTTGATACGAAAAAACGAAACGTGAATCTGGATGAGGTGAATCGCGCAGGAGGCAGTTAATGTTCCGTTCCCTTAAACCTACAGTTTAAATGCAGGGAGCCGGTGCTTATGGTGCCGGTTCCTATCTGTTTGCAAGGAGACCGTCTTTTTAGGGAGGCACTCTGGTCTTAGCACAAGTTATAGAACCGCTTGAGCTGGTTAGCTTTTAATTTATCCGCTTCGCCGCTTTCTTATCATCCCAATCAACGTTCGCATCAATAAACTGAATGAGCGAATCCGCCATTACCTGCTGTTCCTCTATGTTCGGGTGACCGGGCGTGTTCTTATAAGGTACAAAGAGGGTATAGATCTTATCGTCCTTTAACTTGTCTACGGCTTTCTGGACGTAGCCCGGCCAGGGAGAGCCTTCCCGGGTAATGTCCATGTTGCCTAGCATGGTGATGATGTGGGCTTTGGGGTACTTGTCGCGGACAGACTGTACAAAGCCGCTGTATGCATCTATAATTTGCTTTTCGCTGGGAGGAGTGCCTTTGAACACCCGTTTAAACTCTGCGTGCTCCGGCCTGTTCACGAGCCAGGAATCATTCTGCAGCAGGTTAATGACCACCACATCCGGTTTCTTTTTGCTGGAGAAGTCCCACTTGCTGCTGGGGTCTGTAGGGTCGAGGCGGTCGTAAACCTCGGGCATGGTGTAAGGGAACCAGCTCACCAGAATGCCGATGCCGCTTTTGTTGATGCTGGTATAGTCTGCGTCGTAGTGCCGGGCCGTGAGGGCTGCGTAACTCAGGTAGTTGTTCGTATAGGTGCTGTCCGGAGAGTCCTGGCCAGAGTAATCTTCTACGGCATAGCCTGCTGTTATGGAGTTGCCATAGAACTCTATCCTTTTCTTTTTGTCCGCAGGTGCTGACAGGGCCTTTGTTTTGTCACCTAATAAGAAACCATAGAAAAGGGTCTTGCCTCTGTCGTACTCCGTGCGCTTAAAAAGTTCGATGGTGTGCTTCCCTTCCGGCAAGTTTTTCGCCAGGTCATAATAGCGCAGCGTGGTGTCCGGCCTTAACAGCATGATGCTGTCCTGGTCCAGGATCACATTGTAGTAGTTATCGCCGGTTTCGTCTTTTAGCAGGGCTTTTACGGCGGTACCCTCAAAGTTTAGTTTAGCCGATGTGCCCGACCAGTAGAAAGTCGCCGCTTCCGGGTGTTCCATGCCCACGCGTCCCATATAAGCAATCCGCTTGTTGTTGAAATCGATAAACCTGCTGCTTTGTACTTTCCAACTTACCAGAGCTAGCATGGCTAAGAGCAGGTAAAGGAGCGGAAGCTTTCTTGTTCTCATGGGTTTAATTTACTGATTTTTGAAGATCTGATAAGCTTAAATAGCTTGTGTATACTCTTTTGCTTTGTTTTGGATTACCTGCAGGCCCTGCGCGTTTCTTGTTCTGGCATGGCTACAGTTGTTGCAGGTCTTTATCTAAAACGTAAGTGTTACCCTGTTGCGTCTTAAGGGAGATAACTTTATCGCCATAACGCAACTGCAAAGGATTCCCTAACCTGGAAAGGACTTTCACCTGCTTTAACTGCCCTTTTTCCCAGTTCAGGTCTATCTCAAAGCCGCCACGGGCTACCAGGCCATGGATGTATCCTTGTGGCCAGGCAGCCGGTAGGGCAGGCAGCACTTCCACCTCACCTGCGTGGCTCTGCAGCAGCATCTCGGTAATACCGGCAGTGGCCCCGAAGTTACCGTCTATCTGGAAAGGCGGGTGCGTGTCAAACAAATTAGGCAGGGTGGACTTGCGCAATAAGGCAAGCAGGTTCTCATAAGCGGCTTCGCTGTCCTGTAGGCGAGCAAAGAAGTTGATGATCCAGGCACGGCTCCAGCCTGTGTGGCCGCCGCCGTGCGCCAGTCTGTAGTCGATGGTCTTGCGGGCGGCCTCCAGGAGTTCCGGGTTTTGCTGCTTGGTAATCTGCCTGCCCGGATGCAAGCCATAGAGGTGCGAGATGTGACGGTGCCCTGGCTCCGGCTCCTCAAATTCCTCCGTCCACTCCATAATGCGCCCGTCACTGCCAATTTCGGTAGGAGCCAGCTGGGTCAAGATCTTCTGCAGGCGTTTGCGGAAAGCGGCGTCTTTGCCCAGTTTCTCGCTGGCTGCAATCGTATTGCCCAACAGGTCGCGAATGATCATGTGGTCCATTGTCGGGCCCATCACCATGGTAGCTATTTTGCCGTCTGCTGTTTTAAAGGTGTTCTCAGGGGAGATGGAGGGGCCGGACACCAGGTAACCCGTTTTGGGGTCCTTCACCAGCCAGTTAACCGTGAACTCCGCAGTTTCTTTCATCACCGGGTAAGCTAACGCTTTCAGGTATTCCTTGTCTTCGGTAAAGAGGTAGTGCTCCCACAGGTGCTGTGCGCTCCAGGCCATGCCCATCGGCCACATGGCCCACTGCGTCTGGCCATAGGGCTCTGTGAAATGCCAGGGATCGGTGGTAAAGTGGGCAACCGTTCCTTTCAGCCCATACATGTCGCGGGCTGTTTTACGGGCATCGGGCCGCAACTCATCCAGGAAGGTCAGGAAGGGCATGTGCATTTCTGTGAGGTTGGTGACCTCTGCCGGCCAGTAGTTCATCTGGATGTTGATGTTGATGTGATAGTCGGCGCTCCAGGGTGGGGTAAGGCCGTCAGCCCAGATGCCTTGCAAGTTAGCGGGCAAGCTGCCGGGGCGGGAACTGCTGATGAGCAGGTAGCGGCCATACTGGTAGTAGAGTTTTACCAGGGCTGGGTCCACATTGCCTTTCTGCATGGCCACCAGGCGGGCGTCAGTAGGGAAGTAGACCGCATCGGTCGTTCCGAGGTCCAGGCTAACGCGGTCGAAGTATTGCTTGTAATCGGCTACGTGAGCTTGCCGGAGTTCTGCGTAAGGCTTCTGTGCCGCAGCACTAAGCTGCATTCCCGAAAGGGCCAGCGGATCTTTTCCTCTATAGTCGGTGGCGGCAGCCAAGAGCAGGGTTACGGCATCAGCGCCCTTTACCTGTATACTGTCACCGCTTACCTGAACAGTGCCCCCTTCATTCAGTACTTTCAGGCGTGCCACCATTTTTACGCCCACACCGTCTCCTACATGCTCGCTCATCAGAATCTCGCCGTTGCTGACCTGTAGTTGCGCTTTGTTGCCTGGGCGGCTTAGGTGTAGCGTGAAGCTCTGTGCAGCAGGCTTGTCCGCCGTAAGGCGCACCGCCAAGACCTGCCCCGAGGCACTGGCGAACATCTCTCGTTGAAAGGATACATCTCCTGCTCGAAAACTGACTTTAGCCACAGCATTTTCCAGGTCCAGTTCCCGTTGGTACTTCGTTATGTTTTGGTTCGGCAGGTCGATGTTCAGGTGCAGGTCCCCAAGTGTCTGGTAGGTGCTGCCCACCTTCTTGTCGCCCATCATCTTCTGCTGCGCCAGTTCCTGGGCCTCGGCGTATTTACCGGCAAAAAGCAGTTTACGGACCTCGGGTAAGGCTGCCTTTGCTGCCGGGTTCACAAAATCAGCGGGTTTGCCCGTCCAAACCGTCTCCTCGTTCAGTTGCAAGTGCTCCTGGGCAGCACCTCCAAAGACCATGGCTCCCAGACGGCCGTTGCCAATCGGTAAGGCCTCGTTCCAGTCCCTGGCCGGCTGGCTGTACCACAACTTTAGTTCTTCAGGCTGTCGTGTTGGCGTTTGGCCATAGGCCGGGAGGAGGATAGCCAGGCAAAGGGTGAGCTTGGCCAGTGACAGGGCGTAGCGCTTTACGGGACGGCTTAAAGAGAAGTCTAAAAACATAAGGGTGCTCTTTCAAGATCTGTGCTCCTGTCTCTGGCTTTCTACGTGACCTTATAAGCGACAGGGCATTCTTTTAGCTAAGATAACAGTTCTGCTAAACTATCCCACTGCTGGAGTGCTTTGGAAGGTATTTGTGTGCTGCAGCTACATGTTAACCTGGGTAAGGATATAACACAATGGTTGCCATTTTAAGTTAATTCCCTGACGTTTTGATACGCATGTTTCGCAACGTAGGGGGCTGTTAAACTCACTAAGAAAAACCGGCCTTTGGCTTGTTTTTGTTGTTAATACACTGAATTGCCCCGCAACTCTGCTACCTAAATGACACAGTGCCGTTAAGATTGTCAAGTAATAATAAGTTTTATAACTAAAAGGAATAAACATGTTCTATCACGTAAAAGAGTTACAGTTTAACGCCCGGGTATCCAAGCCGGACCCAGCGTTTGCCAGCATGTTGCTGGAGCAATTTGGAGGCGCCAATGGGGAACTGGCAGCTGCCATGAACTATTTTGTGCAATCATTTGCCATGCGGCAGCCATACCCGGACAAGTATGACATGCTGATGGACATTGCCACAGAGGAGTTCAGTCACCTGGAGATTGTTGGCGCTACCATTCAAATGTTGCTGGGCCCGATCAACGGGGAACTGAAGAACGCTGCCGAGGAGGCCGAAATTATGCAGTTGCTGGATGGCAAGGCCAAGAAGGAAGAGTTCATCCACAATGCTTTTATGAACCCACAGTTTTTCGGCTTGAGTGGTGGCGGTGTTACCTTAACAAATAGCCAAGGGGTGCCGTGGACAGCAGCTTATATACATGCCAACGGCGACCCTACGGTGGACCTTCGTACCGATATAGCCGCGGAATCCAGAGCCAAGATTGTGTACGAATACCTGATGCAGTTTACGGACGATCCGTATGTGAAAGAGACACTTCGCTTCCTGATGACGCGCGAGGTGGCACACGCCCAGATGTTTGAGGCGGCACTGGAAACCATCCAACCAAACTTCCCACAAGGCGTGCTACAAGGCGACCCGCGTTTCAGCAACGCGTATTATAACATGTCTAGTGGCGGTGACGTACGTGGACCATGGAATGAGGGCAAGACCCCGGGAATGGGCGAAACCTGGCAGTACATTGAGGAGCCGTTCAAGCACGTGGTGGAAACCAACGGTATGACCAAAAACCACCCTCCTAAGGGGACAGACCGTACCATGGAGAGTGTGGATATGATGAACAAAACAATGAGTAAAGAACGCAGTGCCATGGTCAAAGCAGCCGTACCGAAGGGTGAAAACCAATGGTGCGAATATCCGCAGAACAGTATCTAAGGAGAAAAAGCTAATATGACGAATAAAGAAAACGAGCTAAAAGAGAATATACAAGAAGCGGGGTCGGTGGAGATAGAGGTCTTTACCGACCCTCTTTGTTGCTGGAGTTGGGCCTTTGAACCCCAGTGGCGCCGCTTACGCTACGAGTACAGCGGCAAAATAAGATGGCGTTACCGCATGGGCGGGCTGATCCCGAACTGGGACACCTACAACGATCCGATGAACAGTATCAGCAAGCCCTTGCAGATGGGGCCACTCTGGATGGAGGTAAAGCACAAGTCGGGCATGCCCTTAAACGACCGCATCTGGGTCGAGAATCCCCCTAAATCATCTTACCCTTCCTGCATTGCTGTAAAGGCAGCAGAAATGCAATCTCCTATCGCAGCAGAGCAATACCTGCGGCGGATAAGAGAAGCTATCATGCTGCACGGACGCAACATCGGTGAACGCGAGGTGCTGCTAGAGGTAGCCAAACAGTTGGCAGTAGAGAAGCCACAGATATTGAACTACAGCACGTTTGAGCAGGACTTTGGCGGAGACGCTGCCCCTAAGGCCTTTGAAGAAGACCTGAAAGACGTGCGCATGCACAACATCAGCCGTTTCCCGTCTCTGGCGATCCGAAAGTCAGGCCAGAACGGGGTGCTGATCGTTGGCTACCGCCCCTACGAGGTATTGGTACAGGCATTGGAACAGGTAGCCCCTGCACTGGAGCCGACGCAGCACGCCACCGACGAAGATAGCTACAAGCAGTTCTGGGGGGGAGCACTGGACAAGGAAGTAGAAGAGGCGTTAAAGCCGGAGATGCAGGCAGGAGGTACTGCCTGAGTTAAAATAAAAGAGCTTTCTACGTATCTAGCGATTTATAAAAGGCAGGAGTGGCTTTGATAGTACTCCTGCCTTTTTGCTGTACTTTCTGCCCGAGTATGGTGTAAGAGGGGACTGGCTTTTGCGCTTGCGCATTTTATTCCACTACCTGCAGGCAAAAATCCCCTCCTGGGGTCTCATCTTATAGGGAAAAATTAGAATGATTTTGAGGGGGCATTGTTTTGGAAGAAACAAGCGGGTTATGTGGGCATCATCAGAGTTTGGGGTAGCACTTAGTGA
>NZ_FZOQ01000030.1 GCF_900188175.1 Pontibacter ummariensis | reverse complement strand
TTTTTTCACCCAGTGTTGAAACAGGTAAAGATTCCTCTGAAAAGGGGCCGTAAAAGAACCAGGCCAGAGGAAGTAGTTGCAGATAAGGCATACGACGCAGGCTACTTAAGAAAGGAGCTGGCCCGCAGAGGCATCAAGGGAATGATTCCTGAAAGGCAGTTGCGTGCTGGAACCAAAAGAAGAAGAAGGGGGCCTCATCATCGCTTCGATAGAGAGACCTATAAGAAAAGAGCAGGCGTTGAGCAGGCTATCGGCTGGCTTAAAGAGTATCGCAGAATTGCTACTCGATATGAAAAGCTAGCCGTCAGCTTCATGGCTATGGTGAAGCTGGCTTTCATTAGATTTTACCTGAAAAAGTATTCATCAGACACAGCCTAGCCAGACTATCCATGGACAAAAACAGCCGCTTCTCACCGCAGAACCGAGTGGAGATGGCTAGGGCGCTGAGGCTGATCTTACTGGAAGGTGCCTAAGGCTGTGTTTAGCTCGCTTCCTGAGGAACAAGCATAATCTGCCCCTCTTGACGGACTTCGCCGTAAAGGTCTGCTGGGCCTGTGCCCCCGCCGCTTCTGGGCTTCACAAAGCTCAGTAACTCCTTCAGGCGCCATGGGGCAACGGCACTTGCGGTAGACGTTGTGTGGCTGTTATCACGCCTGCAGGTGTTACAAAGAATGGGAATTAGGGGGGCACACTAGAAGACCAAGTGCGAACTTGGAGAATGGCAGTATGGATCGTGGCTATCGTTTTTTAGCGTCCGAATAGTGTCCAAAGTAAATGAAAAAAGGCCTCCAGTGTTAACTGGAGGCCTTTCGTGTAGACCGAAGGAGTGAATTATCGAACCTTATCCACAAGGATTTGGAGACTTTGGGGGAGTATCTATAGGAGGAATAGTCGAAGTAATGGCTTTTCCTCTTCTAGGTTTAGACTAGAAGCAGGTTACTATTGTAAAATTACTCTTTGTCGATAAATCTGCCCCTGACTATCATTTACTTCTAAAATATAAAGGCCAGCTTTGGCTTTGCGTTCAAAATGGACAGAGGACTTGCTTCCACTTACAGGCACTTCCTGTACTACACGACCACTAATGTCCAGTAACTTAATGTAATAGATAGTTTTTCCTGCTTTTAGGTCCACAGTAAAGCCAGACTCAGTTGGATTCGGGTATACTTTTAACCCGGCAGCTATACTTAAGCCTTCCTCTACTCCAAGTGTCCCTTTTGCTGAGCTAGGATTGGAGCGGGTAGAGGCGTTTTGAAGGAGCACTCTTTGGTTTCCTAAGGCTGACTCCCCTGAAGTGCCTTCGCAGGTATATCCCGTGACAGCTTCAATTACATACACCATTTCCGCTGAATTGGGGCTAGTGTCAGTAAAGGTGTTATTATTAGCCGGACGCGTAGCCAAAACTTGTAGTGCATCCACAGAGGAGCCGCGCAAGACATTTACCTGTGTGTAGCTAAAGCCTTCGTAACTGTCCCAGCTAAGGTTGACGCTGTTGTTCACTCCCAGGTTTGCCTGCAAATAAATAGTTTTGTGAGCCGCACTTTTGGCTGATTCTCTACCGCAAATGTCCATTATAGATACACTGTAGCGCTCGCTGGCTGTCATAGGAGCTGAAGCTTCATCAATAAAATAGTTGTTTGAACTGGACGGTACGTTTCCTATAAGGCTGTATTGGTTCGTTCCTGTCTCTTTGTAAATGTTATAGGAGGCAACATGCTTGCCAGCGATTTTACTCCATACAATTTTGTTCTTTCTAGTAGTAGCATCGACAGTTACGATACAAACTGCCTGTTGATCATACGTCGTGACCATAGTAGTAGTCACAGTTGCTGAAGTCGCCTGACACTGGTTTTGGTACACAACTGTATAAAAGATTCCAGCAGTAGTTACCTCCAGGCTATCTTGAGTTGACAGTATATTGCCATTACGATCATACCATTCATAGCCTTCATACTTCTGGGTTGTTTTCAGCCAGACACTACTTCCTGTGCATAATGCGAGATTGCCTGAAGAAGTAACAACCGGTACAGGCTTTTCTTGCTGGTTTATGGTAACAGATGCAGTAGTAAACAAACAACCACTGGCATCCTGAACGATAATCTGATAAGAACCAACAGGTAGACCTGAGAAAGTTTTCTCAGTTTGGAAAGTTACACCTCCGTCTATGGAGTAGTTGAAAGGAGCAGTTCCGCCAACAGTGCGGACTGTAATCTGTCCGCTTACAGCGTCACCACAGCTATTTAAATGTTCAAGGGTAGCCTGTAGAGGACTTGGCTCAGGCACTACAATGGTTTTGGTTACTATACAATCACCATAACTAGCAGTTACGCTATAAGTACCTCCTGCAAGCGCTGCTATGTCTTTAGTGGTGGCAATTTCCCTCCCATCAGCATTATGCCATACATAGCTGATCTGTGTTCCATCGTTTTGTACAGATAACATGATCGCACCGTCTTTTGCTCCGGCACAACTTACAGGGGAAACTTTCCATGTAAATACACCAGCGGGCTGAGTAAGGGTTATAATTTCATCATGTGCTGTAAGTCCTTCACCGTCCTTTACAAGGATATGATAATTTCCGGCGGTCAGGCCACTGAATTCATTCTCTGATACAAATGTTTTTCCCCCGTCTATAGAAAATCGATAAGGAGCATTGCTTCCTTCAGGAGTAATGGCAATAGAACCATTGTTGCCTCCATGACAGGAGATATTGGAGGTGCTTACTGTTACAATTTCAGAAAATAAGATAAGCTGAGATACTCCTCCATATAATGTTCCTATCCAGACGTTACCTGATAGATCAGTTTCTATACTTGTAACAGCGTCCGAAACAAGGCCATCAGCTTTTGAAAAGGATTGCCAAGAACTTCCATTAAAACGAGCAAGTCCAGGATAATCTTCAGGTTCTGAATTAGGGGACTGGAAAAACCCCCCAACCCATAAATTCCCCTTATAATCTATTGCAAGGTCATTCAAACTATGGAAATTGCTGGTACCTGCCAATGTTTCAAGGTCATATTCTGTTATAGTACCTGCTGAATAATGCAAAAGTCGAGATTCATTATAGCCAAGCCATAGACTACCGTTTTCACTTTCCACTGCTGACAGTGCCCCCGGAGGTAACGTTTCATTGACTGTCCATAGACTTCCGTCTTTTATAACTGTGCCTTTTTTCCCAAAGAACCAGACTCTCCCATCACTAGTAGCATATATTTTGTTTATCTCGTCATTCAGATTAGGGTGTTGATTTGTTATGTTATACCACTGGTTACCATCGTACATGACTATAGTTCCCGTTGCATTCCCTTGGCCATCGTATGCGCAATATGCAAAATAAACGTTTCCAGCCTTGTCTGTAGCAGCCTCGTAAATAGTTTGGTCTCTTAATAAGCTGTTAGTTGAGTTGAAAGTCTCTATTCCGTTCTGGCTTCGCACGTAGACGTCGTTATTCCACCTTGGGACAAACCAAACATTTTCCCTAGTGTCCTGAAAAATGTCGAAGATACTATTAACTGTATTTATCTCATTTTTAATCAATTCCTCCCCATTAAACCTCTCTACTCCAGCCCCTGTTGCTATCCAAACATTGTCTGATGCGTCTATAAACAAAGTTTGCGCATTATTCCCTGACAAACCATACCTAGTTCCGATATTAGTTAAGGTGTTTGTACCCGAATTAACTTTATGCGCTCCATTTCTGCCAGAGACCCAGATAAAAGAGCCATCAACCTCGGTTGATGTAACTCCGTAAACTTCCGGGAATCCCTGAAAGCTCCAGATCTCACCATCATATTTCACAAATCCAGTTTTAATAAGTCCACTACTTTCATTAGTAGTCCCATAAATCCAAATTACACCATTTATATCTTGGGTTATTTCACCTGAAAGATGAAAATTATCAATACCCGAAGCTGTTAAATCAATGTTAAACTTTGTGAAACCACCATTTGCATACTTATAAATATAACTGGGCTGGCCTGCCCAAAGGACTCCATTGATATTGTTTAACATAAAAGCAGAGTAACCGCCTGTTTCCTCGCTTAAGTCAAAAGCCTCCCAAGTAATACCATTGTACTTTACAATCCCGGGTACGTAATCCGCCTCATATCCTTGTTGATGAAGGGAAAACCAAATGTTTCCTGCGTCATCATGCTCAATATCAGCTATGTATCGTAAGCTAATCCCGTTAATATCCGTAATGTTTTCCCAAGAGTCTCCATCAAAGTGGGATACTCCTCCAAGCGATCCAGCCCACACTGTTCCATCCATAGCAACATGAATAGATAAGTACCGTGAGTTTGGCATGGTTGAAGTAAGCAGTCCGTCATTACCATCGTAATACTCCCAGACTGCACCATCAAAAGTTTCAATATCCTGAGCTGTCACAACCCAAATTTTACCATCCTGGCCTTCAGCTAGTGCGTATATGTCATTGTTCCTTAGTCCCTGGTAAACAGCTTTAAATGTAGTCCAGTTGGTACCATCAAATTTTGTTAGGCCATTGTCTGTGGCGAACCATTTGTTGCCCTTACTGTCCACTAGCACATCGCGAACATTTAAACTTGGGAGTGCGGCCTGTGAGGTATGGTCTATCCAACGTCCCTGTCCAAAGGAGAGGAGTGAAATGAGGAAAGTAAAAAGTAGTAGTAAAGCTGTTTTCATAAACTACAGTTAAGATTGATTTATTTTGTTGTTTGCTACTCTATATATTTAATGCAATATATAGGATAGCTTAATTAAAGGGAGCAACTATTTCTAATAAGTAGTACAGGAAATGCTGTTACTGTCTATTTAGGTAAGACTAGGCTATGTCTGATGAATACCTTTTGAATGAATAAACCAAAAGATGAGCACTGGCTGTTTGCTCTAGCAACAGAATTTTAGATTACTAAATAATCAGAGTTTGATTCATCAGACACAGCCTAGTACATGCCAGTATTATTTAAAGTATATTTTAAGAGTTTACATTGAATTTTACTGTAGGTATCTTTTGATGTTCTGCGGCTCCTAATAAAGAACAGAGGGGGTGGTTAGGTAGTTATATCAAAACTCTTACTGAACGGGACGTTGTCCGAAGGACATTAAAAAAGCCTCTCAGTATTAACTGAGAGGCTTCCAAGTAGCCCGTAGGGGAATCGAACCCCTGTTACCAGAATGAAAATCTGGCGTCCTAACCCCTAGACGAACGGGCCGTTCTGTCTGTTTGTGGTGCAAATATACGGCTCTTTTGTTACCTGCAAAACAAGTCCTCGTATTTTTTCTGATTTTATACGTAAGAGTTTATAAACCAGCATAGAAAAAAACATTGGTTTTACACTATGCTATATCGTAACTTCGCAACATTATAAAACTCAAATATAAGATATCATGTCTAAAGTAAAAGTTGCAATTAACGGTTTTGGCCGTATCGGCAGACTTACATTTAAGGCGCTGCTCCAGAAAGAGAACGTAGAGGTTGTTGCCATTAATGACCTTACTGATACAACAACGCTTGCACACCTGTTAAAGTACGACTCTGTACACGGTAGATTCAATGGCACCGTAGAGGCTACTGCTAACGGCATTGTAGTAAACGGTACAGAAATCAAAATCACGGCAGAGCGTGATCCGAAGAACCTGCCTTGGGGTAACCTGGGGGTAGACGTTGTGTTGGAGTCTACAGGTCGCTTCGTGGATGAGCAAGGCGCTGGTGGTCACCTGGAAGCAGGTGCCCGTAAAGTGGTGATCTCTGCTCCTGCGAAAGGCAATATCCCTACAGTAGTGTTGGGTGTGAACGAGGACATCCTGACAGGAGAGGAGAAGATCGTATCTAACGCATCTTGTACGACTAACTGCCTGGCTCCAATGGCCAAGGTGTTGGACGATGCTTTCGGTATCGAGAAAGGTTATATCACCACGGTACATGCTTACACTGCTGACCAAAACCTGCAGGACGGCCCGCACAAAGACCTGAGAAGAGCCCGTGCTGCTGCCCTTTCGATTGTGCCTACCTCTACGGGGGCTGCCAAAGCGGTAGGACTGGTGTTGCCACACCTGAAAGGCAAACTGGATGGCGTAGCGATGCGTGTTCCGATCCCTACAGGCTCCCTGACCGACCTGACTGTTGTGCTGAAGAAAGCAGCCACGAAAGAGGAAATCAACGCTGCCATGAAGAAAGCCGCTGAAGGCGATATGAAAGGCGTACTGGAGTACACGGAAGACCCGATCGTGTCTGCTGACATCGTTGGTAACCCACACTCTTGTATCTTTGATGCGGAGATGACTTCTGCGAACGAAACGTTGGTAAAAGTGGTAGGATGGTACGACAACGAGGCTGGCTACTCTAACCGTGCTGCTGACCTGATCGCTCGTCTTGGCGCTTAATTCATAGCTTTATAAACTGCCACAAAAGCCCACCCTCACCGGGGTGGGCTTTTTGTTTTCCCGTTTCCTAAACTCCATCCGAGGTGGGCAAGTATATAAGATGACGAATATCATGGCACAGGAAAAAGAAGCACTTTACATTTACGCAAGATAACCATAACAAAACCACCTAAAACCGCATCAAAATGAGAAGAATTCTAGTCCCGACAGATTTTTCGGAACAAGCCAGAAACGCCTTTGAAGTTGCCGTTGCCGTTGCACGAAGAACGGGTGCTGCCATTAAGCTGCTGCACGTAATAGAGGCGCCCAGTTATAACTATGCCCCAACTTTTAGCGCGACAGGAGACATAATCGCCCCGTACAATAACAACATGGAGCAGGTGTATGTATTGCAGCTAATGGAGACGACGCGGGGCCAAATGGAGCAACTGATCAATACGGTGGAGCATAAGGGGGTTGATGTGGTGCAGGAGGTTGATGTGGACAAGGTGATCAACAAGATCAAGCGGACTATCCGGGAAGACGACGTGGATTTAGTGGTGATGGGATCGAAGGGGGCCAGTGGCCTGGATGAGTTTTTGGTGGGGTCTAACACAGAGAAAGTGGTTCGTTCAGCAGAGTGCCCGGTGCTGACGGTGAAGCGGCGGGAACCGAATTTTGATGTACGGGAGATTGTGCTGGCCTCTGACTTCAGGAGGGAGGTAAGCCAGGCCATGGATCGCTTCAAAGCTTTCCAGTCCCTGTTTGATGCCCGGTTGCACCTGGTCTATATCAACACGCCGGGAGCCTTTGAGTCTTCTTCTAACGTGCGCCAGAAACTGGAAGAAACAACAGAAAAGTACGGCCTGCGCAACTACTCTATTAACGTGTACAACGACTCGGTGGAAGAGGAAGGGATCATGCACTTCGCAAACGATATTGGCGCAGACCTGATCATGATGGCGACCCATGGCAGAACAGGCTTTTCGCATTTGCTTAGCGGAAGCATCGCAGAGGACCTGGTGAACCACACGCAAATTCCCGTGCTGACGTTTCATATCAAATAGCCACCGGTTTTAGAATGTAGCCTGTTGCCTGGCCGTGACAGCTTTTTTTATTATGAATGGGAAAGGGTATTTTTGTAGCATTGGCCAAGTAGCCCGATCTATGACAAAACGCACGCCTATTCGCTTTATCATAAACCCTACCTCCGGACCTAAAAGCCGGGTAGATGTTCCAGCCTGTATTCAGAAGCATCTGGACCTTGCCTTTTTTGAGCACGAAATAGTGTTTACTGAATACGCGGGACACGCCACCCAGCTGGCGCAGGAGGCCGCAGCAGCGGCTTGTAAGATCGTCGTGGCTGTAGGGGGGGATGGAACGGTGAATGAGGTGGCTCAGGGGCTTCTTTACACTGATACAGCGCTTGGGATCTTACCGAAAGGATCAGGAAACGGCTTAGCGCGCCACCTGGAGGTACCAATGAAAATAGAGGGGGCCCTTCAGGTACTTAACCAGGGGCACATCCGGACCATCGACAGCGGCCACATCAACAAGCACCCTTTCTTCACAACGGCGGGAATCGGTTTTGATGCCTACATCAGCTCTGTTTTTGCCGGCAACAAAAAGCGCGGGCTGCAGACCTATCTCGAACTGGTATTGAAGGAGGTGCTGACCTACAAGCACCAGACGGTAAAAGCCAGCATAAACGGCAATGAGCTGGATACGGACTGTTACGTGATGGCCTTTGCCAACGCCGCTCAGTACGGGAACAACGCCTATGTTGCCCCCATGGCGGATATACAGGACGGCCTGCTGGATGTGTGCCTGGTGCGGCAAATGGACCTGATCAAGGCGCTCCACTTAAGCTATAGCATGCTGACCCGGCAATTGGCCAATGAAGACAGCGCCGAGTATTTCCAGACGAAGCACGTACAAGTCAAAACAGAGGAGCCCATGCTGTTCCATGCCGATGGGGAGTTTAAGGGGAAGTCGACCAGCTTTGAGGTGCATGTAGAACCACAGTCGCTAAAGGTGGTCACGCCTTTGTAAGGCAAAGAGACAGGCAGGGGCTAGCAGCTATCCCCTGCTAAAACCAATGAAATGAAAAGATGAAAGACAAGAATAAGAAAGGCCGCCAGGGAGTGGTTTACTCTACTAATTCAGACTTTAATTACGAGTACGAAGAGCAAAACGAGCAGGAGACCTTGCCACCCCAACAGCAGAACCTGAAGGTCATGCTCGATAAGAAGTCGCGTGGGGGCAAGCAGGTAACACTGGTAGCCGGTTTTGTCGGAACCGATGATGACCTGAAAGACCTGGGCAAAATGCTCAAAAGTAAGTGCGGCGTGGGCGGTTCGGCCAAAGACGGCGAGATTCTCATTCAGGGCGACTTCCGCGACAAAGTACAGCAGGTGCTACAGGCAGCGGGTTACAAGGCGAAGAAAGCCGGGGGCTAAGGCAATATGCGCGGAAGGCGCATGAAAATAACCCATCACATTAGCTCATTCTGCCCTGTTATCCAGCGCGTTGGGAGAGGTATGTTGGGTAATCTATTTAGACCACTCACAGCTTTGCTGGCCCTTTTTAGCTCGCGGCCTCTAGCATTCCCGTGTTAACAGGGAAGGAAGACTGCGTTACACACAGCGCAGCAAGACTCTCATCTGTTGCGCAAGCGTACGGCTGTGCTGCTCTTTTGGTATGCAGAAAGCACAAAAACGGATGCTTGCGTGCCAGGGGAGTGGTAACCAACAGCGACTTAGCTTAGGCAGCAGGGGGATGACTGGTCCTGCGTTTCCTTTGTTTCAGCCCTTTCTCCAACTACAAAAAGCTCTGTACTTTCAGCAGGTCCTCCGGAGAGTCTATTCCGATGGTCTCAAACTCGGTAAGGGCCGTGGTGATGCGGTAGCCATTTTCGAGCCAGCGTAACTGCTCCAGCGACTCGGCCAGTTCCAAGGCTGAGGGGGGGAGTTGGGTGATCTGTTCCAGGACATTGGTGCGGTAGCCGTAAATACCAATGTGTTTGTAATAGGTATGCTGCTTATGCCAGATATCGTTCGGGACATTGCGGCAGTAGGGGATGGGCTGCCTGCTGAAGTAGAGCGCCTCCTGTGCCTGGTTGATGACTACCTTGGGGGCATTTACATTAAAGAGCTCATCTTCTGTCGTTACCTTTTTTATTAAAGTCGCCAGCTGTGTCTCTGGCTTTTGAAAACAGGAGGCCACCCGGTCTATTTGCTCCGGCTTAATGAAAGGCTCATCTCCCTGTATGTTGATGAGATAATCATAAGGCTTTTGATGTAGTTGATAGGCCTCGTAGCAGCGGTCGGTGCCGCTCTGGTGCTGGGAGTTAGTCATCACGGCCTGTCCGCCGAACTCCTGCACGTGCTCCAGGATGCGCTGATCATCGGTGGCCACCAATACCTCTGTTAAGGTAGACTGTTGCGCCTGTTCATACACGCGCCGGATCATGCTTTTCCCGTTTATATCAATCAGTGGCTTCCCCGGAAAGCGGGTGCTGGCATAGCGGGCCGGTATTACTCCAAGTATCTTCATGCGTTGTGTAGCAGTTTATGGTTCCCTTAAAGGCTTCGGCAATTTACACAAGACCTGTAAGTATACCAGTAGATTGTTCCCCAAATCCCCAATGAGTGTGAGCCGTTCAGCCAACTCTTTTGACGCGTAGGGAGAACGTGCTTTGGTCTACCACCTGGATGGCTTCGCCTTTCTCAATAAAGCCATCCCGGGCCTGTGCATCATACAGTGTTTCGTCGATCATGACACGGCCGGAAGGAGCCATGCGGGTGTGCGCCACGCCTGTTTTACCAACCAGGTGGACGGCCGTGTTGGAAGAGCGGTAGCCCTCGTTGCTGTGGAAGGTGTTCCGGAGGACGGCGTGGTTCATGGCCTGGCTGGCCAGCAGCCTCTTCCAGGTAAGGGCAATGAGGACACCGGCACCGATCATACCCAGCAAGACGGAGAGCAGGCTTTTGGTCAGGTTCCCGGAAGGCACAAAAGTAAAGTCAAAGCTTTGGTTGTTAACCATCACCAACACAAGAGAGGCTGCAACGAGAAGAATACCTCCGATGCCCGTGATCCCAAAGCCCGGAATCACGAAGACTTCCAGCATGATCAGGATCACCCCAACGATAAACAGCAGGACTTCCCAGTTCTCGGCCAGGCCGTTTAAGTAGTACGGCACCAGATAGAGGATACCAGCCACGATAGCTGCGAGTAAGGGAAAACCGATGCCAGGCGATTGCAGTTCGAAGTACAAGCCCCCGATGATGACGAGCAGCAAAATACCGCTGATGAAGGGGTTCAGGAAAAAGGAGATGATCTGGTCGGTTGTACTAAGCTGAAAGGTGATCACTTCGGCATGAAGCAGATCCAGGTCTTCCAACACGCCTTCCACGTCTGTGGCCACGCCATCTGCAAAATCATACTTGAGCGCTTCGGCCGTTGTAAGGGTGAGTACCTGTCCGGCAGAGAGGGAACTGTCTACGCTGGCCTCTACCATGGCCTCTGCCAAACGGGGGTTACGGTTGTTAGCCTCTGCCGTGGAGCGCATAATCGAGCGCATGTAACTCTGGTACTTACCGGGTGCGGCCTGCCCCTGCCCATCCACTACTGTCGCCGCGCCAATGGTGGCGCCGGGGGCCATGTAAATACTGTCGCAGGCCAGCGAGATAAGCGCTCCTGCCGAGGCCGCGTTCGTGTTGATGAAGACGTATACTGGTTTGGGATACTCCAGTATCCGCTTCCGGATCTCATCGGCGTCGTTCAGAGCGCCGCCAAAGGTGTTCAGCACCAGCAGCACATGGTCGGCACCTACCTCTGTGGCCTCCTCCAGGGCAAGCTCCGTGTAGCGGTTGGTGCGCGGGTCTATTTCAGATAAGACCTCCATCACAAAGACCTTCGGCTTCTCATCCTGCGACAGCGCCATAAAGGGCAGCAGCAGGAGCGAAAGTAGAAACAGGCCGCGGAGATACCCCGGTATTGGATTGGTTTTCATAAATTGCAGGAACTAGGTGGGTAATCATTCTGGTAATAAGATAACGAAAAATAAGCGCATATTCTTCCTTTACTTCTAACATACGATTTTGGCGCCCAAGTGTGGGGCATCCGGCTTGATACGGCTACGGGCAGGCTGGCGCTGGAGGTGCGGGACGCGGATGTGCTGCTCACGCACTTTTATACCCTGGAGGTGTCCAGCCATAGCATGAAGCGGCTGTACCTGCCGCAAGCACAGGCCTGGTGGCAGGGTTTGGAGGAGGCTACGGACGGTCTGCTGTTCTTACACGGGTACGGAGACCGGAAGCTAGGCCAGCACAGAGGCATTCTGGCTATGTCAGCAGAAACCGGCTCTCTTGCATGGGAGCAACCTCTGCTTGCCTTTTATGGGCTGGCTGCCGAAGGCCTGCTCGCTTTTACTGCCGCAAAGCCCGAAGCTTCTTTTACCCTGCTTCATACGCAGACAGGAAAAGTTCTACAGGAGGGCATAAGCCAGCAAGAAGCAGCAGGGCGGGTACAGGCCTATAACACAAGCCGTTTTAGCCAGAGCACTTACCCCACGCTGTACCTGGCAGGGGAGGAGTACTTTACGCAGGTGGGGGCGTTTTTGCAGGCCCGGCTTGGAGTCGAGCCCAAGAAAGCCATTGAGTACGCTGAAACAGAAGGCTGCTTTATTGTCAGTTTTTATGGGGCCGAAGCGGACGGGAAACTAAGCAATCGGTTAGCTGTATTTGACCTGGCAGGGGAATTACAGATAAATGTGCAAATGGGTACCGGTTTAAGTGGCATTGGGTCAGATACTTTTTTTATCTTTAAGGACGAATTATATTTTATCCTGAACAAGGATACGCTCAAAGCATATCGACTTCTAGTATAATAGTTAGCCATGGTCCGATCTTTATTCCTCACCCTTGTAGCAGTGCCGGCACTTTCTTTATCGGCCAGTGCCTTTGATCTTCCGGTTGTCCGCGATTCTGTCGGGATAGCCCGTAAAAACGGAAAGCTGTTTGTGCAGCATAAAGTAGAGCCAAAGGAAACCCTTTATGCCCTGTCCAGAAAGTACAGTGTGCCAGTGGCTCAGATCGTGGAGGCGAACCCTAGTGTAGAGACCACAATCAAGATCGGGGAAATTGTACTCATTCCAAGGAAGTATACAGAAAGCACAGCGGTAGCCTCTGCCAGCAAAGCAGCGGCTGTGCCTGCTGCCAGCAACCGAACCTATATGGTGAATGACGGGGGGCACAAAATGCACACTGTGGAGCCCAAGCAGACCCTTTACTCTATATCGCGCCTCTATGGGGTTAAAGTAGAGGACATCAGGCGCTGGAACCAGCTTCCGGACAACAACATCAGTATTGGCTCCTCGCTGATTGTGGGGATGAGCAGCGAGAAGCCTACGAAGAAACCTATGTACGTGCCAGAGCCTGATGATGAGATGACAAAGGCAGTGGCTGTGGAGAATGCGCTGCCTGCAGAAACAGCTAGTACTTCTACCGAACCTGTGACCTCTGCCGAGGAGGAGACAAAGACGGTGGAGGATGCTGCCGGCGTGAAGAAAGTCATCGAAACAGGCCTGGCCGAGATGATAGACCCTAAAGCAGACACGAACAAGTACCTCGCGTTGCATCGTACCGCTCCGGTTGGCACCATCATGCAGATCAAGAACGACATGAACCAGCAGGTGGTGTATGTGCGTGTCGTTGGAAAGTTACCAGAAACAGGGGCCAACGATAAGGTAATTGTACGCCTCTCCAAAAAGGCCTACCAGAAGCTGGGTGCCGTTGACCAGAAGTTCCGAGTGGAGTTATCTTACATGCCTTAAACAGGCGAAGAAATTTTAAAACTAAAGGCCCTTGCTTATGCAGCAAGGGCCTTTAGTTTTAAGGCTAAACTGCCCCGGGATACAGGGTGAAAAAATAAGGGTACCGACAGGTACCCTTATTTTTTACCGGATCAGGTGGTCTTATTTTGGGTCGTAGGCCCACTTTAAGTAGATGGCACCCCAGGTAAAACCGCCGCCGAACGCAGCTAGAATCAGGGTATCACCTTTCTTCAGTTGGCTCTCATACTCCCACAAGCAGAGGGGAATGGTGCCGCTCGTCGTATTTCCGTACTTGTGGATGTTGAGCATCACTTTGTCGTTGTCCAAGCCCATACGGTTTGCCGTGGCCTCGATGATGCGCTTGTTTGCCTGGTGCGGCACGAGCCAGGCCACGTCTTCACCTGTCAGCTGGTTGCGCTCCATGATCTCTGCCGAAACGTCTGCCATGCCTTTTACAGCAAACTTAAACACCTGCTGGCCCTCCTGGTAGGCAAAGTGCTCGCGGGCCTGTACGGTTTCGATGGTGGCTGGCTTACGGCTACCACCCGCCTTCATGTGCAGGAAAGGAGCACCTGTGCCATCCGATTTCAGGATAGAGTCCAGAATGCCGAGGCCCTCGGTGTTCGGCTCCAGCATCACGGCCCCGCCGCCGTCGCCGAAGATGATGCAGGTGGCGCGGTCTGTATAGTCAATGATGGAAGACATTTTATCGGCCCCAACCACAACTACCTTTTTGTACTGACCAGATTCTATGAACTTGGAGCCAGTAGCCAAAGCGTAGAGAAAACCAGAACAGGCAGCCTGCAGGTCGTAGCCAAAAGCATTTACCGCACCCACTTCAGCAGTGATGAGGTTTGCCGTGGCCGGGAACACCATGTCAGGGGTCGTAGTGGCGCAAATGAGCAGATCAACCTCTTCTGGTTTTGTATTCGTTTTTTTGAGTAACTCTCGTACGGCAGGAACGGCAATGTGGGATGTGCCTTGTCCTTCACCTTTCAAGATGCGCCTTTCCTTAATACCGGTGCGGGAGGTTATCCATTCGTCATTGGTTTCCACCATTGTCTCAAGTTCCTTGTTCGTAAGCACATAGTCAGGAACGTAGCCACTCACACCCGTAATGGCAGCGGTAATTTTACTCATTTTAATTCTTTGTTAGGATGATCAAGATTAAGGAGGGCAATTTAATAAAAAAAGCTTGGCATAACCCTTCAGTTCTTTTAAAAGATTTGCTGAAGGCGTTTAGCCAAGCTTTTAGCGCTGTCGGAATTGTACCTTAAGCGCTGTAGTTCTTTTTGAATCGCTCTGAAATGTTGGAGGCGGCCATTTTCTGTGCCTGCAGCACCATGTTGCAGATCGCCCGCGGGCTGGACACGCCATGGCCAATCACGGCATTGCCGTTAATTCCCAGGATAGGGCTGCCACCCGCAGCTTCGTAGTTAAACTTGTCGAAGAAGGAATCCTGTATTCCTTTCTCGCTCAGAATATCGTACAGCGACTCTGCCATCTTCAGGATGATATTGCCCGTGTAACCGTCGCACACAATCACATCCGCTTTATCATTAAAAAGGTCACGACCTTCTATGTTGCCGATAAAGTTTACGATCTCGTTTGCCTTCAGGCGCTGGTGGGCGGCCTGCGTGTTCACCGTGCCTTTGCCTTCCTCTTCACCTAAGTTCATGAGGCCCACTTTAGGGTTTTGGATGTCCAGCACGTACTTGGCGTAAATGGAACCCAGCTCACCAAACTGTTCCAGCACTTCCGGCTTGCAGTCGGCATTGGCACCTACGTCCAGTATCACACCGAACCCGCCTCGTAGTTTAGGCACAAAGCTCGCAATAGACGGCCTTAATACACCTTCAATCGCTTTTACACTGAACATGGCGCCTACCAGCATCGCTCCGGTATTACCGGCGCTACAGAAAGCTACGGCTTTCTGAGCTTTCAGCAAGCCGTAGCCTATAGCAATGCTGGAATCGGGCTTCTGTGTTAGTGCTTTGGTGGGGTGCTCCCCCATTTCAATTACCTGGCTGGCATTCACTACGGAAATGTTCTTGCCGGTGTAGCCATATTCTTTGAGCAGCGAATGAATCACGTCTTCCTTCCCAATCAGGAGGATTTGTTCCTCATTCTGTAGCTCCTGGGCCGCCAGTATTGCACCCTTTACAGCAGCCTCAGGTGCAAAATCGCCGCCCATAGCGTCTAAAGCGATTTTCATTTACAGGGGTGTTAAAAATTATACAGAACTAAACTTAGGTAGGCTACTGCTTACTGGGCGTTAGTTGTATAATTTCTGATTGCCAGTTTGCCTTTGTGGTACAGGTCGCCTTCCACCACATAAGCATGGTGATACAGGTGTGGCGTATCTGTCGTTGGGCAAATTGCAATGGCTTTCTCAGAGAGCTTCTGGTGAGTTCTTCTCTTATCTCTTCTGGTCTTCGAAATCTTACGTTTAGGATGTGCCATTTTTTAGTTAAAAATTTACTTACGTTTATACTTTATACTTCTGAAATTCACTAGTTCAAGTTCCGGAGGGCGTTCCAACGCGGATCAACATCGTCCTCGTCATCATCGTCGTCATCCTCCTCACCATCTGTTTCGGCGCCTTTCCGGGAAGAGTAAATCAAGATGTCCTGATCGTTATCTTCCTCCTCATCGTCGGCCTCCTCCACGAAGCGGGGGTGCAGTTTCTTCATTGGCAGCGATAGTCCGATATAATCGTACAAATGCTGTGCAATGCTGATCACTTGCGTGTTTGGCGTTATCTGCCACAGGTCATCGTCCAGCTCAGCGTTTTCTTCACCGTACTTGATGCGGAATGTCTGGTCTATGTCCACCGGATGGTCAAATTCATCCAGGCTTCTGTCGCAGACAAGGCGCACATGGCCTTTTATGTCAAAGTGAAAGGTTAGCAGCGACTCTGTTTTATCCAGTTCCACTTTAGCCAGCAGTTTGCCCCCTTGGATCAGCTCTTTTCCGAACAGATCGAAAAAAGCGTCCCCCAGTTCAAACTCGTAATAATGACGCTTATTAGCGAGTCTGTCAATGCCGATTTCATAATCTCTTAGCTTTTTCACAACCCACTTTTTATTGCAAGACGCAAAATTAGAACATATTTCTGAGAAATAAAATATTATGCCGCAATTATACCGTGGGCATTTCCGCCTCCTGTCGCTTTTTAATTACGTCGCAGGCCAGGAACAGTGCTTCCCGGAAAGAGGTTTCATTGGCAATGTGCTTAGCGGCAATGTCGTAGGCGGTGCCGTGGTCAGGGGAGGTGCGCACGACCGGTAATCCGGCGGTGTAGTTCACCCCGCTCTCAAAGGCCAGTGTTTTAAACGGGATGAGCCCCTGGTCGTGGTACATGGCCAGCACGGCGTCTACCTGGCGGTACTGTTGCATGCCGAAGAAGCCGTCGGCCGGGTAGGGGCCGAACACCAGGTGACCCCGCTCTTTCATCTGCAGGATGGCCGGGCGGATGATCTCTACCTCCTCGTTCCCGAGCAGGCCTTTTTCCCCGGCATGGGGGTTTAAGCCCAGCACCGCGATGCGTGGTTTCTGGATGCCGAAGTCCTTGCGCAAGGAGTCTAGCAGGATCGTCATCTTGCGGATCAGCAGCTCTTCGGTTATTTTAGGGGCTACCTCTTTTACCGGCATGTGCCCGGTGACGGTGGCTACCCGTAAATTGCCGCTCACTAGCAGCATCAGGCTTTCCGGCGCACCGAAGTAAGAGGTCAGGAACTCGGTGTGACCCGGGAAGCGGAAGTCCTCGGCCTGTATGTTGTCTTTGTCTATGGGGGCTGTGATCAGTCCGTCCAGCAGATCAGCTTTCAGGTCCCTGCAGGCTGCCAGCAGCGAGTCGAGCGAGGCTTTGCCGGATTCGCTTGTAGGGCTTCCTGGTTTTAGTTCCAGGTCATTCTCCCAGCAGTTGATCAGGTTTACCTTATGCGCGACCAGTGCCTGTGCCCCGGTCACCTCTTTAAAATGAAAATGCTCGGCGTTCAGGGCTTTTCGTACCTGTTTCAGTAATTCCGCCGAAGCGTAGATGACTGGCGTGCAGTAGTTCAGGATACGCTGGTCCGAGAGGGTTTTGATGATGATCTCGGGACCGATCCCATTTGTGTCGCCAATACTGATTCCCAGTCTGACTTTGTGTCTGTTATCCATTGTTGTTATTGAGCCAAAGAGCTAAAGTAGTTGTACACCAGGCGTAGGCCTGAGCCGGTGGCAAGCTTGCCCCGGTAGGAGTCTTCGCTGTGCAGGTAGGCCGTACCGGCAATGTCGAAATGAACCCACGGGTAGTCGGTGAAGGCCTCCAGGAACTTGCCCGCGGTGATATGGCCGGCATCGGGCCCGCCCAGGTTCTTCAGGTCGGCAATGTCAGACTCCAGCTGCTTTCTGTACTCGTCCCACAGCGGAAACTCCACGATACGCTCATGCGCCTTGTCTCCGGCTACTTTCAAGCCATTCATCACCTCCTCGCCTGCGGTCCCCATCACCACTAAACCTTCTTTGCCCACAGCCCGCATGGCGGAGCCGGTCAGGGTTGCCATGTCAATGACCAGTTCCGGGTCGTATTTCCGGGCAAAGCTAAGGGCATCGGCCAGGATAAGGCGTCCCTCTGCATCCGTGTTGAGCACTTCTACGGTCAGGCCGCTGTGCATGGTGATCACATCACCAGGGGCAACTGCGTTGCCGCCCGGGCGGTTGTCAGTCGCAGGCACCAGGCCGATCACATGGATAGGCAGCTTGTTCTTGGCAATGGCGTAAAGGACCCCTGTAATGGTCGCCGCGCCTGCCATGTCCGACTTCATATAGTCCATAGAGTTTGGCGTTGGCTTGAGGCTCAGGCCCCCGGTGTCGTACACTACGCCTTTGCCCACCAGCACGTAAGGTTTGGCATTTTTGGCGTTCTCCGGTTTCCACTCCATGATGTTAAATGTAGCTGGCTCCTCGCTGCCCTGGTTCACAGCAATCAGGCCGCCCATTTTCAGGGACTGTATCTTGATCAGGTCCAGCACTTCGGTCGTAAAGCCGGCTTGTTGCCCCAGTTCCTGAAACTGTTCGCTCAATTGGGCGGCCGTTTGGTGGCTGTGCGGTTCATTCACCAGGTCGCGCACTTTGTATACCGCTTCCAGTACGGTAGCCACTTCCTGCACTTGCTCTTTGCTCACCTGCTCGTCGGCAATGGTGATAGCCTGTAGGTTGGCTGTTTTTATGTCTTTTGTTTTATGCTTCAGAAACTGGTAATTGCTCAGGTACAAGCCTTCTGCAAGCGGGAGACTGGCACCCGCGCTGGTTTTGTCCAGTATCGTGATGCTTTCTACTTTGTCGGCCCGGAGTTGCTTTAGCAGCCCGTAACCTGCCTGGCGAAGGCCCTCTTTCTGTAAGTGCTCGGTTTTTGCCTCTGGTGCCACCACTACGTACACGCGCTGAGAGTAGCGGTTCAGCGGGATGAGTTTTAACTCCTGTGCAAGCTGTTTTTGCACGTAGTCCTGCTCCTCCGGTTGCAACTCTTGTACCTCTGCTGCCTTGTCTGCGGCAATAATAAGCGCGAGATCGGCATTTTTAGCTAAGCTTGTGTCGTATTTAAGTTGTGTTGGCATCTGTCGTTTGTATCTTTGAAGCTGCAATATAGTAAGTATAAAACGTAATGTGAAAAGCCCCCGCCACCGGCAGGGCAGACAAGGCACATCATAAAGTATAACGGGTTTGAGCGGAAAAGTATGCTTTGCCGTCCTCAATCCATAAAAAGAACCGCGTGGGTAACGTAAAACCGAAAAAGCACCTGGGCCAGCACTTCCTGGTAGACCAGAATATTGCGACAAAGATCGTGGAGCAGCTGCGCCTGCACCGAGGCGTGCAGGACGTACTGGAGATAGGGCCGGGCATGGGCGTGCTCACGCAGTACCTGATCCAGCACCCGGCGTACAGAACCACGGTCGTGGACATTGACAGGGAGTCTATCGCTTACCTGCAGGAGCACTTCCCGCAGTTGGGCGACCGCATCATCTCTGCCGACTTCCTGAAAACGGACCTGAGCAAGCTGTTCCCCGGCCCTTTTGCCATCATCGGGAACTTCCCTTATAACATCTCCAGCCAGATCTTCTTTAAAGTGCTGGAGCAGCGCGATGTGGTGCCGGAGGTGGTGTGCATGATTCAGAAAGAGGTGGCCGAGCGCATCGCTGCCCCTCCGGGATCGAAGACCTATGGCATTCTGAGCGTGCTGTTGCAGGCCTTCTATACCATAGACTACAAGTTCACGGTAAGCGAGCACGTGTTCCATCCGAAGCCGAAGGTGAAGTCGGCTGTCATCAGCCTGTTGCGAAATGAGGTAGAGCAGCTGCCTTGTAACGAGAAGCGCTTTTTTGAGGTGGTGAAGCTAAGCTTTGGCACCCGCCGTAAAACGCTGCGTAACTCCTTAAAGAGTTATAACTTGCCGCCCGAAGTGCAGGCCCAACCGGTATTCGACAAACGGGCCGAGCAGTTATCGGTGCAGGATTTTATTGCCCTGACACAGTTGATAGAGGAGAATATATAGGTTTTTATGCAGGTAGAGATCACACGTGAGTACATTGAGCAGGTAGAGGAAGCCATCGCGCGCCAGGACAAGGGCTTTATCCTGAGTACGATGGCCGACATGCACCCGGCCGATGTCATCACCGTGCTCTACGAACTGGACACGAACGAGTCGAAGTACGTGATGGACCTGCTGCCCCCTGAGGTAGGGGCGGAAATCCTGAGTGACCTGGATTACGATATCCGTTCTGATTTCCTGAGCTATTTCACAAGTGCCGAAATTGCCCGCTACATTAACCTGATGGACTCCGACGACGCCGTGGATATCCTGAATGAGGAGTCGGTGCAGGTGCGGGAAGAAGTGATCGGCTTACTGGAGAATGAGGAAAAGGCTTCTTATATTCTGGACCTGCTGCGCTACGAGGAGGATTGCGCGGGAGGCCTGATGGCCAAAGAGCTCATCAAGGTAAATCAGAACTGGCGCGTGCGGCAGTGCATTGAGGAGATACGCCGGCAGGCTGAGGACGTAGAGCGCATCTACACGGTGTATGTGGTGGATAACCGCGACGTTCTCGTAGGCCGGGTAAGCGTAAAGGCGCTGCTGCTCTCCCGCGACGACAAACTGGTGAAGGACATCTCTAACCCGGATGTGATCTCCATCGAGTCTTTCCGGGACGAGAACGAGGTGGTAAGCGTGATGCGGAAGTATGACCTGGAGGCGATCCCGGTCGTGAACGTGCAGGGCCGCCTGCTGGGGCGCATCACCATCGACGATGTGGTGGACGTAATGCAGGAGCAGGCGGAGCTGAGCCGTCAGCTGATGACGGGTATCACCGAAAACGTGGAGGAGGACGACAGCGTGTTTCGCATCTCCCGGTCGCGCTTGCCCTGGCTGATCATTGGCATGGTAGGAGGCTTGCTCGCGGCCCAGTTCATGGGCCTTTTTGAGGCGGATATTGCCGTGTTGCCGGCTGTGGCCCTATTTGTGCCGCTCATCACGGCAACCGGGGGAAACGTGGGGATACAGTCCTCCTCTATCATTATACAGACACTGTCCTCCAATGCGGTGATATTTGAGAACTTTGCCCAGCGTATTCTGAAGCTGGTAATGGTAGCCCTGCTGAATGCGCTGATCATCTCGGCCTTGGTTTTTGCCTTCACCTATTTGTTTCGGCAAGAGTTAAGGCTTGCGATCGTGGTTTCTGCGGCGCTGTTCTCGGTCGTGATGGTGGCTTCGCTCATGGGTACGGTTACCCCGATGATCCTGGATAAGTTCGGGATAAACCCTGCCGTAGCTGCCGGTCCTTTCATCACCACAGCCAACGACCTGCTGGGCCTGGCTATTTATTTCGGCATAGCGCACCTGTTGTATAACTTGTAGACGGCTTCTGGATAAAAGCTCAGAGAAGGCAGCGCTTTTTTTAGTCCTACATTAACTGTTAATTTAAAAACCTAAGCACATGGCACTCCCCCGCGTCCTGATTATTGATGAGATGCATCCCAGTATTTTCCCAATGCTCGAGAACATAGGCCTGGAAGCAGACTACCGGCCCGACATCAAACCAGCAGAAGTACGCGAGGCACTGCAGGGGTTCGAGGGTCTGGTGGTCCGAAGCAAGATGCGCATCACAGCCGAGACGCTGGAGCTGGCGCAGTCTCTTAACTATGTGGCAAGGGCCGGGGCCGGGGTCGATAACATAGACGTCCAGGCGCTGCAGGAGCGGGGCATAGCGCTGGTAAGTGCCAACGAGGGAAACCGGCAGGCAGTAGGAGAGTTTGCACTGGGAGCCCTGCTCGCCCTAATGCGCAACATGAACCGTAGCGACAGGCAGGTGCGGGAGAAAGTCTGGCTGCGCGAGGAGAACAGGGGGGAGGAGATCAGCGGCAAGACAGTAGGCATCATTGGGTTCGGCAACATGGGGCAGAGCTTTGCGCGTGTGTTGGCGGGCTTTAACTGCCGCCTGCTTGCTTATGACCGGTATGCCCCTGACAAGGTAAAGGAACCCGTACTACACGTGCCTTTGGAAACGATACAAGCAGAGGCAGACATTGTCAGCCTGCACATTCCGTATCTCCCGGAGAACCTGCACCTGGCGAATGATGCCTTTTTTAGCGGCTTTCAAAAGCCGGTCTGGTTTGTGAATACCTCCAGGGGAGATGTGGTGGACCAGGCAGCCCTGGTCAAGCATTTAAGGGCAGGCACCCTAAAAGGGGCCGCCCTGGATGTGTTGGAGAATGAGAAGCTGCAGACTCTGACCGCCCAGCAGCAGGAAAACTTTAGTTACCTGGCCACATCCGATCAGGTGATCCTGACGCCCCACATAGCGGGTTGGACGCATGAGTCCTACCTAAAAATAAACGAGGTGCTGGTAGCGAAAATAGCGCAGTTACGGCAAGTGCCGTAAATTATCGTGCACGAAGTTGATTATAAGTGAGTAAACAATCAGTGGTGCTGCGTGATAAAAAGTCTTTGGCTTGCGGCTTTTGATGATTGTTTAAAAAATGTATATTTGCTCCAGTAAGCGCTATGGGAGTAGCCCATGGCAAGGATTAACTTTAGTACCAGGCTATGGTATACTTTGGTGGTTCTCACGTAAGGGAGAACGCCACCACGAGCGTAAGAATTAAATAAAACTACATACGAGACAAAAAGAACGGTTATGCGGGCCATAACCGTTCTTTTTGTTTTTGTGTTCTAAACGTAAAAACTAGTTATGAGCAAAATTTCTTATTACACTGCAGAAGGTTTGCAGAAGCTGAAAGACGAACTGGCAGAGTTGAAGACCAAAGGCCGCGCGGAGGTAGCCAGACAACTGGCAGAGGCCCGCGACAAAGGAGACCTGAGCGAGAACGCAGAGTACGATGCGGCCAAGGATGCCCAGGGGCACCTGGAGCTGAAGATCTCGAAGATGGAGGAGATCGTGGGAAATGCCCGCCTGATCGACGAGTCGAACCTGGACACAAGCAAGGCACTTATTCTGTCCAAAGTAAAGATCAAAAACCTGAAGAACAACATGGTAGTAGATTATACTTTGGTGGCAGAAGAGGAGGCGGACCTGGCTTCCGGCAAAATTTCGGTTAAATCACCAATTGGCAAAGGCTTGCTGGGTAAGTCTGTTGGGGATGTTGCTGAGATTACGGTGCCAGCGGGTAAAATACAGTTTGAAATTCTGGAAATCAGCCGATAAGAGATGGAAGCTTCGATATTTACTAAGATCGTTAACGGTGAGATCCCTGCTTATAAGGTGGCGGAAGATGAGCATTATCTCGCTTTTCTGGATGTTTTTCCTACCGCAAAAGGCCACACGCTGGTAATACCGAAGCAGCAAACCGATTACCTCTTTGACCTGGAGGACGATCTGTACCTGGGCCTGATGGCCTTTGCTAAGAAAGTAGCTCTTGCTGTAGAGAAGGTGGTGCCTTGCAAGCGCATTGGCGTGGCCGTGGTCGGTCTGGAAGTGCCCCATGCCCACGTGCATCTTATCCCCCTGAACAGCATGCAGGACATGAACTTTGCCAACAAGCAACAGTTCAGTAAAGAAGACTTTGAGGAGGTAGCCGGAAAAATCCGGGACGCCTATCAGCAGTAACTGCCTGTTTGGAAGATAGAGCCGGCATTTAGCTGCCCCAGCACAACATAAGCGGGCCATCAGTCATGACTGATGGCCCGCTTATGTTAATATCTAGGTTGTTTGCTTAACTACTGCACTTCTTCCCGCTGTTCTTCCAATCGCTCCAATTCGGCCTCCCGCTGCCGAGCCTCCTCTTTGGCCCTTCGCCTGAAAAAACCCCTGAAGAGGAAATTGCTTTGCAGGGCCTCCATGTTCTCGTCGAACTTTTGGGTACTGGTTTCCAGGTTCTGCAAGGTGCTCTGCAGGTTTCGCGCAAACTCCTCATCCGACAGGAGCACATTCACTGCATTGTTCTCATTGTTCAGCCTTCCACTTACTTCTTGTAAGTTCTCGGTGAGCGTCGCGGCAGACGTGGTGGCCTGTTCCAGTTGTGCCAGAGACCGCTTCACCTGGCTAAAGGCTGTTGTATCTGTTAACACTTCATTCGCCAGTCCGCCAGGGGTGTTCAGCTTGGAGGTAAAACGGCTAAGCTCCCGGGTTGCCCCTATGGTATTTTGTGAGGCCTGCTGGAGGTTGTTTAAAGTGGCCTGGAAGTCATTCGCCAGGCCCTCGTCGGTCAGCAGGGCGCCTACTGTGCCTTCGCCCTCCAACAAGTTGTTCGTAAGCTGCCGCAGGTCCGTTGTAATGGCCGCCAGGTTCCGGTTGTTCACCTGAAGTGTCTCCATCAACTCATCTGTATCAATAGGGTTTACCGCCCGGATCCTGTCTCCATCCTCTACCAAAGAGGCTTCCTGGGTCCCCCCCTCAATCACGATGTTCTTGTTGCCGATGAAACTTTCAGAGCTGATACGGGCAATGGCGTTTTCGTGAATGAACTGCTGTGCCCTTTCTTCTATGCCTATGGTTACCAGCACCTGGGACTCCCCAAACAGGTCTATTGCTTTCACTGTGCCGATTTTCACGCCTGAGAACCAGACATTGTTCCCTGGCTTCAGGCCACCCACATCGTCAAAAACAGCCTGTAGGGTAATGGTATTGATAAAACGCTTTTGTTGCCCTGCCAGCGTGAAGATGCCTGTGACAAGAATCACGATAGCCAGGAACACAAAAATGCCAACTATTACGGAACGTTTATTGTCTTCAGTACTCATTTAGTCTATAAAGTTGTAGTTGTAAAAAGCTTGAACACGCTTGTCGTTTGTGTCGAACACTTCATCAAAGGTGCCTTCCCGTTTAAACTCCCCGTCCAGCAGCATGGCTACACGGTCACCTACCGCCCGGGCGCAGGTCAGGTCGTGTGTAATGATGATGGAGGAGGTGTTAAACCGTTCTTGCACTTCGTTTATGAGGTTATTGATCTCGATACAGGTGATGGGGTCTAATCCTGCCGTAGGCTCATCGTAAAGCATGATTTCAGGTCTTAGGATCAGGGTGCGGGCAATACCGATCCGTTTGCGCTGGCCCCCGGAAAGCTCGGCCGGCATTTGGTTGATGCTTTGCCTTAGGCCCACGGCATCCAGCACGGTGTCAATGAGCTTGTCCCGCTCCTGTTCGGTCATGTGCTTGGAGTGCCGCACCAGCGGGAACTCCAGGTTTTCTTTCACTGTCATGCTGTCGTACAGGGCGCTGTTCTGAAAGGAGAAGCCGATCTTAAGCCGTAGTGCATCCAGCTCTTTGCGGGTGATGCAGCAAACATCCTGCCCCAGCACGTTCACTTCCCCGGTATCTGCGCTTAAAAGGCCTGAGATGATCTTGATCAGCACAGACTTTCCTGTTCCGGAACGGCCAAGTACCACCAGGTTCTCGCCCTTGTACAGGTCCAGGTCGACCCCTTTCAGGATGACGTTTTCATCAAAGGCTTTTCGGAGCCCCCGGATATAGATAACTTTCTTGCTTGTGTCGATATTCGGATTTCGTACTTTCTCTAACATGGCTTATATTCCCCGAATAGCATTGATTACCTGCATTACTATTAGCTCTTCGACAAAGAGTAGGAACATAGCGGTAACCACAGAGGTGTTAGCGGCCTTTCCTACACCTTCAGTGCCTTTAGACGAGTAATAGCCCTTGTAGCAGCCCACCATACCTATCGTAAAGCCAAACAGCACAGATTTAACGGATGAAGCAATGATATCCAGGAACGTGATGGCATCAAACACCTGGTAAAAAAAGGTTACAATAGTTGTCTGCTCAAACTGGTGCACGTTCAGGTAGCCCCCCAGCAAGGACACTAAGGTGGTATACATCGTAAGGGCCGGAATCATGAGGGTGGTGGCCAGCACGCGGCTAACGACGAGGAACTTATAAGGGTTGGTGGCCGATACCTCCATGGCGTCTATCTGCTCGGTAACACGCATAGAGCCCAATTCAGCCCCAATACTGGAACCAACCCGGCCAGAGGCAATAATGGCGGTTACCAGGGGGCCAATAGCCCGTATGATGGCAACTGATATCAGGGCGGGCAATAACGAAGTGGCCCCGAAATCCTGCAGAGACGGCCTGGACTGGTTTGTAAAAACAATGCCGATGATAAAACCCGTCACAGAGATCAGGGGAAGCGAGCGGACGCCTACCTCATAGCACTGCTTGATGATTTCCTTAAACTCATAAGGAGGGAAAAACACTTCTCTCCAAAAGCGGGCAATGAAGGCGTAAACCCGGGCGAGTTCCAGGAACATCCTGTCAAGTCGCCTGGTAATGAGATAAGGGCGCGTACGGGTAGTAGTTGTCTTGTTATTGCTTTGGTCCATTCTTTACGTGGTGATTACCGGCACCGTCTGGTAGAGGTGCCGGGGATAAGGGCTAATCTTGCAAAAGACTTACCTCCACATACGGTGTGAGCGAAGCCGTGGGTTTGGAAAGATGACACCCTCAAAGGAAATACAGTAAAAGTAGCATAAAAAAACGTATCCGACTGATAATATATAGGAGAAATCAATTTTGGTTGCTTTGAAGGGGAAAATCTATAAACCCTCTATAGTGATTACCGTATACTCGACTTGTTGTTCCGTTTCTTACACCCTTAAACAGATATTATGAAAAGAGCTTGCTTGTTGCCCTTCCTATTAATCCTCTTTCTGTCTGCCTGCAAAGAAGATGAGGAGGTTGAGCCATCAGTACCTTTCCCGAATGACAATTTACCTATAAAAGAGCAGTTACAAGGTAGGTGGATAAATCATTTAAGGATTGATAACTTCTATAACCTTGAGGGAGAGGTGATACGCACAGATTCTGCGGGGGTAGGAGTTATACATGAGTTCAAAGGAAACAAGATGGACATATCCTATGCGAACGGAGAGAGAGTGGCCAGCCTCATGTACAGCTTACCAGATACCAGTACAGCAGAAAAAGACTACATTGTTTTTTTGAAAGACGGCAAGGTGCAGGACTATTATCAAATTACTACACTTAACGATACCTCCATGGTGTGGGAGTTGACAGTGGATTGGGCTGGTTATGTGGATGAGAATGGGGATACTATCACCACCAGAAAAGGCGTCTATACTTACGAATTTAAAAGAGATTAGGCTAGTACCATTCGAGCTTAAAAACTGAAAAACGGAAAAGCCACTTCTGCTAGGAAGTGGCTTTTTAAATGGGGGCCTAAGCTGTTTGGTACCTATTTGCTGGCCAGCCTGTCCGGGTTGTCTGTCAGGAAGCTTTTCCAGGACTTGCCCCCTTGCTTGGCATTGTTGCCTTTCTGGTAGTGGTGGCAAAGGGCCACCCCGAGGGCATCGGTCGCGTCCAATAACTTTGGGGCGTCCTGAATTTTGAGGATCTGCATCAGCATGCTGGCCACCTGTTCCTTGGAAGCGTTTCCGTTTCCTGTAATAGACTGCTTTATTTTTTTAGGGGCATACTCTACGTAAGGGATGTCGCGGGAAAGGGCGGCAGCAATAGCGACTCCCTGTGCCCTCCCAAGCTTTAACATACTTTGCACGTTAGTGCCGTAAAAAGGCGACTCGATGGCTAGCTCGTCGGGCAGGTACTCATCGATGAGCTGTATCATGCGGTCAAATATTTTCTTTAACTTGATGGCGTGGTTGCTGTAGCTCTTTAAATGAATAACACCGTATTGTATCACCTGTACTTTAGAGCCGGTTACTTCAAGCAGTCCATAGCCCATGACCTGTGTGCCGGGGTCAATGCCAAGAATTAGTTTGTTGGGCGGAAGCGCGGAAGTAAAAACCATAGGGCTGCAAAATTAAGACAATATCTTGAACATTAATCTCCGTAGAAAATTCCTTTTGTCAGTTGGTAAAGGGCTGGTCGTGCTGCTCACGCTTTACCTCTTGTATCAAACAGTCTTCACTGCGCCGGATGCTTTTCTCGACTGGGGCAGTATTCTTCGGGCAGGCGTGCAGAGCCCGCTTAACTATCTTCTACTGGTGGTTGCGCTGCTGATTCCCCTTAACTGGGGGGTAGAGGCGCGCAAATGGCAACTACTGGGGCAGAAGGTAGAGCCCTTGTCGTTCGGCCGGGCCTATCGGGCCGTAATGGTAGGGCTTACCCTTGGTTTCATCACCCCGAACCGCCTGGGCGATTATGCCGGGCGCGTACTGGAACTAAAGAGCCACCAACGGCTTCAGTCCATTGGCGCCGTTTTTATCGGGCGCTTCTGCCAGTTGGTGGCGACCCTTTTGATGGGTACGCTGGGGCTGCTCTACTTTGTCTTTAAGTTTTTGTTTTCGCAGTACCCGGCAGTTAGCCTGAGTCTGATGGTGATGCTGGTCGCGCTGTGCGCAGTTGCAGTGGTCCTGTTATACAATGCAAAGGCATTGGTAGCAGTGGTCGAGGCAATAAAGCCCCTGAAATCCTTCGTGCGGTACATCGCCATCATCGGCAGCTATACCTCTTCTGAGATAACGAAACTGCTGTGGCTCTCTCTGGGCCGTTACCTCGTGTTTCTGCTGCAGTTTGTGTTGCTACTCGTCCTGTTCCGGGTCGAACTGACGTGGATGGAGTACCTAAGCGGCGTGTCCGGTACCTTTTTCCTGAAGTCTGTGGTTCCCTCCGTGAGCTTGCTGTCTGACCTGGGCGTGCGCGAACTGTCGGCTATGTACCTCTTTGGCTTGCTTGGGCAGGCAAGGTTACAGGTGCTCAGCGCGAGCTTAAGTCTCTGGGTCCTCAATATAGCCATGCCCAGCCTGGTGGGGGTGGGGTTTGTCCTGCGCTTGCGCCTTGCCAAAAGGAAGGAAGTTACGGCATGATCTGGCTGCTCACCTTTTCCCTCTTTTCCTATGCCCTGGTTATACTGCAGCGGTGGATAGCCTGGCGCAGGATGCCGATGCTAAAGGCGCCTGCCTCCTTTGTTCCTTCGACGAACCTTACGGTGATTGTGCCGGTGCGAAATGAGGAAAAGAATATAAGAGCTCTTTTAGGGGACCTGGAGCATCAGTACTATCCAAGGGAGCTTGTGGAAATCCTCGTAATAGATGATCACTCAGAAGATCGCACTGTTCAACTAATAGATGAACTTAGCATAGGTTCCACAATGAGTATTAGGCGGGTAAAGTTGGAAGACTGGCCAGGTCTTCGCTTTAAAAAAGCAGCCGTACAAAAAGGGGTGGAACTTGCGCAGGGCGAGCTCCTGGTGCTGACTGACGGGGACTGCCGTGTGGGAAGAGAGTGGCTCCGACAGTATGCCTTTCTGTATGAGACGCAGCGACCGGCCTTTATCAGCGGGCCTGTTTGCTTTCACCATACGGATACGCTGTTTGAAAAGATGCAGCTTGTTGAATTCAGTAGCCTGATCGGAATAGGGGGCGCCTCCATACAGTTGGGGCAGCCCAACATGTGCAATGGCGCCAACCTGGCTTATACCAGAGAAGTCTTCGAGAAAGTGCAGGGCTTTCAAGGGAATGAAAATATTGCCAGTGGCGACGACGAGTTTCTGTTGCACAAGGTGCATCAGCGTTTCCCCGGCAAAGTAGCCTTTCTAAAAAGCCGTGAAGCGATAGTTTATACAGAGGCGCGTAAAACGCTGATCTCCTTTTTATCCCAGCGGATAAGGTGGGCCAGCAAGTGGAAGGCCTACCAGCGTTTGGAGGTACAGCTGCTTGCCCTGTGTGTTTTTCTGGCAAATCTTCTCTTGTTTATCTCCCTTCCACTAATGATCTGGGGCGGCTTGCCGGTAAGGGCAGTTCTTGCGGGCTACGCTGTAAAATTTGTAGTGGATTTCTTATTTTTAAAACGGGTACTCACCTTCCTTAAGAAGCAAAACCACCTTTGGTACATGCTGCCACTACAGCTTGTCTACGTTCCTTACGTGATATTTACAGGCGTAGCAGGCTTGGCAGGCCGCTACAGCTGGAAAGGAAGGGTAGTCCATAAATCCTGAAACTTTTGAGACGATGACCGACAACGAATTTGACATTCTGGACGAACTGTATTTTGTGATGTCCTACGGAGACCTGAAGGGCACCCTTTCCCTTAGTGATCCGGAAATATGCGAGGCCCTGCAGTCGCTGATCAGGCAAGGCTACGTGAAGATTCTGTATCCGGACAAGGACACGGAGTTAAGTTACGACGAGGCAGACTTCGGTAAAAATTGTCAGAACTACTATTACCTGGCCACAAAAGCCGGATTGGTCATACACAACTCGCTCTAGCAGCTGTTTAGTTTACTGTACCTGCACAAAATGAAAAAGGCCTGATAAACTTTAGTCCGTCAGCCTTGCTGCCCAGCTATGTCGCATAGATGCCTGGTAATCTGTTTTTGTGTTTAAGTTGTACTGTACCGAAGATGTAGTAAGGGTATGGCCTGTAGTTGTTTATAGTCTTGCATGGGTGCTGTTAAAAGTGTTGGCAGGTGTACAGCAGATGTCAAGCAGCTCCAGGTGGCCGAAGTTTAGGATTAGGGGGCTAATTTTCAGAGGGGCTTGTGAGACAGGCCTGGTAGGTGCTGGTGGTCTTTTGGGAGTGAAAGGTTTTAGCGATATTGGTGCTGTAGGTTGTCTTTTTTTATTAGTTTTACCTGGTGTTTGCACCTGTTTGCAGGCCCAAAACCTTTAGCTTATGTTAAAGCACCTGCGGGGTGCCTAAGACCTTAAATGACAGATTTTCAATGCCTGATATAGTAGTACCTAACACACAGCAAGAGCTAAACCTGAAGAAACTGGAGCTGTCGGCATTGCTCGAAATTACGCAGGCGATTAACGATAACCTACCGGAGGGGGCCTTGTACAAGATATACCGCTTCACCCTGTTGGCACAACTGCAAATAAGTCGCCTGGTGCTGTACGTGCATGATGAGCAGTGGGAGTGCAAGGTGTGCTTCGGAACAGAGCAGGACTTCACCAAGCGACAGCTTCCACCGGAGGTGATGGATCTGAAGGAGATAACGAAGATGTCGAAGGTGCCGGTGCAGAAAGAATGGCGCGCTTTCGATATCGTGATCCCTATTCTGCACAATGGCAAGGTGATCGCCTTTGTCATGATTGGCAAGATTCAGCCGTACTACAACAACATGGACGCCCTGAACTTTGTACAGACGGTGAGTAATATCATGCTGGTGGCAATCGAGAACTACAAGATGGTGCGGCAGCGGCTGGCGCAGGAGTCTATTCGGCGTGAGATTGAAATTGCCCGTGAGGTGCAGTCCATGCTGTTCCCGAAGTCGCTTCCCAATGACGGGGAAGTAGCAATCCATGCCAGCTATATTCCACACTCCTCCATTGGCGGCGACTACTACGATTTTATTGAAATTGACCAGGACCAGTTTCTTTTCTGTGTAGCCGATGTGTCGGGAAAAGGCGTGCCGGCTTCCCTGCTCATGTCTAACTTCCAGGCTGGGCTACGGACGATTTTGCGCCAGACTTCAGATCTGAACACGGTGGTGTCTGAGCTGAATAACCTGATCTACCGCAACGCCATCGCCGAGAAGTTTATTACAACCTTTCTGGCTATCTATAACCGCCAGACAAGGGAACTGAGCTACGTTAATGCAGGGCATAATGCGCCCATCCTGTTATACGAAGACAATACGCATCATCTGTTGAACGAAGGCTGTACGATGCTCGGCGTGTTTGACGTGCTCCCGTTCATGAACGTCGGTCGGGTGCAAATTCCAAAGCGCTCGGTCCTGCTCTGTTATACCGATGGTTTAACAGAGGTGTTTGATGAGGAGGAGGCAGAGTTCGGCATCGAAGGCACAATCAGTTTCCTGCAGCGCAACCGTTTCCTGAGCTCTAAAATGCTGCACCTACAGTTGCTTCGGGAGATCAACTTATACAACGAAGAGGTACGCTTCAACGACGACATCACCCTGCTCTCCTGCCGGTTTAAATAATCCGGTTGTGATGGTCGACCAGTACTGGGTCTGGTAAGTCCGGGATAAGGTTGCAACGTCTCGGCGTGTAGATGAGTAACAGGTTAAACCTCTAAACGCAATAAGTAATCTTGATTCGCTTTTACAAGACCCCCTGGCTACTGAAGAAGCTCTTACCTGGTTATACATGGGAACGGGAAGGAGGAGGGAAGACCCTCTACCTGACCTTTGATGACGGGCCAATACCGGAGGTAACGCCTTGGGTGTTGGAGCAGCTGGAAAAGTATGGGGCCAAGGCGACTTTTTTCTGCGTAGGTGATAATGTCCGAAAGCATCCTGAAGTAGCCCAGCAGGTGCTGGACAGGGGACACCAACTGGCCAACCATACCTACCATCACCTCAAAGGCTGGGAAACGCCCCTACAGGCCTATGTAGAGAACGCGCAGCTGTGCCAACAGGAGCTGGAGCAGTTGCCCGTTCAGGGTAGGAAAAAGCTGTTCCGACCGCCGTATGGGCGCATCACCAAAGCGCAGGCCGCCTCTCTCCGCGACAGCTATGAGTTGATCATGTGGGATGTGCTCACAAATGACTACGACAACTCGCTCGCCCCAGAGAAGTGCCTGCGAAAATCCATACAGGCTACCCAGGACGGCAGCATTATTTTGTTTCACGACAGCTTGAAGGCCCAGCGTAACATGCGGTTTGCTTTGCCGCGTTACCTGGAGCATTTTAACAGCCGGGGCTACGCCTTCAAGACCTTATGATCGTATCGGTAGTCTATTTCATTCTTTTCTTCCTGCTTTTTCTGGTATTGCTGCTCCTGTTGGTGTTTAACCGCCCCAAGTACAGGTTGCGTTTGTCGCAGCAGCCCCGGGTCAGTATCTTGATTGCCGCCCGAAACGAGGAGCACATCATTTTACGCTGCCTGCAAGCCATTGAAGCACTGGACTATCCCAAGGACAAGATCGAGGTACTGGTCGGAAACGACGCTTCTACGGACAACACGCAGGCCGTGGTAGAGGCGTTTATACAGGGCAAGCCCAGCTATCGCTGCGTTTCTATCACACATAATGTGGGTAAAGCCAAAGGGAAGGCCAACGTGCTGGCCCAACTTGCCCATTATGCGACAAGCAACTATTTCTTCTATACAGATGCCGACATAGCTGTGCCTCCTCATTGGATAGAGGGCATGCTGTCGGAGATGAGACCAGAGGTAGGGGTGGTGACGGGCATTACCACCATCACGGGCAATAGCCTGTTTGCCAGGCTGCAGGCCATGGATTGGCTCTATGCCCTAGGGCTGATGCAGGTCGTGTCGGACCTGAAGCTGCCGGTAACCGCCATGGGCAACAATATGGTGCTGCGCCGCGAGGCCTACGAGGAAGTGGGGGGATTTGAGAAAATAGAATTCTCGGTTACGGAGGACATCGCTATCTTTAATCAGGTGCTGAAACGGGGCTGGGGCTTCCGGAATATGTACAGCCAGGAAGTGCTGGCGCTCTCCACGCCGGCAACCTCTTTTAAACAGTACCTGCACCAGCGTAAGCGCTGGATGCGCGGCTCAATGCACCTGCCGCTTTATATGGTGATCATCTTTATCCTGCACTCGGCTTATTATCCCGTACTCTTGCCTTTCTTTGCTTATACATCCCTTGGGGTTGCAACAGCTGTCTTTACCTTTAAACTCCTACTACAGAGCCTGTACGTGTACGTGTGCCTGCGTCGCTTGGGGCGTACAGCCCCCTGGTGGCTCTACATCCTGTTTGAGGTGTACCTGGTGGTCACCTCCGTTATGCTCATCATTTTTTTCTTTCTGCCATTCAAGACTAGCTGGAAAGGAAGACAGTATTGATGAAAGGGACGCATAGACTAGCAAAAGAGCTTAAAGCAGGGGCTTTGTTTCGCTAAGCCGAAATGTTCCTGCCTTTGGAGCCGGGCAAATTCGGAAAGTATGGCGGCTTCATTCGTGGGAAAATGGCGCGAATAATAGCATTTTCAAGGTAGGTACATTAATTTTAAATTCGCTACCGTTGCTTTGTGGCATGCTGCATGGATGGAGAGGATGTTGTAGCTCTGGTAGCCGGAAGTTGAAGCAAGAACTATGAATTTAATTGACTCGCACGCACACATATATTCCGAAGAATATAAAGGGGATTGGGCAGGGGCCGTTACAAGGGCACAGGAAGCAGGCGTATCCAGAATCTACATGCCTAACATTGATCATACCACGATTGATGCCATGCTGGAGGTGGAGGGAAAGTATCCCCAACTGTGCATTCCGATGATGGGGCTACACCCTTCCTATGTGAAAAAGGACTTTGAGCGCGAGCTATACCTGGTAGAGGAGTGGCTGGGGAAGCGTAACTTTGCTGCAGTTGGCGAATGTGGCATCGACCTGTATTGGGATAAGACTTTCCTGCCGCAACAGCAGGAGGCCCTGAAGGTACAGGTGGCGCTTGCCAAGAAGCACAGGCTACCGATTGTGCTGCACACGCGGGAGGCCTTCGAGGAGACCTATGAAATCATCGCGGCGGCACAGGACGGCTCGCTGAAAGGGATTTTCCATTGCTTTTCCGGCACGGTGGAGGAGGCTGAAAAAGTTAAAGAACTAGGCTTTTTGATGGGCATAGGGGGCGTGGCCACCTTTAAGAATGGGGGAATGGATAAGCTGCTCCCGCACTTGCAATTAGAGGACCTGGTGCTGGAGACAGACTGCCCTTACCTGGCCCCGGCGCCACACCGGGGAAAGCGGAACGAACCGCTGTACCTGCCGCTGATCGCAAAGCGCGTGGCAGAGCTGATGGAAAAGCCGGTAGAGGAGGTAGCAGAAAAAACGACGGCCAACAGCCTGCAATTATTTAACCCGTAAGCATGCGGATAGAAAAAGTAAACATAGATACTGCCCCGCCACAGGACCCGGAGGCTTCCATCCTGATCATCTATACAGGAGGTACCATCGGTATGGTGTTCGATGAGGAGTTTAAGCATTTGGTGCCCTTTAACTTTAGCCAGATCCTGCAAAAGGTGCCGGAGTTAAAGCAGTTTAACTATTTATTGACGGTGGTGAGCCTGGAGCCGGCCATTGATTCCTCTAACGTAACCATTGCTGACTGGCGCATCATGGTTCGCTTGATAGAGGAGAACTATGACAAGTACGATGGCTTTGTAATTCTGCACGGCACGGACACGATGGCTTACAGTGCCTCCGCCCTGAGCTTCCTGCTGGAGAATTTACAGAAGCCGGTTATCTTTACAGGTGCCCAGGTGCCTATCGGAAGGGTGCGGACAGATGCGCGGGAGAACCTGATCTCAGCGCTGCAGATAGCGGCTACCAAAGTGGAAGGAAAAAGCGCCGTCCCCGAAGTTTGTATCTATTTCCATAACCTGTTGCTACGCGGGAACAGAGCTAAGAAGGTAGAGAGCAGCCAGTTTAACGCCTTCAAGTCAGAGAATTACCCTATCCTCGCCAAAGCAGGCGTGAACATAGACTATTACTGGGGCGCCATCGGTTTACACGCCTCCCTTCCTTTTAAGGCCCACTACCAGCTCGACGACCGGGTGGCGATACTCAAGCTGTTTCCGGGCATTACCCCGCAGGTTGTCAAGAGCATCTTGGAAACGCCAGACCTACGGGGGGTGGTGCTGGAAACCTATGGTGCGGGCAATGCCCCGACAGCGCCTTGGTTGCTGGATTTGTTGCGCAGTGCGATACAGCGTGGCACCCTTATCCTCAACGTGTCGCAGTGCGATGAGGGGCGCGTGGTGCAGGGGCATTATGAAACCAGCCGGTATTTGCTCGAGATCGGGGTGATCGGGGGAGCGGACATTACGACAGAGGCTGCCATCACCAAGCTGATGTACGTACTGGGGCATAAACTGCCCACGGAACAGGCCATCGAGGCACTGATGCAGGACTTGCGGGGCGAAATAACTATTTAAATTTGATGCGAAAGGCAGCAATACTTGCAAGTGTGCTGTTTTTACGATTATATTTGCACTCCCTTAGAGAGTTGTCCGAGTGGTCGAAGGAGCACGCCTGGAAAGTGTGTATACCCCAAAAGGGTATCGAGGGTTCGAATCCCTCACTCTCTGCTGGTTACATTACCAAATTCACCTAAAAGCCTGCAAACGAGCTATTTGCAGGCTTTTTTGCTTTTAGCCCGCACCTGAATCTTTCATTTTCTCTCTTTTCTGAGGTGACAAACGTTTCTGAGGTGAATCCTGCCGCGCCAAAGGGGTACAGGGCCAGCAGTATTCTGCTTCCCTCACCAGTTTGTCAATGCTGGCTAGTAGTACTACCAGCAGGTTTCCTGAGGCATGAGGTGACTTCGGCAAGTGAAGAACAAAGGTAGTGGCGGAATAGCCTGGGGATAGGCAAAGCACTTTTAACAGTGACTTTCAGTGCTTATTTTTCATAACAGTTGTTATGGGTTTTAGCCTTCCAAAGCTCCTGTAGAGCAGCTACAGGAGCTTTGGAAGGCCGGCTGTGCCAGTAAATAATGGTGCAGCATGAAGTACAAGAGTATGCGTTGGCTACAACCACAGGAGAAGCATGGAAAGGAGGAGCACTTACTTTAAAATCCTTAGCACAAGCCTAGCTTCCGGCTACAAACCCTTGTCCATGTAAGGCTGCCAGTTAACGATGAGCACCTTCTCCTCCTCGAGCAGCAGGTAGCCATAGTCGTAGCAGAAGTGATAGGTGTTGCCGCTCTTGGTGCGGTAGGTGTGGGTGAAGTGCCGGAAGTCGAAGCCCGCCGTCTTCAGCAGTTGCCGGTAGGTGGTGGTCTTGCCCTGCGGGCTGAGTTGGCGGAGGATGCTTCGGTTGCGGCGTAGCAAAGTGTTGAGGCGCTGGATGAGCTGCTCCCCCTCGTTGTGCTGCCTTTTCTGGTTGTGGGCCTGTGCACGGCACTGGTTGGAGCAGAAGCGCTTGTCGGACCTGCCGTTCAAGGTGTTGCCGCACTGCGGGCACTGTTTTTCCTCCTTCATAAAATAGCCGTGTTATGAAACGTACCGATACGTTTATAAACGCACTTATATGTTTCAGGAAACGGGTGAGTCCTGTACAGGGTTTAGATTTGGCTGTCAATAACAAAGGCCTCTATGCAGCATACTTCCCCGGCGCCCCCCATCGTGTACCTGAACCTCCTCGAGCACGAGGACAGGCAGTTCATCCGCCTGTGGCATAAGCCCAACCCCTTTATCGTTAAAAGACTGAAGGAGGCGCCCTGGATGAAGTACAGCAAAAAGTACAAGTGCTTTGTGATGCACCACAGCCCGCAGTGCATCGAGATGACCTATACCCACTTTCAGGGCTTGGCGCAGTTAAGCACACGCTACCTGTACCGCCCCAAGCGGCTGAAGCCGGACAGGCTGGTGCCCGTGCTGACAGGGGAGCAGCGCGGTGAGCCGCTCGAGAAACTACCCGACCTGCCGGTGGTAAGGCTACAGCCCATGCTGGCGGGCGGGGGCGCAACCGTAATCAGCGTCACCTTCCGCTACAGTAAAAAGGTGTACGAGACGCTCAAGTACTGTAAGCTTGCCACTTGGCAGCAGGAGCAGAAGTGCTTTGCCATCCCGGAGGGCGGGCAGCACATACAACAGTTGGCCGAGGAGCTGGAGGGGGGCAGCTGGCTGTGGCTGAGCCAGGAGCTGGTGGTGCGAGACGTGGTGCTGCTGCGCAGGCTCTGGGAGCAGACCTACAAGAAGGGGCTGGGCTACCTTACCTGCCCGATCGGCTATCTGGAGAAGCTCTTCCTGCTCAACTACTCCATGAACACCATCCGCACCTACCACTCCCTGTTGCTGCGCTTCCTTAACAGCTATAAGGACAAGGGGATGGAGCAGGTGAATGCCTTCACTGAGGAAGATATTAACCAATACCACCGGCAGTTGGTGCAGGCCGGCAGGTACTCCTGCTCTTTTGTGAACCAGAGCATCAACGCCGTGAAGTTTTACTACCAGCGGTTGCTGGGCCGCCACGAGGTGCAGCTAAACAAGGTGGAGCGCCCCGAGAAGCCCGACCGCCTGCCCACCGTGCTCAGCAAGCAGGAAGTAAAGCGCATACTGGAGGCCACCGACAACCTGAAGCACCGTTGCATGCTGCAGCTGCTCTACGCCGGCGGGCTACGCATTGGCGAGGTGATCAACCTGAGGCTAACGGACGTGCAGTCTGACCGTAACCTGCTTTTGATCCGCGGCGGAAAGGGCAAGAAAGACCGCACCACCGTACTGTCGCAGAAGCTTTTGGAGAACCTGCGGCAATATTACAAGGAGTACAGGCCAAAGGCATGGCTGTTTGAGGGACAGTTCGGCGGGCAGTATACGGCAGACAGCCTCAGAAACGTGTTTCAGGCCTGCCGGAAAAAAGCAGGTGTAAAAACCAACGCCACCCCGCACACGCTCAGGCACTCTTTCGCGACCCATTTACTGGAGCAGGGCACGGATCTGCGCTACATCCAGACACTGCTCGGGCACAGATCGAGCAAAACTACAGAGGTGTACACTCACGTGACCAGCTACGCGCTGGATAAAATCGTGAGTCCGCTTGATAATTTGTAGAAATGCCCTATATTGAGGCTGCGCTATGTATTTAAGACTGTGAAGCATCTGCGAAAAAAGCACAGTAAAAAAGCAGCAGTACAACACCACATATAGTGCAGCTAGTAGGAGTAGGTACTCCTACTAGCCAGTAGTTGTAGAGTATTATAACAAACCAGTTAAAGAATATTATCTCCAGAATAACTTTTTAGGTTCCTGTTTATGCCAAAGGAAAGAAGATCAGAACATGAGATTTTTTTAGAACTAGCTGAACTATGTATTTCTCCAGGATATGTACATGCTATAGCATATTTCTGCTTTAGAGATAATACAATTAAGTATGGAGAGGCAATGTCTGTTGATGATGTATTACAGCAATTTTCAAAAGATAGATTATTGAGAATAGAAATATCAACGCTATTAGGCCTTGCTTGCAAAAAAAGAATTAATGCCGAACTGCCCTCACCCGAAGTTGTACAAAATTATATAGACAGAACAGAAACTCTATTAGAAGAACTTCATCATTCAATAATGCCGTCAATTGATGAAGCTTTTGACTTTGAAAATTTACAAGATAAGAATTTAGATATTTTCAAAAGTGGTGCATTTCTAAGAGAACCAATATTTTACGGCGGAGAAGGAGCTTACCTTTTTCAGTACAGAGACTTTTCAGAAGTAAAATATCAAAAGGATGATGATTGGTTTATTGAAAACAAAGGGTTTACTATAAAACAGGCTATTGCTGTAGCAACCACAACACAGGAACTTCAAGATAGCAAAATCAATAACACGATGTTTGAGCTTGTCGATAAAGCTCCAAATGAGTGGAGTTTTCTTCCAGCTTTTAAATTTACTGTAAAAGAATTAAGCAGTGCCTCCCAAATTGAAGAGGAAATAGTATTGAAGGTGATAGAATCATTTGTAGCACCAACTGATATGAGCGTCTTCAACTCTTTAGATGACTATAATCCAACAAATGCCTACCCTATAATTGAACTCTCTAATAATGAATATTTATTGTTTCAAAACTACAGCCTCATGCAGGCTCTATATGAGACACCTTTTTTCTGGCTACATGATGACGAAAGATATCGCCCGACTGCAATGGAGCATAGAGGCAAATTTGCAGAGACATTTTCTGCAGATAGGTTAAAGCTTGTATTCGGAGAACACCGAGTATTTACCAATATTAACATTTACACTTCGAGAAAGAAGTGGGCAGGTGAAATTGATGTATTAGTTGTATTTGCTAATAGAGCAATAGTTTTACAGGCAAAATCAAAGAAGCTCACAATAGCGGCCCGTAAGGGAAACGACAGTCACTTACAGAATGATTTTAAAAAAGCAGTTCAAAGTGCTTATGACCAAGCATACCTCTGCGCTACACTTCTAACTAATAAGAATCATAAACTTATTGATGAAAATGGTAATGAGTTGAACATACATCGGGAGTTTAAAGAAATTTATCCTTTTTGTGTAGTCTCTGAACATTATCCCGCTCTTGCTACCCAAGCTAGACAGTTCTTAAAGTATAAGACAACAAACTGTATTAAGCCTCCATTTGTCATGGATGTTTTTATGCTTGATGTAATGACTGAAATGTTACAGTCTCCCTTGCACTTCCTTAGCTATATAAATAGACGGACATCTTATGGTGAGAAGATATATTCGACACATGAGCTAACTATTCTTTCACATCATTTGAAACGAAATCTGTGGATGGATAATGAGTACTCTGGGATGTATTTTGAGGATGATTTATGTGCTGATCTTGATCTAGCAATGCTAACTAGGCGTGAGGGTGTTCCTGGAATAGATACACCAGAAGGCATTTTGACTAAGTATAGAGGAACTGTTTATGATCAGATAGTAAAAGAGATAGAGACACTTGAGCATGATCAGACTGTAGATTTAGGCTTCTTTTTACTTACTCTCAGTGGCAAAACTGTTGACACTATTAATGCTATAGTTCCTAAGTTAATCAAGCGCAGCAAGGAGGATGGGAAAAATCATGATTTAACCCTTTCATTCGAGGAAATGGGAACTGGGTTAGCGATTCATTGTAATGACGATCATCCATCAATATCGATGCCTCGATTGCGGAACCACTGTGAGCAAAGAAAATACACTCAAAAAGCTACCTCCTGGTTTGGAATATGTATTGGAGCTTTTTTCCCGAAAGTCAAGTTCGGAGTTAATCTGGAACATGAATGGGCTCAATCACAAAGAATGGATGAACTAGTTAAAAATCTTCCGAAGGTTGGGAGCAGAGGTGACATAATTGATTTTGGAACCAGAACTACAAAACAAAGAAAAACTGGAAGAAATGAAAAGTGTCCGTGTGGCAGCGGTAAAAAGTATAAAAATTGTTGCCTAGGCAATTATGAATTAGCTAGATAAATCTTTTACGTTTTGGAATAGCACAAAAAATAACCCTCTACAACACTGCACAGGCTCCATACTCGGCTACGCCTCGCCCGCAGCCTGTACTAAACGTTATGTAGTATTTGCATCATGAAAGAAGTAGACTTTAAAGAGAACATAAACTGTATCAAAGAGACCGCCCATGGTAGGTATAGGATAGTTCTTGACTTTGCTACTACAGGAATCCTCAAGTACTTGATTCGGGACAGCCATAAGTATGTTTGGGTCCATAACCATACAACAGAAAGTGGATTCCAATGGCAGAAGTATAGTCTACCAGTTAAAGAAGAAGTGCAGAATCTAAATGTTCTTGCCAAAGGACTGAAGTTTGACTTCATTCTGCCGACAGAAGAATTTAAGCCCTTGATGCCTGATTGGAAAGGGGGAATTGAATTAATACAGTTAAACCAGCTGCCGCCAGATTACTTAGACTTGGATAAAATCAAAGGAAACAGAAGGTATGAATTGCTGAAAATTAAGTGTGACTATCTTTTTGAAGTTGTCATTCCATCGGCTACTGATTACGGAACATTGGTAAGTCCAGACAGGGATTATCTTCAGTCGTTACTTAATAATCCAGAAGTCGACTGGGACAACCTGCCATAGAAGAAAGAAAAACACTACATAACCCAGCACATAAGTCAAGCTTCGGCTATACCTCGCTCGCCTTATGTACAAGCCGTTATATGGCATTTCAAATCAATAATGAAAACAATACTAAAATTCAAAACAGATAAACCGAAGGCTGAGGTAGTTCAAGCGACAAAGGATTATTTCCTTAGCCAAGGCTTTAAGCTTGAAAGCAGTACACCAGACTCTTTGACATTTAGAAGGGGCAGTACGCTTCAGAATATGTTCACATACAATCCGCTGAAGTGGAAGAGCCTTACGGATATTGAAATAAAAGGCCCTGAAGTTAATGTACTATGCAATGTTACTCCTACTTCTCAGGCTGTTACAACTAAAGAAGAAAAACTCTGGGAAAACTTCATCTTAAACTATCAACAGGCTCTCATAAGCAACTTTAACTATCATAGCATAAATAATAAGCTACTACGTGAGACGCAGAGCGACAGCAGGAAGTATGTGAAGTATGCTTTGATTGGGGGAGTGATAGCTGGAGTCCCTGCGGGGTTCATCGCTCACTATACAGGTATAGACGCTATAGTAGGTATTGCTGCGGCAGGAGGAGGGTTTTACTACATGCGACATCAAATAGAGAAAGATAAGAAGAAAAAGGCCATATAACACAATGCATAAGTAACCCTTGCTGACGCTTCAGGCTTCTTATGCACGCGGCCGTTATGCAAAATAGGAATTACTGAATGAAGAAAGGAGCATTAGCAGCAGTTGGTGCAGCAATTTGGCTCTCCACAACCTACTTCGTTGTAGGATATCTGATTAATCAAAATTGCTATATCCAAAGCAGAACCATAGTTTGGATACATAATCCTTATGCACTGACTGATTATTCCCCAATATTCGGTCAAGCAAGTTTTGTTCAGCGAAAGCTTAACGACAGTAAAAGAGAAGTTGGCTTTCTATCTGATTCAGCCATACAGGAAGTTATACAAGATGAAGGCTTATACCACTGTGTTCTTCTGAAAGCAGATAGCTCCTATTATGAGGTACTTTGTATGGGCAGTTCTGAGAGGGGGCTTGGGAGCTATGTTGCCACGCCAGATACCATTTATTCTTTGGAATACAGACCTATTATTATCAAAACTGTATCAGAGTAAGTTGCTAAGCTGTAAGCTTGTGGGAAAAGTATGAAACCTGAAGAACTACTCTGCATAACCCAGCACAGAAGTTATGCTTCGGCTACGCCTTGCTCACCTTCTGTACAACCCGTTAGGGTCAATAGAAATTATGAAAGATGTTGAATTAGTTAACAGACTCACGCATTACCTAAAAAGCTTAGGGTACTATACCTTGGGCGTTGGGATTGCGTGCGTAATTGGCTATTTCATTATGATTTACAATGCAGGTTTTGGTGTTCTCTTTGCGCTTTTATTATGGGTGTTTCTTTTTTACAGACTTCACCTTAGTATCGGTGCCGCGCTGATTGAAAGCGATTTAAGAAAAAGGGTTGTGGTAATGCTTCCAATAATTGCTTTTGCTACAGCTCTTTTGACTCTGAAGATTTACGTTAATGAATCTAATCCATTCGGTGGGCACCCTCTGATACCTGAAAGAGAAAGAATTTTCAACTACTTCCTTTACAGTCTATGGACGACAGTAATGCTTTGGGAATTCTATTACCTTCTTCTGTCATGGCTGAAAAGAAAGAACAACAGAACCCTAACCACGCCTAAACTTTAGCTATGCCACAGTTTAGGCCAGTCCGTTGAGTAATATTGATAACTATGAAGTTAAAACAATCTATTATTATCCTGTTTCTATTGGCTGGGTGCCAGTTCTCAGTTGATAACACTTCCGATACATCAGTTAAAGAGCAGCAGCCAGACTATGCAGCACTACAAAGGGAGTTGGAAGAAGTGTACGATCTAGACCAAAGTATCCGCAACATTGACTGGGATACTATAAGCAGCCCTGAAGCGAGTATAGCTTATTCTAAGAAAGTGATGGCTGTTGACTCAGTTAATCAGACAAGAGTTATACCTATCATCGAGCAATTCGGATGGCTACCTAAAAGCAGAATTGGAGAAAAGGCTGCCAGCGCCATATTTTATGTGGTACAGCACTCTAACACAGAAACAATTGAAAAATACCTTCCCCAGATGGAAGAGTTGGCTAAGAAAGGCGAAGCAAGTGCTACTGATGCGGCCAAGATGCGTGACAGGCTACTGATGTTTCAGGGAAAGAAGCAGATTTACGGTACTCAGGCAGCGAGTTGGGTAAGACCAGAAGGGGAGCAAGTTATCTGGCCCATTGAAGACGTGGAGAATGTGAACAAGCGCAGAAAAGAAATAGGCTTTACGACAACAGTTGAGGAAAACGCTAAACGCCTTAACGCTGAATTTGACCCAAATGAAGAGTTGCCGAATAAAAACAACAATACTCAACAATAGCTTCACGGTAGCTGTGCCACCGCAAAGCCCAGTCCGTTGAGTCAAAGTAGTAAGTATAGAATTGTCCACAGTCATGTATCAATTGGCGTTATGAAAACTCGAATAATGTACCTTGAAAATAAGGAAACAGGAGAAGCCAGAATAGGTAGAGTAACGTTTTCAAGAACTATGCAGACCGTGTACTATAAGGACAAAACTTTACAGCGGGCAGGAAGCGAGAAAATAGCAGGTAATTTCTTTGACACAGAAACAGGCGAAGAATACTGGGTGTCTGGTTGCAAAAAGAAAGGTGGTGACTACCATTGGGCAAACAAAGTATCGGTAGCCATCGATGATGATGTAAGAGAAGAGTACTGGACTACAATCAGGGGAATAAAACTCGAAGAATACCTTAACTCAACAACACCTATAAAGTACTAAAGCACTTTATAGTCCAGAACGTTAGGCTTAAAGAAATGAAATATCAAATTCTGTTTGTGTTGTTGCTCATAATGAGTTGTTCCCAGCCGTCAACTAAAACGGAGCCAGCCTCTATAGAAAAGATTTCTCTTGTTGGGTACTCTTACAGAGAAAAGCCAACAAGAGATGGGTACGATTTCTATCTTGCCAGCCTACATGAATTAGTAGCATCAGATAATATTCTCACAGTTGTTAAAAGAGACAGCTTCAACTCTCCATTACACGCCTTCACTACAACTGATGAGAATTTAGCAAAAATATTCCCTAAACTGGCTGAGAGCTATCCTGCTGACACATCATTATTCAACCTAAATCCAGAAGAGACAGGAATATACCATGGGTTCGATTACATGCTGCTTCTTATTACAACTGACGGAAGAGTAAGAGTGGTAAGTTTTACCCCAAGAAGGGCTGAAGGAGCATTGAAAATTGTTTCTGATTCGTTGCTTCGGTACCAGGTAGATGAAGGAATGAGGGCAAAGGGAATGGACACAGTTTCCCTTATAGCCACTTTTGATAGTTTAGCAAGAAAGCACGTGCTGCCGTTACACCCCCTGCCACCCAACTCTTTGCCGCCACCAGTATATAAAGGTCAGAAGCAGTAGAAAGAAGTCTCTACGCCTAACAAAACCTTCACGTCAGGCGGGTTTAAATCTTATTATCACTATATTACTTTGCTGTTCGGTCTAAGAGAATCAACATCTTTACTCGTTAATCCGCCAGCCGCAAAGCAGAGCCGTTAGCAGTAAATTAAAGTATAGAAGTAAAATGAAAAAGCTGATTCCATTTATAATAATCACTATAATACTTGGAACCGCTATATACATTTTATCAGACCCTTACTTTTTCACGTCCGCAAAAACGCTCTATCAATTAGGTATAGAAAAATCTGATGAAGGCAATGATGCCATAGATGTACAGGGAAAGAGACAAGCGGCAGAATACTTTGAAAGAGCGATAGAAAAAGGTTATAGAGACAGAAATGTATATGTAAAGCTGTATTGGGCTAATATCCATATCCATAGTAGTGACTCTACAATTGAAGAAATGCTGACTGATGCGTTAGAAGCATACCCAAATGACTCAGAATTTTTATTCAGGAGAGCTGATAGCAGGTTAAGCCAGCATAAATACGAACTCGCCATAGAAGATTATAGCGAGGTAATCAAAAATGGGCCTGATTTTCAATATCTACACAGTGCCTATTATAATAGAGGTGCCGCCAAATTTATACTTGGGAAAAGAGAAGAAGCAGAGAAAGATAGAGAAATGGCTCAGCAGTTGGCTCCGCATCAGTTAAGGACATATGAAGACTATTCTAATCTGTACAAATAAAATCTCTGCTAACCCAGCACATAAGCCAAGCTACGGCTGCGCCTCGCTCGCTTTATGTACAAACCGTTAGGCGGTATATAATTTCAAATATAAATATATAAGTGAAAACAAGAACTAAGTTTACCACGACTTCTTTTTTAACAATTTTACTTGGAATAGGCTTAAACTATTTAATCTTTAAAAACCCATTAAATAACGCTGACCCTAACTCCCAATGGTTAAATTATATTCTATTAGTAATAGTTAATGTTTCACTTGTTTTATTGCCTCTTTATAATTTAATAAGTTTAAAGGAAATACAATTGTTAAAAAATCAAATGATTGTATCTAGGGTATACTTAAGAACAAAGAAATTATATAATCTAGCAGATTTAAAAAAATGGCATTTTACAACTCCATTGAATCGGCACGATACTCACCATTTATATCTTACTTTCATGTCTGGAAAAATCCTTCATGTAAAGGAAAATGAAACTGAAAATTTTAAAGAAATAAAGCTATTATTGGAAACAAATTTTAGGTCATATTCACTGGCTTAAAACTAGAAAATACACCGCCTAACCACATGTAAACGTCAGCACCGGCCGACGGCCTCGCCGTCGTTTATACAAGTACGTTATGGGGTATTTAATTTAAAATTGTCTGCGAATCTGTATCATGAACTTGGGTCATTTGCTTTGTTTATTTTTCATTCCAGTTGGAATCTTAGTTATGAAAAATAATAAGTTTTGGAAGTGCGACACAGGTAGTATGATATATCCAGCTACGTTAAAAGTCTTTCTAAGTGGGCTAATTTTCTTTTTAGTTGGCTTCTATGGAATCATAGATGGGATTGTAAGGCTAATAAATAAGTAGGTGGATAAAAGAATAAAGCAACATCTCTTTTGAGCTGCTCTTTCAAAATTAGTTCTAACATCAAGTTAGTGCTTGTGCTCAAAAGAACAATAAGCCATAACCCTGTGCATAATCTAAGCTGCGGCTACGCCTTGCTCATATTATAGCACCACCCGTTAGCACCAATAAATAGAATTGAATTTTGCAGATGAATTTAAAAAGGAGATTTACCGCTATAGCTATTATTCTCCTACTTATCGGACAGTTGAGTTGTACCACAGAAAGCAACAGTAGTTCGCCTATTGAAGATTCAGTTAGTTCCATAAAGCTGACAGATAGTTCAGTTGAAAAAGGAGAAACCGCTACCAGCGGCAGGCTCCCTGACAAAGCAGACACAGCATATTTTACCGTAGCTAAGGCAGCAAAGAGCATAGACCAGAACACAATCCGCATAGAAAAAACTGGAACCTACAGGCTCGGCACTTACACACTTGATATCCATGACTCTCCCACCAAAGAAGAATTCTACGACCTTGAAATTAAGCAGAACGGCAAAAGCTTATTCAAAACAGAAGCCTATGACATCTCCAAAGTCGTGATTGACAAAAGCAAGGTAGGCTTCACAATCTTTGACATGGTAACAGAGGATAATGCGAACGTGGGGTATGTCTATATTCTGGACACGGTTAAGGCAGAAGTACAGAAATACCCTAAACCGCTTCAAAACACGACTAACCCTATAATCATTGGAGAAAGAATCTTTCTCACGAACGGTTTGGCCATATTGGAGACGGACAAAGAGTTGAAGACAATCAGGGAAAGGCACATCTTATATTCCTCTGCAATGGCTGAGGATAAATACGAGTACATGGATACTTACAACATTGACGAACTGAGCAGAATAAGCAACAGCTTGCTCATCAACTTCACTCCGCACAGAAGCAAGGAAGAGAGGAAGGTGTTCAGCGGTGAGATAGCCAAAACTGCGGATGTCATACTTATTAAAGAATAAAAAATTAAAGTTGCTAACCCAGTATATACTTCATGCTTCGGCTAAAGCCTCGCAAGTCGCATATACCAGCACCGTTGGGTGCAATCGAAATTATAGATGAAGATAAAAGAAATCAAAACAGACTTATTTGCTGATTACTTTCAGTTCTATCTTCAAGATGAGCTGGCGGAAAGAAATCTTTCAGATTCTTGGACTCAAGAGGCTGTTGACAAACTTTTAGCTCTGGCGCCAGGAACGATTGGGGTAGGAACAGCAAGAAATATGGATGTTCCTGTTACTATACAAATTTTTGATTCAGAACCAGAGTTACCCTTTGACTTAACTCCTTTTGAGCAGATTAATGAATGTGACTTAGAAGCAACTTCAGGAAAAATAGTGGTAGCAGGTTGTACGGATTATTTTCCAGAAGCACAGAGAATCGAAGTTAATAAAGGAACTTATAGAGTCAGAATTTACTACGGTAATCTTGATAAGCTTAGTGAGGATGGACTTGATGGGAATGACTTTTATGAAATTCATATGTGGCCATCTAATCAAAAGGTAGATGTGAAAGTAATAAAAATGAAAAACGCCAGCACCCAACACAGTTCATAATTAGGGATCAGCTTTGCCTCCCCACATTATGCACGAACACATTATGTGGCAAAGAAAATTAATAGAAAGAAGATTTGAGTGCTGAACTGTTCATCTAGTACGAATTTTTAAAGGGCGAAAAATTAGGCTGCTTTACGCAAAGTGATAGAGGATTTATTGCATTTCATCAGAAAAGACTCACAACAGAAAGAAAAATATGAGAGAAGTAAAAGTTGGGAAATTACTCTTTAAAGCTAAAGCGATCCAATTGATAGTACTCGCCTTTTTTATCGACGGTGTTATTTTAGGTGGGTTTATAGCTTCTTCCATTTTAGGAGATAAAAACATCAACATCTTCCTCCTAATGATTCTATTGATTATCACTTGGGTTCCTCTTTTTTCGACTATATCTAAAAACGTCGAAGAGTTACCTTGATCTTGAATATGAAGTTAAAATATATTTAGTTCTGTCTAACTTCGATGTAAAACTCGCAGATAGCCTAGTATCGGAATCTCACTAAAAAACTGCACCACATAACACGGCACAGGCTCCATACTCGGCTATACCTCGTTCGCAGCCTGTACGAGACCGTTAGCTGGTACTTTAATTAAGAATGCTGCAACAATTCAAAATAAAGCAAACTAGCGCAATCAAAAAGCGCACAGAAGGCAATAGATTCTTAAATCCACTGCTAACAATAGCTAATTTAGCTCTCTATCCAATCATTGTGATAGGTGGACTCATCATCATGTTGTTTGCAGGCCTATTGTCAATCTTCCAAAGACTAACAATGACAAAGGAAGAGAAAGAACAAATGAAAGTTCTGTTTGCTGGTGGGTCTGCAGCCGAGCAATGAACAGTCTGGAAAGAAGTTAATGAGCTTAAACTATATCAAAAGTATAACGGAGAAGTGCGCTTTGGACCTGCTTACTTCTCACTAAAAAGTGAACCGTTTATTTATGGTCTAAGTGACAAGGTATATGGCGACTGGTTCTTTCAGTATGGGGAAGGCTTGTTTCTGCAACAATGGAATTTCATTGATACTCCTAATACAAACCTGGTATTCATCAATTCTGAAACTTTAGAATTAAGCATAGTAGAAAAGAGTGTTCCTTCTGTCCTTTGGGAAATGGTCGAGATTGATAATAAATCAGTTCAATTGAATTGTGATACAGGCCGAGAAACAGTGAAGTATAGAATTGACATTAAAAAAAGCGACAGCTAACAAAACCTACAGTGCATAAACGCACCATAGCAAAGCCGTTAGCAGTTAATTAACCATCAATAAAAAATTAAGTTATGAAAAAGCATTTTCTACTTTCCTTCCTTATTTTATTATTCATTACTGCCTGCGAAGAGGAGGCAGCAACTCCAGGCACACCCAGCGAATTTATTAAAGGAGAATGGACTTGTTTAAACATCACGACAAACTTTTATGATGAGGATGGGAACATGGTTCATCAGGAAATAGGGGCTGAGGGATGGATTTTCAGATTTGATGGGAAGACCATGAAGATGTTGGCTCCTTCTGCCGATGGGCAACTTGTAGAAATGCGTTCGGGTGATTATCAGATATTTGAGGAAAAGGAGAAAGACTACATCAAATTCAAAATTAACGGCAATACAACGGAACCACATGAGATTACTGCTATCTCAGCTTCTAAAATGACGTGGGTGCAAAATACAGTTCCTGTATATAATGATGGGACTGGCAACGTAGTGGTAGATAAAGCTATCCAGACTAACGAGTTTACAAAAAAATAGCTAAAAAACATGTCCTGCTAACAAAGTGCATAGTTTAGGCTGCGGCTATGCCTCACCCACATTATGCACGAGTACCGTTGAGCGTAATTGATGAAGAAGAACGAAAATTGATAAGATATCAAAAGATGACAGAACGAAAGATAAGTTTGATAAGACGACTACTGACTCTAACTCTTTCGATACTTTTAATTGCTGCGCTATTGTTATGGGGAATGTTTCATGGTTCTGGACATCGAATACCAGTGAAGACCGATATTTCTTTCTTGTCGTTAACAATTATTTTAATGATTTTAATTTTTATAACGAGAAAAGTATTTAAAACTAAAATTTGACACTAATTAGTGAAATAATAAATCAACTTCGCCCATCCACACCTAAAGCACACAAAAGCATGCCTTAGCCCAGTACGTTGGGCTGCATGTGTAGTTAAAGAAAATGGAATTTAGCAACACTCACTCCTTGGTAATCAAGTCTGTATTTCACTCAGAAAAGGGTGAAGAAGGAGCGAGTTTACTGGATATCATTGGCTATGTTGACTATGTGAATCATGCCATTCTTACCTATCAAGAATTTACGGAAAGTGTAGAATCAGCTAAAGCGTGTGGATTAGTAGAAATAAATGAAGGGAAGCTGAAAACCACAGATACATTTAAGAATTGGAAGTATGGTTTGCCCAAGAAGCTAAGCATTGAAGGAAAACTTAAAATTGGAGAGTTACATGAATATGAATTGTAAAAAGGTGGAGAAAGATAATGGGGTTCCTGCCTTTTCAGTAGGTGAGTTTAATGCAGTAGTAGAAGAGTATTTAAAAAAATTACGAAAGCTCAACAAGGTGTAGCAGTAAGCCTTGCTGACGCTTCAGCTTTGCTGCACGAGTAACGTTAGTACCAATTATGACTTATATAAAAGTACTTGTATTAGTAGTTGGTGTGACGCTATCGAATCACAGTGTTTTTGCATGTGCATGTGTCCCTTTCATTGGCAAGAACTGGAAAGCTGAGAGAGTTTATAAAAACATTAAAGAAAGTTCTTTAGTGTTTGTTGGTGATGTTATCAGCCTTAGTGATAGTACTTATACTGTAAAAGTTCTTGATGTTATCAAAGGTGAAGCAGGCGCTGCCACTTTAGTTGGTTATAACTATCCGACCAGCTCTTGTTCAAAGTCTGTAACTGAGGGTATGTGGATTATTTATACCAGTTTGAATGAGAATGGTTATATACCCGAAATCGATGGCTGTAGCATATCCAGAAATCTCTCCAACCCAGAATTCAGCTATGTGCCGCCTCTCCCAAGTGAGCATCTCGATTCTCTACAAATAGAAGAGCTGGTAGAGACCCAAGAGCAAGAACAACTTCCTCTGCACCTGAAAAGTTGGATGAACGAGTACGCTATACTTACTGCCTATAGGAATCAGACTAAAGCATCAGAAACAGAAGAAGAAAGCGGTAATAATCAATTAACTTATGTAGCGTTAGGTGTGGCGCTAATTGCTCTACTCGTAGCGCTACTGAAAAAATAACTAAGTGCCAACCATGTGTATACTCTATGCTCGGCTACGCCTTGCACATCGTCTACACCAGTTCGTTGGCACAAATCAATATAAGATGAAAAAGAGATTATTAATATCATTGATTATGGGCACACTGCTTTTTTCCTGTAAGGAAAAGGAAGAAATAGAGCCTTCCTGCTGCGAGGAAAGTGAACAGGCAGTTATCATGATGCATAGTTTTCTTCAAGGATTATGGAGTACAGAAAGCGAAGTTGAGAAATATTACAACAAAGATGGCCATTTAGTCTATTCTGATACATCTACATCATATGTGGAGTATGAGTATTTATATTACGGAGACAGTTTGAAACTTTTCAACTCTCATACAAAAGAAGCTTATCGAGGCATCAATTTCAAAGTCTTTTTTGAAGACTGCAAGTACTACACCCGTATTGGAACGCATGCTCATGCCCCTGACATGGCTCCAGATGATAAATTAGAGATAAGGCCCATCAGTAGCACTTCATTCGTAAGGATTGAAGGTTTCCCCATTTCGGTTGAATACCGCCCATTATTTAAGGGAGCAACAAGGGGCGAAGTAGTCAGAGTTCTTGAAAGAAAATAAATAACTTCTGCCAACACAGTTCAGCCTTAACCCTTGCTTCGCTACGGGCTTCGGCTGCACGAGCACGTTGGTGGCCATTATGATGAGACAGAAATTACACATGAAACGATGGATAATAATACCAGCTCTCTTGGCGACACTTTATTCATGCGGACAAGGGCAAAAGAAAAAACAAGAATACCCTATGCAAGTAGGTGACATCTATTTCAACTCCAAGATTGATGACCCTGATTTTAAAGTATGCGATGACAATAATGTGCTTCAATATTATAATTTCGGAAATGGAATCCAGTACGAAGGAGAAAAGCTTGCGATTAATAAGTATTTCATAGGAGAGCTAAAATCAAAAGGATTAAAGAAAGATACAGGATACATTACCATAAGATTTATCGTAAACTGTGAAGGGAGACTCGGAAGGTTTAGAGTACAGGAAATGGGCAATGACTTTAACGAAAAGGAATTTAGTAGTGATTTAAAAAACCAGCTATTGAATTTAACAAAGGGAATGTCTGGTTGGATGGTTGGAGAACATCAAGGAAAGAGTTATGATTATTATCAGTACTTGACATTTAAAGTTGAGGGTGGAAGTTTAGTCGAAATAATGCCATGAGATACCTATTAATAATTCTGATGTTAAGTTTTCCAACATTGACCTTTTCTCAGCCAAACTGTAACTTTTATAAAATTGATAGTACCGAAAACGACCCTTGTTACCAGGCTTGCTTATTAGCTACAGAAGCAGAGGGTGGTCAAGGATCAAGAAAGTCACAGGGCTTATTTGATAAGGCCATTGAGCTATGCCCCTCTCTGGATTATGCCTATTATGAAAAATCTGTTCCATATTTAAAGCGTGGAGACTTAATTACTTGGAAGAAATTGATCGATAAAGCTGTTGCGTTAAACCCAACCGGACGCTTGGGTTACAGAGGTTGGTGCAGATACCAATTTGTTAAAGATTACAAGGGAGCTATTCAGGATATTGAAAAGTTAGATTCACTGGTGAAGTATGATATAGGTTACTCACAAAATGGAGACTATCACCTGAACATTGTAAAAGCCTTATGCTATAAAGCTATTGGGCAGAAAGAGAAAGCAATCTCTATTATTGAGAACCAGCTACAACAAGACAACTACTCCCCGCTGCCATATGACTTTCTGCATTTAGGAGTTCTTAAAATGGAGATGGGTTACACTGACGAAGCATTAAAAGATTTACAAAAATCAATTCAACTTAACAGCTATTTAGCGGATTCTTATTACTATCTGGGACTCATTTACAAAAAAGCAGGTCAGTATAAAAGCTTTAAGGAGAATATGGAAAAGGCTAAAGCTCTTTATTTAAAGGGGTATAAAAGATTAGATTCATACACCGAACCACTGGATAAAGTGTATCTGGCAGACATACAAGCAGAGTTAAATGGATAATGAATAAAAACGGCCGCCAACCAAGTGCATAATTTAGGTTTCGGCTACGCCTTCCCATTTAGGAAGGCCTTTTAGGTTTGTTCAATGTTGGGACATGGTGAAGGGAAGTCTTGCTGAAGACAGTTACTCATTTATTCTTCTGCTGTTTCCAGGATTCTTTTCATTGGTATTGGAAGCTTTAATTATTAGATAATAAAATAACTGCCAACAAAATCTATACGGCAGCTTTGCAGCCGCATAGTCCAGGGCGTTGGGAGGTATAAGAATTAATAGATGAAGAAAATATACACCTTTGCTTTTGTACTGCTTCTGATAAGCTGTAGTGTAAAAGAGATAGAAAATGAATCTATTGACCAACATCAAAACAACACTTCTTCTCCAACAATAGAATCACAGAACTCAGGAACCCAAGTTCAATTTACTAAGGAAGATATAAAAGGTGTATGGACCTCAGGAGAAACTGAAAATGCAAGCTTTAACATCGAAGAAGATTCAATACTCTTTGTAGACGCGTTCGAGTATATAAAATATGAGTTTAGAAACGATACACTGATATACATTGAGGATAACGTTCCCTTTTTTAAGACCAGAGTAATCAAAGCAGACAAGGACTCTTTGGTAATTTCCAATCAGGATGGAATCCGCAGATTGTGGAGATTTAAGGATTAGAAGTTGATAGAAGAATTACATCTCCCAACAAGAGCTATAAAGTAGCTATGCCACTTTGTAGCAGAGCCGTTAGGCATAATAAAATGAAAAAATCAATCGCCATAAGTTTATTGTCCTTTATACTCTTTGGTTGCGAACAAGAATATATTGTAAAGGATAATAAGGTCTTTTTGAAAGGTTGGAATGAAGGGAGTGGTAGTTATGAAAGGCTTATTGAAGAAGCCGATGCTAAAACATTCCAGACGATTGATACAGATGAAAACTTAACTTTAGGTAAAGACAACAATCATGTCTATATAGAGTCAACCTTAATAGAGAACTTTGACCCAAAGACATTAAAGTACATTGGTAACTACTATTTTGTGGATAGTGATTCTGCCTATTTTTTTGGGTTTTATAGTAACATCGATGATTGTGAGATTATTGGGGCTGACCCTAAAAGTTTGAAGACTTTTGATAAATTTCCTTGGGCTTACGATAAAAATCATATTATCTATGGACATACCATTGTAGCAATAGATGACTTGTCAGATTTTGAAATCATTTCAGAAAACTGGGGAAGAACTAAAGATAAGATTATCTACAAGGGAAGAACTTTACATGGGGTGGATATAAAAACCTTCGAAATAGTAGATGAATATATGGCGAAGGATAAATACCACACATATGAATATGGAGAAATTAAAACATAAGAAGTTCCTGTGCCTAACCATACCTAAACTTTAGCTATGCCACTTTATAGCAGAGCCGTTATGAAATAAATGAAGAACAGACTTTGTCAACTCAGCTACTTTGTGGTACTTCTTTGGCTAATTATTTCATGTCAAAGCAAGGAAGTGACCACCAACAGTACAACATCAATGGGAGCACTCTCTGAAAATGAACGAAAGGAAGTGCAGACTGATGAGTTCGGTTCAAAAAAGTTTGAATGGCAATCTGAGCTTTGCGATCACGTAGGGTTCTATGAACCTGATGGGTTTTCAGAAAAACAATTAAAGGATACTTATTTCCTGCTGTTTGTATATAACAGCGTGACAGCTTTAAACACTGATGTTACTTTAGATAATCCAGAGTATTACACTGCCCAATACATACAGGATTCTCTGAAGAAGCTTGAACAGGAGTACCTTGAAGCAACCCAGAAACTAAAGACTTTAGATGTAGTACCTACCCAGTTCTGGCGAAAGCACAAAGAACTCTCGCTTCTTCAGCTCAAAGAAGTGTATAAACTGGAAAAGCTTACATTAGAAGCACACTTAAATCCTGCTCTTCTGAAGAACACTCCCTTATCTGATGAATGTGTTAACTATGTAGATGCATTAATTACAGAAGACACCACAGTTCTGTTAGCTGAATGGAAGAAACTCGTTGAAGTTAAAAAGTCTAAAAGCGGAACCCCTGAAAAGCTGGAACAGGAGTACCAAATACAGTCAAACTCTACTGATAGACTTCTTTTTGCCAAGATTGACCTAATGACCTATGGCTGGTGGAACTGTGCCAACAGGCAAAGGAAGTACTTGGATGGATTTAATAAAGAAGGGCAAATGACAATGGAGTTTCAAAATCTATTCAATAAAATAGAGTCTAATTGTGAAGAATAGATAAGAACTAAATTATTTAACCACACCTTTACCGTAGCTACGCCACGGCAAAGCCCAGTCCGTGAGCCACAAGCAAAGAGAAATATCTTCTTATTTTGAATTTACAGGGCATATTATGGCAGAATTCTGGGAGTCAAGTTTTAGAGACAAAAAGACTATGTGGGGATTTGAGCCTGCAGATTCCGCAATCGCAACCCTAAACTTATTTAGAGAAAATAGGCTTAACAAGATTTTATTACCTGGGTTTGGTTACGGCAGAAATGCAAAAATCTTCACCGATGCTGGACTTAAGGTAACTGGGATAGAGATTTCAGAAACCGCCATTGACCTGGCCAAAAAGCACTATGGTGACGATGTAAGGGTGTATCACGGTTCTGTTAGTGCTATGCCGTTTGACCAAGAATTATACGATGGAATTTTTTGCTACGCTTTAATCCAACTGTTAAATCAAAGCCAGCTCCTCCTCCCGCATACCGTCTACACCGGCCGAACCTTTGTTGGCCACAACGTGCCTGTATGCCTTAAGCATGTTGCCCCGGTGGAGTATACTGGAGGATAACAGAATGGTCTTCAATATAAAGGGGAACAACGATAGGCTAATCTTTTGAATCAACTACAAGTATGGTGTTGTCTGGATACGGTTCATCGGAACGCATGCTGAATATGACAAGGTTGATGCTACTAAAACTTAATAAAAGAAGAAATGAATATTAAGCTGATAAAAACAGAAGAAGATTACCAATTGGCCCTGCAAAGGCTGGAAGATATATTCGACGTGGAACCGGATACGCAGGAGGGCGATGAACTGGAGGTGCTTTCATTTCTTATTGACTCCTACGATAAGGACCATTTCCCAATTGAAGCACCGGACCCGATTGAGGCGGGAAAATTCAGAATGGAGCAACTCGGATCAAAGCAGAAGGACTTAGCCAGAGTGCTAGGCTTCAAGAGCAGGGTAAGCGAGGTGTTGAACAGAAAAAGGAAGCTCACATTAGAAATGATAAGGAGTTTGCATAAGACCTTAAATATCCCAACAAACGTGCTTATTCAGGAATACTAAAAGAAAAACAATCCTTCTAACACTATATGTACAAATCCCTTGCTACGCAGCGGGCTATGCATATACTAATCGTTGGCACATTTTCAATTTTTAAATTGGTGTGTCTTTCAGGCTTTTTGAGGCTGGGCGGCATCATATCAAAAACCAGTGCTGGCAGCTTGTCCGCTTCCTCATCACCCCTGCCAACGTGACTGACAACAAAAAGCAGGGGCTGAAGGGCAAGTGCTACGGGGACAAGGACTCCCTCTCTGCTCCGATTATTTGAACAGCAAGACCGCCTAAGTCTATATACAGGTGACGCCTGTGATTTGGACAAGATTATGAGTCCGCTTGATTGCTTGTGGTTTATTACTATATTAGATAAAGAATATGCAACGAAGGTTAAAAGAGTTCGGCAAAGGAGTGAAAGACAAAGAAGGTGTCAAATTTATGCCGAACACAGTGCAGATAAGCAGAGTAACTCCGTTGCCTGGCAAGAGATTGGAAGAGCCTTATTGATTTACTTTCAATGATTCCAATGCTTTCTTAGCAGCTGACTGGTTAACACCGGCCCGCTTTAAAGCCTCATCAAATGCCTGTTCGGCAGCAGTTTTAATATGTGGTTCTATACCCGTTTGCTCCCAGCCTTTTTCTGTATCTGGGTCGAAAGTGCGACCAACAGGTATAAAAGCTTGATAACCACCTCCCAGGGAAGTCGTTCGTCCAAAATGTCCTGCTCCGGCAGTTGTTTCTCCGATAAGGGTTGCTCGTTTAGTCCGTTTCAAAGCCAATGAAAGGTGCTCACCTGCGGAGGCCGTTTTATTAGATATTAAGAGAAAGATTTGGGCTTTACTGAGAGCAGTATCTTTGTTTGATGGAACTGCCTGATGAACTCGGCGAACAATTCCTTCGGGACCTGCAATTCTCTTTAGCGTCTTGCCTTCTGTCAAAGGGTTTCCACCCCTTTTCTCCACATCTAGGCGTGTATCCATTAAAACCAACGCCGTTGGCTTATCAAAAAAATATGAAAACATAATGTCCATTTCCTGAAGTGATCCTCCAACATGTGGACGTGCATCAATTATCAAAGTCTTAGCTGTTGAGAGATCATCAAGGACCGCCTGAAGCCTAATCAATAACTGGTTATACTCTTCAGTGTTCCCTGTAAAACCATGAAGACTTATATAGGCAATACCGGGAGCAATCCAACCAGCCTTGCCGACACCATTGGTTTCGGATGTCACCATTGTATTATTCGACACATTAATGCTTTGATGTTGAAGTTTAAGGTGTCCTTCGGGATGGACTGCTTGAAGATCGGCAGTAACTGCACTCGTAAAATCAACGTGAGTTTTAAATTTCGAATAGGTATTACTGGCTACATTCTCACGTAACATTTTTGCATAAGCCTTGCCAACTTCTGGGTAAATAAAATCTTCTTCCAATAATTTTGCTAGCCTTTCAATAGCCTTATGGGCTTTAGCTAAGTCAAAGGCGTTAGACTGTTGTTCTGTTCCGCAGCAAACTGTTAAGGTTAAAGCAACTGTAAGTGTGGCAAATATCAAAAGAAAATGTTTGGTCATGATTTTAGTTAATGTATTTACCAGCTCAAATTTAAAATCATTAGTACTGTGTTTACTAAACTACATTATCATATAAAAAACTAAGGAATACAATGGGTAAATGGCTGGGCTCAATTTGATGTTTATTTCGTTTGGTTCGAATGAGCGGTGGACTAAAGTTGAATGTAGATTTTAAGCAGTTTGAACCACCTGAAATGCCTATGTGACGTCTGTGCCAATGCGTACAACATCAGCTTTGGAAAAGCAGGGCTGACGAATTTGGCTTCTACAAATTATCTTTATTGAACAACAGCAAATAAGTGAGGCAACAGAACATCAACTCCCTGCCTTCATAAAGCTGTGAACCGTTAGCAACAGTGCCCTTGTGTGTAACCCGACAAATGTTCCCAGACAACAAGGAAGCGTTTGACAATCCTACCAATAAGCTTCTCCACGTCAAACACCCACAGAGATAAAAGTAAGTGCCGCAGTATCAACTGTATGTGCTGTTTAGTCAGTTTTGCAATATGTGCTTCTTTGATCCGGAACATTTATCGGTTTCATCACATATTTTGGGCATTTAATCACATTTAGTTGTTGTTATTCTAAATCACCCATATTCTTACTTATATGAACCCTTTACTTAAGTATAAAGGCGCATAAAGCATGGTATTAGCGAGGTAAGCTTATAGAATTAAGATAAACATTTTCAATAGAATTGAGAGGGATCTCTCCTCAGTACTTGGCCTATTGTCATTAAAAGTCATAATGTTAAGTCATGATAAAGAACAATCTAAAAATCGCTTTACGGATACTCTGGAAAAACAAACTTTTTTCATTGGTCAATATTCTGAGCTTGTCATTGAGTATGGCGGTTGGTGTTATTCTTTTTACAGGCCTAAAAGCCAATCACGATACAGACCATTTTCATCCAAGATTAAACCAAATAGTACGGATACTCACGCAGGAAACAAATGAGGTGGAACAAACCCAATGGGCAACAGCTCCATTACCCTTGGCGACTCAAATGGACAGTATCTCCTTTGTTAAAAAAACGGTAAAAGTACGTCTGGCAGGAAAACATAACCTGCAAACCGACGGAGGTGATGTACCTATTGATATAAAATTCTCAGAGCCTTCTTTCTTTGATGTTTTTGGCTTTAGGTTGCTGTCAGGTAATGCACAAAGCCTAAGCACTAATCCCACTTCCCTTTTTTTAACCGAGAAAACAGCAGAAAAGATATTTGGCAACGCCAATGCTTTAGGGCAAACGGTTCAATTTGAAAATTTAGGTTCTTATACCGTTGGGGGAATTATTCAAGACCCGCCTTTAGAAACACATCTACCCATTGAGGCCATGCTTTCTATTAATGCTGCTAAAATGCTGGAAAAAAAAGGAGCACTCCCTAATAGTTCACAAAATTGGGGAGACTTCAAGAGTTCAGCAATTTACGCCCGTTTAAAATCAGAAGACCATTTAAAGCAGCTCAATACCACGCTCCAAAACTATAATCGGAAATTGGATAAGAGCAATCTTAAATTTTTGGCACAACCCATAGAGGACATTACCCCTCGCAACTATGACATTAAAAATGACCGCGATGCAGGCACCGATTGGACGGGCATCAAAACACAGCTATTTTTGATTCTAGCCTTAACCCTTCTATCTGCTTTTAACTATATCAGCTTGACATTGGCGCGTGCCTTTTCTCGGGCGAAAGAAGTCGGTGTTCGCAAAACGATAGGCGCAACAAGAGGCCAAATTATTGGTCAATTTTTAACTGAATCGACCCTTGTTTCCCTGATTGCTTTGTTGTTTACAATGCCATGTGTTGAAATTTTAACGCACTATATACCCGATATGGATGTGGCGTTTTCTTATGATACAATCTTGATTTTAGGCTTGTTAACCTACGCAGTTATCACAGGCTTAGTCGCTGGGGCACTTCCGTCATGGCTATTGTCAGCGTTTCAGCCCATACAGGTGTTGCGTAAAATGAAGAATATTAAGCTGTTCCGGAGTATTGCTATTTACAAAGCTTTGATTGTCGTACAATTTTCAGTGACCATCATGCTGATGATATTGGTTGTCATATTAGCCGATTATGAAATAAAAAATCATGCAATCATTAGCTCAACCATATCACCTAATGTCCTGACACTTGATTTACGAGGTGAAAAATATGGAAACCTACAAAACGAAATAAGCCAGTTAAGCCAGGTAGAAACGACTTTGGCGACTAACTGGTACTATAAACCGATGAAAAAGGGCAAATCTTCTGTAACATTCAATGATAAAACATTGGAAATGTATTACGTAAGTATTGACCCAAAAACAATTGAAACAGAAGGCATCAGCTTAAAATCGGGACAAAATTTCCCTGAAAACATGCCCCAAAGTACTGAGCAATATGTGTTGGTGAATGAAGCTGCCGCAAAATTGATGGCGACTGAATCAGAGAATGTAGTGGGGCAAACGCTATTACTGGATTCTGCCTATGTACAAGTCATTGGCATCATGCCCAATGAAATCATTGGCGAAACAGCTCCTTTACTATATCGGTATTTGCCAAATGAAATAGCCACCTTGACCATAAAGATAAATCCAAATACAGAACTGGAAGCAACTAAAGCTATTCAATCCATATGGGAAAACCATTTTCCTGAAAAAACAGCAAATCTTCAGAATTTAAAAGATGGTTATTCAAGCATTGGAGATAGAATAGGTTTTTTTGGAGGCTTAGCCCTTATCGTCATGATAATAGCTGGTCTGGGCATTTTAGGTATAGCCAGTTACTCCGTAGAAACACGCGTTAAGGAACTGGGTATAAGAAAAGTATTGGGAGCAAGCAATAAAGAATTGGTGTGGATAGTTACCAAAAATTTCGGCATTCTTATCCTCGTTGCCGGACTTATTGGTGTTCCGGCTGGCTTGTTTGGCGGTGATTTAATCAGACAAGATTTAGGCAGCAGTCTTGTTGATTTGAGTTTTATAAATGTAAGCATAGGCTTTGGTTTGGTTGCCATATTCGGGCTACTGACTGTCCTATCCCAAACCATCAGGGCGGCGCACGTTGAACCTGTAACCGTTTTAAAAGCAGAGTAAAACAAGGGAAGAATCTGGTTCGAGAGCGCGGAAAACGAGGGAACTACCTTCTTTTTTGAGATTCCCAAAGAGTAAAGGGCAGATACTGTTCTTATAAAGAGGGGACCAGCTTCCAGACCCAGGCAACTACGGGTGGAGAGTGTTACGGCTTCGGTTAACTTGTTTTCAAGACTTTCTCTGCACAAACTTTAAAGAGAAAGATAAGATAAGTACGACAAGGCCGAAAAGAAGTCGTTTCCATCTTTTTGGCCTTGTCACTTTTTACGCTCTGTAATAAGCGAAAACAATTGAAGTACAGCTGCTTTTGCAAAGCAGTTGTACCAGCGACAATGATAAAAAAACAAGCTGTGGAAATAGAACGCAACACACTTAAGGTAGCCCTGGAAAAGGCGTAGGGGACCGCTGGTATAGAAGGGTAGTCCCGTTCCGCCTGTACGAGTTGTAGCGGGCGATAAGGAGGGGCGAGTAAACCAGGCGTTTCCCCCGGCTGTCCTTGGCTTCCACAGTTTCAGCCCTGTGAGCTTAGTCTGAGTCCTTCTTTCAGCACCGTCTGGTTTTGTGCCGTTGGCTTTCTCTTAACTCTCCTGTCCTGCCTGCCGTACCTTTGCCAAGCATGCTGTCAATCGCGGTCATGCAGGTCTCTTTTGCAAGATTACCCGCTTTTTATCTTTCCATGTCATTTTATGACCTGTCTCCTGCAAGTATACCTCAAAGGTGCGGTGGCGGTAAAAGGCGCAATGGTCAGGAGGCAGTACGTACCACCAGTTCAAAAACCCCTCATCACGCTCCGGCGTTT
>NZ_FZOQ01000027.1 GCF_900188175.1 Pontibacter ummariensis | reverse complement strand
CCTCTTCCCATCCCGAACAGAGAAGTTAAGCCCGGACGCGCCGATGGTACTGGTGTCACAGCCGGGAGAGTAGGTGGCCGCCAACCCCAACAACCCAGGCACCCCCTCCGCCAAAGCGGCAGGGGGTGCTTGCTTTTATAGCCACTCGGGAAGGGCCTTTCTGGTGTTCTTCAGACGCGGCACTCCTCTTTTGTCATCTCATCCCTTATGGGGCTAAACAGAATCCCCGGTAGCTTTCCCGCTCACTCGAAACGGCAGGGGAGTTGTTTGAGCAGCGCAGGAGAGGCTTTTCCGCCCCCAACAACCTCTTTCCAAGAGTTTCCTACCGCTTAAACAGCAGCTTGTCCAGCTTCACCACCACGAAGACCAGGCTGCCTGCAGCAAGGGAGAGAAGCGCTTTACAGAGATAAGGAGAGGTAAGATGTAGTTAATATTAGCCGATAAGAAGCGTTAAGCACACGGATTGGCATAACGTAAAAAAGAAGCCCTGGAATGTTCCGGGCTTCTTTTTTTCTCAGTTGTAAAGTTATTAACAGTTATTGGTTGATAAACTTTGGGTTTATTAAGTTTTCTATAGAGAACACTTCATCCCATTTTGCCTGCGTTATCAGACCACGCTCTAATACGGTGATTTCGTGTATGGATTTTCCTGTAGCCAAGGCCTCCTTCGCTATAGAGGAAGCTACTTCGTAGCCTAGTATGGGGTTTAATGCTGTTACAATGCCGATACTGTTCATTACCATTTGCTTACAAAGCTCCTCATTTGCTGTAATGCCGTCCACACATTTCTCTTGCAGCGTATAGCAGGCGTTAGACATATAAGTAAAAGAGCTAAAGAGGCTGAAGGCAATTACTGGTTCCATCACGTTCAGTTGTAACTGACCGGCTTCTGCAGCCATCGTAACCGTCATGTCGTTTCCGATCACATAAAATGCCGTTTGATTCACAACTTCCGGGATAACCGGGTTCACTTTGCCCGGCATAATAGAAGAGCCAGGCTGCATCCTGGGGAGGTTTATCTCATTGATGCCTGCTCGTGGGCCAGAGGATAACAAACGAAGATCATTACAAATCTTGGAGATCTTAACAGCCGACCGCTTCAACACTCCGGATACCTGAACATAAGCTCCCGTGTCGCAAGTAGCTTCTATCAAGTCCTCTGCAAGTGTTACAGGAATACCAGTTAGTTCTCGTATATGATCTGTCACGATTTGTGGATATCCCTCAGGGGCATTGATAGAGGTTCCTATTGCGGTAGCTCCCATGTTTACCTCGCAGATCAACATCTTTGCCTCATTCAAGCGGAGAATGTCTTCCTTAATGGTAGTAGCATAGCCATGGAACTCGGCACCTAAAGTCATTGGGACAGCATCCTGTAACTGCGTACGCCCCATTTTAAGTACGTTCTTAAACTCCTCTCCCTTTTTGGCAAAAGCCTGCTGCAGGTTTTCGAGGCTCTCTACGTAATGCTCTATCTTTCGGTATAAAGCGAGCCGGAAGGCTGTAGGATAGGCATCGTTTGTAGACTGAGAAAAGTTAACATGGTTGTTTGGGTGCACATGCTGGTACTCACCTTTCTGATGGCCCAACATCTCTAAAGCCAGGTTGGCGACCACTTCATTCACATTCATGTTAACAGAGGTGCCTGCACCGCCTTGTATGATGTCGGTCACAAACTGATCGAGGTACTCGCCGGCTATGAGTTTGTCGCAGGCTTTGCAAATTGCGTCCGCAATTTCTGGTGCCAGTACGCCGCAGTCGCGGTTTGCCATGGCAGCTGCCTTTTTTACATATCCGAAAGCCTGAATAAACAGTGGTTCTTTAGAAACAGGAATGCCAGTTATGTGAAAGTTATCGAGTGCACGCGCTGTTTGTATCCCGTAGTAGACCTCGTTTGGTATCTCCTTTTCTCCAAGAAAATCGTGTTCAGTTCTGAACCTGTTCATTATTATGTTGATAGTAAGGGTAACTTCTGTTATTCTTCTGCTTTGTTTCTGAAAGTGGGAGGCGGTAAGCTTATGCCTAATTCGTTGGCTGCTTCCATTAAAATACCGGTAGCATACGCTTTTGTGCAGTGCAAATGGCCTGTCTGGCTGTAGTCGGTTATGAGGCTTTGGTTAATAATTAGTTTTGAAGCATACTCACCATACTTTTCTACAATGCGCTTTTGCATCTGCGTGAGCTCCTCTTTCCGCTGTTCTGTTTCAGGTGTACGTTGCTGACGTTGCCAGTGGTTCTTAATATACTCGTGGCTGATGTTCTCTTCCTTGGCTTTCTTCTTTGCCTGCTCCAGCGTTTCTTTTAAAAGCTTTTCGTTACGCGACCTTTTAAGCCCTCCGTACACGCCCTTTGTATGGTTCAACCATTCGTGCACGTCCGTATTAGGGTTATTCGCCAGGTCAACAAGCCCTTCATTAGAAATAATATAAGAGGACGGCTTGTTAAACTGCCGGCCCATTTCATCTCTAAAGCTGTACAGCTCTTTCAGGATATACTGCTGATAGAGGTTAAGCCTATAAGCATGCCGGAGTTTCATGTGCGGGTTTTCCGGTTCGCTATAGGTTAGGGCCTCCAGTAGCCTGTTTTCTTCTTCCAGCCAATGAAGACGTCCTTGCTGCTCTATTTCCTTTACGAGCTTGCTTTTGATACGGTGCAGGTAAATTACATCGATTGCTGCGTAGATTAATTGTGCTTCTGTAAGAGGGCGCTTATTCCAGTTACTCGACTGCTGTGTTTTATCCACCTCCCGATCGAACTCCTCCTTCATGACGGTAGCCAGTGACGATCGCTCGTAGTTCAGAATCTTAGCGGCCACGTCGGTGTCCATTACGCCACGTATGTTACAACCGAGTTTATCCAGAAGCAGAATGTCGTTGTTGGCGTGGTGAATAATCTTCGTAATCTGCCCGTTCTCCAGTAGCTGAAAGAGAGGCTGTAAACTATCAACAGAAAAAGGATCGATGATATAGCAAGTGCCACACCCATCCGTTATTTGAACAAGGCACAGGTTGAAACCATAGGTAAAGCGGTTTTGGTCAAACTCCAAGTCCAGTGCCAGCTCCTTGCTTTTGCTTAGGTCAGCTATCGCTTGTTTCAGCTGAGCATCCGTCTCCACCAGCTTTATGGTTACGCCATCGTGCGTTAGCGTTGTATTTTCCATTCCTAAAGATAAAAATGTTTCGAGCATATATACGCGTTCCACTTTCTTTCTTTTTAGATGCCTTGTGCCAGTGTTGAGGGATAGTGAAGACAAAAAAGGAGCCCCTGTTAACTAGCAGGGGCTCCTTTTAGGATTGATTGTAGGTTAACAACTATTAATAACCTTCAATAGGCTGCTCTCCTTCCACTTCATCTGTCACGCCGTCGTTAACGGGAGTGTCTTCTAACACGGCGGTATCAGGCTGTGTCTCGACTTCTGATTCTATATCAGTTTCTACTTCTTCTGTCGCATCAATTGGCTCTTCTTCAGTAACTGTAGCTTCTTCGTTGCCACAGGCTGTAAAAGCAAAAAGAGCAAATGCTATAGAGGCTAATTTCCATGTCTTTTTCATAACTGTACTAAATTGGTTTTGTACTTATTTATACCCTACGCATGTGCAAGTAACCTGCAGACCAATAAGTATTTACCTGTTCTATAGGTAACAGCGTGAAGAAGGAGGTTAGCGGAGTAAAAATGGGGGTGAGGGATAGAGGAACAAAACTGTTTGTAAATTAGCTGCAACTTCACAGTGAAGTATTTTATTGTGAAAGTTATAAAAAGTACATTTGCACCGGTTTGTTATCAAAAACAGGGACAAGCTTCAGCGCAAGCCTCCAAACAAAAGCTTGAATGCATAAATTTTTAATAAATTTAGTTACAACTATGATGAAAAAGAATATCCTGCAAAGGGCTAAAGCGCTGCCTTTGCCTCTTTATTTACTTGGCGTGATGCTAGTTTCTGGATGCAGTGAGCAGGAGGTGGTAGAGCCTGCAGTGTTACAAGCAAGTTCTTTACATGAGGCTAAAGGGAAAGGCCAGAATGAGAGTATTAAGACGCAGACCTTTTATGGGCCAGCCACCCCACTAGGACAAGGGGTAGCCCGTACCTGGGTGGAAGTAAACAAAAATGGTGAACCAGTGGCTATTGGGGTAAATATGTCATCTAAAGCTGCGGCGAGTTTGCCTGATGAAATGACAATATACAACCTGCAGTTACCCAAACAGGTAGAGGCAACACCCTTCCAGACAGTGATGTTGGATTGGAACCCGGCAGGGCATGGGCCAAACATGTATGAAAAGCCACACTTCGATGTGCACTTTTATATGATAAGCAATGAAGAGCGGGCAGCTATACCAGGAGGGGAACAAACCCTTTCGGAAGACTTTCAGGCGAACTACATACCAAAGGACCACCTGTTTGGAGGAATGTCTATTCCGGGAATGGGAGTACATTGGATAAACTCACACTCTCCGGAAATAATGCATGAAGAAGAATTTACCAAAACCTTTATTTTCGGAGAGTATCAAAATAAAGTAATCTTCTATGAGCCAATGTTAACCTTAGAGTATCTACAGGGGCTGGCACCGAATATAGTAGAAGAGGCAATAGTGCCGCAGCCTGCTAAAGTGCAGCAGTCTGGCTACTACCCTAAAAGCTATACCGTTAGTTATGATCCAACTCCCGGTGAATACACAATTGCTTTAACAAACCTCTACTATAGAGTAGCAGAATAGGGTAAAAATAATCAGAAACAAAAGCCTCCTGTCCGTAACTAGGCAGGAGGCTTTTTGGTTTTACACGTGTTGTAGAAATGCTTTTATGCAATTATTCTGTACCTGCTGAGGAGGATAGCATGGCCTCGCGTTTAGCCTTAAACTCGGTGCCGGGCTTCCATTCAGGGAGCTTTTCTGTATTCGCTACTTTGTTTCCAACTAACAGGAAAAGCTGTAGGTCCTCAACAGCCCCCTCCAGGTTCCAGTCCTCACGGACTTCGTCTGAAAGCTTGTGGTAGTCGTTAGCCGTATAATTTTCGCTCCACTTCTGTACGAAGTCGGCAGGTTTACCCCGGGCAATCACCCCGGACTTGGCATAAAGCGCCGGCACGCCCTGCTTGGCAAACTCAAAGTGGTCAGAGCGATAAAAAGAGCCTTTCTCGGGTGTTGCCTCCGGTACAATCCGGCGGTTCTGGGTAGCAGCAGCCTCTGCTAGTACGTCTTCCAGTGTAGAGTTTCCATACCCTATTACCACTACGTCCTCTGTCGGGCCATAGGCATTCAGCACATCCATGTTGATGTTAGCTACTGTCTTCTCCAGTGGGTAAAGCGGGTTATTGGCATAGTACTTAGAGCCAAGTAGACCTTTTTCTTCGGCAGTTACGGCCAAGAAGAGAATGGAACGTTTAGGCTTTGTTTCCATCTTGCTAAATGCCTCGGCAAGCTCTAACAAAGCGGCAGTTCCCGTGGCATTATCCAAGGCACCGTTATATACCTGGTCACCTGCCAGGCTTGGGTCCTTGCCCAAGTGGTCCCAATGGGCGGTATAGACTACGTACTCCTTTTTAAGCTCCGGATCGGAGCCCTCCAACTTGGCAATCACATTCTGCGACTGTACCTCGCGCAGCTTATTCTGGATGCTAAAATCAGCTGTGGCATTAAGGGGCACAGGCTCAAAGTCCTGTTGCCTGGCTGCCTGCTTCAGCTGCTCAAAGTCTTTTCCTAAAGCCGAAAAGACCTCTTTCGCTTTGTCGGTGGTGATCCATGCCTCTACAGCAGCGCGGTCCATGTTCTTGTTCGCACTGCTGATGTCAAAGCCTTCCCGGCTGTGGCTGCCTGATATAACCTCATAAGGATACCCTGCGGGGCCTGTCTCGTGAATAATGATGGCGGCGGCGGCGCCTTTTTCAGCGGCAATCTCATATTTATAAGTCCAGCGGCCATAGTAGGTCATGGCCTTGCCCCCAAACATGGTGCTGTCTAATTGGCCAGGGGTATTAGGGTCCGGAATCGGCGGGTCGTTTACGAGCATCACAATCGTTTTGCCTTTCACGTCCAAGCCTTTGTAGTCATCCCAGCCATACTCAGGTGCTACAACACCGTAGCCCACGAAGACCATCTCAGAGTCGTTTATGTCAATCTCAGGTACGAAGCGGCGCGACACAGCCACGTAGTCCTTGGGGAAGTCAAGCTTGATCTGCTTCCCTCCTGCTGTGATAGAGGCTTCGGGCTGAGGAGTGTAGCCAAACATCGGTACTTTTTGCACGTAAGTGCTGTCGGGGTTGCCTGGCTGCAGGCCTAGTTGCCTAAATTGGCGAACAAGGTAATTAACGGTAGAGTCTTCACCGGCGGTGCCTGGGGCACGCCCCTCGAATGCATCCGAGGCCAATACAGTAGTATGGCTTAGGAGGTCGGCCGCATTAATGCTTTGCAGGGCAGGCTGTACATTTGCACTGTCTGCTTCTGCTACTAGGGCGGCATCTGTATCAGCCACTTGGCGGGCGTTTTCGCTGCAACTTGCCGTTAGTAAGCCTAACAGGCCGAGTAGCGGGATATGTTTTCTCATATGAATTGCGTCTGGTATATCTAACTCCAAATTAAGGCTTTTTTAATACGGGCAAAAGTAAAGGCTACAAATCAAGCGGCTACTTGCCAGATGGCTGGTACGCCACGGTGCAGGGCACGAATCAATATAAGGCATCCTTCCAGGTTCTGCTGCAACTGGCACTCCCAGATGATGACGCGTTGCCACCCTGCCTCCCGGTAGAGTTGTTTGTACCTGGCGTCGCGCACTACGTTCTTCTCAAACTTGTCTTGCCAGAAGGTGAGGTTGGTTTTGGGGAGGTTATGCTGGCAGTAGGGGCACCGGTGCCAGAAGCAGCCATGTACGAAAATAGCCAATCTGCGACCAGGGTAGCAGACGTCCGGCTTGCCCGGTGCCTTTGGCCAGTGCACCCGGTAGCCGCGCAGCCCGCCCTGCCAAAGGGCTTGCCGCAGCCGCAGTTCCGGCCGGGTGTCCCTGGACTTATTGCCACGCATGTAGCGGCTTATTTTCTCCCGGACAGTCAGGGGTTCCTGCTTTTTATACTTTCTAGCTCTTTTCTTTGCCAATGTTATGCTTGCCGGAGGTGCACTGGCATAACACGTTTTTGATAAACATAGTTTGCTTTACCGTGAGAGGCCCCTGTTTGCCTGAATCAGGCTGTTTTCATAACTCGGAGAGGCTTGCGCATAGGGGACCGGCTTCCGGTTAAAAGCGGTAGTAGATACGGCTCATGTTGCTGTCGTAAGGGTCATAGCCCGGGCGTTTCTTGCTAAATCTGTCTTCCAACAGATCCAGGTTCTTTATGTGGCTAAACAAAAAGCAGTACCATCCTTCTTGCCCGTCTTCGGCGGTGTGGGTCGTAAGCCAGCCGCAAAGGCAGTCTTCATTGCTGTGGTTGCGCCCGAGCAGGTGCGGCTCTACGGTAAAAGACTCACCCTTGTAATCAAACCTAACCAGCAGCCTCGCTCCAATGGCTTTTGATAATTCTTCCAACAAATAGCTATACATCCCGACCTGCCTTTCATGTGGTGTATATGGGCACTCCCTGTTCCCTTCCTCCAGTGGAACTTGATCGTGCCTGTTTTCACACATAAACCTATGCCGCAGTTAATTAAGACAACAGGAAACAGGTGGCTCTGAAGTAACATAGCCAAAGTGCTGTTACAGACTGTTGTGGCTCATTAAAAATCTGCATGTGGCTTTTAAATGCTTGTTTTAGCTAGGAAATAAACCAGCTTAAAGTAACATTTGGGCTGGGCTTGCCTGCTGCCCTCCTTATTATAAAACTTTTACGATTAGCGACAAGGGGTGCATTTTAAAGTATAATTTGCCAACTTTAAGTGAGGGGGCACTTGAAATGGTAACTGGCAGGCTGTTTTAGTGATGAGACATGACTAGCTGTGGTGAAGCTCTTCTGTGTTCTTCCCCGAGGCGTGTCAGGCGGAGGACCGATGTAATTCTAACTCTTATAGAGCTGCGCTTTTGATGAGGACAACACGCTAAATGCAGTGCTAGTACTTTTACGTAACAAGCTACCCTCCGATAGGGTACAAGTAGTACCAATACGTATGATTTTTAGTTATATTTGTTTATGCGAATTAGCATAATTTGATTTGTGGATAAACCTTCTAACTTTGCCTTTAACAGTAGCACAGAAGTACATAACACCTTATGGATAAATATACTTATATCGCTAACGCGCACGGCGATTATATTGATGAGTTGTACAAAGCTTATCAGCAAGACCCGGAGTCTGTAGAGTTCGGGTGGCGCAAATTTTTTGAGGGATTTGATTTTTCATCAACCTATAACGGAAACGGACACGAAGCAGCTACTACTACAGTAGCCGCTGCTCCTGCTAAAGGTGCCGTAGCACAAAGTGAGTCAGAGAAAGAGGTTGCTGTGCGCAACCTGATTCAGTCTTACCGCATGCGCGGTCACCTGCGCTCTGTTACCAATCCTGTCCGTTCACGTAAAGACCGCAAGGCACGCTTAGATCTGGAAGACTTTGGTCTGACAGAGGCGGACCTGGACACTGTGTTTCAGGTAGGCGAGATCATCGGTATCGGGCCGGCTACACTGCGTGATATCCATGCGGCCCTGAAGAAGATCTACGAAGGCACCATCGGTTTCGAGTACATGTATATCCGCGACCCGGAGGTGATCGAGTGGTTCAAGCAAAAAGTGGAGCGGGAGTCCCTTGATTTCAATCCTTCAATTGAGTTCAAGAAGCGCATCCTTTCCAAACTGAATGAGGCTGTCGTATTCGAGAATTTCCTGCACACGAAGTTCCTGGGCCAAAAGCGCTTTTCTTTGGAAGGTGGCGAAACCACTATTCCGGCGCTGGATGCCATCATCGACAGAGGCTCAGAACTAGGCGTAGAGGAAGTGGTGATTGGTATGGCGCACCGTGGCCGCCTGAATGTATTGGCGAACATCATGGGCAAGACCTATGAGCAGATTTTCTCTGAGTTTGAGGGAACAGCCGTGCCAGACTTAACCATGGGCGATGGTGACGTGAAATACCACATGGGCTTCTCTTCTGAAGTGATCACTCCGTCTGGGAATAAAGTAAACCTAAAGCTGGCACCAAACCCATCGCACTTGGAGGCGGTGAATCCGGTTGTAGAAGGCTTTGTGCGCGCTAAAATCGACACCCTGTATGGCAAAGACCCAGACAAAATCCTGCCTATCCTGATACATGGCGATGCTGCCGTGGCAGGTCAGGGCATTGTGTACGAAGTGACGCAGATGTCTAACCTGGAGGGGTACAACACGGGTGGTACGATCCACTTTGTGATCAACAACCAGGTAGGCTTCACGACTGACTTTGAAGATGCCCGTTCGTCTATCTACTGTACTGATATTGCGAAGATCATTGATGCCCCTGTGCTGCACGTAAACGGCGACGATCCGGAGGCGGTGGTATTTGCTATGCGCTTTGCCATGGAGTACCGCCAGAAGGTGAACAATGATATCTTTATCGACATGGTGTGCTACCGCCGCCATGGCCACAACGAGGCGGATGAGCCGAAGTTCACACAACCGCAGCTGTATAACACGATCTCGAAGCACGCAAACCCGCGTGAGAAATATAACAAAGAGCTTATCAGCCATGGTGCAGTAGATGCAGAACTGGCCAAGACCATGGATAAGGAGTTCCGTCAGATGCTGCAGGACCGCTTGGACATGGTAAAGCAGAAGCCTTTGCCATACAACTACCAGTCTATGGAGCTGGAGTGGCAGGAGCTGCGCCGGTCTAAGCCGGAAGATTTCAACCAATCGCCTGAGACAGGCATTTCTGCTGAGGCCGTGGAGCAGGTAGGCAAGGCCCTGACTACACTGCCGCAAGGGTTTAAGCCGCTGAAGCAAATCGAGAAGCTTATCAAAGAGCGTAAGGAAATGTTCTTTGAGACGAAGCAGTTGAACTGGGCTGCCGGTGAGTTGCTGGCTTACGGTTCTATCCTGCTGGATGGTAAGATCGTTCGTTTCTCAGGTCAGGACGTGCAGCGTGGTACTTTCTCGCACCGTCATGCCGTATTGCATGATGCTGTGACCAGTGCACCTTACAACAACCTGAACCACATGCGCGAGGGGCAGGGCTCTTTCGAGATCTACAACTCCCTGTTGTCGGAGTATGGTGTGTTGGGCTTCGAGTTCGGCTATGCCATGGCGAATCCAAATGCTTTGGTTATTTGGGAAGCGCAGTTCGGTGACTTCGCCAATGGAGCCCAAGTAATGATCGACCAGTTCGTAACGGCTACAGAGTCGAAGTGGCAGCGGATGAACGGTTTGGTGATGCTATTGCCGCACGGCTACGAAGGCCAGGGGCCAGAGCACTCGAACGCGCGTCCGGAACGCTTCCTGCAGTTATCTGCTGAGAACAATATTTTCGTGACCTATATCACCACGCCGGCTAACTTCTTCCATTTCATGCGCCGCCAGCTGGCCTTGCCTTTCCGCAAGCCGGCTGTAAACATGTCGCCTAAGTCGCTGCTGCGCCATCCTGCAGTGGTGTCTCCGATAGAAGACTTTACTTCCGGAGGCTTTAAAGAGGTGATTGGTGACGATTACGCTACTGCTAAGTCTGTGAAGAAGGTATTGCTGTGCTCTGGCAAGGTATACTTCGACCTGCTGGAAGAGCAGCAGAAGAGTGAACGCAAAGACATAGCCATTATCCGTCTGGAACAACTGGCGCCATTCCCGAAAGTGCAGTTGGAGGCAGAGTTGAAGAAGTACAAGAACGCGAAGATCTATTGGGTACAGGAAGAACCAGAGAACATGGGTGCCTGGACCTATATCCTGCGCTTGATGCGCCGCCAGATAGAGGATGTAGTTGCGCGTAAAGCAAGCGCGTCGCCTGCCACAGGCTATATGAAGGTGCACGTGAAAGAGCAGCAAGACTTGGTAGACCGCGCTTTTTCCATTTAATCATGAGGCAGGCATGGTAGGCTATGAGTAGTTCTCCGTAACTATTTTAGTCCATCATGCCTGCTTTATGCGTAATTCTTAATTTGTAATTCGTAACAGACTAAAAAATATGAGCTTAGAAGTTAAAGTGCCTGCCGTAGGTGAGTCGATCACTGAGGTAACCATAGCCCAATGGCTAAAGAAAGATGGCGACCGTGTGGAGATGGATGAGGTGATAGCGGAACTGGAGTCTGACAAAGCCACATTCGAACTGCCCGCCGAAGCCGCAGGCATTTTACGTATTGTTGCACAGGAAGGCGATACGGTAGACGTAGGCGCTACTATTTGCAAGATTGAGGAGAATGGTGCAGCAGGTGCTGCTCCTTCAGCTCCTGCTGCTGCTTCACAGTCAGCTGCCCCATCTTCAGCTCCTGCCGCACAAGGTGGTGGAGAGGCCGTAGAAATGAAGGTGCCTACCGTTGGGGAGTCTATCACAGAGGTGACGGTTGCCAGCTGGCTAAAGAATGATGGCGACCACGTAGAAATGGACGAGGTAATTGCGGAGCTAGAGTCTGATAAGGCTACCTTCGAGCTACCGGCTGAGGCGGCAGGTACTCTGGAGATTGTGGCAAAGCAGGGCGACACCATCGAGATAGGCGCTACTATCTGTAAGATTGTGCCGGGTGCAGGTGCCCCTCAGGCCAATGCCCAGGCTGCTGCTAAGCAGGAAGAAGCTAACCAAAAAGCCTCTTCGCAGCCTACTGCTACTACAGCCTCTGGTGCGCAGACCTATGCTTCCGGTACTCCGTCTCCGGCTGCCGGTAAAATCCTTGCTGAAAAGGGTATCAACCCGGCAGATGTACAAGGCACAGGCCGCGACGGTCGTATTACGAAAGAGGATGCACAGAACGCGCAGAAGTCAGCTGCTAAACCAGCCGCTGCTTCTCCAAAGCAAGAGGCAACAGCTTCTGCTGAGGCTCCGGCTGCTTCTGGTGACAGAAACCAGCGCCGTGAGAAAATGAGCTCCCTGCGCAAGACAGTAGCACGCCGTCTGGTGCAGGTGAAAAATGAAACGGCCATGCTTACTACCTTCAACGAGGTAGACATGAAGCCGATCATGGACATCCGCGCCAAGTACAAGGAGAAGTTTAAGGAGAAGCACGATGTAGGTCTGGGCTTTATGTCTTTCTTCACGAAAGCCTGTACCGTAGCCCTGCAGGAGTGGCCGGCAGTAAACGCGCAGATTGATGGAAACGAGATGGTGTTTAACGATTTCTGTGATGTGTCGATTGCTGTTTCTTCTCCGAAAGGCCTGGTGGTGCCGGTAATCCGTAATGCGGAGAGCCTCACGCTGGATGGCATTGAGAAAGAGGTGATCCGTTTGGCGAAAAAGGCCCGTGACGGTAAATTGTCGATTGAGGAAATGACAGGTGGTACCTTTACCATCACTAACGGTGGTGTGTTTGGTTCTATGATGTCTACCCCGATCATCAATGCGCCGCAATCAGCTATCTTGGGAATGCACAACATTGTGCAGCGTCCGGTCGCTGTTAACGGACAAGTAGAGATTCGCCCAATGATGTACGTGGCCCTTTCTTATGACCACCGCATCATTGATGGCCGTGAGTCAGTGAGCTTCCTGGTTCGAGTAAAAGAGCTGCTGGAAGATCCGATGAGATTGCTGTTAGGCGTATAATAAAATAAAATAGAGAAGGAGGGGTAAGCAGAAGTGTTTGCTCCTCCTTTGTTTTGTAAAACCCAGAGATACTTAACCCACCCCTACCCCCTTTACGGAGGGAATAAGGTACTGCAGAAGCGCCGTCTTTATAGGGGGAGGGTGATAACAATCGTGTAAGAAGTATCTCTGTTGTGGGTTTACATTTATAGAGAAATCAAAACAACGAGAGGAAGCTCTCCTAAAACATAAAACGAATGAAATACGATGTAACCGTAATCGGTTCTGGTCCTGGTGGCTATGTGGCGGCTATCCGTTGTGCACAGCTGGGCCTGAAAACTGCGATCATAGAGAAGTATAATGTGCTGGGCGGTACTTGCCTGAACGTAGGCTGTATTCCGTCTAAAGCCCTGCTCGACTCTTCAGAGCACTACCACAATGCCGCACATGCTTTCAAAGATCACGGCATAGAGCTGGAGAACCTGCAGGTGAACCTGCAGCAGATGATCAAGCGCAAAGGAGAGGTCGTAAAGTCGAACAACGATGGCATTGCCTTCCTGATGAAGAAAAACAAGATCGATACCTATTACGGCCTTGGTTCTTTTGTTAGCAAGAACAAGATCAAGGTTACTGGTACAGACGGTAAGGAGCAGGAGATCGAGACAGAGAAAACGATCATTGCGACAGGTTCAAAGCCATCTACCCTACCTTTCCTGCCAGTTGATAAAAAGCGTATCATCACGTCTACAGAGGCTTTGTCGCTGACAGAGGTGCCGAAGAACCTGATCATCATTGGTGGCGGTGTGATTGGCCTGGAGTTAGGATCGGTTTACGCGCGCCTGGGTACCAAAGTGCAGGTGGTGGAGTACATGGATTCCATCATCCCGACGATGGATCGAGCCCTGGGCAAAGAGCTTCAGCGCATCCTGAAGAAGACGCTGAAGTTTGACTTCTTCATGAGCCATAAAGTAACAGGTGCTACCAATGAAGGCGAAACCGTAAAAGTGACGGCAGAAAACCCGAAAGGAGAGACTGTTACCTTTGAAGGTGACTATGTGCTGGTATCTGTAGGCCGCAAGCCATACACAGAAGGCTTAGGTCTGGAGAACGCTGGAGTGCAGCTGGGCGAGCGTGGCATGATTGCCGTAAACGACCACCTGGAAACCAATGTGCCGGGTATCTACGCCATTGGTGACGTGGTGCGTGGAGCCATGCTGGCGCACAAAGCCGAAGAAGAAGGTGTGCTGGTAGCTGAGCAGATCGTAGGGCAGAAACCTCATATCAACTATAACCTGATTCCAGGGGTGGTGTACACCTGGCCAGAAGTGGCAGGGGTAGGCTTAACCGAAGAGCAACTGAAAGAGCAGGGCCGCGCTTATAAGACCGGTTCGTTCCCATTCAAAGCCTCTGGCCGTGCGAAGGCCTCGGGTGATACAGACGGTTTCGTGAAAGTACTGGCCGATAAAGAGACAGATGAGATTCTTGGCGTGCACATGATCGGGCCGCGTATTGCGGACCTGATTGCTGAGGCGGTAACGGCTATGGAGTTCCGTGCTTCTGCCGAGGATGTGGCCCGTATGAGCCACGCACACCCTACTTTTGCCGAAGCGATGAAAGAAGCTTGTCTGGCCGCTACGGAGAACCGTGCTATCCACATCTAGCTTCCGGTTCGCTTAAATTAAGGTTAATTATGTTGGCAGCGCCACCCCAAGGGGTGGCGCTGCTGCTTTTATACAGGTCCATCTTCTAAGACTGCAAAAATATTTTATGAAAAAGTTTGCGGATATCAAAACTGTTTTTACATTTGTAGTGTACTAAGTAACTAGTACACTAAACAAGTGAAACTATGATAGCATTAAACGACATCCACTTCAGGTACAAAAAGAAGAAGCAGCTCTTCGAGAACCTGAACCTAAGCCTGCAGCCCGGCTTTATCTATGGGTTGTTAGGGAAAAACGGCGCCGGCAAATCGTCGCTGCTAAAGCTTATCTCCGGTTTGCTTTATCCCGACAGCGGCGAGTGCCGGGTGTTTGGGTACGATGCTTCGGCACGCAAGCCGGCCATGCTGCAGGATATCTACCTCGTGCCGGAGGAGTTTAACCTTCCGCCTATCAGCCTGGCAACGTTTGTCAACATCAATTCAGTTTTCTACTCTAAGTTCAGCCATAATCAGTTGCAGGCCTATCTTGCGGAGTTTGAGCTTCAGGAAGAGGATAAGCTGTCTACGCTGTCGTACGGGCAGAAAAAGAAGTTTTTGATCGCCTTTGGCCTTGCCACCAACGCCCGCCTGCTGATCCTGGACGAGCCGACCAACGGCCTGGACATCCCTTCGAAGAGCCAGTTCCGGAAGATTATGGCTGCCTCGCTGGATGAGGACAAGATCATTGTTATCTCCACCCACCAGGTGCGCGACCTGGAGAACCTGATCGACAACATCGTGGTGTTGGAGCACGGAAACATCATCTTCAACCAGAATATTGCGGCTATCTCGGAGCGCCTGGCCTTTGAGTACAACCTGGCGGGCATACCGGAAGGGGAGGTACTGTACGCGGAGGAACTACAGGGCAGAAAAGCAGGCATTGTGAAGAACCTAAGCGGGCAGGACAGCCGCGTGGACCTGGAGTTGCTGTTTAACGGCATCATAAAGAACGCCCCTGTGATAAACGAACAATTTGCCAAACTAAACTATGAATACTAAGCTGAAAGGGTTAGGCCGCTTTGTAGAGCAGCTTAACTTTAACCTGAACTCCCTGTTAATTGCGATGGCCGCTGTCGGTTGTGCAGTATTGGTCGAGACCAGGGACATAGACTATACCTACCCTTTGGAGTTAGTGCTAAAGGGCATTGTAAACGACACCGTAATCCTAACCATTAGTACAAAATAAAACCATGAATACAGAATTTGACCTGACACGGCTTGGCCACTTTATGAAGCGGCAGCTGTACATGAACATTAGCTCGATGTGGATAGCCGTTGTTGCTATCGTGGGCGTGCTGCTGGTAATATCCGGCCTGGTAGCCTATTTTAACCCAGAGGCTGTGGAGAACTTGGTGCCTCTTTACCTGGTGGTGCTGTTCCTCGGTGGCTTCATCTTTACGAGCAAGATCTATAACGAAATGAATTCGCCTCAGCAAAGCTATGCTTTTCTGACCCTGCCCGTCTCTACTCTTGAGAAGCTGGTGGGGGCATGGCTGCTTGTAGCTCCTGTTTTCCTGGTAACGGCCTTGGCCAGTGTCTTTATCCTGACTTTTGCCAGTGCCACAGTAGCAGGACAACCGGCGCGCCTGCCAGGGCTGGCAAACGGTGACCTGCTCAGAATGGTTGGCAGTTTTATGGTAACCCAAACCTTCTTCTTTCTAGGTGCTGTTGCATTCAGAGGCAATAACTTTCTTAAGACGCTACTGGCGCTATTTCTGATAGCGATGGTACTGGCTGCTTATACCGGAGGGCTTGGTTATCTCTTGTTCGGGGGAGGAAATCACCATCTTGAGCCAGGCAGTGAGCTAAAGGGCACGGCAGAGTTTATTTTTAAGGAGGTTGTACCGTTCCTCTACTGGTTTGTGCTGCCACTGTTCCTATTAGTAGTATCATATTTCAAACTGAAAGAAAGGCAGGTGTAAGATGGAATTCAAAGAAAATCAAGCTATATATCTACAGATCGCGAACCGCTTCTTCGAGAACATCCTGAAAGGGAAGTGGGCCAGCGGCGATAAGATCCCCTCTATCCGGGATATGGCAGTAGAGTTTGAGGTAAACCCAAACACGACTATGCGAACATTCAATTACCTGCAAGAGAAAGGTATCATCTATAACAAAAGAGGAATCGGCTACTTTTTGGCAGATGACGGTCTTGAAAAGACCATTGCCCTGAAAAAAGAGCAGTTCATAGAGGAAGACCTACCCGTGTTCTTCAAAACCATGCAACTGCTTGGGCTCTCCTTCGAGGACCTGAAGGCGTACTTTTCGAAGTACTCAGGGGCAAGTGTTTAAGCAGGTGTTATCTATCAACATTAAAACGTCATAAAATGAAAACCAGTAATAAACTTTTGCTTGGGCTACTGATTGTTGTGTTGCTTGGTATCACTACCATGATGGGCATTGCGAAAGCCTATATGGTGGAAGAGCCGGTAACTGAGCAGGAGCACGTAGTTGTGCCCTCAGCGCCAGACGCCCCTGAGGCACCAGAAGTACCGAGCGTTCCGGAATAGCATCATGAAAAAATAAATCCCTTGCCAGTCTCCTTTAGGCAAGGGATTTATTTTTTAAGGCCAGGCAACCTTTGCCTCCGCTGCTACATCTTTAAAGCATAAGAAAAGCGAAACGTGTAAACCTTAATGATTGAACTATGAAAGAAAAAGTACTGATGCTGTTTGTATTGCTGATGTTTCCACTGCTTTGCTGGGCACAAACAAGCGTAAACGCTTCCGAAATCATTGCCAAGATAAACCGGGGAGAGGCTGTCTCTTATAAGAATGCCGTGATTGTAGGTGACCTGGACATGACCAGGCTGGAGAACATGAAGCAGCAGAAAGGGAATGGCTCCAAAGAATACGTTAGTACAGTAACGGTGCCCCTGTCTTTTACCAACTGCACCTTTAAAGGCGATGTGCTGGCTTATTACAACCCGGAAACCAGTAACCTGTTTAACTCTTCCGATGAGGTGTACAATACCAACTTTGAGGAAAGCGTGCGTTTCGAGAACTGCAAGTTTGAGGAAGCAAGTGCTTTTAAGTATTCCGAATTTAAGGAAGGAGCCTCTTTTGCGAATAGTAAGTTTTCGGAAGAAGGTCTCTTTAAGTACAGTAAGTTTGCGAAGCGGGTAGATTTTAGCAATGCCCTGTTCCGGGAGGATGCGAACTTCAAGTATGTGAAGTTCCCTGTGCTGGTAAGCTTTGCCGGTGCCACCTTTGGGGAGGAGGCTAATTTTAAGTACGCCGAGTTTCAAGAGGGCGTGAACTTCCGCAAAGCTGTTTTTGATGGCACTGCCAACTTTAAGTACGCCAAGGTCAAAGATGCTTTTGACATCAAAGGTGCCGATTTCCGGGGCGGAGATGACTTCAAGTACACCCAGCTAAACAACAGGAAGGTATCGCTTGCCTCGCTGCAAAGCATGAACCGTTAAGGTTGGGCCTAAAGCAGCAGTGCCAGAACTTTTCCCAGGCCTTCTTCTGCAGTATAACCCTCTACCGGAGGTAGTGCCAGCCACCTGTCCCGCACCTGGTTTAGCAAGGGCAAGTCCATACTGCGCTGGAATCGGGTAGTGGCGATGGCAGCAGCAATGGCTGTCTTAAGGTGGTTAGCCTTTACCCGTTGGGTGTGGCGGGAGTAGCGGGCCGGATGCAGGTGTACATGGCGCCCTTCGTGCAGCCCCCAGCGTAGTGTCCACCCGGAACCGTCGGAGAGGGAGCAGAGGCCGTAGCCGGAAGGGGCCAGGTAGTTGCGGAAAGCATCCGGGTGCAGTAATCCGCCTTGCTGAAGATAGGCGATAACCTCTAGAGAAAGCTGCTGTGAGGAAAGCGGACCGGTATACAGGTCCAGTTGTGAGCCGCCAATGGTGCGGAGGGCTATCTTTAGCTCCAGTTCTGAGAGCAGTTCGCTTTCCTGTAGAAACAGGCGGATGTAGCCCAGGTGATGCTTCAGTGGGTGAAAGAGAATAGGCGCAGGGATTTGCTGTTGCCGCATGCTCTCTCGTACGCAGTGGTTTCGCGCTGGATACTACAGCTCGAAGGCAGGCATTGTTTTCTTCGTTCTTACTATTGCGCTACACTAAATTAAAGCTGCCTATCTCGCCCGCGGCTTGTTTTACCAACTGACTTCATTCACAAAGAAAAAGCATGCAGCCGCTGTTATAGCTGTTTAGTCGATGCAGAAGGGAAATAGGTCGATAGAAAAGCGTTGTAAGTATAATCTAACCTATAATTACTTTAACTACTGATAGCTTGCATAGCCGACTACCGTATGAAGAAAGAGTTTTACTGTCAAACATTTAGCCTATGATACAGCTCCAGGACATACACAAGTATTACGCCGTAGGCCACAACAGGCTGCATGTGCTCAAAGGCATAGACATGCACATCGGGGAAGGGGAGTTTGTGTCGATCATGGGCTCTTCCGGTTCCGGTAAGTCTACCTTGCTTAACATTCTGGGTATTCTGGACGATTACGATCAGGGGGACTATACTCTGGCTGGTACCCCTATCAAGAATTTATCGGCAGCTAAAGCAGCCTATTACCGCAACCGCTTCCTGGGCTTTGTGTTCCAGTCCTTCAACCTGCTGTCTTTTAAGAATGCGATGGAGAATGTGGCCCTGCCGCTGTACTACCAGAAGGTAAGCCGCAGAGAGCGCAATAAGCTGGCCCTGGAGTACCTGGACATGGTGGGGCTGAAAGACTGGGCAGAGCACTCGCCAAACGAGATGTCGGGCGGGCAGCGGCAGCGGGTAGCGATTGCCCGTGCCCTGATCTCACAGCCCAAGCTAATCCTGGCCGACGAACCTACAGGAGCTTTGGACACGCAGACCTCCTACGAGGTAATGGACATTTTTAAAGAGGTAAACCGCAAGGGCATGACGGTGGTGATCGTAACGCACGAGAACGACATTGCCGAGCAGACCCACCGTGTGATCCGCTTAAAGGATGGCTTGATTGTAAATAGCCATGGCCTCCACGAAACAGCCAGTACAGTAGCAGCTGAATCAGCAGCTAAATAGGCACGCTTACACTTAAAAAGGCAAACGAAACCTATCAAATAAGTAGCATACATGTTCGATCTGGATAAGTGGCAGGAGATACTGGGAACAATGCAGAAAAACAAGCTGCGAACTTTCCTGACAGCCTTTGGCGTGTTCTGGGGCATCTTTATGCTGGTGTTGCTGCTCGGTGCGGGTAAGGGCATGGAGAACGGCGTGTACAACCGCTTTGGTGCTGGTGCCAAGAACAGCATTTTTGTATGGAGCGGGAAAACAGCGCTGGCACATAAAGGCATGGTGCCGGGCAGGGAGATCAAGTTCACGAACGAAGACCTGGAGGCAATTGAGCGGGAGGTAGCCCAATTAAATAAGCTGGCACCGCGCAATCGCGTGTGGGGCGAGTACACGATCAACTATAAAGACCAGAATGGTTCTTACCAGGTGTTTGGGGCAGAGCCGGCTTTTTTGGACATGAACGGCGAACGCCCTTACCGGGGCCGCGTGCTGAACGAGTTTGACGAGCGGGAGAAGCGTAAAGTGATTGTGCTGGGCGAGCAGGCCGCAAAGGTGCTGTTCAAAGAGCAGGACCCGGTAGGCGAGTACGTGAACATACAGGGTATTTACTTTAAAGTGATCGGTACTTTTAAGGCAAGTGGCAACAACAGCGGCCGTCGGGAGGAACGGGCCTATATCCCCTTCTCTACACTACAGACAGCCTTTAGCCAGCCAAACCAGGTGCAGATGATGCTGCTTACCCCGCAGGATGGCGTGCCGGCCAAGCAGGTGGAGGACAAACTGCGGGCCTTGCTGGCCAAACGGCACAAGTTCGCAGAGAATGACGACATGGCCCTGGGCATTGAAAACACCGAGGCAGAGTACCTCAAGCTGCAGGGACTTTTTAGCGGCATCAGCATCTTTGTATGGATTGTGGGCATTGGCACCTTGATAGCCGGTATCGTGGGTGTGAGCAATATCATGCTGATCATTGTGAAGGAGCGCACCCGCGAGATCGGAGTGCGAAAGGCCCTGGGGGCAACGCCCTTCTCCATTGTGAGTTTGATTCTCCAGGAATCGGTGGTGATCACTGCTTTCTCCGGTTACATGGGCCTGCTTTGCGGTACGGGGTTGCTGGCCTTAGTAGAGCACCTGCTCGTGTCATCGGGAGCTGAGCTTCCCTTTTTCGCCAACCCGGAGGTAGACCTGGAAGTGGCTTTGGCTGCTACGCTGGTGTTGGTACTGTCAGGCGCCCTTGCCGGGCTGGTTCCCGCTCTAAAGGCGGCCAACATCAAGCCCATTGAGGCACTGCGGGCAGACTAGATAACCTGGAATAAATGAGCTACTGAATTTTAAATGCGTGACTATTTAAAAAAAAGCGGATGTATTGATGTGCGAACCCTGTACTTGAGCCTTGTTTTCATCCTGAAAAGATCTTGGTGACAAGTCCTAGGCCTTGTTCCTAACACCTCCGAAAATCTTGAAGCAAAGCACCCTTTAGTCAGTCATTCAAAACACAGTGATTCAAAATTAAAGAAGAGCTATGATCGACATAGATAAGTGGACCGAGATTTACAATACCGTCAAGAAGCATAAGCTCCGTACGGGGCTTACGGCCTTTGGCGTGTTTTGGGGCATCTTTATGCTGGTCGTATTGCTTGGTGCAGGCAAGGGGCTGGAAAACGGCATCGTGAGTGAGTTCAACATTGCCAAGAACGCTGTTTTTGTCTGGACGCAGCGAACCAGCGTGCCTTATATGGGCCTGAAAGCCGGCCGCTTTATCCAGATAACAAACGATGATGTGGCTGCCATTAAAGCCAACATACCCGAGGTGGGGGTAGTAGCACCCAATAACCAGCTGGGGGGAGACTTTACCGTGAATTACGAAGACAAGAGCTCAGCTTTTACGGTAAACGGAGAGTCGCCGGAGGTTCTCTTTGTGAGGCCGCTCACAATTACGGGTGGTCGTTTTGTGAATGAAATTGACATGCGGGAAAAACGAAAGGTAGCAGTAGTGGGGCCACGGGTACTGGAGGTGCTTTTCCCGGGTGTGAAAGAACCGATTGGAGAGTACATCAGCATTAAGGGGAGCTACTTTCAGATAGTGGGCACCTTTGAGCCGGTTGGAAAAGGGGAGGACATTGTGGAAGACGCTAAAGTCATCTACATCCCCCACACAGCACTACAGCAGACCTTTAATCAGGTGAACAAGGTAGGCTCTCTGGCATTGGTACCCAAGCCAGGTGTGCCGGCCGCGGTGATAGAGGATAAGGTAAAAACCTTGCTGATGCAGCGCCACCAAGTAGCCCCTACAGACCTGAAGGCTTTCGGGTCGGCTAACGTGGAGGAGGAGTTTCAGGACATACAAGGCCTGTTTGCCGGCATTGCGGGCTTTAGTTGGCTGGTCAGCATTGGCACCATCATCGCCGGAATTATCGGGGTAAGCAACATCATGCTTATTGTAGTGAAGGAGCGCACCAAGGAGATAGGCATTCGCAAGGCGCTGGGGGCCACGCCATGGTCCATCATCAGCCTGATCATTCAGGAGTCTATCGTGATCACTGGCCTGGCCGGCTATGTTGGCTTGTTGGGCGGTACGGGCATTATCGCCCTGATCGAGTACCTGATGCGGAAGTTCGACGTGCAGGCAGGCTTCTTCGGCATTCCGGAGGTAAACCCAGGCATCGCCATAACCGCTACGGTGTTGCTGGTGATAACAGGGGCCTTGGCCGGACTAATACCTGCCACCAAGGCCGCCCGCGTGAATCCGGTCGTGGCTCTGAAAGACGAGTAGAGACAATTAGAGGAAAAGATCAAGAATACATAAATAAACATCAACTATGAAAAAGGTTCTTTTAGGCTTGTTCATCGTAGTTTTCCTGGGCCTGTCTGGCTGGCTGGGCTACTACTTCTACAACAAAGCGCACACAGACCCGGTGGTGTATAAAACAGAATCACCTTTCGAGACAGAGATCGTGAAGAAAACGGTAGCCACCGGTTCTATTGTACCCCGCAAGGAGGTACAGGTAAAGTCGCAGGTGTCTGGTATTGTGGAGGAGCTATACGTAGAGGCGGGCCAGGTAGTGAAAAAGGGGCAGCTGCTGGCGAAGATCCGTATTGTGCCGAACATGGTGAGCGTGAACAACGCCGAGACAGAGCTGCAAAGAGCCAGGCTCAACTTTGAGGAGGCAAAGCGTGAGTTGGCCCGCTATGAGCAGCTATACGAGCAGAAGGTAGTGCCGGAGCAGGAGTACCGCAAGTACAAAGCAGACTTTGCCATAAAAGAGGAGACCCTGCGGGCAGCGGAAAACAACCTGCAACTGGTACGCGAAGGCTCTTCCCGCCAAAAAGGGCAGTCCTCTAACCTGGTTTACTCCACCATCGACGGCATGCTGTTGGATGTACCGGTAAAAGTAGGTACCTCTATTATCGAGCGCAACAACTTTAACGAGGGTACTACCATTGCCTCCGTGGCCGATATGCGCAGCCTTGTGTTCGAGGGAAAGATCGATGAGTCGGAGGTTGGCAAGCTGCGGGAGAACATGGACCTGCTGCTCACGATTGGGGCTATTGAGGGCCGCGTGTTTGATGCCGAGCTGGAGTACATTGCCCCGAAAGGAGTGGATGAGGAAGGGACTATCAAATTCCCCATCAGGGCCAAGGTACTGCTGGATGAGAAGGACTTTATTCGCGCGGGCTACAGTGCCAATGCCGACATTGTGCTGGACAAGCGTGAGAAGGCGCTGGCCATTAAAGAAAGCATGCTGAAGTTTGAGAAGGAGCAGCCATATGTAGAGGTCGAGACAGCCCCACAGGTATTTGAAAAGCGGGTAATCAAGACAGGCATTTCCGACGGTATTAACATTGAGGTACTGTCTGGCCTACAGAAAAAAGACAAGGTGAAGGTGCCAGACGCCAACATCGTGCAGATATAAGTTTAAAGATGTTTGTAATAAAGGTGAAAGGGCGGGCATTTTTGTCCGCTTTTTTTGTTTGTACAAGCTTCTTTGCCAGGTAAAAACAGGGCTTGGTATCAGCCTTCGAAGGGCTTACGGAATAGTAGTGGTTTGGCTTAACAACGGATGCAGGATGCGTACTTATAAGTATGCTTAAACTTAATCTAATTTACCTGCAAAATGAAGAAGACCGTAAGTTACCGAAAATCGCTGCTCCTGTACCTGGTGGTACTTAGTGGCTTAACCCTCGCCTGCGACAAAAGTGATGATGAAGAGGAATTCTTCTTTATAGATGGGAAGACGAAGTATAATAATGTACAGCTGTTAGGGGCAAACCAGCGGCCGGTGGTAACTTCTAAGGGTTCGGGTACTATGAATGTAGCATACAGCGAACTAACCAACACAATTGATTACACCATCACCTGGGAGTTAGGAAACCCTGCCGATGCTACTACGGCTATGCACTTCCACGGCCCGGCTGATGCAAACGCCAGTGCCCCTCCTGTAGTAAGTATTGGAGGCTTTAGCACCGGCTATAGCGGTACAGTGATTGGTACGACACGCATGCTTACAAAAGGCGAGGCGAGCGACCTAAAGGCAGGCCTTTGGTACGTAAATATCCACAGCTCGCGTCATCCCAACGGGGAGTTGCGCGGTAACCTTCTAAAGAAGTGAAGTAAGGCTCAACGAACTTCGTCCCTTGCTGCTCTACCTAGCAGCAAGGGCAGCACCTGCTCTTTTCGTCGCATACGCTCCTCTAATCACGCCATTTTTCTAACTTTGCGCCTTTATTACATAGCGCAACATGGCACAGCATTATAGTACCCCTTCAGCTATACAGATAGTAGACTTTAACCTGTTCTACGGCCAGGCTTTCTATGACCTGAACCACGAGTGGATCTCGAAGTATTTTGTGATGGAAGACGCCGACGTGAAGTCGCTCAGTGACCCACAAGGCTACATTATCAACAAAGGAGGGCACATCCTGATGGCGCTTTTTAACGGAGAGCCTGTTGGCACTTGTGCCTTGCTAAAAGACGGGGAAGGCGTGTTCGAGTTGGCCAAGATGGCGGTGGCCCCGAAAATGCAGGGCATGAAGATCGGGAAGATGCTGGGCGAGGCAGCCATTGACTGGGCCCGCCGTGCTGGTGCCCATAAGGTATACCTAGTCTCTAACCGTCGCCTGCAAACAGCCCTTAACCTATACGAGCGTCTTGGCTTTGTGGAAGTTCCCCTGCCTGCCAGCATTTACGAGCGGGCAGACATCAAAATGGAGTTGGAGTTACAGCCAGCGAAATAAGTTGTCCTCATCACAAAAGTAGGTGCACAGGGGGCAAGGCAAACGGCTCTTAGGCTTCCTACGTGCCAATTTTTCTTAAGTCAGGCTCGTCTCCCGAAAGGCATCCATACGCGCCACACCCTCTGTCATCCAGCAGCCTTTGTAGCTGCCCTTGCGCTGCTTTGAAAGGATAAAGAGGTAGGCTTCCTCTTTGCCGTTTCTATCTGTAATCACCACCAGTTGGTACGCCGTGTTACCCGTCACGACCAATTGCCCGGCTTTGTAACTTTTGAAGTTTAGCATTGGACGATAAGCAGGGTCCCTTACTAAGAGTCTGAAGTGATTGATCGGCCCGATATACAGCTTGTTGGTAGGGGAGGAAAAGTTAAACACCGTGATGACACCACTGTCGCTTTTGTCGTTTTGCTGTAGTGCCTTTAGTTGTATACGTATAACTTCGTGTGGCGAAAGTGCCTTATCTGGTTTTAAATAAGTCCATTTTGAGGTGGACTTCGTTTCGGCGCTAGGTGAGGCATAGGAGGCGTAGTAATGCTCTTCCTGTGTGGGTGCCTCCGGAAATTGTATCCAGAACAAGACCAGCAACACAACCCCTAGCCCTAGCATTATTTTATCAAACAATTTGTCTATCTCCTTCATGTAAATATGTACTTTGTTTAGATAGCCTTAGTTGTGGTTTAGCCCCTTTTTGGGGTGTAGGGGCATCTTTAGAAAGGCAAGAGGGTATATTGATAAACAAACCCGGTGCCTCCCGTATACCCCTTCGATGCATTCTTATGAAAAACCCCCTTACCTATAGAGTCAGAAGGGCCATAAACTGGCTAAGGCGCCAACCTGCAGTCAAAGAGCTGCGCAGGAGATACCCGCATGTCTTTCAGGTTGCGGTAGATCGCTTTAGCACCCGGGAGTTTGTTGGCTTACCGCTTACCTTGGTGTTTTTGGTGGCTGCCATCAATATCCTGCTTTTATCAGAGCTGACAGAAAGTGTTATGCAGGCTGCCTGGGTCGTGTCGGTTGATAAGCAGTTCACCGCTTTCCTGTATAGCATGCGTAGCGAGAGGCTGAGCCTGTTCTTCTATACCATCACCCAATTGGCGGACCAGCAGGCTGCCTTGCTAGTCGGGGGCCTGGCAACGATTGTTCTCCTGTATCAAAAACGTTATGTGGCGCTGCTGGCCTTCTGGCTGACACTGGCAGGTGTGGGGCTCTCGGTGAGGTTTGGCAAAACGATCATCAGCCGGGCACGGCCTGTAGATGTAGCGTACTATGCTGTAGAGCACTTTTCTTTTCCGAGTGGGCACGCGACAACAGCCATTATGCTCTATGGCCTGCTGGCCTACTTTGCTTACGGGCGTTATAGCTGGCACCCGATGTTTCGGACGCTTATCCCGTGGGTAGCAGCCATACTGATCCTCCTAATCGGCTTTAGCAGAATATACCTGGGAGTGCACTACCTGTCTGATGTGCTGGCAGGTTTCCTGCTGGGTGGCTTGTGGCTACTGGTAGGCATTAGCCTAACAGAGGTGGTAATGCTCCGGAAAGAAAGACGTGCAGCCAGGAGCAAGGCGTAGTGCTCTTCTTCCCAAAGCACCTCCATGCTATGGCAAATGGCGGGACAGAAACTTTGTAGTCACATAACTTTATGAGGTGAACAGGCTACTACTACCTGTGAGTGTGTGGACGGTGTAGGGGAGCTACTGGAATAACAGAAATATTGCGGTATACGCAACTATATGTTTATTTCTCCGATAAAATAAGTCTAGTACCCGGCATAAATATCTGGTAGAGTTGTATCGGAGGTTGGGCGCTAGAATTGTATAAATGTAACGTTTAACGTAATTAAAGCTATGGAAAACAATAAAACCAATAACTCATCCCAAGCAAATGGACAAGCAAACACTAACGCTACCTCAGGAAAAGGAGGCTTGGGCAACATCACCGGTAAGCTACAGCAGTACAGTGGCCCTATTATGGATAAAATCAGCCACATGAGTACAACACAGAAAGTGGTAGGAGGTACTATCTTGGCGCTTGGCGCAGGCTGGCTGGCTATGAGCCCTAAAAGCAAGAACAAGTTGAAGGCAAAAGCAATGGAAACAGCTAATAACATGAAAGCTGCCGGTGGGAACAACCTGACTGCTGGTAAGAACAAGCTTAGCTCAGACAGTAACAACAGTTCTAAAACAGATGCGAAAGTAAAGTAATTTACTTTTAGGATAGATGAAGAGAGCCGGACAACCTGTCCGGCTTTTTTTATGCCCGGCCAACTTAAAGTGGTAACTTTAGGTAGGTAAATGCCTGTATTGGAGTTATTAATTGTACGCCATAAACATAAGCAGCCATGAGAAAGAACATAACCTTGCGTTTTGATCCGGAACTGAGTTTAAACCCTGAGGGGAAACACGTCCGGGACGGCTTATCTACTGTACTGCGGACAGGAAATGATTTATGGCTAAGCTGCGACGAGCGCCTGACAGTGGAGCGGCTCACCCGCTCTGATGATGGTTCCTTTGCCAAACACCGGTCATTTAACCTGGGCGACTACCTCGACTTACCGGCAAAGGACGGAGGCGAGATAGACATTGAGGGAATGGGGATAGCAAACAACTACCTCTGGATTGTGGGCTCACACAGTCTAAAGCGCAGAAAGCCCCGCCGGCATGATTCCGTTGCAAAGCAGATGAAACGCCTGTCCAAGGTAAAGTCTGACCCGAACCGCTACCTGCTGGCCCGCATTCCTATCCTGCAGGATGAGGAGACGGGGCATTACGTTATTTACAAATCATGTGAAGACCCAGACCGGCCGGGGCATACCTTGCGGGCGGCACAACTTAAGGGGGACACCACGAGCAGCGTACTAACGGATGTGCTACAGCACGACGAGCACGTGTCGCCTTTTATGCATATTCCAGGCAAAGACAATGGGTTTGACATAGAGGGGCTGGCTATCAGCGGTAGCCGTATTTTCATTGGCCTGCGTGGGCCTGTGCTCCGGGGATGGGCCATGGTGCTGGAGATAGAGACGGAGGAAGATGAGCAGGGCGTGCTGCACCTAAAGCAGGTTGCGGAGAACAGGCCTTACAAAAAGCATTTCCTAAACCTAAGGGGCAAGGGTGTCCGGGAGCTTCGGGTGTTTGGTGAGGACATCTACATTCTGGCAGGTCCTACTATGGATCTGGATGGCGTCATCGCCATTTATCGCTGGCCCGGTGCCATCAGCAAGAAGGGAGAGCAGATGGTGCACAACAACGAGCTGGAGCGCCTGTGCGAGGTGCCTCATGGCACAGGCGATAACTCAGGCAAAGACAAAGCGGAGGGGCTGACCACGTATGACGAGAAACACGTGCTGATCGTGTATGACAGCCCTACCGATGCACGAAAAGTAGGGGAAGATGCTGTGTTGGCTGACCTGATACAAGTTATCCCCTAAGTGCCTTCTGAAACCTTCTGTACCGGATACGGCTATACCTGAATAACATTTTGAAACAAAGTAAAACTATGAACAAGGTAATTAAAGCTCTAGCAGGCGGGTTGGCAGGCGCCTGCGCCGTGACCCTGGTACACGAAACAGTACGACGATTCACACCAAACGCACCCCGAATGGATATTCTGGGCATGCGCTCCATAGCCAAGTTAATGCGGGAGGCAGACGAGCAGCCGCCAAGCGACAGAGATGAGCTGCATACATGGGCATTGGTAGGTGATGTGCTGTCAAACTCCCTTTACTATAGTCTTGCTGGCACGGGTAAAGATGCCTGGTGGAAAGGATCTGTATTAGGTGCTGCTGCTGGTGCTGGTGCGGTTTTCTTACCTGGTCCACTAGGCTTGGGAGAGGAGCCAAGCAACAAAACCACCGAAACGCAGGCAATGGCTGTAGCTTATTATTTACTGGGAGGTTTAGTTGCCGCCGCAGTTGGCTATGCCCTGGGCGATGAGGAGTAAAAAGGCAAAAGCCGTTAGCGCAAGTAGCGTTAGCGGCTTTTGTTATGTTCTGGCAAATGCTTAGAACTCCTCTTCCTCGGTTTCCCGTATAGGGCCACCTGGATTCTCCTCACCAATTGGGTCCACTGGTCCTACATCCGGATCAAGCATCACAGGTGTATCCTGCTCTATGCCCCGATCCCGTAAATCGGTTCCCTGGTTATTTCTTAATTCATCCTCTTCCACGTCCCTATCAAGGCTTCCTTCATTAACCTCCCCGTCATAGGCTTCTTCTGAGTTTTCTATGTCCACGCCGGTGGTGTTTTCGCCTGAGCAGCTGACTAGCCCAAAGTTTACGAGCATAGCCCCTGACAGTATAAATGCATATGTTCTTTTCATGATTTTCCAGTTTAAGTTCGTACTATAGGTTCTTTTGTACGAGCGTATGCCTGAAATTGATCATTCCTAGGCCTTTGCATCCTTAAAGTTGTTTGGGGAGCCCTCTGTCTCCTGCAGGTAGTCTTGCCTGGCTTGCTCCAGTTGTGCGATGAGCTGTTGTCGCTGCTGGCGGAGCTTATTCACCACGTCCTGCCGCTTGAAGAACAGGCGGAGCAATAGCCAGTTATCCTGCGTTTTCTGCATAATGTTCCAGTACCCCAGCGTAAAGAAGCCGCTTAAGGGTAAGCTCAGGAAATATGTCAGCAGCCATGTCAGTGACAGGTCAAGCAGCTCTGCGGCAAGCCAGGCTTTCAGGAGATAGAACACAGGAAAGGTGAAAATGCCTGCGGTTAGCATGATGGGGGCATACCACTCCTCCTCTTGTGTGACGGCACGGGCGATTTTAGAGGGAATAAGATAGGGCAGGTAGTTGTGAAGCAAGCCATATAAGTACACAGGCAGGCCAAGTACCAGAAAGAGCAAAGACAGCAGACTCTGACGCAAAACTTCCTGCTTGCCTTTGCCCAATACGGCGTCCTGGAGGTGCAGGCGCTTTAGCTGCAAGCGGTAGTTGCTGAGGTCCCGCTTAAGAGCGGCCACCCGTTCCGGGGCTACCTGGCTGAAGTAGCTCACGCTGCGCACGATGGCCTTTGTTAGTAAAAAGTCCTGCTCCGGCAAACGTGCCGGAACTGTGGCTGCCAACTGCTCTTTGTAGATGCCCTCTACTTGCCTGGCCAGTTCGTCTTCTTCGTCGGTGGGGGTGTGGATGATGAGGCGCTCCAGCCGGTGGCGAATTTCTTCTGTCAGGGCAAGTACCGCTGCGGGCCCGTCTTGCCTGTACGCGGCGAGGTAATCCGCTACCTGTATGGGCTGCCCTACATTAATGAACACGTCGCTCCGAAAGCGGGTAGGGGCGGAGTAGTTTAAACCAACAGGTAAGATTTTAATGCCCAAAGCCTGGGGCGATTCTGCCTCAGCCCCCAGAGCGATACGTGCAGTGCCTGTCTTGATCTTGCGCAGGCGCCGCTGGTTAAAGCTGTTGCCTTCCGGAAAGATGAGCAAAGTCTTTTGCTGGTGTAGCGCCTGAAAGCTGGCGGCGAAGGCTTCCTCATTGCTGATAGCCTGTTCCGGATTGTCCTCGCGGCGGTGAATGGGGATCAGGTGCATCTGGCGCAGTATCCAGTTCTGAAGCTTAGAGCCAAATACAGTTCCTTTCGCTAAAAAGAACACCGGCTGGCGTAGCAGGGAGGCCGTTACAATTGGGTCCATAAACGTGTTCGGGTGATTCGACACGACCAGGAGAGGACCCTTATCCGGCATCAGAGCACGGTTATGCACCTCTAACTTTCTAAAGAAAACGAACAGCCCGGCTCTGTAAATTAGCTTCAGGACGGCGTACAGCATGTAGCGAGTTGTTTAGTGGCTTGTTTTACCTCCAATATAAGCAATTAGGACACGCTTCACGTGGTGTGCTGTAAGTAGCAGCGAGAGGACTTGTACTATCGAAATTAGAGTAAACAGGGAGGTTAACAATAAGGGACACAAGGGGCTTCCGCGCCTGGTACTCAGGCTTTCACTGATACAAGCCAATCGTAGGCGGAGGTTAGGTCTTCGAATACCTTTACTTCGAAAGGGATTTTACAAAAAGGGTTGCTCAGAAAGGTTTGTAACTGAGCGCCTGCTGCTTCGTTGAAGCAGTTGATATAAGCAAAGCGCTTGAGGGGGAGCTGGCAGAACTGCTTTGCGAACACATTTACTGTCCAATCAATGTCTTCCTGCGATATGGGAGGCAATAAGCGTCTGTCTGAAATGGCGAACTGTATGTTCTTCTGCTTTACGATGTAAGCAAAGCGAGCATGGGCATCGCGGTACTGCTGGCTGGTACATTTCCCGTACCACTGGCTTACCAGTACGCCTTGCTCTTCGTACAGCTCTGTGTGTAAGTATTCTGAGTGGAAGCAGACCATGTTAGCGCCCTTTTTTATTTAAATATATTTATTTGGAATTGACCATCAAAGCGTTTCCCTCAATATTTTAGCTGCTTTATTAGATAGGCTGTGGCGTTCCTACAGCTGCCCTGGCTGGGGAGGGGTTCGGTTATGGGTACGAAAGTTTGCCTTAAGTATTGGCAGAGGTACTGCCTAGTACAGGTTAGCGGCACTACTCCTGTACACGTTTTATGAGAGAGGGAAAAGGCAGAGAGCCACCCCACCGGCTCGTTTAAGCAGTGCGGCCCTGAATAAAAAGAGGCTATTTTGTTCTGAGTGAGTTCGCGTTGCTCCCGTCTAATTTGCGGGTTTGTTCTTCCGTCTTGGCTGCGGCGTTCCCTCCTGCTTCTTTTCCCTCATAGCCACACTCCAGTATGTCTTTTTCTTTTTTTAGCTTCCCTTCCAATGGCTCTGGCTGCCTGTCTGTCTTACGTTCTGTTTCTGCGCTCTTGTTAGAGGGAGTGCCCTTTGCTGTCTTCATCTTTCTGTCGTCTTGTTACCTTTCCGTTTACGCAAAGGCCTGGGATTGTTTTCCGGACAGGGTGCGGAAAGAAGTAAAAGTCCAATTAAACCAATGCGTTTATCTTATGTTGCAAAGCCTTGTTTTAGCCTGTTTTTAGGCTGCATTGCTGTAATGCTCTGTCTTTTAAGGTTTGCCGACCGAAAAAAAGAGGAGGGCAGGGCGCTTTTTCCTTGTACCCCCAAACATTTTGGGCTAACTTTGGGCAATTTATACATACCTAACCATGCCTAAAGACACCAGCATTAAATCTGTTCTCATCATTGGCTCAGGTCCTATTATTATCGGCCAGGCCTGTGAATTTGATTATTCCGGCTCCCAAGCCGCCCGCTCTCTCCGCGAAGAGGGAATTGAAGTTACGCTGATTAACTCTAACCCAGCCACCATTATGACGGACCCCGTTACGGCGGACAACGTGTACCTGAGGCCGCTGGAGAAGAAGTACATCATTGAGATTCTGGAGAAGCACAAGATTGATGCGGTGCTGCCTACAATGGGTGGACAGACAGCCCTTAACTTAGCCATTGACTGTGAGAAAGCAGGTATTTGGAAGAAGTATGGCGTTAATATTATAGGGGTTGACATTAAGGCGATTGAAACGACGGAGGACCGTGAGGAGTTCCGCCTGAAGATGCTGGAGCTAGGGGTGAACGTGTGTAAGGGCGAAACGGCTACTTCCTTTCTGGAGGGCAAGGAGATCGCACAGGAGATCGGCTTCCCGCTTGTGATCCGGCCTTCGTTTACGCTAGGAGGGTACGGTGGTGGCTTTGTGAACACCCCGGAGGAGTTTGATGCCGCCCTTACCCGCGGCCTGCACGCCTCACCTACGCACGAAGTACTGATTGAACAAAGCATTCTGGGTTGGAAAGAGTATGAGCTGGAGTTGCTGCGCGATAATATCGGCAACGTGATCATCATCTGCTCTATTGAGAACTTTGACCCAATGGGGGTCCACACTGGTGACTCAATTACGGTGGCACCAGCCATGACACTGCCGGACACTGTGTACCAGAAGATGCGTGACCTGGCAATCAAAATGATGAACGGGATTGGTCAGTTTGCCGGCGGCTGTAATGTGCAGTTCTCTGTGAACCCCGAAGATGATACCATCATTGCCATCGAGATTAACCCGCGTGTTTCCCGTTCCTCTGCCCTGGCCTCTAAAGCCACAGGTTATCCTATTGCCAAAGTGGCGGCTAAGCTGGCCATTGGCTATAACCTGGATGAGTTGAAAAACGCGATCACGAAAACAACATCAGCTTACTTTGAGCCGGCGCTGGACTATGTAATTGTGAAGATCCCTCGCTGGAACTTTGATAAGTTCCCGGGCGCAAATCGCAAACTGGGCTTGCAGATGAAATCTGTAGGTGAGGTAATGGGTATTGGCCGCACGTTCCAAGAAGCGCTGCAGAAGGCTTGCCAGAGCCTGGAGATCAAGCGAAATGGTATAGGGGCCGATGGTAAAGAGATCACCGACTATAACAAGTTGATTGACAGCCTGCAAAACCCAAGCTGGAACCGCCTGTTCAGCATTAAGGATGCCATGCGCATCGGTATCCCGACCAGCACGATTCAAAATCTTACGAAGATAGACCCTTGGTTCCTGGCACAGATCGAGGAGCTGGACGCGATGGAGAAGGAGATAGAAAAGTATTCCCTGGCTACCATCCCTACAGAGTTACTGCGTGAGGCGAAGGTGAAAGGCTACGCCGACCGTCAGATAGCGCACCTGTTACGCTGCAAGGAAAGTGAAGTATTTAACGTGCGCCAGGAACTGGGCATTAAGCGGGTGTACAAAATGGTGGATACCTGCGCTGCGGAGTTCGAGGCCAACACCCCTTACTACTACAGTACCTTTGATGGTGAGAACGAAAGCATCGTAACCGACAAGAAAAAGGTCGTAGTGCTGGGCTCTGGTCCAAACCGCATCGGGCAGGGTATTGAGTTCGATTACAGCTGTGTGCACGGTGTGCTGGCGGCGAAAGAGAGCGGTTACGAAACCATCATGATCAACTGTAACCCGGAGACGGTTTCTACAGACTTCGATATCTCTGATAAGCTGTATTTTGAGCCGGTGTTCTGGGAGCATATCTACGAGATCATCCTGCACGAGAAGCCAGAGGGCGTAATCGTGCAGCTGGGTGGCCAGACGGCACTGAAGCTGGCGGAAAAGCTGGACCGTTACGGCATTAAGGTGCTGGGCACCAGCTACAAGGCGCTTGACTTGGCAGAGGATCGTGGTTCTTTCTCTTCCTTGCTGCGCGACCTGGATATTCCGTACCCTCCCTTCGCGGTAATCGAGACGGCGGAAGAGGCCCTGGCGCTGAGCAAGGAGCTGAAGTTCCCACTGTTGGTGCGTCCGAGCTACGTATTGGGAGGCCAGAACATGAAGATCGTGATCAACGAGAAGGAGCTGGAGGCCCACGTGATTGACCTGCTGAAAGACCACCCAGGCAACAAGGTGCTGCTAGACCACTTCCTGGACAATGCCATAGAGGCGGAGGCCGATGCGATTAGTGATGGCGAAGATGTGCATATCTGCGGTATCATGGAGCATATTGAGCCAGCCGGTATCCACTCCGGAGACTCTTATGCCGTGCTGCCACCATTTGACCTGAGCGAGAACGTATTGAACCAAATCGAGGACTATACCAAGCGTATCGCTGTGGCGCTGGAAACGGTAGGTGTGATCAACATTCAGTTCGCTATTAAAAATGAGGTGGTGTACGTAATCGAGGCCAACCCACGTGCCTCTCGTACCTTCCCGTTCATAGCAAAGGCATACCGTGAGCCGTACATCAACTATGCTACTAAAATTATGCTGGGTAAGAAGAAGGTGAAGGACTTTACCTTTAACCCGCATAAGCAAGGGTACGCCATCAAGGTGCCGGTGTTCTCTTATAACAAGTTCCCGGAAGTGAACAAAGAGCTCGGCCCTGAGATGAAGTCAACAGGAGAGGCGATCTACTTTATTGACGACCTGCAGGATGACTACTTCACGCAGGTATATTCGGAAAGGAACCTGTACCTGAGCAAGTAAATTTCTAAAGCCCCTCCAGCCTCGGAGGGGCTTTTTGTTTTATAGGCGTTGATGCAATTGCTTTCGCTTCGGTTCGTTTACTCTTAGTTGCAGGCGAGCGAAGAATTTAGTGAGGGTTTTGTAAGAGAGAGCCTTATTTCTGTAGTTTTACGCCGAAAAGTAAATGGTTCGGAAGGAGTTCAAGAGCTTCTTTTCCCGGACCTTCTTTTTAAAGTTTTGTAAATGATTCTTAAAGTCAGGCTATGCGTCTTTCTGTTGTTTTAACGTCTAGAGTTTGGTTATTGGTACTATTTGTGTCCGTCGTGGGTTGTACGGCTCCCAGAGCGGTCATAAACTCGGGAAAAGTAACGGCACCGGGTAGGTTTAAGGCTGGGGTTAACTTTGGGGGCAACATTGCCACAGAGCCAATCGGCCAGTTAGACGATATTGCCAAATCCGCCGTAGACGCCATCGCCAAGAGAGACTCCGTTTATTATGATGATGAAGTAGAGGCCGCCACCAAAGGCCTGCTAGCCTATGCCCTGGACCCGGTAGGGCCTACTTTCGATTTCTACATTCGCTATGGAGTGGCAAGGCGGGTGGATGTGGGCTATAAGTATGCCTCTGGCGTGCACGTTTTTGATGCCCAGTACCAGTTCTTGGGGCCTACCGGCACACCGGAGAACCCCGGTGAAGGGGACTGGTACGGAAGCGTGGGCCTGCAGTATGCCGGTCAGAGCTCAGAGTGGATCGACAACCTGTTCCTGGATAAGTTGCAGCCCTTGCTGCAGTTCACGGCAAAGCGCCGGGACTATACGGTGCCGCTTATCTTCACGAAGTCATTTGGAGTGGAGGAGCAAGCGGGCAGCGTTTCCTTCGGTGCCGTTTACAACCGTACCTCCATTGAGTACGGCTTTGAACCCGGAAAGCTCTTTGAGCGCTATGGAGGAGAAGTAGAGGAAGTGAATCCCCTGATGGAGGAGAACGGCTTTTCTTCATACGGGGTATTTGCCAATGCCCGTGTTGGCTTTAAGTTCCTCTATGTGGTGCCTGCCCTTACGGTTTACTACCAGAATTACGGTGACTATAAACTCCTGAACAACGCCTCTTATAGCTTCTCTGGTTTAACCTTTATCCCTTCTATTGGCCTGGAGGCAAGGTTTGGAAAGGGGAGGTAGACAAGCTGTACTTCAGCAGGCGTGAAGGTGTGATCGGGTAGCTTTGCCGGAACTAGCGGTTCCGGCCTGCATTTCCGCACTATACTTCTTATCTTTGCAAGAGCCTGGTTAAAAGGGCCTACAACAAAACTTTGGCAAAGGAGTTGTATAGGAATACAGGTACTGTTCTTGCAGTATCATAGTATCTTAAGAAAGAAAGCAGCATCATGATCAAGTTCATATTCACCACTTTACTTATAATTTTCTTCATCCGCATGGTAGCCCCGGTGCTGTTCAGGTGGCTGTTAGGCCTTTTTGTGAAAAAGAGCCTGCGCAACGGTACCTTCTTTTACTCAAACATGCACCAGCAGCGGCGCCAGCCTCAGAACCCCTATAACAATAGCGGAAGCCAGAGCAATGGCAAAACAAGAGGCAACGTGAAGATCGACTATATCCCAGAGCAGCCAGACCGGAAGGAATTCAATGGCGGCGAGTACGTCGATTATGAAGAAGTAAAATAAAACTCCTAACTTTCAACCTTATGTTCCGAGGTACTGAAAGATATGACAACACCCTTTAGTTTTAAGCGTGATGTGCTGCCGCATATCATCGCTGTTCTGGTTTTCCTGCTTTTAGTAGCAGTGTATTTCTCGCCGGTTATATTCGAAGGAAAAGCCCCTGCCCAACATGACCTTCTGCAATTTAGGGGCATGGCTAAAGAAATACAGGATTACCGTGCGGCTACCGGAGAAGAGGCGCTCTGGACAAATTCTATGTTCGGCGGGATGCCTTCTTACCTCATCAACACCCGTTTCCCTGGTGATTGGTCAGGTGTTATTCATACAGTCCTCACTTTCAGTCTGCCATCCTTAGCAAGTAATATCTTTGTTACGCTGCTGTGCGCTTACATTCTGTTTGTTGCCATGGGCATGAGCTCCTGGCTGGCCATTGCTGGGGCCATCGCCTTCTCCTTTACCTCTTACAACATCATTATCCTGGAGGCAGGCCACAACACCAAGTCGCTTACCATCGCTTACATACCGATGGTGCTCGCAGGCCTTATTTATGCCCTGCGCAAGAACCTGTGGATAGGAGCGGCATTGTTTGCCTTGGGCTTAACAATGAACCTGCACTTCAATCACCTGCAGATGACCTATTACTTGCTGCTGTTGGTGATCGTGTTTGGCATTGTGGAAATCATCTACGCCGTAAAGCATGGCACTTTTGCAGCACTGCTGAAGCGTGGGTTAGTGCTGTTAGTGGCAGCCGTGCTGGCAGTGGGCGTGAACTTCGGGAGGTTGTACACCACGGCAGAGTACAGTGAGTACAGCATCCGGGGGAAGTCTGAACTAACGCAGGAAGACGAAAGCCCTGATACTGGCCTGGACAGAGAGTACGCTTTTAACTGGAGTTATGGCATCGGCGAAACGATCACTTTGCTGATCCCGGACTTTTACGGGGGAAGCAGCAGTGCCTCTCTGGAGACGGACTCAGAAACCTACCAGGCCTTTACGCGCATGGGCGTTCCTCCTGTGCAAGCCGAACAGATCGTAGAGCAGGGTCTACCCCTGTATTGGGGGCCGCAGCCGATGACGAGTGGCCCTGTGTACGTCGGCGCCATCGTAGTTTTCCTGTTTGTACTGGGCATGTTCATCGTAGACCGCCGCTGGACGAGCTGGCTGGTAGCCGGTACCGTTCTGTCTATCGTGCTGGCTTGGGGTAAGAATTTTGAGGCGTTTAACTACTTCATGTTCGATTACTTTCCGCTCTATAACAAGTTCCGGGCAGTCTCCTCGGCGCTGGTGATCGCACAGATTACCATGCCTTTCCTAGCCATCCTGGCGCTCTGGAAGCTATTGCGCGAAAAAGAGCAGATCAAGGAACTGGACAAGAAACTCCTGATATCCGCAGGTATTACAGGAGGCATTTGTTTGCTGGCCTGGTTGTTTGCCGGCACGTTTAGTTATACCTCTTTAACCGACCAGCAACTGATACAGGCGCAGTTCCCGATTGATGCCATTCGTGCTGACCGGGAGAGCATGCTTCGCTCCGACGCTTTTCGTTCGCTCGTCTTTATTGTGCTGGCTGCCGGCTTACTGTACCTGTACTTAAAGCAAAAAGTGTCTGCCAACATAGCCATAGCCGGTATGGGTGTGCTGATACTGGTAGACCTTTGGGCCGTAGACAAGCGCTACCTGAAAGATGCCGACTTTAAACCGGAGGTAGTAGCGAACTTCTTCCAGCCAACCCAGGTGGACCAACTGATCTTACAGGATAAAGACCTGAGCTACCGGGTAATTTACCTGCCGAACCCGTTTAACGATGCCCGTACTTCCTACTTCCATAAGTCGGTTGGCGGGTATCATGGAGCCAAGCTGCGCCGTTACCAGGACGTAATAGACCGCCATCTCTCGCAGAACAACCTGGAGGTGCTGCGCATGCTCAACACGCGTTATGCTATCACTGGCGATCAGCAACAGCCAGTGCAACGGGTACCGGGGGCACTGGGCAATGCCTGGTTCGTGGAAGAAGTACAGGCAGTACAGTCGCCGGATGAGGAGCTGGATGCCCTGACCATGTTTGATGCAGGCAGCACAGCTGTGGTAGACGTAACAAAGTTTCCAATTGAGCAGCGGGAGTTTGCTGTAGACAGCACCAATATGATTGAACTGGTGGAGTATGAGCCGAATTACCTGAAGTATACCTACGAGGCAGCAGAAGAGGGTTTGGTGGTTTTCTCTGAAGTGTATTACGCCGCTGGCTGGCAGGCTTACCTGGACGGAGAGCCGGTGGATCACATCAGGGCCAATTATATCCTACGGGCGATGCAGGTGCCGGCGGGGGAGCATACCATCGAATTCCGGTTTGCTCCAAAGGCATATACGATCGGTAATACTGTCTCCCTCATATCCTCTATCCTGCTTTTAGTAGTTGTGGTGGGGGCCATTGCTTACGGGGTCAGGAAAAAGCCAAGCGAAGAAGAACCAATCGTGAAACAGGTATAAAGCAAAAGCTAACAGCTCATCATTCAATAAAGCAAAAAGAAGCCTCAGCAAAAGCTGGGGCTTCTTTTTAACATACTATGGAAGCTCCCTTACAAAGGATACAGGACACGCTGCTGCAGGAGCATAGTGTAACGCTATGGATAAAGCGGGAGGACCTGCTGCACCCGCACATTTCAGGCAATAAGTGGCGTAAGCTGAAGTATAACCTACAGGAAGCAAAGCACCTTCAGAAAGATACCCTGCTAACTTTTGGGGGTGCCTATTCCAATCATATCGCGGCCACGGCTGCCGCGGGAAAAGAGTTCGGGTTTAAAACAGTTGGCCTGATCAGGGGAGAGGAGCATTTACCCCTTAACCCTACCCTTCACTTTGCAACTTCCTGTGGCATGGAGTTACGCTACCTGAACCGGGAGCAGTACAGGCACAAGCAGGATCCGGCGTTTTCAAAGAGGCTGTCAGCACAGTTTGGAGAGCCTTATATGCTACCCGAGGGCGGCACAAACAGTTTGGCAGTAAAAGGCTGTACAGAAATCGTCACAGACGTTGCAGTTGACTACGACTACATCTGTTGCGCTTCCGGGACAGGCGGGACACTGGCGGGTATTGTAGCGGGTCTGGATGGGGAAAAGCAGGTGCTCGGCTTCCCGGCACTAAAAGGAGGTGCGTTTTTGCAAGAGGAAACAGCACAGCTCATAATCTCCTATAATGGCAAACAGTACAACAATTGGCAGCTCATTACAGACTATCATTTTGGGGGCTACGCAAAGGTAAAGCCCGAGCTGTTGGAGTTCATGCAGCAATTTCAGAAACAGCACGGTATTCCACTGGAACCGGTTTATACAGGCAAAATGCTGTTTGGCCTTTACGATCTTATCAGGCGCGGTTATTTCCCGCCTAACAGTAACGTCATCGCCGTTCATACAGGAGGCCTGCAGGGCAATGCTGGGTTTAAAGAACGCTTAGGCGTGGAGGTGTAGCAGGTAAATTTTAAAGCTTTAAAAGGCCTAGCACTGCCTTTGCTAGAATGGCTTTACAACTGGTATAACTATTGTTATTCTTTTAAAGCCCAGTACCCCTTTGCAGGAGCAGAACGCGTAAGGGCACGTTGCCAAACGAACAAAGTTCATTGCAAGGGTACAGGGTATTGTAACTTATTGAGCCCGATGCTTGTTGAGGTAGCATACTACAAGTATGAAAACTCTAATATCTAGCAATACTCCTTTAAGCTAATGCCTCTACTCCGACTTTTTTTTAGGCTTGTTCCCTGGATCATTATTCTGGCGGCAGGCATCTTCTTTTGGCGCACATATGATGATTGGTTTAAAAAGCCGGAGGAGGAGAAAGTGCCGGAAGTGGTGCTGAACTATAATACGGTTCTAACCTCTGTGGAGGACTTGGGACGGATGGAGTTGGTGCGGTATAATTTTAAAGACGTAGTGGAGTACGAGAAGAACGTTTCGCGCTGGATCCCAAATTCTAAAATTGTTCTGATCGTATCGGGAGAGGCAGTAGGGTGTGTGGATTTTTCGAAAGTAAGCCCTTCCGATATTCAAATTCAGGGGGACTCTGTTGTACAGGTAGCTTTGCCAGAGCCCGAGATATGCTACTATAAAGTAGATCACAGCAAATCTAAAGTGTTCTCTAAGGAAAACACCTATTTTCAGGATGCGGAGCTAGTGGAGGAAAGCTTTCAGTACGCTGAGCAAAACGTAAAGAAGGCTGCCCTGAACTCTGGTATTCTGCGCCAAACGCAGGTGAACGCTGAGAAGGTGCTTAAGCCTATGCTCGAGGAGATCACTGGCCGTCGTGTTGTGCTGGTACCACAGCGGAAAATCCAGAACCCCGAACTGCCGCCAAAGCGTTAATGCTAGACAAAGGAGGAAGATAAAAGACAAAGGAATGGACATTTAGAGCTTCCTTTTTTATACTTATGGCGAGCCTTTCATCCATTCTCTAACTGTCTTTTGTCTGTGTTATGACTCCAGCCCCTTCAAAGCGTCCTGAATGAGATCATTCTCATAGCCCTTGCTCATCAGGTAGTAGCTTAATTTTTGGCGGCGCAGGAAAGGATTTTTTTCCTTTTCGGAAGCATCTTTCTTCTCTAGTAGCTGTAGCAGGTTTTGCTCATAGGCCTCCGGGTCAATTTCCTTCATGCCTTGCTTGATGCAGTAGTCCGAGATGCCCTTGCTTTTAAGCCCCTGCATGATCTTGCGGCGGCCCCACTTTTTCAGGCCATACTTACCCCGTACATAAGACTGGGCATAGCGCTCTTCGTCGATTAGCTTCTCCTGGCTCAGGCGCACGATCAGCTCTTCCACGTCATCAGGCTCCAGGCCATAAGAGTACAGCTTATCGCGCACCTCCTGCTGCGTGCGGTCCTGGTAGGCACAATAAGCAGCCGCTTTTATCAAAGCTTCCTTCGGGGTATAAGACTTCTGTTTTTTCTGTCGCTCCAACATATACTGTTCGTTTCTCTACTGTAGACACTACGCAGCAGTGGTGAGTTCTGCCTTGCACAGGGTATAAAAATAAGCAAGGAAAGAGGGAAAGAAGGCCTGTTTACACGCTTTTTCGCCGCTGGTTTTCTGCGCTAGCCTTGCCTGAAGTAACTCTTCCCCGCCCCCCGCTTCAACCTAATCTCTAAATTACTTCTTTCCTACGGCATAAAGCCGGACCTTTGTAGTGAAAACAATTTGAGCTTATGTTATCAAAAGGGGTAAAGTACATGCTGCTCTCGACGCTCTTCTTCTCGTTGATGCAGGTGTGCGTGAAGTTGGTGCCACACATTCCGGCTACGGAGGTAATCGTGTTTCGCTCTGTAATTTCACTGGTCATGAGCTATGCTTTCCTGCGCAGAGCGAGTGTGAGCGTGTGGGGGAATAACCGGAAGTGGCTGTTGGCGCGCGGGGCTTTTGGGGCCGTGGCGCTTGTCCTGTTCTTCAATACCCTGCAAAATATTCCGCTGGCTACGGCAGCCACGGTGCAATATATGTCTCCAATCTTTACCACGATCCTGGGAATCTTTGTCGTAAAAGAGCGGGTCAAGCCCTGGCAATGGGTCTTTTTTCTGCTGTCTTTTGCCGGCATATTAGTCATAGAGGGAGTGGAGACAAACGTCGATACCTTTTACCTGTGGATAGGCGTGCTGAGTTCTGTCTTTACAGGCGTGGCCTATACCATTGTCCGGAAGCTTAACACCAAAGAGCACCCCTTGGTTATTATCTTCTATTTTCCGCTTGTTACCCTGCCCGTGGTAGGAGTTTACTCCCTGTTCCATTGGGTGCAGCCGGAAGGGTGGGACTGGGCTATTCTGCTGTTGGTAGGTATACTCACACAGCTTGGGCAGTACTACATGACTCTGTCGTACCAGGCAGAGGAGATTTCGAAGGTGGCTAACCTTACGTACATTGGTATTGTCTACGCCCTGTTGTTTGGGTATTTCATGTTTGGAGAGGTATTCGACATCTGGACATATACCGGAATGGCCTTGGTGCTGGTGGGAGTAATTTTAAATGTACGCTATAAGAACAGACTGATGAAGAAGGCCGCCGCAGCCAGGGCCGCAGTGCCTGTTGAGAAAGCCGGTAAGTAATAGCAAAATTACTATCTTGTATAAATGCCTCAGCATTAAACGTTTTGTGCTGCTTTATGCGTTAGTCTGGTATGTTACCAATATTCTTTAGCCAAAGAACACGCTCTCACCTGCGTCTTTGTTCCTTGCTCACCTTGTTGCTCCTCCTCCCTCTGCTTTCTGTGGCAGGTGTCGTGCGTGGGCGTATCACGGATGAAAACGGAAAGGGCTTGCCTTTTGCCAGCATTTACATCAAGGAGACTGCCAGTGGTACAGCCTCTAATGAGGAGGGGTTTTACCAATTGCAGCTTAGCCCCGGCACTTATACCCTGGAGTTTAAGTATGTGGGTTACCGTGCCAGCACAAAGACGGTTACGGTAGAGGAGGGAGTACAGGAACTGGATGTGCAGCTACAGCCAGAGGTACTGAAGCTAAATGAGGTAGTCGTGCGTGCGGCCGATGAAGACCCTGCTTATGCCATTATGCGGAATGCCATCCGGCTGCGCAAGTACCATCAAAACGAAGCAAAGGCCTGGAGTGCCCGTGTATACATGAAAGGGGTGTACCGCCTGGATAAAGTACCCCCAAAAGTACTAGGTATACGGGTAGTGGACGTGGATACGGGCATCGTGTACCTATCAGAGTCGGTATCGGAACTGCACTTTAAGCGACCGAACAAGATAAACGAACGCATTATTTCGAGTAAGGTAAGCGGCCAGAAAAAGGGCTTTAGCTTTAACCAGGCCTCTGAAATGAACATCAGCTTTTATGATAACCTACTGAAGGTGGAGGGGCTGAGTGAGCGGGGCTTTGTGTCCCCTCTGGCTGGCAACGCCCTTTTCTTTTACCGCTTTGAGTACCAGGGCGCTTTTGAGGAGAACGGGCGTACGGTCAACAAGATCAAGGTAATCCCCCGCCGGAAGAATGATCCTGTGTTCTCTGGCTACATTTACATTGTGGATAATTCCTGGCGTATTCACAGCACGGACCTGCGGCTATCGAAAAGTGCGGGTATTGAGTTTGTGGATTGGATACGTGTACGACAGGTATATGAGCCGGTGGCTGGTCACGTATGGCTGCCCGTGTCACAAAAGTTTAGCTTCGAGGCCGAGGGGCTCGGTTTTAAGGGAGGCGGCTATGCGATGGGGGTGTACTCTAACTACAAAGTGCAGCCCGCCTATGCCAGGCCTCCTAAACTAGTGGAAATAGAGCCGGAGCCGGAAGAGAGGGAGAAGGCTATGGCAGTAGCAGCGAAGCCTTCCCGAAAGCCTAAAGTGGAATTGGTGGAGCCGGAGGAAATAGCACCGGAAGAGGAAAAGCCTATTCACGACGACAAACTGTTTAGTAAGGAGATTCTGGTGGTGGATGCCGAGGCCAACACGCGCGACTCGGCTTACTGGGCCTCGGTAAGGCCTGTGCCCCTCACACAAGAGGAAGTGGCAGATTATCACCTGAAAGATAGCCTGGAGGTAATCAAGAGCTCGCGGGTTTACCAGGACTCGGTGGACCGGGTGCGAAATAAACCCTCTATCGGTAATTTCTTGCTCGGGGGCTACACCTACTCCAATACTTATCAGAAAAGGTTCTTCCACTTCGATCCAATCCTGAATTTACGAGGCGGTCCCAGTGTTCTGCAGTTTAATACCGTAGAGGGCGTGGTGGCCGACGTGCGGGTGGACTACATCCAACGGTTCGAAGACAGGCGCTATTATGTCATCGAGCCAGCGGTGCGGTATGGTTTTTCCAACGAAAAGCTCAATGCGAAGCTAAAGCTAAGTTATAGCTATGATCCTTTTAAGAACAGCAGGATCTCGGTAGAGGGCGGGCGTTATGTCTACCAGATCAACAACCTGGATCCCATCTCTCCTTTTGTGAATACCGCTTATACCTTGTTGGGAGGGTACAACTTCATGAAGCTGTATCAGCGGGACTTTGCAAGCCTTAGTTACCGGAGCGAGCCCTGGAATGACCTGGTGTTGAATGCCGGCGTGGATTATGCCCACCGTATGCCATTAGACAATACCAACCTCTTTACTTTCCGTGATCGGGAGGATGAGGAAAGCCGCTTTACCTCTAATGTGCCAGTCAATGCTGAACTGAAAGATGCCGCTTTCGCTCAGCATGAGGCCCTGACCTTAACGGCAGCCCTTAGCTTTAAGCCGGGGCAACGTTACATTACCCGCCCGGATGATAAAATAAACCTTGGCTCTAAATACCCAACTTTTACGCTGAGTTACCGCGGGGGAGTAAAGGCCTTAGGGGGAGACGTACAGTATAGTACAGCCGGGCTGAGTATAGGCGACGAGGTAAGCATGGGGCTGCTGGGGCGTAGCAAGTATAGCGTACTGGGTGCTTTATGGTGGGGCAAGGAGAACATGCGGCTGATGGACTATAAGCACTTTAATGGCAACCGGACGTTGTTTGCCGGTGTGTATGAGGGCTTTCAGCTACTGGATTACTACCGCTACAGCACCAACAACCGATACCTGGAGGCGCACTACGAGCATCATTTCAATGGCTTCCTGTTTAACAAGGTGCCCCTGTTTAGGCGCTTAAAGTGGCAGGAGGTTGTGAGTCTGAATTACCTGCACACGGTGGAGTCGCGGAACTACCTGGAGCTGGGCCTGGGGATAGAACACATCTTTAAAGTGATCCGGGTTGATTTTGTTACCTCTTTCCAGGAAGGCAATAAGGCAAGAACAGGATTTACAGTTGGGCTAGGCTTCTAAAAACCGCTAATTCTTTTCAGAGAGTTAAACGGTATGCAGCCTGTGCTCCAGCCAGTACAATTTAGAGGTTAGCCCGGTAGAACCTGGAAATAGCACTGCTTTCTGTTTGTTTTCTTGTAAGTGATAGACTGTTTTGCTTCAGTGTCAGGGTAGTAGCTGCTCCTTCTGAATAACCTATTAGGACTGTAGACGTTTAAAATAGCCTAGGAATTAAATGAAAACAGACATGAAAAATATAACGAATATATTCAAAACAGGGCTAGCGGTACTGTTTGCTGCTGTCCTGGGGTTTGGTTGCAATGGCGAAAGGCCCGCGACAGATCCGATTGATGATACCAGTACCTCAGAAGCGATTGTAGACAAGACAGATGCTGAACACCTGATGGAGCCGCGTCCGGCTGCGATCGGGGATACTGCCGTGACTGCCGAGCAGGCTGACCAGTTTGGGGACTTACCTTCCAACGTGGATACGGCCGCACGACGAATGCACCAGCTGGATATTCAAAAGCAGCTGGAAGAAAACCCGAATCAGCGGCCAGAGATCTCAGCACCTACGAACCGGGACATTGATGGCACATAAAACTGCGAGAGCATACAAAAAGAGCCTCCCTTGTTTAAGGGAGGCTCTTTTTACTTTACAATAGCCGTAGTGCCTACGGGTGGAATCACTATGCCATTACCCCGTTTCTTGCGCCCTTTCAGGTTCAGGTTGTATATGATCACCGAGATAAAAATGAGCAGGTAGGCCAGCATTTTGGTCGGTGTCGTCTGTTCGTTAAAATACAGGAAAGCCATCACGAAGTTGAGGATGGGGTTGATGTACATCAGGATACCAATTGTGCCAGAGGTTAGCTCCTTCAGGGCAAACAGGTTCAGGAAGAGGGGAAGCACTGTAAAACCAGCGCTTAACAAAGTTATGCTTAAAAAGAAGTGCGTGCCCAGGGCCACGGTACTGTCACCTTTAAAATAAGCATAAAAAGGGCCTATCAGGGTAATAGAGAGGAGCAGTTGCAGGGTTAGCAGCACAATCTTGTCATATGCTTTGAGAAGGCGCTGTGTGATCAGGTAAAAAGCGTAGCTGAGTGCAATCAGCAGGCTAAATAGTAAGCTGGTGACCTCACCGGAGCCAACCAGCACACAGCTTAGGGCACTTAGCACGATTGCCAGCCACTGGTTTGCCCTGAGCTCTTCTTTCAGTAACAAAAAGCCCAGCACCGCCGTCAGGATAGGGCATAGCAGATAAGAGAAAGAGCCCGTTTGAATATTGATGTGGTTGATCACGTAGATAAACGTGAGCCAGTTAACGGTGAGTAGCATTCCTCCCAGCAGCGTATAGGTGATGAACAGGCGTTTTTCGGCAGGTTCGGATTTCTTTAGCTGCGTCAGCGTTTGCTGTACCTGCTTTCTGCGGAAGATGAACGAGATTAGTAACAGCAGGGCAACAGAGAACATCACCCGAAAGTACAGGATCTGCCCGCTGGGATAAGCCGCCAGTGCCTTGAGCGGAAAGGGGATAAAGCCCCAGATAACAAAGGCGCTCAGCCCTGCTGCATAATATGGCTTTGTGTTTGTGGTTTCCATTGTCAGGTAAAAGTAAAATTGCGCAAAAGTACAGAATTGTCGCCTGGGATAAGGTGCTGGCGGGCAGAATAAAATCACTCGGACAAAGGCCGCGCTAATATGTTTCAGTTCTAAACACATTGCTCAAAGCGCTATCTTTGGAGCACGTATTTATATGACCCCTATGCTCACTTTTAAGGAACTAGCTTCTATTGTACACGGGCAGGTACTGCAGCAGGCGCACAACATGCCCGTGTTGCACTTGTTAACAGACAGCCGAAAGCTTTCGCAGTCATGGGGCACGGTGTTTTTTGCCATCAGGGGTAAGTACAATAACGGGCATAAGTACCTGGCACAGCTCTACAGGCAAGGGGTAAAGACCTTTGTGGTAGAAGAGGGGGAGCGGGAGGCTCTGGTTCAGCAATACCCGGAGGCTACCATCCTGCAAGTGTCGGATAGCTTAGAGGCTCTGCAAAAACTGGCCGCCTGGCATAGGGCGCAGTTCTCTATCCCTGTTGTGGGAATTACGGGTAGTAATGGCAAAACCATTGTGAAGGAATGGCTGGCACAGCTGCTGAGCCCGGAGGAGTTAGTGGTAAAGAGCCCCCGTAGCTATAATTCCCAGTTGGGAGTGCCTCTGAGTGTGTGGCAGATCAGTGCGAATCACACCTTTGGAGTGTTTGAAGCCGGTATTTCTCAGCCCGGCGAGATGGAGAAACTTCACTCTGTTGTCCAACCCACCTTAGGCATCTTCACCAATGTGGGTACTGCCCACGATGAGGGCTTTTCCTCCCGTCGGCAGAAGGTGGAAGAGAAGCTGAAGCTGTTTGTAGGGGTGGAAAAGCTGTTCTACTGCTCAGACTATGATGCGCTACATGAGGCTGTGCAGGCGCAGGGGATAAAAGCTTTTACCTGGTCCAGGAAAAAAGAGGCGGATGTAAGCATCACGGCCACTACCACAGCGGGGCACAGAACGATCGTAGTCTATACCTACAAAGGCGAGAAACAGCGCCTGGCACTCCCCTTTACAGATGAGGCCTCTGTGGAAAATGCCCTACATTGCCTGGCGCTGCTGCTTTATAGAGGCTTACCACTGGCAGAGATCCAGGACCGTCTCGACCGCCTGCAGCCTGTGGCTATGCGCCTTGAGATGAAGGAGGCCATCAACGGCTGTTACCTGATAGACGATACTTACAACAATGACTTGGGCGGTCTGGCCATTGCCCTGGACCTGCTCATGAACCAACCGCGCCGCGGCCGCCGTACCGTTATTCTCTCAGACTTGTTGGAGTCGGGCTTACCGGAGGAGCAACTGTACAGGCAAGTGGCAGGGCTACTGCAGACGCGGGGTGTGGAGCGGCTCATTGCTATTGGGCCAACCATCAGCAAGTACAGCAGCCTTTTCGCGGTCCCGGCCGCATTTTGTGATACCACTGCCGCTTTTCTGACACAATTTAACGCAGGGGACTTCCGGAACGAGGTGATCCTGGTAAAAGGGGCGCGTGTCTTTGGGTTTGAGAAGATCGTACAGGCCTTTCAGCAGAAAGTGCACGGCACTGTACTGGAAGTAAACCTGGATGCCCTGGTACATAACCTCAACTACTACCGCTCTAAGCTGGCGCCTGATACCAAGCTGATGGTGATGGTAAAGGCTTTTGCTTACGGCAGTGGCAGTTTTGAGGTAGCTAATCTTCTACAATTTCATCAGGTAGATTACCTGGCCGTAGCCTATGTTGATGAAGGAGTGATGCTGCGGGAGCATGGGATTTCGGTGCCAATCATGGTGATGAATCCTTCGCCCGATAGCTTCGGAAAGCTACAGCAGTACAGCCTGGAGCCGGAAATCTACTCGTTGGAGCAGCTGCAGGCCTTTGTGGCCGCGACGGCAGGAGAGGGGCAGTATAAAATACACCTGAAGCTGGACACCGGCATGCACCGCCTGGGGTTTGTACACGAGGACTTCGAAGCCTTGTTTGCCCTGCTGCAGCAAGCCCCACAAGTACAGGTGGCAAGTGCTTTTAGTCATTTAGCCGGTGCGGATGAAGCCCTGCACAACGATTTTTCACAGCACCAGATAGCCACCTTCAGAACGCTGGCTGCAGAAGTGGAAAGCCGTTTGGGTTACGCTGTTATCAAGCATATCTTAAATTCAGCCGGCATTGTGCGCTTTCCCGAGCATCAATTGGATATGGTGCGGCTGGGGATTGGCTTGTATGGTGTGGAGGCGACCGGGGCAGAGCAGGAGGCCCTGCGCCCCGTCAGTATGCTAAAGACCACGGTTTCGCAGGTGAAGCGCATCAGGCAAGGTGAAACAGTGGGGTACAGCCGTAAAGGCATCGCCGATGAGGACAAGACGATCGCCACGATTGCTGTGGGGTATGCCGACGGCTATGACCGCCGCTTCAGCAACGGGGTTGGGCAAGTACTGATCAAGGGGCAGCGTTGCCCGCTGATCGGGAACGTGTGCATGGACATGTGCATGATAGACGTAACAGGCGTGGATGTGAAAGCCGGTGATGAGGCAGTGGTGTTTGGTCCGCAATTGACCCTGGTAGAACTGGCCAAGCGTATCGGTACGATTCCCTACGAACTCCTCACGAATGTGAGTACCCGCGTAAAGCGCGTGTTCTTCTCAGAGTAAGCAAACGCTTCAGGGAGTGGGCAAACTAGTGCTCATGAAAGAAAGACGCTCCAGGGGGCAGGGAGGTGAGCATCTTTATGTATTGATAAATCTATATATATCAATGGTTTGTAAGTGCTGCTTCCCTTTGCTCTGCGCGCAGCACATTTCGCTAAATCTTTTGCTTTAGAGGTCAACACCTCGTAACTTGCAGTTGTTTATAAACAGTCTAAATAAGAACAGGAGAGACGTGCAAAAAAAGGTAAGCGAGCAAAAAAGCCAAAAGAGCGTGCGCGATTTAAAGCTAGGGGAAAGTGGAGTGATTTGTTGCCTCCAGGATCCGGAAATGGGATTAAAGCTTCTGGAAATGGGCTGTATCCCTGGCACCGAGGTAAAGTTGAATAGCCGTGCCCCTCTTGGCGACCCGATTACCATTATTGTGAATGATTATACCCTCTCCCTGCGGTTAGACGAAGCCGAAACCATTTTGCTGAAGCAGTAATCCAAATTCATGACTGTAACAACCCAGCCGGAAATAGTACAGGCCGAGAGGCCCCAAATAGCACCAGCAGTGGCTAAAATTGCCCTGATTGGTAATCCAAACTCAGGTAAAACATCTCTTTTTAACCAGTTAACCGGCTTAAACCAAAAGGTTGGTAACTTCCCGGGGGTTACAGTAGATAAAAAGACGGGCTATAGCCAGCTTACCTCTAGTTTTAGAGCCCAAATCATTGATTTGCCCGGCACCTACAGCCTGTATCCCAAGTCGTTGGATGAGCGGGTTATCACGGACCTACTATACGACCCAAACTCCTCGCTTTTCCCAGACCTTGTTGTTGTTACCGCCGATGCCTCTAACCTAAAGCGTAACCTGCTGCTGTTTACACAGCTGGCAGATCTGAAGCTGCCCGTAGTACTTGCCCTGAACATGGTAGACGTGGCGGAGCAGGAAGGGGTAAAAATAGACGTCCCGGCCCTGCAGCGAGAACTGGGTGTGCCAGTAATCCCGATGAATGCCCGCAAAGGGGTGGGGGTGGCAGCCCTGAAGATTGTGATGATGCAGGAGCTGCAGGCTACGAAGGCTCCTTTCTTCCAGATACCGGCAGACCTGAAGCCCATGCTGCAGCAGGTAAAAGACAGGTTCCAACTGAGCAGTGATTACCTTGCCCTGCAGTATGCCCACCAATACAGACACCTAAAAGGCTTTTCGGTACAGGACATGGCCTGGATGGATAAGCTGTTGGAGGACACTGAGTTCAGATCGGTTACCCAACAGGCGAATGAAACCGTGGCACGCTATGCCCGCATTAACGATATTTTGTTAGATGTCGTGCGTGTAGAGCGGGTAAACAAGAGTGAGAAGTTCAGCAACCGCCTGGACCAGATCCTGACGCACAAGATCTTTGGTTACCTGATTTTCTTTACCATCCTGTTCCTCATCTTCCAGGCTATCTTTGCCTGGGCCAGCTATCCTATGGATCTGATAGACGAGGGGGTTGCGGGACTTAATGGGCTGATACAGGATAACTTTGATGGACCGTTGGTTGACCTGCTTACCGAGGGGGTAATTGCAGGTTTAGGGGGCGTACTGGTGTTTGTACCTCAAATCGCTATCCTGTTTGCGTTCATTGCCATCCTGGAGGAGACCGGCTATATGGCGCGCGTGACCTTTATGATGGACAAGATCATGCGCAAGTTTGGCCTGAACGGTAAAAGTGTCGTGCCTTTGATATCCGGTGTTGCCTGTGCAGTGCCCGCCATCATGTCGGCCAGGACGATTGAGAACTGGAAGGACCGCATGATCACCATCTTCGTGACACCGCTCATGAGTTGCTCGGCCAGGATTCCTGTATATGCCGTGCTAATTGCCCTGGTGGTGCCCGAAAAATATTACTTTGGCTTTCTGAACCTACAGGGGATTGTTTTGATGGCCTTGTACCTGATGGGTTTCCTGGCGGCTATCTTCTCTGCACTTCTTCTGAAAACAGTTTTGAAGGCCCGTGAGCGAAGCTACTTTATCATGGAGTTCCCGGTCTATAAATGGCCGCGCTGGAAGAACGTGGGCATTACCATTGTAGAGAAGGTAAAGGCGTTCCTGTTCGAGGCAGGTAAAATCATTGTGGCTATCTCCATTATCTTATGGGTGCTGGCATCTTATGGCCCCGGTGATAACTTTGAAGAGGCGAGAGAGTTAGCGCTGGCTGAGGCACAGGCAAAGAACCTGAATGAGGTGCAGACAGAAAACAAGATCGCTTCCTATCAGCTGGAGTCCTCTTACGCAGGAATCGTTGGACGCACCATAGAGCCTGTTATCAGACCATTAGGGTATGACTGGAAGATAGGCATTGCCTTGCTGACCTCTTTTGCTGCCCGTGAGGTATTTGTCGGGACCATCTCCACCATTTATAGCATTGGAGAGGAAGAAAACGTATCCACCATCAAAAACAAGTTGCTGTCTGAGACCGACGCCAATGGTGATCCTTTCTTTACACCGGCACGGGGCTTCTCGCTCATGGTGTTTTACCTCTTCGCCATGCAATGTATCAGCACGTTGGCGATTGTACGTCGTGAGACCAACAGCTGGACATGGCCACTAGCGCAACTGTTGTATATGAGTAGTCTGGCCTACGTGATGGCCTTTATCACATATCATGTGTTCAGCTAACAGTACCCTGTTTCCCGTTTAAAGCCAAATCGCCCTGTGCACGAACTGCACAGGGCGATTTGGCTTTAAGGGACTTAGGTAGCAGGCAGTAGTGCAGGTACCAGTAGAAATAAAAGTATGTAGCTGTCTATGGTACTGTCTGTGTTTTGGCTTTTTTTCTGTACTTTAGAAAATGCACAGCTTGTCAGGGTACAGTTTATGTCCAAATCAAGGACCATACAGACTAAAAGCAGCAGCGTTTGCAACTTAAATTGCCCTACCATACGTAAGAGTCAATAACCTATTTCAGGCCTTTACTTCCTTGCCAATAAAGTTTTATAAGTTTTTTTCTGAACCAGCACTTTCTTTAGGGTTCGCATTTGTAAGATATTGTTTGTTAGCTATTTGTGTTTGAGTGTATCTTATGCATGTTTTAACATTGTTTATTGTGTTCAAACATTTGTATAGATGAATGTTTGCTAATATGACTTTTTTGTAATATACTTGATGTAAATCTCACCTTAAACAAACACTTTATGAAGAAAACTTTACTACTTAAAACATCCCCTCGAGGATGCTGTCTGCACCCTCCATCCACAAAATATTTCTTGTTATTAGCAGCTAGCTAATAAAGTCTCAGGCACTTGTACAGCATAAGGGCCTTGCCGCCTTTGTGCCCTCGCGCTCAAGTGCACACTGCTTTATTAGTCTGTATCTAACAGTTTCGCAGAAAAGAACCTGCGGGACTGAAGGGCACTATTTTGTCCTTTTCAAAGGAGCACGAATCCTTAACAGGAAAGCTATGCCTGCTTCTGACTGTAACATCCTATTCTAACAGCATAATTTTAAAAACCACACCTCTGCGGGCCTCCCGAAGGTCTCTTTTACGCTTGAACTAAATGTTAAACTCTAAACACTCACTTTAAACAAACACGCAATGAAGAAAGCTCTAATGTTGTGCTTCTTTCTGGTCGCCGTGCTGCTACAGCAGGCCATGGCCCAGAGTAAGACAGTTACGGGTACAGTGACTGATGCGGCTACCGGACAGGCGCTGCCAGGGGTCGCTGTAATCGTTAAAGGAACCACGGTGGGTACCACAACTGGTGCAAACGGTGCTTACTCTATTAACGTGCCGGCAGGAAAGAACACACTGGTGTATCGTTTTATAGGGTATAATACCCTGGAACGTGCCATTGGAAATGCTACTACTATCAACGTAGACCTTGCCACTGATACAGAACAGCTACAGGAAGTTGTTGTAACTGCCCTCGGTTTCGAAAGAGCGGAGAGAACAGTTACTTACGCCTCACAAGAAGTGGAGGCAAAAGACCTGAACATCACGCAAGGTGTAAACGTGAAAGATGCCCTTGCAGGTAAGGTGGCTGGTGTGCAGATCAACGGACAGGCCGGCTCTAAACTGGGGCAGTTCGGTAAGATCCGTATCAGAGGCGCTATATCCCTGACAAGCGATAGCGATCCGCTTTATATTGTGGACGGGGTGCCTACTCCGGATCCGAACGAGATCGACATGAACAACGTGGAGTCGATCAACGTGCTGAAAGGACCAAACGCAACTTCGCTTTATGGCCAGCGAGCTGACGCGGGTGTGGTGGTAATTACTACGAAAAAAGGTTCTGGCGCACTTGCTGTTGAAGTTGCTAACTCTACTACCTGGGATAAGGTTGGTTACCTGCCAAACTATCAAGACCTGTACGGTGGCGGATATGACGGTAATGCTTCCTTCGGAACCTTCGACTTTGCTGCAGGTGCTGCTGGCAAGCCTTATCCGGCTGAGTGGGAGGTGTTTGACGGAAAACGCTACCTGCTATGGGACAATAACTATGCAGACGAAAGCTGGGGTCCTGCTTTTGATGGCCAGGAGTACGTGCCATGGTATGCCTGGTGGCCAGGAACAGAGGAGAATCCAAACCCTTACTTTGGTAAAACAGCTAAGTACGAGGCGCAGCCAGACAACATCAAGGACTTCTACGATACTGGTATTACACAAAAGACAACGGTTGCGCTTAGCGGCGGAAACGAGAAGTTCAATGGCCGTTTAGCCTATACTCTGCTTGATCAAACAGGCATCACGCCTTACTCAGACCTGCTGAAGCACTTTGTAAATGCAAACTTCGGTTTCCAGGCTACGGAAAAGTTGAGAGTTAACTCAAACATCCGTTATGCCACATCAGAGATCAATGGTGACTTTGACGATGGTTACGGTAACCAGACTACTGGTTCATTCAACTCCTGGTTTGCCAGAGACACAGACATCAATAAGCTGAGAGAGTTAAGAAACCTTACTACGCCAGACGGTTACTCTACTTCCTGGAACTGGTGGGGCCCTGACTACTACACTTACTATGGAGGAGGATTCCAGAAGCCTGCTTTCTGGTTTAACCCTTACACCTTCCTGGACAAGTATGACCAGACCAGAAACAACGATAACTTAGCTGGTAGCCTGACTGCTACTTATGAGTTTGATGATCACTGGGAGTGGTCTGCTACAGGTTCACTAAACTCAACAGAGTACAAGTCTGAGTACTTCTTCCCATTCTACTTATCGAACTCAGCGGCTCCTGACCTGTACAACGCTTGGAGCAATAGCTTTGGCAGATATAGCTTATCTGAGTCTGAAAAGAACTTTAGCTCTGTATTGAAGTACGAGAACCGCTTCGGAGAATTTGACATCACCGCTTTTGTGGGTGGTAACATCAGAAAGAACGATTACTATAGCTTCTCTGCTCAGATGAGCCCTGGAGCTAAAACAGGCGGTCTGATTGTACCGGATGTGTACACTTTCTCTAACGCAGGCATTGTGCCAACACCGCAGACGTACATTTATGAGAAGCAGGTAAACAGCCTTTATGGTAATGCGTCTTTGGGCTACAAAGACATGATCTACCTAGACGCCAGCTACAGAAAAGACTGGAGCTCTGCGCTGCCAGCTGATAATAACGGATATGGTTATCCAGGCATTGGAGCCAGCTTTATCTTCTCTGAACTGGTGGATGACTTTGCTGCCCTGTCTTTCGGTAAGCTGAGAGCAGGTTGGGCTCAGGTGGGTAACGACGTGGATGCACTTCGCCTAAACCCGGTATACCGTACAGGTCCGCAGCCATTCTTAGGAACTGACTTCCTGGTGTACCCAAATAACAGACTTATTGATCCAAATATTACACCATCACTGAATACCTCGTTTGAGGCTGGCTTTGACCTGCGCTTCATTAACAACAGAGTTGGCTTGAGCTTTACTTACTACAATGAGGACAGAAAGAACGAGATCATCCCTGTTAGTATCTCTCAAGCAACAGGCTACTACGACTTCCTGACAAACGCAGGCGAGTCTTCAAGAGAAGGGGTAGAGGTAGTAGTGGATGCCGAGATCTTCAGATCAACAAGTGGCTTTAACTGGACTGCTACCCTAAACTACGCCAACAACAACACAACGGTAGAGGCCCTGCCTGCTGGTCTGGATGCCATCAACGCGCCTGGAGGAGCCGACGACTGGGAATTTGTGACAGTTGTACACGAGCTAGGTAACAACTGGGGACAGTTAAGAGGTAGAGGTCTTGCCAGAGATGACGACGGAAACTACATCCTTCAGCCAAACGGCTTGTACGTAGTAGAGCCAAATCAGTACTTTGGAAGCGTACTGCCTGACTTTACAGGTGGTTTTGTAAACAGATTCAGCTACAAAGGCCTGACATTGGCTGCAGCGATCGACTTCCAGAAAGGCGGCAAGTTCTTCTCCCTGTCTGAGCAGTGGGGATACTACTCAGGTCTGTTAGAGGAGACTGCCGCTATCAACGACAAAGGCAATAACGTGCGTGATGCTGTTGATGAAGGTGGTGGCGTGCACGTAGTAGGTGTAACCACAAACGGAGAGGCTGTGGATACTTACGTAGATGCGCTGGACTACTTCATGCAGTTCCAGGCTAACTCTATCGCAGAGCCTTTCATCCACGATGCCAGCTACATTAAGTTAAGAGACATCAACCTGTCTTACGACTTTACGAAGGCGCTTAGCAAGAGCGTGTTCAGAGAAGGTTTCATCAAAGGAGCAACTGTTGGTCTTGTGGGTAGAAACCTGTGGCTGATTGCTGTGTCTGATGACAACAAGCACAGATGGGATCCTTCTGAACTGTCTCAGACTTACGGTGAGAACAGCCAGTTACCAGGTACCAGAGGCTATGGCGTAAACGTTAGACTATTATTCTAAAAGAACGGAACATGAAAAAAGTACTATATATATTACTGAGCCTTGCGCTAGCACAGGGATTTGTTGCTTGCGATACGGTGGACTTTGGTGATATGAACGAAAACCAAAATGGTCCTGCCGACCCTTATCCTGCCGGTTTGCTGGCAGGTGCGATAGAGAACTATTCTACAGTAACAGGAAGATCTTACTTCCTGGTGCCTACCCTGCTGGTGCAGTACCAGTCTCAGGTTACCTATACGGACGAAATGCTGTACGCAGAGTCTCCTTACGAATGGGAGAACTACTACAACATCATTCTGCCTGCCCTAAACCAGGTGATAGCGTATAACCTGAACGAGGATAACCATGGTGCTGAGTTAGAGGCTCAGGGTGCTCCGGTTAACCAAGCCGGTGTAGCCATGATCATGAAGGCCATTGTGATGAAGCGGGTAACTGATACCTGGGGCGACGTGCCTTATTCTCAGGCTTTCTTAGGACTTGGGGATGTGACGCCTGCTTACGATAAGCAGGAAGATATCTACAAAGCCTTGATCGAAGAGCTACAGACAGCCAGAGATATGCTGGACCCAGCTTTGAAAGGACCTATCGGTGACCTTATCTATGGTGGAAATGTGGCAAAGTGGAAGCAGTTGGCTAACTCCGTACTGTTACAAATGGCCCTGCAGATGTCTGAAGTTTATCCTGCCGCCAACGGTTATGCTGCACAGGTGTTCCAGGAAGCACTGGCACATCCTGCCGGCGTAATTGACGATGTTGCAGAAGAGGCTTGGTACACGTTTGACGAGGTAGCGCAGTACCAGAACCCTTTCAACCCGAACAGAGCGCGTGACTACTTCCTGTCTGCTGAGTTCGTGGATGCCTTCCAGGGTGATACCGGGGAAGGTTCGCTTAACCCAACCTCAAACGACACCTTTGATGCCAGACTTTACGTGTACTCTACGGATGCAGAACTAGACGGTGTGCCTTATGGCTATAACGATGAAAGTGGTTCCGGCAGAGCACAGGTATCAACTGACTATTTCTGGAATGCAACAGCGCCACTGCCAATGATGACAGCTTCATACACCTATCTGAACAGAGCAGAAGCTGCTGTAAGAGGCTGGACAACTGAGGATGCTGAAGAAATGCTTGCCAAAGGTATCGTCATGTCTTTCGTGACTTGGGATGCACACTCTGAAGAGGACATAGCCTCTGAAGGCGAGGCTTATGCCGCTGCCAGACTTGAGGACGCAGAGGAAGTTGGCATGTACCAGGTAATCGGAGAAGAGAAGTGGAAAACACTGTTCCCGCAAGGGTTCGACGCATGGGCAGAGTGGAGAAGAACGGAGTTCCCTGTTCTTTACCCAGCCACCGATTACCTGAACGACGGCCAGATTCCAAGAAGATACCTGTACCCGGCAGAAGAAGCTACCCTGAACCGTGAGAACTATGCGGCAGGTGTTGGAGCCCTGAACCCTGCTACAGATAACAACACGGCCAGAGTGTGGTGGGACGTAGAATAGCCTGTGCTGTTTAGACGCCCTTGTTTTAAATGAAAGTTGGTAAATAAAGTAGATAAGAATACTAGGTAGTAGTCTTCTTCATTGGATAAAGGCTCCCGGTTTCCGGGGGCCTTTTCTTTTTATAAGAGTCAAAAAAATGAGCGGCAGCCATACTATCTATGGCTGCCGCTCATTTTTGGGTATCGGCTATTATTTGTAGATCAGAAAAACGGCGGGCTGCTTATGTATGTCTGGTAGCTTGCCTTGCCATTGCCGGATGCTTTTGGTCTGGATGAACTCCTGAGTAGGAGAGGTGACGTTGGCGGCAATGCACAGGCGCGTATCAGGGTGCAGGGTAGTGAGCAGGTCTTCGAGCAGTTTGTTGTTACGGTAGGGCGTTTCCATGAAGATCTGCGTCTGGTTGCGCTGCTGCATTTCTTTCTCCAGATTACGCAGGGCTTGCAGCCTGTCCCGCTTATCGATGGGCAGGTAACCATGGAAGGCGAATTGCTGACCGTTAAAGCCACTGGCCATCAGGCTCAGCAGGATAGCCGAGGGGCCGGCGAAAGGCACTACTTTTATATCCTTCTGGTGAGCATGCTTCACTACTTCTGCCCCTGGGTCGGCCACACCCGGGCAACCTGCTTCAGAAATGACCCCTGCATCCTTGCCCGCCTCTAAGAGGGGTTTCAGCGAGGCTTGTACCTGTGCTGGCGTCGCATCCTTATCTATCTGTACAAAGGTCAGTTGCTCTATTACCAATTCCGGGCAAATGCTTTTCACGTAGCGCCGGGCCGTGCGCAGGTTTTCTACGATAAAGTAGGTGAGGTGCTGCACCGTCTCTTTTACCTGTGGCGAGATAACTTTATCTGCCGTGTCTTCTGCAAGTACTGTGGGGATGAGGTATAAGGTGCCGGATTTTTTCATGATACAAAGGTAGGGTAAGCGTGCCAAGTAGCAAGACGGGGCAAAGAGGGGCGTTTAGCGTAAGTCTTGCTAAAAGAGGCAAAAGCAGCCAGGTGCAAAATGCCCAGGCAGCTTTTGGCTCTTTTGTACGGCTCAGCCTGTAGGCACGTGTTGTTGTTAGTGCTCCAGAAAGTTTGTGACAAGGTCATATACCTTATCAGGTGCCTGGGCATGCACCCAATGGCCGGCCTCTGGTATTGTCTCTATTTCTACTAAGGTAAAGAGGTGCTCTATGCTACTGTAAAGGTCCTCCGGTTGTATGTAGTTGGACCTGCCACCACGAATAAAAAGGGTGCTCTTTTTAAAAGGAACATCGGAGGTGACAGCCGCGGCTATTTTCTCATAGTTCTGCTCGATGGCCTCCAGGTTCATGCGCCAGCCGAAAGAATTATCTTCTTTACGGTAAATGTTCTTCATCAGGAACAGGCGCACATCAGGCACTTTAATGGTTTTAGCAAGTTGTGCGTCAATATCGCTACGGCTGGTTGCAGTACGAAGATCTACTGACTGCAGCGCCTCGATAATGTCATCGTGATGTGGAGGGTAGGCCTTTGGGGCAATGTCCACTACTATCAGTTTTGTAATACGGGTGGGATAGCGGAGTGCATAAGTCATGGCTACCTTGCCGCCCATGGAGTGTCCCATGATGGCCGGTGTAGGGATGCGCAGTTCCTCTACCAGTTCCAGTACATCCGCGGCCATGGCATCGTAGTCGTGCTGCTCGCTGTGCGGAGAGCGCCCGTGGTTGCGCAGGTCTACCAAAAAAACGTTATAGTGCTCGGCAAAGCGCTTGGCCAGGGTCTGCCAGTTATCCAATGTGCCGAACAAGCCGTGCAGAATCAGCAGCGGTTGTCCATGGCCCATTTCTTTGTAGTGTAGTTTCATGTTGTCAGTTAACAGTTATCATTCAGTTCGTAGCTTATTACTTATTCCAGCTTACGAACACAGCATGCATTTGATGAAAGAGGGGTAGCGTTAGACTACCTGTATCAGCTTCTCCGTTGGCTTTCGTTCTTTCAGTACTCCCAGTGGCTCTAGTTGCAGCGCACACTTTTTAAGTACCTGTAACACATCGTCTCTTCCTGCCGGATCGACAGCAATTAAAAGGCCTCCGCTGGTTTGTGGGTCGCAGAGCAGGTGCTTCTGGTCATCGGTAAGTTCGGCTACCTTGTGCCCGTAGCTGTCGAAGTTACGGAGTGTGCCGCCCGGTACGGCCTTTTGTGCCAAGTACTCCAGCGCTTCCGGTATCACCGGTACTTTTTCAAAGAATACTTCTGCCGACAGGTTGCTGCCTTCGCACATTTCGGAGAGGTGACCAAGCAGGCCAAAACCTGTGACGTCGGTCATCGCCTTTACTTGCGGCAAAGCCCCTAGTTCTTCTCCGACTTTGTTTAGACGCATCATCTGCCCTGGTGCTATGTGAGCATGCTCTGCCTTTAGGAGCCCCTTTTTTTGCGCAGTGGAGAGAATACCCACTCCAAGGGGTTTGGTAAGGTATAGTTCGCAGCCGGCCGTGGCTGTGTCGTTGCGCTTTAGGTTGGGGATATCGAGCATGCCTGTTACAGCCAGACCGAAGATAGGCTCCGGGCTATCGATGCTGTGCCCGCCTGCCAGTGGGATGCCTGCCTCATGGCAGATGCTGCGGCTTCCTTCTATAACACGCTGGGCTACCTCTGGGGCTAGCGTGTTGATAGGCCAGCCCAACACGGCAATAGCCATCATCGGCGTGCCGCCCATGGCATAAACATCCGAAATGGCATTTGCCGAGGCAATGCGCCCAAAATCAAAGGCATCATCCACGATCGGCATAAAGAAATCGGTGGTGCTGATCACGGCGCGTCCCTTGCCAATGTCGTACACTGCCGCATCATCCCGGGAACTGTTGCCTACCAGCAGCTTTTTCTCCGCTGGGTAACTCACTTCCGAGTGCAGGATGGCATCGAGCACTTTAGGGGAAATTTTACAGCCGCAGCCGGCTCCGTGGCTGTACTGGGTTAGTCTTATGTCTTGTATGGACGTTTCTTCCATGCTTGTACGAGTTTCTGTTGTTGTACGAATTGCAGCACTCTCGCCGCGTTTTCTTCAGGGTCTAAGCCCGGTAGTTCCAGTGGTAATACGTGCTCCTTCTTATTTAGCTGGAAAGTGTAGGCTTTGTCATAATAGGTGAGGACCAGTTCTACCATCTTCTCCATGTCCCCTTCTGCAATGGCCGCCAAAGCTTCTTTGGTAGCCAGCCCACCTAGTCGCTTTTTTATCTTTAACACAGCGGCAGCCAGCACGGCTTCATCCGTTTTGCAATACTCCTGTGCCAGCTTTTGTACCCGTAGCTTGTCCGGTACTTGCAGCACAATGGTAGGTGAACGCTGCATTTGGTCGTACAAGGGCTTAGGCACCATTACCTTGCCTACGGTGATGTTCTCGTCCTCCAGCCACAGGGGTTGTTGTGTATGCAACTGTAGGAGTTCTGTGCCCAACAGGTTCTCGAAGTGCTCGGTACTGGGCTGTGGCGGCATTCCTATGCTACCAAAGGCAGAGCCTTTGTGACTGGCCAGCTTTTCCAGATCAATCACTTGCTGGCCCATAGCCTGCAGGTAGGGAAGCAGGTCTGTTTTGCCGCTTCCTGTTAAACCGCCTAGCACCAGCAAGGGCCTTGGTTGGGTGAACTGTTCTTGTATGAGGTGGCGGTAGGCTTTGTAGCCGCCTTTAAGCAAGTGCACTTTATATCCGGAGAAGTTAAGCAGCCAGGCCATGGCGCTGCTGCGCATGCCCCCGCGCCAGCAGTGCACCAGCAACTCCTTGTTCTTGGCCAGTTTCTTCGCCTGTCGCACAAAGCCAGACATCTTAGGCCCGAACAGGTCCAGGCCAAGCAGCACAGCCGGGTCATGCCCTTGCTGCTTATAGGCCGTGCCCACAACGGCGCGTTCCTCATCTAAAAAAATGGGGAAACTGTGCGCCTGCGGAATATGCCCTTCGGTAAACTCTTTAGGCGCCCGGACGTCCAGCACAGGCAGTTCTTTTGCCTTCTGCAGAAACTCCGCTATGTCTATCGTGTTTACCACCGCTATCTCAGTTGGCGCAGGTAAAGCTGTATGGTGTTCTCCAGGCCGTAGTACAAGGCATCGCAGATCAGGGCGTGGCCGATGCTTACCTCCAGCAGGCCCGGCAGGGTATCGTGCATGTACTTCAGGTTGTCCAGGTCCAGGTCGTGGCCAGCGTTAAGCCCCAGGCCCAGTTCCTGTGCTTTTCGGGCCGCCTCCAGGTAAGGCGCGATTGCCTCCTCCCGGTTATCCTGGTACTGGCGGGCGTAGCTCTCTGTGTATAGCTCAATCCGATCAGTTTTTACAGCAGCAGCTCCCTCTACCATTTCTGTCACCGGATCTACGAAGATGGAGGTCCGGATGCCCAGCTCTTTCAGCTCGCCGATCACATCGGTCAGAAAGTCTTTGTGCTTAACTGTGTCCCAGCCGGCATTTGAGGTGATGGCATCCGGGGCATCGGGCACTAAGGTGGCCTGCGCCGGTTTCACGCCTTTTACCAGCTTCAGGAAGTCGGGAGTAGGGTTGCCTTCGATGTTAAACTCGGTTGTTACGATCTCCTTCAGGTCGTGGACATCCTGATAGCGGATGTGGCGCTCGTCGGGGCGGGGGTGTACGGTGATGCCCTGAGCTCCGAAACGCTCACAATCTTTTGCTACCTGTACTACATTCGGCCTGTCGCCGCCGCGCGCATTCCGCAGCGTGGCTATTTTGTTTATATTTACACTCAGTTTGGTCATGATACAAGTTTTGGTGCCCCTGTGGGCGTTTGTGTACCCGAATCTTATAGATGACTAAATTAGTGGAATTTTGTTTAAGATGTTAAACTGTAGGCAGGCGTGTGAGCGCGTATAAGGTCGTAAGGCAGTATAAGCTACAGCCGCTCAGTTAATAAAGGATAACCATTCAAAAACTATGACCTTAAAAGAACGCATAGACGCTGACATCAAACAGGCGATGTTGGCGAAAGACAAAGCTCGCTTGCAGGCACTCCGCAGCATCAAATCTCAGATCCTGTTAGCCGAAACAGAAAAAGGCGGCGCGGAAGGTATCACGACAGACACAGAGATGAAGCTCCTGACAAAAGCCGCGAAGCAGCGACGCGAGTCTGCCGAGTTGTACGCCAAGCAGGGGCGTGCCGATTTAGAGCAGGTAGAGCTGCAGGAACTCGCCGTAATTGAAGCCTACCTGCCCAAGCAACTGGATGAGGGGGACCTGCGCGCGCGTTTGGTAGAGATCATACAGCGTGTGGGAGCTACCGGTCCTTCCGACATTGGCAGAGTGATGGGGGTGGCCTCCAAAGAGTTGGCAGGCCAGGCCGATGGCCGGGCTATTTCCCAGGCGGCCGGCGAGTTATTAAATAACACAGACTTTTAGAGAGAAAATTAAGCAGTGCCAGGGTTGAATTCCATTGGCACTAGCTATGTTCTAGACAGGGGGAAGACATCAGGGTATGGTAGGAATACCTGATGTCTTTCATACTGAAGTGAAGGCTTTAAGATTGCACCATTGAGTACATTCGACATTTTTCTGGCATTACCCATTCTGTACGGCGCCTTTCAGGGTTTCCGAAAGGGGCTTCTCCTGGAACTTGTTTCACTGGTGGCCTTGGTACTGGCCATACTAGGCGGACTGAAACTCCTGGATTCAACTTTGCCTGTAATGGAGGGCTTTATAGGAGACGCCCATGGCCTGCTGCCCTATGTCACGTTCCTAGTCGTGTTTGTAGGCATTATTCTCCTGATCCATCTGGGCGGCCTTATCCTAAAGAAGGTAATTGATTTTACACCCTTCGGGCTCTTTGATAATGTGCTGGGCAGCATACTGGGGGCGCTGAAATGGTGCGTGGCTTTAAGCCTGCTGCTCTACGTTTCGGAGATGGCGGGGATAAGCGTGTCGGTAGAGACAGCCTCTGCCTCTATAGTGTACCCGGTTGTTCTTAAAACCACACCTTATGCCCTGGATATTCTGGGCTATGTGCTGCCATTTGTTAAAGCTTTGATTACCTCCGTGCAACGTCATTTCTAGATCTGGAGAAGCAGGCTTTTATAGTTGTGATACTAAGTCTCTACGGCTGACCTAATCCCAACATTTCCTCTTTACATCTGCAAGTTTCGTCATCTCCATATTCCAATGGTGCTCCTGCTCGATAATTTTGATTCATTTACCTACAACCTGGTTGATTATTTCGGGCAGTTAGGAGTAGAGGTAAAGGTAGTGCGCAACAATGTGCCGTTGGCTGAAATACAGCAGCTCCCAGTAGAGGCAGTTGTCCTGTCGCCGGGGCCGGGTGCGCCAAAAGGCGCAGGTTGTATGATGGAGGTGATCCGTTATTACCATGAGCGGGTCCCCATGCTCGGCATTTGTCTGGGGCATCAGGCCTTGGGAGAGTTCTTTGGAGCGAAACTGGAGAAAGGAGTTCGGCCGATGCACGGCAAAGTATCTGAAATTATTTGCGAGCCTGACCCGCTCTTCGAAGGGCTGCCGCAGCTAATGCCTGTGGTCCGGTATCACTCGCTGGTATTGCAGCATGCCCCGGAGAGTATAGTGCCACTAGCCCATACCCAGGCAGGAGAACTGATGGCTTTCCGGCACAAGAAGCTGCCGCTGTACGCCCTGCAGTTCCATCCGGAGGCTGCGTTAACTACTTACGGCTTGCACATGCTCCGAAATTGGGTTAGTATTGCTAATATTGTACACTAATTTAATCGTGTCCTTTCAAAATACGTTTCTTTCAAAAAGTTTTACCCTATAATGAATCTACAAGTCAGACAAGAAGGCGAATTTCAATACATAGACGAGGGAGAAGGAGAAGTACTGTTGCTATTGCACGGACTGTTTGGTGCACTTAGCAACTGGAATGGCGTTGTGGATTTTTTCTCAAAAAATTACCGTGTAATAATTCCGTTGATGCCAATTTACGAGATGCCCCTGCTGAAGGCGGGCGTTCCGGGGTTGGTGTCTTTTGTCGAGGATTTTGTTAAGTTGAAGAACCTGAAGGATATGACCCTGCTGGGTAATTCCCTGGGAGGGCATGTGGCTTTGGTGTATACCCTTAATAACCCGGATAAGGTGAAGCGGCTGGTGCTTACTGGCAGTTCCGGCCTGTTTGAGGACTCTATGGGAGGTTCTTTCCCTAAGCGCGGGAACTACGATTACGTAAAAGAGCGTGTGGGCTATACGTTTTACGACCCTAACACGGCTACGCAGGAACTGGTGGATGAGGTGTTCTCCATTACCAACAGCAATGCCAAGTGCCTGCGCATTATTTCTATTGCTAAGTCTGCGCAACGACATAATATGGCCAAGGATATCACAAATATACAGGTGCCAACGTTATTGATCTGGGGCTTAAACGATACTATCACGCCACCACTCGTTGCGTATGAGTTTAACAGGCTCATGGTGAACTCCGAATTATATTTCATTGATAAGTGCGGACACGCCCCCATGATGGAACATCCTGAGAAGTTTAACAGTATCTTAGAAAGATTCTTACAGAAAACACCCATAACCGCATCAACATGATCGCAGAAGAACTCATCAATCAAATGATACCACCACTGAAGCTTTACGATACCGTAGAGAAGGCTTTGCGTTGGATGGATGAGTTCCGGGTGAATGAGTTGCCTGTAGTTAGTAACCGCAAGTACAAGGGGCTGGCAACCGAACACAGCCTAATAGAGTTGACTGACCGAAGCCAGCAATTAAAAGAACTGGCGCTGGAGTACCTGGATGTGCATGTACAGCAGCGGCAGCACTTTTATGATGTAATGGAGGCAGCCATTAAAAATAAGATACAGGTAGTGCCCGTACTGGATGATGAGCAGGATTACATGGGCATTATTACGATAAACGATACGTTAGCCGCCTTCGGGCAAATGTCAGCGTTGCAGGGGCAGGGAAGCATCCTGGTGCTCTCGATGCCGGAGCGGGACTACTCGCTTAGCCAGATCAGCCGTTTAATTGAGGAGGAGAACGTGAAGATTCTTAGTGCCTATGTTTCGCCAGACGAGCTGGACCCTTACAAAATCAAGCTTACCCTAAAGTTAAATGCCACAGACCTTAGCCGCATCATCGCAACACTGGAGCGCTTCGAATACCGCATCACGGCCCAGTTTAACGATGGCAATGATTATGATGTGGGGCAGGACAGGCTGGACATGCTTTTCAAATACCTTGATATCTAAGCCAGGGCGGTGATGCTGCGTTGCATCTTCTCTGTTTTGCTGTTGTTCATAACCGGAGTCAATGCTCTGGCTATACCGTGCGATGTGCCGGCTGTAGTCGTAAAAGAGATTGTGCTGGAGGGCAATGAAACAACAAAGGCGCCTGTGCTGCTACAGGAGCTTACTTTTGCTCCCGGAGACACCGTTCCTGTTGTGGAGCTGGAGCCACTGCTGCAGGAAAACAGGAAAAGGCTTCTAAATCTGCGGCTCTTCCATCATGTCAGTTACAGCTATGTCTGTGAAGAAGGACTTGTGCAGGTGCAGTTTGAGATGCAGGAGCGCTTCTACCTGTACCCTATCCCTATCTTTGACTTTGCGGACCGCAACTTTAACGCCTGGCTTGAGAAAAAAGACTGGAGCCGCATAGACTATGGGCTTAACCTCGTGTGGCGCAACTTCAGGGGGCGTAATGAGGAGGTGCGGGCGCGGGTACAGCGTGGGTTTAATAAAAGACTAGAGCTTTCGTACCGCCTACCGTACATTAGCCGCAGGTATAACATCGGCGCAGAGTTAAGCGCTGCAGATTACCGCAGCCGTACCATCAGTTACAATGTCATCAATAACAGGCAGCTCTTCTATGAGCAGGAAGAGGGCCTGCCGATCAAACGCAGCTACGTGTCCGGAGCGCTGATACACCGCCAAAGCGTGCAGCGGAGCGAAGGGGTAAGGCTGTCTTACTATCAGGAGAGCATATCAGATTCTGTTGTGCGCCTTAACCCCGAGTACTACACACATAGTCAGGGAGCCCGGCAATACCTTCGCCTGGAGCTGTACAAAGTGATAAACCAACGGAATAACTTTGCCTATCCGCTGGTGGGTAGCTACTTTGAGGCTGGTGTGGCACAGACGCTGTTTCTGCATAACTCCGGCTCTCCCTTTACGACTGTACGGGCAAAGTACGTTAAATACAGCAGGCTGTCAGACAAGTACTTTTATATGGCGGGTGCTGAGGGGCAGTTGCGCTTGGCGAAGGAATACGCCTTTGCAGATAACACCGCCCTGGGCTATAGGTCATATGTAAGAGGGTATGAGCTTTACGTGATAGGGGGGCAACACTATGGCCTTTTTAAGCAAGGGCTGACGCGCTCGCTACTGGATATTAAAAGTATAAAGCTTAAATTTATCGACAACCCGAAGTTTAACAACATACCGCTGGCACTGTATCTCAATGCCTTTACTGATGCGGGTTATGTGGTTGCCAACGAGTTTCACCAGCACAATCCCATGACAAACCGACTGCTGTTGGGCGGCGGTTTAGGGCTGCACCTCGTAACCTTTTACGATGCCGTCTTTCGGCTGGAGTACACGCTGAGCAGGGAAGGGGGCAGGGGCTTTTATTTTAGTGGGAGGTTTCCCTTTTAACAGAACTACAATGAGAATAGCTATACTTGGTAAACCTTTTAATGAGAGTACAGCACCTTTTATTCAGATGCTCTTCGACGAGTTATTGCGCCGAAAGGCAGAGGTGTTGCTGGTAGAGCACTTTCAGTTGTACCTGAAGAACACGCTTAACCTGCCTACAGGTATACAAACTTTTACCCGGGGCGATAAGCTGGAGGACGTGGACGTGGTGCTAAGCATAGGGGGCGATGGCACTTTGCTAGACACTGTAACCTATGTGGGAGAGCAACAAATTCCTATTCTCGGGATTAACACTGGCAGACTGGGTTTTCTGGCCACCATTCCCTACGATAGCATCAACGTAGCCCTTGATGCCCTTGATAAAGGCCATTATACCCTGGACGACCGCGCCTTGATCAGAGTGGACTCTGACCAAGAGGTCTTCGATGGCATCAACTTCGGACTGAACGAGTTTAGCTTGCTGAAGCGTGATAGCTCTGCCATGATCGTTGTGCATACTTATATTGACGGAGAGTACTTGAATTCGTATTGGGCAGACGGTCTCGTAGTGGCAACACCCACAGGCTCTACTGGTTACTCGCTTAGTACTGGTGGCCCTTTAGTACTGCCGCAGACCAACAATTTTGTCATTTCTCCCGTATGCCCGCATAACCTGAACGTGCGCCCCATGATTGTGTCAGACAGAAGTGTCATTTCTTTTGAGGTGGAAGGGCGCAGCAGCAGTTACCTCGCCTCTCTAGACTCGCGGTCTAAACCAGTGGATATGAATGTGCAATTGGCCGTTCGCAGGGAAGACTTTGTGGCAAGACTGGTTAAACTTCATCATGTGAACTTTCTCTCAACATTGCGCAGCAAGCTGAACTGGGGTTTAGATAAACGAAACAACATGATGGGCAGTTGATTTTCTTGTATTATTAGGTTTTAATATTTTTTTATTAGATTGTGTTTAATTCCTAATTTTGTTCTGGTTTACTTGAGGCAGTGGGCAACCAGTTGCTATGGTGTTCCTTAGATAGCTTTCTGTATGTATAAATTTTGGACCCTTCTACTGCTAGCTATGTTTACGCTGGCGTTGGTGCCTACCGATGCTGAAGCACAGGTGTTCACGCAACGTAAGCGGTACAGTTCTTTGGGTTTGACGCTCGGGGCCGGAAATTATTTTGGTGACATTGTGCCTGAACCAGACTTTACAAGTTTCCGGGTTAAGTCGACACGCCCTAGCGTGGCTCTAAATTATACCTACCGCTATGCCCCCCGTATATCCTTTAGAACGGGCTTACAGTGGATTCGTATCATGGGAGATGACATTCTCAGCGCTTCACTGAATGAAGCCGAGAACGCTGGCCGTTATAAACGAAACCTGTCTTTTCGGAATGATTTGAAAGAATTAAGCCTGGGGGTGGTTATTGACCTGTTTGAAAACAGTGAGACTTATGCCCGCCGCCCGGATTTTGTGCCCTTTGCTTTCGTAGGGGTTGCTGTCTTTCATCATAACCCCAAAACATACTATATCAGTGGCTTAAGAGAGGGGTTAGCTGCCGAAAATGATATCCCAACCGGATGGTACGAGCTGCAGCCTTTAGGTACTGAAGGGCAATATGCGAAAACTGGTGATTATCCGGACCCCTATAAACGCATACAGATTGCAATCCCATTTGGCTTGGGCGCACGTTACAAGCTTGACAGGTACTGGGACTTAAGCCTCGAGATAACCTGGAGAAAAACCTTTACAGACTATTTGGATGACAGTAGCGCCGGCTTTGCCTGGAAGTCTGATATTTTGAATGGGGGAGGTGAAAACCCTGTAGCTGCAACTATTCTTTCAGACAGAAGCGCTGAAACTGAGTTCCAGACCATACAAGACCCAAGCGGAACACCTTATCATCTTGTGCCCAGTTATGGCACACCGGCCAACCAAAGGCGAGGAAACAAATCGGACGATGATTGGTATATTACAACGGGCTTAACTATAAGCTACATTATACAGCCAGGCTTCTTAAGGGCAAAGTTTAGATACTAGAATGAACAACATATCGTTGTTTAATTGAACCGCTTTTACTTTTCATGACATTACATATTTTCAAACAGGCACTCCTTATTTGTGCGATGCTGCAAATTGGGGGTGCTTTTTTTAGCTACTCTGCATTTGCACAGGTAAAAGTCCCCGTGACAACCTCTGAGTTAGGCGTCGGGATAGGAGGGGCAAACTATAAAGGTGAACTTTCCCCAAATTATAGGTTCCTGAACAACCAGCCGGCCCTTACAGTGTTCTATCGTCGTGATATGTCTAATGCCGTTACTTTGCGGGGTGGTGTTATGGTTAGCCGCCGTGTTGGGGAGGAAAACAACTTCCTGGACGAGACCTACGCGGAAGAGCGTCCTTTTCATGCCTACCGGCTAGCGCGGCTAAGCCTTACCCTCTTAGAAGTGTCAGGGGGCATGGAGTACAACTTTCTGGATTACTACGATATGAGCCAAAGCCCCCGCGTGTCGCCTTATGTTTTTGTAGGTGTGGCTGGAGTGCTTCATAATGTGCGGCTGTATGTTGACCCTGATACTGCACCCTTTAGCGAGGCTTTTAACTCCAAAATTACCGTTGCTGTTCCTTTCGGGGTGGGGGTGAAGTATGCCCTGAGCAAGCACTGGAATCTGGGCTTGGAGTTCGGGGCACGTAAACTCTTCACCGATCAGTTAGACCGTCTCTCCGAAGAGGATGAGAAGAAATGGGCTAACCCCTATGATAAGGACTGGTACTACTACAACGGCATCAGTCTTTCCTACACTTTCTACCGTACAAACTGCCCTCCTAGCTACCGGAAGCGTCCTGGTCTGTTAGATTAAACAGCATTCCTTCTCAAGTTTATCTTGCTTTTTGTAACTTGCAGGGAAATTGTGTTTTAATGAATCTGAAGGAGAACGTAGACTTAGGCAATTTACCCAAGCACATAGCCGTTATAATGGACGGTAACGGACGCTGGGCAAAGCAAAGAGGCGGCTTGCGAATATTGGGGCATCAGAATGCCATTAAAGCAGTACGGGATACTGTAGAAGGGGCGGCAGAACTGGGGGTAGAATACCTGACGCTTTATGCCTTTTCTACCGAGAACTGGTCGCGGCCAGCGGCAGAGGTAACGGCTTTGATGACCCTTTTGGTCTCGACTATTCGCAAAGAAACTGCTACGCTTAATAAGAACAATATTCGCCTGCAAACTATTGGAAACACAGCTAGCTTGCCAGCAGCTTGCCAACGGGAGTTAACGGAGGCCATAGAACTTACGAAGGGCAACACCCGCATGACGCTGGTACTTGCCTTAAGTTACAGTGGCCGCTGGGATCTTACTCAAGCGATGCAGAGAATAGCTGCTGAGGTGGAGCAGGGACAACTTAAAGCAGACGAAGTAACCGAGCGGACTTTAGAAGAGCGGCTCTCTACTTCCGGTATGCCCGACCCAGAACTGCTTATCCGCACAAGTGGTGAGCAGCGCATCAGTAATTTCCTGCTTTGGCAACTGGCTTACACCGAACTATACATTACAGAGCTGCTTTGGCCCGATTTTAGGAGAGAGCACCTGTACGAAGCAATTATTTCTTTCCAGCGGAGGGAGCGACGCTTTGGAAAGACAAGCGAACAAATTATCAAGTGACAAAGACACTAATGACAAGATGCATCTGGATGCTCGTGTTCCTGCTTATGGCAGGCACAGCCTCTTCTCAGGTTCTGGACAGACCTACCCAAACATCCCCTGTTGACTATTCTCAGCCAAAGCAGTACCGCATCGGTGGTATTACGGTAAGTGGAGCAAAATTTCTGGAGCCAACGGCTCTCCTCTCTGTTACTGGTCTGGCAGTTGGGGATGAAATTACAGTACCCGGCGAAGACCTGAGCCGCGCTATTCAAAAGCTTTGGGAGCAGGGCATTCTGGGGGATGTGGAAGTATACGTAACTAAAGTTGAAGGGGATGAAATTTTCCTGAATTTTGAACTGAAGGAAAGACCTCGCTTGTCGCAGTACCGGTTTTCAGGTATCAGTAAAGCACAGGCAGATGCCCTTCGGGAGAAAGTGCCTTTGCAGCGCGGCCGAATCGTGACAGATGCCGTCCTGAACAGCACCCGTAACGTAATCCGGGACTACTACCTCGAAAAGAGCTTCCTGAATGCCAAAGTAAATATTACGCAGCGCCCGGACTCGGTGCTACCTAATAGCGTGGTATTGAACATCCATGTTGATAAAGGCGATAAAGTAAAAATCTCCGACATTGAGTTCGTGGGTAATGAGGCTTTCCCTGACAAAAGACTGCGCAAGCAGCTGAAAAACACAAAAGAGAAAAAATTCTACAAGATATTCACCTCGTCAAAGTATAACCGTGAGAAGTATGAGGAGGACAAGGAAGCCCTGCTGAACTTCTACCGCTCGGAAGGTTACCGGGATGCAACTATCGTGTCAGATTCTGTTTTCCGGACAGAAGAGGATCGGTTGGGCATACAGATTGTCGTAGATGAGGGAGACCGCTATTACTACCGGGATATAACCTGGAAAGGAAATTACCTGTACGATGACGAGTACCTGTCCAGAGTGCTTGGCATCGCGAAAGGAGACGTGTATAACCAGGAGGAGCTTGAGAAGCGCCTGAACTTTAACCCTACCGGTATCGACGTATCAGCGCTTTACCAGAATGACGGTTACCTGTTCTTCAACATTGATCCGGTTGAAGTACGCGTGGAAGGTGATTCAATTGACCTGGAGCTGCGTGTAACGGAAGGACCACAGGCAACGATTGATAAGATTACCATCACGGGGAACGACAAAACAAGCGATCACGTGATCCTGCGTGAGATCCGTACCCTTCCGGGACAGAAGTACAGCCGCGAAGACCTGATCAGAACCCGGAATGAGCTGGCAGCCCTTGGCTATTTTGACCCAGAAACAATCGGCCTGAACCCTATTCCAAACCCTGCTGAGGGTACAGTAGATATCAATTATAGCGTGGTAGAGCGGCCGAATGACCAGATAAGCCTTTCTGGTGGCTGGGGTGGTGTACTGGGCCCTGTCGGTACGGTTGGCTTAACGCTGAATAACTTCTCTACCCGTAAGATGTTTGACCTTTCGGAGTGGAGACCTATCCCAACCGGGGATGGCCAAAGGCTTTCGCTGAACGTGCAGGCAAACGGCAGGTTGTACCAGTCTTATTCCCTGTCTTTCACAGAACCATGGTTGGGTGGCCGTAAACCGAACTCCCTTACTGTAAGCTTGTACAAGACGATTAGAAGGTATTCTCTTGCAGCCGACGAGGATGCAAGTGCCTCCAGGTTGAATGTAGACGGTGCCGCTGTGAGTTTAGGTCGAAGGTTGAACTGGCCAGATAACTACTTCTACATGAACCATTCCCTGTCGTTCAACAGGTATGACGTGCAGAACCTTAACCTGAGGGGCTTCCCGAATGGTATCTCAAACAGTGTATCGTTAACAAATACCTTAGGCCGCTCAAGCGTGGATAACCCTACTTTCCCTAGAAGAGGGTCGCAGTTCACGATGAGCGTTATCCTGACACCTCCTTACTCGCTGCTTTCTGATAATTATGATGCGAGCCGATTCATCGAATTCAACAAATGGATGTTCGATGCCTCTTACTTCATAAATCTGGCAGGGAATTTGGTATTGAATACCCGGGCACACTTTGGTTTCCTCGGCACATATAGCGCTGATGCCACGCTTGGGCCGTACGAGCGCTTTAAGTTAGGCGGTTCCGGTTTAGCGGGGAATAACCAGCTGGTGGGTACTGAGTATATCGGCCTGAGAGGGTATGATGATGAAACGGTGGTGAATACAAGAGACGCAACGTTGTTAAACTCTGGAGGTATCGCTTACAACAAGTTTGTGATTGAGGCGCGCCAGCTAATTTCCCCAAACCCAGCGGCCACTATTTATGGTTTAGCGTTTTTGGAGGCTGGTAACAATTTCGGGTCTTACGACCAATACAACCCGTTCAAGCTTTATCGCTCAGTGGGTGTGGGTGCCAGAGTATTTATGGCTGCCTTTGGTCTACTCGGCTTTGACTATGCGTGGAGGTTGGATACACTGCCAGGAGGCTTAGACGACAAGCGAGGCATGTTCCACTTCACTATCGGACAGCAGATACGCTAAAGAGAAGGAATTTGTATGAAGAAGTTTTTGTTCATCTTTTTAACAGGGCTTTTACTGGCGTCTGTTTCGCAAGCACAGAAGATTGGCTATATTGACTCAAACTTTATCCTGAGCAAGATACCCGATTACAATAAGGTGCAGCAGGAGATGGATAAATACGCAGAGGCCTGGCAAAAAGAGATAGAGCAACAGCAGCAGCAGGTAGACCAGCTAAAGCAGGATTACAAAGCCGAGGAGGTGCTGTTGACAGAAGAAATGAAGCGAAAGCGTCAGGCTGAAATAGCCAAAAAGGAAACCGAGATGCGGGACTACCAGCGGAAGGTCTTTGGCTACGAGGGCATGATGTTTAGGCGAAGGCAAGAGTTAATGCGCCCAATACAGGACAAAGTGTTTGAGGCCGTGGAGAAAGTATCCAAAGCAAAACGCGTTGATTTCATGATTGATAAGTCCGGTGAGCTGCTACTAATTTACACCAACCCAGTACATGATTATACCGAGTATGTGCTGGAGGAACTAGGGCTAGTATCAGACAGACAGAACACAACGGGCAGTCAGCCGGCGAGTGGCATAGTAGATGATCCGAATAACTTACCTGAAATAGATGTAGGGGAACAACAGGAGGCAACTCCTGCTCCGCCTGCAAAAGGGACAAAGAAGAAGTCAAACAACTAAACTTTCAAATATTTTTAATTAACCAACCAATGATGAACAAAATCAAAACATTAGTAGTAGCGTTCTTACTGATCAGCTTTGCATCTTTTGCTCAGAGCAACGACCAGGCGCCAAAGTTTGGTTATACAAACGTTGAATACATTCTTCTTCAGATGCCAGAAAGCAAGCAGATTGAGTCTGAACTGAAGACACACAGTGCGCAACTGGAAAACAGCTTAAAGCAGAAGTATGCTGAGTACGAAAGCAAGCTGCAGGCATATGAGAAGGGCGCCGCTACAATGGATAAAGTAGTGCGCGAGGATAAAGAGAAAGAGTTGATGAACCTGAACAACTCTATCCAGGAGTTCCAGCGTAATGCACAGGCTTCTCTGCAGCAGAAAGAGAAAGCGCTTGTAGACCCTGTGATCGCCAGAATCGACAAAGCTATCAAAGAAGTAGCAAAAGAGAGCGGATATACTTACGTAATCAGCAACCAAGCATTGCTTGCTGGTCCTGAGGATGGCGATATCTCTCCACTTGTATTGAAGAAACTAGGCGTAGACCCAGCAAAAGCACAGCAGACTCCAGAGCCTGCCGCCGCTAAGCCAGCTGCTGCTCCAGCAACTTCTAAGAGCACTAAAAAGAAAAACTAAGCAAGCTAAAGACTTCTTTCTATAGTTTGAGAAAGCCGATGTGTCTAACTTCGGCTTTCTTTTTTTTACCCTATTTTGTACCTGAATAACGTGGTAGATTATATAGAGACAGACAATAGTACAGAGGATTCGGACGAGTTATACGAGCACTACCGTATAGTAGTGGATGGGGGCCAGGCGCTGCTGCGCCTGGATAAGTTCCTGATGGACCGCCTACCTAACGTAACACGCAATAAGTTGCAGGGAGCCATACGGTCAGAGTCGGTACAGGTAAACCAGAAGCCGGTAAAGGTAAGTTATAAGGTAAAGCCGAAAGACGTTATTACTGTAACGCTGGCAGAGCCACCTCGCGAAACAGACATTGTGCCAGAGAACATCCCGCTGGACATCGTGTATGAGGATGAGGAACTGTTGTTAGTAAATAAGCCGGCCGGGATGGTGGTGCATCCTGCTTATAATAACTGGAACGGTACTTTAGTAAATGCTCTCACATATTACTTACAGAACCTGCCTACTACCCGTAACGGAGAGGGGAGGCCAGGACTTGTGCACCGGATAGACAAGGATACTTCCGGGCTGTTGGTTATTGCTAAAACAGAATATAGTATGGCCTTTTTAGCAAAGCAGTTCTTCGATCATAGCATAGAGCGGACTTACTATGCCTTGGTATGGGGAGTTCCTAAGGAGGAGAGCGGTACCATTGCAGGGCATGTGGGAAGGAGTGTAAAAGACAGAAAGGTGATGGCTGTGTATCCTGCCGGCGACTATGGGAAACATGCCGTAACGCATTATAAGGTACTACAAAGCTTTAAGTACGTTTCTTTGGTGCAATGCAACCTTGAGACAGGCCGTACGCACCAGATACGGGCGCACATGAAGCATATAGGCCATCCGCTCTTCTCTGATGCTACTTACGGTGGCGACAAAATTTTGTGTGGTGCCCCAAACGGAACGTACAAGGCTTTTGTAGAGAACGCCTTTAAACTGATGCCGAGGCAGGCCCTGCATGCGAAATCGCTTGGCTTTGTTCATCCCACTACCAAAGAGCTACTGCAATTCAATTCAGAGCTACCGGAGGACTTCCAAGCTGTGTTAGATAAGTGGAAAATCTATGAGGGCTAGTGGAGCAGGTTAAAGGTTATTGAAGCAGTCAAAGCTGGGAAAGGAGCCGGCGAGAGTAAAGCTTCGTGTAGCGAAGCGAAGTCAGCTGCTAGCTCGATTCAGTACTTTCCCTCCTAAACTTAGGGAGCGCCTTCTGTTTGCCTGATGCTGGGACGGGTTTGTAAATGTTACCTCCAAAGTCAAACCTTCAAACCTTCTGTTTTGAAGGTATGACATGTTTTCCATCCTCAGTAAGCTTTGTGCGCTATCAGGCTAAGGCTGCGACATCTGAGGATGAAACTTGGTTGCTAATACACTGCTATTGGATAGGCCTAAAAACTGGAAGAGGTAATTTGAGGGCCTTGCTTAAGGAAGATGTTCACTTCATTCGGTTATTGAGCGGAAGCTAGGTTCCCTTTCTCCTCCCGATTGTTTGAACTCTTATGTTACTTTGGGGCTATAGCCGCAACAGAGATAAAGTACTGTCAAGCTACTGTGTATGTACGTCTACTCTTTACTATGTTGTCTTCTAAAGTTGATATAAAAAATAGAATGTCTCGTCCTGAAATAAGTTGACGGGTTTGAGACGAAGTTACTTTTTAATTTGAGACCTCCAATGCGTTTGCGTTGGAGGTTTTCTTTTTCCAC
>NZ_FZOQ01000051.1 GCF_900188175.1 Pontibacter ummariensis | reverse complement strand
CCCCGACGCCCGCATCGCCGTCAAACCGGTCAAGGCCCGCCGTCTCTGCTGCCATCTGCAGCTTTCAGTCGATGCTTCCCGCCACGTGATCACGCCGACGGTCACACTTGTTTATGTCTTCCTACTCTTGTTGTTAGAAAGGCAGCTGCAGGATAAAAGAGTGCAACTCCTACGCATGGGCTGCCATAGAATAGTAAAGCGGTGCAGGAGCGCTCCTGCACCGCTTTACCGCATCCGGCTGGCGCGGACCCCTGCTCAATAAACTTGTCGTTTACCTAAGGATAAAAACTTCGGGATGACTCATGTTTATTCTATGCACCTGGAATTATAATTCTTCAATTCGTCCTAAAAAAGTACTAAAGCTTGTAAAAAGCTTTTTAAATACAATATGCAATTATTTCCTGTCCTAGTAACAGGCGGTACACTGTTCTTCCCACTAATAGCCTTATTCCTTGTTTTACTAAGCATGACAGTGCAGGACAGTATCTGTCTTCGTGTTTCATATATTGAAGCACAGTTACACATTCATATGCAAGCGATTCTTGGTGTGGCCTTTCACTTTATCGGCGGCTTTGCTTCCGGCAGTTTCTATGTTCCCTTCAGAAGAGTAAGAGGCTGGGCATGGGAAAGTTATTGGATTGTGGGTGGATTTGCCTCATGGCTGCTTGTACCCTTTCTGGCAGCTTACCTGACGGTACCAAATTTCCTAAAGATTATCCAGGCTGCTGACCCTAATACCCTTTTCTGGACCTATTTCCTGGGTGTTCTGTGGGGCGTTGGTGGTCTCACCTTCGGACTAGGTTTGCGGTACTTAGGTATTTCACTAGGCCAGACAGTTATGCTAGGGCTATCAGCAGCTTTCGGGGCTTTGATGCCTCCCCTATACCGTGATATTGTTTCAAGTAACAGTGGTGAAACTCTAACGGGTATGCTGGGTGCTACTGGTGGTCAGGTAGTACTGCTGGGCATACTGGTTTGCCTAGTGGGTATTGTTATTTCTGGGAAGGCAGGGATGATGAAGGAAAATGACATGACCGCGGAGCAGAAGCAAACCGGAATCAAGGAATTTAATTTATCCAAAGGGATAACAGTGGCTGTAATATCCGGCATATTGAGTGCCTGCTTCAATTACGCCATCGAGGCGGGCAAGCCTATGGCAGAGATGGCTGTGCAGATGGGTAGTAATCCGCTGTTTCAGAACAATGTGGCCTTTGTCGTTATTCTATGGGGCGGCCTCACAACCAACTTTATCTGGTGTATGCTGCTTAACATCAAAAACAGGACCTTTAGCGACTACACCAACAAAGAAACACCTCTTGCATCCAACTACCTATTCTCAGCTCTGGCAGGCACCACCTGGTATATGCAATTCTTCTTCTATGGTATGGGAGAAAGTAAACTCGGCAACGGGGCAAGCTCGTGGATACTGCATATGGCCTTTATTATCCTGATCTCGAATGTGTGGGGGATTTTGTTGGGGGAATGGAGAGGCGTGCATAGAAGAACCTTTGCGACAATCATATCAGGTATTGCAGTGATTATTCTCTCGGTGACTATAGTCGGGTTCGGGAACTCACTATAAAGAAAGTGTAACTTATAAATATTGAAGCATATGTTAGAGTCGACAACTAAAACAGAATTCAGGCATGTAAGCTATTTGTGGGATGAAGAGAAGGCCGCCAAGCTTGCAGGCGATGAGGTAGGGCTGCTCATCTACCGGTCGAACCTATTGGGTGCCGACCTCCGGTTAACCAACTACGGCGGTGGTAACACATCCTGCAAGGCCATGGCCAAGGACCCGCTCACGGGCCAGGAAACAGAGGTGATGTGGGTGAAGGGCTCCGGTGGTGACCTGGGCACGCTGAAGCGCAGCGGCCTTGCCGCTTTGTATGTCGATCGCCTTAGAAGCCTGAAGAACGTGTACAGAGGAATAGCCCATGAAGATGAGATGGTGGAACTTTTCAACCACAGCATCTTCGATCTGAGCTCAAAAGCTCCCTCCATTGATACGCCGTTGCATGGCTTTCTGCCCTTCAAGCACATCGACCACCTGCACCCAGATGCGGCCATTGCCATTGCGGCGGCAAAAGACGGGAAGAAGATAACAGAGGAGCTGTTCAGCGGAACCATTGGATGGGTGGATTGGCAGCGCCCTGGCTTTGACCTTGGACTTCAGCTGCGCCAGTGCCTGGAGGAGAACCCTGGCATCCGGGGCATCATGCTGGGCTCACACGGCTTATTTACCTGGGGCAATACGGCTTATGAAAGCTATATGAATACACTGGAGGTAATCGAGCGCTGCGCCGAGTACCTGGAGCAAAATATCGGAAAGAAGGGCCCTGTGTTCGGCGGTGCCAAAATCCAGAGTCTGGAGGAGAGGCAACGCAGGAAGCAGGCAGCCGCGCTGGTCCCGGTGCTACGCGGTTTTTGCTCTAGCGAGCGTCACATGGTGGGGCATTTCACAGACGATGCCCGCGTGCTGGAGTTCATTAACTCCAACGACTTGGAAAGACTGGCACCGATGGGCACCAGCTGCCCGGACCATTTCCTGCGCACGAAAATCAGCCCGCTGGTGCTGAACCTGAAGCCGGATGAGGATCTGTCGGATGTGAAGGCGCTGAAAGAGCGGCTTGCCCCTGCATTTGAGAAATATCGCCAGATGTACGCCGACTACTACGAAAACCACAAGCACCCGAACAGCCCGGCCGTGCGTGACAAGAACCCTGTTGTTATTCTGTACCCGGGCGTGGGTATGTTCACCTTCTCAAAGGACAAACAGACAACCCGTGTGGCCTCTGAATTCTACATTAACGCCATCAACGTGATGAAAGGGGCGGAGGCAGTGTCTGAGTACATTTCGTTGCCGCGCCAGGAGGCTTTTGACATAGAGTACTGGCTTCTGGAAGAGGCGAAGCTCCAGCGCATGCCGACGCCCAAGGCACTTTCAGGCAGAATCGCGCTCATCACAGGCAGCGCGGGCGGTATCGGTAAGGCCATCGCGAAAAAGTTCGTGGAGGAAGGTGCCGTGGTGGTGCTGAACGATATGAACGAAGAGCGTTTAGAAGGTGCAGGTGTGGAGTTTAAGGCAGCCTATGGCAAGGACAGCTATGCCACGGCTGTGCTTGACGTAACAAAGGGCGACCAGATACAGGAGGCTTTCAACACAGCCGCTCTGGCTTTCGGAGGAGTTGATATCATTGTCAATAATGCCGGGCTTTCCATCTCTAAATCAATTGAGGACCACACAGATAAGGACTGGGACCTGCTGTATGACGTGTTGGTGAAAGGCCAGTTCATGGTAACGCAGGCAGGTGTGGAGTTGATGCGCAAGCAGGACATCGGCGGTGATGTGCTCAACATAGTTAGCAAGAACGCGCTGGTGTCCGGGCCGAATAATGCAGGTTACGGATCTGCCAAAGCGGCTCAGCTGCACCTGAGCAGGCTAAACGCAGCCGAGTTGGGTGGCGACGGTATCCGTGTGAACGTGGTGAACCCGGATGCTGTGATCAGCGACAGCAACATCTGGGCAGGTGGCTGGGCCGAGGGCCGGGCCAAAGCTTACGGTGTGAAAGTGGAGGAGCTGCCGGAATTTTATGCGAAGCGCACGCTGCTCAATGAGATCATCCTTCCGGAAGATATCGCCAACGCCTGCTTTGCTTTTGTGGGAGGGCTTCTGAATAAGTCAACCGGAAACGTGCTGAATGTGGACGGAGGCGTCGCCATGGCCTTTGTGAGGTAACTGTAAAAGCAAAGCTTTCACAAAATGTATGATGTGAAATAAGTTCCCTTTAAAGGAGAACAAATATGAATCCAACCCAAGAACACGAGGCTCATGCAAATAGAAAAATATAAGATAGACGAATTCAACCAAAAGCATGCGCAGGAGCACAAGCGCAGGTTTGAGTTTACGGCCTCCTCACTGCACAACGTAGAGGGTGTCCTGCAAAAGCTGGTTGACTTTCAGATAGGTATTCCAAGCTGGGCACTTGGCACGGGCGGTACCCGCTTCGGTCGCTTCTCTGGCAGTGGTGAGCCACGGAACCTGGAGGAGAAGATCGAGGACGTGGGCTTGCTGCACGCCTTAAACCAGTCCAGTGGTGCCATTTCGCTGCACATCCCGTGGGACATCCCTACGAATGCCTCCAGCATAAAGGCGCTTGCCGCACAGCACGGCCTGCGCTTCGACGCCATGAACTCAAACACCTTTCAGGACCAGCCGGACCAGAAGCTAAGCTATAAGTTCGGCTCCATGCAGCACGTGGACAAGGCGGTGCGTCGGCAGGCTGTCGAGCACAACATAGAGGTGATCAAGCACGGTGTCGCGCTGGGATCTGACTCACTGACGGTATGGCTGTCAGACGGCTCCAGCTTTCCGGGGCAGCTCAACTTCAGAAAAGCCTTTCAGAACACACTTGAGAGCCTGCAGGAAGTGTATGCGGCCCTGCCGGATAACTGGAAGATGTTTGTGGAGTATAAGGCCTTCGAACCTAATTTTTACTCTACAACCGTTGGCGACTGGGGACAGTCCTTACTGTACGCCAACAAACTCGGGCCGAAAGCTTACACACTTGTTGACTTGGGCCACCATCTCCCGAATGCCAACATCGAGCAGATCGTTTCGCTTCTTCTGATGGAGGGCAAACTGGGCGGCTTCCACTTCAACGACTCCAAGTACGGGGACGATGACCTGACGGTAGGCAGTATCAAACCTTACCAGCTGTTCCTAATCTTCCATGAACTGATAGAGGGAATGGACGCAAGGGGAATGAACCATGCCACCGATCTGGGCTGGATGATCGATGCTTCGCATAACATCAAAGACCCGCTCGAAGACCTGCTGCAGTCTGTGGAAGCCATCATGATCGCCTATGCACAGGCTTTGCTCGTGGACCGCAAGGCCCTGACGGGAGCACAGCAGCAGAACGATGTGGCCCGATGCCAGGAAATCCTGCAGGAGGCCTACCGCACCGACGTTCGGCCGATTGTGGCTGAGGCGCGCCTGCGCTCCGGAGCTGCCCTGCGCCCGCTGCAACTGTTCCGCGAGCTGAAAGTGAGAGAGAACCTGATCAACGAACGCGGTCTGAAGACTGTTGCCACTGGACTGTAGCCATGCAAAAGATACCTGTAGTTGCCATTTTCGATGTAGGCAAAACGAACAAGAAGCTGTTTCTCTTCGATGAGAACTATAAGATCGTGTACGAGAAATCGGCACGGTTTATAGAAACAGTGGATGAGGACGGAGAGACCTGCGAAAATTTGGAAAGCCTACGGTTATCGGTGTTTGATTCGCTCAGGGATGTGTTCAGGCGGCAGGAGTTCGAGGTGAAGGCCATCAACTTTTCCACCTACGGGGCCAGTTTCGTCTATATTGACGAAGAGGGCAAGCCGCTCTGCCCGCTGTACAATTATTTGAAAGCTTACCCGGAAGAGCTCAAAAAGCAGTTCTATGATACCTACGGAGGAGAGGAGAAGTTCTCGAAAGAAACAGCTTCTCCTGTGCTGGGAAGCCTGAACTCAGGCATGCAGCTCTACCGGCTGAAGTACGAGAAGCCGGAGCTGTTTAAGAAGATAAAGTACGCGCTGCACCTGCCCCAGTACTTAAGTTACCTGATCTCGGGGGAGGTGTATTCTGACATCACGAGCATCGGCTGCCACACCAACCTCTGGGACTTCACGAAAGGAGAGTACCACGAGTGGGTAAAGCAGGAGGGTGTCCAGGAGAAATTGGCTCCTCTGGCTCCGTCTGACAGCGTGGTGCCGGCTGCCTTCCCGGGCAACAGCTATGCCGTTGGAGTGGGCCTGCACGACAGCTCTGCTGCGCTGATTCCGTATCTGGTCAACTTCCACGAGCCCTTCGTGCTGATCTCTACCGGCACCTGGTGCATTAGCCTGAACCCTTTCAACACGACACCTCTGACCGAGGCTGAGCTGCAAAAGGACTGCCTGTGCTATATGCAGTACAAGGGCAAGCCGGTGAAGGCTTCCAGGTTCTTCGGCGGATACGAGCACGAGCAACAGGTGAAGCGCATCGCGGCGCATTTTAATCAGAGTGCCGCCCGCTATAAGTCGGTGCCCTTCGACCCTGAGATCATTAGCAGACTACAGCGGGAGGATGAGCTGGTGTCGGACGCTGCGCCTAAAAAGGATCAACTGCAGGAGTCACGGTTTGCGCAGCGGGACCTGTCTTCTTTTGCTTCCGACGTGGAAGCCTATCACCAGTTTATCCTCGACCTGGTGACGCAGCAGGTGGCCTCCACACAGCTTGTGCTGAAGGGTTCTGATGTGAAGCGTATCTTTGTAGACGGCGGGTTCAGCAAGAACGCTATCTATATGAATCTGCTGGCCTCGTTTTACCCCGAGAAAGAAGTGTTTGCAGCCTCTATGGCACAGGCAACCGCCATTGGCACAGCCCTGGCCATCCACAGGCACTGGAACAGAAAGCCATTGCCAAACGACATCATTGAATTAAAATATTATGCGGTAACGCATGACGCGAATATATGACGGTAAGTCTTTTTATCCCTTGTTACGTAGATCAGTTTTATCCCAATGCCGCCATTGCCACGCTCGAGCTGCTTGAAAAGCTGGGCGTGAAGGTGGTGTACCCATCCAGGCAAACATGCTGCGGCCAGCCCATGGCCAACTCCGGATTTGAGCACCTGACGATGGAGAGCAATAATCAATTCATTGAAAATTTCAGGGAGTTCGACTACATCGTAGCGCCCTCCGGCAGTTGCGTGCTGCACATGAAAGACCACCTGCACTCAGGTAAATACCCGAACGAGTCAGAGTCTGTCCGGCAGAAAGTGTATGAGCTGACCGAGTTCCTGACGGATGTGCTGAAGGTAAACTCGCTTAAAGCCCGTTTCCCGCACAAGGTGGGCCTGCACCAGAGCTGCCATGGGCAAAGAGGCCTGAAGCTTGCCTCCATGTCGGAGCTTGTCGCACCTGCCTTCTCTAAGCCGGAGCAGCTGCTGAGCATGGTGGAGGGCCTGGAACTGATCGAGCTGACCCGCAAGGATGAGTGCTGCGGTTTCGGAGGCACCTTCTGCGTGGCCGAAGAGGCCGTGTCGGTAAAAATGGGAAAAGACCGCGTGATGGATCACCTGCAGCATGATGCAGAAGTCATCACCGGATCTGACATGAGCTGCCTGATGCACATGGAAGGTATCCTGCGCAGGAAGAAGAGTAACGTTCGGGTCATGCATATCGCTGAAATCTTAAATGCACAGGAGCTATGACAGGAGACACAAAGGCAATAAAAGACCATGCTGCCCTGGCCGATGCTTTTAATGCGGACGAGCCCCGGGTAAACTGGCACGACGAGACGCTGTGGTTCATCCGGCAGAAGCGCGACAAGGCCGCCCATACCATTCCGGATTGGGAGCAGCTCCGCGAAACTGCCTCCCGCATCAAGCACAACGTGCTCTCGAACCTGCACGACTACCTGCTGCAGTTCGAGTCGAACGCGAAAGCCAACGGCATCATCGTGCATTGGGCGGCCGATGCCGCAGAGCATAACCAGATCGTGCACGCCATCCTGCAAAAGCACAAGGTAGACCGGATAGTCAAGAGCAAGTCAATGCTGACGGAGGAGTGCCACCTGAACGATTACCTGGCCGAGAACGGTATTGAGGTAATAGACACAGACCTGGGGGAGCGCATCGTACAGTTGGCAAAAGAGCCGCCGAGCCACATTGTGCTGCCTTGTATCCATAAGAAAAAAGAAGAAATAGGTGATTTGTTCCATGAGCATCTGGGAACCCCGGCCGGTATGGCTGATCCGCAGGTGCTGACAGAGGCAGCCCGGCAGCATCTGCGGGAGACTTTCCTGACCCGCCGCGCCGCGCTCACGGGCGTTAACTTTGCCATTGCCGAAACAGGCGAGTTTGTGATCTGCACAAATGAAGGCAACGCAGACATGGGAGCCCATCTGGCCGATGTGCACATTGCCTGCATGGGTATCGAAAAGCTGATCCCAAAACGGGAGCACCTGGGCGTCTTCCTGAGGCTTTTGGCCAGAAGTGCCACGGGCCAACCCATCACCACCTACTCCAGCCATTTCAAGAAGCCAAGGGAAGGGCACGAGCTGCACCTGGTGCTGGTCGACAACGGCAGAAGCACACAGCTGGGAAGAGAAAATTTCCGCAACTCGCTCAAATGCATCCGCTGTGGGGCCTGTATGAATACTTGCCCTGTGTACAGGCGAAGCGGTGGTCACAGCTACCATACCGCGGTGGCTGGTCCGATTGGTTCTATCCTGGCACCTAACCTGGACATGAAAAAGAACGCAGACCTGCCCTTTGCCTCCACGCTGTGCGGGTCCTGCTCTAATGTGTGCCCCGTGAAAATCGACATCCATGACCAGCTTTACAAGTGGCGGCAGGTGATCGTGAAGGAGGGTTATGCGGACAAGAAAAAAAGATTGGGAATGAAAGCCATGACGCAGGCCTTTGCCTCGCCCACAACTTTCCAGTTGGCAGGCAAAGCAGGTCGTTGGTTTATGCGCAACGTGCCTTTTGTGGTGAACAACAACCTAAACCCCTGGTACAAGCAGCGCGAAATGCCCGCACCACCAAAGGAGTCGTTTGGGGAGTGGTATCAAAAGAACAGGAAAAAGACAGATGAGTAGCAGAGACAGCATATTGGCTGCAGTGGCCAGAAACCAACCGGAGCTTTTACCACTACAAGAGGTTCCTTCCTTTGCTTCTGAGGAGGCAAACCTGGGAGAGAAGTTTTCGACAGTGGCCGTAAGTATCGGGAGTAAGGTATTCCGGGTACAAAGCATAGAGGAGGCAAAGCAGATTCTACTGAAGGAGCATAGCGGTGCCAGGAGGGTCATTTCCGTTTTCCCTGAGTTTGCAGACGTGGCGGAAGCTTCTCCCGTATCGGACACAGATCCTCACACTTTAGCGGACGTTGACCTGGCTGTGCTGCCTGCCCAGCTTGGGGTGGCAGAGAACGCCGCGCTGTGGGTAACGGATGCGCAGCTGCCGCTACGTGTGCTGCCTTTCATTTGCCAGAACCTGGCCCTCGTGGTCCCACAGCAAAACATTATCCCCCTGATGCACCATGCCTATGACGTGATCGGGGCTCAGGAGTATGGTTTCGGTACCTTCATCGCAGGCCCCTCCAAAACGGCTGATATCGAGCAGTCACTGGTGCTGGGGGCGCATGGTGCGAGAACGCTTTCAGTTTTCATTCTTGTATAGAAGTACTCTCCGTTTATCCAATGTTTAAGACCAGACCACTCAAATAGAATTCTTGACTCATGTTATCCTTAAATATCCTCTAGCCTAATAAAGATGCAACGACAACTTAATGTTGACGAAACCATAACATTGGCTTCGTACAGGTCTGATGTCTCGAGCGATAATTTTACACGAGAATAAACAATGCCATGGAACACTTAGAGAAAGGAATCTTCAACAAAGAGTTCTTCAGCCTATGGTACAGCAACTACCATAGGCTTGAGGCTATGAACGGCACTGTTGGGGACACTGCTGATGAGCTTGATGAAGAGTTGGAAAGTTGGATCGGCATCCAGAGGAACATAAGGCACATGCTCCCGTGTGAGCTTAAGGCTAAACTGTCAGCTTTAAGCCTTGACTTTGAAGACAAGGGCCTTTCCTGGGAGTTGATGTACAGGCAGCTGGCTGACTTTGTGCAGAATAAAGGGCACGCCTGCCTACCCAGTGACCATAAGCATGAAGCGCTCAAAGACTGGCTCATTAGGCAGGTGCTGAGTAAGGGACTGCTGTCGGCAATACAGTTCCAAAGGTTGGACAGCCTTGGTGTTGACTGGGAAATGGCTATCAGCAGGGACCACAGGTGGAATCAGATGCTTTGGAGGTTAAAGGAGTTTAAGCAAACCTTCGGCCATTGCCGGGTGCCACAGAAGTGGGTAAAGGATAAGCAGCTTGCTCATTGGGTAACAGTGCAGCGGAGAACGTACTCCCAAAACAGGATACGCGAGGACCGGCAGCGCCTGCTCAGCGAGCTTGGCTTTATCTGGAGCATTAAGTCTCGGCAAGAGGCACAGTGGGAGGAGTTCTTCCTGCAGTTGATAACCTTTCGTCAAAAGCACGGGCACTGCCGGGTGCCCGGCAAAAAAGGGAAGTTGGCAAGCTGGGTCGAACGGCAGCGGACGGCCAGGACGAATGGCCGTTTAAGGCCAGAAAGGGAAAAACGACTGGACGAGATAGGGTTTACCTGGAACTTTGAACACATCAGGAAGAGAAATTGGGAAGAGCGGTACAGGCAGCTGCGCGCCTACAAACAGCAGTACGGTCACTGCTTTGTCCCGGCCAATTGTAGGGAGAACAAGACCTTGGGTGTTTGGGTGGTTTCGCAGAGGTGGCTCGAGTCTAAGGGCAAGCTTTCGGCGGATAAGTTGGAAAAGCTAAACGAGCTGGGCTTTGTGTGGAGCAAGGACACACAAGACCAGCTGAAGGCGGTTTACGACACCCAGTGGGAGGCGAGCTTTGAGAAGTTGAAGGCCTACAGGCAGGCACACGGCACTTATCAGGTCTCCCTCAAAATAAATGCGGTGCTACAGCGCTGGACAAGCTGGCAGCGAATGCTTTTCTACGAGGAAAAGTTATCGGCCGACCGTATTGACAAGCTCAACAAGATTGGGTTCCCGTGGAGTGTGCAAAAAGAGTACTGGATGAAGATGTACAATGCCCTGGTGGATTACAGGAAAAGGTTCGGACACACAAGGGTGCCCTTCCAGTGGGCACCGAACCCACAGTTATCGGCTTGGTCCTATAAGGTAAGGCTGAACAAGGCAGAGCTAGACTCCCAGAAGGTGAAGCTTTTAGACAGGATAGGCTTTGACTGGACCCTTAGGCGGAAGAAGGTAGTTCCCTGGAAGGAGATGTACAAGCGCTTGGTAGCCTTTAAGCAGGAACATGGCCATACCCGTGTTCCTGCTTGCTGGAAGAAAGACCCTAAGCTGGGTAAGTGGGTTAGCAGGATGCGGCAGGAGAGAGAAAAGCTTACTCCAGGGCGAGTTGCTCTTCTAGAGACCATTGCCTTTGAGTGGAACCTCCGAACTTTATCTCGACCGTCAACCAAAGGCCACAGGGCTCAGGCTTTCGGCCATACCGTGGCTTCTTGAGAACGACCATCTTAGGCATAGGCTAGTCTGGCGTCTACATCTTTTTTCAATGCTAAAATTATGATTGTTACTTGGCTGTTTCGCTTTAGAATTAGGAAACAGACTGGCTTAAGAGCGGCTGGTACTATAGGAGCTCAAAAGCTTCTTCCTGTACGCAAATCTTCTTACTCTCTCGCCAAGCCTGCTGCCACGCCTTCCTCTAGTATTAGTCCCGGCGAGCCTCTCAACCCGCACTGGCCATTACTACCTTCACTCAAAGAAGCTATACTCTGCTACAGCCTCAGGATTCACTTCCACAGGGTCTTTCTAGTAATCACTAGTCAGGGAAAAGGCTCTTCCGGTTGGTTTTACGACCTTAAACTGCTCCTAATCTCAAATCAGCCCTGTCAGCTTGTCCGCTTTCTGCTCATACCGTTCAACAACAACTAGAGAGGGCTGAGTAACCTACTAGCGGGGCTGAAGAGAAAGAGCTAAGAGGACAAGGGGTATCTGTATCTACCTATTCGAAGAGTTGCTAGATAAGGGGCTGCGTTTGGGTGCCAAGAACATGGAAGGCATGCTTCTTTATGGAAAGACAGGTTAAGTCTGGTGAGGAGGAGGTGGTGGAACAGAGCAGATAAGTGAACTGTATAGTTAGCGGGTGGCAAGTATAGCTAATCATGCTTACTTCTCAAGATTCTAACAGAGGCGAAACTGGAGATGAAGACTTCACTAAACAGATAACGAAATATTTTCAAATTTTACAGGCTATCATGGAAGTGCACTTTTCAAACGCCCGACCATGTAGAGTCACTAGGAGAAAGATGTGGCTCTAGTCGTAGGTACGTCATCTAAAAGTGGAAACGCTGGGGTAAGTACGAGCCTGATTGAGACTTTATAGGTGGGTCAAGAAACAATACTTTACTACTCTTATGTCCTGAATTTAGCTTTTGTAGTACATAGGGGGATATGTAAATAGTAAAGGGAATCCCACATTGTCTACCGTACCTGGTAGTGTGCTTTGCCCTGCTGCGTATGTAGCTTTCTTATAGAAGTAAAATCTAATGAGTAATTTTCCATCCGAATTTACATCAAACCTCAGCTACCTGAAAAGTGTGGCTGATCAGGAAGAAACAGTGCCATGGCGGTTATCTCAGAGATTGGCCTTACAGAGGTGCTAGACCTTTTAGGGACGTTTGCATTTGCGTTA
>NZ_FZOQ01000035.1 GCF_900188175.1 Pontibacter ummariensis | reverse complement strand
CCCTTCATGTGCCTTTCTTCCTGACGATGTTGCCGCCTGCGCTTTACCTGTTACAGCCGCAAAACGGGAAGGCACGGACGATGATATGCAACAAGATGCTGCCATTTCCGCTGAGGTGCCGTCGGTAGTACTGCCCATCTGTAGATCATTTGCCCGTTGACTGCAGTAAGATAGAAATACACTTACTGCCACGGTGGAAAAGTAGCGGAGGTGTTTCATGAGAGTAAGTTAAGAAAGCATCATGTGCAAAACAAGCATGGATGTTAACGGGCACACCCAGCCTAAGGACGGCTCATTATGCTTTTTTATCTTTGTGCATCGTTAAAGCGAACAGCAAGACCTAGCCCTTGGCGGAAAGGGGGCTCTTCTCAAACTTTTGCTAGATATCCTTGATAGGTTATAGAAAAGTACGCCTACCGCGCTGCATGCGCGGTAGGTATTTAACTTAGGGGAGTCCACCAGACCGTGAACTACGACCAAAAATATAAGCTGTAATCATAGCTATAGTAAGCAGGTTTAGTAAAGGCCGAAGTATGATAAAACTTCGGCCTTTACTAAACCTATTTGCTTGACTTATCGCAGCGGCTTGATCCAGTAGCTGTATTGGTGGTTCTTGTAAGGAATGCGATACCTCTCCAGAGGCTGGCTGCCCCAGCTGTCCATGCCCTGCATACCTGTTTGCTGCAGGTCAAGGTGCATGTATATGCGGTCGCGCTTCTCCAGTTCGCCGGAATGGTACTGCTTCTTGTTTTGTTCCGGGTCCAGGTCATCCAAGGCGTATGGCAAGGCAGCGAAGTTGAGCAGGCTGTCGGCAAACTCGAACCTCAAACCTCTACCTTTTCTGGACTTTAGCGTTACCCAGCGCACGTCCGATTTGTTGCCGGTTTCCTGCGGACGGGCATACGGGAAATACTGCTCATCCAGTGTTTGCTTATATACTCCTACAAAAGAAGCTGTTTTACGGTCCCAGTAGTTTTCCCATGGGCCACGGCCGTAGTATTCAATGTTTTCGAGAGACTTGCTTAGCTGCAGGTCATTGCCTATACGCATCAACAGTTCATGGTCGCCTTTCAGTGGCTGAATGCTATTGCCTACTTTTATTGTGCCGTCGTTGTAGACTGTGAACACCAGGGAGCTGATGGCATCGCCGTTTACCAACTCCTTCTTAAAAGTTACTTCATAGCCGTTAGCAGTATGGTCGTACCTGGCCCCGGTCAATTTGCCGGATTCGTAGGCATTACGCCACATGCGCTTCGATTTATTGTAGCCTGCGCCGATGTCATTGTCCGTGGGGGCACGCCAGAAGCTTGGCTTCGGACCTTGTTGCATCAGCGTGTCGCCTTTCAAAACATAGCCACTCATGGTGCCCCTCATCTTGTCAAAGGACACGCTAAAGTCCTTGCCTGTCAGCACCAATTCGTCGTCCGTCTCGCTTACTTTCAAAGTGCCTTTACTGTCTACGACAGTTATGATCGGCTTTGTGTTTTTGGTCAAGGCAAATTGTTCGCCTGCAATCTGGTAATCTTTCTTCAGGAACGGTTCGGCCTCTTTGAGTGTATAGCGGACATTCAGGAAGTACTCTTTGCCGAACTTCTGCTGCTTCTTAAGCGGGATGGGAATGGTTACGCTTTGCTGCGGAGCTACGTTCAGGTACTTTATGTTTCCTTTCTCAATCACCTTGCCGTTCTCTAGGAGTTCCCAGTTCAGTTGGTAGTTAGCCAGGTCCCGGAAGAAGTAGCCGTTCTTCACCTCTAGGTTTTTGTTCCCGTCATACTTGGTCTTGATGTGCTGGTATACTTTCTTCACCTCAATGGCCATTGGTGTAAGGCCCCGGTGGGCGGTAACGACACCTTTAATACTGAAGTTGTTATCGCTTATGTTCTGGTCAACAGGACCTTCCAGCGGGAAGTCGCCACCATAGGCCATAATGCGTTTCCCGTTCTTTACGGTGTCGATGGCTTGGTCTATCCACTCCCAGATAAAACCGCCCTGCAGGTAGGGTTGTGTCTCAATCACATCCCAGTAGTCCTGGAAGTTACCTAAGCTGTTACCCATGATGTGGGCATACTCGCTCATGATCAGAGGCCGTTCCGGGTTGCTTTGTGCGTACTTTAAGAGCCAGTTAGGGTGAGGATACTGCGGCACGATCACGTCTGTATTATAGTCCGACTCGGCACGCTCATACTGCACTGGGCGGAAGTCCTTTTGCTTTAGCCAGTCGTAAATCTCATAGAAGTTCGTGCCGTTGCCGGCCTCGTTCCCCATCGACCATATTACCACTGAAGCAAAGTTTTTGCTGCGCTCATACATGCGTGCCACGCGCTCAAAGTGGGCATTTCGCCACGCCTTGTTGTTGCCAAGTGTGTGCTGCAGATTGTAGCCAATGGCATGAGACTCGATGTTAGCTTCCTCCACGACATACAGGCCGTACTCGTCGCATAGCTCCAGCCAGTACGGGTCAGGCGGGTAGTGAGAATGGCGCACGGCGTTCACGTTTAGCTTTTTCATCATCTCCATGTCCTTGTGCATGTCTTCTTTGCTCAAGGTGTGGCCTGTGGTAGGGTTGTGTTCGTGGCGGTTCACGCCTTTCAGGAAAACACGCTTGCCATTCACTAGAAAGTTCTTGTCCTTGATTTCCACAGAACGGAAACCCAGGCGCTGTGGCACCACTTCCAGCACTTTACCTTCATTGTCTTTCAGGGTGATGTACAAAGTATAGAGGTAAGGCGTCTCGGCAGACCATGTCTTTACTCTTGGAAGGGTCTTGTGGAACTTGACTTCCTTTTTGTAGTTGCCTAGCACACGCTGCACACCCTTAGTCTTGTCGGTGAAGACAGTTTTACCGGTAGCGTCTACCAACTCGATCTCGACGGCAAACGTATCGGCCTTGCTATGTAGAATATTCTGGTCAATCTTATAGTTGTTAATCTCGGCAGTCAGGTCGAGCACGCCGTTTGTGTATGTCTCATCCAGCGAGGCGATTGTCTTGAAGTCACGGATATCCAGTCTGGGCGTAGCGTAAAGGTATACCTCACGCTCGATACCCGAGATACGCCACATGTCTTGGGACTCGAGGTAGCTGGCATCACTCCAACGGAATACCTGTAGAGCCACCAGGTTCTCGCCCTTTCTGAGATAGGGTGTAATATCAAACTCGGCGGCTAGCTTGCTGTCTTCGCTGTAGCCTACTTTTTCACCATTCACCCAGATAAAGAAAGCTGATTTAACCGCACCTAAGTGGATAAACACCTGTCGCCCGTCCCAGCTTTCGGGCAGGGTGAACTTCTTGCGGTAAGAGCCTACTGGGTTGTTGTCTTCAGGAATATCATAGGGAGGGTTAAGCTGCCCGCCCCGCTTCGCATGGCCGGCAAATTCTGTTGGCTGGTTCACATAAATAGGTAACCCGTAACCGTTAACCTCCCAGTTTGCGGGAACTTGGAAATTGTCCCAGCTAGCATCATTGAAGTCGATCTTGTAGAAGCCCGACGGGCGCTTTCTTGGATCTTTTACCCAGTTGAATTTCCAGGTGCCATTAAGCGACAGGTAGTACTCAGACTTTTCTTTCTGCCGTTGCTCGGCCAGTGCCCGGCTTTCGAAGGCAAACGAGACGGCCCGCATGGGCATCCGGTTGAGTTCCACTACCTGGGGTGTGAGCGTTTCCAAAGGCAGTTGCTGAGCATAAACCGGTATTACAAAGAACAGGGTGAGAAAGAGTGGAAAGAATTTATGCATTGTTTCGTGTGGTGAGAACTTATAAAACATTTATGGATGGTGATGTCTTATTTAATGTGGAGTGAAAACGGCCTGGCTGATCTGTACACTTCTTCCGGAATGGGGGAATTCCGCTTTGATCAATGCAGCATAACTGTTGCCGTAGTTAACCTGCCCAAGCGCTCTCCCAGACTTCCTTTATGTAGGCTCAAGGTTTTGAGAATCGTGCTTAATCATAATTATGAAAGCTTATGTGGCTCTTCCGTTCCTCTCAAAGGGGCAAGGCGTAGGGGTACTTTGGATATAGGCTGCTTCTTATGCCTGATATATAGGTTATAGGCTTAGCTGGGCGGAAAGATCTAATATAGCTATGGTTCGCAGTACCTTTAGATGAAGAGCTTACTGAAAGCCGCTGCATGGTTCTGGCTAGTAAGTGCGGGGCCTCGGCTGCTTTCCTTCCTGCATTGTTTATTCACCGAAGCTCCATCTAGAAGGCGTTCAGAGTGCTCAGCTCTACTTCTTTCTTTAGATGAAGTATAAGCGTATAGCGAGGAATGCATCTCTGTTCTAATGCCTTTGTTGCATAACTGAGGCTTAGTGCAGACTATGCTAGTTCTCCTGGAGGGGCACCGATACATGCGATATCACTATAACATGTATCGGTGTGGTGTCAGGCACACAAAATGCAAGAAGGACACTTTGTATGCCCTTTGCTCTAGTTAAATATCCTCATAAAGTGGTTTTCAAGGTGGTTTCGCATTCCGTTCCGGAGCATTTCCGATGATCCATGCTCTATTATGTCCACAAGGCCTTTATGGGAGACAAACTTCTTGACGGTGACTTCCTTTTTCAGGAGGCCGCTAGCATGTACGTATTGAAAAACCGGCAGCAGCATACTTTGGAACTTCTTTAAGGTACTGTTGCCGGATATTTCATAAAGCTTTCCATGAAAATTTATTTCGTGTTGTATTTGAAAATGCATCGAGTCGGAGAGATCTGGTTCCGTAGATGTAATTTCCTTCAGTTGTTCGATATCCTCCTTTGTTACTCGTTCCATAATAAAGTCGGCCATCCCTATCTCCAGCACCAATCGTAGCTCAAACACCTCTCGTAGCGTTGCTTCGTCAAGTACTTGCGGAATCATGCGTTTTTCTAAGAGCGACAGTAAATCAGGGCTGGTGATGATAGCGCCCCGATGTTTTCTAGACTCAATAAGGCCAACCATTCTAAGCCGCAACAGCGCTTCTCTGATTACGGTGCGGCTTACCCCCAGGCTATTGGCCAAGTCTATCTCCTTCGGGATGGAATCACCGACTTTAAGGTTTTGCTGAACGAGTAGCTCAATTAAGTTAGTCTCTACTCTGTCCACCAGCGAGCTATTATCAACGGCTTTTATCTTGTCAATGAGATTCTCCATTTATTATTATGTATTACTTATTCCGCGACTAAAGTAAAAGGTTACATGCAAATTTAAGAAATTAGTGTTATGAAGTTAATAAATAAAAATGTTTAGCAGAGGTTGGGATTAAAAAAAAAGTTACATACATTTATTATGTCATACATAACGCAAACTAAACCCAATCTTATGAAGCGTAAATGTTTACTCAAAATTTTGTTGTTGGGGCTGAATCTGCTCTTGGCCCCACTACTTCATGCGCAAAACGCAGCCGTCAAGGGGCGTGTGGTTTCAGTAGAAAACAGTCAACCCCTGATAGGGGTTAGCCTGCACGTGAAGGGGACAGATCGAGGCACTCAGACAGATGTAGATGGTAGTTTTAGCCTAGAGGCAACAGCCGGGGATGTCCTTGTTGTGCAATATCTAGGTTTCCAAACCCGTGAGGTGCCTGTGCCAGCCATAGCAACGGGTATGGAGATAGAGTTAGAGCCGGCCACAGCAGAGCTGAAAGAGGTAGTGGTTGTGGGCTATGGGACACAGAGCCGGGAAACTTTGACTGGGGCAGTATCCACCGTCGATGAACAGGTGTTGGCTTCTGCGCCCCGTACGAATGTGGCAACCGCACTACAGGGTACTGTAACCGGACTGAGAGTGCAGCAGACTAGTGGACAGCCTGGTGCCACACCTGACATCACCTTCCGGGGCGGTACGAGCTTTGGTGGTGGCGGATCGCCGCTGGTAATTGTAGACGGGGTGATTTTTCCTTCGCTGTATGGTATCAACTCTGAAGACATTGAAACCATAAACGTACTGAAGGATGCTGCTTCCACAGCAATATACGGAGCGAGAGCAGCTAACGGGGTTATACTTATCACCACCAAGAAAGGTGTAAAAGGGCAGTCGCGGGTAACATACAGCTTGAAGCATGCACAGAACTATATTCGCCGGAACCCCGTGGATTTCATGAGTGCGGAAGACTATATAATCTGGAACAGAAGAGGTCTCGGCAGCAGGTATGAGGCAGCACTGTTAGACAACAATACCGCTGAGGCGAACAACGCGCGCAACCAATTAACCGGCTCCTGGGGCTGGGCCGTTAGCCCTGCCTGGGCATCACCGAGTGGCAAGTACTCCACGCAATTGGTTTCAGATAATAACCGGCAGTTGCTGAATGATCCACGCTGGAACCTGCTGGTTGATAAGAACCCATTTGATCCAACACAGATGGACAGCATTCTGTACCTGTCTACATCGCAGCGCGAGTTGGAGGATATGATTCTACAGGAAAGTACCCTGCAGGAACACTACCTAAATTTCTCTGGAGGAGGTGAGAAAGGTGCTTTCTCTCTTGGACTGGGCACCGTGAAGGATGTGGGTATGGTCGTTGGATCATCCCTTAAGCGGTATAACCTCAACTTTAACGGTTCTTTGGACGTGAACGAGAACTTTAAGGTAAGCCTGAACCTGTCGGCCTATAACGACAAAAACAGGCCCTCTTACCTGACAGCGGATGCAGGTGGATGGCTGGGAGGGGGCTTGATACAGCGTTTCGGAGGCATTGCACCAACAGCCCGCTTTATACATGATGAAACAGGAGAGATACTGCCGGGTGTGGATGGCGGTACCCTAGGCAACCCGCTGTACTTACGCGACAAGTTTATAAATAAAAATGAAGAGCAACGCTACTCTGGTAGTCTGAATGTGGAGTATGAGATACTTCCTGTACTTAAGTTCCTTGCCTCGGCATCCGGATTTATGCGCTATACTAGCCGCGAGAGCTTTACAAAGGCCTACCAGAACGGTACCGGTGGTGCTTTTATTGATACCAGAACTGCTTCGTTTACATTACCACAGGCTAATCAGCATTCTTATAATGCCTTCCTGCAGTATGATAATACCTTTGGGAAGCACACGGTGAGCGTATTGGGCGGTGGTGAGTTCTTCGATGCACGCTTCTACCAGTACAGTGCCGCGGCGCGTGGTGCCTCCACAGACTTTATTCCGTACCTATCAGCCTCCACCGAGGCAATAGGTATTCCGTACTCCGGTTTCTACTCCTGGAACCGCTTGGTGTCTGGTATCGGTCGTCTAAACTATGACTACGATTCACGCTACCTGCTGAACGTGAACCTTCGCTATGACGGTACCTCGCGCTTGGCCGATAACCGTTATGGACTGTTCCCAGGTATATCGGCAGGCTGGAACTTACACAACGAGTCTTTCTTCACAGGTTCTTCCCTCAGCGATTACATCAGTACGATTAAAACACGCGTGAGCTGGGGCCAGAACGGAAGTATAGACCCACTGAACGACTTTGCGACAGCGGCAACATACGGCGGTACAGGCATCTACGGTGGCCATGCGGGCTTCGCACCTAACTTCCTGCTTAACACGGCCCTAAAGTGGGAGCGAGCCTCTTCACTTAACTTCGGATTAGACCTGGGCTTGTTTGACAACCGCATCACCTTCATCGGCGATTACTTTATCCGCGATATCTATGATAAAATCACCTCGCTGAGCATACCTGGCTGGACAGGTTACAGCAGCTTCACAACAAACCTGGGTCAGCTTCAGAACCGGGGCGTGGAACTGGAGGTCAGAGCCCAAGTGATTCGCCCAACACAGCCAAGCGGCTTTAGCTGGGACGTAAGTGCCAACTTCTTTCATGTGAAGAACTACGCTAAGAAGTTGCCAGACAATGGCTTGGAAAAGAACAGACAAGGTACCTACCAGGTATACGATCAGGCATCGGGCAAAGTAATACACGTGGGAGGCCTGCAGGAAGGCGAGCGCGTTGGTTTAGATGAGATTTGGGCCCCGGCTTACGATGGCCTGTACTTGTCAGAAGCTGACCTAGAGGCAGACGCTAACCTATATAACTCTTACTTGCCGTACCGCGACAAGACAGTAAAGCTTTTGGGTGACGCCCGCTGGAGAGACTTGGATCAGAATGATACCATCGACTTTCGCGACAGGGTATACGTGGGCCGATCAATCCCAACGGTAATGGGCGGCTTTGGTACCAGCTTCAGTTGGAAAGGGTTTAACCTGTACGGGCAGTTCGACTTTGCCTTAGGGCACATGATTCTGAACCAGTCCAAGCTCAGAGGTTTATCGCAGGTGCAAGGCTCGCAGAACGGCCCAATGGACGTAACAAACACTTGGCACCCTGAAAACCCGAATGGCACCCTGCCCCGCTACTACTGGGCTAACTTTGGCCGCAATTACTTCCAAGATGCCGGGGGCGGAACCACCTCCTTTGCCAACTTCTATGAGAAGGGAGACTACCTGGCCATGCGGGAAGTTACGCTAAGCTATCAAGTTCCGCAGGCGTTTTTAGAGAATGCCCTGAAAGGCAAGATACAGGGGCTGCGTCTGAATGTAACGGGTACCAACCTGGTATACTTTTCAGGCTACAGCGGCAACTTCCCGGAATTGGGTGGCAACGATGTGGGCAGGTTCCCGCTGCCGCGAACGATTACCACCGGCCTGAACGTGACACTTTAATTGAACTTTATCAACGAAACAGATATGAGACGTTATCTATCAACTATAAAGTATGTGCTGGGTATCTCGCTGGTGCTGGGCGTAACGGGCTGCAGCGATCAACTGGATGAGGTACAGCCCCAAACATCCCTTAATCGTGACCTGATCTTGTCGGATCCCAACGCTGCCATGACCTTATACTACGGCGTGTATGGATCGTTCAGGAGTTATCATAATACTTTGTTTACGCTGGGAGAGATGCGCTCTGAGATATGGGCTGACGGTCTTTTCACGGAGTCGGAGGATGGTGGCCTCAGAAACTACTATACCCATAACATTGATGCCAACAATGTGCCGGCGGCAAATTGGGCAGGTTTTTATAGCTTACTAGACAAGATCAACACGGCCATTAAGTTGTTCCCGCAGGCACCTGTGCCTGAAGACCAGAAAAGCAGAGTGCTGGCCGAGATGCATGGCCTTCGCGCGTTTGTATACTATACTATGCTCAAAACCTGGGGAGGCGTGCCGCTTTCAACAGAGCCTGTAACGCAGGTAGGGGGCCTGGAGGATCTGTACCGGGAACGAGCCACACCCGAAGCCGTCATGGAGCAGGTAAAGGCAGATATTGAGCAGTCGCTGACCTTGTTCAGTGGTGATAATGCGCTTACTGCCAGCTTTACGGGCACCTCCAAGCACATCTACTGGAACAGAGCGGCTACCCTCACCCTGAAGGGGGACGCTTATATCTGGTCTGGCACGCATATGGGTGGTGGTGGCGCCGATTTTGCCACGGCGCAGCAGGCCTTAGAAGAGGTAACCACCATCGGTGGGCTTGGTTTGGTGGAGAACTATGCGGATCTTTTTAACCCGGCAAGAGAGGCTAATAACCGTGAAATTATCTTTGCCATCAGCTACGAAAAGGATGAAGCAACTGCAGGTGTATATAGCAGCTTTCGTGTCAACACCACACAAGCCAGCACCCTTTTGCTGGACCCTCTCACTAACCCGAGAACGGTGTCACAGGCCTATCCTTTCCTGGCAGGAGCAAGTCGTGTGGGCATGTCTGAGAGCATGATAGAAAAGTTGCAGCATATCGAGGATGAACGGGTGAATGCCACCTTTGAAGTAATGTACCGTAACGTTCCGCCTACCTACCCGATCGCAGGTGTGCTGCTTACCAAGTTTGCGGGTCGTGAAGACGCAGGTGTACAACTCTATGATATAGACTTTCCGGTGTACCGCTACGCCGATGTGCTCCTGCTGCTGGCCGAAGCCAAGGCCAAGCAGGGCATGGACCCATCTGTAGAGATTAACCTGATCCGGGAACGCGCCTACGGCAGTGACTATGTTCCTTACACTGATGGCAGCCAGCAGGAAGATTTGCGCGCTATCTTGGAGGAGGACCTGCGGGAATTCATTGGCGAGGGCAAACGCTGGTGGTCGTTGCGCAGAGCCGGCGACGAGTGGGTGTTTGAATATGTAGATCCGGTGTACCTGGCGTCGGAACAGGCGTACAAACTCTTGTTGCCGATCTCAGTGGGCATGCTCAACTCTGATCCTAAACTGAAACAGACACCAGGCTACTAGCCTGTTCATCACATGTTTTCTCTTTACTGTGTTGTAGTGAAAGGGCTCAGCTTTGCACCTAGTGTTCTGCTGATGCCCTTTAGCACAGAACGGGTGTGCCTGTGTTGGTAGCTTTCTCCAATGAAGGAGTAGCCTTTTAAAGCTTTGTCGATACGCCTTGAGCGGAGGGAGGCTCTACATGCGCTTCATCCTTTTCCTAAAAAAATTAAATTCTATAAACACACAATCGAATGCAAATAAAACATTTACAGGGCCTTATTGCGGCTCCTTTTACACCTATGCATCCTGATGGCAGTTTGCACCTGGAGTTGATTCCAGCCTATTACACCCTGCTGAAAGCAAATGGGAATACAGGGGCTTTTATCTGTGGTTCTACCGGCGAGGGAGTCTCCCTCACTATTGAGGAGAAGAAGCGTGTAGCCGAGGCTTGGGCTGCTGCCATCATAGATGACAAAGATTTTAATATCATTACATTAGTGGGTGGTACTTGCTTGCAGGATGCCGTAGAGCTGGCGCAGCACGCTCACCGTATCGGTTTGTTTGCTGTGGCGTTCACAGGCCCCTCCTATTTTAAGCCTGCGAATGTGCAGGTGTTAGCCGACTGCTGCGCAGAGGTGGCGGAGGCTGTACCGGAGATGCCCTTTTACTATTACCATATCCCGGTACTTACAGGGGTGAATTTTAACATGATAGACCTGTTGAAGGAGGTAGAAGACAGGATCCATAACTTTGTAGGAATCAAATATACACACGAAGACTTTATGGATTTTATGTCCTGTCTCCACTTCAAGTGCAGCAAGTATGATATGCTCTGGGGACGAGATGAAAACCTGTTGTCAGCCTTGGTGCTAGGTGCGAAGGGTGGGGTAGGCAGTACATATAATTATGCAGCCCCGCTATACAGCAACCTGATCAATGCCTATAACAGGGGAGACATGGAAGAAGCGCGCAGCCTGCAGCAAAAGTCCATTGATATGATTGGCCTGCTAGGCAAGTACGGAGGCATAGCCACGGGCAAGGCCTTTATGAAGTTGGTTGGCCTCGACTGCGGAGAGTTCCGCCTGCCAGTCCGTAACATGAGTCCAGAGCAGTTCAGATTATTTAAAGAAGACGTGGTTGCGCTCGGTTTTGCTGAGTATTGTTCCCGCGCACCCGAAACAAAATATGCTTAACTAAGCCTGATGAAAAATATCTTTCCTATACTTCTTTTTTTATTTGCCTTTGCCTCCACAAGGGCAGAGCAACAAAAGCCGAATAACATTAACTGGTCTGTTGCCGCGACACTTCCTTCCACTCCTGGTCAACAGGTACAGCGTGGTTTGGCTGGGCCGCTGGGTGGCGTGCATAATAATGTGTTGCTGCTTGCTGGCGGAGCTAACTTCCCGGAGGGCTTACCCTGGGAGGGAGGCAAAAAGAAGTACTGGCAGGATGTTTTCGTTTTGCTGAAGAATGAGAAAGGGGATTATTACTGGCATGATAAGACCTATCAGCTGCCGCAGCCCCTGGCCTACGCTGCCAATGCAACCACCGATCAGGGCATCATAAGTATAGGCGGGGAGAACGACGAAGGCATACAGAAGGCAGTACAGTTACTGCAGTGGAATCCTGCCGCTAAAGAGGTGGAGATAAAAGTACTGCCCCCGCTACCCCTGCCGCTGACCAATGCCGCCGCCGCCGCTATAGGAAGCCAAGTATATGTAGCAGGAGGTGAAACTACAGGCAGTGTTAGCAGTGCTTTCTATCGCTTGGATCTATCTACGCCTGACAAGGGCTGGGAAAAGCTGCCCGACTTGCCAACGGCATTGTCGCATGCCGTTGCGGTGGTGCAGTCTAACGGCGAGTACCCGTCTTTGTTCTTGATTGGCGGCAGGGCCAAAACCGCCTCTGGCGTAAGTGAGCTTTTCGGCACCACCTTCCGCTACGATCCTAGGAAAAACTACTGGAAAAAACTTAGCAACATTTCTGACGGCAAGGGAAAGGAAACAACGCTTTCTGCCGCCACTGGTGTCGTAACAGGTGCCAATTACATTCTGATCTTTGGCGGCGACAAGGGCAATATTTTTTCACAGATAGAGCAGTACAATGCTGCCATTGCCAGCACCACCGACGGTGCCGAAAAGCAAAAGCTGGAAGCTGCCAAACTGAGACTGCAGACGGAGCACAAAGGCTTCAGCAAGGACATTTACCTCTACAACACCGTTACCGACGCCTGGACCAAGACTGGTACCCTGCCATACGGGCCTGTTACCACCTTCGCCACCCGATGGGGCCACGACATCCTCATCCCCTCTGGGGAGATCAGACCGGGTGTGCGTACTGCAGAGATATTGAAAGGAAGCCTCACTCCACAGCATTACTTTGCCTGGTTAGATTATATAGTGGTCGTTCTATACTTGCTCTTGATGGTGGGCATCGGTATGTGGACCTCCCGGCACCAGGATACCACCGATGATTACTTCCGGGGAGGGCAACGCATCCCGGGCTGGGCGGCTGGCTTAAGTATTTACGGAACGCAACTGAGCGCCATCACCTTTATGTCAATTCCAGCAAAGACTTATGCCACCAATTGGAGTTACTTTATACTTCAGGTCACGATCATCTTGGTCATCCCCATCATTACCAACTACTTTATACCTTTCTACCGCAGGCTACAGATCACATCGGCCTATGAATACCTGGAGAAGCGCTTCAATTATATGGCACGTGCCATGGCTTCGCTTTTATACATCATGTTGCAGTTAGGTCGCTTGGCCATTGTGCTTCTGCTACCAAGTCTTGCGCTGACGCTGGTGACAGGCATAAACGTGAACCTGTGCATCGTGCTGATGGGGGCGATCACAATTTTTTATACGATGAAAGGCGGCATTGAGGCGGTCATCTGGACGGATGTGGCGCAGGTGGTTATACTCCTGGGCGGTGCGCTCGTGTGCCTTGTGATGATACCGTTCCAACTGGAGGCGGATGCAAGCGCTATTTGGCAAACAATCCGGCAGAACGAGAAGCTCAACATCATCGACACCACGTTTAGTTTTGCTGAACCGACACTGTGGGTGGTGCTTTTAGGTGGCTTGGCGATCAACATGATTTCCTATGGAGCGGATCAGTCGGTAGTGCAGCGCTACATTACCACAAAGGACGAAGCAACTTCGAAGAAAAGTATGCGCCTGGGTGCTTGGATGGCACTGCCTTCTGCTATCATATTTTTCTCCATCGGCACCATGCTGTACCTTTTTTTTAAAGAGCATCCGGAGAGGGTAAACTACCAGCTCCAAAGCCAGGATTCGATCTTCCCATGGTACATTGTCACCGAGCTGCCGGCAGGAATTACCGGCTTACTGATTGCGGCAGTTTTTGCGGCAGCCATGTCTACTTTGAGCAGTAGTATGAACTCAGTGACCACAGCTATCATTACGGACTTCTACAGACGTTTTGCGCCGACTCGATCAGACAAAAGCTACCTTAGCTCCGCCAAATACCTGACCCTAGCAATTGGGGTGGTGGGTACCTCTCTGGCGCTAGTGATGGCGCAGTGGGGCATATCCTCGCTCTGGGACCAGTTCAATATGATCCTGGGGTTGTTTACAGGGGGGTTGGGTGGCCTGTTTGTGTTGGGAATCTTCACTACGAGGGCCAATGCCAAAGGTGCTGTCTCGGGACTGTTGGCAAGCGGTGTTGTACAGTTCTATATCAGCCAATATACTAATATTAACCTGCTGCTCTATGCTTTTACAGGACTGCTGGCCTGCGTGGTTTTTGGCTATTTGTTCAGCCTGCTGTTCGGTGGGCAGGAACGTGAGCATGAGGGCCTGACAGTCTATGATAAGAAGGCTTCGCAGAGCAAAAACACCAGTAAGGACAGGGCAGAGATAAAGGTATCCTGAATCCTAAAACATAAACTTTTTGTCAGCATTTGAATGCCCGACGAAGGATGGGCAAAGCCTAATAGTATAAGTGATGAGTAAAGCTAAACGTATTCTGTGCCTTTTGTTTATAGCCGTGTTTTGTAGTATGAGCTGCTCCAGGGAAATCAGCACAACGGCATCCACAGTAAACGGAGCGAGTATAACGAGCACCTCCCCTTTAGCACCTGTACTAAAGGGTGTGGAAATCAACCCGCTCCTACGCATAACGATGTATGTGCCGGCAGGCGCAGAAAGGGTAAGCTACCGGAGTATAAAAGCCCGCCTGAATAGCACGGCCTTGCAGGATGTGGAGAAGCTGGATGTATACTTTACAGGCAAAGAGCCCCTGTTTGAAGCTTCTAGCCTTATTAAGTCAATCAAGCCTTCCTCTGAGGTGTTTGAGGTGCCGCTGGATATACAGACAGAGCCGGGCAAGCAGTACATCTGGTTCAGCGTCACGTTGAAGGAAGCAGCCAATCCCGATAATATAGTAGAACTGCGCGCCACGCAGATGACGGATGTCAATGGCAAAGTATATCGGGTAATGGAGGAGGGTAACTACTCCCATCGCATAGGAGTGGCCTTACGAAAAGCTGGGGACGATGGCGTGGATACCTATCGCATTCCCGGCGTCACCACTACAGACAAAGGCACACTGATTGCAGTGTATGATATCCGCTACGATAACTCCCGCGACCTGCCAGGGAACATAGATGTGGGTATGAGCCGTAGCACCGACGGGGGTAAAACGTGGGAGCCGATGAAAATCATCATGGATATGGGCGCGCCGCACGAGCACAACGGCATCGGCGATCCAACTGTGCTCTTTGACCCGGTGACGAAGAAGGTGTGGGTGGCGGCACTTTGGAGCAAAGGCAACCGGTCTATTGCAGGCTCTGGGCCCGGTCTCTTGCCTGAAGAGACCGGGCAGTTTGTGCTAGTGAGTAGCGACGATGATGGAAAGACCTGGTCAAATCCTTATAGTATAACTGAGCAGATCAAGAACCCCGACTGGCGCATCTATTTCAATGGGCCTGGGAATGGCATTGCCATGCAGGACGGCACACTGGTTTTCCCCTCACAGTACTGGGACGACAAAGGTGTTCCTCACTCTTCTATTGTTTACAGCCAGGACCATGGCAAGACCTGGAAGAGTGGTGTAGGCGCTAAGGCTAATACTACCGAGAGTCAGGTAGTGGAGACTACACCCGGCACGCTGATGCTGAACATGCGTGACAACCGCGGCCGCTTCCGCTCTGTGGCCACGACCACCGACCTGGGCCGCACATGGGTAGAGCACCACACTTCGTACAGCGCCTTGCAGGACCCGGTGTGTATGGGCAGCTTCATCAAGGCCAGTGTGAACACGAGCAAAGGATCGCAGCAGGTGCTGTTCTTCAGCAATCCCGCCACCCCGTCCGGCCGCTACAACATGACCCTAAAGGCTAGCACTGATCTGGGTGAGAGCTGGCCAACAGGTAACGAACTCTTAGTAGATGAGCGTGGCAGCTACGGCTACTCCGCGCTCACTAGAATCGATGATAACACGCTGGGCCTGCTCTACGAAGGCGTGAAAAACCTTTACTTCGTGCGCATTCCTGTACACGAAGTAGTACAATAAACAAGGGTAACCTACCTGCCAGGTATACATAGCAGGCAGGTCTTTTTTACTTTATCATGGCTCGTTGCATACTTTTCTTATTTGCCTTTATACTTGCTCTACCAGGGCTTTCGAGGCAGCATACGGCTAGGCTAAAAGTGGCCTGCATCGGAAATTCTGTGACTTATGGTTATGGTATAGAAGGCCGGGAACAGAACGCTTATCCGGCGCAGCTCCAGCTTATGCTTGGCTCAAGGTATGAGGTGGCTAACTTTGGGTTGAGTGGGGCAACGCTGTTACGTAAAGGACACAGACCGTATACCCAAACGCAGCAGTATAAAGATGCTATTGCCTATAAACCTGATGTTGCCATTGTCCACCTAGGTCTAAACGATACCGATCCGCGTAACTGGCCGAATTACCGAGATGCGTTTATCGCGGATTATTATCACTTGATTGACACGCTGCGCGCCATAAACCCCCAAATGCGCATTATCATCTCGCGGCTCACGCCCATTTTTTCAGGGCACCCACGCTTTGCTTCCGGCACCCGCGACTGGTTCTGGCAAATTCAGTCGCTTATACCCTTAATTGCTGAGAGCAGGCAGGTGGAGTTGATTGACCTGCACAGCCCCCTGTACAGGCGCCCGGACTTGTTTCCGGATGAGCTGCACCCTACTGCGGAGGGAGCCACTATTATTGCGGCTACTGTTGCCAAGCATTTGACGGGTAAGTACGGCGGCTTAAAGCTGGCCCCCGTGTTTGCCGACCACATGGTGCTGCAGCAAAAGATGTCTCTTTCGGTTTATGGCACAGCAGACGCAGGGCAGGAAGTTACCGTAACCTTCGGGAGCGAAACACAAGCGGTTAATGCCGGCGCCGACGGAACGTGGCACCTCTCGCTACCTGCGCAGAAAGCAGGAGGGCCCTTTCGAATGGTGGTTTCTACGGCGGACACCAGTATCAGCATCAGGGACATATTGGTGGGAGAAGTTTGGTTATGCGCTGGGCAGTCGAACATGGCCTTTCCGCTTCGGCAGGCCCTGTATACACCTGAGGATATGCGGCAGGCCCAGTTGGCGTCTGATATCCGTTTGCTGCAGATGAAGCCGCTGGCTGAGACTGCCGATATAGCGTGGGGCCCTGAGACGCTGCAAGAGGTAAACCGCCTTGAATACTTCTCCGGTAAATGGAAACGCGCCGACTCAGCGGCGGCGAAAGGCTTCTCGGCCGTGGCCTACTACTTCGGCAAACGGCTGCAGGAGCAGCTTGGGGTGCCTGTGGGGCTGATAGAGGTGGCAGTTGGAGGCTCCGGCACCGAGTCTTGGATAAGCCGTCATACCCTGGAGCACCACCCACAGCTAGTTCATATACTGCACAATTGGCGCGGTTCCGATTTCCTGATGCCTTGGGTGCGTGAGCGGGCAGCCAGGAACTTAGAGAATGCCGCTCTTGCTAATCAGCGCCATCCGTACCAGCCCTCTTATACCTATGAGGCCGGTATCGCCCCGCTCACAGCTTTTCCCATAAAAGGTGTAATCTGGTACCAGGGGGAGAGTAACGCCCATAATGTTGAACTGCACGAAACACTCTTTAGAACGTTGGTGCAGGACTGGCGCGGGAAGTGGGGCTATCCTTTTCCCTTCTTCTACACGCAGCTCTCCAGCATCAACCGCCCCAGCTGGCCATATTTTCGTGACAGTCAACGCAGGATGCTCCGGCAGGTAGAAAACAGCGGTATGGCCGTAACAAGTGACCTCGGCGATTCATTGGACGTGCACCCTAGGCAAAAGCGGCAGGTAGGGGAGCGGCTGGCAGCTTGGGCCCTGGCCAGGACTTATAACGAGCGCCTATCCTATAGCGGCCCCTTGTTTGAGGGCGCTACCTTCTCTGGCGGCAAAGCCATTTGTGCCTTCCAGTTTGCCAAAAGCATGCAAACGAGCGATGGCCAAAACTTGCGTGGTTTTGAAGTGGCGGGCAACGACTTGATTTTCAGGGAAGCGAAGGCAGAAATAAGGGGAAGAAAAGTATGGGTGTGGTCAGATAAGGTGCCGGAGCCGAAGTATGTTCGCTACGGCTGGCAACCCTATACCACTGCTAATCTTGTGAACAAAGCAGGACTGCCCGCTTCCACCTTCTCCAGTTTTACCATTCCATCTGAATAAGCAATCTTTTGATATGACCTTGATGACTACTTCTACTTTGAATTACTACAAAGACTTCTATAAAAAGCAGCTGCTCAACGATACAATTCCTTTCTGGTTTCCCCGCTCCATTGACGAAGAGTATGGCGGATACCTGCTCATGCGTGATGCGGACGGCAGCCTGATAGACGACGACAAGGCTGTTTGGATACAGGGTCGCGCCGCCTGGCTGTTAGCCACTCTCTATAACACGGTGGAGCAAAAGCCAGAGTGGCTGGAAGGGGCAAAGAAGGGTGTAGACTTTTTACGGCAGCATTGCTTCGACACAGACGGACGAATGTTTTTCCATATGACACGCAATGGCAAGCCCATACGCAAGCGGCGTTACTTCTTCTCGGAGACTTTCGCCGTTATAGCCTTGGCCGCCTATGCAAAGGCCAGCGGCGATGAAGAGACAGCTAAAGAGGCCAGGAGGCTGTTCGGCAAGTGCCTGGAGTATTCCTCCATGCCTGGCCTGCTGCCAGGCAAGTTTACCGATACGCGTCCGGCTAAAGGTATTGGGGTGCCGATGATCCTGATGAACACAGCACAGCAGTTGCGCGAAACCATTGGTGATGGGCGCTGTGATGAGTGGATAAGTAAATGGATTGCTGAAATAGAGCGGGATTTTGTCAAGGACAATATCCGCTGCGTGATGGAGCAGGTGGCACCTAATGGCAGCATCATTGACCACATTGACGGCAGAACCCTGAACCCTGGTCACGCTATCGAAGGTGCTTGGTTTATACTGCACGAGGCAAGGTGTCGCAACAACGACCCGCACTTGATTGACCTCGGCTGTCGCATGCTCGACTATATGTGGGAGCGGGGCTGGGACAAGGAGCATGGCGGCATCTTGTACTTTCGGGACGTTTACGGAAGGCCGGTGCAGGAGTATTGGCACGACATGAAATTCTGGTGGCCGCAGAACGAGACCATTATCGCGACACTGCTCGCCTACCTGATGACTGGCAATGAGAAGTACGCGGACTGGCACCAGCAGATCCACGACTATGCCTATAGCCACTTCCATGACAAAGAAAACGGAGAGTGGTTCGGCTATCTCCACCGCAACGGCAGTTTGTCTACCACCACCAAAGGCAACCTGTTTAAGGGACCATTCCACTTGCCACGGCAAGAGTGGTATTGCTGGCAGGCGCTAGAGGCATTTCTAAAGTAGTTCGGATTTTTCCGCTACAGATTCATACAGCCCTGAAAGACACGACAATGTCTCAGACCTTTAATTTTCTAACCCTTTAACTTACTAGCTTCCCATGTTACGCTTGTTATTTACCCTTGCCTTTCTATCTACCACACTTCTTGCCCAAGCCCAGGTCAACAATGTGCCCGTGTTTATCTCCGGTCAGGAGGGGCACAAATCCTACCGTATCCCGGCTGTTATCGGCCTGCCGAATGGAGACATTCTGGCTTTTGCAGAGGGCAGGGTGCATGGCGCTGCCGACTTCGGCGACGTAAATATTGTGATGAAGCGCAGTTCAGATAAAGGCAAGACCTGGTCAGCCTTACAGACGGTAATAGATTATGATACCCTGCAGGCCGGCAACGCCGCTCCCGTGGTAGATATGACGGACCCTGCCTATCCGAAAGGCCGGATCTTTCTGTTCTATAATACTGGCAATGCTCATGAGCATGAGGTGCGCAGCGGCAAGGGATTCCGCGAAGTATGGTACGTCACCTCCACCGACGAGGGCCAGACCTGGTCCGAGCCCGTAAATATTACCACACAGGTGCACCGCCCGAACATGCCTTCTGCTAACCCCGCTTATACCTATAAGGAAGACTGGCGGGCGTATGCTAACACACCTGGTCACGCCATACAGTTTTCCGACGGCAAGTACAGAGGCAGAATTTTTGTGGCGGCTAATCATTCGCAGGGTAAGCCCAAAAGCTCAGCAGAAGATTACTATGCCCATGGGTTCTACACCGATGACCACGGCAAAACATTTAAGATCAGCCAGACAGTGCCGGAGTCTGGAGGCAACGAGGCGATGGCAGCTGAGCTTACCAACAACAGGTTGATGATGAATATCCGCAACCAGCAGGGCGATGTGCGCGCCCGCATTGTGAGCATAAGCAGCGACGGCGGTACGACTTGGGACACTACCTACTTCGACCGCCAACTACCCGATCCGGTAAATCAGGGAAGTTTACTTCGGTTAGGAAAAAAGAGAGGGAAGGCTATCCTTGCCTTTAGCAATGCCGCCGACCCGCAGCGCCGCGATAACCTGACCTTGCGCATCAGCTATGACGAAGGTAAAACATGGCCGGAGCAGTACACTATTGCGAAGAGCAAAAACGGCGAAAAAGACCATGCTGCCTACTCAGACCTTGTGAAGGTAGGGAAGAAGGAAGTCGGGGTGCTGTACGAGAAGGACGGCTACCAAAAGATTGTGTTCACCGTGGTGGAGAGGAAGAAATAGGGGTTTTCCTCTGATGTAAATGTATTTGCATACCTGCCGAATTAACGTTTTTTATCGTTCCCTGATTTCCTGCATTTATAGCCTGAGACGAGCAGTGGCATGGTGAAAGAGTATTGGCAAGTATAGCCCTTTGCTTGTAGCAGGGGTATCAGAGCCATATTGCCTGTAGGACGCTGGCGTACTGCTGCAGGGATCTCCCTATAAAAACATGTCAAAGATATACCATGATGAGAAGAGCGCTTGCCTTGCTGACATTGAGCCTTTGCTTACTTACTGCGCACGCGCAGCAATCCGCTTCCGGCCAGGAGCCCTTGACACCTACACCCCCGATGGGCTGGATGACCTGGAACTTCTTTGCCGACAACATCCACGAGAAGGACATCCGCGAGATGGCCGACGCGATGGTGGCCTCGGGCATGGTGGAGGCCGGCTACAACTACATCATCATCGACGACGGTTGGCAGGGAGGCCGTGACAACCGCAACAACATCACCGCGGACCCTAAGAAGTTTCCCTCCGGCATCAAGGCGCTGGCCGATTATGTGCACAAAAAGGGCATCAAGCTGGGCATCTACTCTGATGCGGCGCAGCTAACGTGTGCCGGCTATACGGCCAGTCTAGGCTTTGAGGAGCAGGATGCGAAGACTTTCGCTTCCTGGGACATCGACTACCTGAAGTATGACTACTGCCATGCCCCTAAGGACTCGGCAACAGCCGTGGAGCGCTATACTAAAATGAGCCAGGCCCTGCGCAAGAGCGGCCGCGAGATCGTGTTCGGGGTATGTGAGTGGGGACAACTTAAACCCTGGCACTGGGCCGCCGAAGCCGGGGGGCAGCTGTGGCGTACCACCTATGATGTGCGCGACAAGTGGAAGAACCTGAGCAGCGATGAGAACGCCGAGGGCATCATCGACATATTGGATATCAACGCCGAGTTGCATGCCTACGCTGGCCCTGGCCGCTGGAACGATGCCGACATGCTGGTGGTGGGGCTTTACGGCAAGCCAGGCCCCTCCGGCGACATGGGCGGGGTGGGTATGAACGACACTGAGTACGAGAGCCAGATGAGCTTGTGGAGCATCATGGCCTCTCCGCTTATTGCCACCAACGACGTGCGCAACATGAACGAAGCCACAAAGCGCATCTTGCTCAACAAAGAGGTGATTGCCATCAACCAGGACCCGCTGGGCAAACAGGCCGAGCGCAAGGTGCACGGCGGCGCCTGGGACGTATTCGTGAAGCCGCTTCAGAACGGCGAGGTGGCCGTGGCCATCCTGAACCGGGGCGATCAGGCCAAGAACTATAGAATAGGCTGGGCTGAACTGGGGCTTAACGGGAAGTATGAGGTGCGCGACTTGTGGGAGCACAAGTCGGTGGGCAAAGGCAAAAGCTGGAAAGGCCGCCTGCAGTCACACGAAACAAAGCTGTTCCGCCTCAAAAGGATTTAGAAGTATAATCCTGAGCCTCAAGGCCGGCAGCACATTAAATAATTAACTTTTAGCTTTATCATGAATAAATTCTTATCGCTTATCTGCCTGCTGGCGGTAGGCTTTTTCCCAGCGCTTGCCCAGAAACCTTACCTCGACCCTGTATTTGAGAACCCGGCCATACAGGAAGAGAACCGCCTGCCGATGCGGGCCTCCTACTTCCCGTTTGAGGACGCTGGCAAAGCCGCTGCCGGCGATAAGGCCAAATCTTCCCGCTTCCTGTCGCTGAACGGCCTGTGGAAGTTCCACTGGGCGGAGGACTACAAGCAACTGCCACAGGATTTCTACGCCACTAGCTTCAGCGATAAGAGCTGGAAAGAGTTTCCGGTGCCGGCCAACTGGGAGTTTAACGGCTATGGCGTGCCGATCTACGTGAACCCGTTCTACGAGTTCAACATGACCAACCCGCAGCCACCGGATATTCCGGATAACATCGACCAACCGGCCGGTGCCTACCGCCGTATGGTTACCCTGCCTGCTTATTGGAATAACCAGCGCGTATTCATTCACCTGGGAGCTGTGAAATCAGCCTTTAAACTGTATGTGAACGGTAAGTATGTGGGGCTGGGCAAAGACAGCAAGCTGGAATCGGAGTTCGATATTACGCCTTACGTGCAGCAGGGCCAGAACCTGATTGCCCTGGAGGTGCGCCGCTGGAACGACGGTAGTTATCTGGAGGCGCAGGACATGTGGCGCGTGTCGGGCATCAGCAGAGACACCTATCTCTATACCCGCCCAAACGTGCACCTTTATGACTATGTGACCAATGCCTCGCTGGCCAACAACTATAGAGACGGGGTGATGAACCTGCACGTAACCGCCTGGAATAACACCGACGAGAACCAGGAGAAGTATAAGGTAGGGGCGGCCCTATACGATGCGGAGGGCAGGAAAGTGTGGAGCGCCCAACAGAACACCTGGGGCCTGAAGATGAAGCAGGGCAAAACCGAGCTCCGCTTTAACGCCAGCGTTGCTAACGCCAAAGCCTGGAGCGCCGAGACGCCGAACCTGTACCGTTTGGAGATCACGCTGTATGACGGCAATGGCAAAGTACAGGAAGTGATCAGCCGCAAAATGGGCTTCCGAACGGTAGAGATCAAGAACACGCAGATCTTGGTGAACGGAAAGCCGGTGATGTTTAAGGGTGTGAACCGCCACGAAACGCACCCGGAAACGGGGCAAGTGGTGAGCCGGGAGGCCATGCTGGAGGAAGTGAAGCTGATGAAGCAGCTGAACGTAAACGCCGTGCGCACCAGCCATTACCCGAACGATCCATACTTTTATGAGCTTTGCGATTTATACGGCCTGTACGTGATGGACGAGGCCAACGTAGAGTCGCATGGCATGCACTACGACCTGGGCCGCACGCTGGCCAACGTGCCGGCGTGGGAGCTGGCGCACCTGACGCGCATCGGCCGCATGATCCGCCGGGACCGTAACCACCCGAGCATTTTCTCCTGGAGCCTGGGCAACGAGGCCGGCAATGGCTGGAATTTCTACCGCGGCTACGAGTTGGCCAAGAGCCTGGACCCATCCATACCAGTGCACTACGAACTGGCCTCCGGCGACTGGAACACCGACATCTACTCTAAGATGTACCGCACCCCGGACGAGGTGATTGCCTACGCTCAGGATAACCCAACACAGCCCTACCTGCTCTGCGAGTACGCGCACGCCATGGGCAACAGCATCGGTAACTTAAAAGAGTATTGGGATATTTTTGAGACGTACCCGGTGCTGCAGGGCGGTTTTATCTGGGATTGGGTAGATCAGGGCGTGTACCGCATGAAGGACGGCAAGAAGATTCTGGGCTACGGCGGCGACTGGGGCGACAGGGACACGCCAAGCGATAACAACTTCCTTATTAATGGGGTGATCGGGGCGGACCGCACTTTCCACCCGCACGCTTTCGAGGTGCGCAAAGTGTACCAGAACATCGCCTTCACGCTCCACAAAAACCAACTGGGCGTGCGCAGCAAGTACTTCTTCCGCACCCTGGATAACTTTAAGCTCAACTGGACCCTGCTGCGCGATGGTAAAGCGGTAGAGTCTGGCGTAATAAGCGAGTTGACCGTGCAGCCGGGCCAGTCCGTACGGCTTACCTTGCCGGATGAGGCGATTAAAGCGGATACGATTCACGAGTACTACCTGCAGGTAAAAGCGGTGCTCAAAAATGATGAGGGCGTGCTGAAGGCGGTTACTGAGCTGGCCTTTGAAGAATTTGCCTTGAGCCAGCCTGTGCCGCCAGCCTATGCCCCGAGCAACGACAAAATCTATGTAATGGACGGCGCCTCGGTCATTGAGCTGGGTAACAAGCGCTTCACCCTGACGGTGGACAAGAAGACCGGTAACATCACTTCTTACAAAGCCAACGGCAAGACGATCTTGGAAAGTGGACCACGCATAAACTTCTGGCGCCCCGGCACCGACAACGACTTTGGCGCGGGTCTGCAGAAGCGCCTGCGCGAGCTGAAGGACGCGGACGACAAAGCCGTGGTGAAGAAGGTGAATGTGGAGGCGCTGGCTGACGGGCAGGTACAGGTTAACATTGAGAAGGAGCTGTTGGACGGTGGCCTTAAGTATGAACAAACAATCATAGCTGACGGCAAGGGCGCCCTTACGGTGAAAAACAACGTGCAGCCGCTAAAGGAGCTGAAGATGATGACCTTTAAAGTTGGAAACCACATGGCGCTGCCAACCGACTTTAAAAACATCGAGTGGTATGGCCGTGGTCCGTGGGAGAGCTACTGGGACAGAAAGACTTCCGCTTTGGTAGGTCAGTACGAAGGTAGCGTTGCAGAGCAGTATCACCCGTACGTGCGCCCGCAGGAGAGCGGCAACAAATCGGATGTGCGCTGGGCCAAGATCAGCCGCAAAGACGGCTCCGGCATTATCATCCAGCACATCGACACGCTGCTGAACGTCAGCGCACTGCCGTACAGCCCGGATCAGCTGTTCCCGGGTTTCGACAAGCACCAGACGCACTCAGGCTCGCTGGAGCCGGACAAAAACATCCACCTGCATGTGGACTTGCAGCAACTTGGCGTAGGCGGTAATAACAGCTGGGGCCTGCTTCCGCTGGACAAGTATAAGCTCTTCCTCAACAAGCCATACTATTATGAGTACCGCATCGTGCCGGTGAAAAAGTAGATCTGGTCAATTTTTAGTGGCGCGGCACAAGGAGTATACATGTGGCTGCTCCGTTTGCTCTTTAGCGCCTCTCCAAAGCATAGAGGTATAGCTAAGTTTAGGGAGGCGCCAGGTAGCTTGGCTACGGAGATGGTCCAAACATTCATCTATTCACAGACTATGTTCAAAAAGCTCATCCCTTGCTTGTTACTTTTTGTGCTGCTTGCCTGCCGAAGCCAGCCCAATAACGCTGAACCCAGCACAGTACCTGCAGCAGGAAAGACGGCAGCGGTGGCAGTACGCCCCAGAACGCCTACCATGGGTTGGTCTAGTTGGAATAATTTCCGTGCCGACATAAACGAGGACATCATCAGGGCGCAGGCCGATTTCATGGTGTCGTCGGGAATGCAGGAGGCAGGTTATACTTACGTCAATATTGATGACGGCTTCTTTGGCGGTAGAGACGAGGCGGGAACGATAATAGCACATCCGGAAAGATTCCCGAGCGGTATGCGGTCCCTGAGCGACTACATCCACTCTAAAGGGCTGAAGGCTGGGATATACTCCGATGCCGGCATTAACACCTGTGCCTCTTACTGGGACAAAGACACCGTGGGCGTAGGCATGGGCCTGTACGGGCACGACGCGCAGGACCTGCAACTGCTGCTGCAGGAGTGGAACTACGATTTTATAAAAGTGGACTGGTGCGGCGGCGATTGGCTGGGACTGGATGAGCAAACCCGCTATACTCAGATTGGTAACCTGATCCGCCAGATACGTTCGGATGTGGTATACAACGTGTGCCGCTGGAGGTTTCCGGGAGACTGGGTGGTGCCGCTGGCAGACTCCTGGCGCATCTCCGGCGACATAGACAATACCTTTGTCTCCGTCATGCATATCGTAGATTTGAACGCCGACCTTTGGAAGTATGCCTCTCCGGGCCACGTAAACGATATGGACATGCTGCAGGTCGGGCGGGGCATGAGCTATGAAGAAGACAAGACGCACTTCTCTATGTGGTGTATGATGAGCTCCCCGCTGCTGGCTGGAAATGACCTGCGCCACATGAGCCCGGAAACGATCAGCATCCTCACAAACAAAGAAATAATAGCCCTGAACCAGGACAAGCTGGTATACCAGGCCCGCCGCCTGGTGGATAAAGGCGATCTGGAAGTATGGGCGAAACCCTTGCAGACTACCATGAGTGGGCAAGTGGCCGTAGCCCTGCTCAATAGGTCCGGGAAAACCGCTGCCATTGCCTTTCATCCGGATTCTGTGGGCCTGTATGCCGCCAAAGGCTACTCCATGCGCGATTTATGGGCGAAAAAGGACTTTGAGACTTCAAAAGAGAAAGAAGTACGCTTTGACGTGCCGGCACATGGTGTGGTGGTGTTAAAGCTAGAGGGGACCTCCAGGCCATACAATGTTTTCCAGTACCAGTAGGGTGGTGCCCGATTAGCAGCGGTGGGAATGGGGAGGTAGGGCATGGAAGTGCTCATAACATAAAACGGGATCTTATACCTTCATACAACTAAAGCATGGCAAGAAACTTCCCCAGTCTTTCCGTGGAGGTAGGGGCCCTCTACAAAGAGTGCCTTGGGGTTCCGGTGCTGAACGTAGTGGGACATTGTGAGGCAGGAGCAGAGGAAGCGAAAGCAGTGCGATGCGAAAAGACAAGGCCTTGGGGCCTTGAGAGCAGTAAGTATGAAATGAAGCGAGTCCCTTGTAAGGCTGGAGGATAAACATTTAATGGAAAGCACAGACTGGTCACGTTAAGTGAGGCGGCGAGAGGCATTGGCACAATCAGCGTTCGCGCCAGTGGACTTTAATAACAAGAATAAAGAATTAATGCTCTAAAAATGAAGTACAGGTTAACAACTAAAGTATGGCGCTACAGCCTCATTGCCCTACTTTCCCTTATTACCCTTCAAACCCACGCCTCTGATACCCTGCATGTGGTTACGCACAACCGCATGACGGTGGTAACCGATCCAAGCCAGGGCAATAACCACTACAAAGCCTGGGGCGTTTTCCCATACAAAGGCCAGAACATTCGAAGTATAAAACTGAAGCTGCGCCTGGGCTGTCCAGACGACATGCGCTGCGCCGACTGGGACTACAAAGACCACATCACCATCCGCCGTACGGGTGGTAAGGAAGGTGAGTCGCAGGACATCGAGATCGGGCGCATGCTGACGCCGTACGGCGGAGCCTTTGGAAAAGACTGGACCTTTGACTGGGAGGTGGATATTACCGACTTTAGCCTACTGCTACGCGACAGCGTGGAGATAGAGTATAATCACACGGGCTGGGAGCCCAACGAAGACCGCGGCTGGACCGTGACGCTGGATTTCGAGATCGTGAAGGGCAAGCCGGCCTGGGAGCCTATCTCTATTCAGAAAGTATACGACGGGGCTTACCGCTACGGCGACCCTGCCAACCCGATTGAGAACGCGCTGAGGCCGGTTATTTTTACAGCCGATGAAAATGCCGCTTTCGCCCGCCTGCGTGTAGTGCAGACAGGCCACGGCATGGACAAGCCCGACAACTGCGCCGAATTCTGCAGCAAATACAGGGCAGTGTACTTTGATCAGAAACTCATCGACAGGAGGGACATCTGGAAAAAGTGCGGCGAGAACCCGCTGTACCCGCAGGCAGGGACCTGGGTGTACGCTCGTGCTAACTGGTGTCCCGGCGACTTGATGCAACCTGACCTCTACGACCTGCCGGTGAAGCCCCGCAGCCAGCATACAGTGGACATCAACATGGAGGACTATACTTCTACGGAGCCAAGCGCGGACGAGTACATTACCGCCTACATCATCCAGTACAGAAAACCGGCGGCTAAAAACGATGTGGCCATTACGGACATCATTCGTCCATCGCTCAAAGATGCACATCGCCGTCAGAACCCTGCCAACATGCAGCCGCACATCGTGGTGAAAAACATGGGGGCGTTGCCTGTTACAAGTTTGGCCATTAGCTACGGCACCAAAGGCTTTGAACAGAGAGAGTACAACTGGACCGGAAAAATAGCCCCTGCCGCCACTGCTATGATCACCCTGTCGGGCGTGATTGACAGCAAAGTAGGGCAGAACCGTTTTGAGGTAAAACTGCAGCGGCCAAACGGTAAGAAGGACAAGTACACTGCAGATAACAGCCTGGCCAGTACCTTCGAGGCTGTTCCCCGTCAGGATGGCATGCTTATCGTGTACCTGATGACGAATAACGAGCCGACGCATAACAGCTATAAGCTTAAAGACAGCGAGGGTAACACTATCCGGGAGCGTGTTGCCGGATCGCTGAAAGCCAACACTGTTTACCGCGATACTGTGCAGCTCGCGGTAGGCAACTACGACTTTACTCTTCAGGATAGTGCCGGAAATGGGCTGGAGTTTTGGGCTAACCCACGCGGCGGCCGAGGTAAGCTGCGCCTTTTAAACAAGGATGGCGCCATTCTGAAGGATTTTGAGTCGGACTTTGGCTCCTCGGTTAGCTACGCCTTTGAGGTAGGTGCCCCGGTGGCTCCTGTTACCGACCAGAGTTCCTTTGGCCTATACCCGACTCGCACGAATGACACCACCACCTTCGATTACTACGCCAATTTCCCCCACAATGTGGAGGTGCAAATTGAAACAGATCCCGGAAATAAGGTGGTGGAGAAACAAAAGTATGAGCAGATAAAGGAAGGTGTCTTTACCTATGATTTGAGCCGTTATCCCAAAGGCCGCTTTTACCTGAAGGTTTTCGTGGATGGGGAGGAAAAGTTTAAGAAACGTATCCGCCTGAAAGAATAGAAGGGGACTAGGCAGGAACTGACACCTGCCGGATCTGTAGAGACTTCCAGGGATGTAGGTGACTTTTAGTATAAATTGCGTTAACGTGCACACAAATTTGCTAAATATGTTGCTTTTATAAAATCAATATTATATGTTTATTACATAAAACGCTACTTGTTACAGGAATAGTTATGCGTGTAAATGCGTTAACGTATGTTAACGCTAGGCTTATCTCAATTATGGATGCGTGTGAAACATTTCCCTATAGAGAGGCTTGCCCAACGCATCTGGTATATTCTGCTGTGTCTCCATTTGCCATAGTGCTGCTACCTAAGGGAAATCAAATAATTCTATTTATAATGATAATGCCTATATGAAAAAATCTACCAGATTATCTATTATGCTGTTAATGGCCAGTTCAACAAGCTGTCTGTTTAGCAGCCAAGTGCTGGCTGATTCCAAGGTGAAGCCCAGGCGGCAGCAAGTTGTGTTTAGTGCGTTTGCAGGTGAAAAAGTCCTAAAGCAAGCTACTACTGTACAGGGAAAGGTTACGACAGCCGAAGGGGAGCCACTTCCTGGGGTTACTGTTGTCTTAAAGGGGACGGTGAGAGGCACCACAACAGGGGTTGATGGGTCGTTTAGCTTGAACGTGCCAAAGGACGAGGGTGGAACTTTGGTGTTCTCCTTTATTGGCTACGTAAGCCAGGAAATACCAGTTGAGGGGAAGGCTACCATAAACGTAGTGCTACGCCAAGACGCGAAGGCTCTGGAGGAAGTGGTGGTGGTTGGCTATGGTGAGCAGAGAAAGGCTAACCTGACTGGTTCCGTTTCAACGGTAAGCTCAGAGGTATTAGAGTCTCGGCCTGTGCAAAACGTGGGGCAGGCACTGCAGGGCCTAATACCTGGCCTGAATTTGCAAACCACAGGGTTGGGAGGAGAGCTGAACCAGCCGCTCAACTTTAATATTCGCGGTGCTGGTACAATCGGTTCTACGTCTTCTTCGCCTCTTGTCCTTATAGATGGTATGGAAGGGGACCTGAACGCTATTAACCCACAGGACATTGAGTCGGTGACGGTACTGAAAGATGCTGCGGCCTCTTCCATCTATGGATCCCGCGCTCCCTTCGGTGTTATCCTGGTTACTACAAAGGCTGGTAAGGTTGGGAAAGCCCGGGTTGGTTACAACAATAACTTCCGGCTTGCTGAGCCGATGGGCCTGCCAACGATGATGGACTCGCATACCTTCGCGATGTACTGGAACGAAGCGGCAGCCAATGGTGGTGAGTCCCCTAAGTTCTCACAAGAAGTGCTGGACCGTATCCTGCAGTATCAACGCGGGGAAATAGACTATGGAACGGTGCCGAACGCTAATGGTGACAGATACCAGTATTACGCCGGTTCTCATGCGAATACAGACTGGTTTAAAGAACAGTACAAGGATCGTTCCTTTTCCCAGGAGCATAATGTGAACCTGAATGGCGGAACGGAGAACACGCAGTTTTATGTGTCAGCTGGTTATCTAGATCAGGGAGGGCTTACTAGACATGCCGGGGATGAGTTTCAGCGCTATACCTTTACTGGGAAGATCAATACGACCATTAGCAAGCTGGCTAAGTTCAACTATACGGCCAGATACGTTCGAGAAGACTTTACCAGAGCCACGCATCAAACCAGTCTGTTCTACCATAACGTCGCCCGCCGCTGGCCTACTGTGCCGGTTAAAGACCCTAATGGCAATTGGTCTGATCCAAGTGAGATCGCACAACTGAGGGAAGGTGGCCGAGTGATAAACCAGAATGACTGGATTTACCAGCAGGCTCAGCTAACCCTTACGCCGGCAAAGGGATGGAGCATTATTGCCAATGGAAATTATCGTATCCAAAACCGGAACAGCCATACTGATGTGCTACCGGCCTATGGGTATGATGTGAATGGAGAACCTTACCCTGTTTCCGTAGGGTGGAACTCCGGTGGCTACAGTTCCGTGTCTGAATATGCTCTAAAGGAAAATTATTTCAGTTCCAACATCTACTCTGATTATGAGTTCAACATCAACGATGTCCATAGCTTTAAGGTATTGGGCGGTTTCAACTCTGAGTTGACCAAATACCGTGATTTAGGAGGCTTTAGAAGCAGTCTGATCACACCGACCTTGCCAACGATTAACACAGCGACAGAGGATAGCAGAGCCACTGCTGGTGGGTATCAGCACTGGGCAATTGCTGGCTTCTTCGCTCGTCTGAACTACAACTTTAAGGAGCGGTACCTGCTGGAACTGAATGCACGCTACGATGGAAGCTCCCGGTTCATAGAGGATAAAAGATGGAACCTGTTCCCATCTGTTTCAGCAGGCTGGAATGTGGCGCAGGAGGACTTTTGGACCATCGATGATGTAATCCAGATGTTCAAGCTTAGAGGGTCCTATGGAGAGCTTGGAAACCAGCAAACAAACAATTGGTATCCCTTCTACAGCCTGCAGCCAATTAGTATGAACAGTGGAGGTTGGTTGATTGGTGGTCAGAAACCCAACACTGCTGGCGCTCCAGGTATTGTGAGTACACTTTTGACATGGGAGAGAGTGAGCAGCTGGAATGCGGGTTTTGACCTTGCTATGCTGAATAACCGCCTTAACCTGAACTTCGACTACTTCAAGCGCAAAACCTTTGATATGGTTGGCCCAGCGCCTGAGCTTCCTGTCACACTAGGTACTGGCGTTCCCCAAATCAACAATACTGATATGGAGTCACGTGGTTTTGAAATTGAAGCCAGTTGGCAAGATAATATTGGTGGCTTTAACTATGGGGTACGTGCCGTGCTGGCAGACGCTATACAGGAGGTAACGAAATACCCTAATGAAACGGGAAACCTCAACCAATATTATAACGGCAGAAAGTTCGGAGAGATCTGGGGCTATACGACGGTAGGCATAGCAAAAACACAGGCTGAGATGGATGCCCACCTGGAAAATGTAGACCAGAGCGGCATGGGTAGCAATTGGGGAGCAGGCGACATCATGTATGCAGACCTGAACGGTGATGGGAGAATTGATGGCGGTGCAGAGACGTTGGATAATCCCGGAGACCGAAGTATAATAGGTAACAGTAATCCAAGATACAGGTACAGCCTGGACTTAACGGGCGAGTGGAGAGGTTTTGATGTACGCGTCTTCATGCAAGGTGTTGGAAAGAGAGACTATATGCCCAATGGGCCTTACTTCTGGGGTGTGAATGGGGGCATGTGGCAGTCTGCTGGCTTTGTAGAGCACATGGACTTCTTCCGTAATGAGACTTCTCCAATGGTGGAGGCGGGTGTAGCTGACATAAACCTTGACTCTTACTTCCCTGCGCCAGATTTCCAATATGGTTGGAAGAACCAGCAAACGCAGACCCGTTACCTGCAGAATGCCGCTTACCTGAGATTGAAGAACGTACAACTTGGCTACTCCCTGCCTACAAGCCTTACTTCAAAGGTTGGAGTGTCTCGTGTAAGAATTTATGTGTCTGGTGAGAACCTGCTTACTTTTTCAGACATGATCGACATTTTTGATCCGGAGTCTGTAGGCCTGAATGGGTGGAATGACGGCAAGACGTACCCGTTTGCTCGGGTGTTTTCTTTCGGCCTAAACCTTAACCTCTAATAATCCAACAAATGAAAAGATTAATTAGCAATAAGATATATACAGTGTTGATATTCCTCGGTTTTGTTGGAATAACGGGCTGCAATGATTACTTGGACAGGGCACCCCTGTCTGATGTAACACCTGAAAATTACCTGTGGAGTGAGGCGGACTTGGCAGCCTATACCATTGCCCGGTACAACTTTTCAACACATGGGGGATGGGGGCCTGGTATATTTGGATATGATAATCATACCGATAACCAGGCAAGCAGTGGGTTTGCAACCCGTTGGGTACCCGGAGAGTGGCGTGTCCCACAGTCAGGAGGTAGCTGGAACTTTGGCAACATCCGCCAAGCAAATTACTTTCTGGAAACAGTAGTCCCTCGTTGGAAGAAGGGTGGAATTACCGGCAGCACCAACAACATAGCACATTACGTTGGAGAGGGATATTTTCTGCGAGCTTACGAGTACTTTGACAAAGTACAGGAGCTTGGCGACTTCCCGATTATAAAGAATACATTGCCTGACCAGTTAGACCAGCTGAAATTAGCCTCTAAGCGTAGGCCTCGCAACGAGGTGGCCCGTTTTATCATCTCCGACCTGGACTCAGCTATACAGCTGCTAAGCACAGCGCCTCCGGGAGGTAAAAACCGTATCTCAAAGCAGGCGGCACAGCTCTTTAAATCGCGCGTTGCCCTGCACGAGGCTACCTGGCTGATCTACCATAGGGGCACTGCTCACGTTCCGGGTGGTCCTGGGTGGCCGGGAGCCGGGAAAGTAGAGAATTTCAACTTCAATATTGAAGAAGAGATAGACTTCTTCCTGACAGAAGCTATGGAGGCATCTTCTGCAGTGGCGGATGCCGTGCCGTTGGTTCAAAACATACAGGATGACGGCTACAACTCCTCTACTAATCCTTACTTCAAAATGTTCGCGGATCAGGACTTGAGTAAGTATTCCGAGGTCCTGCTGTGGCGTCAATATGATCCAACGCAGGGCATCAGTCACAATGTAAATCACTACATCAACCGGAATGGAGCTAACACAGGTTATACCAGGGGATTTGTTGATAACTTCTTGATGAGCAATGGCCTACCTATATACGCTGTAGGATCAGGATACGAGGGTGATGATGACATCTCGTATGTTAAAGTGGGCCGCGATAACCGTCTGCAGCTGTTTATGAAGGTTCCAGGGGAGCTGATGTACAAGGATAACACTAATCAGGATGGATCTCCGATTCTAATTGGAAGACCAGACATTATCGGCTTGGCTGAGACACGGGATGTAACCGGCTATTCTGTTAAGAAGGGCATGGCATATAGCTTCAAAGAGTCGGAAGGCAGCAGAGGTTCCATAGGAAGCATTGTGTTCCGAGCTGCGGAGGCCTATTTGAATTACATCGAGGCTTCTTACCTGAAGGAGGGAAGTATAAATGGAAAAGCTGAGCAGTACTGGAGAGCTATTCGGACAAGAGCTGGTGTTAATCCTGATTTTACTGTAACGATAGCTGCCACGGACATGAATGCAGAGGCTAAGAATGACTTCGCTGCTTATTCTGCCGGACAATTGTTATCTGATGCAACGCTATATAATATACGTCGCGAACGGCGCAGTGAGTTTATAGCAGAGGGCATGCGTTATACTGACCTGAAGCGTTGGAGAGCGCTGGATCAACTCAGGGATAGTCCACATATAATCGAAGGATTTAAAGTATGGGGACCCATGCAGGAGTGGTATAAGGATGAGAACGGAAGTTCTCTGTTGATCGAAGCAGATACTCCCGGTAGAACGGCTAACGTTTCCAAACAATCAGAAAGTGCTTATCTACGTCCTTACCGCGTGAACCTCTCAGGCACTAATCAAGTGAAGGACGGTTACAGATGGGCCACCGCTCACTACTTGGAACCGATCGCTATACAACACTTCTTAATTACGTCCGATAGTGGGGTTGAAGGCTCTCTGATTTATCAGAATCCTGGCTGGCCGCTACAGGCAAATGCCGGAGCAACAGAGTAGGTCTTTTTTGCATATATCACATAGGTAATTCCTCTATCCTATGTGATATATGCAGGAGGGTTGAGGCCTACTAGGGCTTTAGTACTGACCAAGACAGCAACTTCACCATAGGTGTAAGAACTTTGATTTTTTCCCGACGATGCTGTTATAAAGTAGAACATTAGGGGCATTGTCTTTCTCATACATTCAAAGGCTTTGTCGTCCAGGAGCTTCTCTTTTGAGATAAAGAACTGAACGCACCTCTTGTAAACATGTACCGCATTGATAGCTTCAAAGCCTGAGTCGTTAAGGCAGGTTAGTAGAATAGTAAGATTAGATTGGTGTAAGTAGTAGTTTTAGTTAAGGTAATGGGGGACTGCTGGCCATTCGGTCATTTGCGGCCCCTTTTACCCTTTTACCCTTTAAAAGCTTAGAACATGATACAGCGTCTTCTCGTCCTTCTTTTACTTCTCTGTACCAGCTGTACATCTCTGCCTCAGAAGGGAAACGCCCTTGAATGGACACTGCAGTGGGAAGATGAGTTTGAAACAGAGGGAGCACCAGACTCTACCAAATGGAGCTTCTCGGGCAGACGATCACCTGATTGGGCCTGTTATTGTGCTGATAACCCGGCTACCACTTTTGTTAAGGATGGACAGCTGTACCTGAGGGGAATCCAGAACGAAGATTCGGCAGATACAGCAAAATACCAGACCGCCTGTATACAAACCAAAGATAAATTTGCTTTCCGGTATGGCAAAGTTGAAGTAAGAGCCAAGCTCTCAAAAGGCAAAGGCTCCTGGCCAGCCATCTGGCTTATGCCACAGGAAGGTAGATATGGGGGCTGGCCACATAGTGGGGAGATAGATATTATGGAGCACCTCAATTATGATTCCATTGTATATCAAACACTGCACAGCCACTACATTGACAACTTAAATCAGAAAACAAACCCGTTATACTTCGCTACAGCACCTTTCAAAGAAGACGAGTACAACACGTTTGGCCTGGAATGGCATCCCGACCGATTAGATTTTTTTATAAATGGCCAGAAAACCTTCTCGTACCCTAAGTTAGAGAATGCCGACCCTTCACAGTGGCCATTCGATCAGGACTTTTTTATTATCCTAGACCAGGCACTTGGTGGCAATTGGGTGGGAAGTATAAAGGATGAGGACCTGCCTGTCCAGATGATAGTAGACTGGGTGAGGGTTTATCAGAATAGTAATGGTCAGAAATAAACTTCTAAAGCCGTATGCAAAGCCAACCATGTATGAAAATAAAATTGCTGCTGCTAACATTGTGTCTTGTGTCGCAGGCCTATGCGCAGCAAAAACCGAATGTCATACTAATCTATGCTGATGACTTAGGCTACGGCGACCTTAGCAGCTATGGTGCTACGAAAATATCAACCCCCAACATTGATAAACTAGCCGTCCAAGGTATGCGGTTCACCCGCGGCTATGCCACATCCTCCACTTGTACTCCCTCACGCTATGCCCTGATGACAGGGGAATACCCTTGGCGGAAGCAGGGCACAGGTGTTTTGCCTGGAAACGCAGCGTTGATTGTTCCTACAGGTAAGCTCACGCTACCGGGCTTGTTCAAGAAAGCTGGCTATAAAACCGGTATTGTTGGCAAATGGCACCTGGGCTTGGGCGATGCAGTCGGGAAAAACTGGAATGAAGACATTAAACCTGGCCCTAGCGAAGTAGGTTTTGATTTCTCCTTTATCTACCCTGCCACAGCCGATAGAGTACCCACTGTCTTCATGGAGAACCACCGCGTAGTGGGGCTTGACTCCTCGGATCCTATCAAGGTTGACTACAGAGAGAAGGTTGGCAATGACCCTACTGGCAAAGAGAACCCAGAGCTCCTTAAAATGAAGGCTTCGCCTAACCACGGGCACGACAACACCATTGTCAACGGCATTGGCCGCATCGGCTACATGAGCGGCGGCACTAAGGCCCGCTGGACTGACGAGGAAGTGCCGTTGACCTTCCTGCAAAAAGCCAAGGACTTCATAGAAGAGCACCAAAAGGAACCTTTCTTTTTGTTCTATTCACTTACTGAGCCCCACGTGCCACGCATGCCCTCCACACTTTTCAAGGGCATGAGCATGTTGGGCTATCGTGGGGATGCCATATTGCAGCTGGATTGGGCAGTGGGGGAGATCATGAAGGAGCTTGAGTATCTGGGATTATCCAAGAACTCGCTTATTATTTTCACCAGCGACAACGGCCCAGTGCTTGACGATGGTTATGAGGACGAAGCGGTCACTAAACAGAGCGGCCACCAACCAGCTGGTGCCTTACGTGGGGGCAAGTATAGCGTCTTTGAGGCAGGCATGCGTGTGCCATGGATTGTAAGATGGCCTGATAGGATAAAGCCAGGCGAGTCAGATGCCCTTGTCTCACAGGTTGACCTGCTATCCTCCTTTGCTACAATGTTGCGCCAGCCGCTGACGCCCACCGATGCCCCCGATAGCCAAGACATGATGAAAGTGCTCATGGGTGAGTCAACGCAGGGAAGAGAGGTGCTGGTGCTGCACGCTGGCACGCTCGCTATTATCAAGGACCACTGGAAGTACATTGCGCCCGGTAGTGGCAGGGCCTACAATGACCAGACCGACATAGAGTTGGGCAATTCATCCGAGCCCCAACTCTACGACCTGCGCCAGGACACAGGCGAACAGCAGAATTTGGCTGCGCAGTATCCGGAAAAAGTAGAAGAGTTATCTCATCTTCTGCAGCAGATCAAGGAGACAGGCAAAAACAGGTAATCAAGTATGCATTCAACCATGAAAAAGCACTTAATCCTACTGATGGCCGGGCTAGTTTGGAGCCTGACGTCCTTAGCCCAGCAGAAGGGCAGACAACCTAACATTGTTATCATCATCTCGGACGACCATGCCTTCCAGGCTATCAGTGCTTACGGCGGCGACCTGATGCAGACGCCTAACATTGATCGCATCGCAAGGGAGGGGGCCACGCTCAACAAAGGTTATGTTACCAACTCGATTTGTGGGCCGAGCCGGGCAGTGATCCTGACGGGCAAGTACAGTCATAAGAATGGTTTTAAGGATAACGAGAACTCCAGCTTTGATGGCCGTCAGAATACCTTTATCAAAACACTTCGCAAGGGTGGTTACCAGACCGCTTGGATTGGCAAGTGGCACCTTGAAACCGAACCGCAGGGCTTCGACTACTGGCAGATCCTACCAGGCCAAGGGCAGTACTATAATCCCGATTTTTTAATGATGGACGGTAGTCGCAAACGAATAGAGGGCTACGTGACCAATGTAACTGAGGATGTGGCCGAGGATTGGCTCGACCAGCGGGACACAAGCAAGCCCTTCTGCCTGATAATCGGTCAGAAGGCCACACACCGCGTATGGCTGCCCGACACAGCTGATTTTGGCATGTTCGATGGCAAAGTATTCCAGTTACCGGCAACTTTCTATGACGCCTACGCTGGGCGCAAGGCAGCCCAAGTGCAGGAGATGTCCATTGCTGAGGATATGATCATGGACTATGACCTGAAGATGCACGCAAATTACGACAGCGTGCGGGAAGGCAGCGTGATTCGCATGAACCCAGAGCAGAAAGCAAAATATGACGCCTACTACAAACCAATCTACGAAGATCTTAAGGCACGTAACCTATCGGGGCGGGAGCTGGCCGAGTGGAAATATCAGCGCTACATGCGCGACTATCTGAGCACAGCCGCTTCGTTGGATCGCAATATAGGCCGTACTCTTGACTACTTGGACAAGCAAGGCCTGACGGACAACACTATCGTGGTTTATTTGTCAGATCAGGGCTTCTTTATGGGTGAGCACGGCTGGTTCGACAAGCGCTTCATGTACGAGGAGTCCTTCCGGACCCCTATGGTTTTGCGTTACCCCGGCGTCATAAAGCCGGGTACTAAATCAGAGCACTTTGTCATGAACCTCGACATTGCACCGACCATGCTGGATGCGGCGGGCCTGGCCGTCCCTAAAGATATGCAGGGCGAGTCTATGCTACCGCTGCTGACAAATAACAAGGCCAAGGGACGCGACGCGATCTTCTACCACTACTATGAGAACGGGGAGCATGCGGTATCTCCACATTTTGGTATCAAGACGGATCGCTATAAACTTATTCGATTTTACAAACGAGTGGAGGCCTGGGAGTTGTATGACTTGAAGAAGGACCCACATGAGCTGCATAACCTTTACGGCATGAAGGGCTACGAGAACCTGACGTCCAAGCTTATGAAACAGCTCGAGAAGCTTGTGGACAAGTATGAGGATGAGGGAGCCCGACAACTGATGGAGAAGAAGATCGCCAACAATTCATCAATTTAAGAAGCATGAAAAAACTAACCCTTCTCCTCCTGTCCTGCTGCTGTACGCTGGCAGCCTTTGCACAGAAAAAGCCGAACGTTGTCTTTATCCTGGTAGACGACATGGGCTATGGTGACTTGGGGTGCTACGGGCAGGAGCTGATCGAGACACCTAACCTAGACAAGTTGGCAGCAAATGGAGTTCGGTTTACTCAGTTTTACGCGGGCACCTCGGTTTGTGCTCCGTCTAGGGCATCCCTAATGACTGGCAAGCATACTGGCCACACACCTGTGCGGGGCAACTTCGAAATCGAGCCTGAGGGGCAATACCCCATCCCCGACTCCACTTTTACCATGGCCGAGATGTTTCTCCGGGCCGGCTATACCACCGGCCTCTTCGGCAAGTGGGGACTCGGCTATCCTAGCTCTGCGGGAGAGCCTAATAAGCAGGGGTTTGACCGGTTCTTCGGTTACAACTGCCAGCGGCAATCGCATAACTTCTTTCCTGACCATCTGTGGGATAACGGGCAGCGGGTAGACTTATCTAACACGCCTACCGATCAGCAGGAGTACGCGGCCGACATCATTCAGAAAGAGGCCTTGAACTTCTTGGAAGACAACGCCAATAATCCTTTCTTCCTGTACCTGGCTTACACGCTGCCGCACGCGGCGCTTCAACTGCCGGAGGGCGATGAGGTGTTTGAGAAGTATAAGCGCAAGTTTAACGAGCAGCCACAGCCGGTAAAAGCCGGCTGGCAAGGTGTAGGCTATCAGCCGCAGGCCTACCCCAAAGCCGCCTATGCCGCCATGGTGACGAAAGTGGATAATTATATAGGGGAGGTAGTGCAGGCGCTGAAAACACAGGGCATCGAGAAAAACACGCTGATAGTGTTCGCCAGCGACAACGGGCCGCACCGAGAGGGAGGCAATCAGCCGGAGTTCTTTAACAGCAGCGGTGGCTTCAGGGGCATCAAACGCGATTTGTATGAGGGGGGCATCCGGGTGCCGGTGATTGCCAGTTGGCCATCCATGATCAGGAAGGGAAGACAGTCGGATTACATCGGCGCCTTCTGGGATTTTCTACCCACCTTCGCCGAGCTCACAGGCCAGCCCGCCCCGCAAAACATCGACGGCATCTCCATACTTCCCATGCTTACCTCAAAGGGTAAACAGGCACAGCACAAATTCCTGTACTGGGAATTCCACGAGGACGGCGGCCGACAGGCTGTGCGCCTGGGCGACTGGAAAGGCGTGCGGATCGGTGTAGTTGCCGATAGCAGGGCACCGGTGCAGCTGTTTAACCTAGCTACCGACCCCGCCGAGACGACAGATGTCAGTGCCGTACACCCGGAGGTGGTGCAGGAAATAGAGCGTATTATGGAATTTGCGCACGTTGAGCACGAGAGTTTTCCTCTAGTTACTGACAGATTAAGCAAATAGGTGAGGGCGCAAAAACAAGAGCCTTGGTAACGTCACTCATGAGTTTAGCACAGGTATGAGATATTGTATAGAAGCTGTTTTGTCATTAACTGTTTTTCTGTCGTGTTGCACGCAGCAGAGAAGTGAAATGATAGTAGAGGCCTCTGCTGATGCTGGTTCAGAAAGTAGAGAGAAAGCACCCTGCTGCATATCCGCCACACCCTCCCGGTTTGCCGTTGCTGCTGCTGATACCCTGCTTGAAGTACAGCCTTCAAAGCCACCGCAGCAGGAAAGC
>NZ_FZOQ01000009.1 GCF_900188175.1 Pontibacter ummariensis | reverse complement strand
GCTCTGAACAAACATTTACTGCATGGAGCTTTAAAGGCTACTGCTAAAACGCTTGCCGTGTTTAATTCTTTGCCCGGTTGGCAGTTGCCAAATTGGGTGGAATTGATCGCTGGAGAACACTTTCACCAGCATCATGGCCCCGAGGTCGGACCTTCCTTAGATACTATTTCAAACCTTGTCGTGTAGGCTTTACTTTTAAGGAAGTTGAAGCTAAAGGGCAGTTTTGTAACTTGAAGCTCTCCCGGTTTAATACTCAAATCATTTACTTCTCCTGCCTTAGTACCTTTTCTTCATCAAGTGCCTCCTTTGTAGCAGCACCCTGTACAGCACAGCAAAACCATAGAGGTTAGCAATGTTGACATTGCTGTCTTTGCTGAACTGGATCTTAACAGGCAGGAGGGTTTATATCAAAGGTTCCTCTCATAAATTCCGTCACTTCTTCCTTTTTGCTTCCGACCCCATGAGCGAAAATGGATACTGTTCCGGATTCAAGGCGGGCAGGGCATAAACCCCTCCAGGAGGAGGGCGGGGTGGTCTGCCCGGAAAACAGCCAGAGGATCATTCAGAACATAGGGAGGAAGGTTCTCCGACCCAAGTGTGACTGCCTCGTTGACCTGTTATACTACATATAAGATATAAGAGAAAACCATCAACTGTATTTGGTCGATTCAACCCATATATGACGGTTTTCGTCACAATTTTTTCCGTTTTGGGGCCTCCTTTCGAAAATTGTAGATCAAATAACAGCGAGCAGCCCCTTCAGGGAAAACAAAAGGAGTGAAAGGTTGACCATCTGCAAAAAGTTTCCCTTTCCCTTTGATTCTACAGGAGGTACTATCTCGGTTTTGCAAGGGCAGATTCAGAATCTTCAGATTAGGAAAGAACTTATTATCTCAATAGTACAATAAATATCATGAAAAGAAAACATGTTTTGAGCAGGCTTAAACACGGATTGTAACTACTAACAGGATTACTGCTTGTTATTTCTTCCGCCGCACAGGAAGCAAAGAAGAGGCAATGGCCATTGAACAATAAGGACCTTGAAAAGGAAGTGAGGCATGTGCTCCAAGAGACCGGAACACCGGCAGCGGGTATTGCCATCATGAAAGACGGAGAGATTGTCTACTCAAAGGGACTTGGGCTTGCCAACATAGAGAAAGGAGTTGCTGCCACTGAAGAGACCATGTTCCGGATAGGTTCTGTATCGAAGCTGTTCGTTGGCCTGGCGGTGCTGAAGCTTCAGGAAGAGGGTAAGCTTCAACTCCGTGACAAGTTATCTGAGCTTGCACCCGAGATCGAGTACGAGAATCCCTGGGAACAAACGCACCCCATCCGAATCGAGCACCTGCTCTCTCACACCACCGGTTGGGACGACGTTCACCGGGCGGAGTACCTGCACAACGACCCTACTCCAGCCACCCTGAAAGAAGGGCTCGACTTTCACCCGCACTCACGAGTCTCCCGCTGGGTACCTGGCACCAGGATGGCCTATTCCAACTCCGGCCCGGCGGTCGCGGCATACGTAGTTCAAAAAATAACAGGAATGCCTTTTGAAGACTATGTAGTAGAGAACTTTTTCACCCCAATGGGTATGGAAACGATCACGTATTTCCCGTCAGAGGATTATAAACGCTTAGGAGCCACCCTGTATGAAGATCAAAAACCTGTGAATTATTGGAACATCATCATGAGGCCTTCCGGTGCCCTCAATGCTTCTCCGCGTGACATGGCAAAGCTGCTTCTTTTCTTCGCAAACAGAGGCGAGACAGGGGGGCGACAGCTTGTCTCTCCTGCTTCGCTTGAACGTATGGAAACTCCTGCCAACACCTTGGGTGCCAAAGCAGGCCTTGACTTAGGGTACGGTCTAACCAACTACACCCTCACTTTTGAAGATCATGTCTTCCAGGGACATGGAGGGTCTGTGAATGGTGGGAAGTCCCTTTTTGTGTACCTCCCTAAACATGGGTCAGGTTATTCGATTTCCATCAACAGTTCGGACACAGAAACATTGAAGAAGCTGTCCGACTTAGCCAAGCATTATGTACTGGAGGGGGTTTCTTCTCCTGAAAGGAAAACAGCCCCAAAAAAGCACCAGCAGGCATTGCCTGTCTCAGGCTTTTTCTATACCGCCAGCCTTCGGGAGGGGGAGTGGGGTTTTATGGAGCCTCTGTTCAGCAGGAAGGTGTGGACAGAGCGGGATACGCTATTCATCCAACAGGATCCCCTGTTTGGTGGCGGAGAGGTGGAAAAGTACGTTGCTGTGAATGACCACCTTTACGAGGACCCTGAGTCAGGCCTAGTCAGGGTGGCAAGAGTTGAGGATCCACTTGCCGGAACCGCGCTGGAGTTAGCACCTACAGATATGGGAAATATTACCTTTGCCTCTGTCTCGACCTTTATGTTTTACCTCAGTTGGACCATCTTAGCGCTTTGGTTGCTATTCGCCATGAGGGCTTTTCTCTTAGCTCCGGTCTGGGGCATCCGTTATGGTTTGGGAAAAATTCCCGGTGGGGCGAACATCCGTATCCGGCTCTGGCCCTTACTTAGTGTAGCTTTCTTTTTTGTCTCCCTGCTTACCTATGCCTACGGTTCTGACTTTGAAGAACAGCTTGTGCGGCCTTCGTTGTTATCTATCACGATCATGGTGAGTTCCATCGCATTTGCGCTGACCGCTGCCTGGGCTCTTTTCATAGTTATACAGCACCGGAAGCAGGGGTTAAGCAAGTGGGTCTATTGGCCAGCTGCCCTTTTCAGTGTCGTGAACTTTATGGTTGCCTGCTTTTTTACTTAGCACGGATATGTCGGCATGAGGACCTGGGTCTAGAGAGGCGGCTTTTTTATCTCCGGGCAAAATGCTTTCACGGCTTTATACCCGAATTCTCTTGATGCCACGGGCAATCTTGATAATTCACTAGTCTACAGGCGCGACCTGCGCGAAAACCACTGGAAGTAAATGGCGCAGTCCACAGAGGCGGTGAAGTAACGGGAGGCCATGAACATATCTTACCTGGTGGGCGGCCTTGCCCCGCTGTCTCTGAGAAAAAGTGCCATCCTAGACACCGCCCCTAACCATGATGCGGGAAGGTTGCCCAGAGGTATGAAACCGAGTCAAGTTCCAAGACAATGGACCCGCTGCCAGTGGCGGAAGTGATGTTACCGTTATGAAAGCCTCTTCTTGAAAGCCAATGCCAGCGGCCCCTTTGTTTATTTGTCCCAGATTTCCCGGCTTTCATCACATTTATTTTTGATCCACTACAGAACATCAAACTTTGTATCAACTAACCATGGGTTATGCATTCTCTTATTGCATTTGGTATCGACTGGTCTTAGCTACAGCTCGGAAAACAGTTATAAGAGAGAGGCTACATGTAGGAGGCAAAAGCTTTAAAATGAACAACTATTTACTAAAGAGACATTAGATTTCAATGAGTTACAACAGAGTAATGTTAACAATCTTTGCCTTACTGGCAAGCCTCACAAACACAACTTTTCCTGGCTACGCACAAAAAACAGGAGCGGGAAATACCGGTTCGGCTATTCATGCCCTCGAAAGGGAAATCCGGAACATCCTTGAAGACACCGGAACCCCAGCAGCCGGCGTCGCAATATATCAAAAGGGTAATCCTTTGTATGCAAAAGGATTCGGACTTGCCAATGTAGAGAAAGGAGTTGTTGCCACTGAAGAGACCATGTTCCGGATAGGTTCTGTATCGAAGCTGTTCGTTGGCCTGGCGGTGCTGAAGCTTCAGGAAGAGGGTAAGCTTCAACTCCGTGACAAGTTATCTGTGCTTGCACCCGAGATCGAGTACAAGAATCCCTGGGAACAAACGCACCCCATCCGAATCGAGCACCTGCTCTCTCACACCACCGGTTGGGACGACATTCACTTGGCGGAGTACCTGCACAATGATCCTACTCCAGCCACCCTGAAAGAAGGGCTCGACTTTCACCCGCACTCACGAGTCTCCCGCTGGGTGCCTGGCACCAGGATGGCCTATTCCAACTCCGGCCCGGCTGTCGCTGCGTATGTCGTTCAAAAAGTCACGGGACAACCTTTTGAAGACTATGTAGCAGAGAACTTTTTCAAACCAATGGGTATGGAAACGATCACGTATTTCCCGTCAGAGGGTTATAAACGCTTGGGAGCCACCCTGTATGAACGCGGGCGCCCAGTGGATTACTGGCACGTTATTACCCGCCCAACGGGTTCTATTAACGCATCTCCCAAAGACATGGGGAAACTCATCTCTTTCTTTCTAAACAGAGGGAAAGCAGGTAGTACGCAACTGCTGTCACCAAGTTCGATAAAGCGGATGGAAACTCCCACCAACACATTGGGCGCAAAAGCAGGTCTGGAGTTAGGCTACGGCTTAGCTAATTACACAAGGGAATACAAGGGGCATGTGTTCCATGGTCACGGCGGGTCGTTAAACGGTGGTAAGGCATTATTCTCCTACCTTCCTGAGCAGGAAGTGGGTTTCTTTGTTTCGATCAACACTTCTCAAACGGAAACCTTAAATAGACTAACAGAAGCCATACAGAAGTATTTGCTAAAAGACGTTCCCCCGCCTGCGGTAGCGTCTCTCCCTACACGAGTACAGCTAAAAAAACCGATCTCGGGGTTCTATTACATTATTAATCCACGTGAAGAAATGTGGACTTTCATCTACCCCCTGTTCAGTCAGAAAATATGGACGGTTGGAAACTCTTTCCTGATAGACAGAACCGGGCTCTTTGGAAATGATGAGGATGAAAGGTATGTCTCTGTTGATGACAAACTTCTAATGAATCCAGAGTCAGGGCTAATAGAGGTCGCCGTTGTGGATGATCCTATCCAGGGCAGAGGATTAGAGGTAGCAGCAGAAGATGGGGAGCCAGGTAATCTCAGTTTTGCATCCATCTCTCCTTTTCGCTTTTATCTGCTCTGGGCAATTATGTTACTTTGGCTAGTTTTGATACTTTGGTCTGTTTTGTCATTTCCTGTGTGGAGTATTCGCTATGCTTTTGGTAAATTGAAGGGAGGGAGAAACATTTGGATGCGTTTTTGGTCCTTCATGAGTATTCTGTTTCTTATCGCAGTGATTGCCATTACCACGACAGGCTTCCCCGAGGATAGTTTCGGCAGGCCAACGATATTATCAGTAACATTGACCGCTTGTACCATAGCCTATGCGTTGACAGGTGCTCTTGCTCTTTATCATGTATTCTTCGCTTTCTTTGAAGGGAAGGTTAGGAAAGGGGTGCTGTGGCCAGCCGCCATGTTCAGTGTCCTGAATTTCCTGGTTATCCTGTTTTTTATGTGGCATGGTGTCATCGGTATAAGAACGTGGGCCTAAAAACGTGGACTCAGTAGTGTTTCCTTCCTTCAGCCCCGCTGTCCATTGCTATACCAATTTATAGGATAGTTGACATCGTTTGAAGGTCTGAATCTTATTTAAGTGCTTCATTAAATATCTTTAAAGAGGGAAATGATGGAAGAGAGGCTGGTTGAAGTCAAAACGCCGACCTTTTCGGGGCAAGCTTTTTAAATTGTGGCAGTCCCATCCTAGAATAGGTTGACAATAAAAAAGCAGTAGATGTCAACACATTCACTTACAAGAAAGAAGCGGAGCCAATGCGACTACACCCTTGCTTTTAAACTGCAGGTAGTGTCAGCCGTCGAGCGGGGTGAGTTCAGCTATAAGCAAGCCCAGAAGAAGTACGGGATCCAGGGCAGGAGCACGGTTTTGGTGTGGCTGAGAAAACATGGTACCTTAGACTGGAAACACCCTAAAGTCCATCAGGTAGAACAAAGCCGCGAACAAAGAATCAAAGAACTGGAGCAGCAGTTAGCCAGCACCCAAAAGAAGCTGCAGGATGCAGAGCTGAAGGCCAGGCTCCTAGATATTATTATTGAGGTAGCTGAAGGGGAGCTGGGGCTCGAGATCAGAAAAAAGCCTTCACCCAAGCAGTCGAAAAGTTCAGAAAGAAAGAAGAAGTGCGCCTTTCTGCAGCCTGCAGGCTGTTTGGGTACTCAAGGCAAGCCTACTATAAGCGCAAGCAGATGAGCAGGCGCTATGAAGCTGTGCACGCTCAGGTTGTGGGCCTGGTGCAGGGCTACAGGATCAAGATGCCCCGGCTAGGGACGCGCAAGCTGTAGCACCTTTTAGAGGAGGAATTTGCAACCTATGAGCTTAAAATAGGCAGAGACAAGCTTTTCTCTATTCTCAGGGCCAACCACCTGGCCTTCTTGCAAAGGCAGGTATACAGCCCAGTATGACCGAGAATTATGACCCACACCAGAACGCGGTGGCCTAGCGGGCCAACGGCATCCTCAAAGACGAGTTCGCCCCGGAGCGGGGCTTTGCCCACCACCTATAAGCGGTGGCGGTGATCCGGGAGTCGGTGGCATCTACAACAGCCTCAGTCCCACCTCTCGTGCCGCGACCAAATACCGGAGAAAATGCACCAGCAGCAGAAGATGGTGCTGAAAAAGTGGAAAAGAAACCTCCAAAGCTCAAGCTTTGGAGGTTTCAATATTAAAGTTATTTTCGTCCAAAAAACGTCAACTTATTTCAGGACGAGACAGTTAGTATAGTAGCTTGTTGACCGAAGGATGGAGTTATCGAACCATTTCCACAGGGACTTGGCTACTTTGTTAAAGTTTCTGCTGGTCTAAACATGCTCTACAACAGATCATAAGATGTCAGCATTGGAGTAGTCATGACAAATTTTTATAATGACGGAGCTCATTGTCAAGTTGGAATACAGTATTAGTTAAGCTTTTTATTTATTGGCCCGGTCTAATTCATCCAAGTTTGTATTTTGTTTCTTCATATCAAACTTACCACCTTTGTTAAACCTGTATCTAATCTGTACACGCACACTTTGGCTACCTCTGTATTGGTCGAAAGAGTTTATGTTGCCACTGTCACTAAATTCACCTTTCAAGATGCGCGACCGGAAAATATCTGCCAAGTTAAGGCTTGCTTCCAATTTCTCGTTTAGGAAAATGCGCTTTATTCCAACATCCACCCATCCGAAAGGCTGTACTTTGTACACCCCATAAGCCATGGGTCCCTGGTAAGCTGCGTTTAGCTCCATCTTTACCCTTACCGGTAGCTGTATAGTATGGTTAGATTGTAGCAAGTAGTATAGCTGGGTGTTGTTTACGGGACTCCCATTAATATCTACATTAAAGTGCTGGTAAGACACATTCAGCACATTGTTCATTTCCCATGCTGGTAAGACATGCACAGGAGCAACAAAAGTGGCGGAAAGGTTCTTGAAACTTTGTATGTTTCGCTTCTGAAACAGAGTGGTGGTGTCTTCATTGTTCTGCTCCGGGATTTCTGCGATGTAGTCTTTTGTATTGGAATAGCCTAACGAAATATTGTAGCTAGATTTAAAAGTATGCACCATCTGAAACGAATCGGTGTATTGTGGTTTCAGGTTCGGGTTACCTTTTGCCAGCGTGTAAGGATCTAGGAAAAAAATGAATGGGTTCAGGTCATCATAGCGTGGTCTGTTTATCCTGCGGCTGTACTGGTAGCTTATTTGATACGCGTCACTGACGTGCTGCTGCAGGAATAGGCTTGGAAACAGGTCTAAATAAGTCCGGGATGTGCGCTCTGCGAGTGTTAAGGAACTACCTCTGCTGAAAGTCTGCTCTGCACGCAGACCGGCTTGCATGCTCCATGTTTTGTTTATTTTACCGCTTATATTCAGGTATGTGGCAAGAATGTCCTCTTTGTACACGAAGTGATTACTTCGACTATTATCAGGAATACGGCCACCGTCCAACTCTCCAAAGAACTGGAGGTCGTTGTCTGAAACAACATGGCTTACCTTTGTTCCCAGTTCTAGCTTGTAGGCGCCTCGGAGTGGCTTCACTAAGTCTGCTTTGGCAGAGTAAATATCATAGATAACGGGGTTTTCGCTTCCCAGAATCTCTCTTCTTATCAAGCTTCCACCATCAAACTGCCTGTGGTTGTTGATGAACTGCATGTCTGTATCATTAGTAAGTTTCACGTAATCCAAGTCAGCGGAAACGGTAGTTCCTATTGTGTCTAGCTTTCCGAAATAGTGGAAGTTGATTGTAGCACTGCTAAAATCGCTGTTTAAATTGTTTGTGCTCGTGATGAGCAGATTATCGTCGCTGTTACCAAAGAGGAGATTGGATCTTGTCAGGAAAGAGTTTTCTTCCTGCGCTGCTATAAGATTAACTACAGCACCAATGCTATGTCCGGCGTTCAGGTCATAGTAGCCGCCAATACGGAGGGATGGCGTAAGTCGAAAACCTTCCTCCCGTCCGGTCTGATTGAATCTAAACTCCGCTGTTGGGTCACTAAATACCCGAGAAATTACGTTCTCCCTCAGATTAGGGCGGCGCGCCATGTCAAGCGTAGCAAAAGATGAAAATTTACCCCTTCTGATGTTAAGGTTCCCTCCGGCAGCGTAGCCTGATAACTCATTGTACTGGTACCCAGCATAGAGGCTACCGTTAAGGCCGCTAGTGGAATTCTTTTTCAGGTTAATGTTAATGATACCCGATGTGCCTTCAGCGTCATACTTGGCTGATGGATTGGTGATGATCTCAAGGTCTTTGATGTTATCTGCTGGCATCGACTGCAATATCGCACGCAAATCTTTTGCAGAGAGATACGTCAGCTTGCCGTCCAGCATCAGTTGTGCGCCTCCTTTTCCATTTAGCCGGATGTTTCCTTCTTGATCTATAAACACTCCGGGGGCTTTGGACAGCACTTCAAAGGCAGTGGTACCTGCAGCGAGTGACGTGCCTTCCACGTTCACCACCATTTTATCAGCATGCTGCACGATAGGAGGCCTGAAAGCCTGTACACTTACCTCCTTAAGTAGCTGTGTATCTTCTGTAAGAACAATGGAGCCAAAAGATTTGGAGAAAGCAGGGCCGCTTACTGCAAACGGCGCAGATAGCCAGCTTGAATAACCCAAGGCGCTAACCCGTAGGGTATAACTGCCAGCTTTGGGTGAGGGTATGGTGAAGTTTCCCTCCACGTCTGCTACCATGCCCGCTACAAATGCTGAGTCTGCAGCTTGCAGCAACACCACATTGGCAAATCCTACAGGGGCGTTACGCTCATTCTTTATGCTGCCTGATAGTGTGCCGCTAGTTTGTGAATAGGCCTCTAGTGCATATCCGCATAGGAGAAGCATTGCCAGTAAGAAACATATCTTTTTCATATCCATCCGTACTTAAAGAGTTGATCATAAATGGGACGATACAAAATTGGTGAGATCGTAGCGGCTTATAAACCTTTATCTTATGAGTAAGGGCATTTGCTTAATGAATGAGGATAAATTGGCAATGACTGAGAGTCATCTTTGTAAGGATTGCTGTGTTGCCGTTGCTGTCTAACATATGTCCTTCAGAAGGACCTGGCATAGCGGGTGGATACCGGAGAGTTATTCCCTTTACGAAGCCACACATAATAGGGCCATTAGCTATGACTTTAGAAAGTAGCTATCATACATCATCATGTTTAGAAGAGTATATATAGCAGCTCTGACTGCAATCGCATTGTTTTACACGGTTGTCTTCATCCAAGTTGGGAGCATCTGGTTCTTTGAGTTGGAGGCTATGAAAGAACTGTTGATGTTCTTTGTGTTTCTTGTGGCAACCTTCTGGACACACGAGAAAATAGCCTCTTACTTCAGTACAAGCCCCGTAGCTAGTCTTTCACCAAAGGCCCGTGCTTTGCTGGAGGGTATAGTGGTTGTTCTACTGAGTGCTGTCTATAGTGTCATTCTTATCCTCATACCGCAGTACCTGTTTATCCCTACTATTGATTTCACCCCAAGAGGTATCAGGTTAAACTTAGTTGCTACCGCTTTTATAGCACTCTTCTTCTACTATTTTGTGGAGCGAGAGCGATGGAAGAGTAAACTACAGGAAGAACTTCTCAGGTCAGAGCAACTGCAGAAGGAAAGCTACAAGGCCCAATTTGAATCACTTAAAAGCCAGATAGACCCTCATTTCCTCTTCAATAGCCTGAATATCCTTGGGGCTCTGATTTACAAGGAACCCGGTAAGGCGGTGCAGTTTTTAAGGCAGCTATCTAAAGTATACAGGATCGTGCTGGATAGTAATAAAGAGCAAACAGTACCTTTGCGCACCGAGTTAGAACTCGTGCAGGCGTATGCTTTTCTGCTTCAGACGCGCTTTGGCCATAACCTTCATATTCAGATAGATGTACCTCCAGAAATGAAAGACTATGAACTGCCGCCAACAGCGTTGCAGATGCTGGTGGAGAATGCTATAAAGCATAATGGTTATAATTCAGAGGCACCGCTTACTATTAAAATTTATGCAATGGGGCAAAACCTGATCGTGGCTAATAATCTGCAGCCAAGGCTTGAGAAGCAAAGCTCCTCAAAAGTAGGACTTCAGAATATCATTAACAGGTATAATTACCTTACAGATAAGCAGGTGGAGATAAGCCAAACTACGAATGAGTTCATTGTAAAGCTACCATTACTAAAGGAGTATAAGGTATGAACATATTGATTATTGAGGATGAGGAGTTAGCTGCTGATGTTCTTACCGACATCATCGAAGGCCTCCGTCCGGAGGCAAAGATTTTGAACTCTCTCAGTTCTGTAAGAGAAGCTGTAAGATGGCTAGAGCTAAACCAGGAACCTGATCTTATTTTTTGCGACATTCATCTCTCTGATGGTAACAGCTTTGAGATTTTCAGAAAAGTAGATGTAAAGTGTCCGGTAATTTTCACGACAGCCTATGACCAGTATGCCATTGATGCCTTTAAAGTTAACAGCATTGATTATCTGCTTAAACCGATAATGGAGGAAGAAGTGGCTCAGGCACTTAAGAAGTACGAGTCTCTGCAAAGCCGCAGTACAGACAATGGCTATGGAAACTTACAAGACTTAATACAACAGTCTCTACCAAAGCAGCTAGGTAGCCGTACCAGGTTTTTGGTTAAGCAGGGGCAAACGATGATTACGGTAACTACGGAGGAAGTTGCCTTTTTCCAAGCCGAAGAAGGCGTTGTCTTCCTCTTTACGTTTGAAGGGAAGCGATACATTATTAACCACACGCTGGATCAGCTAGAGGAGCAGCTTGATACTACTAAGTTTTTTCGGGTAAACCGGCAGTTTATCGTAAACATAGAGGTTGTGCAGGAAATAGCTCCCTACTTCAAAGGAAGGCTTTCTCTAAAACTTAAACCTCCCTTTGAACTGGAACAAGTGGTAAGTACCTACAGAGCTACTGCATTTAAACAGTGGCTTGATTCGTAAAAGGGCTTTTTTTCTTGCTTGTGCCTTTTGTCTTCAGACTCTCTAACTTATCTAGTAAAGCTGATGTTGTGCTGAAGTAGAATTGTATATGCAGAAAATCAGGAATTGCAAATGCATGGTGAGTGAGCAATTTATCGAAACTGATAAGCCGCTCCGCATCAGATGGAGCGGCTTTTACTTTTATAGCAGGTTTTTAAATGGTCCTATCACCGTAGTTAGACTAGGTGCATTGACCATGGGGAATGAGAGATGGAGCGGCAGGTAAGTCAGCAGTACTATACCGTAAAAAAGGAAACTCCATTCCCCCTTACCTTTTCTCTAAGAGTCTGGACAGTACTTAGGGCTATCGAGGTGGATAAGCAGGTGTAAGACAAAAGGCAAGACGAGGGAGAAAGAAGGTCGCTTACTTTAACCATTCATGCTATGGAACAGATGACAAGACAGTGCGTGGGCATCGACATCGCCAAAAAGGACTTCACCGCCTGCGTTTGCAAACTCTCTCCCCAGTCTGGCCTGTGCTTATCCCAGGTGGCAACCTTTGACAACAGCACCAGGGGCTTCAACCAGCTGCTCAAGTGGTCGCGCAGGCAGACAGACACCTCGCCGGTAAGCTTTGTGATGGAGGCCACGGGTGTTTACTATGAGCCCCTGGCACATCACCTGCACAAGCTGAAACAGTCAGTCTCGGTTGTGCTCCTCTGGCAAGGTCAAGCACTTCGGCAAGAGCCTCAACGTCAAAAGCAAAACAGACAGTATCGACGCCCGTATCATCGCCCAGTTGGGGGCGGAGCGCCAGTTATCTGCCTGGCAACCTCCAGCCCCTGTTTTCAAAGCGTTGCGGGAGCTAACCAGGCACTGCACGGACCTCAAGAAAGAGCGGACCGTGCTGCTCAACAGACTCAGCGCCCTGCTTTCTGCACATGAGCCCCTGGCATTCGTTGTAAAATCTCACAAGCAGGTGATAAAGAAGTTTGATGCCGAGATAGCCAAATGCGAGGCCCAGGTAAAGGCCGTGCTCCAACAGGAGGAATGGCTGCAGGAGAAAGTAAACAAGCTTCTCTCCATTAAAGGAATGGGGCTTATGAGCCTAGCCATTGTGCTGGCGGAGACCCAGGGCTTTGCCCTCATTAACAACGCCAAGCAACTCACCAGCTACGCCGGCTTCGATGTGGTGGAAAGGGAGTCGGGCACCAGTGTCAGGGGCAAGACCAGGATATCCAAGAAAGGTAATGGCAGGATCAGGGCAGCCCTTTACTTTCCGGCCCTGGTGGCTAGCCGGCACAACGTGGCCCTGCGGGCGGTTTACCAGCGCATCAACGCCGGCAAAGAAAGCAAGATGGTGGGCGTGGTGAGCCTGCAGCGCAAGCTGCTGCTGCTCGTCTACTCGATGTGGAAAAATGACACGCTCTTCCAGGAAACCCCTTCCGGAGATCAGGAGAGAAAGCCTCTCCTTCGTCACAAAGACGATGTCTTTGAAAACAAAGTAGGCAGACCAACAGGCCTGCCTACACTGGATGAGCTTCCGTCCGATCTCTCGAGTGAAGCCCTCCTTCGTCATGATAATTTACGAATAATTCCTCCTAAGTTTACTTGATTTTAAAACAGTACCTTTTTTACTGTGGTAGACCAAAGGATCGAATTATCGAACCTTATCCACAGGGATTTGGCTGCTGTTAATAATTATCTACAGGTAGGAGAGTGACAATAAAGATCCTCTTTTAAAACACCAAGTAATTCACTCTTCATCAAGAAAGCTGTTATTGGCTTCACAATAGATTACAAGTTATAGCCTGTAGTACCCTATAACAGTAATACTACTCGTTAATACTTCCTAAAAACATATCATATTCATTTATTTTCAAAGCTTTAATTTTGCCTGCTTCAGCTTAAATCAACATGCGAAACCACACTACACTCCTCCTTGTCGACGATGAAAATAACCTGCGCCAGGTGCTGGCCCGTGTGCTGGAACTGGAAGGCTACCAGGTGCTGCAGGCGAAGAATGCCCGTGAAGGCTTTGAGCTGCTGGAGAACCATGCCGAGGAGGTGGAGGTGGTGCTTAGCGACGTAAAGCTGCCCGCCGACCACGGCCTGAACATCCTGCGTAAGGTAAAGGAGAAGTACCCGCTGCCGGACTTCAGTGGGTTCTTAACGGCTGGTAGTGTTTAAAAACGTGCATTTGTAGCGTGTATGGCGGCATGTTTATAGAGCTTCATCATTGTCAACAGCTTTTAATGGAATTTTTGCCACCTATTCTGCCACTATACTTTTTGGCAGATTCTTAAAGGATGAAACACTAACTACATACAATGAATTTCACATCTGACATTAATACCTTTTTTGTCAAACCTGAAGGTACTTCTACCTAATTTAGGAAGAGAGCAATAACTGTCTTTTCCGTAGTGGAAGAAGCTTGACAAGCCATTAATTTACAATTCTAGTCGAAAAATATGTTATTGGTTGTCAATATATAGTTACGAATTAACTATCATAATCATATAACGGAAATTGAGTTATTAGGTATTTTATCTTTGGTGTATTGAAGCGTGTTCGAAGAAAAGATTAGGTTCCTAGATAATACAAAAGAGGACCTATTTACCACTACAGCAGCTGAAGACATTTGTGTTCTTGCATGGCGGCAAATATCCTATTTGTATTTGGGTCAAGTGTTAAAGAAACAGAGGTGGCGGGATTTGCAATAGCTGTAGCAACTTCAAATAGTAGATTTTGCTTGTTTATAAATATCCATAAGTTATTTATTAATATTAAAACATTATTTATATTATAAGTGTATAATATACAAAATCTGCATTGATATATAGGGGTTAGGCATTTCAATTTTTAATTAAGAGGCTTGTAGAACTAACTAAATCTTAGTCCTTTTCAAAAAGCAACTTCAACCAGACAATTTTTTTAATTCTCTAATCTATTCGAACTTAAACTTAGCAATGAAATATGGGAAAGGATAAAACTTCTAATAAGGTTAAAATAAACAGTTCTGAAACAAAACTAAATGATGTGATAGAACTACGGGATGAAAAGGAAGTAACTAATAAAGAATCAAAGATTCATGTTCTAGGAGAGGGCATCATTTGCGATACAGAAGCTCGGGGACATGCTACACCTCAAGGTAGATCTCCAATTAAAATTGTTTTAGAAGCATCAGAAGGATTTATTCCTCTATGGGCAAAAGATACAATCATAAGATGGCGTTTTCGCGAGCGCTCTCTGAGCAGTATCAAAAATCCTGAAGAGGCTAAGGAAGAGTTCCGTGACTTGTTTGGGGAGGCACTGTTAGCTTGGGGCGATGCAGCACCTGTAAAATTTACTGAAGATAATGATGTTTGGGATTTTGAAGTTGTAATGAGAAGCGCCGATGAATGTACTCCTCTAGGTTGTGCTTTGGCCAGCGCTTTCTTCCCCGATTCTGGCCGTCATGAGTTTGTGTTGTATCCTAAATTATTTACACAAAGCCGAAAAGAACAGATTGAAACTATTATTCATGAAGTCGGTCATGTCTTTGGGCTTCGGCATTTTTTTGCAAATGTTAGTGAGACCCGATGGAAGAGTGAAATCTTCGGAACACATAATAAATTCTCCATCATGAATTATGGTAAACTGAGCGAACTAACTGAAGACGACAAGAAAGATCTAAAACAACTTTACCAATTAGCCTGGAGCGGAGCCTTGACAGAAATTAATGGGACGCCTATACGATTCATGAAGCCTTTCCACATCTTCGCTTTTTCTTCAAAAGAAGTAGTTGCAATCGTTTAATATAGATTTAGGGTTAAAAGTATGAGTTTTTAACATACATATGAGAAGAGCTAAATATAATATTGTATGAGCGACCTAAATTATCTATACAAAGGCTTTCTCGGAGATGAGCCAGCAAATAGTATTGACAATTTGCAGGAAGTCTTTAATGAACATATATTCCCATTCATCAAGCACTGGTGGGATCCCGCTGGGCCCATACCTTCAAAAGGTGAAATTCAGCAGTTAGCTTCATTGATAGAAAAAAATGCTGAGCAACATCCGTTGCCAGAGTTATATAAGCATTTACCGGAATTTTTAAAAAAAATCTCCGCTGCCATACGCTTTAACAGAAATAACTTTGTAAATATCCATCCAAGCCCTTTTATTCCCGCCAACCTGGCATCGTTTATCACTTCTGTTCAAAATCCTAATAATATAGTACAGGAGGTTTCTGAGGCAACATGGATAATGGAAAGGGAATCTATTGATTGGATGGCAAAAAATCTGTTCGGCTTGGAACAGTCCGTCGAGCACTGGGGTAATGTCGTATCAGGCGGTACCGTTGCTAACATGACAGCGTTGCTTATAGCTAGAGATTATACCTATGATAAGTTGAACAGGCCTAGGCCCAGATCGATAGGGGCAAGAGGATTGATAGGTTATGAGCCTGGAGTCGTCATTGGGACTACCGCTACTCACTATTCAGTAAAAAAAGCATTATGGTTTTTGGGGGTAGGCAGTGAGAACTTAGTTACTATACCAGTAGCCATGGACGAAAAATCAAAATTGGCTGCTTTCAAAGAAGAACGATTTATAAAAGGGATACAGGATAAACATTGGAAAGCAAGAATAGGTGATGCCATAGAATTGGATAACAAGCAGAGAGGCAAAGAATTGGATGAGTTTTACAACGGCGAAAACGAACCGTTCAGTTTGCAACCACTTAATTCAGAACTGCTGAAAACTGTTTACTCGTGCTTCCAGTTCAATATCCCGCTTATTGGGTGTGTTCTAACACTTGGCACGACAGACACCGGCACACTAGAGAAACTGGATGATAGTGTAATAAAGCTTCTAAAAGAAGAAGATATCTTTTTTCATGCCGATGCCGCCTCAGGTGGTTTCAGTATGGTGTTGGATGATATAAAGAATCAGGTTAATAACCTCTCTTTGTTTGATTCATTTACTATTGATGCGCATAAAATGGGCTTGATGCATTATCCATGTGGAGCAGTGTTGTTCAGGGACAAAGGTTTTAGGGAGCAAATCAGGCATGAAGCACCTTATTTAGGGGAGCTTGCGCCCACACTAGAGGGCTCCCGACCAGGCACCAACAGCGCTGCATTGTGGATGGCAACTAAAACTATAGATGTTGCAGGTTACCAATTACTCATCAAAAACCTGCTTTTGTTTACAAACAGATTAAAAAATAATTTTAATAAAAGTAATTTCCAAGTGTTGCACAAGGTGCAATTGAATGCCATTGCAGTTGCTCCCAAATTGAAGGCAAATGAGACTAGATTAGAGATGAATAAGATGGTTGAATTAGTACGCACTAATATCTTAAATCAGGGGAAATTCATGATCAACTTGGATAAAGGCGTTGCAAGCATCAAGGTGAGAAATGTGCCTTCAGATGAAAGATCTGAACTTGTAGATATTTTTGCTTTAAGAATAGTAATCACTAACCCGTTAGTGCAGATGAAGGACGCGGAAGAGCTAGTTACCCAGTTGGAAGAATCGTTGGAAAGGGTACGGGGCGGATCTAAAACATTTATAAATGAGCTGGCGATATTGACTGAGCAAACAAAAACATGGTCGTTATGAAGTATAACAAGACTGAGTGTCCTATTATTGGTCATAAGTATGAAGTTGATTTTGGCAACGTTGTCTACCATCTGCACTTTATCGATGACAAGCAAATGCACTATAAAGCAGTTGGTAATGCACAGGAAGAAGGTACAGTAAAAGTACAAAGAACAATGTTAAGACATAATCTGTACTTAGTTTCTTGGCAGGAAAGCGATAAAACCACTGTCACGCATGTTCAGGATTTTCAAAATATGGTCATTTACTCCAATATTACTACTTCAGAGAATGATTTTATTTATACCCGTGGGAATCTTAAAGCTTTAATCAACAATTAAAATAAAGTGAATGAGCAATGAGCTTGAGAGACTAAGAGAAGATGCTTGGAACCTGTTATCAACTCCTACTTCCAACTTACTGGGTAATTACCTGCAGAAACATTCATCAATAGCAAGGTTAGCTACAGTAGGAGAAGCAGAAGAAATCCAACAGGAACCTAAGATTTTAAGATTTTCCATTTTTAATCATTTACATCTTAGGGAAGCGGAAAAGATCTGGAACCTGTTCTTCGAAATAGCAGACAGATCAAATACCACAACTGAAGCTATCAAGGCTGTTCGAGACACATATCTTGAATTGTTGGACACGAAAAACCCCGAGCTATTATATCATTCGCTGATGGTGTTCATTGCCCATCACCCTGTAGGTCGTGTCTTATCTGTTCCATCAATTTTAGTGCGTGATCCGGGTAAAGTTGTTCCTTCCAAACCGTTAGGCGCTACTTTGAATACTGCCAGTGGCAGACCTAATATTTTGGCAGCATTGATAGAAGATGAAGATCACAATCAAGAAACTCTTTTAAACTGGTTCAGAGAGGATCCTTTAGCCAATGAACATCATCAGCACTGGCATGTGGTGTATCCTGCCTTTGGTTTAAGAGGTGGCATTAAAGATCGACAGGGAGAGCTCTTTATTTACATGCACCAACAAATGCTTGCTCGATACGATGCCGAGAGAATTGCAGTTGGCATTGAAAGGGTTCTCGCGCATTCAGATTATAATGCGTCGATAGCATATGGATACAATCCCGGCGCAATACTTACCAATTCAGCTGAAATAAACATCACACCTTTCTTTACTGTTACGCGTTTTACTCCACGAAAGCCTGGTCCGATGTTTAAGAACTTTGATGATGAAACTTTAAAGGAAAAAGTAGCAGCATTCAATAATCTGAAAGAGAAGTTTGTTGATGGAGTAAAGAAGGGAAGGCTGAAAAAAGGTAAGAAGGAAATAGCAATTTCACCACATTTATTAGGGTCTACACTAGAGCCTAGCCTTGATTCAACAGATGAAGAATATTATGAAACAAAAGTGCCCACTCAATTTGGGTTACATGGAACAGGGCATCTAATTGTTGCTTTTTCAGAAAACCCTACTGTTCCTGATATGGAGCGAACTGAAATGGGCGTCATGGGTGACCCTGCTACAGCCATAAGGGACCCGTTCTTTTGGGCATGGCATAAGCACATAGATGATTTTTCTTTCAACTGGCAGCAAACTCAGAAGAAACACGATTTTTCAGACTATCCTAATGTCTTAATCAGGAAAGGCATAGATGAAGTTGGTGATGCGTGGTCACCCGACATCATTTTATCTACTTTCTCCGCTCTCCGCAATATCCCTGGCCTTACGACAGAGAAAGGCACGTTAAATTCTGAAGTCCTGAAGCGTTTAGCCGCGCAGGCATTTGGAGGAAATAACTGGAATGGTGATTTCACCAAAGCTAGCAGTTTACAATACCAATATGCCGAAAATAAAAAAGCTGCGTTTTTCGAAACTGTAGATGAATTAAAAACTTGGATGGAGAAAGGGAAAATTCGCTTTCTGAGCAGGTCTGAGTCAGACCCCAAATCTAGCGAATACGCCGAGTTCGAATATGAATACCTTAATCATGAAGAGTTCTTTTATTTTGTCAGAATACAAAACCAATTCAATTACATACAAAAAGTAACGGTAAGAATATTTTTGGTACCCGCTTCTGAAGAAGAAGATAGGCGGGCATGGATTGAAATGGATAAGTTTGTTCATGAATTACAAGCGAATGAAAGAGCAGTTGTTGTCCGAAAGGCGGAAGACTCATCTGTCATAAGGAAGCCGGCAATTAAAAATCCTGATACAGACAATGTTAATTATAAGCCTAGGGATATCAATCTTACCGACCCCGAATTGTTTATAAAAATGGCTGCCGACGTGAAGTATAATGAAGAAGGAAATATTGCTCAATACAAAGAGTTTTTAGACTCTAATTTTTCACAAAGCACTAAAGTACTTGCTGATTTTGCTGACTACAATGAGCCCACACCAAACGTGAATAGGGAAATGGAAGCAGTAAAGCTTGCTAAAGAAGCGGCAGAAGCATGCATTTCAAATATTACGCAGTTCAAAATTAATTTAAAAATTTATGAAGAAGCGTTATTTAAAGTGCTAAAGGCTGTTCAAAGCTTCATTTACAATAAGTCGTACTGCGAATGTGGTTGGCCTTACAACCTCTTACTACCTCGTGGTACAACAGATGGCATGAAATTTAAGTTAATGGTAATGATTACTGATTGGCAGAAGGATATTGTTGGCGAAGAAGACTGCTGTGGATCAATGAGCTATTGTGGCGCAAAAGATCGATATCCTGATGTGCGTCCAATGGGCTATCCCTTTGATCGCGCCTTTGAAGGCAGCATCAAGAATTTAATAGCTCTACAGCCAAACATGGCATGTAGGTCCATCACCATAAAATTGAATAATGATGGAATACAAAGTTAACTTGATTTGGTCAGACAGTGCAGCTTGTAATGAATTAAGATTAGTACTAAGAAATGCACTTACCCGAATAAAGGTTTTACCCTGCTGGCAAGAGCAATCAATGAGCAGAGTCGGAGGTGGAATTATTACCGTTAATGAACATATTATTTGTTCTATAAATAACTCACCAGGAATCTCAGATGAAGAACTAGCGGAGCGAATTGTAAGCTATCATAAATATCCAAAGTTTAGGAAGGCACCTAAAATAACATCATCTGTGTTTATGGCATGTGTAATTGCCTTGTTTCCTAAATGTCCGTTTTGTTTTGCTGCGTACATTGGCGTTTTAGGAATTGCAGGACTTGAAGCAGTTCCTTATTTTAAATGGATAGTTTATTTTTCTATTTTCATGCAGATCGTTCTGTTTGGGCTGTTCTTTTACAGGGCACACAAATCCAAAAACTATTTACCCATTTATTTTATAATTCCTGGTTGTTTAGCGTTGTTACTGGGCAAATTTTTTATTAATTCCGTTATGTTGATAGCCATAGGTTTGCTACTTCTTATAGTAGCATCCATTTTAAATGTTAGGCTCTTGCCTTTATATGTTAAACGAGGATTAGCTTCTCGTAAAAGCCGGGGCAAAATCAGAGAGATTGTTTGAGAAGTGTATAGCTTTAGTTCATCTTAAACATAAGCGGGAAGATTTGCTTTATAGTATGAGTACTTACATGATTAAACCTAATGACTGCCATAAAAGTGTCTATTTTGTTAGTTATAACTCCTCAGGTATCGTTTTGTGATCCACAGATTCTGTTTTCTATTAGCTTCTGAATAGAGGTGGCTTCTGTGCAAATTAGTGCTAAAGTACATCTAATTTACCGGTCACATAACCAGTTAAAGCATCAGGATCCCAAGCACAAAATTTGAGGTAAACAGTCCAACTTATTTTGGGATCAATAGCTTGATCTAGTTCGCCGGTTGGATCTTTGATTTCAGCGACACTACTAAGTTCAACTTGATAACTCATGTATGCATCAAAGAATGCGTATGCATTCTTTGAATTTAAAAAACTTACCCGTCGTTTTATAATTTCATAGTCTAAGGGATTTAAAGTAGATGTCAAATCTTCGGACAACAATCTCGCCCGATCAGCGAAATATTCTGTAGGCTCTAAGACCCCGGTCGCTTCTCTTATGAACTGCGGGTCCGCATTAAATTCTTTTGCCTGTAATCCTTTAAATGGAAAATCTGTATATAAAGACTCATGAGGGCATGTGCGGCTGATATGCAATCTGTTTTTGGTTATTTCGAGAATAAAAGGTACGATTGGTTCCTTGCCATCTTCAGCCACGATGCCATTGTCGCCCTTGAAGATAGGATCTCCCGCCAAATTTACTTTGGCACCTATAAGATGATGATTAGTTATTTTTTCTCCATTTTTTACAACCTGTTGAACAAAAACTCCAATTTCAGGACAATGACTTCTCTGCAGTACAGGAGGGTGAAAGCGAATAATCCGATCGAGATCTGGTTCACCTGGATATACCTTTATCATTCCACTAATCCCTCTTGTTTCATCCGCAGGATCAGGATCTGTTGCCAGTCTGCACTGAAACCAACCAGAAAAATGAATTTCTATCATTGTTTAAGCGGTAATACTTTTTAAATTGATCATAGTTCCTGCAAGATTCTCTCTCAGTTTTCCCATACGGTTAAGTACAGGGTGCTCATTCCGAAATTGTAGGATGTCATCCACATCCTCAATATGGTGCTGAATACGCTCTAGCAAAATTTTCCAGCGGCTACTGGTCTTCCCTAATAAACCAAGGGGACCATATATTTCGAATCCAGGTCCAGACATGCCATCTTCAACTGATTCTGATACTGGCATTTCAGTTAGTATTTCAGCTAATGGGCGGATAAGGGCGCTCATTAGTCTTCTGGACGAATCCCTGAGCATTTCTCGTTGATGTTGGTTTTCGTCCCCATAACTGTAATACTGGATTAACATCATCAGCATGGTTGAGTATGTAGTATTGAATAACTCAGCGACTTTACGTGAGATTTTGTTTGTTATGAGTGTAATTGCACCGTTTATATCTCTATGCTCCCTAGTTTGTGGGTTTATAACAATTTGTCTGGCTGGTTCGAAGTCAGGATCTTTGGCCTTCTCCGCTAGGAGCGCTTCTCTTATTTTTAAGAATTTATCGTAGTGAGAATCTTTCCTATTGTTTGTTGTACCTTCACCCTCTTCAACAATTTCTTTAATAGCTTTTAGAGCTGTTTCTCTGTTAGTTACAGCATGCATTGATAGTCGAAGTGTCCAGCGATCAATATCTTGGTGATTATGAGAACCTATAAAGAGTAAGCTTTCTGGTATAGCTTTAAAGCCCTCAGCAATACGATTGTAAAGCTCTCCTATATGATTGTAAATCAAAGGGTCTGGAGCAAAAGCAGCCGTTGTTTTTATAGATTCATTTAAGTTTACTTCTTTAGGAGGTGGAGGAGGAGTGACGCCTTGAGGAAGTTCAAAAATAATGAAGCGATAAAGGGTAAAATCATTGAATTTTTCTAATTGAAAATCGAAGGGATAATACTTTTTTAAAGGCTGTGGAAAATTTGGCCGCTCAAACCTTGGAGCCCCTCCTATTGCTGATAATAAATTACAAACATTTGCAAGGTGATACATTTCCTGATGCGCAACAGAAAGAATGGTTTTTTCCCAATCTTCAATCATTAACTGTTGTGTCAAACTAATTCCTTCATCTGGTCGCCGTTTTAGGGAAAAGGCAGCGAATAGATATTGGATTAGCAATCCATGTTCTAGTTCTGCTGCCTCAGCAAGGGCATTAAGAAGTTCTTCGCGAGTATTAATCATAATTAGGAGCTCAATCACTAAACTTGTTATAATTATAGGATAATTGACGAGTAGGAAAAAACTAGTTTTACTTTTAATTTGGCAATGCTTTATAGTAGTAGCCTTACTAATTTTTTTAAAAAATGTTATATTGGATACTTTAATATTTTTATTAATTGTAGTGAGAGGGAGTAGAGACGGGAAAGATCAAGCAGCAACAACAAAGAATAAGACTGTTGTTGCTGTCCAAAAGGGCTGCAATAATTTTCAGCTGTTGTTGTGCCATTTTTTCAATCGAAGTAGTTCTGATTAGCAAAATCTTCCATCCCTGTAATGTCAGGTGAATCAAGTTTTAGATTAAAATTGAAATAGTTGCTTTGAATGGCTACATGTGTTTCACCTGCATCATAAACAGCTTTATCAAGTTCGTTTACAAAGTCATAAGCAATGGAAATGTCAAAATCTTTAGCTTTTTGCAAATGGTAAGCAAGGGGTTTCTTTGTGTCCATGTGACCAGCAAGCTTATTTCTAATTTGCCGCATACTTTTATAAATCTGTATATGACCGCTGTCTGTCTTTAAATTGTCAAGATAAGAAGTATCTCCCATCCCTGTTTCTTGCATTACTTCTAGAAGACCATCAATAGAGTGATTATTTTTGGTATCCTTATAGATGCAGTCATACATATTTACAGCATGTAGTAAGTAGTCAATTTTAAAGTTTATAAGAGCATTTTCAAATTTCGGGTCTTTAATAAGATTAGAAATAAAGTAGTTTGCAAGAGTACTCAGCTCCTTTGAACTATTATATCTATAAAATACACCTGACAATGCACTAGATGACATTTCCTTTATTTGTCCATTGCCTGTGCATAAGAAGTTGTTGCTGATCCTAAACCCTTCGTAAAATTCTTCATGAAATAGGCTTAATATTTGTTTTGACAGATTTTCAAGATCCGTCTTTATACTCTGGTCAATAAGCTCATTAAAAGTTAGATAGTTATTAGGATCTGATAGATTTTCTTTCATGAACTTAAGCAAATCCTGAATTTTATTGTCCGTTATGCTGTCAGATGTGCTATATGCCTGAATGAAAGAGTTCTCTTGTTTATGAGCTAGAAAAACATTCCTAATTTGTCTAAAGTCATTAAATATTCTATTGTTAAAAAGGTCTTCATATGACATTGCATTTGTTATTATTTTAAATGCAAGAAAACGTCTAATGCAGCTATTATCTGTTTGTCGTAACAAGCTGTCATACAGTAATGAGGAGTTCAATAAATACTTTTTTCTATCTTCCATCTTATAATTAAAATTTGGCACAACTACTGGATATGCGTAAACATACGGCTTATGGTCTTTTTTGACCAATAACCGGAACTGGACTAACGAATATACTATATATCAAGATCACTATCACCGGATCCTCCCCTTAATTATGCTGTCTCATAAGAGGCCGTTTTATCGATGCTTGTAAGCAGTATGCAAGATTTATTGAAAGTAAGCCCCGAATTGCCGTCTCACAAATCAAACCGGTATTTTGATTTATAAGATGAGATGGTGATACAGTAGAGCAGCCTTATTTCTAAAGCGTATCTTCAAGCACTTATTAGAGGGGATACTAAGAGAGTAGGAGCAGGTAGCGCTGGAAGATGGAAGGAAAAGTAAAGATGCATTAGCTCCCGATGAGGGTCTAATCAGCCTACTTATGGGGAGCGTACGACAAATATGCGCAGCTTTAGCGTCCGAATAGTGTCCGAAGTAAAAGAAAAAAGGCCTTCAGCGTTAACTGAAGGCCTTTGGTGTAGACCGAAGGTGTGAAATATCGAACTTTATCCATAAGGATTTTAGTGACGTAATTACTTATTTTAATTTACCAATCCCAAACGGAAATAAAGATCCTATGATAGTGCTTTCTAACTAACCAACTTTATAATGGTATTGATTTTTGGATAACTAACTTTTAGGACTAGTTTTGCTCTTGTTCAAGTAGAGAGGAGGGCATAAGTCTATCCCTATTCTTCTTTATTAAATACAATGTCACTCCTTACTTTTCCAAAAGTTTCAAGCTCTAAGAATTTAGAGTTAAATAACCCCGATGGAATCTTCTTCTGTAGCAGAATATGGAAGTTCTCATCGTGAGTAGACAGGATGATCTGCTTACCAAAGTTCACTACCAGACTGCGAATAAGATCAATCGTGGACAAAATATTAATACTGTCCAACGACTGGATAGGGTCGTCTATGAAGATACAATTGATCTGCTCACCGTTTTCGTCGCGGGCATTCAGTGCTTTTGCCAAAAAGATACTTAGGCTAAGTATGTTAGTTTGGGCCGTACTGAAATATAAGTTGGGAATAATATGCTCTTCCTCCGAACCTGTGACGAATACGTTCAATTTCGGCTTATTGTCGTTAAAATCGCACTTGAACTTTATTCGCTTGTAATTTGGATGCGGATCTATCTTTTGATATAACTGATTGATGAGATCCTCATAGAAGAATGATTGGATCTGTTCGTCGATTATCGTTGCTAACCGATTTTTTTCGCTGTAAAGACGCACGTTCAATTTTTCCGTTAAGAATGACAGCCGTTCACTCTTCTTTTCGATCTGGTCACGCACGCCGTTGTACCGAAGCAATGGCATCACGTTGTTCTTAAAACCTTCAATCTTTTCTAATTCCTCAATCAAGGCCTGCATTCGTTCTACTCTAACTTTGGCATTGTTCTCCGCATTATTGAGCACTTCAGTTTCATTAATGGCCTTCGGTTCCGGTTCAGTCGACAAGAATCGCGAAAGGAAAGTCTCAAATCCATTGACGATCTCGCTATTCTGACGGAGCTGGACTTCCAATGCTGCTATATCGGTATTGAGCTTTAATTCATTATAATTTTTCAGTTCCTCAGCGAGGCCTTGGATATCTTCACTAACCAGTTTCTCATCGGCGATGACGTCTTCAAGATCTTTGGTCAGCTTGGCTAATAAAGAGGCGATTTCTTCAGTTCCATAATTGGTATAACCTTTTTTACGAAGGAACTGATCAACGTTTATGAATTCCTCGGTAAGGCGGTATGTACGCATACCGTTTTCGATGTTCTGGATGGCCTTCCGCCAAGACTCGATTAGCGTTTTTTGGTCTTCCAGTTTCTTTTGCAACTCTGTGATTGCGTCCGACTTTAACTTGGACGCTTTTTGTTGTTCATCGTTCTGTTGCACCAATAATGCAGAATACTCTGTTGTTGAGACGCCGCCGATTTTCAGGAATAGATCTTTGCGCCCCGCCTCTGCATTTGCGAGACGTGTCCTGATCTGTTCCTTTTGGGCTAATAACTGCCCTTTTTGAAGGGTTAAGCGGGTTGCAATGTTTTTCAGCGCAGCAAGTTCTCTGCTTAATAAATCAAGTATCTCCCTTTTCTCTGCGCTAATGCCATTTACCTTTCCCGATATAGAGGAATTTAACTTATTTTTTGCTGCTATCTTTTCCTGTAGAAGATCATTAAACAGGGGGTTCTTCAATACCCGTTCAGAAAGCACCTCATAACTTCCGTACTGGTGCAGGCAGACCGGGCAAGTATCCGCGTTGCTTTTGTTGACAAATGCAGAGGAAAGAATGATGAGTTGCTTGAGTTCGTTATTGAGATTGGTCTGATTAGCGATTTCGCCCTCAATGTTTTTCAGATTGGCATTCAACTCTTTAAGGTCGCCCTCGAAAGTTTTAATCAACGTTAAACGCTGTGCAATCTCAGGGCTAACATTAATCCTAACTTCAAAATCATTTTTGGATATCAGATCAAAAATGGTCGAGGTTTTCCTCTGTTGCTCAGTATTCACCTGAGTTTCTTTTTCGTTCGTGTCTATGACTTGCATGAACGTTTTCAGCTGCAGGTTGATCTGTTCGATCTCAATTGTCAAGGCGTTTATTGATCGCTCTATGCTAGGCAGGTCCGACTGCCGCTGTCTGATATCGAATAAAGTACCGTTGATTGCATTCAATTCCGCTTGGGCATTGGTCAGGAGCGTGCTGATCATGGTGAGTTCATTCTCTGCAACTAATACCTTATGCTTCTGGCTATCCATTTCAGCGGATTGCTCGGTGATTCTTTGGATGCTGGAAAGGTATAAAGGAAATTGCCGAAATATATCCTCTGTTTCCTTTTGAGCTGCAGAGGTTTGGTTCCGTAAGGCCACGATGTGCGCAAGCCGGTTTTTTGCTTTATTAAGTTCTTGGAATTTGCTAAGCGCTGTCTGCAGAACTTTCAATCTGGCCTCATCGGTTGTCTTCTTATTTCTGAGTAAGCCATATTCATCCTTCTTGAGTTGTTGTTCACAAATTTGGTCTAAGTCGCCCTTAGCCGTTACCAGATGATTCTGTAACTCGACCAGTCTTTCGGCGATCGTGTTCGAGAAATCAAGGAAATCTCTTTCAGTGAATTCGGGTCTTATTTTTTCGATCACTTCGCCCTGTTTGATCATTTCGTCGATACGCAGGTTAATCTTTTCAAGCACCTGGCTGTCCACATCCTTCGGAAGGTCAAGCTCAAGCTTTTCAACTTGTTTGCGAAGTTGTTCAATCTCATTTTCATTGACCTTGATTAGGCAAAGGACGTTTGTATATATCCGGTTCAAGTCAACATCGCCGAATAGATTCATAAACTTGTCATAGCGTTCGCAGGGATCGTCCTCCCTCAAAAAAGCATCAATGTTGTCCTGCGAAAGGATCACATCTCGGAACTTGATATCCTCGGTCATCTTTTCGTCGAAGTGATAATCTGAACTGTCTATCCTTCCTTTTTTCAGGGAGCGGAATTTCGGCTCAGGCTCGTTCAGTAAGTATAGGCGAACAAAGCTTTCGCGATCAGCGGGACTATTTTTATTGCGCAAGATGAAATGCGGAGACTTCTTATTTGCCAACTCATAATTAAGATGCTTTTCATCACTTGCATAGCTCTTAATCCGAGTCTGTCTGATAAAGCGATAAATGTTGGAGGTAATACCCCATTCTACAGCATCGTAAAATGATGTTTTTCCAAATCCGTTGGGTGCGTACAACGAAACGAAGTCCGCTGTTGTGCCATTCGGCAAGGTAAAGTCGAAAGTACAATCTTTCAATTCGTCGTAAGCTCTGAATGCTTGTATCTCAACTTTGCTGATCTTCATCTTTAATGTTCTGTTCTATCTGTGAAAGAATCTGTTCTGACTCGTGTAAGGATTTTTTTCCGGGTTTGAGGGACAAGTCTTTAATCAACTCCCAGATGATCCTGTCGGTACCGGTATCAAGAGAAAGTGCAAGCTTTTTCGCCTCTTTCGGGTCATACATGATATCGATATTTGTGATATGTTCATCGATGATATCGTTGATCCCGATGTCTGAGATCTCTTCCTCGTAGTTATCTAACACGATTTTTCTGCTGGAGAATCGGTCATTCTCGATCTTATACTTTAGAGCAAGCGAGAGCTCTGATCTGCATAGGTAAAACATGTAAATGTTCCACATATCGAAATCTTCTGCCAGCTCTGCCTGGTAAAGCCCTGCTACATTACCTGATACATTGCTCCAGGTCTTTTCAAGTTCACTTTCTTCCTCAAAATAAAAGACGAAAACGCTGACATTCCCTTTATATTCGATCAGTTTGAATGTAATGAACTCGTTTGGATAGCGTTCACTAAAGAACTTGGTGATATTATGATCATGCGAAGATAGCATTAAACTCAGTTTTAAGTTTTTCAAAAAGTTCTGGCTCATTCAGCGCAGAAAAATTATAGTATTCGTCCTCTTTGTCGATGATCCCTATTCGCTGAAAAGCATATAAGTGCATTAACTTAAAATTCTGCAGCGGGTGAGTTAGGCCAACATCGATCTGCATATGCTTTTTCGTCAGAGGATGGGCGCTAATAATGTTCGGGATCACTTTGTTGGCAATAACCCATTTTACGGGTGGTGCTTGGGTAGCGACAATTACCTTAGCGTCCTGCGACATACCATAAAAATTCGAGCGGAATATTTTAGGCAATTCATTTGTCCAGTCACCATCTGTATCCGAATAGATAAGGCGGAACTCGTTAAAAAGGCTTTCGATATTCTTGCCGCTAATTTGTTCTTCTTTAATGATCCGCAGGATCACCAAAAACTCAAGCCATGCGATCCAAAGCCCGCGACTGCCAAGAACGGTATCGTCTTCCTCATAAACCAATAGTTTGGAGGTAAAGAATTCCCGGATGACCGTTGGTGTAAGCTTGTTCGCAATGATTTCGTCGGTAATGTCCTGTAAATAGTTTCGCGTAAAATCCATTTGCACTGCACCGTAGCAGCCCTCTAGTTTTAACGCGTAGCTTTTTAGGGTAGAAAAGCAAAGCAGGTGTTCGGATACCAGAGGTACAAGTTCATCGTGCTCTGCTATAATGTCATCAAAAAAGGCCAAAGGCATGATGTCAACATTGTTCAACATCTCCTCATCATCTTCAGCAGCCATTTTTGATTGAATGCCTGTCAGATAATGTTGCCCATTCGATGAATGAAAGGTGCCACCCCCTGAGAGGCCAACGATTTCGCCGTATGTGGAAGGTGTAGAGAGCTTGCACTCGATATAGTTATACTCCTTGCTATTCCTGGAGGTCAATTTATCCATCCTGAAACCATAGGTTTTTTTCGATCGACTATTCGGAAAACCCGCGAGCGTCATTTCTGTATCGATGGTTAATGGGGTATCCCACCTTGCCAGTGATTCGATCGCCGGAAGGTACTCCACCTTTAAAATCGCGGCATCTTTGTTAACATCCTTATTCAAAAATGGCTCACCCAGTACTTTTAACGATATCTCCTTAGGCTGGCCGTCCTCATCAATGAACTGTCGCTTTACAGTTACTTTTTGTCCTTCAATGAGATGTTTCGCGGTCAGTACATACATATAGTCGACACCGTGCACTTTGAAAATGCATCCGCTTCCCCCGCAGACGATCAGCGAAAAACCAATGTAGTCGTATTTCATTCCTCTTCAATAATAATTCCGTCAAGGGCGGTGTCTGTCCTGAACTCAATAAATTTACGATCTTCTGCTGTAAAGATATCGTCGATACGTTTTGGATAATTGAACCTAATGAGCGGGTTTGATTTACTTTTCAGTATCTTGGCAAGTCCTTTTTTATCAGGGTGACCATGCTTGTCTCCGTTAGTTGTTACCACGAACTGATTGGCATCAATCACCTCCAGAAGCTCCAGAGAGATGTTCCGATTACTGCCATGGTGGCTCAGCTTGACAACTTCAGCAGGGATTGGATTTTCTTTATCATATTCAAAAAGTTTAAATCCGTCAATCAGCGTGTCCGCGTGGGCATCGGAAAGAAAAAGATAATTCTTTTCGTTGTGAACCCAAATAAAAGCAATGGAACTGCCATTATGGATGCTTCCATCAGGGTCCGAGATAAGTTTCGAAAGGTGGTGCTCCAAACTTTGATCGTAGTCTGTAGCTACTGCAGTCAAAGAATCGGGGGCCTCCCTGAACCATTTGTCATGCAAAGCTTTTAATCCGGCTGGAGATGGCGATAATATCTTGAAGGTCGTACCTTTAAACTCCAGGCATTGCCCTTGAGCGACAATCGCTTCGTTCCATACCTTAGCTTCTCGGATAAGTTTCTCGAAATTAACGCCCTGACCGACGCCGGTTTCAGTCGTATCATGAGGAACTAATTGTAATTCGGGGATTTTAATCTCGGATACATTAAGATAGCTCGCGATAGTCTTGCCGCTATTGAACCAAACTTCGCCGATCAACTTAAGTGCTTTTTTATCATTCTCTAGCCACTTCATTATCCCGCCGATATGATCATCATCAATATGGGTAAGGATCAAAAGGTCAATCTTTTCATTTCGTTCTCTGATCGCCTCAACAAGATGTTTCAGTGGCCCGTTTACGATGGTGTTCTTTTTTCCTTTGGTCTGGTAGGTCTGTTTAGTCCCCCCATCTATCAGAATATTAACGGCGGCATTTTCATGCTTAAAGTTTATGCAGATGGCATCTCCATTATATGCCGGTAAAAATTCGATTCGCATCGTAATAAGTCAAGTTACTTGTAAATATATTCTTTAAATTTAATGTTCCATAAATTACGTATCGAACCATCTTCACAAATTTCTACTTTGTTTTTGAAAACTTCTCATGATCGAGCCTCGGTTAAGTAAAATGCGGTTCAAAGCACAAATTTGTCGGAAAAAGCAATGGCAAAGAACGCCTCCTAGATATTCCTACCGTCACCGAACGTGAACTGCAACAGGCAGTCCTCCAATTGATGTATCCGCTTTTAGAGTTGGAGTTCAAAAACACAGCTATTGCTTCCAGCTGGGCCGCAATGCCCACAAGCCCGTGCAGCAGGCACACTGCTACATCCATGAAGGTTATCAGTACATTATTGGCATAAACCTGAAAAACTTCCTCGACGAATTGGAACACTGTCGGTTGTTGCAACTGCATTATCGAAAGGTGAAATGCCCGCTGGTGGATGGTCCACAAATGGCTCATGGCTCCCATCCTGATAAAGGGTAAGCTGGCCGAACGCCGGAAAGGGGTGACCCAGGGTAGCCCGCTCTCGCCGTTGCTCTAAAATATTATGCTGCTTGACTGAACTAGGAACTGGTAAGGCAGGGTTTACATTTTGTGCGCCATGTCGATGTCTTTATTATCTATATCAAAAGCGAAAAGGCAGCCCTCACAGCAGGCAGCGCTATTTACATGTTCCTTAAAGGCAATTTAAAGTTGCAGGTAAACCTGGAAAAGAGAGATCTGAGGCGGCCTGTTGATTTTAAGTTACTGTACTACGGCTTCGTGTCTACTTACCGGAAAGGTGACCTCCCCCCGAAAAATTGGACCATTGTAAAGTAGAAGAAGCGTGTAATAATCGTATAGAACCTAAAGCGAATTGCATGAAAAAATCAAAATTCACGGAGGCGCAGATCATCTTTCCCAATAACGTTTGTGATTAAACATACGCTCTATAAACATCAATATCAAGTAACTTGTAGGAGCGTGCACTTGAATATACATTGCTACACATAGGCCTAATTGCAGTGCCGACAGACTTTATAATAGGCCTTTCTCAGAATCAAAAACATGCAAGTGTTGGTTATATGCATAACGCATGACTATTTCGATAAGCTGTTAGCTATTTATTTTGTATTTGAGTCAAAGGCAGGATTATAAATCCTGCCTTTTTTATTGATATGTTATTTTCTATATTGTCTAATTTTAGTTTAACTAAAACATAGAATAATGTTAGGATTTCTCGGGTAGAGTTATCCTGCTGATATAGAGTATAATGACCAACGAACAACTAAAGAAACTGGAAGATGATTTGTGGGATGCAGCCAATTCGCTGCGTGCCTATGGAGGGATAAAGGCATCTGATTATGCGGTGCCGGTGCTGGGGCTTATCTTTCTGCGTTTTGCCGATAACAAATACAGCCATGTAGAGGCTGAGATTCTGCAGGAATATGAGAAGTACAAAGGCACCCGTATGGAGCGTGCTCTGGATAAAATAGCACTGGAGAAGTGTGGGTTCTATTTGCCAGAGAATGCCCGATACGATTACCTGCTCAACCTACCTGGAGACAAGAAAGCAGCTGAAGCCATAAAGGAGGCAATGGTAGCGATTGAGAGTTACCAGGATGCAAAGTTTCAGGGAGTACTGCCAAAAGATGCTTTCTTTGATATTGAAAAGAAGAAGGATGATATTCTACCTCAACTGTTAAAGGCTTTCTCTGATATACCTAAAGACGCTAGTGGTGATGTTTTCGGGAAGATTTATGAGTACTTCCTGGGAAATTTCGCTTTAAGCGAAGGACAGAAAGGAGGGGAGTTCTTTACGCCTACTTCGGTTGTCCGCTTTATTGTGGAGGTGATTGAGCCGTACAGTGGAAAGATTTATGACCCCGCCTGCGGTTCGGGAGGTATGTTTGTACAGTCAGCTAAGTTTGTGAAGGAAGCTAACCACGACCTGAACGACATTTATGTATGCGGGCAGGAGTATATGGGTGAAACCGTACGACTTGCTAAGATGAACTTGCTGGTAAACAATCTTAGGGGTGAAATCACAGAAACAAACTCCTACGAAAGTGATCCCTACAATAGCAAAGGCAAGTTTGACTACGTAATGGCTAATCCGCCATTCAACGTGAAGACGGTAAAGGAGGCTACTGTTAAAAATGACCCTCGCTTCACTGCCTATGGCCTGCCTACAAACAAGGGTAAAAAAGACGATAAAATAACTGATGCAAACTACCTCTGGGTATCGCTGTTTGCTTCTTCACTTAATGATAAAGGGCGTGCAGGATTTGTGATGGCCAATTCTGCGTCTGATGCCCGAAATTCTGAGTATGAGATCAGGAAAAACATAGTAGATAGCGGCATTGTGGATTGTATGGTGACGATGCCATCTAACATGTTTTATACAGTTACCCTTCCTGCTACTATCTGGTTCTTTGATAAGGGTAAAGTAAATACTGACCGCAAAAACAAAATCTTGTTCCTGGATGGCCGCAACGTATATCGCCAGATGGACCGCGCGCACCGCGAATGGACAGAAGAACAGGTGCAAAATCTTTCTGCTGTTGTACGCCTATACAGGGGCGAAACTGATCGTTATCTGGAGCTAATCTCGCACTACATCAAGGAGGCTCAAGCAGCATTAACAGCTATTCCTGAAAGAGTAGAAAAGTATAAAGGAACTCTTGATAACACCTTGGCTGCTCTAAAGAGCTACTATCAGCAGAGCAAAGACAAGTATAAGCCCGAACAACTTAAAAAGCTTAAAGTCGCTGGCTTACCAGAGCAACTACAAACTCTTCAGTTGAAAGAAGGGCTGGAACTGCCTAATCTCCAACCATTACAAACACTTATTGCATCTGCCAAAGACAATGCTTCGCAGTTACAGTTTGCTGCTGAATTAAAGACTGTACTTGCTGCTTTCAAGGAATTGCAGTCTGAGCTAAATAAAGAAAAGGAGAGCATGTTGGAGCTGTGGGAGCAGGCTGATTCTCTATTGAAGATTAAGAGTGACAAAGGGTGGAATGATTTGGAGCTTAACAAAATAGATAAGGCGCTGGATAAGAAACAGCAGAAGCTTAAAATTGCTTTAGAACAAGCTATTTATTGGCTTGATAATATGACTTGGCTACATGAGAGTTTTCCAGAAGCAAAGTATGTTGATGTGACAGGGCTTTGTAAAGCAGCTTCGCGAAAAGAATATGTAGAGGAGCAGGATTACTCATTAAATGCGGGGAGGTATGTGGGTATCACATTTGAAAATGAAACTGTTTCAGCAGAAGAGTTTAAAATGACTCTGTCTGATAACTATGAGATGTTCAAAACATTATCAGAGAAAGCAAGAGATTTAGAAGAACAGATTCACTTCAATATAGGAGGGTTGTTATGATGGTGTTAAATGATGTTGCTGATTTCATTGTAGACTGTGAACATAAAACAGCGCCAACACAAGTTGAAGGTATACCATCTATCAGAACTCCCAATATAGGAAAGGGACGGTTAATCCTTGATGGTGTAAATAGAGTTTCTGAGGAAACTTATGAGCTTTGGACTAAAAGAGCAAAACCACAAGGGGGGGATATCATAATTGCAAGGGAAGCACCAGTTGGTAACGTCGCGATCATACCAGATGATTTGCAAGTTTGCTTAGGACAAAGAACAGTACTTGTCAGACCTAATAAAAAAATTGTAGATCCAGACTATCTATGCTATCTCCTTTTAGGAAATGAGTTGCAAGGGCAAATATTAGTAAAGACTAATGGTGCAACCGTTGCTCATTTGAACATGAAGGATATAAGGGAGCTAAAGTTACCTTCATTGCCTTCAATCCCTGTTCAAAAGAAAATAGCTTCAATAATTACTGCCTACGATGATCTGGTAGAAAACAACAAACAGCGCATTGCTCTGCTAGAGCAGATAGCAGAAGATATTTATAACGAATGGTTTGTACGCCTTCGCTTCCCTGGCTATGAAAATCTACCTGTAGTTGATGGTATTCCTGAGGGGTGGAAGAGAACTAAAATAGGTGATATTGTTACACTTAATTATGGCAAAGCCTTAAAAGAGGATGATCGAGTAGAGGGAGATTTTCCTGTTTATGGTTCAAGCGGTGTCGTTGGATCTAATGAAACATCATTGATTGAAGGTCCTGTTATCATAGTTGGAAGGAAGGGAAACGTAGGGAGCATTCACTGGTCTGACAAAAATTGTTGGCCTATTGATACTGTATACTTTATTGATAAAGAACAAACTTCTTTATTCTTGTACTTCAATCTACAGTACCAGCCATTCATTAATAGTGATGCGGCTGTACCAGGACTAAATAGAAGTCAAGCTTATAGTTTAGACATAGTGATGCCTGAAAGCACGGTTCTGGAGCAATTTGATAAGATCGTAAAACCTATGCATCAACAAATTATAAACCTTCAACTCTACAACAAAAACCTAAGCCAAACTCGTGACCTTCTACTTCCAAGGCTCATCAGCGGAAAGCTTTCCGATGAGTATTTAATGAAGCAAAAGGAACAACAACTGCAATTAGCTATTTAAGCAAAACATATGGGAAATGTAGCCAACAAGATAGAGGCAAAAGATTACTCTATTCGCGATGTATTGGACAATAAAAAGTATACGATAGATTACTTCCAGAGAGAGTACAAGTGGCAGAAGAACCACATTGAGCAACTTGTTGCCGACCTCGAAGCAGCTTTCTTTAACAACTACAAACCTGAACACGAGCGGCGTGAAGTCTCAAATTACAACAGCTATTATCTCGGCCCAATAGTATTAAGCGAGAAAGACGGTAAGAAGTCCGTAATAGACGGGCAGCAAAGGCTTACATCACTCACCGTCTTGTTGTTATACCTGAACAACCTGCAAAAAGGCAGAGACAAAAAGGTAAACATTGACTCGCTGATCTATTCTGAAAAGTATGACGAGAAGTCTTTTAACCTGGACGTGCCAGAGCGGAAACATTGTCTCGATGCCCTGTTTCAGGACGGCGAATATGAGGTGAAAGATTCCGATGACGAGTCAATTAAGAACATCACAGAGAGATACGAAGATGTAGCAAATGCCTTTCCAGAGGAATTAAAAGGAGAAGCTCTGCCATACTTCATGGATTGGCTGGTAGACAACGTAGTGCTGGTAGTTATTACAGCCTACTCCGATGATAACGCCTACACCATCTTCGAGACCATGAATGATAGGGGGCTGAACTTGACGCCGAGCGAGATGCTAAAAGGCTATGTCCTATCTAAGGTAAAATCAGATTCAAGTAAGCGTACAGCAATCAATGATATCTGGAAGAAGGAAATAAAAAAACTACACGAGTACAATACGGATGAAGATCTTCGCTTCTTTCAAAGCTGGTTCAGAGCAAAATATGCCATAACTATTAGGCCGGGCAAAGTTGGCTCCGCTAACGAAGACTTTGAAAAGGTAGGTACCCGCTTCCATACTTGGGTGAAAGATAATCAGGAGAAGCTAGGCTTGTACACTTCATCTAACTTCTTTGAGTTTGTTGATGCCAAATTTACATTCTATACAAAGCTATACAGAAAGATAATGGATGCGCAAATAACTTTAACAAAGGGGTTAGAGCATCTACACTATGCGAACATGTGGGGATTTGCTTCTTCTCTTGCAGACCCGCTATACATGGCACCTATTCGATTAGAGGATTCTGAGGAGGCCATTTATCAGAAGCTTAACATGGTTGGTCGTTATATAGAAACTTTTTCTGTACGTCGATCTGTAAATTTCCGCACCTTCTCTCAAAGCTCAATCCGCTACACTATGTATAATCTTGTATTAGAGATTCGGGATAAAAGTGTAGAGGAGCTTGGTATAGTGCTTAGAGAAAAGCTAGAAAGTATGGAAGAGAAGTTGAGCGGTGTACAAAATTTCCACATGCACGGGCAAAACAAGTACTTCGTTAAGTTTTTCTTAAGCCGTATCACAAGTCATGTGGAGCAAAGTTCAGGGCGAAATACTTCTTTTTCTACTTATTTTAATCCTTCTGAAGGAAAGCCTTATGAGATAGAGCATATTTGGGCCAATAGGATAGAGTATCATACTGATGAGATTACCCAAACCGAGGAGTTTAGGCATGTGCGTGACATGATAGGTGATCTTTTACTCCTCCAGAGAGGTACCAACCAGTCCTTTAGTGATGCAAGCTACGAAGACAAGCTTCCGCATTACTTAAAAGAGAATTTGCTGGCTCAGTCGTTACATGAGGCTTGCTATCAGAAAAACCCTAATTTCAGGGCATATATAGCGGCTTCAGGCTTGCCTTTTAAGCCGCATGATCAGTTTAAGCGCAAAGATATAGAGGAGCGACAGGAGCTTTACCAAAAGATTGCAGAAGATGTGTGGGGATTGGATTTCTTTTCAGCGAATCAAGTAACTACTACACAACAGACTGCAACATGGCTTTCTTAAGTGAGTCACACATAGAGGAAGCGGATATCCAATTTTTTGAGCTGGCTTTAGGATATCAGCACATCAATGCCTGGAAACATGAAAAGATTGGCAGAGAGAGTCTGAAAGATGTTGTGTTGCGTGGCAGGCTGATAAACGCTTTAACGCGCCTTAACGCTGGCCTCCCGGAAAGCTGTATCAATTATGCTGCTGATGAACTGACCAAGAGCCGGGCAAGCCTTACGCCCATTATAGCGAACAAGGAAGTATATGAACTCATCAGGAAGGGAGTTCCTGTTACCTACACAAACCTAGAGGGGAAAGAGCAGAATGGTTATGCGAAAGTTATAGACTTTAGTAACCCCAAGAGTCCAGACAACGAGTTTTTAGTTGTGTCGCAACTGAGCATAGAATACCTACAGACAGATACCATCACGCGGCGACCAGACCTGTTGTTATATGTGAATGGGCTTCCATTGGTGATGATCGAGCTAAAAAATGCCACCGAAAAGGCAAAAGTAGGCTACGACAAAAATCTAAAGGATTACAGATGTGACATTCCGCAGCTTTTCTGGTACAACCTGTTTGTTTGCGTTTCTAATGGGATCGAAACCAGAGTCGGTAGTTTCAACGCGCCTTGGGAGCACTTCTTCATTTGGGTAAAGCTGAGAGACACAGCCGTCGACAATAATCAGTTGACCCTTGATGAAGTAGAGGCCGACAGTAAAGGCAAGAACAAAAGGCTTAGTCTGAAGCTGTTCGGAGAAGGCCTATGTACTAAGGTTAACCTGCTCGACTACTTTGAAAACTTTGTGTTGTACCACAAGAACAAGGTTAAGATTCTCGCGAAGAACCATCAATACTTAGGAGTCAATAATGCGATAAGGGCTCTTGAAAATGCTAATACCCCAGATCAAAAGAGAGACGGAAAGTTAGGTGTGTTCTGGCACACGCAAGGCTCGGGTAAATCTTACTCTATGATCTTCTTTTCCCGAAAGATTAACTATAAGTTAGATGGTAACTGGTCATTTCTTATTATAACAGACCGCAAAGATCTGGATAGCCAGATTTACAGAAACTTTGTAGAGACAGAAACAGTCGTTGAGACTAAGGATCAGCAGCAAAACTATTACCGCCCCTCTTCCAGAGATAAATTGCAGGAGTACCTGCAATCTAATAAAACTTATCTCTTCACACTCATCCACAAGTTTGGTATTGAGAAAGGAAAAATATTCCCAAAGCTAACTGATCGGGATAACTGGATTGTGATGGTAGATGAAGCCCATCGTACGCAGTACAAGGGGCTCGCTGAAAACATGCGCATTGCCTTGCCAAATGCGCAATACATAGCTTTTACAGGTACACCCCTGCTAAAAAGTGGTCTAACAGAGGAGTGGTTCGGAGGCTATGTATCAGAATACAACTTCGCCCAAAGCATAGAAGATGGAGCCACCGTACCCATGTTCTATAAGAAGAGTGTACCGCGTGTAGAGCAGGTGAATGAAAACCTGGTAGGGGAGGCAGCGCAGATACTAGAGGATGAAAACCTGAGCGAAGAGCAGAAGAAAAAGCTGGACAAAGAATACTCTACTCTACTACATGTAGTGCGCCGTGATGATCGTCTGAATGAGATCGCCAAACACATTGTACAGCATTTCCCTTATCGCCTTGATGCAGAAGATGAAAATGGAAATAGAAAGCCTATGAAGGCTATGGTGATTTCCATAGATAAATTTACTGCGGTAAGAATGTTTGATAAGGTGCAGCACTACCTGAAAGAAGAACTGAAGGAGCTGCATAAAAAAGCAAAAGATGAGACTGATCCAGCAAAAAAAGCCAGACATGAACGCGCGATTGCTTTCATAAAAGAAACAAAGATGGCTGCTGTAGTGAGCCAGGAGGGAAGTGATAGAGAAGAAGAGGAGATGTTCAAAAAAGAAGGCTTAGAAATCCGTCCGCACCGCAGACTGATGGATTACCCGAATGAGGATGGGCAGAACATCGAGGATTTCTTTAAAGACCCAAATAACCCTTACCGCGTTGTGTTTGTAACAGCCATGTGGCTTACAGGATTTGATGCACCGTCTGTTTCTACATTATATCTGGATAAGCCGCTTCAGAACCATACCCTAATGCAAACTATAGCCAGGGCTAATCGCGTCATTGAAGGGAAGAAGAACGGCTTGGTAATCGACTATTTCGGAGTATTCAGAAATCTGAAAATAGCCTTGGCAGACTATGCGGAAGGTACGAAGGGTAGAAATAAAGAGCAGACAGAAGAAGAGTTTCCGGTGCGGGAGTTTGAAGAGCTGCTCGAGATCTTAAACCAAGCCATAAGTGAGGCTAAAGCCTATTGCAAAGAGTTAGGAGCTGACATAGACGCTATCCTAGCTATTGGAGAAAAAGGATTCAGGGAGGTAGAGCTATTCAATGAGTACGCCAATATCATTCTAGAAAAGGATGAATATAAAAAGCAGCTGAACCTATACGAAAACACAATATCTGCACTCTACGATTCGGCTAAACCAGAAATATATGACTACCCTGAGACCAAAAGAGCACGTGACGTTTTTGAATATCTGCGCAAAGTGGTGGACCGCCAGGTTGACCAGGATGAAGAAGTAGAAAGAGCAAAGAGAAGAATTGATGAACTGCTAGATACCAGCGTGGTAGGGCAGGGTGATCTACAGGTAGCGCACGAGAGGGTAATTATGAAGACCGCAAGCCTCATTGATCTCAGCAAGCTTAACTTTGCCAAGCTACGGGAGCAGTTCCCGGAGAAACAGCATAAAAATATTCAGTTCGCCGATTTGCGAGAGCTAATGGAAATAAAGCTTAAGCAGATGCTGGGGCAAAATAAGATGAGGGGTCACTTTCTGGAGCGTTTCCAAAGAGTTATTGATGACTATAACTCTGGCAGCCTTTCCATTGAGGAAGCTTACGAGGAACTAGTGAAGCAGGCAGAGGATCTTAGCGAAGAACAAACCCGCGCTGCCAAAGAAGGAATGACAGAAGAGCAGCTCCAGGTTTTTGACCTGCTAAGCAAGGATAGAAAACTTACGAAGGACGAGGAGAAACAGGTTAAACTAGCAGCTCAGGATTTATTAACAGTACTGTTTGATGCAAAGAATAAGATATTAATCCAAGAATGGCATAAGGAGAAGAGAACGCAGGAAGCAGTTAAGCACAAGATACAGGAGATACTGAACCAGCACCTGCCAGATTCTTACAGCAGAACGGTTTTTATACAGAAAACAGATGTAGTGTATCAGCACCTTTATGAGCAGGCTGAATTAGGTTATGGTTTTGCAGCTTAACAAATATCACAAAAGTTGAGGTAGCATTAGAGTACTGTCAAAAGACTTGTTTAAGCATAACTGTCTTCGTTCTTGTTCGGGAATACCTCTAACTTTCAAAGTCAAAAAGACTTAAAGTACCTATGCAAATAACAGACTATATCTCTTACATTTTTCAAGGAGATGATCAGGAAAGCGTTCACCAATACGTCACTCAGCATCCCGAAGAGTATTACCAGGAACAGCCAGATGCTCTAAGAATGGAGCTGTGGAAGTTCTACTACCTCAACGTGTTCAACGCAAGTCAGCTTTCCGCCATGTCTACCTTCCTGGATTACCACATGTTCAGGTTCAAAGGACTACTGAGTGATTTTGTCTTCTTCGTTAGGATGAGCCCGGAGTGGATTCCGATGGATGCAGTCACGTATATAAACAACACAAGGTTTAGGGCAGACCTTGCCCTCATCCTTGTGGATTGGCTGGAGAAGAAAAAGCAACTGGCCCAGCGAAACCCAAAACACTTCGAGGAGCAGGACTACAGGATAAAAGCCATGCGCGATGGCAAGCCTGTGGTGATAGAGGAAACGGAAAGCTTTTTTGTGACGAGGCTGTCCAGGCCGAAGAAAAGAGGGGGCAAGAGGAACATTGTGGAGAAGGCCCAGGTAAAGCAGTGGGTGCACACCTGCTTCCACGGGTCAGACCTAAGGCTGGAGAGCGTTAAGATCAAGGTGAACGGGACCCAGAAGGATATCCTGGAGGCTGTGTATGAGTTCTTCGACAAGATAGACACTGACACGTCCTCAACACACGCTTACTGCTACATGCTGATAGACACCTTCGACAAGTTCTCAAAGTACGTGGACCCGGTGACAGGGGAGTACAGGGTGGAGGCCCTGCAAACGAACTTTGCCCGCCACGGCAAGAAGACGAAGATGTTCTATGTGTAAACTCAAAAACTGACGGAATTTTTGACGGAATCCCTGACGGAAGACGTACTTCCCCGCCGTGTTCAGTTGTTTTAGAAATTGCCTTCATAGACAAAACGAACAAAGTTTATGATAGAGTTATTTCTACTTGTAGCCCTTGCGCGAGGGGCGGTTGCAGCAATTGCCTGGCGCTTATTCACAAAAACTCACGTCGCACCCTCTTCTGAGTGTGACGCATCATGAGTCTTGTAAGCGTATTTCAAAATTTTACAAACATCCAGGAAAACAGGCCCATTGAAGACGTTCTCCACAACATCCAAGCGGGAGTGTACCGCAAAGAAGTGGGGCAGGTGCGCGCACTGCTGCACGATGGCAGGGTAAAGGAATACGAGCAGGCAAAGAGAAGCCTGTTAGCCTTTACCCCATCAGGCAGGTTCCAGGGTGGTCGCAGGCTAGAGCACCTGCATACCTATTCAGCCCTGGTGGTGCTTGACCTGGACAAGCTCCCGGAAGAGGAACTCAGAGAGTCAAGGCAGGCTATAGTTGCAGCCCCTTACACCTACGCAACCTTCACGAGCCCTTCAGGCAACGGCTTGAAAGTGCTGGTGCGCATTCCAGGTGTAGCCGCTGAGCACAAACAGGCCTACAGCCAGGTTAAGGAGCACTATGCCCGCCTACTGGGGCTAAGAGTGGACGAGTCGGGCAGCGACGTGACGCGGCTCTGCTTTGTTTCCTGTGACGAAGAGTTGTATCTGAACTCTTCTTCCCATATTTTCCCGGTAAAGGCACTGGCAGGCACAGAGCGGATAGGCAAAGTGCCCGTTGATGGCACCGATCAAACCACCGGCAAACGGATTGAAAACAGCAGTAGCAGACTAGCTGCAAACAATCATACTCCTTCTCTAGGCGCATTGCAAGCCGATACGGACCTGTTGTACAGGCACTGCGTGTCCCTCACTGAACGAAAGTACGACTTTATCGAAGGCAGCCGCAACAGCTTCGTACATCAGCTGGCCTGTAACCTGAACCGCTACGGTATTCAGGAGGCAGATGCACTGTCTTTCCTGCTGATTGACTTCGGATACGATGCCCAGGAGGTGGCGGCGTCTGTCAGGAGCGCCTATTCCACTGTTCAGGAGCACGGCACAAAGCAGTTCAAACCTTCCTCAAACAGAGTGCAAACGCCTAAAGCCGCAGACGAGGCCAAATTGCAGGCCTATACTAAACAGGCTGTTGCATCGGCAGGCGCGGAAAACCCATTTACAGAGTGGAACATGGATGAGGTTGGCGGTGCTGACGGCAAAGTACAGGGTGACACGAACATCGACAGGATAGAGGAGTTCCTGCTGAGCCGCTACGAGTTCCGTCACAACAGCGTCACCTCCAGGCAGGAGTACAGGACGAGTGCAAAGGGGAAGTGGCGACAACTGGACGACAGGGCCGAGAGCACGATGCTGCGGGAGATGAAGAAGGCGCAGGTGCGCGTGAGCCAGTCAGAGCTGCGCATCCTGCTTTCCTCTGACTTCTGTCCGCTCTATGACCCCTTCAAGTTCTACTTCAAGAATCTCCCGGCTTGGGATGGGGAGACTGACTTCATCCGGCAGCTGGCATCCTCCGTCACCACCACTGATCCCGAGCAGTGGCAGCTGTGCTTTAGGAAGTGGTTTGTGGCCATGGTGGCGGGTGTGCTGGACGAGAAGGCTGTCAACCATACGCTCATCGTGCTCAGCGGCGGTCAGGGGCTGGGCAAGACCACCTGGGTGCTGGGTTTGGTGCCGGGCCAGCTGAAGGAGTACCTCTACTCCGGCGAGATAAACCCTGGCAACAAGGACGCGCTGCAGCAGCTCTCAGAGAACATGCTCATCAACCTCGACGAGCTGGAGAACCTGAACCGCAGTGAGATCGGGGCCCTGAAGGAGATGGTGACCAAAAGTGAGATCAAGGTGCGCAGGGCCTACGGGCACCACCATGAGAAGATGCCCAGAAGAGCCAGCTTCGCGGGCTCTGTCAACACGGCCCAGTTCCTCAATGACACCACCGGCAGCAGGCGCTTCCTCTGCTTCGAGGTCACGGACATAGATTATGAGCACCAGGTTGACCTGGACATGGCCTACGCCCAGGCGCTGCACCTCTACAAGAACGGCTTCCGGTTCTGGTTCGACAAAGAGGAGATAAAGGCGATCACCGCCGGCAACGAGCGCTTTCAGGTGCTGAGCGTGGAGGAGGAGATGCTGCTCACTTGGTTTATGAAGCCGTGTGAGAACGAGCCACGCCAGTTCCTGACCGCCTCCCAGATCGTGGCAAAGCTGGCCGAGAAGACTAAGATCAGCGTCACCGACGCCAGCGTCAACAAGATCGGCAAGTCCCTGCGCAAGCACGGCTTCACACGCATCAAGCGGGGCGGCAGCTATGGCTATCTGGTGCGAGAGCTGAAGTGGGAGGAGGTGGAGAGGAACAACAGCCTGGAACCTGCCGCTGTCCCGGATACGGCCCCTCCGTTCTAACGCAGCCGGTCCATTAGCAAGCGGGTAAGATGGGTAACCAGAGTAAGGGTAAAAACAGAAGTTAGCTTACCCACGGGGCAGGTGCTGCTCCAATAGAGCTCCTGATGGCCCTAATCAGCCCTTTAAGAAGCTGTTTCAGCCATCAATTGGACCAACACGGGAACCTGCAAAAGTGGGTAAGCTTTTCTTGCCCGGTTTGCTTACCCACCTTACCCAAAGCTTTCAGGCACCAGTCCTGAAAGAATAAGCGGATCGGTATACAAAAAATGTACAAAGCAGTATATATGTTAATTAATATATTACCTTTAGGTAACAAACAGAAATGAGAAGAGAACAAGAGACATCAGAGATAGTAGAGACTATCGTGCAGGAGGGGCTTTTCTCCTCCCTTAGCCTGGGCAGCGCAGCCGGGGCGGAGGATTTCAAGAGGCGCTTCCACAGCCGCCTCTTCTCCGTGCGGGAGGCGGGCATCACCGCCAAGCGCTTCCACGACTGGCACCGCGCAGAGCTTCTGCCCCTGGAGATACCGGAGGGCAAAAAGAACCTGCTTTCCTTCCCCGAGTTCATCTGGGTGCGCATGATCGACAGGCTGCGCCTGCTGGGCTGTCCGCTGGAGAGCATCCGGCAGCTCAAGGAGTACCTGTTCAAAAAAGTAGACCCGGGAAGCCTTAACGCCATGTTCATGAGCGCCATGACGCCAGAGGTGCGGCAGCAGCTGCGGCAGGCGATTGAGAGGCTGCGGCTGCCGGAGACGCAGCGAGAGGTGATATTAGATGAACTGGAGTCAGAGCGGCCTTTCCAGCGGCTGGCCGGCATGGAGATGCCCCTGCTGGAGCTCCTGCTGCTCTACCAGCTGGGCAGCCCCGACGAGCTGGGGGTAGTGATCTTCCCCTGCGGGCAGTTTCAGCTGTGGGGCGAGGCTACGGGGGAGGCGAGGCCGAACCGGACGCACCTGTACCTTTCCGTCACCGGGGAAGTGCTGGATTTCAAGGCCAACCCGCACACGGAGGAGAAGGCAAAGCAGCTGGACCTGCTCACCCCGCAGGAGTGGCAGGTGATTCAGGCCATCCATGACAAGCAGGAAATGGAGGTTACGCTTAAGTCGAACAGAGGAGAGCTGGTGCTCTCCAAGCGCAGCAAAAGAAAGCGCCTGTAGCCATAGTGTAAACGCTTAGCCAAACGCTGCTGTGCCTCACGCGGGGAGGACCGCTGATCAATGGCAGCCGGCGCAAACGAACTGCAAACATGCCGTTGCAAACCGTTTGCAAACGCGCTGGGCAAAACACTAAAAACCTCAGGCGGCTGCGGAACCGACTAATTCCGTGATCACAGTTAGAAAAGAACAATCAAGGCAAGAAAAAAACAAAGAGCCGAGAAACGAAACGCTAAAAGAGCAGGAGAAGTCTCAGAAATCAGAACCCGAATTAGGAGACCAGCAGGACGACGGACTTTACCTTCTTATCAAGGAAGACCGGCAGCTTAGGGCAGACCATGTGGTTAGGCTACTATCCACCACCGGCTATGGCCATCTCCCCAAGGACGAGGCTGAAGGCATGGTGGAGCAGATGATTCGGCTCTCCTGCCTGATGTACGAGATGTTACAGACAGTAGCCAAAGATACAGGAGCAGTTCTGTCAGCGTATGAAGCAGGCAAAGCAAACGAAGAAAAACAACAAAAAGCGTGGCAGCAAACAATAAAACGATGAAAAAGCAAACCAGAGCAAACAACTTCAAACCAGCAGCAACCACAGGCAAACCAGCTGCAAACACCGGCAAACAGGACCTGAGCATCTTTGCCCTTCCGCAGCAAACCGGCAAGAAGAAGAGCAAAGCCGCTACCAGGGGGAAAGTAGCAGTCATCTACACCCGCGTCTCCACGAAGGAACAGGCCGAGACGAACCAGAGCTTGGAGACGCAGCTGAAGCATTGCAGAGCTTATGCGGAGCGCCACGGTTATGAGGTGGTGGAGACCTTCGGCGGCACCTATGAGAGTGCTAAATCAGATGAGCGGAAAGAGTTTAAGGTAATGCTCGACTTTGTGAAAAAGAGCCGCCACAATATTGGCCACATCATCGTCTACAGCCACGACCGCTTCTCCCGCTCCGGCTCCTCTGCTATTCATATCATCGACCAGCTGAGCCAGCTGGGTATATCCGTGGTGGCCGTCACCCAGCCGATGGACACCATGACCTCATCGGGCAAGCTGCAGCAGGGCATCCATCTCCTCTTCTCCCAGTTCGACAACGACCAGCGGCGGGAGAAGTGCGTGACGGGCATGGAGGCCAAGATAAGGAAGGGCTACCTGATGGGCAAAGCCCCAATAGGCTATGACCAGTATAAGGTGAATGGCGAGCAGGTGATAAAGCCCAACAAGACAACAGGCAAGCTCATTCGCCTGGCCTTTCAGCTGAAGGCCGAGCAGGGGCTCTCCAACACCGACATCATCAAGCGATTGAAGGCGCAGGGGCTCTCACTCTACAACCAGACGCTCACCAAGATCTTCCGCAACCCCTTTTACTGTGGGCTTATCACCCATGGTCTTCTGGAAGAGGGGGAAGTGATAGAAGGTAGGCACGAGCCACTCATTTCCCGGGACCTGTTTCTGCGGGTGAACGGGCTGCAGGCGCAGAATGCCCATGGCTACACCCAGGTGAAGGAAGACGAGCATTTGCCTTTGCGCCACCACATCAAGTGCGGCTCGTGCAACAAGCCCCTGACCGGGTATGAAATGAAGAAGAAGGGCATCCACTACTACAAATGCAATACTAAAGGCTGCTGCCTCAACCGCAATGCAGGAAAGATGCACGAACTTTACCAGGGACTGCTGAAGGAGTACCAGATTGACCCAATCCTTTTGCCGCAGGTGCAAGAGATGATGGGGCAGGTGTTCAAGAGGCTGAGCCAGGACCATGAGCAGGAGGAGAAGCGGCTGAAGCTGCAGCTAACAGAGCTGAAAAAGAAGCTGGACACGCTGGAAAGAAGATACGCCTACGGGGAGATAGATCGTGAGATCTTCTCTAAGTTCAGCGCAGAGCTGAAGGCAGAGATGCGGGAAATAGAGGTAAACCTGGAAAAGCTCTCGGGGCCTTTATCGAACCACAAAATGCTGCTGGAAAACGGACTGAAAATGATGCTAAACCTCTCATCCTCTTGGGGTAAAGCTGACGCGTCTAAGCGTAGAAGGCTACAGGCACTGGTGTTTCCGGAAGGGGTGCAATATGACCGAGAAAAAGAGGCTTATCGAACCCAGCGGGTAAACTCTTTTTTCGGCCTTGCAAGCGAGATTTCGCAGAAAATGGGGCAAAAAGAAAGAGGGAAAAGCAGTGGTGAAACTGACTTTTCCCTCTTGGTAGCCCGTAGGGGAATCGAACTATAGTTGCTAAAACAGAACCTCTTATTTGAAATTTCAGACTTAAGTAAATAATCAGTACCGCCTGTACTTCTTACCTTTGTTTACATGTTCTTGTGCTTTCAGGCGCAGTTCATCTGCAGTTCTTTTTCTGCCTCCCTTGATCCACTCCTCCAGCTCAGATCTATAAAAATAAAGCCGTTTGCCCCTTTTGTTAACCGGCAATTCCTGGTTGCAGACCTTGGTGTACATGGTGGCAACAGACACATTGAGAAATGCCGCAGCCTGTGCCGTGTCGAAAATTTCGTCTGGCTTTTGCTGCTCCTGTCGTTCCAGCAGGAGTCGCTCGATCTGGTTTAATTTTTCATGCAGCAGGCTCACGGCCAGCGGCAATTGTTCGAATGTGTACGTTTCCATAACTGATTTAATTTTGAGTTACAACTGCAATGGTAGTAGTCATTTTGCGGTAGTTGTAGGCTTCCTCGTCCTTTGCCTGCTACTACTGTGACTTTTCTTGTTTCAGAGGTTGTGGCCATAGTAGCAGCGCCGTTCTGGCTTTTCCTGATATTCGGAACTGTGACTGACAGAACTTAATATCAGGACAAATGATGGCTTTGAAGTAGTCCGTGATAGGGGTTCTGGTTACAGCCGGTCAACCTGCTCTTAGCCTGCCGCCACTCATTCTTCCGGTAGAATATAAAACTGCTCTCATGCTATTATTTCAAATGTCCAGCCTGATTTTGTCAGCAGCTTCCCGTTTTACTTTGTCTATGACTTTAGCATAAATCTGGGTCGTCTTCAGCTCCCGATGCCCCAGGAGCTTTGATACCGTGTAAATGTCTGTCCCCAAGGACAGCTGTAGGGTAGCATAAGTGTGGCGGAAGCAGTGGAAGGTAATATACTTGGTGATTCCCGCTTCTTTGACCCATTCTCTTAGCAGGGTGTTGTTGTAAGCGGAGTATTCCAGGTCCTTGAATATTCTTTCTGTTGGCGGCCCCTTCTCGCCTAAGAGACGCACCGCCTGCTCCGGGATGGGCAGCACCTCTACTCCATTTGTCTTCTGCTGCCTGAACTGCAGGTAGTGCCCTTCGGCCTTGCTTTCCTGGAGCTCCCCCCAGGTTAAATTCCGAATATCGGAGAACCGCAGCCCCGTGAGGGCAGAGAAGATTGCTGCCTGCTTCAGAATAGGAAGTAGGCATGCGGTGTCACTAAGCGCCTGCAGTTCCTCCAGCGTGAGGTACTCCCGCTTTGTTTCGGCGGCCCTGATAGATGAAACTTTGAAGTTCAGGTCCGTTTTGAGCAGGTCCTCCTTGTAGGCCTGGCGCAGGGTAGCCTTGAACTTGTTGAAGTAGGAGAGGGCCGTGTTCCGGGACAGGGTTCTTTTCCGGCTGCGCTGGCTTTTGGCGGTGAGCAGGTATCGTTTGAAATCATCGCAGGCAGCCACATTCAATTCAGAGAGCTTTACCCCCTCATGGAAGAATTGCTCCATGTAATAGATAGAGCTCTGCCAGTTGCCGCTGTTCGATCCGTTTCGTTTGTCAGCCTGTTCCCGGTAGTAGTCCAGTAGCCTTCGGTTCCGCTGCTCGGCCGACAGGAAGCCGTACTGCCTGTGCTGCACTTCCAGCTGCCGCTGGGCGCGCACATTCTCTGCCAATAGCAGTGTTTCCTTGTTGTGCTGCTTGTCAAAAGGAGCCTTTGGGTTCTCGTACAGGTAAAGGCTCAGAAATTCCCGGCGGGTCAGCTTACCTGTGTCCGGGTGCGGGATGGGAGGGTAGAAGTCCAGGTAGAGCGTCTGGCGCCCCTGGGAAATGGGCTTACGGCGTAGCTTTACTTTTGTCATGGCTCCCTTGTTTTTGTTTCCTTGTTTATTTGCGGGCCAAAGAGGCTGTCTATCTGGGCCTTGGGCACATAGGCATAAATCCCTTGTTTATACCTGGGGATACTGTTGCGGTTGATCAGTTCATGCAGGGCTTTCTCGGAGATGCGGTAAAGGGCCTGTACTTCCTTTAGGTTGTAGCACTCGTCCGGATCGAAGGTGTCCTGAACTTGCTCTTCGGCAGGACGCTGTAGCGGGGTAAGCTGGAAGAGGCGGTCAATGTCAGACCGTTTTATAATGGTCTTTCTTTCTGACAGATTCACGGATTGCAGAATGTTCTTTTTGATGAGGTTATAGACAGTCTGCCTGCTGCAACTCAGGAGCGTTGCCGTGTCCCTGATTGTCAGAAACTCTTTCGCCTTCAGATCCTCCATGGGCTTTTCTTTAATAGCCTTTGTCTGGCGGTTGCTGGTTTCCACTTTGGCTGCCTTCTGCCTAGCCTTATAGGCCCGCTTGGCGCAGGCATCTCCGCAGTATTGGGTGACCGTGGTCCTGGCGGTGAATTCCTTGCCGCAGTGTTGGCAGATCCGCTGTATCTTTATATTCGAGCTCATGGTCTAGTCAAGTGCTAATAATGTTGTTTTAGTAGCATTAGAGTTAAGTATGTCAAGTAATTTCGCCTTGATGTTATTTCGAGGTACAAAATTCCTGTACCCGATACAAGCGAGGTACAAATGTAGTTGAAATATACGAAGATGACAGGGATTCGGTATGTGTTTTATGTATAAAAAAAAGACCGTATACGCGCCGTATACGGTCTTTTTCAGGTAGTGTTGATTTGGTATTTTTTGAGGTCTTATTTGCCGATGCAGAACTTGGTAAAAATATTATCCAGCAGATCGTCCGTGGTGATCTCTCCTGTGATCTCGCCTAAGCTGTAAAGGGCGCGGCGGATATCAGCAGCTACCAAATCATTGCTGATGCCCAGTCCCAGTCCGTTAAGCACATCGTCCAGGGCCGCGTACGTTTTGTTCAGGCTATCAACGTGGCGCAAATTGGTAACAATGGTCTGGCTCTGCGTATTTAGTTTTCCCAGGTTCACCTTCTCTACCAGCGCCTGCTTTAGCTCATCCAGGTTCGCTCCCTCGGCCGCGGAGATTTGTACCAGCCCTTCGATACTGGCAAAGGCTGCGAGTTTTTCTGGGGAGGCCACGTCCGTTTTATTAGCGACAGCTACCAAAGGCAGCTTTTGGGGGTTTAGTCTGTCGAGTTCGGCCTGTACTTCCGCGGCCGTTACCTCCGTGATATCAAAGAGGTAGATGATGAGGGAGGACTGGCTAAGCTTCTGCATGGTGCGCTCTACGCCAATAGCCTCTACCTTATCGGTTGTTTCCCGCAGACCGGCTGTATCGATGAAGCGGAAAGTGATACCCTCGATGTTGATCTCATCCTCAATAAAGTCGCGGGTAGTGCCGGGTACATCCGACACGATGGCTTTTTCCTCGTTCAGCAACTTGTTCAGCAGGGTTGACTTGCCTGCATTGGGCTTACCCACAATTACGGTCGGGACACCGTTCTTGATTACGTTGCCCAGTTCGAAGGATTTGAGTAGCTCCCGGATAATGCGTTGAATATTCAGGATGAGCGTACGCAACTGCTCCCGGTCAGCAAACTCCACGTCTTCCTCCCCAAAGTCCAGCTCCAGTTCGATCATGGAGGCAAAGTGTACCAGCTCGGCGCGCAGGCGCTTGATCTCCTGCGAAAAGCCGCCGCGCATCTGTTTCATGGCTACCTGGTGAGAGAGGGCTGAGTCAGAGGAGATCAGGTCTGCCACCGCTTCAGCCTGCGCCAGGTCAAACTGCCCGTTCAGGAAAGCACGCTTGGTAAATTCCCCGGCATTGGCCAGGCGTGCCCCATGCTTGAGCAATAGCTTGACGATTTGCTGTACAATGTAATCGGAGCCATGGCAGGAGATTTCCACCACGTTCTCTTTAGTGTAGGAGTGGGGAGCCACAAAAAGGGACACCAGCACCTCGTCCAGCACTTTTTCCTCGTCGCGGATGGTACCGAAATGGATGGTATGGCTGGCTTGCTTGCTGAGGTCTTTCCCCCTGAAAACAGTATTGGTTATGGCAATCGCCTCCGGCCCTGATAGCCGGATCACGGCGATAGCGCCTACGCCTGGTGCTGTGGCTACTGCCACAATGGTATCGTTATCTAAATAGGTATTCGTCAAGGTCTGATTCTTGTTTTATACTGCAAAGGTAGGGCTTTTATACGAGGAGTGGTAGATAGCCACGTATGAGGTTGAAGGAAGCGAAACTTTAACCTCTGCTATAAACACACGCGGAGAAAGTACCAAAGGGAATCCCGATGATGCTCCTGAAAATAGAACGCAAGAATTACTCAAGCTGTGAGATCAAAACAAGCCGCTAACTACTGCCAATTTATAGCGCATGCCATGCTGCTGCACAGTTGGCCGATGAGCATCTGCAGAATAAGGCTTATGGCTGTTTGAGTAGGCTGAGCTAGAGGGAGCAAAGAAAGTTCTTCCCTAAAAGAAGGAATGAAAGTGCTACTTCTTCTGCTCAAATTCCTGCCAGCTCATGGCTTTGTGGTGGTTTTCGCCGAAGTAGCGGAGTACCTGTGAGAACTTTGCTGCATCCAGATAGCCAGGCACAGGTGTGAGCATATTCATTTTCTCGTCCAGGTAAACAGTCGTAGGGAAACTCATTTGCCCGTTCAGCAGGGCCACGGCCAGCTCGTGGGCTTTGTACTCCGGCTTAAACTCAAAAGTATGGCCATTGAGCGTGATAGGTTTTTTGCCTTCTGCATCCAGTTTTACGGCGTAATAGTGTTCGTTTACCAACGCTACCACCTTTGGGTCGGTAAAGGTCTCTTTGTCCATTTTTTTACACCAGCCGCACCAGTCGGTATACACATCAATGACGAGTTTGCGTGGCTCCTGCTTCATCTTTTCTGCCGCTTCTTCTATACTAAGCCATTGGATGGTAGTGGCTACGGGGCTTTCCGGTTTCTCCGCAAGCGCTGCCTGTGTTACAGGACCTGTGGGGCACGTTCCTTCGGTCGCAGCAGGGGCGAAGCTGGAAAGCGCTGGGAGAGACAGCAAAAGGAGAGAAGCGATGAGGTTACGACGCATTTCTTGAGTTTTTAGCTTTTACGTTAAGATACAGGATTCTGACTATTCAATGCAAGCTTCTTGCATTTACTTGCATTGCGCCAGAAAGACTTTCATAGCAAACACAAAGCCCTGGTTGTCCTGTGCCTGAATCCTGATTTTATGAAGCAACAATTGTGCAGGAGATGAAGGTTCAACCAACAAACCCGCTGCTTAGATGACCAGCACCGGAACAGTAACGGCATGTCGCACCGCATCAATGGTTGTTCCCAGCACCAGGTCTTTCAGCATCCGGTGACCATGCGAGCCCATGACAAGTAAGTCCGCATCAAAGGCTTTTACCATTTCTGGAATCGTTCGCTTGGGGCTGCCGTAGCCCAACTCGAACTGTACGCTATAGCCTTGGTTGTGTAGGTCCTGAGCGTAGCGTTCTAAGTTTTGCCGGTCTGTGTTCGTCTCGTAGTCGTGGATATCCTGCCCCAATATTCTGGCACCGGCTGACTCGACCACATGGATCAGGAGGTATTCTGTTTCGGGCTTGCCGACAGCGAGCGCATGGTGCAGTACCTGGTGGTCGGCCTCTGAAAAGTCCAGCGCGATGGCAATGCGCTGGTAGGCCGGCGCCACTTGTGCCTGGTACTGTACAGGGCGGTAGTGCTGGGGAACCGTGTGGCTGGCAAAGGTGTGGGAGAGCAGTGGTTGTACGGTGATGTAGATGAGCAGGCCCGCACAAGCCGTCGCAACCGGAACCACCGTCAGCCAGTAAACCGCAGGGTGCTCTGCCTGTGTGATCCACTCGGCGATCTGGTCCCAAACGAGTTTGGCATTCAGAATCACAATAACTGTGGCGATAAGCCAGGCAGCGGCTTTTATCCTGGCGCCGATGGCGAACTCGCCCATGCGCTCCTTATGGCTCACGAAATGGATCAGGGGAATCACGGCAAAACCGAGCTGCAGACTCAGCACCACCTGGCTTAGCACGAGTAACTCCCCAGTCTGATCTTCTCCAAAGTAGATGATGACAAAGAGGGCCGGAGCCACCGCTATCAGGCGTGTGATCATGCGGCGCAGCCAGGGCTGTATGCGCAGGTTCAGGTACCCTTCCATCACGATCTGACCCGCCAGCGTGCCGGTGAGGGTAGAGCTTTGCCCTGCCGCGATAAGGGCTACGGCAAAAAGGACAGGGGCCCATTCTGTACCCAAGAGAGGAGCCAGGAATTCATGCGCATCCTTGATCTCCGTAACGGTGTAGATCCCGTTCTCATAAAAGGCCGCTGCGGCCAGGATAAGGATAGCGGCGTTTACGAACAGCGCCAGATTCAGGGCAACGGCTGAGTCGATAAAGTTATACCGGATGGCATGCCAGATGCCTTGCGGTGTCCGCTCAATTTTGCGCGTCTGTACAAGGGAGGAGTGGAGGTACAGGTTGTGTGGCATGACGGTGGCCCCAATGATACCAATGGCAATGTACAGCGCTTCGTTGTTGGGAAGGGAAGGCACCAGCCCTTTCACCAGCTCGCCGGCGTTTGGCTCAGCAAAGAACATTTCCAGCACAAAGGCGCCTCCGATAATAGATACCAGCACCAGGATGAAGGCCTCCATCTTGCGCATGCCCTTGTTGATGAGGAAAAGCAACAGGAAGGTGTCGAGCACGGTGAGGGTGACACCCCATAGGAGCGGAACGCCGAACAACAACTGCAGACCAATGGCCATGCCCAGCACTTCAGCCAGATCACAGGCGGCAATGGCGATCTCGGCCAGTATGTACAGGGGAATGTTAATGAACTTGGGGTAAGCCTCGCGCGAGGCCTGTGCCAGGTCCTTGCCACGTACCACGCCTAAGCGGGCACTCAGGCTTTGCAGCAGGATGGCCATGATGTTAGACATCAGCAGCACCCAGATTAGTTTATAGCCAAACTGGCTACCCCCGGCTATGTCGGTTGCCCAGTTGCCCGGGTCCATATACCCCACACTAACGAGGTAGGCAGGCCCCAGAAAAGACAGTAGCTTCTTCCAGAACCCTGTGCTTTTGGTCGTGTCGATAGAAGCATGTACTTCTTCTAAAGACTTGCTTGAAATTGGCTCCTGTGTCAGCATATAGAAAAGCTATGAACTTGTGTCTTGTTGGTAGGCTTTGTCTGTCTGTTGTGTTAGCAACAGATCTTTTGTGGTTGCATGCTTGCTTAAGTAGCAATGATCGCTTTTAATCTTTATTCTATTGCCCCATTTTTCCCCAAAGGGCTTAGACAACTGTATTGTCTAAGCAACAAGTATGGTACTACCATTTAGGTCCTGATTCCTTTTGTTTCCCTGGTCCGGTACTTTTGCCTAAGCCGACAGGAAAATGTTTCGGGATACCTCACTGGAGAGAAGGAGGCTTTTCTCCTCTTCCAGCACGATCTCCAGCGAATGATCGTAGGCCATTTTGTCGACCACCCGTATCCGGGACCCGAGCGAAATTCCTACTTTATTCAGGTACTGTAAAAACAGTGGCTGTGAGTCGTTTACTCCTACCACTACCCCGCCTTCCGCTATTTCCAGTTCTGCCAACAGCCGCTGTTTCTTCACCATCATCTGACCGGACTCCGATGGGATCGGGTCGCCGTGGGGGTCAAACTTCGGGTAGCCCAGGTACTCGTCCAGGCGCTGTATGAGCAGGGGAGAGTTTACGTGCTCCAGTTCCTCTGCCACCTCATGCACCTCATCCCAGCTAAATTTTAGCTTCTCCAGCAGGAATACCTCCCACAGACGGTGCTTCCGGATCACCTGCAGGGCGACCTGTTCTCCCTCCTGCGTGAGCGAAACCCCTTTATACTTCACGTAATTCACCAGTTGCTTGGCGCTCAGTTTCCGGAGCATGTCAGTCACCGAGGCCGCCCGTGTTTCAAGGGCCTCGGCAATAGCATTGGTGTTTACCTCCTGCGTGCCGTTTGCCGAGAGTTTAAAAATGGTTTTGATATAGTTTTCTTCGGTGTAACTGTGCACGAGGTCGATGCTAAGAGGGTTAAATAACAGAATGACTGTGTCTTGAATGGTTCGATAGCTTAAACAGACTTTAAGCTGTCCCACTATACTAGCATGCAAAACACAGTCATTCTAAACAGGAAATTTACCAACGGATAAGCGCAGAGGCCCAGGTAAAACCACTGCCGAATGCGGCGAGGCACACCAGGTCCCCTTCCTTCACGCGGCCTTCTTCGTACGCCTCGCTCAGGGCAATGGGCACAGAGGCGGCCGTGGTGTTGCCGTACTTATGGATATTGCTCATAACCTTCTCGGTTGGCAGTCCCATTTTCTGCTGTATGTAGGAGGTGATGCGCAGGTTGGCCTGGTGCGGTACCAACAGGTCGATGTCCGACGGCTTATACCCGTTCTTCTGTAAGGCTTCCTCAATTACTTCCGGAAAACGTGTCACGGCGTGCTTAAACACCAGGTTACCGTTCATGTAAGGGTAAATGCTGCCGTCGTCGATCATCTCATGCGTGAGGCGATCTTTCTTATTGCTGTTTGGCGCTGTTACGGCCAGTTCCTCAGCTAATTCACCGTCGGCATGCAGGTGTGTCGACAAAATACCCTTGTCGTTGCTCTCAGAAGGCGTTAATACCACTGCCCCCGCTCCGTCGCCGAAAATAACCGATACCCCACGGCCACGGGTAGAGAAATCGAGTCCGCTGGAATGTATCTCAGCTCCCACCACAAGTACGGTATTGTACATACCCGTTTTGATGAACTGATCGGCTACTGACAAGGCATAAATAAAACCGGAGCACTGGTTGCGCACGTCCAGAGCGGGGATTTCCTTCAGGCCCAACTCCCGTTGCATGAGTACACCAGACCCTGGGAAGATATAATCCGGGCTAAGGGTGGCAAAAACAATCATGTCCACATCTTTGGCTTCCACACCGGCCATCGCCAGCGCTCTACGGGAGGCTTCTGCCCCCATGTTTGAAGTCGTATCAACGCCTTCCTGAAAGTACCGGCGTTCCACAATGCCTGTTCGCTCCCGGATCCACTCATCCGAGGTATCCATCAGCTTTTCGAGGTCTTTGTTTGTTACTACTCTATCTGGCACATAATGGCCTACACCTGCAATTCTTGAGTTTCGCATGTTTTTCTTGGTTAATAAGACAAATATAGTACTTTTTCTGGTTTAGGCTAGCCTAAAAATAAATTTAATACTGCCTGTGCTGCTTCATAAAAGCGACTGCACTACTGGAAGGAGCTTCTCCTCCTCCTGCAGCCAGAACACGTCCTTAGGAACGCCAAAGCTATAGTAGGGTTTCCTGCGGAGCCTTTGCAGCAGTTCCGCGGCATTCGCTGCTTTGAAGTCAATCGCAATTCCTGCCTCCTGTTGTTGCAGCATGCGGTTCCACAGTGGGTTTTCCTGGATGAGCAGGGGAAGTGCATAGGCCATGTATTCAAACAGCTTCGTCGGAATACAGCGGAAGGTGCTTTCGTTGGGTTGATAGGGGAGTAGCCCGAGGGTACTCTTCTGTATCTCCTCTAGTATCTGCTGGTGAGGTACCAGTTGCTGCCCCCCAATCAAGCGGACAAATGGCAGGCCCTCCACCATGCGTTGCACTTCTCTCCAGGTCGCCTCCTGCGGACTGTAGCCGATAATCGTTAAGCTTGTCCCGGTTTCCTGGTGCTGTAGTTTCTTTGTGAGTTCAATGGCTTCGAAAATGCCATAAATGGTTGCGATGGTTCCTGAGTACAGCAGTTTTAAAGGCTGTTGCAAGTATACCGGTGTGGCAGGTAGGGTGTAGTGAGAAGGGGGTTTAAACTTGTTTTCCAGTACCGTAAACCTCGCCCCCAGGAACGGTAGCTCTGTAGCGTAGCTCTGCTCTGCCAGCAGGAAATGATCGACACCCCGGGCAAGCACATGCTCTGCACCCCGCACGCCCCAGGCAAGCAGTTGTTTCACTCCTTCAGGGTAATTGTCCTGTGCCCTCAGGTTTAAGGCAAAGTTTTCCTGTACGTCGTAAATCAGCTTTACCTGGTGCTTGCGGCAGTACAGGTAAGTGGTAAAAAGAAGTTCGTGCGTAGCGACAATAACCAGGGATGGCTTTACCTGGCGGAGGAAGGCGTAATAGTCTTGCTGGGCTTGTAACCTGCCAAGGCTAAGGCGCCTGAACTTGAAGAGGGAATGAAAGAAAACATTGGCAGGGGCTGTGGAAGGCGTGGGGGCCGCAAAACCACAGATGTGTACCTGCACTTGGGAGATTTTCGCCAGCGACAGGCCTAGTTTCTCATACAGGCGGGTGTCGTTCACGGGTTTCAGAAGGGAGGCGATCAGAATTCTCTTTTCAGACATCGCCGAAATTTAATACTTTTGTTCTTCATTCTTTACTAGTAAATAAGACATGGAGTTAAGACAAATCATAGAGCAGGCCTGGGAAAACCGGGAGCTTTTAAAAGAAAATGATACCGTAGAGGCAATCCGTACGGTGATCGAAGAGTTGGATAAGGGACAGTTGCGTGTGGCCGAGCCGAATGGAGAGGAGTGGCAGGTAAACGAGTGGGTAAAGAAAGCGGTACTGCTTTACTTTCCGATTCAGTCTATGAAAACGATAGAGGTAGGTCCTTTCGAATTTCATGATAAGATCACGCTGAAGCGTAACTACGAGCAGTTGGGCGTTCGTGTGGTTCCGCACGCTGTAGCGCGTTATGGTGCCTTTTTGGCCAGAGGCGTGGTGATGATGCCTTCTTATGTGAACATCGGTGCCTATGTGGATTCCGGCACCATGGTAGATACCTGGGCAACAGTAGGTAGCTGTGCACAGGTAGGGAAAAACGTGCACTTAAGCGGTGGCGTTGGCCTGGGTGGCGTACTCGAGCCTGTACAGGCGGCGCCCGTCATCATTGAAGACGGTGCTTTCATCGGTTCCAGAAGTATTCTGGTAGAGGGATGCCGCATCGGGAAAGAGGCTGTCATTGGTGCGGGTGTGACCATTACCGGCAGCTCTAAGATCATCGACGTAACAGGCAGCGAAGAGAAAGTGTACAAAGGCTATGTGCCACCTCGCTCTGTGGTGATCCCGGGTTCTTATACCAAGAAATTCCCTGCCGGGGACTTTCAGGTACCTTGCGCCCTGATCATTGGCCAGCGCAAGGAAAGCACCGATCTGAAGACCTCACTTAACGATGTCCTGCGCGACCACGCGGTGGCTGTGTAGAGTGAGTCGTTATTCGGTCAGTGTTACGCATTGGCCAAGAAAAAGGGCCTCTGCTACTCTTAGCAGAGGCCCTTTTTGTCTGGATCAGTATTTTCAAGATGAAGAGAATTGTCCGGATAAGCATCCTCTCGCCCTGATAATCCTTACACAGTGAACTACTTTTTAAACCGGTCTGCAACCACCAGATCTTTGGGGCCATTTGCCCAGGAGTAGAAGCCCTGACCAGACTTAGCTCCTTTATGGCCTGCCTGCACCATGTTCACCAGCAAAGGACATGGGGCGTACTTCGGGTTTCCGAAGCCTTCGTATAGTACGTTCAGAATAGACAGGCATACGTCCAAGCCAATAAAGTCTGCGAGTTGCAGGGGGCCCATCGGGTGCGCCATGCCCAATTTCATAATCGTGTCGATCTCCTCTACGCCAGCTACTCCTTCGAATAAGGTATAGATCGCCTCGTTGATCATGGGCATCAGGACACGGTTGGCAACAAAGCCAGGGTAATCATTTGCCTCAGCAGGTACTTTCCCTAACTGCTTGGAGAGGTCGAGGACTTGCTGCGTTACCTCGTCAGAGGTAGAGTATCCGCGAATTACCTCTACCAGCTTCATGACCGGCACCGGGTTCATGAAGTGCATGCCAATTACTTTATCAGGCCGGTTGGTAACGGAGGCGATCTTGGTGATAGAGATAGAGGAGGTGTTGGAGGCCAGAATTGCCGTTGGCTTTGTGAAGCTGTCCAGGTCCCGGAAGATCTTGAGCTTCAGGTCCACGTTCTCCGTGGCCGCCTCTACCACCAGGTCAGCTTCTTTTACGCCTTCCTGGGTGTTGGTGTAAGTAGTGATGTTCTGCAGGGTCTGCTCTTTCTGCTCTTCCGTTAAGTTTCCTTTGGCAACAATCCGGTCCAGGTTTTTAGAGATGGTGCCAAGGGCACGCTGCAGGGCCTCTTCTGAGATGTCTACCAGGGAAACCGGAAACCCGTTTTGGGCGAAAACGTGGGCAATGCCGTTCCCCATTGTGCCAGAGCCAATAACTGCGACTTTTTTCATAGGTTGATATAAGCTTTAATTGTCTATGCAAAATTTTCTATACAAAGCTAACAGAATTTAGCTTACCCTATCTCGCGGAACAAGGTTTCCGGGGGAGGCAGGCGCTCAGGCGCTACTATAGCTGCTACAGGAATAGCACTTAAAACCGTGCTGTCAGCAACTGTTTTTTTCTTATGCGCCGCGGCTTTCAGAACCCTTTGGAGTACAAGCCCGCCTGTGCTGGCACAGCCTTTTGCCAGTGAGCCAGTACACGAACTGACTCTTGCGCAAAAAGTGGGGAAAGCTCCAAAAATAAGATTGAGGTGCTATAAAATAGTGGTTAATTATAAATCATTTAGCAGAAGCGCACGTAAAACCTATGACTTTAAAGTACAAATAAAAACAATGGAAAGGGGCTTGAAGGCTCCTTGAACTTTTGAGACGAGACAGTACCAACAAAAGAGTAAAATAGAACACATATGGGGAATTTGCTTTATGTGATTGCTGTGGTGCTGGTTATATTCTGGCTGGTAGGCTTTCTGGGTTTCCCGGATGCCGTCGGGGGTATAATCCATGTGCTGCTGGTATTGGCGGTGGTAGCGGTGCTGCTACGGCTAATCCGAAGTGCTTAACTTGAAAGGCTGTTGTCCGTTTATTTTAAAACAGCTTATTACGAACACATTAACGTTAAAACTATGGGAAATTTATTGTATATTATAGCTGTGGTACTAGTAGTTATCTGGCTGATTGGATTCCTGGGATTCCCAGATGCAGTAGGTGGCTTGATTCACATCTTACTGGTGATTGCCATTATCGTTGTCCTGTTACGCTTGATACGGGGCTGACAGGCAAGACGTATTAGACAACATAAATAACAAAGGGAGGCGGCCTATTGGCCGCCTCCCTTTGTTTAAACTGCTCGTGACGTTTCTTATTTCCCTAAGCCGATGTTAAAACCGAACCGTAGCACAGGATTACTGTAGGGGTTGTTCGGATCATCACTGATGTTGTAGAGTGCCAGCATGTCAAAAGAGGCCTTTTCGCTTAAGCGTTGTCTATAGCCAAGGCCCACCATCGGGAGCGTGAGTGTTGTCCGGTTCCTGTCAAACGGATTGAACCGGTCGATCATTTCCACGTTGAGCACTTCTATCTCAGCATGCGCCAGCAAGGCTCCTTCGCCAATATCCACTACCTCTAACTGGGTAAAGGCGCGGCCACCGTAATTGCTCAGGCTGGTGCCTCTAAACCGGTAATACTGGTACACGACCCCCACACCAACACTGTAACGCTCTGTTACCTTGTAGCCCAGTATCGGGAGTAACGAAATGTTCGTGTAGGTGCCAAACTGCAGACCAAAGCTACCGCCGGTATACAACCTGTCTAGCAACTCCCTGTCCTCTTCCAGTTCTGCCTGCTCCGGTTTAGCCACCACGACAGGCTGTCGCCTGGTTGGGGCGGGTCTTTCCTGTGTACGTGGCCTTGGCTGCTCTGTAGGGGCAGGCGGACCAACCGGCAATTCCGGTTTACGGTAAACGGTATCCGGATCTACCTGAGCCCTTGCTTCCGTTTGTATGAAGAGTAACAGCAGGAAAGAGCAGAGAAGCCCTGGCAGCAGGCGCGGGAATTGTGGCATAGGTTTTTAGGTTTTGTTGCTTTTAAAGGTTATACCATCGCCGTGGCATACATCTTTTTGCGCAACTCCCTGATCGTCTCGTCCGACAGATACTCCTCATACGTCATGCGCTTATCGATGATGCCATTCGGCGTTAACTCAATGATGCGGTTGGCAATGGTGTCCACAAACTGCAAGTCGTGAGACGAGAACAGGATCGTACCATCAAAATCACGCAGGGCATTGTTCAGGGCCGTGATCGACTCCAGGTCCAGGTGGTTGGTAGGTTCATCAAACACCAACGCATTACCGGACTGTAGCATCATACGGGAAAACATGCAACGCACCTTCTCGCCACCCGACAGCACATTGGCTTTCTTCAGCGACTCCTCACCTGAGAACAGCATGCGGCCCAGGAAACCCCGGATAAAGCTCTCGTCTTTCTCCACGGAGTACTGACGCAGCCAATCCACCAGGTTCAGGTTGGTATCGAAGAAGGCGGCATTGTCTTTCGGGAAGAAAGAGGAGGTAATGGTAGTACCCCACTTGTACTCGCCGCTGTCAGGCTGCTCTTCCTCAAACAGAATCTTAAAGAAAGTAGAGGCGGCTAAGTCGTTACGGCCGATCACGGCGATCTTATCCCCTTTATCTACCATAAAGGAAATGTCTGTAAAGAGCGGCTGCCCGTCTACCGACTTGCTGATGTTCTCCACGTTCAGGATCTGGTTGCCCGCCTCACGCTCTGGTTTAAAGGCGATGTACGGATACTTACGGGAAGAAGGTTTGATATCTTCCACAGTAAGCTTCTCCAACAGCTTGGCACGCGAGGTAGCCTGCTTTGATTTGGAGGCGTTGGCGCTAAAGCGACGGATGAACTCTTCCAGCTCTTTACGCTTGTCTTCCACCTTCTTGTTGGCGTCGGAGCGCTGCTTCAACGCCAGCTGGCTGGACTCGTACCAGAAAGTATAGTTACCGGCATACATCTGAATCTTGCCGAAGTCGATATCGGCCACATGCGTACACACGGCATCCAGGAAGTGGCGGTCGTGTGATACCACGATCACAGTGTTGGCAAAGTTATCCAGGAAGTTCTCCAGCCACATGATCGACTCAGCGTCCAGGTGGTTGGTAGGTTCGTCCAGCAGCAGGATCTCCGGGTTCCCGAACAGGGCTTGTGCCAGGAGCACGCGCACTTTCTCACTACCGCTCAGGTCCTTCATCAGGGAGTGGTGCAGGTCTTCGGTAATGCCCAGGCCACTCAGGAGCTCGGCTGCCTCGTACTCCGCGTTCCAGCCTTCCAGGTCCGCAAACTCACCTTCCAGCTCTGCGGCACGCAGGCCATCCGCTTCATCAAAGTCCGGCTTGGCGTAGATCGCATCCTTTTCCTCCATAATGCTCCACAGGCGCTTGTGACCCATGATCACCGTTTGCAGGGCAGGGTACTCGTCGTACTCAAAGTGGTTCTGCTTTAATACAGCCAGGCGGGCATTGGCCGGGATGTCTACCGAGCCGGTATTGGGTTCTATCTCCCCGGATAATATTTTAAGAAAAGTTGATTTACCGGCGCCGTTGGCTCCAATAAGGCCATAGCAGTTACCCGGTACAAATTTAATTGTAACGTCTTCAAATAAGGTGCGCTTACCGTAAGCCAAGCTAACATTGCTGGTACTGATCATATAGAGCTTTGTATGAGAATGAATTTGATTCTTGGGGCAAAATTACAAAATAAAAACCGGGATTAGCGCAAGGTGCTGCAAAGCTGGAGTAAAACCTAAGGTTAAGCTGCTTTGTAAGATGTTTTAAACCAAGTGCTTCTGCGTAGAAGCTTAAAAATTTATACACCAAAGCACAACGCCACTTGTCTTTCTTTAGTATATAGTTTTAGTAATATACAGTTTTTGCACAGAAAGGATAGGTATGTACTTGTAATTCTGCTCTATCCTTAACCAAAAGTGCCCTCAAACTGTTCATTTTTAAAGGATTAATTGAGAACCAATAAACGAACGAATACATGGCATCTTCTAAAGTAACGTACCAGAAGGTTTCTACAAAATGGGGAATACTAACAGGCATTGCTTACATCGCTTATTTCCTGATTATGTGGGCGCTGGGTGTTCTGGAAATCATAGAACTGTCCTTTATCAGCGGTATCTTTCTGGTAATTGGCATCTGTGTGGCCATTTCGAGGCTGAAACGGGCCCGGAACGGCAACATAGAGTATTTTGAGGGACTGGCCATAGGGGCCACGGTGGGCGTTATCTCATCGGCGATACTGGCCTTGTTTCTGGTCATCTTTGTGAGTGTGCTGGACACAGATTACCTGGCCAGCCTGCAGGCAAGTTCTTTCTTCCCGGAGGGCATCACCAAGATGGCCTTGTTTGGCTTCACCATTATGTACGGCACAGTGCCGGGCCTTTGGATCGCTTTTATTGCCATGCAATGGTTTAAAAGGCGTGACCACTCCATGTCAGAGGGCGTGTAGTAACAGCGCCTTTCCTTTGCTTTTCCTGTTTTAACCACGCTTATCCACCCTCATCCTATGGAACTGACAGGCTTAAAGTACGGCATGCTTACCGCTGTGGGCCTTATTCTCTATTTTCTGCTGATGAGCCTGCTGGGGCTCCTGAACGTAGTAGAGCTGCGCTTTCTGAACGGCCTGATCCTGGCTGTTGGGGTGGTATTGGCCATCAGGAACTATAAACAGCGGGTGCACGGCGAGATACACTACTTTAAAGGGCTGGGCACCGGCGTGATAACCGCGGTGGCAGGCACCGTTCTTTTTGCCGTTTTTGTGCTAGTGTATGTAAAGATAGGGGGGGAGGGCCTCCTGAACACGCTTTCGGCAGAGGATTACCTGGGCGAGCGGGTGGAAACAACCCCTGGACTGGCCATTTTTACGGTTTTGATGCTGGAAGGCCTGATCTCGGGTTTTATGATCGCCTTCATCGCCATGCAGTTTTTTAAGCGCCGGGAACGCAAAGCAACCTGAAGCACACGCCATCTTACGACATTCAACACTAAAAAGGCCAGCTCTTCTGAAGCTGGCCTTTTGTTTGTAGGGTTGTCCCGTTGTTTTATTACTTGACGATGTGGTCCGGGCGCTGTATGATCTGTACCACGACCTCGTGTATATCTCCTTCTTTGTCTTTCAGCTTAAAAATCACCAGGGGGTTATCTGCATCATGCACCGACTCAATTTCTATTACCTCTTCTCCTTCATCCAATTCTGTTTCTAGTTGAGGGGTGAGCGCCTTAAACGCCTTGGCAAAACTAACTTCAAGTTTACTAGGGTTGTAATATGTTGTCCTCATGTTGTTTATGTTAAAACAAAACCATCTCCATGTTCAGGCTTTGCGGTTGTACGTATTTAAAATCCAATCCATGTCTTTATAAGATATACCCTTCGCGCCCCCTTTGGTTACAAGTCTGTAGCTTAACTTATCAAATATTTTTTTCAAACTGGCTCCAGTAAATATTACATTTCACTATAGCCCGCTGAATAAAATAAAAAGTTAGGGCCGTCTAAAAACACGAAAAACAGGAAACCGTCCGCAGCTAGTAACGTTTAAACCCCAGAAGGCCAGCCTTCTGTACAGTAATACACCCTTATATACTTATGCTTAAATTTTTACTTCTATCGCTCGGAACACTGTTTTGCACTGCCGGCCATGCGCAGCACCTGAAGGTGGCGGATGACGGGCTCGACAGACAGGTATTGGCTGTAAGCCTTGACGGGCCAGCCATGGCCACCCTGGAAATGAGCCGGGAACTGAACTTGACGGAGCAGCAGTATGCGGAGGTGGAGAGAATAAACCAGCAGCGTTACCAAAAGCTGGCAGAAGCGGAGAACACCTATGCCACAGACCCGATACTGCAGTCCAGGGCCTACCGGATGCTCGCCTTCGAAAGCAGCGAACTGCTGAAGCACATCCTGAGCGAAAGGCAAATGCAGCACCTGAACCAGCTGAAAGGAAACGCCAACGCCCAACTGACCGAGGAAGTAAAAGGAGAGTGATGTTTGGGAAGCCCCAGGTAAAAAGCTTCGCTACTCAAGCTTCTTTACCTGGTCCGGATACCTGTAATTGATTTCTGATACTTTTGCCAGGGAGTTAAGCCGGAGTTCGATGCGGTTAGCTCCCGACATTTTTGTGCGATCGGCGCATTGGTCGCCTGTCTCGATGTAATAATAGTATATGCGTTCGCTGCGCTTCAGCAGTTCTTCCTGGTCGGGCTTCCCCAGCAGGTTGCGCACAACATATTCTTTTTGGCCGTACAAGTCCTTGCGTATCTGCTCAAAATCGTCTACCAGTTCCGCTCGCTGTCCCTTGCAGGCATAGCGGTCTTCTTTCCAGGCTTTGCTGTTAAAGGCCTGAAACTCCTCCGGCACGCCACAGGAACTTAGCAGGGCAAGGGAAAGCACCTGTACCACAAACAATCGCTTTATCATCTCTGTCTTATTGCTGCTTCAAAGTTGCAGAATTTGCACAACAACACAAGATAAAGCAGAAAAAAGCGTTCTTTTTATGCTTTTGGAAAAGTTTTTTTTCTGGCATGAATACAGGCCCTATAGCCTCTGAAGCTTGATTTTAAGCTGCTTTGCTTTTAAATGAGGTGCTTTGTACGCCCTCTGGCTTACCTGCCGAAGGAACAATTTCCCTGAAAGCGCCTGTTGGCTATACTTAAACAGAGAAAAAGAAGCTAAAAAACCATGTTAAGAGTACTCGCAACCTCGTTAACCCTCGGTCTATTATCTTTCACCTTACCTGCTTCCCGCCCTTTAGGTGCAACACCGGAGCCTTTAAAGGTAGAAGCATTAACCGTAAACAATAAGGCCACAGCGCTTACGTATGCAGAAAAGCAACAGGCCTTTAATGCCCATCTAAAAACTGTGTACGAGCAGGCGGGCCTGCAAGCCAAAGGACTTGCCTACGATGTTTTCGAGAAAGCCATGATTGGCTACCAGAACTTTAAGCAAAGCCGCCTTACCTCTGCCAGGTCCATCTTAACTGTTATTGATTTCACAAAGTCCAGCGGCGAAAAGCGTATGTGGATCATTGACCTGGACGCTAAGAAAGTGCTGATCAATACCCTGGTAGCCCATGGCCGCAACACCGGGGAAGATAAGGCCCTTAAATTCTCTAATACGCCTAACTCTTATATGAGCAGCCTGGGCTTTTACCTGACCGATGCCACGTACTTCGGCAAGCACGGCTTATCGCTGCGCCTGCAGGGCATGGACAAGACGTATAACTCCAATGCCATGGCACGGGCCATTGTGGTGCACGGTGCCGATTATGCGACAGAAGCCTTTGTGAAGCAGCACGGCAGACTGGGCCGTAGCCTTGGCTGCCCTTCCGTACCGAGGGAGATATCTGATGAGGTAATCGCGGCTATCAAAGACAAAACCGTTATGTACATCCATGGCAATGATAGCGGGTATACATCCAGTTTCCTGAACGTAGCGAATGCGGTGGAAGCCTTTGCCCTGGAGACAGCGAATGAGAATCTTTCTTAACAGTAAAGCTCCTGGCTTCACAAGCCTAAGCAAAAGGGCCTTCGGTGTTTCATTACCGAGGGCCCTTTTGCTTTTGTTTCAGCCATAGCTTGTTTCCGTAACCAGACAGAGGGCCCCACCGTTTCCTTAACATCGCCTGCACCTATTGCGGGCTTACGAAAGGATATGAGTGGCGTAATTAAATTTATCATTGCCCTTTTGATGGCAGCTGTTTCGTTGGTTACCTACTGGTGTACCACCGAGGAGAACGAATTTACCGGCGAAGAGCAGCACGTGGACATGACCGTGGAGCAGGAGATAGCCCTCGGCCTGCAGGCCGCCCCCGAAATGGCCCAACAGTACGGTGGCCTGCACCCGGATAGGGAGGCAGCGGCGAAGGTACAGGAAGTGGGGCAGCGCCTGGTGCAGAATACCCGGGTCCGGAACTCTCCTTACCATTTTGAGTTTCACCTGCTTGCCGATGAGCAGACGGTAAATGCCTTTGCCCTGCCGGGCGGACAGGTCTTTATCACGGCAGGGCTCTTGGAGCGCCTGGAGTCTGAGGAGCAGCTGGCAGGGGTGCTGGCGCATGAGATAGGACACGTGGTGGCACGGCACTCGGCACAGCAGCTGGCGAAGGCCAAGTTAACGGAGAGCCTTTCCGGTGCCGCTGCTATCGCCACCTATGACCCTGAGAACCCCTCCAGCAGGGCAGGGGCAGCCGTAGCGGCCATGGTGGGCCGGCTGGTGAACATGCGCTACGGCCGCGAGGATGAACTGGAGTCGGACAGGCTGGCTGTGCAGCTAACGGGTGAGGCGGGCTACGACCCCAGGGCCATGATAGCGGTGCTGCGCATCCTGGAGCAGGCAAACAGGGGCGCGGGAGGCCCTGAGTTCTTGCAAACGCACCCGAATCCAGGCAACCGGGTAGCCCAGCTTGAACAGGTCATCCGGGAGGAGTACCCGAACGGCCTGCCGCAATAAAATCGGCTTTTCAATTTAATTCCTACTTTCTGGAAACTTTGCCGTATCAAGGCAAGGAGTATCAGACGCAAACATGGACGACGAGAAGAAGCAACAGGCTTTACTTTTTGTAATTAACCCTATATCCGGCGACATTGACAAGGAAGAACTGGAGGAGGATATCAAGGCTATCTGCAAGCAGCATGGGATAGCCTGTGCTATCTATAAGACCACAGGGGAGAAGGACAAGGAGCATATAAGGGAAAAGCTAAACGCTACCAAGTATGACGGAGTATTTGCCATTGGGGGAGATGGCACTGTGAGCATCGTGGCATCCCTGCTGATCGGGACCACTACGCCGCTAGGTATTATTCCGCTAGGCTCTGGTAACGGCCTCTCTAAAGACCTGCACGTGCCACAGGACACGGAAGAGGCCTTAGTGCTAATACACCGGCACGTGATCCGGAACATTGACACCGTGTCGTTAAACGGCGTTCCGTCCATACACTTAAGCGACCTGGGTTTTAACGCCCTGGTGGTGCATAAGTTTTGTGAGGGAGGGACCCGTGGTCCGGGGTCCTATGCCTGGATTGCCATGCAGGAGTACCTTGGCTATGCGCCTAAGTTTTACCGGATAGAGACAGATAAGGAGGTGTTTGAAGGAGAGGCCTTTATGGTGACGATTGCCAATGCCAATGCCTTCGGCACGAATGCCAACATCAACCCCAACGGTATTTTAAACGATGGACGTTTTGAGATCTGCCTGATCGAGCCCTTCCCTAAAACAGCCGGCATCAGCATCCTGTATAAACTGTATACAGATAGCATTGATACCTCGGTATACTCCAGGCGCCTCAGTTGTAAGAGCGCCACGATCTACAACATCGACCATGAAGTGATGCACATCGACGGGGAGCCGATAGACTTGGGAGACACCATCAAGGTGGACATACACCCCAGAAGCCTGAAAGTAATCTTACCCTTACCCGAAGACGAGGAGTAAATGCTTAAACCTCCCGTACCTCTGGTACAGGTTGTAAAACGCTTTTAATGTTCTTCCGGAACATGACAGTGCCATCCGCTGATTCTTTGGACACGACCCGTGCCTCCAGCCACACCTCACCGTTTTGGTAGTAGTTTAACACAAAGAAGCCAAGTTGTTCCAGTGTAAACGTGGCTTTACCTCCTTTTTTAACAAAAGCTGTTTTACTGCCGGAGCCGCTAACCAGGTAATGGTTTCCCTGCACCTCAAAGTGCTGCAGGTTATGGTCGTGGCCGGCTGCGTAAACGATGTTGTTGTAGCGGTGCATGATGCGGAGCAGGCGCTTGCGCATTTTCTTGTACTTGCGGTGCGACATGTCCTCGTAGGCCCCAAAGAGCTTGCGGTAGAAAGGGTAAACTGAGCCGAAGATGGGCAAGGGCAGGTAAAAGCGCCTGTGGGCGGCGGTAAGCGGAAAGATATGCTGTTTTACCGTGAACTTGCCGCCATGCAGCGCATTGCTGTAAAGGGGGTGATGCGCAGCAACCAACACGTGCTGGTGCCTGTTCTTGCGGAGCAGGTTGTTAAACGCTACAAAAAACTGCTCGATGTCCTCGTAAGGGCAGCCTTGTTGCTTTCCGAGTGGCTTTTCGCCCCGCTGCACAAACCACTGCGTGTTGATAATGACCAGTAACAGGCCCTCCGCCAGTTGCAGGCTTTCCGGTCCCGGGCATCCGTTCCGGGGGAGATAGCATGCGTCATCCTCCAGTCTTTTTCGCACATAACGCTCCTGCCGGAGCACCTGCGCATAACCGCCGGTTCTGCCTTTCAGCCAATCGTGGTTTCCGCTCAGAAAAACACCTCTGCCTGCAAAGTCGCGGACCTCTTTTATCAGCAGGTTCAGGCGCGCTTCGGCGGGGGCTCTGTGCTTGCTGCCTTCCGTAGGCAGCCCGATCGGGTACAGGTTGTCTCCGAGGAAAAGCATGGTGCCGGCTTGCCCGCTTTCTCTTTTCCAGTTCTCCACCAGGTGCAGGAGCGGATCAGTACCGTCCGTCGCCACAGCCCCTACATCCCCTAATAAGGCCACGGAGTGTACCAGTTCCTCCTGCTCAGGCTGGCGCAGGTGCTGCCAGCCGACATCCGAAAGCCTGTAGTAGGGTTTCTGCCTGTACTTGAGTTCCTGCCAGTAGCTAAAGGCGGTAAATACAAACAGCACGACTAGTGTCACAGAGAGGAGGTATACCAGCATAGGGGAGTATCGCAGATCTAAAAGTTGGGCGGTGTCAGGTTTTTGAAGTGACCGTTCAGGCGCACCCGGTCTTTCAGGCGCTCTGTTTCGAGCACGATAGGGAGAATCTGTTGCAGGTGCAGGAGAATTGCCTCCTGCCGGTCGCCCTCACTTTGCAATTGCAGGAGGGCATACTCCTGCTCTGTGCTCAGCCCGAGGTGATGGGCAATATCATAACTCTTGAAGTTGTCAGGAAGCTCCATGTACAGTCCCCCCAGGTCCAGCGCCTCGTAGAGCTGCTTCAGGTTTTCCCTGATCTTTAGCTTTGTCACGATGTCTTCGTCTTCCTTGTTCTCCAGTTCTTCTACCTCGCCTCCGGCGTAGAGCCTGCCGGGAGCCATTTTATCGAACTGCAGGATCTTAAAGGTTCTTAGCCCTTTTGTCCGGATATCCATCTCGCCGTTGGCATGCTTTTTCTCGATGCTCAGGATCTCGATCTCCGTGCCGTATATTCCCACGCCGTTCTGTATATAGGTAGGGATGCCGAAGGTCTTTTCCTCTGCCACACACTCAATCACGAGCTGCTTGTAGCGGGGCTCGAACACGTGCAGGTTGAGTTTCTCTCCCGGAAACACGACGATGTCCAGTGGGAAGAGTGGTAGATATTTACTCATGGTGCTTTTCCTTTGGGTTGCCGGTAAACGGCCCTGTTCTTAGGCCTTGGTCATGCTGTTATGGAGCGCTTAAGATACATTAAGATAACAGAAGCAGCTCCTTCTACTTTATGTTCTTTCCTTGCTTACGCTTGCTAGGCACTGAGTGTTAGGCAACACAAACAAAGGCCGTCGCTAGCATAAACGTACAAACTTCTTACCTTTGCGGCTTTAAAGAATGGTGCAAAAATGAGTAAAAAGCGATTGGGGCTAAGGCAGGTGAAATTACTGTTTGTGAAGCTGGTGCTTTGTCTTTTTCTGATAAGTGTTGCCTGGGTCTTGCTCTACCGATGGGTTGCCCCACCAGCCACCCTGCACATGGTCAAACGTCGCGCTGAGGCCGGGGTGGAGGGCAAGGAGAACCCTGCTATCCGCTACGAGTTCGTATCCTTAGAAGAAATGTCGGACCAGTTGCCTTTGGCCGTGGTGGCCTCGGAAGACCAGCTTTTCCTGCAACACTATGGGTTTGACTTCGATGCGATCATGGATGCCTTTCAGCGGAATCAGAAGGGCGGGAACATCCGCGGGGGCAGCACCATTAGCCAGCAGGTGGCAAAGAACGTGTTCCTGTGGCACGGCCGCAGCTATTTCCGGAAAGCCCTAGAAGCTTACTTTACGCTACTGATCGAGGTGCTGTGGGGCAAGGAGCGCATCATTGAAGTGTACCTGAACATAGCCGAGATGGGGGATGGCGTGTTTGGGGTAGAGGCGGCCTCCCAGAAGTTTTTTAAGAAGCCTGCAAAAGACGTAGGCAGGCAACAGGCAGCGCTTTTAGCGGCCGTGCTGCCGAATCCGATCAAGTACTCCGCTCAAAACCCCTCGGGGTACGTTTATACCCGCCGGGGGCGTATTGCAAGAGCCATGGGACGCCTGGGGGGGACCACCTATATCAAAGAAATCTTACCGGTAACAGATGAAGAATAAACTACGCCTGCTACTGGTGTCCGGCCTGTCCTTTTTCATGGCCTGTACGCCCCGGTTAAACGCCGATACCCCTGTAAGTGCCAAGGCAGCCGTACGGCAGGTGCTGGAGGAACAGGCCGCCTGCTGGAGCCGGGGCGACCTGGAATGCTACATGCAGGGCTATTGGCAGTCGGACTCGCTGTTGTTCATTGGGTCCCGCGGGCTGACGTATGGCTGGCAACAGACCCTGGAGAACTACCGGCGCAGTTACCCGGACCCGGCGGCCATGGGCACGCTTCGCTTCGACCTAAAGGAGGTAAAGGAACTCTCCCCGGAAACCATGCTGGTAGTAGGCAAATGGCATCTGGCACGCGAGGCCTCGAAAGGTGACCTGGAAGGACACTTTTCAGTTATTTTCAGGAAGTTCGCGGATGGCTGGAAGATCGTTGCAGATCACTCCAGCTAAGAAAGTGCGGCAGGCCATGGCTTTTTACCACAGCTGTAGCACATTTTAAGTTAAATGAGGCCCTCCGCGTCGCCCTCTTCATCTAGCCTGGCTTCTTTTTCTACCTCCTCTACCTCTTCTGTGAAGATGTAACCACAATCGGCAGCATGCGCGGCGGCGGCGGCAGTGTTCTTTACCAGCACCATTTCTACCTCGCCTTCCTGCTTTAACTCATCGGAGATAGTCTGTACCGCTTTTGTCCGCTCTGCTATGTTTACGTCCCGTATGTAAATGGCTATGATGCGGCCCGGGTGGTTCTTCACTACTTCCCGGTAAATGGCGGCATCCTGCTGCCCGCTGTCGCCCACCAGAATGAAGTTGAGGCTAGGGTAGGTGATGAGCAGGTTTTCGATCTCCTTGTATTTGTGGCTCATGTGGTCCGACTTCAGGAACTTCTTCTCATCAATGCCGAAATCACGGAGCAGCAAGGGCCCCTGTGGGATCTCATTTAGTTCAAGAAAGTGGTAGAGCAGATCATAGTTATTCCAGGGGCTACTGGAGACATAAAAGAAAGGGTTGTTGCGCTTGCCGTTTCTGCCCAGCTGTAGCGAGCGGTAAAATTGGGATACCCCATGAAAGGGAATGCGTGAGTGGGCATTATTCAATAGTACGGTTCTACCCATCTCCAGCAGATTGGTAGCGCCGGTCCGAACGATGGTGTCATCAATGTCGGAGATGATGCCATACTCTGCATCCGGTGGGGGGACCAGCACATGCGCCGTTTCCGTTATCCCTTCCTCCAGCTGCATGGGCGCCTCTACCAAATTCACTTCTATGTCGTGCCAGATATCATCCAGCTGTAACGCCTGTTTTGGCTCCAGGTTCATCACAAAGTAGCCTTCTGCATCCGTCGTGATCTCGTATAGCTCGTCCTGCAGGCACAGCTGTACACGCGCATTGGGGACCTCATCCGTTTCAAAACGACGGTACATGTTCAGCAGGTTCTCCCAGGTGGTGTCGTTTTCCTCGGAGTGCCTGATCCCTTTGTCTACCAGCACCCTGCCTTTTACATACAACCTGTTGGGTGTACCGTAACTACGGTAGGTTACGATCTGCAACGGGCGGTTTAGCTTTAGTTTGTTCTTAAGCTGAAAGGTGAGCAGGTCCAGTTTCTCTTCACCTTTCAGAATAGTTTTAGTTACTTGTTTCTTTAAGTTTTTCATGTGCTTTCTTTCAAAAGATAAATGCCTGCTGGTTTAGGGCAGGCACTTGTGGTGGTTACAGGTTCAATGCGCTTTTCAGCTGCTCAAAATCAGTGTCGGGGGCAGACGAGGTATCACAACCCTGCTTCTGTGCCTTTTGCTCTATATTTAGTATACGGTTATCCGGGCTCGGGTGTGTACTCAGAAACTCGGGCGGCGTGCCCTGCTGCGAATCCTGCTCCAGTCTGATAAAGAAACCGGCTGCTCCGTCGCAGGCATAGTAGTTCGTACCGCCCAGGTACAGCACCGAGGTTTCATCGGCTTCCTTTTCGGCGTCCCGGCTAAACTTAAGGCCAGCCAGGGAGCCGGTCAGCTGTGCTGCTATTTCGCGCAACGTGCTCGGGTTATTCCCCAGGGCCACAGACAGGAGCAGAGAAATGCCGTAGTCGCGCTGCAGCTGCTTTACGCTGTGGCGCTTATCGGCATGGGCAATTTCATGCGCCAGTACCCCGGCAAAGTGGTCCTCGTCCTGCAGGTACTTGATCAGGCCGGTAAACACGTAAATTTGCCCGCCGGGTGTGGCAAAAGCATTTAAGGTATTATCGTCTTTGATTAGCTTTACCGTCCACGGAAACTCCTGCCGGTACTTCACCTGCCCTGAGTTAAGGATACGGTTTACAATACGGTCCAGGTTCTGGTAAGCCTTCTGTACGTTGGCGTTGCTGCTGTTTCGCTCCAGGAGCTTCCCCTGCGCGCGGTACGTAGAGTCTACCTCTTGTGATACCTGCTGCCCCAGGCTAATGTCATCTTTCGTAGAGAAGATAACGCCGTCATTGCTTTCGCAGCTGCCTAACGTTAGCATGGCAACCAATGCCAGTAGCCATGCGGGGGTAAAAATATGCTTTCTCATAAATAATAGTTAATCGTATCAGTGCAACGCTGCTTTTCGCTTTCTCATATACTCTTTTTCTAATTTATACCAGCGCAAAGAACGTACACAGCATTTGCCCTGCTTTACGTGGATGCTGGAGGGCAGGGTTTAAGCACGGATGGACACGAAATAGTGCAAAACAAAAAGGCCCTTGACTTGCGCAAGGGCCTTTAGCAAAAGTAAGAGGAAAGCTTACTTTAGCGAGGAGCTTCCGATCTGGTTGCCATCCGCATCCACTTCCACTACTTCGTAATTCAGAGCCTGTAGCTTTGGCAAAACGGTTTTCTTATCGCCAACTACCACAATGTGCATGTTGTTCACCGGTAGGTTCTTCGCCGCTAAAGCATCAATCTCCTGCTTGGTGATGTTATGAAGGATGTCGGTCTGCTTCTTCACGTAGTCCTTGCTCAGGTTATACTCCAGGATACGGCCCAGGAAGCCTGCCTTTTGGTACGGTGTCTCGTACTTGCGGGCATCGGCCTGTCCGATGGAGCTCTTCATGAACTTCAGCTCATCTTCCGAGATACCGTCTTTCTGGAAATTGGTCAGTTCTTTCATGAACTCCGTTACCGACTCGGCAGAGGCATCGGCACGAACACCAGCGGAAGCCGTGAACGGACCGGCATATTTGCCACCCCCAAAGTAAGAGCGGGCACCATAGGTATAGCCTTTGTCTTCGCGCAGGTTCAGGTTAATACGGCTGTTAAAGGCGCCACCCAGGGCGTAGTTCATCAAACCAGCCTTATAATACTCGCCTGTCGCGTCATACGGCATAGCCAAATAGCCAATCCGGATCTCTGACTGTGCCGCATCCGGCTTGTCTACGAAGTAGATGCGCGTCTTGTCAATAGCAGGCGCCTTTACATCGGCTGGTAGCTTCACGTCTTTCTTCTTCCAGTTCTTCAGGAAGGTCAGCTTGTCCATCAACTCTTTCTCGGTGATGTCACCCACTACCGTCACCTGCGATACAGAAGGGGAGTAGTTCTCGTTGTAGAACTTCTTCACGTCTTCCAGCGTGATGTTTGCCACGGTTTTCTCTGTACCAGAGCTTGGTATAGCCATGATATGCCCTTCGCCATACAGCAACTTGTTGTATACGTTGTTGGCAATAGCCGTTGGTTGTGTCGCCTGGTTGGCGATACCTTCCAACTGCTGCTTTTTCAGGCGGTCAAAGTCTTCCTGCGTGAACTTAGGACGGAACAAGCGCTCCTCTAACAGGGTCAGTGTCTTGTCCAGGTTCTTCTTGAGCGACTGTACCATCACATACGTTTCGTCGCTACCGGCGCCAATACGGATAGAACTACCGAGTTTGTCCAGTTCGTTGCTGAACTGCTCAGAAGTAAAGTGCTCTGTGTCCTCGTTCAGCATGTCGGCTGTAAGCGAGGCGATGCCTGCTTTGGCGGGGTCTTTTGCCTGGAGGCGGTGGCCACCCGCAATATTTAGCATCAGCGTTACCGTCGGGATTTCGCTGGACTGCGTGCCGATCAGTTTCAGGCCGTTCTTAAAGCTGGAGGTATAGTAGCTTGGTACCGGAACCACAGGGTTCTCACCAGCACCCGGGCGCTTGCTGCGGTCGAAGGTGTCAACGGCCTTGGTATACGTTAAGCCGCTGTACTCGTCAGCCCCTGGCTTGTAGCCTTCTTTAGAGATCGTGTAGTTATCCGCTTTTGCCAGCAGGTCTGTTTTGCCTTTTGGCACCACGCTCAGGATCACGGCCGGTTTGCCCTTGATGTACTGGTTGTACACGCGCTGCACATCCTCTTTCGTTACCGATTGAATGCGCTTGAGCTCCTCCTGTATATAGTTCGGGTTGTTGCGGAAGGTCTCATAGCTGGCGAGCTGCGATACCTTGCCGCTCACACTCCCCATACGGTTGATAAGGCTGGACTCTGCCTGGGCCTTAAAGCGCTGCAGGTCTTCGTCGTTGATGCCGCGCTTCTCGAACTCAGCGATAGACTGACGAGCCAGTTCCTCTGTCTGTGCCAGCGGCGTGTTCGGGAAAGCCACGAGCGTAAGCCCGAACTCGCCAGCCAGCTCCGAGGTAGAGTTATAAACAGAAGCTTGCATGGCTTTCTGCTCTTTTACAAAGTTTTTGTAGAAGATAGAGGTTTTCCCCTGTCCCAGGATCTCTGCCAGCACGTCTAGGGCCGGCTCGTCTTTATGGCCTGCCTCTGGGGTAGGAAAAGTCATGCGCAGCATCGGGAAGCGCACGTTGTCCTCGTAGGATACATAGCGGTCTTTATCCAGGGCAGGCACCATTGGCTTCATGTCCTGCACGGCCGGTCCGGCTGGTATGGAGCCAAAGTACTTCTCTACCAGCTTCACTACCTCTTCGGGCTTTACATCACCCCCGACAGTAACGGTGGCGTTGTTCGGGCCGTACCAGCGCAGGAAGAAGTTTTTCAGGTCATTTACGTTTACCCGGTTCAGGTCCTCGATGTAGCCAATGGTTGTCCAGGAGTAGGGATGCCCGTAGGGGTAAAGGTTTTTTGAGGTCATCTCATACACCAGGCCGTAGGGGCGGTTATCGTAGTTCTGGCCGCGCTCGTTCTTCACAGTCTCGCGCTGCACCTCAAACTTCTGCTGTGTTACGGCATCCAGCAAAAAGCCCATCCGGTCGGCCTCCAGCCACAAAGCAGTCTCCAGCTGGTTGCTTGGCACTGTCTCGAAATAGTTGGTGCGGTCCCGGTTGGTGGTGCCGTTCAGCGTGCCGCCTGACTCAGACACAATTTTGAAGTGTTCCTCGTCGGCTACGTTGTCGGAACCCTGAAACATCATGTGCTCAAAGAAGTGCGCGAAGCCAGACTTCCCTACCTCTTCGCGGGCCGAGCCCACATGATAGGTGACATCTACGTGTACCACAGGGTCGGAGTGGTCTTCGTGCACGATCAGCGTCAGGCCGTTGGCCAGCTTGTACTTGGCGTAAGGGATAACCAGCTCATCGCCTTTCTTGGTTACCTTCTCCACGAGTTTAGTCTGAGCCTCCGCGGCACTCACTACACTTGCAGTAAGCACAATGCTCAGCATGGTTTTGTTTACCATTGCGTTGTTGTTTTGGTGAGGTGATATGATTAACAATGTAAAACAACCAACGCATGGTTCAAAAAAATATAGACGAACGCCTATTTTGTTTCTCTTAATACCTGTTTCGCAAACATAACGGAGACGGTAAGGGTAAGCAGCGTGATCAGGAGCATGGCCGTAGTTAGGAGAAATGCCATCCCGGCTGTTTCTGTCAGTTCGCCTGTATCGGCCTGCTTTAACATGGCCAGCAGGCGCGTAAAGTAAGTGGCAGAGCGCCAGCCTAAGAGCAGGGTAAGAATGCCTGCTTCAGCGGTTCCCAGCACAAAGCCCCAGCGTTTGCCCCGGTTCAGGAAATGCCCTGCGGTAAGCCCGATCAATCCCCCGGCTGCACCCGTAATAAGAGCGGTCATGGCCTGCTCGCCAGCCAGGTCAACAGCTACGGCCCCGCAGGCCAGCATAAAGAAGCCGAAAAAGGCATAGAGGTAGGAGATGTTTTTGTGCATGGTTAAAGTCTCTTGTGCGGCAAAGATAAGGCAGTTTCTGTTTACCCCATGCCCCACGCGCGCCAAAGCGCTTCTTTTCAGTACAACTTTTGGGCAGAACAGGAGTAAGAAGTGCAGAATAGGAGGGAGTTGACGCCTTGAATGATGGCCAAGAAGAAAGAACTGCACGAGCGATATGCCGACCCATCAAAATCTGCCGCCTGGGCCGGGTTACGCTATACGTCTGACGATAAGCCCGGCTATAGCCGGAAAGGAGCGGGGAGAGGATTTTATTATGTGGATGAGCATGGGGAGCGCCTTACAAACGAAAAGGTGCTGGAGCGGCTTAAGGCGCTGGTAATTCCCCCTGCCTGGACGGATGTCTGGATCTCTAAATCACCCAAGGGGCACCTGCAGGCCACGGGGCGGGATACCAAGGGCCGCAAGCAATACATTTATCACCCGGACTGGCAGAAAGCCCGCAACCTGACGAAGTTCGGACGCATGATCGAGTTCGGGAAAGCGCTGCCACAACTGCGGGAGCAGATAGAGGAGGATATCCGCTCACGCAAACTGGACCGCCGCAAAGTAACCGCCCTGGTACTTTCCCTTATGGACAACGCCCTGATCCGTGTCGGAAACCGCCATTACGCGAAAGCCAATAAGTCTTATGGCCTTACTACCTTGCGGGATAAGCACGTGAAGATTGAGGGAAGCAAAATCAAGTTTACCTTTAAGGGCAAGAAAGGGGTAGAGCAGGAGATAGACATGAAAGACCGCCGCCTGGCCCAGCTGGTGAAAAAGTGTAAGGACATCCCGGGGTATGACCTTTTCCAGTACTACGATGAGGAGGGGGAGCGGCAGACGTTGGAGTCGGGGGACGTGAACGAGTACCTGCGGGAAGTGACGGAGCACGATTTTACGGCAAAGGACTTCAGAACCTGGGGGGGCACTGTGCGCATGGTCGAATGCCTGGAGGACGTGCTGGAGGAGGAGCCGGACTTGGACAAGGAGAAAAGCATTAAGAGAGCGGTAAAGGACGTAGCCAGAGGGCTGGGTAACACCCCAAGTGTTTGTAGCAAATACTATATTCATCCCGAAGTAGTAAACCTGTTTCGGGAGGACAGACTGCTGAGATACCTGAAAAAGCATGATGCGGACACAGCTGCTTCAGACCACCTCTCACCTACTGAAGAGCTAGTTTTGAAAATGCTGCAGCGCGTAGCGCGCGAAAAGAAAAAGAGCGCAGCCTAAGGCATGAAGGCCCTGCACTTTATAGCCGCTGTAAAGGCGGGATAGGCTTCTGCCGATGCGTTTAGCCCTGTGCATGGGCATCGACCTCAGTTCCCTTCCCGGTCATAGGCATGCACCCGTACATCATCGGTTGTCATATCCCTTGCCTCGGAACCCAAAACAATGTCGTTGCCCCTGTCCGTATCGTAGATCCTTGTCATCTTCTTCCAGCCCTGTACCCGCGAGGTATCTGTAATATCATCTTCTCCCAACCCGCCATACACTTTTAACTGGATGGCATCCTTTACCTCTCCGCTAATTTCAAACACATCATCTTCTGCCAGCCCATGCAAAGTGATCAGTTCTGTTTCATCCTTCGAAAAGACACGGTGGTACAGCTGTTTGGCCGGTACCGCGCCTTTTGCAGGACGTGTGACGGTTACCTCTGTTCGCCCCTCATCCAACCGCTTTACCCGGAAATGCTCTGTCTGGTCTGTTCCCGGTATCGTTACTTTTTCTGCCAGGATTTCATACATCTCGGCCGCCGCTTTAGGGAGCAGGTCGCGCCTGCGTTGGAGCTGATGGGCGATGCGCGGGCCGATTTGTGCATGTACTGGAGGAGGTAGCTGGCGAACCGCTTTTTGGATTACCTCATCTGTGAGGACAGCCTGCATGGTTTGGGCTATTTGCTGCCACTCTTTTAAGCTGAGCTCGTGCAGCAGCCTGTTGTCTACAAACTCGGCATTGATCATGTAGGCTTTGACATCCTTAAAATCATCGTCAAAAGACTTCAGCTTGCGGGCCAGGATCTTGCTGGTAGCGATAGAGGGAATGAGCCCGTCCTGAATTTGTAAAAAGACCTGGTCACGGTCCTTGGGGACTGGCCTAAAGTAAGTGTCTGATCCCTGCCGGACAACAGCCCAGTCCCACTGTCCCTTGTGGCGGTCCCAGTCACCAATGAGCAGGTCCAGGAGGCGGGCCCGGGCAAAGGCATGCTGGTCAAAATGATAGGTGTTGTCGTTAAAGCGGAGCTTTAAGGCATCCTCGGAGTCTGCAAAATTAACTGCGTCTCCAAAGGCAGGCGTCAGGTCAGTCGGGCCGTTGTATTCTTCCTCCAGCATAAAGAGTCTGCCTTGCACAAGTGGGGCGTACTCTCCGAACGTGGTATCCGTTTTAGAGACATAGTAGAGGGTAGGCGTGCTGTGGGGTACCTGTACCGCTTCGGCCAGTACGGGTACAACCAGGGCAGCGTAGGGATTTGCGGCAGAGGTCTGGTCGCGCAGTATGTTAACGACAAAGGTCTTTTGCCAGAAAGGGCTTACCACCTCCACGGGGTTTTTGTCAATGGAGCGGAAGGCATAGTGCCGCCCTGTAGAGTCCTGCAGGTCGAAACTGGTGGTTTGGAAGCCGCCGCCAATGTCTTCCACCGAGAGTCCGCCTTTTACTTCATGCAGATCGAAGACCGGGAGTTTAACGGGCGTTGTCCAGATGCTCCGGTTATGGTCGCCCCAGAAAAAGCGGTGGAGGCCGTTGCGGTCATAATGGCGGCCTGCTATAACCCAGGCACTGTCCGGCCCTGCCGGCGTTCTGCCTTGTAGTTCAGCCTCCGTTGCCAGTGCATCCTCCTGAAAAAAGTCGTTATCGGCACAGCCGCTTAAGTAAACACTTAAGAACAGTAGCCATACCCATAGTCTGTTTCTCATGCCGAGGATAACGTAAATTAAAACCGGCAACGGAGACCTCTACCTATCTTAGCTGCGGTTTTGTGAATAGTAATTAATTAAGCCTGCTGTGGAGGCGTCGTGGTTACCGGCCTTTTGCTGCAGTAACTCAGCCTCTATGGCCCCTGCCAGCTGTTTGCCTAGTTCCACGCCCCATTGGTCGAAGCTATATACGTTCCATACGATACCTTGCACAAAAGTTTTGTGCTCATACATGGCGACCAAGCTTCCAAGCGTGTAAGGCGTTAATTTTTTGAACATAATAGAGGTCGTCGGCTTGTTGCCCGCGAACACTTTATGCGGTACCAGTGCTTCCAGTGCCTCGTTGCTCATGCCGCCTTTTTGGGTCAACTCTGCTCTTACCTCATCGGCTGTCTTCCCTTTCATCAGTGCCTCCGTCTGGGCAAAGAAGTTGGATAGTAGCATCGGGTGGTGCTCTCCGAGTGGGTTATGGCTTTGCGCCGGGGCAATAAAATCACAGGGGATCAGGACAGTGCCCTGGTGAATGAGCTGGAAGAAAGAGTGTTGGCTGTTGGTGCCGGCTGCCCCCCAGATAACCGGTTGTGTTTCATAAGTCACTGGCTTACCATTACGGTCGGTGCTTTTGCCGTTGCTTTCCATTTGCAACTGTTGCAGGTACTCTGGTAGCAGGCGCAGGTACTGGTCGTAGGGCAGGATGGCGTGCGTCTGGCAGCCGAAGAAGTTGGTGTACCAGATGCTCAGCAGCGCCATTTGCACCGGGATGTTCTGGCGCAAGGGGGTACTGCGGAAATGTTTGTCCATGGCCTCGGCACCGCGCAGCAATTCTTCGAACTTGTCAAACCCCAGGGCACAGGCAATAGAAAGGCCGATAGAAGACCACAAGGAGAAGCGACCCCCTACCCAATCCCAGAAGCGGAAGGTGTTTTCCGGCGCAATACCAAACTCTACGACAGCGTCGGTATTGGTCGAGAGGGCCACGAAATGCTTTTTGATGTGCTCTTTGTCCTGTGCGCTCTCCAGGAACCAGGAACGAGCTGTTTTGGCGTTTGTGATCGTTTCCTTAGTGGTGAAGGTCTTGGAGGCGATAATAAACAGGGTTGTTTCTGGTTCTACCAGACGTAGTACCTCCGCGGCATCGGTTCCATCAATGTTGGCGATGAAATGTACCTCGATCCCTGGTTTCTGATATTTTTTCAGTGCTTCCGTGATCATCTGCGGACCCAAATGAGAGCCGCCGATGCCAATATTCACAATACTGCTGATCGGCTTACCGGTATAGCCTTTCCATTCCCCGCTATGCAGTTTGTCACAGAATTTTTTCATCTGCTGCAACACGTCTCGCACTTCCTCCAATGCATTTTCGCCATCTACCCCCAACTGCTCGTCTGAAAAGTTACGCAAGGCCGTGTGCAGTACAGCGCGCCCTTCTGTCGCATTGATTTCTTTTCCAGTGAACATGCTTTCTATGGCTGCAGGTAGGCCTGTCTCTTCCGCCAGGTCCGTGAGCAAGTCAAGGGTTTCCTCCGTAATGCGATTCTTGGATAGGTCAAACAGCATGTCTTCCAGGTGGAGGGAGAACTTTTCGAATCGTTGCGGATCTTGCGCAAAAAGATCCCGGAGATGCTGTGGCTGCACTTGCTTGTAGTGCTCCTGCAGTTTAGTCCACGCGTTGGTCTGAGTAGGCGAAATGTTTTTTAGCATATTTGTCTCTGTTGATGATTACTGGGCTTCCTTGTCTAAATAGCTTTGGTTTCCTTGTATTGCTGTTTATAGCGGTAAAAAGGATTATAGCTTACACGTATTCACAAGCGGGCAAGTTATAAATAATAAATTGCAATATTTAAGTCCCGGCCCTATCAAATGAGTTGTTTACAATTCTATAAAGAACCTGTTTTATTTCTGAGGCAAACAGAATGGTTTTGGCAGCAGAAAGCACATAAAGACACAAGGGTTGGAAGCAGGACACAAAACTGCCTGGCAGGGTGCGCAGGGGAAAGATATTTCCTTAAATTTAGATAGCGGCTGGGGCTCTGTTTTGTTTTTTGGTTTCCGCTTACAGTCTTCTTGTCAAAACTTTTCATATGGGAGCAGGAGAGAGGAAAGGAAGAAGAGGCGCTATAAGTCGGGGCAAATGCAGCATTTGTATGCACGAATGACTATATTTGATGTAAGGGAAGGGCGTTTTGGCTGCTTTATAAAAGATCTTCGGGTAGAAAGCCAATTTAGTCTCAAAATGGGCAACAATTCCTGAAAGTAAATGTAAAGCACATACAAAGGACAAAGGAGCTGGTCCGGTTACTTTGTCGTATAGAAAAGGAGTCGCTGGTTTCAAAGGAAAATGCATTCCCATGGCAATAGCCGGAGCGTCAGCAAAACTTTTCCTCAAGCCAGCTTTGCGTGAGAACGGAGCGTACGAAAATTGTAAATAAAATTATACAGTAATGAGTAACCTGAGCAACCTTATAAAAGAAAAGAACATCAAAGCCCTTATCCTGGATATGGATGGTGTTATTACAAACACGGCCGGATTGCATGCAGAGGCATGGAAGAAGCTGTGTGATTCCTTCCTGAAACAGCGCGGCGAGCAGGACGGCCAGAACTACAAGCCCTTCGAGTTAAAAGAGGATTATCGTGCTTATGTGGACGGCGTGCCGCGCCTCGACGCGATGCGCAAGTTCATGGAGTCCCGCGGCATCACGCTGCAGGAAGGACAGCCGGATGATGATGCCGATAAAGACACCGTTGTGGGCCTGGGGGAGCGCAAGGACCTGTACTTCCATGAGCTGCTGAAGCAAAATGGGGTGGTGGTGTTCGATAGCGCTGTGCAATGGGTAAAGGAACAGCAGAAAAAGGGCCTGAAAACTGCCATTGTGTCTGCTAGCCGCAATTGCCTGACCATTTTACGCCGCGCCGGCTTGGAAAGACTTTTCGAAGTAAGGGTAGATCGGGTGATAGCAGGAGAGCTCAAGCTGAAGAACAAGCCAGCGCCGGACATTTACCTGGAGGCGGCCCGACAGCTAGGGGTAAAGCCAGAAGAGACCGCTGTGTTTGAAGATGCTGCCATAGGCATAGAGGGCGCGAAAGCGGGTGGCTTTGCACTGGTAGTAGGCGTAGACCACAGCTTTAAAAAGGAAGCCCTGGAAATGAAGGGAGCAGACCTGGTGATCAAAGGCTTTGGGGCAGAGGTAAAGGCTAAAAGCGAATCGGTTAACTCTTAGAAGAGCACTTTGTCTGCCAGTGGGTTTACAGGACCCACAAGTCATTTATTGGGCAAAGCCTCTTTCACAAAGGAGGCTTTGTTCTTTTATAGGCTTTCTGTGCTGCTTCAAAGCGAACGGGGAAGCCCAGTTTGCATAATTGCCTGATAAAACTAAATGCGCACAAATGAGTAAATTCTTTTGACAAGCTCCCGTCGCCAGCAAGAGCAACGCAATGCCAGTCATTTTTGTGACACAAGAGCCTTCTTATGCCAGTAAAGCAGGTACAGTGCTCTTTCAGTGAGTTGAGACAGAGCTTGCCGGATACCTAATAACTAATTAAAGAAACAAGAGAAAGAAGAGTCAAGGTACCAGGCCGGTGCCGCCTATATTTCCAATCAAAACACTATGAAAGACCAGTCTACCAAGGAAGTACAAAAACTTGACCCACAAAACTTACCTTCTGCCTTAAGCGATATCCCCGGGTTAATAGCCGGGAAAAAGCCAGCTGTTTTCCTCGACTATGATGGATGCCTTAGTCCTATTGTCAAGGACCCGGATGCGGCCGTACTTACCCAGGAAATGCGGGATACTTTACAGCGTTTGGCCAAGGTGTGTAGCGTGGCTGTAGTCAGTGGCCGCGACCGCGCAAACGTAGAGAAGCTGGTGCAGCTGGATAATCTGTATTTCGCCGGCTCACATGGCTTTGATATCTCGGGTCCAGGAAACATGCACACCGAACCGGGAGGTGCCAAAGAAGCCCTGCCAGCCCTAGAGGAGGCCGATAAGGTGTTGAAGGAAAAACTACAGGATGTAGAAGGGGCCTTTGTAGAGCGGAAGCGGTATGCCATTGCCGTGCATTACCGCAATGTAGCCGAGGCAAAGGTTGATCGAGTGAAGCAGGTGACAGAGGAGGTGCTGCAACAATACCCGCAACTCAAAGAGGGGCTGGGGAAAAAGATCATCGAGTTAAAGCCCAACCTGAACTGGCACAAAGGGAAAGCCGTGCTGTGGCTGATGGAAGAACTGGGGCTGAATCAGCCGGATGTTGTGCCGCTGTATATCGGGGATGACATTACCGATGAAGATGCTTTTGCCACCCTGCAAGGACAGGGGATCGGCATACTGGTAGGGGAGCACGATGATAAGACGGCGGCCGAGTACCGCTTAGAAGACGTAGAGGATGTGCAGGCGTTCCTGGAAACGCTGACGCAAACCATAAAACATCAGCAGCAACACAACTAAGCTCTGCGTTTCGTAAAAAAAAGAAAACAGGGACTGGAGCAGTATGGTGACCGACGATCTGCAGGTCGTTGAGGCTGCTAAAATCAGGGATGTTGTTCTATTCCTCTAAAAAACAAAGGTATGCAAGATATTATTACCATAACCCTCAACCCCGCTTTAGATAAAAGCACACACCTCCCGCACGTGTTGCCGGAGAAAAAGCTGCGGTGTGGAGAACCTACCTTTGAACCGGGTGGCGGGGGAATTAATGTGTCGCGTGCAATCCGAAAGCTGGGGGGGACTTCCAGTGCCTGGCTTCTATCCGGTGGACCTTCGGGGCAGCGCCTCTGCGACTTGCTGCAGCAGGAAGGGGTTGATTTCTGGGCGATTCCCACGAAGAACTGGACCCGCGAAAACCTGATGGTAATGGAGGACAATACCGGGAACCAGTACCGCTTTGGCATGCCCGGCCCGGAAACGCAGGAAAGCGAGTGGCGGCAATGCCTGCAGAAACTGGAGAACCTGCAGCAGTTGCCAACGTTTGTCGTTGCCAGCGGCAGCCTACCGCCGGGGGTGCCGGACGATTTTTACGCGCAGGTAGCAGCGATCGCCAACACCCGTGGGTTTAAACTGATTGTAGATACTTCCGGGGAGGCACTGATGGCAGCTGCAGGAGAGGGCGTATACTTGCTGAAACCCAATCTGGGCGAATTGGCAGCACTTGCCGGAAAAGAGCAGATCACAGCCATGGAGCAGGAAGAACTTGCCCGGAAGGTACTAAGCGAAGGGAAATGCAAAGTGCTGGTGGTATCGCTGGGACCTCGTGGCGCTATGCTCGCCACAAAAGAGGGAGAGCTGAGTTATGTAGTACCCCCAACCGTACCGCAACAAAGCGCCGTAGGAGCGGGCGACAGCATGGTGGCGGGGATGGTGCTGGCACTGCAGCAGGGAAGAAGCCTGGACGAGGTCGTACGTTATGGTGTGGCTGCCGGTACTGCTGCTACTATGACTCCTGGCTCTGAGCTGTGCCGGAAAGAGGATACCGAAGAAGTGTTTAACTGGTTAATGGAACACAAGTAAGCCAGCTAAAAGCATCTTTTTGAATTAAAAGGAAACAAAAAGGGTGGCATGGATGTGCCACCCTTTTTGTTTCTCATTGTAGCAAGTGCTTATGCATTGCGGTTCAGTGCGTTCAGATCTTGGAATGCTTCTTTCAGGCGTGCAATGAAAGACTCTTCGCCTTTGCGCAGCCACACGCGCGGATCGTAGAATTTCTTGTTTGGCTCATCGGCCCCCTTCGGGTTGCCCAGCTGGCTTTGCAGGTATGCTTCGTTGGCCTGGTAGTAGTTTTTCACGCCTTCCCAGAAAGCCCACTGCATGTCTGTGTCAATGTTCATCTTCACAGCGCCATACTCGATTGCCTCTGTGATTTTCTCTTTTTCCGAGCCAGAGCCACCGTGGAATACGAAGTTCACCGGGTTAGGGCCTGTCTTAAACTTCTCCTGGATGTACTGCTGCGAGTTCTTCAGGATTTCAGGGCGCAACTCTACGTTACCAGGCTTGTATACCCCGTGCACGTTGCCGAAGGCAGCTGCAATAGTGAAGCGGTCACTGATCTTGTTCAGCTCTTCGTAAGCCATTGCTACTTCCTCTGGCTGCGTGTACAGGCGTGAGCTGTCCACGTCCGAGTTGTCCACGCCGTCTTCCTCGCCACCGGTTACACCCAGTTCGATTTCTACCGTCATGCCCAGCTTGTTCATGCGCTTCAGGTACTTGGCGCTGGTTGCGATGTTTTCCTCGATGTGCTCTTCAGAAAGGTCCAGCATGTGTGAGCTGAACAGGGGCTTGCCGTGCTGCTCGAAGTATTTTTCACCGGCATCCAACAGGCCGTCTATCCAAGGGAGCAACTTTTTCGCGGCATGGTCGGTGTGCAATACCACTGTTACGCCGTAGGCCTCCGCCATTTGATGCACATGGTAAGCACCGGCAATCGCACCGGCGATCGCAGACTTCTGAAGCTCATTTGCCAGGCCTTTGCCCGCGTTAAATTGCGCGCCGCTGTGCGAAAACTGTATGATCACCGGGGAGTTTACCTCTCTGGCGGTTTCTAAAACGGCATTGATAGAATTTGTGCCTATGACGTTTACAGCTGGGAGTGCAAAGTTGTTCTCGTTGGCATACTTGAAGAGTTCTGTCACTTCATCTCCGTGAAGTACGCCAGCTCTAAATCTTGTAGTTGTTTCGCTCACTTTAGTGTTAATTTGATTTATACCGAAAGTTTAGTGCTCAATTTAAGCTTCTTTTAAGGAACTTAAAAAAAAGGCCCTATAATTTTATCGTAAAGAAGCCTTTCATACGAAAGAAACAAAAAGCGCCTGCCGTACAAAAAGTAGATTTACTACCTGTACAACAAGCGCTCCCCCAGTATTGTTATGGCTTCTTTCAGTCAAACACCAGCACTTTGTCTTTGTGCTTGCTGCGCATGTGGCCCCGGATGATCTGCTGCACGTCCTTGTTGTCGTTGTAGCGCTGAATCACGCTTTTAAAATCGTCGATGCTACTAGCAGAGAAGTATTCATCCATGAATCCAAAGCCCAGGTATGTCCCTTTCTCTACCACCACCACTGACTTCTCGCCCGGCTCACGGCCTTTGCCAATGATCACGAAGCTGTTGTGCTCGAAGGTAAAGGAGTCAATGGCTTCGGCTACCCGCTTGTTGTACTCTTCCGGGCTTTCCTTGCCGATGCAGGCCCCCTTGCACTGGTGCACCTGATAGTCGAAACAGGCCCCGTTCGTTTTATAAAGGTCACAGAGCTTCTGGCAGAGGTTAAACTTGGATACCTTGTGGAACAGAAAGCCTTTGGCCTTAGACTGGTTGGAGAGGGCAATGAGCGGCGTCATGCTTACATCGTCGGCCTTATTCACACTGCCAAAAGTCAGTCGCTTATAGCCGTTCGCATCCTCGTACATAAAAATGCCGGTATTAAACACACTGCGACGCTGCTGCCGGTTGTACTGTGGTTTCATGCGTTTTATCTCCGCCGACTCGAAGAGCAACGACACCAGTTCATTGCCCATCAGTTCACAGGTGATGTCGGCGATGCTGTTCTTGAAGTCCAGCGACTTCCGGCTTTTATAGTCGATGTTGAAGTGCTGAATGATGCGCTTCTTGATGTTGATGCTCTTGCCCACATAGATCACTTCCCCCTGTTCATTATAAAAGTAGTACACGCCCGGAACGGTGGGCAGGGCATCTACCTGCTCCTTCGAAATATTAGGGGGCAACAGGGATGTTTTGATTTCCTGCTTCAGCACTTTCTCTGAGGTTTCGGAGGCCATGTGCATGTTGCCGTCCACTACCGGCCGGTTGATCTTGATAAGCTTGTCGAAGAGCTTGGCCGTAGCCTCGGCATCGCCAATAGCCCGGTGCCGCTGCTGCAGGTCGATGTCGATGCTCTTGCACAGTTTACCCAGGCTGTAAGAGGGGAGGCCGGGAATCAAGGCGCGGCTTAACCGCACGGTACAGAGGGTTTTGCGCTGGTAGGTAAAGCCCAGGTCGGCAAACTCTTTCTTAATAAAGGAATAGTCGAAACGCACATTGTGCGCCACAAACACCTTTCCCTCTGTAAACTCCACGATCTCTTTGGCTACCTCATAAAACTTCGGCGCGTCCTGCACCATCTCGTCGGTAATGCCGGTGAGCTGCGATATGAAATAGGGGATGGGGCGCTGAGGGTTAATGAGGGTGCTGTACTGATCCACGACCTGCTGGCCGTCGTGAATGAAAATGGCAATCTCTGTTATTTTATCCTGAGCAGGCTGGCCGCCTGTGGTCTCAATATCGATAATCGCGTACAAGTTGCTTTGTGTTTAGTGCCTGTAAAAGGGGAGGCAGCGCAGTTGCCGTAGCCTCTACACCTAAACCAATATTTTTAGTAATACGTTTCAAACGGCGGTCTAGCCCAAATTAGTGGCAAACAGCTTTAGCAACGAGCTGTATAGGACAACGTTGACTTATTTGTCTTCCCGCTTGCCGCGCCCCAGGCCATTCCACATTTCCTGAAACCAGTTGCTCACGCGGCTGGGTTCTTTGGGCTTTAGGTCATCGATATCGGCCAGCAGGAACCCGAAAGGCTCCAGGGGCGGGTAAGCGTCGAATACTACTTTGAGCATGGCAATAAATGGAATGGACAAGATCATGCCCGCCGGCCCCCAAATGACGCCGCCGATCAACAAAGCCAGAATAGCAGCGAAAGGGTTGATGCTTACCTTAGAGCCCACCACGAAAGGGGTGATGAAGTTGCCCTCCAGAAACTGCACAAACATAAACACGCCGATCACCAGTACCGCATCGATCAGGTGGCCCGTCATGGCCAGGGTAAACAGTGCAGGCAGCAGGGCCCCGATCAAGATACCGATATAAGGGATAATGGTCAGGATGGAGGCAAACACGCCAAAGAAAACGGCATACTTCACCCCCAGAATAAGCAAACCGGCAGAGTTTAGCAGTGATACGATAAAGATCACGATCATCAAACCGGAGATGTAGCTCTGTACGACATGCTGTATGTTCGTCAGGGCCTGTGTCATGTTACCGCGGCGATCTTTGGCAACAAATTTGAACATGAACTGCTCCAGGTGGTCCCGGTAGTAGAGCAGGCAGAACACAAAAATAGGCACAATGGTGAGGGCTGCGAGGGCCCCTGTTGTCATAGAGATGGTATTACCCAGAAAGGTCGTGGCAATGTCCTGCAGGCTCCCGATCGCGTTGCGCACGAGGTCGGAGCGATTAGAAGGGATGATGCCAAACTTCTCATACAGGAAGTTCTGCACCCGGTCGACCAGGTCACTGATGTTGCCGCTGATGGTGTCGAGTTCAGTAGTAAGGCTGATCAGCTGCATGGACAGAAACCAGATCACCAGCCCGAGCACCACGACCACCAGCACAATACTCAGCATGATGGCCAGTGGCCTGGGAACGCGCAGGTTCTCCATGTCGCGGGTAAGGGGCAGCAGGAGCAGGGCAAACAGCATCGCGAAGGACAGGGGGACCAGCACCGAGCGGAACGTTTGCAGAACCCACATAAGTAAAATCAGGCCCAGTAAGATAATGACACACTTAAAGTAGTGGGGTAATTTTATTTCCATTTAATTTTTAAAAGCAAGAGAATGACGCGTACCCGACGCTAAAATTACATAATTGTTTTGCTTTGAGTATGTTAGTATTTATATATAAATTTGCTAAAAATGTTAGCTTAAAAAGATATGAAAAAGCGACCATTTATTGAACTTCACTCCTCTAAATATGGTTTTTAATTTGGAATCGGGAGACGGGTATTCGTACAGCTTATCAGGTAAACTAAAAATGTTAGCAAATAAATTCTTTACTTTGCAGGCATAACCTATGCGGGAACTAATTGTTGCTTGCAGTCGCTTTAATTTTCCTATATTTCCGATTGATTATATCAACACAACTACACTTACGCTTACAGAATGGCAGAGTTAGAACATAATTACAACGAAGACAGCATTCGCTCTCTGGAGCCGCGCGAGCACATCAGGCTGCGTCCTGGTATGTATATCGGTAAGCTGGGAGACGGGTCTTCGGCCGATGACGGTATTTATATTTTGGTGAAAGAGGTGATTGATAACTCCATCGACGAGCACGTGATGGGTTTTGGCAAAACCATTGACATCAAGATTTCGGACCACAAAGTGCAGGTGCGCGACTATGGCCGGGGTATTCCGCTAGGCAAGGTAGTCGACTGCGTGAGCAAGATCAACACGGGCGGTAAGTACGATAGCAAGGCTTTCCAGAAGTCGGTAGGTCTGAACGGGGTGGGTACAAAAGCGGTGAATGCCCTTTCCAGCCACTTCCGCATTCAGTCTGTGCGCGACGGGCAGCTAAAGGCAGCTGAGTTCGAGCGTGGCGTGCTGGTAGAGGACGCCCCTGTGCAGGAGACAAGCCAGCGCAACGGTACCCTGACCGTGTTTACACCGGACGACACAATTTTTAAGAACTACCAGTACAACCCGGATTACCTGGAGAACCAGATCTGGAACTACGTGTACCTGAATGCTGGCCTGACCATTAATTTTAACGGGAAGAAATACTACTCTGAGAACGGCCTGCTGGACCTGCTCCGCAACAAGGCGGACGAGGAGAGCATGCGCTACCCGATCATCCACCTGAAAGGGGAGGACATCGAGCTGGCCATGACGCATGGCAACGACTATGGCGAAGAGTATTATTCCTTCGTGAACGGACAGTACACGACCATGGGCGGTACGCACCTGGCTGCCTTCCGGGAGGCCGTGGTAAAGACGGTGCGCGACTTTTTTAAGAAAGATTACGATGCCGCTGATATCCGTGGCTCTATCATCGGGGCCATCTCGATCAGAGTACAGGAGCCTGTGTTCGAATCGCAGACCAAGACGAAGTTAGGCTCTATCGAAATGGGACCGGATGGGCCTGCCGTGCGCGCCTACATCAACGACTTTGTAAAGGAGCACCTCGATAACTACCTGCACCGCAACCCTGCCACGGCAGAGGCGCTGAAGAAGCGCATCGAGCAAAGCGAGCGGGAGCGCAAGGACATGGCCGGCGTGAAAAAACTGGCGAACCAGCGCGCCAAAAAGGCAAACCTGCACAACCGCAAACTGCGGGACTGCCGCCTGCACTTTAGCGAAGACAAAGACGAGCGCCACTTGTTGTCTACTCTCTTTATTACGGAGGGTGACTCGGCCAGCGGCTCTATCACCAAATCCCGCAACGTGGATACCGAGGCGGTGTTTAGTTTAAGGGGTAAGCCACTGAACTGTTTCGGGCTGAAGAAAAAGGTGGTATACGAGAACGAGGAATTCAACCTGCTGCAGCACGCCCTGAACATTGAAGAAGGCCTGGAAGGGCTGCGCTACAACCGCGTGGTGATCGCTACCGATGCCGACGTGGATGGCATGCACATCCGTCTTTTGCTGCTGACCTTCTTCCTGCAGTTCTTCCCTGACCTGGTGCGTAACGGGCATGTGTACATTCTGGAGACACCTTTGTTCCGGGTGCGCAACAAGAAAGAGACGATCTACTGCTACAACGAAACAGAGAAGCAGGCGGCCATCAACAAACTGGGCAAGCGCCCGGAGATTACCCGCTTTAAGGGGCTGGGAGAGATCTCACCGGATGAGTTCGGCAAGTTTATTGGAGATAACATAAAGCTGAAGCCGGTTATCCTGCAGAAGGACACCACGATACAGAAAATGCTGAGCTACTTTATGGGCAAGAACACGCCGGAGCGCCAGCAGTTCATTATCGAGAATTTGAAGATTGAAAAAGATATTGTTGAAGAAGTTTATGCATAACGACGAGCTGAACAAGGAAGAATTAGAGCAAAACGAAGCGCTGGAAGTGGAGTTTACGGACGGGGAGGAAGAAACCATCCATAACGTAACCCCTGTTGCCGGTCTTTACGAAAACTGGTTCCTCGATTATGCTTCTTATGTGATACTGGAGCGGGCGGTGCCGGCCATCGAAGACGGTCTAAAACCGGTGCAGCGCCGCATTCTGCATGCCATGAAAGAGATGGACGATGGCCGCTTTAACAAGGTGGCCAACGTCATCGGACAGACCATGCAGTACCACCCGCATGGCGATGCCTCCATTGGCGATGCCATGGTGAACCTGGGCCAGAAAGACCTGCTCATCGAGACGCAGGGTAACTGGGGCGACGTGCGCACCGGTGACAGTGCAGCGGCTCCGCGTTACATCGAGGCGCGCCTGTCGAAGTTTGCCCTGGATGTGGTGTTTAATCCGCAGACAACCCTGTGGCAGCTGAGCTACGACGGACGTAAAAACGAACCGGTTACCCTGCCGGTGAAGTTCCCGCTGCTGTTGGCACAGGGCGTGGAAGGTATTGCCGTAGGCCTTTCCACGAAGATCATGCCTCACAACTTCAGAGAGTTGATCAAAGGCTCAATTGATGTGCTGAAAGGGCGCAGCACACAGCTTATGCCCGACTTCCCGAACGGCGGGCAGGTAGACGTGACCAATTACAACAGCGGGGCACGGGGTGGCAAGATCCGGGTGCGCGCTACGATCGAGAAGGTAGATAAAAGCTTGCTCATCATCCGCGATGTGCCTTATGGCATCACCACGACTGGCCTGATGGAGTCGATCGTGAAAGCGAGCGAGAACAACAAGATCAAGATCAAGAAGGTGATTGACAACACGGCCGCAGAGGTAGAAATACACGTACAACTGCCGCCAGGAGTGTCGCCGGACCTGACTATGGACGCTTTGTATGCCTTTACGGACTGTGAAGTTTCTATTTCACCCAACACCTGCGTGATCATTGATGAGAAGCCACACTTCCTGAGTGTGGACGAGCTCTTGCGCATTTCTACTTTTAAAACAGTAGACCTGCTGAAGCGGGAACTGGAAATCCGCAAAGGCGAGCTGGAAGACAAATGGCATTACTCCTCGCTGGAGAAGATCTTTATCGAGAACCGCATTTACCGCGACATTGAGGAGTGTGAGACCTGGGAAGCCGTGCTGGAGGCCATTGACAAGGGCTTAGATCCTTATAAGCCGCTGTTGCGCCGTGAGGTAACGGAGGAGGACATCATCCGCCTGACAGAGATCAAGATCAAGCGTATCTCCAAGTACGACTCCTTTAAGGCAGACGAGTACATCAAGAAGCTGGAAGAGGAAATGGCGGAGGTGGACGATAACCTGGCCAACCTGATCCGCTATGCCATCGCATACTTTGAGGGGCTGCTGAAAAAGTACGGACAGGGGCGTGAGCGCAAAACGCAGATCAAGACCTTCGACGTGATCACTGCCCAGAAAGTGGCCATTGCCAACCAGAAGCTGTACATGAATGCCAAGGATGGCTTTATCGGAACCAGCCTGCGTAAAGACGAGTTCGTGTGTGATTGCTCGGACATGGATGACATCATCGTGTTCCGCAAGGACGGTAAGTTCATGGTGACGAAGGTAGCGGACAAGACCTTTGTAGGGAAAGACATCATCATGGCTGGCGTTTACAACAAGAACGACGAGCACATGGTCTACAATATGATTTACATGGACGGAAAAGGAGGCGTGGCGTATGCCAAGCGCTTTGCCGTGAAGTCCATAACCCGGGACAAGGAGTATGACCTGACCAAGGGCAACAAAGGCTCGAAAGTGCTTTACCTGACCGCTAACCCGAACTCTGAGTCCGAGGTAGTGACAATTACGCTGTCGCCGAGTGCTACAGCGCGCAACAAGGTGCTGGACTTTGACTTTGCCGAGTTGATGATCAAGGGCAAGGGCTCAAACGGCAATATCGTGACGAAGTACCCTGTGAAGAAGGTCGTGCAGAAGAGCCTGGGTGAGTCAACCTTAGGAGGTCGTGAGATTTTCTACGACGAAGTGATCGGCCGGCTGAATACCGAGAGCCGCGGGCGTTACCTGGGTTCCTTCAACACGGATGATACCATCCTGGTGGTGTACGATGACGGTAGCTATGAATTGACTTCCTTTGACCTGACGAACCACTACGTGGTGGAGCGCATCAAAGTGCTACAGAAGTTTGATCCGGAGTTGGTGATCTCTGCGATCTACTATGAGGGCGAGAACAAGACCTATTACGTGAAGCGCTTTAAAGTAGAGACCTCTACGGTAGGCAAACGCTTTGCCTTTATCCCGGAAACGAAAAACTCCAGACTGGAAGCTGTTTCCACGCATCCCGAACCTTTAGCAACCATTAAATATAAGCTAAGCCTACGCGGGGAGAAGGAGACGGAGAAACTGTTGCTGAGCGACTTTATCGATGTGAAGGGCTGGAAGGCCATGGGCAATAAGCTCAACTACTTCAAGGTCTACGATGTGAGCGTGCCGAAGATGGAGGAAGTGGAGCAGCCCGTGGAAGACAAGCCGAAGGCCAAAAAGCCAGCTCCAAAGAAAGGACCGGTGGCGGTGCCTTCAGAACTAAAGGAGCTGGCGGAAGAGGCCGCCAAGCTTAGCGGAAATGAACATCCGGAAGCCGTGATCGTAGAAAACGATACAGACAGCAGTGGCCTGAAGGATGAGTTGAAGAAGAAAAAGCAGTTGGACTTGTTTTAAATCTGATTTAGCCGCTTGCTAAAGTCTTTGATTAGTTGTAGTTTAAAGGAGCTAACACCACGTATGAGAAGACTTTGTGGCATACTATTGATCTCTAGCACCCTGTGCATAGGTATGCCTGCCGCTATGGCGGGCATGCCTTCTTCCGGGCATGAACAGTTGTTGCAGCGGGCAGAACAACTCCTGAACAATTACAAAGACATAGAAGCACTTGTGTTGTATGAGGAGGTGCTGGCCGAGTCCCCGGATAACTACGAGGCGCTTTGTAAAGCAAGTTTTCTGCACAGCCGCATTGGCGACCGCTATCAGGATGAAACGCGCAAGATTGAACATTTCAGTAAGGCGCGGCAGTATGCCGTGCAGGCCTATGAGTTAAGTCCCCATGATGCTGAGTCAAATTATGTGATGGCCTTGGCCATGGCCAGCGAAGCGATGGTCTCCGGGCCCAGACAGCGTTTGGTGGATATAAACGAGGTGAAGCGTTTTGCGGATGCGGCCTTGGCCTGCAACAGCGAGCATGCCGGTGCCTGGCACATATTGGGCCGCTGGTATTTCAAAATGGCGAACCTGAACTTTGCGGAGAAAGCAGCTTCAAAATTGCTGTTTGGTGGCGTAAACAAAGCAACGAACCAGGAGGCGGCAGATGCCATAGAAAAAGCCATCGCTTACAATCCGAACAACATCCGCTATTACTACGACCTGGCCTGCATTTACGAAGAAATGAAGGAGAAGGAGGCATGCATCAGCACTTTACAAAAGGCCCTGACGGTGAACCTGGAAACGAAAGACGAGCTGGAATTGAGCAGGCGGTGTAATATTATGCTTCAAGAACAACAGAAGTTATAAGCCTAAAATACATTCGCAAAAAGCCTGCTCCCTGACGGTGGCAGGCTTTTTGTTTTGTGTGGCTGCCCAGGCTTGAAGCGGGATTGTGTTTCTATTTAGTTAAAATGTCTTAATTTAGCGCAAATAAGTGTTGCAGCCCTTTCGCAGAGGATTTTTAAAGCCGGTAATGGTGCGTATTTCCCGTTTATTGCTGTTGGTTCTTCTGGTATCCTTTGCCGCCTGTGATGTTGAGGAAAGCAACAACGAGCAGATGGTGAATCTGCAGCAGGTGAAAGATGAGCCGGAAGCGCAGTTGGCGAACCTGACCGCTGCCATAGCGCGGTCCAAACGCGACGGCAGCCTTTATGCACGCAGGGCGGTGGTCTTGCTACGCAAGGGAGAACTGGCTCAGGCACTGGAGGATGCCAATGAAGCTGTAAAGCTGACCAAGAACGAACCTTCCAGTCTTTTTGTGAAGGCGCAGGTGCTGCGGGCACTCGGAAAGCCGGAGGAGGCTTTGCCTCTGGCTTTGCGGGCCGAGCGGAACTCGTATCAGAGTTCCTCCCTCTACGTGTTGCTTAGTGAGCTGTACTTGCAGCAAAAGGACTTTGGACAAGCCCAGACGTACATTAACAAGGCACAGGAGCTATCGCCGGAGGATGAGTTCGCCTTTTACTACAAGGGGCGGATTCTGGAAGCAACAGGAGATACAGCCAGAGCCATACGAAATTATGAACTGGCCCTGGAGCAGGCGCCTACTTTTATGGAGCCGAAGCGGGAATTGGCAGGTGTCCTGGTATCAAAGGCAGAGTATGCGGCTGCGGTTCCGTACCTCCGCGAAGCCCTGGAACAGGCACCCGAGGATGGCCTGCTTTGGTATTACCGGGGGCTGGCTTACGAGGCAGGGCAGAAGCAGGACAGCGCGACGATAGCTTTTACGAAAGCGGTTCGCCTGCATGATACCCTGGACGGTGCACATTATAAGTTAGGAATGGGCTATCATGCCCTCGGAAAGAACGAGCTAGCGCTGGAGCATCTCGAGAAAGCCTATGCTGCCTATAAGAGCAAGCCGGGGTTTCTGATTACCCTGGCAAGTGCCTATGAGCGCACCGGGCAGTATAAAAGTTCGCTGGCTGCCTACCAGCGCTTAGTGGCGGCAGAGCCGAAGTATACGTATGCCTACGAGGCTATCGGCCGCCTGAAAAGTAAATTAGCAAAACCAGCACCTGACAGCACAACTGTGCGTCAGGTACAGATAGAACAATAAAAGACACATGATCAACATCACACTGCCAGACGGCTCCGTGCGCCAATACGACAAAGGCGTAACCAGCCTAGAGATCGCACAGAGCATCAGCGAAGGCTTGGCTCGAAACGTGCTTGCTGCCAAAGTTAACGACACTGTTTGGGACCTGTCGCGCCCTATCAATGAAGATGCAACGGTGCAGCTGCTCACCTGGAATGATGATCTGGGTAAAAACGCCTTCTGGCACTCGTCTGCTCACCTGCTGGCGGAGGCCCTGGAGGAGCTGTACCCTGGCGTGAAGTTTGGCATTGGCCCTCCGGTGGAAAACGGCTTTTACTACGACGTGGACCTGGGCGATTACCAGTTCTCGCAGGAAGACTTTGCCAAGGTAGAGCAGAAAATGCTGGAGCTGGCGCGTAACAAGAGCGAGTTTAAGCGCCGTGATGTTTCCAAGGACGAGGCCATTGAGTACTTCACCAAGAAAGGGGATGAATACAAACTGGACCTGATCAAGGACCTGGCAGACGGTACGATCTCTTTTTATGAGCAGGGCAAGTTCGTGGACCTCTGTCGCGGGCCGCATATCCCGAACACCAGCTTTATCAAGGCGGCAAAAATCATGAACGTGGCCGGGGCCTACTGGCGTGGCGACGAAAGCAAAAAACAGCTGACCCGTATCTATGGGGTAACTTTCCCAAAACAGAAGGAGCTGACAGAGTACCTGGAGCGCCTGGAGGAAGCCAAGAAACGCGACCACCGCAAATTGGGCAAGGAGCTGGAACTGTTCACTTTCTCTGAGAAAGTGGGCATGGGCCTGCCGTTGTGGTTACCCAAAGGAACGCTCCTGCGGGAGCGTCTGGAGCAGTTCATGCGCAAAGCACAGGTAAAGGCAGGCTACCAGCCGGTGGTAACGCCGCATATTGGTAGCAAAGAGCTGTATGTGACTTCCGGGCACTACGAGAAGTACGGGGCCGACTCTTTCCAGCCAATCAAGACGCCGAACGAGAACGAAGAGTTCTTCCTGAAGCCGATGAACTGCCCGCATCACTGCGAAATCTACAAGGTGCGTCCGCGCTCTTATAAAGAATTGCCGGTGCGCCTGGCAGAGTTTGGTACGGTGTACAGGTATGAGCAAAGCGGTGAGTTGCACGGTTTAACCCGCGTGCGTGGCTTTACACAGGACGATGCCCACATCTTCTGCCGCCCCGATCAGGTGAAGGAAGAGTTCATGAAAGTGATCGACCTGGTGCTTTATGTGTTCCAGGCCCTTGGCTTCGAAGACTATACTGCCCAGATCTCGCTGCGTGACCCGGAAAACAAGAAAAAGTACATTGGTGCTGACGAAGCCTGGGACAAGGCAGAAAGTGCAATTATAGAAGCTGCAGCGGAGAAAGGCCTGCGTACTGTAACCGAATTGGGTGAGGCTGCGTTTTACGGACCAAAGCTTGACTTTATGGTGAAGGACGCCCTTGGCCGTAAATGGCAGCTTGGAACTATTCAAGTCGATTATCAGTTGCCTGAACGCTTCCAGTTGGAATATATCGGTGCTGATAATCAGAAGCATCGCCCGGTAATGATTCACCGTGCGCCTTTCGGCTCGCTGGAACGCTTCGTGGCAGTTCTCATCGAACACTGTGGCGGCAACTTCCCGCTCTGGCTAAGTCCGGAGCAGTTCGCCATCCTGCCGATCTCTGAAAAGTATCATGACTTTGCACAGGAGGTATATGACCGGCTGCAGCAGGAAGATATCAGAGGCTTTGTAGATAACCGTGATGAGAAAATCGGACGCAAGATCCGCGATGCGGAAGTGCGTAAGGTGCCTTATATGCTAATTGTAGGGGAGAAGGAACAGGAGAATAAAGCAGTATCGGTGCGCAAGCACGGCGAGGGAGACTTAGGCACGATGTCTGTAGACGAGTACATCGGGTTCTTTCAGGGCAAAATAGCCGAGGTATTGAACAAATAGGGAATTAATTTTCTTTTTGATATTAAATTTGCGATATTCGCAGTCTGATTGTAAAAACTAATTTAAGGAGGTAAAACCATAGCTACTCAAAATAAGCGCTACATCCCACGAGGAAAAGTGGAGGAGCCATACAAAGTCAATGAAAAGATAACTGCCAGAGAAGTACGGGTAGTTGGAGACAATGTAGAGCAAGGAGTATACTCGACAAGAGATGCTCAGAAGATGGCAAACGAGCAGAATCTTGACCTGGTTGAGATTTCGCCGACAGCCAATCCTCCCGTATGCCGCATCATCGACTACTCGAAGTTCAAGTACGAGCAGAAGAAGAAAACGCGCGAGATGAAGGCGAAGGCTCAGAAGGTTGTGATCAAAGAGATCCGTTTCGGTCCGAACACAGATGATCATGACTTCGAGTTTAAGCTGAAACACGCGCAGGGCTTCCTGGAGAGCGGTTTCAAAGTGAAGTCTTATGTACACTTTGTGGGTAGGTCTATCGTGTTTAAAGAAAGGGGAGAGATCCTGCTTCTTAAATTTGCACAAGCACTGGAGGACGTGGCAAAGGTAGAGCAGTTGCCAAAGCTGGAAGGAAAGCGTATGTTCCTGATTCTGTCACCGAAGGCAGCACCGGCCTCGAAGAAGTAATTTTTTTAATCAATTATATAACCATGCCAAAAGTAAAAACTAAATCTGGTGCAAAGAAGCGTTTTTCTTTGACAGGTACTGGCAAAATCAAGCGTAAGCACGCTTACAAAAGCCACATCCTGACCAAGAAGACGACAAAGCAGAAGCGTAACCTTACTCATGCAGGCCTTGTTAGCACAGCTGACATGGACCGAGTAAAAGCCATGCTTAACATTTAATTTTTTTAGGTTAACTATTAGTACGAACCCAGTGCCTGGTCTTTAAAAAGATTATCTAATCACCAGTCGCTAAAACTTTAACAAGATGCCAAGATCGGTCAATGTCGTAGCAGCACGACACAGAAGAAAGAAAGTAATGAAAATGGCCAAAGGTTACTTTGGCCGTCGCAAGAACGTTTGGACAGTAGCAAAAAACGCGGTAGAAAAAGGCTTAGTATATGCTTACCGTGACAGAAAAGCGAAGAAAAGAGACTTCCGTGCTCTTTGGATCCAGCGTATCAATGCCGGTGCACGTGAGCACGGTTTATCATACTCTGCGCTGATGGGCGCCCTGAAAAAGGCAAACATCGACCTGAACCGCAAGGTACTTGCTGACCTGGCAATGAACCACCCGGAAGCGTTCAAGAGCATTGTAGAGAAAGTAAAGTAATTTACTTATAGCTATATAAAAGGAGGGCTTAGCAGAACGCTAAGCCCTTTTTGTTTACAGTCAGGCTATCTTTCTGTTTCTTATGCAGGCGATTATCTTTTGCGGTATTCAGGCGAGTGGCAAGTCTACTTATTACAAGGAGCATTTCTTCAACAGCCACATGCGCATCAGCCTCGATCTCTTACGGACGCGGAACCGCGAGCGGCTTTTTCTGGAGGACTGCCTGCGCACCAAAATGCGCTTTGTGGTAGACAACACCAACCCAACCATAGCCGAACGACAAAACTACATCAGCCTGGCAAAGGCAATGCGGTACGAAGTAATTGGGTACTTTTTTGATTCCTCGGTAAAAGAAGCCTTATTGCGCAATAGCCAGCGAAGCGGGCGTTTCCTGATTCCGGAGAAAGGGATCTACGGTACCCAAAAAAGGCTTCAAAGGCCGACGATGGAAGAGGGCTACGATCAGCTGTACCGGGTAAGCCTGCAAGCAGATGGGGGCTATCTGGTACAGCCCTTACCCTAGGTAGCAGGTAAATAAAGAATTGCACAGGCAATCAAACTTTAGGCAATTTTGTTTCTTTTGAAAAATGGTAGCGTAGCACACATACTGGTATAAAAGCAAAGCTACTTTGAAAAATAAGCGGGTATGATACAACGAAGCGACAGGCTCCAGAATGTTTCTTATGAACTGAGAGGGCCGGTGTACGAGAAGTCGAAAGAGCTCGAGTTACAGGGGCATCAGGTAACCAAACTGAATATAGGAAATCCGGCGCCTTTTGGGTTTAGTGCCCCACAGGCAGTGCTGCAACACATCGTGGAGAACCTGAGCCTGGCGCAGGGATATTCTGACCACAAAGGCCTTTTAAGTGCAAGAGAGGCAGTGAAGAACTATTATCAGGATGCGGGAGTGCCGGGCATTCACGTAGATGATATTTTCCTGGGAAACGGGCTCAGCGAATTGATCATGCAGTCAGTGCAGGCGCTCGTAAACAACGGAGATGAGGTTCTGGTGCCCTCTCCAGACTACCCGCTATGGACAGCAGCGGTTAACTTCTCCGGGGGCAAAGCCGTGCATTACCTGTGCGATGAGGAGTCGGGTTGGTCTCCGGACGTAGCTGATATGCGCAGCAAGATCACGAATAAAACCCGAGCTGTCGTTGTCATTAACCCCAATAACCCAACGGGTGCCGTTTACTCCAGGGAGATTCTGACGGAGATCGTGAAACTGGCAGAGGAGCATGAGCTGATTATCTTTTCTGATGAGATTTATGACAGGATTCTTTATGATCAAGCCGTGCACATACCCACTGCTACCTTAACGGACAAAGCTGTGTGCATTACCATGAGTGGCCTTTCTAAAAACTACCTGGCGGCTGGTTTCCGAGCTGGCTGGATGTTGATCAGTGGGGCCAAATCAAAGGCAGCAGATTATATAGACGGGTTGAATACGCTTGCCAGCTTACGTGTGTGCAGCAACGTGCCTGCCCAGTACGCCATCAAAGTAGCCCTGGAAGGAGTGCCTTCCGTACAGGACCTGGTCTTACCGACCGGGCGTTTGGGGAAGCAGCGGGCCCTTTGCTATGAGAAGCTAACCGCCATTCCCGGCATTACCTGTGTCAAGCCAATGGGCGCTTTTTATATGTTCCCGAAAGTAGACACGAAGAAGTTCGACATACACAACGACCAGCAACTGGTCATCGATTTACTTGCTGCCCAGCATGTTTTTGTGGTACAGGGAAGCGGTTTTAACTGGCATCAGCCGGATCACTTCCGGGTGGTGTATTTGCCGGATGTAGAGGTGATCAGCGACACCATGGACAAACTGTCCAACTTCTTTTCAAACTATAAGCAAGCTCCTAAGACACCCGCTGAAAAAGACCCGGTGCTGACGCTTTCCGTGAAATTGTATGATTAGGGAGGCTGGTCAATAGAAAAAAGAAGCCCCAGCACTTTCTGCTGGAGCTTCTTTTTTCTGTACAGTTGCCGAATCTTCCATCATGCAACCTCCAAGAGTACCTTGCTAGATGGTGTACTTGCGGCCTTTGTTTTGCTCTTTCAGGTATTCCATCAACGGCTGGAAGTAATCCACCATGGCGCGGGCACTCAGTTCCTCACCTGTCTTTTCTTTCAGCATTTCACGCCAATCGGCAGAGGCACCGGGGTACATGATTTCACGGAGGAAGTCGCCCACCTCTTTTTTGCCATAGTAGTTTGTGGCATGCGGGTCCTGCTTCAGGATGTTCTTGGCAATGTAGTCGTGTAGCTGGAACAGGATTACATAACTCATGGCGTAATCGTAATACTGCGCGGCATCGTCGTTGATGTGTGTCTTTGTCGCGGCATCCAGGTAGTTTTCACCGCGGTCGGTTGGTGGTACAATACCCTGGTACTGCTTTTTCAAGGCCCACCAGCGCTCGTTCAGCTTATCAGCCGGCAGGTTTTTCGCGTAAAAGTCATGCTCCCACTCGCTCATCACCCCGGAAGAGAAGGGAATAAACACCACATAGTTCAGGGCCTCTTTCAGCAAGGTCTGTACCTCATCGGTCTGCGTGTTCTTGTCAATCAGGTTCAGCTCCGCCAGGAACGGCTTCTGCGTGGCCGCCAGCCCCATCAGAGAACCAATGGCCTCGTGGTAAGCCCGGTTAGCGCCTTCCCGCAACAACACCGGCACGTCCGGGTTGGTATAGGTCATGTAGTAGTAGATATGGCCTAATTCGTGGTGTGTGGTCTCGTACCACTCCGAGTTAGGCTCCACGCTCATCAGGCTACGCACGTCCTTGTCCAGGTCCATGTGCCAGGCAGAGGCGTGGTTGTTCTTCTTGTAGTTTACTCCCTCTGGTAATGGGTACAGGCTGGACTTTGTATAGAACGTCTGCGGCAGGCTTGGGAACCCCAGACTGGTGTAGAAACGCTCTCCCTGCTGTACCAGCCACTCCGGGCCTTTCGGCTTTAAAGCAGCATCCAGGTCAATGCCTTCTACTTCCACCATCGAGCTCCAGTCCTGGCCCCATCGGTTAGGTAGCCAGTGGGCAGGCAGGTAGTCGGGCACTTCTTTCATTCCGTACTTTTCGGCCAGCTCATAGCGGGCATAGGTGTGTAGTTCACGGTAAAGCGGCCGCAGCTCTTCATTTATCTGCTGCATGAGGTCCATCATTTCCTCGCGCGTCATCCCGTACTCTGAGGCCTGGTAGCTGAAGTAATCATCGTAGCCAAGGCTCTGCACGGTTTGGTTGCGCAGCTCGCGTAGGTTCAGCAAGCCCTCTTTCAGGCCAGGGCCTACTGCCTTGCTCGCCTGCCAGGCATCCAGGCGCTTCTTCAGGTCTGTCTCGCTTTTTAGGATATTATCAATGTCATTGGTGCTAACAGACTTGTCGTAGATGCGGTAGTCAAAGCCGTAGAGCTTTTCTGTCTGCTCTGTCTCCGCCTTGATACGGGCCTTTACTACCTCAGGAATGATTTGTGGGTTGTTCGCGCCGGCGTATAGGATAGCTTCAAACTGTTTTACCTGCAAAGGAGTTAACTGGTCTTTCTTCTCCAGCATCGCCTTAGCTTTTTCGATGTTTTCTGCGCTACCTGTAAAGGCGGCAAAAGCCTCGTTTGCCCTTCGTGTGGCTGCTGCATTCGTTGTGTCGCCTTCCACAATCTTCGTATTAGATGCCCATTCCGCCTCTGCCGACTTGGTATACAGGTCCTGGTAGGTCTGGGAGTACTCGTCCAGGAAGGCCTGCGCTTCCTGCTGTACGGCCGTCATTTCGACTGTTGCTGCCGTTCCAGCGGTCTCTGTTTTCTGGCTAGAGCAGGAGGAGAGGAGAACAGCTGCCATGAAGCCGGTATAAATCAGTTTTTTCATGAAGTAATTTAGGTTTATGTCCTAAGTTAATATCTCTATATAGGAGGTACAAGAATCGTGCAAAACTGCTGCACAAACCTACGGCTCCTGCGTTCCCATAGTAAGCATGTTTGCGTGGGGCTTACATAATGGCGGTACTTCTACCTCTACTTGCCTCAGATCAGGGAGCCGCTTTTGATCTTGCTACTGTGGGAGTTCCTCTACCTGTGCCTCCTGCAACAGGTTGTCATCAAGCGTCTTACTTGTTTTCGCCCCAAGTTCCCGTAGAATCTCTACGCGGCGAATCAGGTTGCCCTTGCCCTCCGTGAGCTTGTTCATCGCTGAGTTGTAGGAACTCTGGCTGTTTTCGATGTGCTTGCCGATCGTCTTTAGGTCCTCCACAAAGCCCACGAACTTATCATACAGCTTGCCGCTCTCTTCAGCGATCTTCAGTACGTTGCGCTTCTGGTCTTCCTGACGCCATACGCCGGCCACTGTTCTAAGTGTGGCGAGTAGGGTAGAGGTGGTCACCAGCACAATGTTCCGATCAAAGGCATCCGTAAACAGGTCGTGGTCGTGCTGGATGGCCAGGTTAAAGGCAGGCTCTATGGGAATGTACATCAGCACAAAGTCCGGGGAGTTGATGCCATTGAGGCGGTGGTAGTTCTTACGGCCCAGGTCTGAGAAATGAGTGCGTACCGAGTTGATGTGGCTGCGAAGGTACACTTCCTGCTGGTTTTCGTCTTCACAACTGCAATAAGCCTCATAGGCGACCAGCGACATTTTAGAGTCAATGATCAGGTGCTTGCTGTCGGGTAGCCGCACGATCACGTCCGGACGGTACGTCTTGCTGTCATCATTCTGCCGCACTTCCTCGCGCTCAAAGTGCACCCCTTTGCGCAGCCCCGACTTCTCCAGCAGGCTCTCCAGCAGGTACTCGCCCCAGTTACCCTGCGTTTTGTTTTCGCCTTTCAGGGCGCGTGTCAGGTTCAGGGCATCCTGGCTCATTTGCTGGTTCAGGGACGCCAGTTGTGTGATCTGTTCTTTCAGGGATATGCTGTCTTTCAGCGTCTTTTCATAGGTTTGATCAACTTTCGCTTCAAACTCCTTGATGCGCTCCTTCAAAGGCGTCAGGATGCGCTCCAGGTGCTCAGAGGACGCTTTGTTGAAATGTTCCGCATTATTCATCAGCACTTGATTGGAGATACTCTGGAACTGCTGCAGGAATTTTTCACGTAGTTGCTCCAGTTCCCGACCCTGTTCCTGCAGGCGCTGTTTGAGGTGCTCGTAGTCTGTCTCTGTTTTAGTCAGGGCATTGGTCAGCTCTAAGGTCTCCGTCTGTGCCTCGCGGAGCAATGCTTTCAGTTGCTCCATTTCCGTTGCTTTCTGGTGGGCCTGCCCCTCTAACACACCTTGTGTTACCGCAGCCTGATTGGCTGTGTGCTGCAAAGCGTTGAGCTTTCCCTTCAGGGCCAGGAAAGCAACAACTAAACCGCCAAGAAAAGCGGCAATTCCTACGACTATCTCCATGGCCTAAAGGTAGAGGTTTTTAGTATTGGATGCTAAATGCTAATATAATTAGTTTTAAATTTCTTGGGCCGAACCAGTAGTGGAAGAGAGTGGAACTGCAGAAGTACAGGCACTAGCGAGGTTCAGGCTTTTGCCAGCCCTTCTTGATAGGAAAGCCGCTTAAACGAACTCGTCCGCCTTTGCTGCTTTTTCCTGTTATGACAGGAAAGCATTCAGAAGCGGACGAGTTGACTTGGGAAGTAAAAGGGGGAATTAGTTAGAGCCGAGGGCAAGCTGACTGGGAGCAGGGTGTTCTGCCGCGTTATCATCTATTTTCACGAGGATTGTGGTGGCTAAATAGCCATGGCCGCCATCCCGTACAACACGCCATCCCATTTCCTCCAGGTTATCTTTTATGTAGCGGTTCAGGAAGCCATGGGCGACTAGTACGGCTTTGGGGTTTTCTTCTGTGGCGTCGGCTAAGGTTTGCGCCGCTTTTCGAGCTCGGTCTTTTGCATCCGCAAAGCTCTCGATGCCCTGGCGGTCGATGCCCAGAATCCACTTTACGCGTGCTGCGGCTGTCCAGAACTTAATGGGCATACGAACCTTTAGGCCGTATCTGCCCAGGGTCGTCTCAAATTCTCTGAATTCCGGTGATACCGTCATACTGGCTTTATTCCCGAACAGGTACTGCGCTGTAGCCCGCGCACGGTTGATGGAACTGCAAAAGATAGAGACTTCCTCCGGATTGTCTAGTTTAAGGAAAGGTACATCAGGCGATACGATACCCACACTGTCATAGTCGTTTAAGAACTGACGGGCCTCATCCCAGGAGAACTTGCCTGTCTTTTCAAGGTCTGGCTCCCCGTGGCGGATCAGGGCAATCTGGCGTAAGTTGCTATAGTCTTTCACTAAGCCATCCTCTGGCTGTATGAAGCGTACACTCTGTGCCACCGGCATGCCGTCGATCTTGGCAAAAGCAGTGTCAGCACTCAGTTCCTGGTACTTCTTCTCAATGTTTTCGATGGCCTGATTTCCGGACGTGCTTTTGTCGGTCGCATGAACGGGCGAGAAAGCGATTAAAGCGCTAAGCAGGGTAGTCAGATAGATTCCTTTCATGCCCTTTAAACTAAGCTTGGTATAGGATAGTTCCGAGGTAAACGTTAGATTTTAACTGGGGAACAGCTTTAAAAACGAAGCAAACATAAACAAGAACTGCTCCCGAACGGCTATTCCTGCTCCTGCTTGTTTCAGTTGGCACCTCCCTTGGCGCACATGTCTTGAATACCCTTTTTGAATACCCTTTAGGGAGTGGACAAGGGCTTAGCTTACCAGGCTTACCTTGTACTTTCTACCTTTGATCTTGCCATTGCTTAACTTCGCGAGGATGCTGTCGCGCTGCTTCGCCGGCACGGCGACAAAGCTCTGGCGGTCCTGTACCTCTATTTTGCCTATCTGGTCTGCTGGCAGACCCGCTTCGGCGATCAAAGCACCAACAATGTCCCGGGGGCTTAATTTATCTTTCCGGCCCCCGCTGATGTGCAGGGTGGCGAAGGCTGCCGTTAGTTCGGCTGCCACCGCGGGCGTCTTTTCTTTCAGGGTATCCACCGATAGCCACTCATCCATGCGCACCTGCTCCCACTCCCGAAGCTTCTTTTCATCGCTGGTTGTGGCCAGGGTATACACCGTGCCGCCCCTGCCAGCACGCCCGGTGCGGCCGCTACGGTGCAGGTAAGCGGCGGCGTCAATAGGGAGCTCGTAGTGAATAATGCTGTTAAGGGCGGCAATGTCCAGTCCTCGGGCAGCCAGGTCAGTGGCGACCAGGACTGTGGCGGTCCCATTACGGAAAAGGGTCATGGTCTTGTCACGGTCAGGCTGCTCCATGCCACCATGCAGGGCCCGGGCAGCCAAACCTTGCGCCTGCAACTGTGCCGCCAATTCCTCCGTGGTCATGCGGTTGTTCACAAACACGACAATCCCTTTGGGCTCTATATGACGAAGCAAGGAAACAAGAATTTCCTGCCGTTGCGTTGCCCCGAACTTCACCCCCACAAGGCGTACTTGCGTAGGGATGGCATTGGAAGAGACCTTCACAAACTGTGGGTTCTTTAAAGAAGAAGCGATCAGTTCTTTTACATCCTCGTCCATGGTTGCGGAAAAAAGGATCATTTGCCTTTTGGGGGGGAGGGCGGCTATAACCTTATCCAGTTCTTCTTCAAAACCCATCTCCAAAAGCTTATCCGCTTCATCCATAATCATTTGCATGACATGGCTTAAATCTAAAGTTCTGCGGTTGAGGTGGTCTGTCAGGCGACCCGGGGTACCCACTAGTATCTGTGGGGGATGCGCCAGGGAAGCGCGCTCCTGTGAAAAAGCATGCCCTCCGTAAAAGGCGCTTATCTTCAGGTTAGCGATGTACTTGCCAAATTGTTTCAGCTCTTGCCGAACCTGCACAGCCAGTTCTCGGGTAGGTACCACCACCAGCGCCTGTACCTGCTGTATGTCTGTGTTTACACGTTGCAGCAACGGAAGGCCATAGGCCGCTGTCTTACCGCTTCCGGTCTCTGCCTGTCCTGCTACATCCAGGCCTTGTAGTAGCAAAGGGATTGCTTCTTGCTGGATGGGGGTAGGGGTACTTATGTTTAGCTCCTGCAGGCTTTGCTGGAGTTGGGCGTGTAGGTTCAGGTCTTTAAAAGTAGCCATGCATGTGGGTATAGTCCGGTACAAAGGTAGTGCTTTAACCCTGCCCATTGTTTTTTATCTTTTAAAGCGGGCAACATAAAAGCTTTTCTTTTTTTACTAACGGAACAGGTAGCCCATGGTGTTGCTGTTAGAGTTCATTAGCGCTTCGTTTAGCCGCTACTGTACCACCCCTAGGAAGAGCCCTTGGGCCGGTTAAGTGAAAATTAAACAACTAAACACAGACCATTCACAGTACTATGGGTATGGCAAAGAAATATAGGTACATCAAGCAGCTCGCTTTTATCCTGCTTTTCCTGGTCCTGCTGGTTTTTGTGCTGGTAGAGGCACGGGAGTTCCTGTACCCCATTTTTATTGCCATCCTTTTTTCCTATCTCTTGTACCCGGTTGTGAGCAAGCTCGAGGATTGGGGCGTTCCCCGGATTCTGGCGAACCTGCTGACGATCATCTTTTCGATGGCCGTTGCCATTGGCTTGGTCGTGCTATTGTACCAGCAATTGTCTGCTTTTTTAACAGATTTCCCTAACCTGGAACAAAAGGTGATGCAGAACCTCGACAAGTTGCAGCGCGAGATTGATGATGAGTTCGGGGAGTACAGTATGCAGAACGAGCATTGGTTACGGCAACAGGTGGGGAGTGCCCTTGCCTTTAGCGGTGGTTTCCTGCGGAATGTGTTAATGGCCACAGCAGACACCCTGGTCAAGTTTGGCCTGATGCCGGTCTATATTTTCCTGATGCTCTACTACCGCAACAAGTTCGAGGACTTTCTGCTGCGGTTACTGCCGGCATACAGGCATCCGCAGGCAGAGCGCATCATCAACGACATCTCTCAGGTTACGAAACACTACATGGGTGGCATTGTAACGGTGGTGCTTATCCTGTGTGTGCTCAACACCACAGGCTTGTTCCTGATAGGGGTGGAGTACGCCGTTTTGCTAGGTATCCTCTCTGCTTTGATGAATTTTATCCCGTACTTCGGTACTTTAATTGGCGGTGCTATTCCGCTGCTTTACACCTTTGTGGTGATGGGATCACCGAGCAAGGCCCTCCTCGTGCTTATCTTTTTTTTACTCGTGCAGTTCACTGAAAACAATATCCTCACCCCCAATATTACCGGGGGGCGCGTAAACATTAACCCTCTGTTCACCATCCTCAGCATTATTGTGGGCGGTATGATCTGGGGCGTACCAGGTATGTTTGTCGCTGTGCCCTACCTGGCCATGTTCAAGATCTACTGCGACCACCACAAAGCGCTCAATGCTTACTCCTTCCTACTCGGGACAGAGGGTACAGAAGAGCATGCAATAACCCTGGATAAGATAAAGCGCATGCTCGGGTTAAAGAAGAATTCACCGAATAGGCTATCATCCTAAGGCCTATTAACCCTGTTGTTCTCTCCTGTCTGCCGTCTCGTATTTTATGGGGCTTCTCCTTCTCGAGGTCCAGCTAACCTTTCAAAAGACGATGCCTTTGCCTGATCCTGGCGTTAGTCTCTATAAGCGGAAGTGCTCTCTGATAAAATAGTCCTTGCCGAGGCAATATGCTATCGGTAAAGCCCTGGCTAGACCCTTATGCCTGTTCCTAGTTTTTATTTGCTATGGAGACTAAAGGAGTGGTTACAGGGGTAACTTCCATCGGCTTTGGCAAGGCTTTCAAGCCAAAGGGTATCCGCAGCCAGTTTACCTGCATAATGAGGTAACGTACCACTCCAAAGCAGAACAGGAAGGTGCCAAAAGAGATGATACAGAACTTCGTGCTAAGGGCCAGGGGAAAGTCGTGGAGGAAGTAGCCTAAGGCCACGATGACCGTTTGGTGTAGGATGTAGAAAGGATACACCATTTCGTTCGCCTGTTGCAGGTACCTGGACCGGAAGTTGAGGTGCTGCATGGCAAAACCCAAAATAGCCATCAACCAGAACCAGCGGTTCGAAGACTTCACCAGGAAGTACAGCTTCAGCGAAATACCAGTAAGCTCCTTATCAGTAAGCCAATAAGAAGTGTAGAGTACAGTAACTGTAGTAAGCCCCAGGACCAGGCTGTGCCAGCGTGCCTGGCGCACCAGTTCTTGTAAGAAGGGGGCTTTCATCAGCAGGAAGCCCACAAGAAACATAGTCACGTACAAAAAGTGATTAGCCCAATCATCCACCAAGGCATGGGTGGCGGGGAAACGCTCGTTTAACAGCACAGCCCCCAAGCAAAGCCACAGGGCCGGAAACAGCAGTAGCATCCAGCCTTTCGCTTTGGCCATTCTTATTGCAGTACGACGCAGGTAGGCCAGTAGCGGCAAGAATAAGAGGCTGTACACAAAAATATAGGCCAGGTACCAGAGGTGATGCCAGCTAAAGTTCCCTTTCGGGTAAGGCTCCAAGTCGAAGATGGAAGGGAAAAAGCTGAAATAGCTTCCTGCATACCCCTGTGTCAGGCGTTCAATGTATACCTGTGGCGGCACGACCAGTAGCATTCCAACAAGCAAGGGCACCAAAATGCGCTTTAGCCTGTCTTTGGCAAAGGTACCCACGCTGCGGTAGCCCAGGGCGAAGTACACACCTACTCCGGAGACAAGAAAGATCAGGGCCATACGCCACTGGCTCAGGAACAGCATGGGCCACTCTATGGCTTGGCTGAGTTGCCTGTTCTTCACATGCCACTCCCAACTCACGAAGAACATGCCGGTGTGATAAAAAATAAGGAGTGCGAAGGCCAGCACGCGCAACCAGTCGAACTCATAACGGCGGATTTTCATTTGATTTTCCATAGCGATTGTTTTGGCACAAACATCGCCATAGGAGGCTATAAAAGCGGAATCTGCCGGCAAGGGCGAGGTGCTGGACGATAGGGAAGCACTCAGACAGTCGCCATTTTACGGTACTGCCCCGGTGTTTGCCCGGTATGTTTCTTGAATGCGGCACTAAAAGCAGACTTAGACAGATAGCCTGTTAGTTCGGCCACTTCCTCTATTTTCAGATGACTAGCGTGTGGATCTGAGAGGATGGCTTTTGCCTCCTGTATGCGCAGTTCGGCCAGGTACTCGAAAAAGCTTTTGCCCAGGCACTCATTCAGGCTTTGGGAAAGATAATGCGGGGAGGTGTTCAACTGCTTGGCGAGGGCGGGAAGCGATGCGGAAGGTTGTACATAAAACCGGGACTCCTCGGCTGCCTTCAGTTTCTGGAGCAGGTCCTGCTTTGCTTCTTCGCTCAGCGCCGACTTCTCATACTTGACCTGCACCACCGGTTGAAAGAAATCAGAGCTTTTAAGCAGGCGGTAAGAAACAAAGAACAACTGCAAGGTCAGGAAGGTAGCCATCAGGTGGTCGCCCAGGTCGTTTTGGTAGTAGGCCTTGAGTAAGAAAAGCAGGGCAACGGAGGCCACAAAGAAAAAGAGCAGGAGTTTTAACCAGCCACGAAAGTAGCTGTTCAGTCCTTGAACCCGTTGCATTTCCTTTATTAACCTAAAAGCAAGGCCAATGTAAAGGGCAACATGCAGTAAGGTCAGCAGATTCACATGGGCAGAGATCCCGAAGGGGTCGACGGGAAGTAAGTGTTGTGCCGCTACCTGTGGCGCATCCGGGAAGTAGGCCCCCAGATAGGCATTCCGTTTCACACCCTCAGGCTGCAGGAGAAACAGGCTGTGGTACAGCAGGTACAGAACGAAGGGAAGAAAGTGCAGCCATTGCCTGGGCTGCCAGATTTTACCCGATAGGCTTCGTAGCAACAGGTAGGTAAGGGGCCCGATCGCGAAGTTCAGGGGTTCTGAGAAGTCAACCAGTTCCAGCGCCTGAAACATGAGCCGGGAATAGCAGAGAAATATCTCCAGAACGATGCAGGCAAAGGTAAAGGTCAGGCCCGCCAGCAGGAGGTGATGATAAGGCTGCCGGTGTGGCCTCTTACCCAGAAACAGCAAGGTCAGGAAATATCCTTGCACGAGCCCTGCCAACAGCACGGCGGCGTACAGGTCAAACCGAACAGGAATGGGGGGTATAGCCATGGAGGCAAATTTAAAGGAAATAAGTTCTCACTTTCTAAGGCAAAAAGCAAGAAGCTAAAAAAGCATCCAGGCCCTATGCAAAGCCGGGGGCAATTTGCTTTAAGGGAATGATTCCCAAACTTACGTCCAGCGGCTCAGGAACTGGTTAAAAGCATCCTTGTACTGCTCGCTAACGGCAATGTTGGTTTCCCCGATCTGCAGCTTATTGCGGGAGACAGCAGTGATCTTATCCAGGGCCACGATAAACGAACGGTGCACTCGCATAAACCTTCTGGCTGGCAGTTTCTCCTCCAGTGCCTTTAGACTGGTGAGGGACAGGACGGGTTTTGTATTGTTCTGCAGGTGTACCTTCACATAATCTTTCAGCCCTTCCATATAGAGGATGTCCTGAAAGGCTATGCGCACCAGTTGGTACTCTACTTTCAGGAACAGGTACTCGTCCTCATGCCCTGCAGTGGTCACAGTGGGGAGGGCAGGGGTTGCTTTCTGGAGCAGCTCCGCATAGGCTTGGGCTTTACTGGCTGCTTTCAGGAAATCCGCGTAATTAAAAGGCTTCACCAGGTAGTCCAGTGCGTCCACTTTATAGCCTTCCAAGGCATACTGGCTGAAGGCCGTGGTAAAGATAATCCGCGGCCCAACCCCATACTCCCCTTTATCCAGCACACGGGCCAGCTCGATACCGCTGAGGTCGGGCATCTGTATGTCCAGGAAGATTACATCGATGGACTGTTGATGGATGACCTGAAGGGCTTCCACGGCACTAGAATAACGTCCCACCAATTGCAGGAAGGGCGTTTGTTCTATAAAGGCGCTGATCATCCCCAAAGCCAGCGGCTCATCATCCACCGCAATGCAATTTAACTTCATGCTAGGTTTAGCGTTAGGTGTACCTTATACTCATTTTCCGGTGTCTTTTCTGTCACGTCCAGGGCATATTCCCCCGGGTACAGCAAATCGAGCCTTCGGCATGTGTTCGCCAGACCAATGCCGCTACTTTCCTCCAGGACCACCCGTTTCTCAGGTAAAAGGCTGTTTCGCACCTCCAGTTCCAGTTTCTTGCCTTGTTGGTGTATGCCAATGTAGATACTGCTGGGTACCAAGGCACTCACGCCATGCTTGAAAGCGTTTTCCACGAAGGGTAAGAACAGCATGGGCGCTACTTGCAGGTCCTGTAAGGAAGAAGGCTTATCGAAGGTTACTGTCACTTTCTCTGTCAGGCGCAGCCTCATCAGGTTAAGGTAGTCCTGCATAAACTCGATCTCCTTGCTGAGCAGGGTAGTGCCGGTCTGCGTCTCGTACAGCACGTAGCGCATCATGCGGGATAAGGTGTGCAGCGCCTCCCGTGCAGAGTCTACGTTGATCATGGTGAGGGCATAGATACTATGCAGGGTGTTAAAGAAAAAGTGGGGGTTGATCTGGGCCTTCAGAAAGGAAAGTTCTGTGCTGACTTTTTGCTTCTCCAGGCGCTGCCTGATCGCCTCGTCTTTTTGCCACTTCTGCACAACGCTAATCGTAGTACTGATACCTAAAAGCAGCAGGGTGCTTAGGGTAACAATGGGGTGAGGAGGATGAAGCTGGTTTGCTGGTACCTCTTCTGTCGCCCCAAAGGATTTCGCCTGATGAAACAGCCTGTGTACGTCGAGCCAGGAATCGACCAGGGTGCTTAATGAGAGGAGTAGTATGAAGGATGCAAAGATGGCTGCAATAAACCACCCAGCGCGGTTACGGAACAGTAACTGCGGCACCAGGAACTGTACGTTGAGGTAATATAACCCTATCCACAAACAAAACAGGATGCTTTGCTTTACCCAGAACGCTGTAGGCAGCTGCATATCCCACGCCAGGGGCTGGCATAAGAGCAGGAGTAACCCAAAGAATACCAACAGGTGAATAAGCAGGTATCCTTGGCGGTAAATGAAGGTCTTTGGCATTCAGGCAGTGCTTATGAGAAAATAAGATACATAAATAATGCGCTTCTAACAGAAAAGTATTTCTAATCTACCATTTCAGCCTTTTTACCGACGGTTTCGGGCCACTTTGCCTATAGAACGGCTCCCGCCAGGGAACTGCAGCATCCCCAGTAAGTCATCGGTTTGAAACCCCCAACTGTCGGCGTCCTTTTCCGGCTAATCTATTCTGTTTTTTTATTTGGTCCGGAAAAACGTGCTTTGTTTTATTCCATCGGAAACTCTACGACCATGAAGAAAAGATACTTGTCTTCTATTTTAGTTGCCTGCTTGTGCCAGTTCGCCATGGCCCAGATCCCGACAGGAGCCGGCCCGGGGCCGGGCACAGCGGTACAGAAAGGCGCCGGTAAAATTAGCGGCACCGTCATAGATGCCCTGACACAACAACCAGTCCCTTATGCTACCATAGCTTTGGTAAACCCGGCCACTAATAAGCCGGTAGATGGCACGATGGCCGATGACAAGGGAAAGTTCTCGCTCGAGCGGGTGGCAAATGGATCTTATAAAGTAGTTGTCTCTTTTATCGGTTTCGAAACCAAAACCCTGGAGGTGGAACTAACAGACCGGAACGCTTCCATTGATTTGAGTAAGGTAAGCATCAGCCCTACTGCACAGGCCCTGAAAGAGGTTAAGATAGAGGGGCAGCGTGCTATGATAGAGGAGAAGGTAGACCGGACCGTGTATAATGCGGAGAACGATGAGTCGAACAAAGGGGGGGACGCTACCGATGTGCTGCGCAAGGTGCCCATGCTGTCGGTTGACCTGGACGGCAACGTGTCGATGCGCGGCAGCCAAAACATACGGGTGCTGATCAACAACCGCCCTTCCACCATAACAGCCGGCAGTGTGGCCGATGCCTTAAAGCAAATTCCGGGGGACATGATCAAGTCCGTAGAGGTGATCACGTCGCCCTCTGCCAAGTACGATGCGGAAGGGTCTGCCGGTATCATCAACATCGTAACCAAGAAGAACACCTTGCAGGGTGGCACCCTGAGTATTGATACTGGGGTAGGATTGAGAGGCTCTAACCTGGGGCTGAACGGCAGTTACCGTATCGGTAAGATGGGCTTTTCGTTGGGTGGCTTTGGACGTGCGGGGTATAACCAGCCGGGTAGCTTTGAGAACCTGCAGACGACGGTGACAGAGGGGGAGCAGAACGTTATCCGGCAGGAAGCCGAGACCCGTAATAACATGATGTTCGGCCGCTATACCTTTGGGTGGGACTACGACATCAACGAGAAAAACTACCTGAACGGTTCGGTGCAGTATGGTCTGCGCAACTGGCATTCTTACCAGGATCCGCTGCTCACGGAACTGTACCAGGGAGGGACGGTGCTGCGTAGCACCCTCCGAGGCGTGGAGACCACCGATAACTCCGGAACAGTTGATGTGAACCTGAACTATACCCATACTTTCGACAAGCCACAGCATGAGTTCAGCGTCCTGACTCAGTTTAGCCGTAATAACCGCACCAACGACTTCCTTAATGAGATCTACAGCAGCAACGGGACGGACTTGGAGCGAAGGCTTAAAAACATCAACGAAAGTTTTAACCAGGAGTCGACGGTACAGCTGGATTATACGAACCCCATCGCCAACAACCAGCTGGTAGAGCTGGGGGTAAAGCAGATCATGCGGGAAGTAACCAGTGAGTACGATACCTTTACGGCGGAGGGCACCGGGCCATTCACAAAAGAGGGCAACACGAACCTGAGCAATGTGTTTAACTACAACCAGGACGTAACAGCCGGCTATTTGTCTTATACCCTCACAACTGCCAACCATTACAGCGTAAAGGCCGGTGCCCGGTATGAGTACACCACGATCAACTCCGATTTTGAGAATAGCGACGAGCGCGTGAGTATCCCGTCGTACGGGGTGCTGGTGCCCAGCATTAACCTCTCCAAAAGGCTGAACAGTGGTAACACCATCAAATTGGCCTATAACCGCCGTATACAGCGGCCCTCCCTGGAGTTCCTGAACCCAAACATACAGAACGCGAACCCGGCTTTTAGAACAATAGGTAACCCGGAGCTGGACCCGGAGTTCACAAACAACTATGAGTTATCTTACAGCACGTACTTTAAAACGACGATGCTGAATTTCTCAGCCTTTGCCCGCAGCACCAACAACTCCATACAGGCAGTAAGAGAAAGGGCAGAGGACGGGGTGCTGGAGACTTCATTTTTTAACATAGGGCAGGAAGAAGCCTATGGCGGTAGCCTATTCGGGAGCATTAACCTCTCAAACAAGCTGACAGTGAACGGTGGCACAGACTTTTACTATGCCGTGCTGCACAACAACGTGGAGGATCCGGACCAGCGTGCGAGCAACAGCGGCTTTGTGTACAACATCAGGGCGATGGGCAGTTATAACCTGGGGCAGGGCTGGGGCTTACAAGCCTTCGGCTTCTACCGTGGCCGGCAAGTGCAGCTGCAGGGGTACCAGGGCGGCTTTGGTATCTATAACCTGAACCTGAAGAAAGAGTTCAACGAGGGAAGAGGCAGCATTGGATTTGGTGCCGAGAACTTCCTGTCAACCACCATCAGAAGACGGGCCGAGCTCAACACGGCGACCTTCAGCCAGTCGAGCACGAATGTGTTGCATAACATGGGCTTCCGGGTAAACTTCAGTTATAGGATAGGTAAACTCACCTCGGAAGCGCCGCGCAGAAGAAGGAAAGCAGTGAACAATGATGACCTGAAGAGCGATGGCGAAAGCGGAATGCAGAATAGCGGAGGTATGCAGCAGGGCGCTGGCATGTCACAAAGCGGGGCGCCGCAGGGAGCAAGGCCGGGTGGTGTGCTAGGGCAAAGACCAGCGGGAGCACCGGCCCAGGAACGGACAACTGGTACTGAAAGCCTTCCGGCAACAGCACAGGCTGGAGGCCTATCCGGACGCTGGAGTGGCAAAGTGGGGGAGCGGGAGATAACGCTTGATCTGGTGGCGGCCGGGAATACCCTTACGGGCACAGTTGAGACACCGATGGGGCGGGTGCCGCTGTCGAATGGTGTGGTGAACGGAGAGACGTTCTCTTTCAACCTGGCTTTCGGGCCGAACACTGTTCCCTATAAAGGAACAGTAGTGGGTGGCAAGCTCATGATTTCGGTTGATTTCGGGGGGAGAGCCATGGGGGGAACCCTGGAGCGCGTGCCCTAAGGCAGGAATTAGAATAATTAGAGGGAAAAGGGCAAAATAAAGATAGCCTTACAGTTGCTACGATCATATTTTCATGTATCTTTTGTACAGTTAAACATTAAAATTATTTAACGAATAAAGTAACACCTATATGAAAAACTATCCTGTACTTCTGAGCGCGCTCGCTTTGGCTACCCTGCTTTCCGGGGCTAATGTAGTGGCCTTCAACTATCCTGCTTTAGGGAACCCTGTTACAACTGTAGCTGCCTCTACCTTGCCTGTTAACACGACGGCGAGCACGATGACCTGGAATGCGAAAAAGTTTGGTGGAGAGCATACGGGCAGCGTAAAACTGGCGAGTGGCACCCTCGATGTGAGCGGGCGCAAGTTAACCGGCGGTAACTTTGTGATTGACATGAGGTCGATCACAGACACAGACATTACAAACGCTGAGTTCAACAAAAAGCTGACGGACCACCTGAAATCAGACGACTTCTTCTCGGTAGAGAAGCACCCGACGGCTACTTTCAAGATCACAGAAGTAGCCCCCATGGCCAAGCCTAAGGCAGGAGAGCCTAACTACACGATTACCGGTGACCTGACGATCAAGGGCATTACGAACGCTGTTACCTTTCCCGCAAACGTTAGAATAGCAGGTAACAAGGCAGAGGCAGAAGCTAAAATTGAGCTGGACAGAACAAAGTGGGATATCAAATACCGCTCTGGCCTACTGGGAACAGCGGCAGACAAAGTGATCTACGATAACTTTACTATTGATCTGAAACTCGTAGCTGGTGCAGCAACCCCCTTAGCAGAGGGTAAATAGGACGGTCTTAAGCGCTTGTAATACGTATGAAGGGAGGAGAGCGAACATGATTGCTGTTGACCATGGGCATTAACAGGCGCCGCTTTTTCTCTTTTCTTGCTGCTCTGCCACTTTTCGGATTGGTACCGGCAAGTAGCTTCTTTAAGAACAAAGAAGCGTTGGCGCCTACACCCGCTTGTGATGATCCTGATGAACCGACTCCTTCCCAGACAGAAGGACCCTTTTACACCCCGCGTTCTCCTGAACGAAGCAGCTTCCTTGAAAAAGGCATGACAGGAACGCCTATCGTGCTGACCGGGCAGGTGCTTACGACCAGGTGCCAGCCGGTAAGTGGCGCTTTGTTAGATTGGTGGCATGCTGATGCCAATGGCAATTATGACAACGACGGCTATAAGTTGCGAGGGCACCAGTACACTGACAAGCAGGGGAATTTCCGCCTCAAAACCATTGTGCCCGGTCTTTACCCCGGCCGCACCCGTCACTTCCATGTAAAGGTAAAGGGGCCAGGCAAACCGGTTCTGACGACACAGCTGTACTTTCCTGGGGAGCCGGGCAATGAGCAGGACTACATTTTCAAGCCGGCCTTGTTGCTCGACGTATCTGATGGTAGAGCCGGCAAGAGAGCCAACTTTACTTTCGTACTGAAGGCCTAGGAGGGAGTGCACCGGAGACCCTTTTGAAACAAGTATTTCTATTTCATACTATTACCGAAAAAGAGCCTGGCACTGCCAGGCTCTTTTTTTACAACAAAGGCATTTGAAATTAGAGCAGCCTGGGAGAAGAGTTTCCTGGTCGGCTGAAAAAAGAAAAGCCCAGGTCAGCAGTCCCGGGCTTTTCTTTGTAGGGGTTATAGTAAAGGGTTTAGTGTCGTGGTCGGCCGCCCCAGTCGCCGCGGCCTCTGAAGCCGCCTCCATCCATGCCCTCCGGCAACTTGCCGGAGAAGTTGCGGATGTTATAGGTGAAGTTAAGCATGAAGTAACGCTGCAGCACGTTGGTCTGCACGTCCTCAATGTAAGCACCGGTTACGTTTCGCTGTACGCTCACGTTTTGCTTCAGTAAGTCGTTTACACTTAAGCTGACCTCACCTTTCTGGTTGTTGAATACTTTCTTGCTGATGCTCATGTTCCACAACAGGTAGTTGTTGTCCAGGCCTTGGGAGAGCCCTGAATTGTACTGGTGGTTTAGCTCGGTGCGGTACACCATGCCTTTCCAGAAGATCCAGTTATAGCGTAAGCTGGTCGACTGGTTAAAGTAGTTGTTATTTTGCTGAGTAAGCAGCGTGTTTTCAATCAGGTTATAGCTGGAGCTGGTGGAGATGTTAAAATCCACTTTTTCGCTGATATTGCTGCTAAGTGAAACACCTAACCTGAAGTTGCTCGAGTTCGCGTAGTTTACCTGATCGTTGACCATGCCCGGAATTCGGGAGAAGCCCAAGCCACCGTTTACGTTAAAGTTTGAAGGGATGAAGTTGACCGGACGCCCGTAGTTAAAGAAAGAGCGGACATTCCAGTAGCCGTCCAGGTTTACCGGGGTGGTCACGCGGGCACCTTCACCCAGTATGATGTCATCACTCAGTCTGGTTGGCTCCTGCACCAGGGAGGTCTGGCTACCGATGTAGTCCTGGGTTCTGGATCCCATCAGGAAGAGAAAGAAAACCTTGTTCGTTTCCCTGTCAAAGTTTCGGTAGCGCATCATCACCCTATTTTCAAAAGACTGGTTCAGGTTAGGGTTACCAATGCCTACCTGTAGGGGATTGGCATAATCCACCACGTCCTGGAGCTGCTCGATAGAAGGAGCGTCTGTATCGGCACGATAATCAACAAAGAGCGTTCTTGTTTCGGAGAACTTGTACTCTAATTGCGCCGAAGGCAGAACACTAGTAAAGGTACGGTTCAGGTCAAACGGCTCCGGGTATTCCTGGTCGTTCTGTAGTTTTGCCTGCTGGTACTCTACTTCGGCCTGTAGTCTGATCTTTTCGGTGTTGTACTGGTAGCCTACCTCGGTTTCCTGCGTCAGATACTCGCTCTGAAAGGTGTTGCTCAGGATAGGACTCAACTCGCTATAGCTGTCTGTCTGCTCCACATAGTTATAGGTCAGCTTGTCAGAGTCATTCACCCGGTTGCTCACTTCGTACTCCAACTGCACACGGCTGTTTTTACCAACTGGTTCGGTAAAGGACACATTGCCTTCCCAGGAGAAGCCGCTTCGCTCAGTATTAGTGAACTGATTCAGGTACTCATTCCTGTTCTGGTCATCATAGTACTGTGTGTTTACAATACGCAGGCGGTCGCCGTTATTCATGTTATAGCCGCCGCTGAGCCGGGTAGAAAAGACACGTCCTTCTTTGGCAAAGCTGTGGCTATAGAATAAGTCGTTGTTAAAGCTGTAGCTGGCATTGTCTGATTCCGACGCGTTTTCTGTTTGGTTTAAAAGACCCTCTTCCCAAAGGGTTTCTCCAAAGAGTGAAGAATTAGACTCGTTGTTCTGGACAGTCAGGTTTGGGGTGATGAGCAACCTGTTTCGTTCGTTCATCTTGTAGTCCAGGCGCATGTTAAAGCGGTGAAGCCTTTCGATATTCAGGCTGGTCATGGTCTCTTCGTACACCTGGCCTTCATAGGCTGGCTGCACAAAATCCTGGAAGGAATAACGGCTCTCGTCGTACTCTCGGTCGATATAGGAGTAGTTACCGCTTACCTCCATTTTTTTACCCCACATGTCGCTGTAGTTTACCCCCAGCATATTCGTGGAGATAATGCCGGTGGGTGTTCTGCCTCCCCAGCCCCCTCTACGGCCGCGCATACCCCCTCCAGGAGTTTCACCTACCGAGAAGTCCAGCATGTTAATGTTATTGGAAAGACCGGTTACGGTAAAGCGCTGATCGCCGTTAAAGAAGTTCACGGCAGCACCCACCATATAGCGTTCGTTCGTGCCATAGCCGGCAGACATCTTGCCGAACTGCCCTTTGTTGCTCCCCGGCTTGGTAACGATGTTGATTGTCTTTTCCCGATTGCCGTCGTCAAAGCCGCTCATCTGGGACTGGTCACTTTTGCGGTCAAACACCTGCACGTTTTCGATGATCTCGGCCGGTAGGTTGCGCAGGGCGGCGTCAGCATCCTGCCCAAAGAAGCGCTTCCCATCCACAAACACCTGCTTGACGTCTTCGCCCTGTGCCTGTATTTTCCCGTTCTGTACGGTGATGCCCGGCATCTTGGTCACCAGGTCTTCGGCACTGGCGTCCGGTGCTGTTTTAAAAGCACCCGCGTTGTACTGCGCCGTGTCGCCTTTCTGGTCGCCCAATGGCACACGTCCAACCACCTGTACCTCTTTCAGGGCATTGCTTTCGTCCTGTAGTTGCAATACCCCCAGGTCCACGTTCTCCCCCTGCACCTCTAAGGCCCTGGACAGTGTTTTAAAGCCCAGGTACTTTACTTCCAGGGTGTACTGGCCGGGCATTACGCCTGTCAGCCTGAACTTACCGTCGTGGTCTGTTATGTTACCGGAGTTTTTTCCCTTATGCGTCAACACGATGCTGGCACCCGGCAGTGGCGATTGGTCACTGGCACTCTTTACAGTGCCGAAGACGGCTACCCCCTGTGCCCGGGCAGAAAGCAGTGCTGTCATCAGGAGGAATAGCGTCAGTAAAGATTTTTTCATTTTGCTATAGAAGGAAAGACTGAATTACAGCTTTTGACAGGGGAGACAGCATATGGTTTAACTGTCTGTAAAAAAAATATTAGAATAAAGGAATTTTATTGAATGATGCGCCCTACACTTTGGGGAATGGCTGTAGGATTCCTTAAACCTGGGAGGGAACACAGCATAGGAGGGGGAGAGGTAGCCACATGCGCCAGGAAGCCTTAAATTCAAGTGTGAATTATGCCGGGTCGGAAACAATGGTGTAAATAGTCTCAAGAAAACTTGGTGTGGCAGGTTACTTTTGAGCGGTTCCGGTATAAAATGTTGCTACACGAAAAGGTATTTTTGCTTCCTGCACTTTTCTTACCCGTAGTCCGTTACATAGTTGTCTGAACATCCACCATGTCTGTTTTTAGCGTTGTCTCTTCCTTTTTCAAACGCAGGCTTCTGCAGCCTGTGCTAAACCTGTTGCAGCAGGGGATGACGCCGCATAAACTGGCGCTTACGGTGGCTATTGGCACAGTGGTGGGCATCGTGCCTGCCTTTGGGGTAACGACCATCACGAGTACCGCGATAGCTGCCCGACTGCGGGTGAACATTGCGGCAACGGTACTAGTGAGTTACCTGGTTCAGCCGCTTCAGTTGCTATTGGCCATTCCGTTTATCAAAGCCGGTATTTACCTTTTCGGCCTCTCTGAATTAAAGTTGTCCTTTGGTGAAATGTCCGCTATGTTCAGGGCAGACTGGCTGGAGGCACTGAATAAACTCTGGAAGGCGAACCTGGCAGGCGTGTCTGCCTGGGCACTGCTGGCCCTGCCCATGGGCGGGGTCCTTTACCTGTTGATGTTACCGCTGTTTAAAGTGGTGCTTCCGGTGCGCCAGGAGGCAAAGGTGTAATATTTTGGTGCACTAAGGGGCGCTTGAGCCAGTCTGGCAAGTAGCTTTCGTTAGCACTTGTAAAAATATAAAAGCAGCAAAGCCAGCCTTTTGAGGGCTGGCTTTGCTGTTAAGACTATCACAGGATTACGTGGTTTCCAGTATCTGAAACAGTTCATCCAGTTTTGGCGTGAGGATGATCTCTGTACGGCGGTTCTTCTGGCGGGCCTCCTTTGTTTTGGCTTCGTCCAGTGGCACGTACTTGGAGCGGCCAGATGGTGTTACCCGGGTAGGGTCTACCCCGGCATTGGTCAGGATGCGGGTGATTTCGGTGGCACGCAACACGCTCAGGTCCCAGTTATCCTGCAGACCTACCGTTCCCCTGGCTATCGGCACATCATCCGTATGGCCCTCCACCAATACGTTTACGTCCTGCTGTTCTTTCAGCACGCCTGCCAACTTACGCAGGGCTTCTTCGCCTTTCGGGTCTACCTTTGTGGAGCCGGAGTTAAACAGCAGCTGCTCAGCCAGAGACACGTATACTTTACCGTTCCGCACGTTAATGGTCAGGTCTTTGTCGTTAAAACCGAGCAGGGCATTGCTCACGCGGTTACGCAGGTTGGCCACAGCTTTTTCCTTTTCGTCCAGAATGCGCTGTAGCTCTGCCAGGCGCTGCTCGCGGGCCTTCAGGTCCGCATTCAGGCGGTCGATCTGCGACTTGCTCATGCTCAGGTTCTCGCCCAGGGCTTTTCCTTCTTTCAGGGCCTGGGCCAGGCTCTGCTCGTACTCCAGCTTCTGTTGCTCTAACTGGGCACGCTCCTCCTCCAGGTTCTCTTTTTCCCTTTCCAGAGCAGCCTTTTGCTGTTCTAGGGTTGCTTTCTCTTTCTCAAGGCCTGCTTTGTCTACCTCCAGGGCATTCTTGCGGGCCATCAGGTCCTCATACTTTTTCTTGGATACGACGCAAGAAGAAAGGGCCATACTGCCAGCCAGCAGGTAGACCGAAGCCCTCATAAAATTCTTTTTCATATACTTTGGCTAAATGTTGCTAAGGGTGATGAACAAATATAGCAAATTCTTAATTACAGAAAATCCACGCCTGCTCATATTGGTAAACTTCGGTCGCCTGCCTGTACTCTGCTTTTGCCGGGGCTACCCCCTTGGGTGCAGGTCTCTGCCCATGGCATAGTACTGTAGCGCTTGCTGCCCAATCGTAAAGGAAGCAGGACCAAGCACACGGAAGCTGTTCCGGAGGTAAAACTGCGCGGCCGGTTCATTCTCCTGAAAAACATGCAGCCACATCAGGTCGGAGCCCTTACTTTCTGCTTCGCGCAGGCGCAGATCTAACAACTGCTGGCCAAAGCCCTTGTGCAGGTACTCTTTCAGCAGATAGATTTTCTGTAACTGCACCTGCCCGGATGCTTTACTATAACTGCTTTCCGAGCCCAGCTTTAGTTTCGCATAACCCATGGCTTTGCCTTCGGCATAGGCAATCCAATACTTGTTTTCCGGGTTTTGCAGACTCCGTCTCAGTTTGGCAGACTTAAAGGTTTTCGCTAGGTATTGGGCTAGTGTAGGGGCATCAAAAAGGTAACCGAAGGTTTGGGCAAAGGTAGTGCTCCCCAGGTAGCAAAGCAGGTCTGCATCGGCGGGAGTTGCTGCCTCTGGTAATATACTTGTAAACTGTATCTCCATGGTGTTGCTATCACTTAAACAGCGGGAGCTGCGTTTCGGCTTTCTCTAAGGGTGTGGCGCCTGCCTGTGCCGCTTCCCAACCCAGCATGGCCATTTTCCGTTCCGGGCCCCAGCGGTATTCCCCAATCCCCCCCACACTTTTGATCACCCGGTGGCAGGGAATCAGGAAGGCGATGGGATTACTACCAATGGCTGTGCCTACTGCCCGTGCAGCGCTGGGCTGCTTGATGTGCTGTGCCAGCGTGGCATAAGAGGTAAAGCGCCCTTCCGGGATCTTTAACAGGGCCTCCCACACCTTTAGCTGGAAAGGCGTGCCTTTCAGGTGGAGGTTAAGCTTTTGTTCCGGCTGCCATGCCTTGTCTGTGAAAAAGGCATTTACTTGCTCGTGCTGCTGATCCCTATGCGAGCAGAGCTGTGCCTTGGGCCAGTACTGCCGCATCTCCTGCAGGGCCAACTGCTCATCTTCGTAAAAATGCAGGTAGCAGATGCCTCTTGCCGTAGAGGCAACCACGTAATCGCCAAACTGGCAGCTAGCCAGGCTGTAGGTGATCCGTGTCTTTTCTGCTCTATTTTTATACTCCCCGGGCGTGATGCCTTCCAGCGTCAGGAATAAGTCGTGCAGGCGGCCAGTGCCGGACAAGCCGCTTTGCCCCGCGGCTTCGGACAGGGTGGCGTTCCGGGCCAGTGCCGCCTTCGCATGCTTTAAGGTGAGGAACTGCAAAAACTTCTTGGGGCTTACCCCGGCCCACTCCGTGAAGGCACGCTGGAAATGGTAGGGGCTCAGGCAAACAGAGGCAGCCACTTCGTCTAGGTCCGGCTGCTCCTGTACGTGCGCTCTGATATAGGCCAAAGCCCTGGCAATTGTCTGATAATGGCTCATGCTCCAAAGGACCGAAAAGGCAGGCAGACTTTCAACCCGTTTCTTGCTGTTCTTTCCCTTTTGTGAGGCAGGGCAGGGCTTTAAAGCAAAAGCCCCTGCTGTTTGGCAAGGGCTTTTGCTTATTGCGGCTGCGTTTCTGAGCGGAAGAAACCTTTCGGATCCGGCATTTGGGCTACCAACTCCATGATATACGCGTAATCAATCTGGTTCATGTTGATCTCACGGCTCTTGTGCAGATAATCCCAGGCATCGGCGTACTTCTTTTGATAGAACTTCACTTTCGAGAGGTTATACAGGGCAAAGGCATTGGCCGAGTCAACCGCCAGGGACTGGTCGATATAACGGATCGCTTTTTTTAGCGTCTTTCTTTTGCTCTTCTCTTTGTAGAGGTTCAGGTAAGAGGATGACAGATCGGACAGTAATACCGAGTTTTTAGGATCGTAATGTAGTGCTTTTTCGTACAGGTCGATGGCCTGTGCATTCTGCCCCTGGGCTGAGGTAACAAGGCCGAAAGCCCAATAAGTGTCTTTATTATCGGGGTTCAGCAACCAGGCCAGGTTAAAGCGGTACATGGCCGTATCCACCTGCCCCTCGTTCAGGTACTCCCAGCCACGCTCTACGAAAAACTTGCTGGCCTCCTGGCGGCTCGCAAAGCTCTTGTCGCAGCTGGTCAGGAACTTTTCGTCTTTCTTCTGCTGCTCTTCTGTTTTAGGCTTATTCCCAAACATAGGCAATACGATAGGGTTCGCTTCTGCCGCTTGCTCCTGGGCAAAGCTAAATGTTGTGGCGCAGAAAAAGATTGCTGCGGCCATTAATATTCTTTTCATCATAAGGGTTGTCAGTTTAATCGCAACTGTAGCACTAATGCTATAAAAGTAAACTAAAGGCGAAAAAGTTGCAAACGGAATATATTGCACTGTTTTTTCGGCACTAGGCATGGAGTAAGAACAAATATGCGACAAATGACGTTAATTAAATGACATATTTCGTATATTTGGTACATTAACAGGAGAAAACCATGGGACAAGCACTTAAGATTGATGATAGCCTGAGCTATAAGCTGATTGATGACAAAGATGTATTTATGCTGATCAGCACCGTGCGAGAGGGGATTAAGTATGCCTTGTTTCAGGCCATAGCGGCTAAGAGCCCTTTTAGCACCACGGAGTGGTCCGGGTTCCTGCACTTGTCAGAGCGCACCTTTCAACGATATAAAAAAGAGAAGCGAACGTTCGACCCCCTGCATTCGGAGAAGATCCTGGAGATCACGCTGGTGTATAACAAAGGGGTAGAGGTGTTTGGCGACAAGGCGAATTTTGATGCCTGGCTGGAAGCGCGCAACGTGGCACTGGGCGGCATCAAGCCCAAAGAACTGCTCGACAATACGTTTGGCATCGGCCTGCTGAAAGACGAACTAACACGCATAGAGCACGGCGTATTGGCATGATCGTGTACCGCCTGAGCAAAGGCCGTTTTGCCAAGGATCTCTCCGGTAAGGGAGCCGAGCTTGCCGGTGGGCGCTGGAACAGCAAAGGAGTGGCGATGCTCTATACGAGTGAGTCCATTGCCCTCTGCACCGTGGAAGTAGCCGTGCACATGCCGCTCGGCATCGTGCCCTCAGACTATCACCTTGTGCGCATACAAGTCCCCAACAATGCTTCTTTAAAGGAAATCAAATCAACAGACTTACCTGAGGAGTGGGAGTCCTTCCCTCACCCGAACGTAACGCAGGCATTGGGCGATGCTTTTATATTGGCCTCGGAGTTCCTGGTACTCAAAGTGCCTTCCGCTGCGGTACAAGGGACTTATAACTTCCTGCTCAACCCACGCCACAAAGACTTTAGCAAGGTAAAAGTCATGGGAACAGAGCCTTTTCAGTTCGACAGGAGGCTGTTTGTGAAGGCGTAAAAGAATTTCAGAAACTTGCTCAACTTTCCTGCTGCAAGCTGTGTTGCTTAGGTACACCACCTGTACAGTTGTGTCCATTTGCGATCAGGCCGCTCGTCTGGCACATAAGCTTTATCATAATTTAACAAGCAGTGTACCCGTGTTAGGACACTGTTTCTTAACTTCGCCTGCATGAAACGCTATTTAATTTTCTTCATCTGTACGGTCTGGTCCGTTGCGGCGGTAGCGCAGGCAGACACAACGCAGCACGTAGTGCCCGGACGACAGAACAGCCCGGAGCAACAGGAAAAACCTTATGTGATCATGATCTCGGCGGATGGCTTTCGCTATGATTATGCGGACAAGTACAAGGCCAAGACCCTGCAGGCGCTAAGGGCAAAAGGAGTGGAAGCTGCGTCGCTGGTCCCATCGTTCCCTTCCAAGACTTTCCCAAACCATTATACGCTGGTAACCGGCATGTACCCGGCCAGCCATGGCCTGATCAATAACTATTTTTATGATCCGCAGCGGAAGGAAAGTTACTCAATGCGCGAGCGTGATAAAGTGGAAGATGGTAGCTGGTATGGAGGGGTGCCGTTGTGGGTGCTTGCCGAGCAGCACAAAATGCTCTCGGCAAGCTTTTACTGGGTAGGATCAGAGGCTCTCATCCAGAACACGCTGCCAACCTATTGGTACACTTACAACGAGAAGATTCCTTTTGCGACGCGTGTAGAAACAGTGGTGGATTGGCTGAACCTTCCAGCGGAAAAGCGGCCGCACCTGATCACCTTTTACCTGTCGGAGGTGGACCATGCCGGACACATGTATGGCCCTGATGCACCGGAAACGGCTCAGGCAGTGCAGGAACTGGATGAGCAGATAAAGCAGCTTACAGAAGCCGTGGCCACGACAGGCCTGCCGGTTAATTATATCTTCGTATCAGACCACGGCATGACGCAGATTGACCAGGAAAACACCTTGCCCATGCCTGCTGCCATTGACACGGCCGATTTTATAGTGTCCGGAGGGGGAATGGTGGTGGAGTTGCACGCCAAAGACAAAAAAGCGATCAAGCGTACCTACAGAAGGCTGAAGAAAGAGGCAAAGGGTACTTACCAGGTTTATACAAAAGAGAACCTGCCAGCCCACCTGCACTATGGCAAAGAGGATGACAAGTATCAGCGCGTGGGCGACATCCTGCTGCTGACGACTGCGCCAAAGGTGTTCCATTTTTATGACAGGAAACCAGCACCCGGAACGCACGGCTATGACCCGGATGCGGTAAAAGACATGCATGCAACCTTCTACGCCTGGGGGCCTGCCTTTAAAGAAGGGTTGAAGGTGCCCTCTTTTAAAAACATACAGGTGTACCCGATCGTGGCAGAGATTCTGGGCCTGGAGTATACACACCAGATCGACGGTGACAAAAGCGTGGCGGAGCAGGTGTTAAAGCAGTAAGGCTGCCGCTTGCAAGTACACGCTTACATAACAAAAGAGGCTATCCCCAGAAAGGATAGCCTCTTTTTATGAAGTTAAAAAAATCTTATTGGTTTCTTCTGGCTGGCAGGTATATCTGAAAACCAAGCCCGGCTGCCAGTCCGGCTTCTGTTACACCAACGGAAATATCCGCGTTAGAGCGAATGTAACCAAGGGTTGCTTCCAGGGCCACATGCTCTGCCACAAAGTGGGCGTAACCTGCTCTCACGCCATAAACCCGGGATACAATGGCGTCTCCTTCACTATCCTCTACAGAGCTACCGCCTATACCCAAAAGCGCTTCGCCGAACCATCTGTGGGTAGGGGCCGCACCTTCAGGGAAGTAGTAACGGACAAAGGGCGTAACACCATAGCGCCACTCTTCACCACCATCATAAGTTTCAAACGCCAGCTGCACTTCGGCACCAATGGCAGCGTTATCACTGATAAAGTAACCGGCTCTTGGGTTGATGCCAAATCCGTAGTTTTCAGATTTAAAGTTCAGTGCAAGTTCTGCTATGCTACCACCAATCATCCAGTTGCCTTCCTGTATCGCATCGCCGGCAACAGGTGCCGTCGTCTGGGGTCTGCGGCTAAGCACCTCGTCAGTGATCTGGGCTGAGACGGTAGCTGGCAGCATTAAAGCAAGTAATAGTGTAAATAATAAAGATACTCGTTTCATAGTTTGTCTTCTTAGGTTTCAAGTTGCAAATAGTACAATAACACTCTCTCGAAAGTGTATGTCTAAATTAACGCTACCTGTAAGACATTTGTTTAGAAATATGGCAAAATGATCTTATGTAGAGGTGTTAATATATATTTTTATAGCCTGTGGATACTTGTTATCCTTCAAGTCGGCTTCTGCTGAGGCCCGGATTGAAAAGCTTTGTTTTTAGTCCTATTCTCAAAGGTTTTGCTTGCCTCCGTGGCAGGGGGATGTCGGGAAGGTCTCTGATCATACAAATGCTACTTTTAAGTGCAATTTACAGGCTGCGTTATGCCCGGGCAGCCTATAGGTGGTAAACCTTGTCCATTTTGGCAATGGTGACAGGCCATTTATACGTTTCCTCAATTTTTTGCTTCAGGGCCGTTGCAGGCTCCTCCTCGCCATGGTTCAGGAACAGTTGCTTTGGGGCTTTCTTAAACTGGGCAAGCCACCACAGGAGGTCCTCCTGGTCTGCGTGGGCAGACAGGGAGCCGATCTGGTGTATCTCGGCCCCAACCTCAAAATGCTTCCCGTCTATTTTTACGTGGGAGGCTCCGCTGAGTAGTTTTCTGCCCCTGGTGCCAGTTCCCTGGTGGCCTACCAGCAGAACAGTGTTCTTTTTGTCGCTCAGCAGTTGCTTCAGGTAGTATAGCACACGGCCTCCTGTTACCATACCACTGCCGGCAATGATAATCTTCTGCTTCGGGCCGTCCTCATGCAGCACGTTCAGGGTCTCTTCAAAACTGCTGACGATGTGCACATTCTTCGTGAGGGCCTCGCACTCATTGTCTGTGAGGGTGTGCCATTTGCGGTGCTCCTGAAAAAGCTTTGTCACGTCTATGCCCATCGGGGAGTCGAGGAAAATAGGGAGGTGGGGGATGCTCTTTTCCTCCATCAGGGTGTTTAAGATGAGGATAATTTCCTGGGCGCGCTCTACGGCAAAGCTTGGGATCACCAGCACGCCTCCTTTCTCGAAAGTAGCGTTCACTACTTCCTGTAGTGCCTGGAAAGGAGAAAGGCCGCTATTGTGTAGCTTGTCTCCGTAGGTGGACTCCATGATGATGTAATCTGCCTCCTCCATGCGGGTGGGAGGGGCAAGGATAAGAGGGGCCTGCTGGCCCAGGTCGCCGGAAAAGACAAACCGGCGGCCTTTACACTCCAGTTCTACCGAGGCAGACCCTAAGATATGGCCGCTGGTCTGGAAGCAAAACTTACTTTCTTCATTCAGGCTTTCCCACTGGTTGTCGCCAAATGTCTTAAAGAGTTGCATGGTGCGGTGCACATGCTTTTGCTTATACAGCGGTTTCCTGGGTTTCTTGTTTTTCTTGCGCCGCTTGTTTGCCTCATGGGCGTCTTCCTCCTGTATCTTGGCACTGTCGTGCAAAATGATCTCCGTGATGTCCTTGGTCGGGGCGGTGGCGTAAATTGGACCCGTAAAGCCTTTTTTTACGAGGGCGGGCAGGTAACCGCTGTGGTCCAGGTGGCCATGGGTGAGGATAATGGCATCCAGTTCAGAGGGCTTGAATGGGAGCCGCTTTGCCTTGTTTAACTTGCGCTCTGACTTCTTACCCTGAAACAGGCCGCAGTCTATCAAAATTTTATAGTTTTCAGTTTGTAAGAGGGTTCTTGAGCCTGTCACTGTCCCAGCTGCTCCAATAAACTGCAACTGAATCGAGGATTCTTTCTCCATAGGTATAGCCTGTTAAAAATTGCACTCTTTTATGCGGTGCCTTGTGGAGAGTAAATACGTAAGCCAGGCATATATGGTAAGGGGCTCGGCTGTTTTTAATGCTGTAGCAGGAAAACCCGGCGGACTTGCTAAGCCCTTCGGCGAACTTACGCACGGGACCAGTGGGCTTAAGTGAAACTATATACAAAAGGGGCTTCTTAATCTCTTTGCTAACGGCATGCGTATGCAGGCCGTGGAGTAGCGCCAGGAACCTTGTCGGTAAGTGTTGAACACCTAAAGGGGAGAGAAAGGGAGAGAACCTGGCACAAGCGTCAGAATCTCCATAGCTGCGTGCCTGCCATACAGCTTTAGCAGGACTAGGAATCTCATGTACATGGAAAGCATAGAACGTTATCTAAGCGAGGTGGGGCCGGTGTATGCCGCCTTACTTGCCACTGTTTTTACCTGGCTCTTAACGGCAGCTGGGGCTGGCATGATCTTCTTTTTCAGAAACCTGAACCGAGCCTGGCAGGACGTGATGCTGGGCTTTACGGGAGGAGTTATGCTGGCCGCTAGTTTCTGGTCGTTGCTTAACCCCTCGATAGAACTGGCAGAAAAGGAGTATCCTGATATGAGCTGGCTTCCTGCGGCAGCGGGCTTTGTGTTAGGTGCCATGTTCATCTTCGGTCTGGATAAGGTGGCCCCTCACCTGCACATTAACTTTATGGCGCACGAGTCGGAAGGAATGAAGACAAGATGGCACCAGACCACTTTGCTCATCCTGGCGATTACCCTGCACAATATTCCGGAGGGGCTGGCGGTAGGCGTGCTTTTCGGGGCCGCAGCGAACGGCACTGACGGCGTGACCATTGCCTCAGCCATTACACTGGCCATCGGCATCGGGCTGCAGAACTTCCCAGAGGGCTTTTCGGTAGCCGTGCCGCTACGCCGCCACGGGGTGAGCCGCCTGAAGTGCTTCTGGTACGGGCAACTCTCGGCCATTGTGGAGCCCATGGCAGGGGTGCTCGGGGCTTCAGCAGTACTCTATATTAATCCAATACTGCCCTACGCGTTGGCATTTGCGGCTGGCGCTATGATTTATGTGGTCGTGGAGGAGGTGATTCCGGAGACACAGCGCGATAAAAACACCGACGTAGCCGTGCTCGGGCTGATCGGGGGCTTCGTAGTCATGATGGTGCTGGATGTGGCCTTCGGCTAAACCCTTTCCCTTTGTAGGCTTAAATGAAAGGCTATTTCTGGGATTGGTAATCCTTAAGAATGCCTTCTGTGATCCAGTTGGCCAGGGCCTGCCGGTTGTTCGGGATCACAAAGCGCCGCTGGTCCTGATCGTTCCGGATGTTCCCCAGTTCAATAAAGACGGTAGGGGGCGAGGTGTATTTTACTACGTACAGGCTGCTGCGGTGCGACACGCTGCCGAAGTACTCCCGGTAAGGCTGGTAGCGTTTGTAGTTTGAGGTAAAGGTCTGGTGTATGGTATCTGCCAGCTTTTGGCCATCCGGGCTGTTTTCATGATGATAAAAGAACACGTCGATGTTCTGGCCTTTACTGCGGCTATCCACATGGATGGCCAGCATGCGCTGATAGGCCCCTTTGTGCTTGCTGTACAGGCTGTTGATGGCTCTGGTGCGCTGCCGCAACCGCTCCACCTGGCTGCGGGATATTTTCTGGTCCGGGTAATTTATCTCGTCCCTGTCCAGCTTCAGGATATTTTCATCGCGGATACCATCATCCGGGTCCTGCACGATCATGTATACAGTAGCCCCATGCTCCATCAGGTTCCGGGCCAAACGGTTGGTCACGTCGTAGGCGTACTCGTCCTCGGCCAGGGAGTAAGGGCCGTACTTGCCCACAGCCCCAGGGTCATAGCCCCCGTGGCCCGAGGTGAGGTAATAAACAGCTCCTTGCAGTTGCCGGTCTTTGATTTCCACGCGGCTGTACTTATCCCCGAAAAGCGGAATGTGCAAGACACTGCTGTTTGCGTTGGTTGCTGTTTTGCTTGTTTCCCTGGTTGTGCTGTTATCGGGCTCCTTAGCGCTCTTAAGCGGCAGCAAGTAAGTTTTTCCGGCTAACAGGATCTGGTCGCTCCCGATCTTGTCTTTGTTTAGCTCCAGGAAAGCGCTCAGGTGCTCCGAGGGGCTCAGGCCATGGCGCCGTAAAAGGGTGTAAATGCCATCGCCGGCCTTTGCAACAGCTTTAGGGTAAGAAAGTTGGCCAAAGGCCTGCAGCGCAGACAAAAGAAAGAAAAGAAGAAATATATTCGTTCGCACAGCTTCAGGATTTTCGTCACACGATATACTCTCGGCGATATTACTTAAAAATAACAAAGGAGGAAAGAGAGAAGGGCCTGTTTATCCCCACTTTGTTATACTGCTATTCTACTATATAACGCATGCAGAAGGCGGGGTGTTATATGCACCTACCCCTGGCGTAGGAGCTTGCCGCAAGAACTAACAGGTGCTGCGACAGCCGCTATACGTTAACAATTGGCCTGACAGCACGTACCACTTAGTAAGCTAAGAACACAAACAAAAAAACACGAGCTTATGAATAACTACGTTGTATTATATTATTTAGAAGACGAAAAGGATAAACAACGCTTCGAAGAAGGCGTGCTAAAAGAATATCCCCGCCACAAAGTAGTAGAGGATGGCGGCTTTAAGTACATAGGATTTGCTGGCCCACCGGAACCCGCTGTGGTCGAAAAGCTGGATACCTTTTTAATGGAAATGGGCAAGGGGCGTGACGAGTACTTTGGCAAGGCAGAGTACGTTGCCCTGTATTTCTCCAGAGAGGCGGACCCGGACAACATCAAGCGGCAGCTGTTGATTGGTACGGATGAGATGGTGGATAAGGATGCCCAGCGCATGTCTTCGGATGCCCATCGATCGGCCATCCAGAACTTGCTGGAGTTTGACTTCACCAAGCTACCGGCACATTAAACGTAAAAAGGGCAATACAATGCCCATCGAAAAGCAGGTAATTGAATTACCTGCTTTTTTCTTTTTAAAGAAACAGCCCTTATTACAGCGCCCCCCCTTTACTAAGCGCTATTCCGGATAAGAACCGAAATCTGTGGATAGAATGACTCCTGCCAAGCGCCTGGGTGAACAGGAAGAGGTATGGCAAGCCTTTATCCTCTTCGCCTCTGCTGGGCCAGCTATCGCAACAGGATACAAGTGGCCATAGCATGAGGCCTCTCATCCATTGTATATGGTATAGGGGCATCCACGGCCAGGTCGGGATGCTAAACCAAATATTATTATCATTTATCATCTAGATATGGAAACAAGAAAGCTAGGAAAACAAGGACTGGAAGTATCTGCCCTGGGCCTGGGCTGCATGGGCATGTCAGACTTCTACAGCAACCGCGATGATGCAGAGTCCATTGCTACTATTCACCGCGCCCTGGAGCTAGGCGTTAACTTCCTTGACACGGCTGACATGTACGGCGTCGGAGCTAACGAAGAACTGGTTGGCAAGGCCGTGAAAGACAGACGCGACAAAGTGGTGATTGCTACCAAGTTTGGAAATGTCAGGGACAAGGAGGGAAACTTCCTGGGGATAAACGGCAAGCCGGAGTATGTGAAAAAAGCCTGCGAAGCCAGCCTGAAGCACTTGGGAGTAGACTATATTGACCTCTATTACCAGCACCGCGTGGACAAGGACACGCCGATAGAGGAGACAGTTGGAGCCATGGCAGAGCTGGTGAAAGCGGGCAAGGTGCGTTACTTGGGTCTGTCCGAAGCTGGGGTAAAGACCATACGAAAAGCCCATAGTGTACATCCAATCACGGCTCTACAGACAGAGTATTCTCTTTGGAGCCGGGACGTGGAGGATGAAACTTTACCCGCCTGCCGTGAACTGGGGATAGGCTTTGTGCCCTATAGTCCCCTGGGTAGGGGCTTCCTGACCGGGCAGATCAAGCGCTTTGAGGATCTGGCCGCAGATGATTACCGCCGCCAGTCACCCCGTTTCCAGGGAGAGAACTTCCAAAAGAACCTGGACCTGGTGCAGAAGGTAGAAGAGATGGCCCGGCAGAAAGGATGCCAGCCCTCACAGTTGGCCCTGGCCTGGCTTTTAGCACAGGGCCCGGACATCGTACCAATACCGGGCACTAAACGGAGAAAGTACCTGGAGGAAAACCTGGGGGCCTTAGAGGTGTCCTTGTCGCAGGAGGATTTACAGCAGTTAGACGCCATTGCCCCTAAAGGAGTTGCTGCCGGGGATCGCTACGCCAAACCTCAAATGGCTAACCTGAACGTATAAACGGAAGCCTTTTATTAGTTGGGCATGTAGGAGGAAACCCCTGAAAGTAATGCCAGGTCAACCTATTTGATCTGGCATTACTTTTAAGCAGCATTTTTATTGACAGGCGGGCAGTGGATAGGCAACAGCTTATTTTCCTTCTCTGGCAGTCACCATTCTTCGGCACTCTCCGCATCGAGAAAAAACAGCCTGAGAAAAGGGAAGGGGAGCTCCTGAACTCTTAGCTAAAAGGAGCAGGGCTTGTTTTGCCCGGGTTTTGCCTTTCTGTTTCTGCCACCATGCGGCTCAGGTCTGTCAGGATGCCTCCGACGTCCCGTATGGTCTCTAACCTGGAGAGCTGTTGCAGGTCTTTTAATGCCCTTGCCTGCTCTGCCTGCGCCTCCTGTATGGCTGTACCGAGTATGGCCAGATTACTTTCAGAGGAGTCTACGACTGTTCTGCCAAAAGCGGTAATACATTCGGCAGTTGCCTCTATGGCACGCTTTAACTGAGAGATGTTGGTGTACTCCCGCTTAAAGGACTCGTCTTGCTGTAGGTCGGCTAACCCTCTGCGAATCCCTCTGATCTGCACCGTGATATGCTCCAGTTTGCTGATGCTGATAGCCAGGCGGCTTAGCCGGGTGCGTTTGTGCGTCAGCAGGGGGTTATACTTTAAGCTTTGCTCTGCCAATCGCAGCGTTTGATGGCAACTATTTGTTTCTTTGATCAAGGCGTCAACTTCGGAGCGGCCGGTCTTTCTTCTTTTCCCATCATAGTCCAGCAAGGCATTCAGGCTTTTCAGGGTATCCGCAGAGAGTTTGCTAAAGGAGAGGACGCTACGCTCAACGTCTGGTATTGCATTCTGAGGCACTATCAAGGCGTTGATCAGAACAGCTATACCGGATCCTAAGACGGTTTCCAGTATCCGCGCAAAGGCATAGCCTTCCTCTGTGTTGCCAAAAGCCAGAACCAAAAATGAACTGATCGCCACCTGTGAGATGATCTGCGGGTTCATCCGCAGGGCCTTGGATATCGCCATCCCGATTAAGATCACAAAGAAAATCGAGATAGCCCCTACCTGAAACCAGTGCCCCATCAGCATGCTGATCATCACCCCACCCACAATGCCGATAATGCGTTGTGTGGCTTTTTCAACAGAGTCGGCCACGGTCACCTGCACTGTTAAAATGGCAGCCAGCGCGGCAAAGTATGGATACTCGGCCTGTAGCAGGCTTGCCGCTATAAACCAGGAAAGGGCAGCTGCCAGGGCAGTTTTAAAGATTTGTAAAGTAAGACCTAGTTTACCTAAGATTTCTGCTGCTCTATTCACAGGGGTAGGGGTGGTAAGGTAAGCCTTATGCCTCCGGCAGAAAGATAGCGTTAGAAAGCCGGAAATTAAAGTTTATATTATTTCCCGGTTTTAAAAGCCTGAGAACAAGTTTAAAATTTTACTTTTGAAAGCGCACTTTACAGATAAAAGGGGAAAGTTTAAGTATACTCTTAGAAGAAGCTGGCGGTGCAAGGGCTGTTTCCCGCTTTAATTAAATGAAATGCAAGCTTGCCTTTACATGGGTTCTGCCACCGCGTTGAACAGAAGGTACAGAGACCCCACCAGCGCCGCTGCGCCTAATACGCCTACACCGGTTCCTTTTAGCACCGTTATTCTCTTTTTCTTTTTTGCACCAGCCGTATAACCAGCCATATAACTAGCGTTTTGCAGGAATGCCCTGTCCGGGATATCTTTTTCTTTGATCTTAGGAGGCACCAGCGCCAGGGTAGCTGGAAGTGCCAGTGTGACCCCTGCCGTCATGATACCTAACATACTCCCGAAAGCAGCGGCGTTAAATACAGCCGGCCTGTGAAAATAGAGCTTGGCATTCTGCTTTCCTAGATCGTACATGGTTGTATCATCTTTGTACGCATTTGCTTTCGCCACAAGATCACCCTGCATAAGCATATTCGTCGGGGTGTGGCCTACAACTGCAGGCAACGCTGGCAGTTGCACTGTTTCTGTTAGATCCCTATGCTGGCTGAATAGCAGCGAATCAAACTTTGAGGTTAAAGACGCGCTTGGTCTGTCTGATAGAATACTGCCTGGTTCAAGTTGTGTTCCTGTTTGTGCTTTAACGTTAAACAAAACAGTAAAAAGCAGCCACAAAATGAAGCAGGTTCTCATATCAGATCAGGTATAGTGCATAAACAATATAGCATATTAGGATGACAGGAAACACTTTTTTAAACAAAACTTTCTGAAGAGGCGTGAGGCGGCTTTTGTAGGCATAAGCTATCGGGCACAGATGCCCTTATAAGCGCACCACTGACATACCTCCAGGTCTCGGGTCTTATGAATCGGCTCCTCTGGGTCCAGTACCCTTCTTACAAAATCAGCCAGTATCTCCTCCGAAGCATTCATGAACCCTTTGGGGGTCTCGCCACCCCTCGCTTCCACAGCGCTGAAATCGGCGGAAAGCACACCGGCATCCAGGTTGCGGAAAGAGAGAATACCTGATTTAGCTTCTATGCGCAGGGGCGACACGTGCTGTGCATTCCGCAGTATGGTTTCCGGCGATTCCTCCAGTACGCGCTTCAGCACATACTCATACAACCACAGCTGCCGGGCCTTGCCATACTTGGGATCGGAGAGGAAGTGCAGCTCCAGGTCCTCCGCTTTCACAGTAAGCTGGTGCTGCTCCACTTTGCCTGTTTTATAGTCAATTACCCGCAGCTCATGGCCCGTCAGGTCGATGCGGTCCGCTTTGCCGGCAATGCGTACGTTCACCACTTCATCTCCCACCTGTACAGAAAGTGTCGTAGCGAGGGTTTCTTCCAGGCGCAGCACGTACAGCGGCAACTCATCTGATGCCTTTAGCTTCTGCAGGTATTTCTCCAGCACCTCTACCGCTACTTTGTAGAGCAGGTAATTCATGCCCCGCTCTGGCTTGGCACCTAGTGTTACTTTGCTGAATTCCCTTTTTACTTTCTCTGCCAGTGCCTCTTGCATCTGCTCCACATCGTCTGGCTGGATCGGCTTGCCACTCAGCTCAAACGGGCGGAAGAAATCTTCCAGCACCTGATGCACTATCGTGCCGAACTGGTCCGCGCCGAGTTGCTCTTCCACCTCGTCTACCTCCTGCATTTTGGCGATGCGGGTAAAGTAGTACTGCAGCGAACAGTTGATGTACATGTTCAGGTGCGAAGGGTAGAGCCCCCGCTCCAGCTCCTGCCGCAACTGGGTAATGGTTTCAGGGGTTTTCTGTATCAGGATGTCTTCGTTATACTCCCGCATCTCCTGTTGCTCCACCGCCGCTGTCAGGTCGCGGAACTTGATTTTCGGATTTCGCAGCGCCAGGTCGTTCTGCAGCTGCAGTACAAACCGGCTCTTTTCTCCGGAGCCATAGGTATCGGAGGGCAGCACGTAGAGCAGGTTTATGCGCTTGGCCCGCTGCAATAGGCGGTAAAAGTTGTAGGCCATGGCACCCTCCGTCTCGGCATAGGTCGGCAGGCCAAACTCACGCAGCACATCGTACGGCATCAGCGACTCCTGTCGCTTGGGCGCCGGCAGCACGTTCTCATTTACCGACAGGATGATCAGGTTTTCAAAATCCAGCGCACGCGTTTCCAGCATACCCATGATCTGCACCTCCGAAATCGGTTCGCCGCTGAACGGCAGGCGGGTCTGCGAGATCAGCTCGTAGAGAAACTTGCGGAAGCTGCGCACCGAAATCTTATGTTCCCGGCAATCGAAGATCGTATCCAGCCGCTTTACCAGTGTGTAGAAAATGTAGAGGTACTCCGTCTCGATGTTGTTCCGGCCGTGCGTATACACCTGGCGCAGCAGTTCAATCAGCTCGTACATGGCCACGATAATGTCGTCGCAGTCGCGCCAGGTACGGAAGAGCGTCTCGAAAAGCGGGTGGTGCTGGCTCAGGTCCAGCAGTTCTTGGGCCGTGATCAGCACCTTGTTCTCCTGCGCCATCTTGTCCAGCACCTGCTGGATTATACCGTGGTACTTGGCCTGCTCCGGCTGCTCGTTCAGGTACAGCTCATACCGGCGGATGAAAGGGTGCGTGAGCAGCTTCGTGACGCTTAGGTGGTGGTACTGGTACACTTTATAGCCGGAGGTCTGCAGCTGTGTCACCCCCGTCAGGTGCACCTCAAAGAGCAGGTCGATGAGGTTGAACAGCGGCGTGCCCCGAAAGCTGAGGCCCATCGTCACGTTATAGGTGGGAATCTCTTCCGGGATGGAATGCAGCACGGGCAGGAGCAGCGTTTCGTCGGGCAGCACAATGGCGGTTTGCGCGTGCTTGTCCTGCTGGCGGATCTCCTGCAGCAGCTGCCCCGCCAGCTTGCCCTGCATACTGGCATTAGCCACACCGATCACGTTTATCTCCTTCTCGTCCGTCAGCAGCAGGTTCTGCTGCCAGCGCCACTCCGGCAAATTCCAGTTGCTCTTGTACTTGCGCAAGAAGGTGCCAGCCCGGTTTGGCGTGTCGGCCTCCATGTAAAAATCATCTGAGTCGAAGAGCACCTCCGCCTTATCGTGCTTGAGCAGCGTGCGAATGATCTTCTCCTCTGAGCGGGTCAAGCTGTTAAGCCCGATAAAGATAAACTGGTGGCACTCCGTTGTTTTAGCGATCTTTTCGATGTTCTGCGCCACCTTGCGGAAAGCCATGCCCGTATAGGCCTGTTTGTTCGCTAACAGGCGCTTTTGCAGGTTGTGGTACGTTTTCTCGATGTTGTCCCAAAGGCTGAAGTACTTCCAGAGGGTAGGGGAAAGCTCTTTTCCCAGGAACTTCGGGTCCCAACGCTCGAGTGCCTTCGCCTCGCCCAGGTACTCGAACAGTTTGCCTGTGTCTACCAGGTTTTGATCGATGCGGCTGAAGTCCTCGAGTAAGGTGCCGGCCCAAGTCACGAAGTTGTCGAAGTCCAGTTTCGGGTCCTGTTCCTGCATCAGGTCAAACAACTCCAGCTGCAGGTTGATCGGCTCCAGCACGTCCGTTTTGGAGAGGCTGCGGATAAAGTCCTCCATGGCGTACACTTCCGGAGACCAGATAGGGTCCGGGGCCGCCTGTGCCAGGGCGGTTTTAAAGAAAAAGCTGGCGCGCCGTGAGGGCAGCACCACGCAGAGGTCGCTGATGTTTTCTTTGTACTTCTCGTAAATATACTTCGCTGCTAGCTCCAGGAAAGTCTGCACAGAATTAAGAGATAAAGGGTGATAAGAAAACTGGTACTAGAGAACCGAGGAGTGCCGATGCCCCGCCGGGTCCTCCAAGGGCAAAAAGGGGCTATAGGCGATCTCCCACAGGTTTTCGTCCGGGGGCAACAGAAGCGCTGTCGCCGCCCCATAAAACTTTATCCGGCCGTTTCAACACGGTTGAGCCTTTCGGTTCCAGTGAGGCAACCAATTCTTCTTCCTCCTTCTCTAAAGCTACGTTATGAGCCAGTGAGAATCTTCTGGAGCCATGCCCATCTGGCGACATACCGGCATCATCTGCCAGGGAATCCTGCGGAAAAAGCGCAGAACGGATGCCCTTTAACTCGAAGAACACGATGCTTTCGCTGCTGCTAGCGGAGGACAGCCAACCGAATACCTGCTTGTAAAAGTGTTTTGGCCGCTGCAGGTTTTTAACGCCCTGCGTTAGGAGCGTGATGCGCTGTTCCATATACTATTGTTTTAGGCCTAAGCAATTTATGTGAAAAACGAGACAAGTCGGGTCTTAAAACTCCAGCCCCAGCTGCGCCTGTTGCTTTTTGCCGCCGTACTGCCACTCCATTACCTCCTCAGTATCGAAGTAGTAAAGCAAACACTTTACGTTCTCATAACCTAGCTGCCGGAAGCGAACGGCATAGTGGTCCAGCCGGTACTTGTGCTCGGGCTCAGGCGGCGGCGTTTTAAACTCGATCAGCACCACGGCGTCCCCATCAAAAACGATTCTGTCCGGTTTATAGAGGTAGGCGCGGGCATCAAGCACTTCCTTCTCATGCTCTACGGCCACCTGATTGGTAAAGTAGTGCCGCAGCTTCGGGTGGTCGAGTACTTTTTTCAGGCGCTGTTTTGCGTCGGATTTTTCCCGTTCGCTGATAATGCCTTCGTACACCATCTGGCGGAGCACTTTGTCCAGCTCCGGGGCGAAGGCGATACGGGCCAGGGCATAATGCAACTTCCGGTTTTGCTGCCGCTGCACAGTCTGTGTCTCGAAGTCGAACACGTTGTTGGCGTGCTGCTTTATCTTCAGGCGCTGCTCCCAATCAGCGGAACTTAAGTGGTCGAGGTAATAACTCTTCTCATGGCCTTCCCGGTGCTGCAAGGTCTGTGGACTGCCCTGTGCCAGCTGATAGCAGTGCTTCCCGAACTCCCACATTTCCTTGTGTACCAAATATCGGTAAAGCAGGTGGCTGATGTTTTTGGCCGGTCCGTCCAGCTTCGGCGCCCTGCGCTCCTCCAGCAGGTCTTTGGCGTTGCCAATCAGGTAGAGCCTGTCCATGGGGCGGGTCAGGGCCACGTACAACATGTTCAGGTTCTCAATAAAGGTCTTCTCAATTTCTGTGCTGTACTGCTGGGTGAGCGTCGTGTTTTCCAGTTTAGAACTTATGTTAACTGCCACGCTGCGCAGCTTGCCGGTCACGGTTACTTCTTCGGGCAACTGGCTCCACATCAGTGATCCGCGCTTGGGCTCGGTGCTCCAATCCGCGAATGGGACGATGACGATAGGGTAGGCCAGGCCCTTTGACTTGTGGATGCTGGTGATGGTGATCGCGTCCCGATCTTTGGGAGTGTTGATGCTCAGTTTTTCCTTCTGTACCTCCCAGTAATTCAGGAAATTGTTCAGGTTGTTGCTGTGCTTCAGGCTGTACTCCAGCACCAGGTCCAGGAAGCGGAAGAGGTACTCGCTTTCGTTGTTTTTGCCCAACAGGCCAAAAATACGGATTAGTTTTTCGGTAAGCTCATAAATGGAAAGGTTGCCTGTTTCACGTTCCTGCACATCAAAGCCGAAGACGCGGAGTTGGTCAAAGAAGGACTGGTTCTCTTTTTCATTGGCTATGTCGGCGATGGTTTTCGTCATCTCCACATCCGGAATGGACTCTAGTGCCACTTTGCATACTAAGTACAGGGCTTCTGTCTTGGCCAGGCTATCATGGGGCCTGTTGAAGACACGGAACATGGCCACGATCAGGTTAATGACCTCCGCAAACTGAAGTGACAAGGAATCCTGAGAAATAATAGGGAAACCCTTTTCTTTCAGAAAGTTGGCGATGAGTTTACTTTTGACGTTAGTGCGGCAGAGAATGGCCATATCCTTTAGCGCATAGCCTTCCTGCTTGCCGTGCTGCACTAACTGCAGCACCATGTTCAGGGTGCTTTCGTCGTAAGTCAGCAGCTCCTCGTGCTTATAACCTTCATACAGCTCTTTCGTGCGGGCGCAGCTGTTCAGCTCATACTTAAAGTTAAGGTCATCGTCGTGGGTGAACATGATCTGAATATGCCCGCCACGCTTGTCTGCGCCTGTTGGGATCTGCTGTGTAAAGTCTTTGTCGTAGATAGACGTAAAAATGCCGAACTCCTTGTGCCCCTGGCTGATAAAGGTGAAGAGGTCGTTGTTGAAGTGAATGATCTCTTCACGGCTCCGGTAATTCGTGCTCAGGTTATTGGGTTGCAGGGCCTGGTCAACAGACTCGTACCTTTCTTTGATGAGCGGACCGTGGCGCCGGCTTGCGTACAGCTGTTTTGTTGACCTCTTGTACAGGTGCAGGATCTGCTCCATTTCGCCGCCCCGCCAGCGGTATATGGCCTGCTTGGCATCGCCCACAACCATACTGAAATGGCCGGAGGCAAGGGCGTTGTCTACCAGCGGCAAAAGGTTGTTCCACTGCAGCACAGAGGTATCCTGGAACTCGTCGATCAGGATGTGCCTGTATTTTTCCCCCAGGCGTTCGTAGATGAAAGGCACCGGCTCCTTCAGTACGATGTCGATAATGCGCTTGTTGAATTCAGAGATGTGCACCGTGTTCTTGTCCTGTTTTATCTCCTGCAGGCACTTCTCCAATTCGTTTAGGAGGGAGACTTTGTACAGGTGCGGAACTACCTGCTGCACCAGGGTGAAAGTAGGGGCATACTGCTCCTTCAGGCTTTCGATCTGGTAGTATAGTGCTGTGAGCGGCTGTTTGATCTGGTCAATCTGGGCTTTTGCGTAGGCTGTGGCCTTGCCCCCGTACCATTTGTCCTCCTCAACTGTTTTGCGGGCGTTGCTGTTGCCATAGTTCAGGTCCACTGCCTTCAGCCAGGTATTGAAGTACGACCAGATTCCCCGGGTGCTTTGGTACAGGTCAGCAGGGGAAACGTCAGCTTGCTCGAACAGATGCATGGCCTGCTGGGCGTACTCCTGCACAGCTTCGCCTATCTGCTGCTGCACCAGGTACAGTTGTTCCCGCACTTGCTTAAAGTCCTCCAGGCTCAGTTGCTGCAGGTCAGTAATGGCGTCAAATACCTGCTCGTTCAGCAAGTTGCGGGCAAAATCCATCAGGTCGTCGGGCAGCATTACCCAGCTCTTGCCCTCCCGCGCTTTCTCCAGGGCATACTGCTCCAGGGTCTGCGAGAGCAGGTCCTCTTTAGAGTCAGTCACTTTGTCTAACAGCAACGATACCGCTGTGCTGAGCAATGTATTTGAATCCAGGTCTACCTCAAAGTTCTGGGGAATGTTCAGCTCTCGCGTAAAGGCCTGCACAATCTTGTTTACAAAGCTGTCGATGGTGCTGACGCTGAAGTCGGAGTAGTTGTAAAGGATCTGGCGAAACAGGCTGGCGGCGCGGCGGCGCACTTCTTCCTTGTCTACGTTCTCCTCCGGGTACTCCCGCTGTAGGTCCTGTGTAATGCCAGCTAGCAGGTCCTCGCTCTTTTGCTTATCTTTTTCAGAAAGGTTACCGTCGTTAAAGTTTCGCAGCGCAGCCAGTATGCGTTCTTTCATCTCGGCCGCAGCGTCGTTGGTAAACGTGATGGCCAGCACGGAGCGGTAATAGTCCGGGTCGTTGCTGTGGAGAGCCAGCTTCAGGTATTCTTTGGTTAAGTGGTATGTTTTGCCGGAGCCCGCCGAAGAGGAGTATATTTTAAAAGTAGATGGCATACGGTTGCTAAATTAGTATAAAGATACGCCCGCCAGAGGCCCATATGCAACAGGCCTTGCAAAACTTTCGCCGGCAGGGGGCAAGGCAAACGCAAACGGCATAACACAAGAAAGCCTCTGTCCGGCTAAGGAAGAGGCTCTTTGCTCGAAAGTGTTTTACTGCCTAAGAGGCGTAGGCTAGTTCTGGCTCGTCAGCAACTGGGGCCGACATAACGGGGGATAGGTTATTCATGCAAACGTGGTACATGATACGAGCCATAGACAGGGAATAATCGGTTATCAGGCATTGCTGCTGCTCGGCGCTCATCAAGGCCTTGCTGGTGCCAATGTTAAACTTGTTCAGTTCAATTACCTCGTCGAAGTTCTGGCGAAGCAATTTTAAGGCCTTAAACGAGGGTTCATTATAGTAGGCCGGGATCACTTGGCATACGGCGTAGCTGCCACGGGTCCTTTCTTGTGCTATGGTATGGCACAACGCCTCGATGTTCATCTTGTCCAGGTCAGACAGAATCACATAAAACACGTTACGGCCATTCTTGTTGAGGGCTTTGGCAGGGGCACTACCCAACAACATATTGCGGTTTACTTTAGCGCCTTGCTGAAAAGCTTCATCCTTCAGAATCTTGTTGTGGATTTTGAAAGCGAGCGCACCGGAGGCAACGATGTTGAAATCCTTGCCATTTGTAGAGATTTTGGAAAAGTGTAACATAGACTAGGAGATAAGGGGTTAAGGTATGTTTTTTTTAATACTTTTAAATTGGGCATTAGCAGCCGCAGCAAGGCACCAGCTGTTAATTAAAGAGGTAAACTTTTTACGTTACACAGAAGTGGGAGTGGGGAACGGCGGAGTAACTGTTCAATTCCAAGCATAAGGGTATGGGGTTTTGTTGGTGTAGTTCAGGTCACATTCGGTATACTACGGGCATTGTTTGAAAAATTTACAGCGGACAGTTACTTTCAGGGTAAACATATGTAAATCAAGGGTGAAACACTTATAAAAACGTGTAACGAGAAATTAGGTTTCTTTTTTATGATAAATATATTGCTAAATATTATTGTGAAACTAATATAGGGGAATTATCTAAACCGAAAGTATAAGAAGTGGTGAGTGGTAGGAGAATGCTAGTAAACGGACATAAAAAGAGTCCAATCGTAATTTGCCGGCTAGGATACCCCTTATTTCAGCGCCATATTAGTTATTGCAGATAAAAAGCCGTACCTTTGCAGCCGATTTGGTACAGTCTGATTTACTGATAAAGGATACTCCCTGAAGGCTTCCCTAGTTGTATATCGAATTTTGTCGCTCTCCGTAAAAACAGAGATAGGTTTTATAGCAGGCTGCCCAGATTATCAAGTATTTATGTAAGTTAGATGAACAAAATCAAATTTGAAGAGCTTCCGCTTTCTGCGGAAGTACAGCGAGCTATTGCTGACATGGGCTTCGAAGAAGCCTCTCCCATCCAGACAGAAGCGATCCCGGTTGTTTTATCAGGCAAAGACATTATCGGTCAGGCCCAGACGGGTACCGGTAAAACTGCTGCCTTTGGTATCCCTACCATCGAGGGCATTGATCCTACAGACCGCCGTGTGCAGGCGCTTATTCTGTGCCCCACGCGTGAACTGGCTATCCAGGTATCCGGAGAAATCCAGAAACTGGCAAAATATAAGACAGGTATTAGCGTGGTGCCCATTTATGGTGGCCAGAGCTACGACCGCCAGTTGCGCGCCCTGAAGCAGGGAGTACAGATTGTGATCGGTACTCCGGGCCGCGTGATGGACCACATCCAGCGTGGGACCCTGGTGCTGGACAACGTGAACAAGATCATCCTGGACGAAGCCGACGAAATGCTGGACATGGGCTTCCGGGAGGACATTGAGTTCGTACTGGAAAAGATCCCGGAAGACCGCCAGACTATTTTCTTCTCCGCTACGATGTCTAAGCCCATCATGGAGATGACAAAGCGCTACCAAACAGATCCGGTGATCGTGAAAGTGGTGCACCAGGAACTGACGGTAACAAACATCGATCAGGTATACTTTGAGGTCCGCAGCAGCAATAAGCAGGAAGTGCTGTCACGCTTGCTGGACATGTACAACCTGAAATCAGCGATCATTTTCTGCAACACCAAGCGCATGGTGGATGACCTGGTGGCAGGCCTGCAGGCAAGAGGTTATTTTGCAGATGCCCTGCATGGCGACCTGAACCAGAACCAGCGCTCTAACGTGATGGGCAAGTTCCGTAACGGTACACTCGAGATCTTGGTGGCGACAGATGTTGCTGCCCGTGGTCTGGACGTAGACAACGTAGAGGCAGTGTTTAACTATGACCTGCCGCAGGACGAAGAGTCTTATGTACACCGTATTGGTCGTACAGGACGTGCCGGTAAATCCGGTAGAGCCTTCTCTTTTGTAGGAGGCCGTTCAGATGGCTACAAGCTAAAAGACATCATGCGCTATACCAAGGCGAAGATCGTGTTGCAGCAGGTACCGTCTCTGGAAGATGTAAACGAGATCCGTACAAACCTTTTCTTCGATAAGGTGAAAGAGGTGCTGGAAAAAGGACACCTGGCAAAACATGTGGCCCGCATCGAGCGCTTTGTGAACGAGACCGATGGTTACACGCCACTCGACGTCGCTTCTGCATTGCTGAAGATGAGCATGAAAGAGCAGAAAGTGAAGGAGAAAGGAGCCGAGGTAGAGAAAGGACTGGGTGTGACCAAAGAAGGCATGGACCGTCTGTTTATCACCATCGGTAAAAAAGACCGGGTGCACCCGCGTGACCTGATCGAACTGCTGAGCAATAACTCCAGCATACCGGAAGGTAAAGTAGGAGACATTGACCTGTATGACAAATTCAGCTTTGTGGAAGTACCTTCCGAATACACGGCAGACATACTGAATCGCGTAGGCCGCATTGAGGTGGATGGCCGCATGGTGATCGTAGAGAAGTCTCAGAAAAAAGAAGGTGGCGAAGGCAGAGGCGATCGTGAAGACAGGGGAGACCGTGGCGGACGCGGTGGGAACAGAGGCGGCTTTGGCGGTAGATTCGGCGGAGGCCGTGACCGCGACCGCGACTCCACTAGAGGTGACCGCCGTGGTGGTGATAGAGGCGGCTTCAGAAAAAGAAGATTCTAAGAGCCCAACTTTCGCTTTTACAGAACGTATATTATACCAAGCAGCGTTTAAAGCGTAAAAGTTTTAAAAACTGTTAGAATAGGCCGACTTGAAACGTCGGCCTATTTGTTTATCGCCAGTAGTTAAGATAGTTTTAGTTATTTCGATTGCAGCAGCAACTTCCTCTAAGGCTGCGCGTAGAAGGAAATCATAAAAGGTTGGAAGATTAAGCTAACTATGTAAACAGTTAGAAACAAGAAGGGTGTAGTCTGCAGATTACACCCTTCTTGCGTTTAGCCAGGGCTTGTCAGGCAGGAAGCATACCCTAAGCCTTTCATGCTGTCTAAAACTAAAAAAGAGGAGCAAAGCCCCTCTTTCTGTTAACTATCCATTGTTTTCACTACTTGTTTCTGGCTTCATCGCGCAGAGCGCGGATGTGGTCGTGTGCATCTTTTACATCCTGGTACTGCTGCTCTACAATCGGCTTCAGCTGGCCCGGCAAATCCTTTTTCAGGGCTTCCTGGTACGCTTTAACAGCATAGTCCTCGCCGCGCTCACATTCTTCCAACACGCGGGTCGTGTCTTTAGACGTCAACGCTGATTTCAGATCGATCCAGGCACGGTGCACGGTGCCCTCTATAGAACTCGACTCATCATCACTCACACCCATTTTGTGTAGCTGGTCCTGCAGCTCTGTGATCATGCTATCGCGCTGCACGGAATACTTTCTGAACAGGTCTTTCAGGTTTTTATCTTCAATATCCTGAGAGGCTACTTTATAGCCTTTCGATCCATCTTTGCATCTTTCGATCAGGTGATGAACCGTTGATTTTAATTCTTTATTAATTTCCATAGTTTAATGCAGTTAGTTCAACATGCATTAATACTGATACAGTGCGATTTTGGTTGTCTGGGATGAATAACAGCCAGTGCTAAGGGTTTATGGCTGAGGCTATTGCCTTGCCAGCTAAGTAGCCCGTAGTCCAGGCGGCCTGGAAATTAAAGCCTCCTGTAATACCGTCTATGTCGAGCACCTCTCCTGCAAAGTACAAACCGGGCTGCACGCGGCTTTCCATGGTCTTCGTGTTTACCTGGTTCAGCGCAACGCCACCGCAGGTCACGAACTCTTCTTTAAAAGTAGTTTTGCCCTTTACCTCAAAGGAGGCCCGTAGCAAGGCCTCCACCAGTTTGTTTGTGTTTTTACCGGGTAGCTCCGCCCAAATCGTTTCGGCAGGAATCTCTGCCAACTGGGTCAGCGCTTTCCAGAGGCGCTGCGGCAGGCCGAAGAGTTGGTTGCTGCTAACCACTTTTTTAGGGTGCGCGTGCCGGTACTGTTGCAGGTGTTCCCGCAGCGACTCCTCAGTAAAATCGGGGATCCAGTTGATCAGCACCGTGAAGTGGTACTGTTGCTCAGAAAAGAGGCGGGCTCCCCAAGCGGACAGCTTCAGAACAGCAGGGCCCGAGTATCCCCAATGGGTGATAAGCAGTGGCCCCTCGTACTCCAGTTTTTGACCTGCTACGCGTACTTTTGCCTTGGGTACGGATATACCCAGTAAGTCCTTAAAAGGGGAAGTTGGAACGTTGAAGGTGAACAGAGAAGGAACTGGCTCCTCTATTACATGCCCTAACTGGCGCAACCAGTTGTAGCCCACTGGCTTCGGGTTACCACCGGTACTCACCAGCACCCTGTCTGCCAGAAGCGTCGCACCATTGCTTAGCTGCAGGCGGAAATGCTTTTGGTGGTTTTCCTGCACAGGGATGATGTTTTCTACGCCGGCCCCAAGCTTTATCTGCACGCCAGTACGTTTGGCCTCCTGTAGCAGGCAGTTCACAATGGTTTCGGAGTCGTCGGTTACCGGGAACATGCGCCCGTCTGTCTCTGCTTTCAGTTCAACCCCCCGCGCGGCAAACCAATCGATGGTGTCCTGTGCCCCGAATGCTTTAAAAGCCTCTTTTAGTTGTTTGGCGCCACGTGGATAATGCTGTGCCAGTACCCGTGGCTCAAAGCAGTGATGGGTCACATTACAGCGCCCGCCACCTGATATCCGTACCTTTGCCAGCAACTTGTTCGTTTTCTCAAGTAGCAGGACCTGTGCCTGTGGGTTTTCCTGGGCGCAGGTAATTGCCCCGAAAAAGCCAGCAGCACCGCCCCCAATAACTACAACCTTCATTCTTTCTGTTTAAATGCGAATCAGGGATAACCTCTTTCCTTGAAGTTGCACGATGCTTTCTTCAAAAAGCTGCACTTCCAACAATCAGGTCGACAAAGATACTAAAAGAAAGCCATGGGGTCAGGGTATCGAAAACTGTAGGGGAGCTCCCGCTTTAGTTTCTCGCTGCTGATCAACTTGTAGTTTGTCTCTTCTCCAGGTGAAAATTCAGGCGGTGTGAGCTTGAGTTGCCCGGCTGCCTGTACATAAAATTCCTGCCGGGTGGGGTGGGCATCGGCACAGGCATTGTACACCTCGTTCCATTTTCCTGTCACAATTATTTTCTCCAGAACAGCCAGGCAGTCCTCCAGGTGAATCAGGTTCACAGGCACTTCTCCTCCTGCTACTTGTGTTTTACCTGCCAAAAAACGGCCGGGGTGTCTGTCGCCACCTACCAGCCCCGCAAAACGGACGACCGTTGTCTGCCATTGGCTTTGTTTCCGAAACAGGTCCTCTGCTTGCAGGAGCACGTGACTGGGGCTTGTTGCTTCCGTGAGGCCAGCATCATTTTCTGTTACCCAGCGGTTAAGGTCGTGGTAAACAGAGGTAGAAGAGACAAAGAGCACCTTACGAACAGGGGAGTCTAACAAAGCCGTCTGCAGTAGCCGCATCTGGCGGAGATACTCTGTCCCGCCGCCCTTGCGCAGCTGCGGGGGGACGTTTAGGACCAGCACCTCTGATTGCAAAAACGCAGCCAGTACTTCTCCAGCTGTTGTTTCCTCTTGCAGGTTTATCCGAAAAGGGCTAATTCCTTTCTGCTGCAGGAGCTGTACTTTTTTGGCGTTGGTCGTAGAGCCCTTTACCTCATAACTAGTTGCTATCAGTCGTTCGGCTAAGGGTAATCCCAGCCAGCCGCAGCCCATGATACTGATGTTGCTTTTATTCTTTGCTTGTATTTCCATGGTTCCCGCCTTTAACAATTGTTCCGCCATTCTGTTAGAAAGTAACGCAGCGTTGGTCTGTGCTGTAAAGTAAGGCATAAATGAAGTATGATGTAGTATTAATAGGCTCTGGTTTCGGTTCTTTGACAGCGGCGGCCTTATTGGTGAAGCGAGGCTTAAAGGTGTGTGTGCTGGAGCAGGCTAAATATCCGGGCGGAAGTTCCTCCTCCTATAAGCGCAAAGGCTACTGGTTTGAGACAGGGGCTACCACTCTGGTGGGCTTGGACGCCCATATGCCCCTGCGCTACCTTTTCGATGCATTGGCACTTGATGTACCGCTACTGAAATTACAGCCCCCGATGCAGGTACACTTGCCCAACGGAGACGTGTTGACCCGGTACCAGGACCTGGACGAGTGGGTGGCGGAGGCAGAGCGGGTGTTTGGCCGTCACAAGCAGCGGGCTTTCTGGGAGCATTGCTACAGGATCAGCCAGGGAGTATGGCGCACTTCCCTGCAACAACGCAGCTTTCCCATATCCAACTATAAAGACCTGTTGCTGTCAGCAGCGCGGGCAAAGTCGGCGCAAGTTAAACTCCTCCCCGCTGCCTTTCGCACCATGGACCAGCTATTAGACCAATATGGGCTATTGCAGAACAAGCTTTTTGTGGACTTTGTGAACGAGCAGTTACTGATCACGGCGCAGAACTATATGCAGGAGGTGAATGAACTCTTTGGGGCCACGGCGCTGTGCTACACCCTCTACAGCAATTACTATGTACCAGGGGGGATGATCAACCTGGTAAAGCCGTTTGTTAACTACATTAAGGAGCAGGGTTCTGATGTTGTGTATGGGCAGCTGGTAGAAAGGGTAATGCCTTCAGAAGAGGGTTATCGAACAGAAGCCAGCAGGGGTACTTTTGAAAGTAAATACCTGATTAGCGGTATTCCCCTGAATAACACATTAGAAGTTTTTAAGGATACTAAGACCCGGCAAAAACTGCAAAGGTACGTGTTGCCTTCTAACAGGCTGAACGGTGCCTTTAGCATGGGATTGGTCCTGGAAGGGCAAAAACCGCCTGCTGTGTTACATCACCAGGTGCACCTACCGGAAGGTTTACCCCTTATCGGTAGTAAAAGCATTTTCTTAAGTTACAGTCACCCGGCCGATGCGTTACGTGCCCCAGTAGGTGAGTTTCTGGCTAGTATCAGCACACATGTGCCTGACCCGGAAAGGCTGCAGATTGCAGACAAACAGCAGTTGGTAGAGACCGTTCTCGAAGCCCTGGAGAAAAAAGGCCTGGTCTGCCGGGGAAACGTAAAGTATCAGAGCGCCGCCACGCCGGGGGCCTGGGTCTTCTGGACAAAAAGAGCCTATGGGGCTGTAGGCGGTTATCCGCAGTACCGGAGCCTAAAGCCCTGGCAGCTAAAAGACGCCCGCCTGGATCACCGCGGTGCTTATGTTTGCGGTGACACCGTGTATCCGGGGCAGGGGGTGGTAGGTGTCTGCCTGAGTGGCATTATCGCTGTGCAGAAGCTGCTGCAAGATCACTTTTAGTCGCGTTCTGTCCGGTCATTCTTTTTTGCCACAGTCGCCTGGTCGTGCATGACCATCGTGCGCAAGCCCGCGTAATCACCTGTTTCGGCTTTGCCAAGAATATACGCTTCTGTTCCTATCTCTGTCAGGCAATACACCTTGATATCCTGCAGCAGGCGCCTTAAAGTAGTTGTTAGCTGCTGATATGCCTCCGCCTTGCCTTTGGTCTTGTCCCTGGCATCAGAGTCCACGCTTTGCATTTCCTGCATGAAGGCGTCCAGATCTTTTGTCTCTACACCCATTCCTGCTGGTTTGCCTGCCCAAACGGCCACGTCTCCCGGGTTTAATTGTTTTCCACGGGTATCTTCCAGGTACACAAACTCAAAAGGGGCGTCTATCTCGCTTTGCATGAGCAAGCCGTCTACGACTGGCATCAGTTCTTTCTGTAATTGCGTTTTGTCCATAGCTGAAAATTAAATAAAGAGCCTTGGAAGCTATTCGCTAGCTATTTTTATCTTTATACTGATTCTACGGCACTTCGTACGCCATAAAAACAAAATAAAACTATGACGATCAAAGCTGAACCTATGTTAAAAGAAGGGGCCCTGAAAGGTAAAACCATCCTGGTAACGGGCGGAGGCACTGGCCTTGGCCGCTCCATGGTCAAGTACTTTCTGGAGCTCGGAGCCAATGTTGTTATTTGTAGCCGGAAATTGGAGGTATTGCAGGAGGCGGCCCGGGAACTGGAGCAGGAAACGGGAGGAACTGTACTTCCTCTCGCCTGTGATGTGCGCAAGTATTTAGAAATAGAAACCGTGTTAAAGACCGCTATAGGCAGGTTCGGGAGGGTAGACGCACTGGTTAACAACGCAGCTGGTAATTTTGTGAGCCCCACAGAGCGTCTGAGCCCTAAAGCTTTTGATGTAGTAACAGACATTGTTTTAAAAGGAAGTTACAACTGCACTTTGGCACTGGGCAAACACTGGATCGAGCAGAAGCAGGCAGGTACTGTGCTGAATATTGTGACCACTTATGCCTGGACCGGTTCCGGCTATGTCGTGCCTTCGGCCTGCGCCAAAGCAGGGGTACTGGCGCTGACGCGCTCCCTTGCCTCCGAATGGGCCAAGTATGGCATACGCTCCAATGCCATTGCTCCCGGTCCGTTCCCCACCGAAGGTGCCTGGACACGCCTGTTCCCGAAGCAACTGGCTGATAAGATAGACCCCGTCAAACGCATACCCGTAGGTCGGTTCGGAGAGCATCAGGAGTTGGCTAACCTTGCTGCTTACCTGGTGTCGGACTATGCTTCCTTCGTGAATGGCGAAGTGGTGACTATCGATGGGGGAGAGTGGCTCTACGGTGCCGGCGAGTTTAACAGCTTTGATCAGGTACCACAGGAGATGTGGGACGCCCTGGAAAAACAAATGCGCGGGAAGGGCAAGCCAGAATAGTTCTCCCATAAGGTCAAGGGCGCGAGCCTTATGTCCACGCCCTTGACCTTATGATAAGCTTCTTAGGGATAGATAGAGGGAAATGCTATTGTGTGACAAGTATAACAGCCAGTAGAATATTTACCCCAAGGCCAATGCCCCAGTTTTTCCAGACCTTACCTGATTTGATCTTACGGGCTTGCTTACGGTAGCCGCTTACGTAATCGGGCTGTTCCAGGAGTTCATGGTTTGGCGCGTCGAGGTTGTGTTTCTTAGGTGTGGTAACAGAGCAGGCTACGGCCGGTATCAGTCCGAACAAGGGGTTCACCAGGCTGGATACTAAAGTGCCTGTGCCTGCTGCCTGGTAGCCGTCATAAAAGGCAGTTGCATCAGACTGGCCCTTGGCATAAATAGCCAGGTTTGAAGTTCCTGAACTAGCTTCTGTAATCATTTCGCTTAAGGCTGGTTTTGAAGCTACAGAGGCAGGGGGAGTAGTATCCTCCAGGGCAAAAGCCTCGCTTGTGTTGTTGGCATACTGAATAACAGCTACCTCACTTTTCGGCAAAATATACGTCGGCCCTTCCAGCCTGTCATACTGTTTGTATTTAATCTCCGTGGGGGAGATTTCCAGCACTTTCGCCTCTAGCTTCTCTCCTGTACGTTTCATGATAATGTCCTGTGCTGCAAGCGTAGCGACAGAGAAGAGGAAGACAAGCAGTGTAAGCAGGGTTTGTTTCATAGAAATAAGCGGTTTAAAAAATTTAGAATCGAAAGGTAATAAGGTGATTCCTAAATAGCAATAACACTATACACACTTATGTTAATATTAATATTTGTTAGCCCTAAACAAAAACAGCCCGGCCTACCAGGTCGGGCTGTTCAACTTTTTTAATAATACAGCTTAAGCGTGGGGGTTCACATAAGCCGGGTCTCCTCCTTCATCTGCATCCGGTTTGTAACCAGCCCTTAACTCCGCCAGTTTCTTCTTGCCGTATGCCAGACGGGTAATGACCACAAAAAGCACTGGGACCACAAAAATCGCCAGGAAGGTAGCCGCTAACATACCGCCAATTACTACCCAGCCAATTGTCTGGCGCGAAACAGCACCAGCCCCTGAGGCAATCGCCAGTGGAACCACACCCAGGATAAAGGCCATGGAGGTCATGATAATAGGACGAAGGCGCAGCTTTACGGCCTCAATTGTCGCTTCCAACAGCTCCATGCCCCGGTCTACCCGCTCTTTGGCAAACTCCACGATCAGGATGGCGTTTTTCGCGGCCAGGCCTATCAGCGTGATCATACCGATCTGCGCGTACACGTTATTGTCCAGCCTGGGCAATAGCGTTAGGGCCAGAATAGCTCCGAACATACCCAGCGGAATGGCAAACAGGATCGAGAACGGGACAGACCAGCTTTCATACAGCGCAGCTAACAAGAGTAGCACCAGGATGATGGATAGCGAGAAGATGTAAATAGTACTGCTTCCGGCTGCCAGCTCTTCACGGCTGAGGCCGGAGAAGTCGTAGCCATAACCTGCCGGCAGTACTTCTGCCGCAACCTCCTGCAGGGCCTCCAGGGCCTGGCCGCTACTGTAACCCGGGGCTGCGCTGCCCAGTACTTCCGCAGAGCGGAACAGGTTGTAGTGGGAGATCACAGCTGGGTTCTCTACTACTTTGGAGGTAACCAGCGCACTTAGCGGTACGGACTCTCCCTGCCTGTTGAGCACGTAGTACTGCTTCAGGTCCGAAATGTCCATGCGGTAGGCCGTGTCAGCCTGGGCAACTACCCGGAAATTACGGCCGTAGCGGGTAAAGTCGTTGATGTAGCGGCTACCCATCAGGGAGGACATGGTCGCGTAAACATCCGCGATGTTCACACCCAGTTGTTTGGCCTTCGCCCGGTCTACTTCTACCTGATAGCCAGGGGTGCGGGTATTAAAGAAACTATAAGCCATGGCAATCTCGGGACGCTGGTTGACCGCTCCTAAGAACTGGCCTAGCACGCCTTCAAATTCCTTCAGGTCGCCACCGCCGGCACGTTGCTCCAGCATAAAGCTGAAGCCGCCTGCCTGGCCCAGACCAGGTATGGCCGGAGGGGCGACTACCCGGATGTTCGCTTCCCGTAAGGCAGCAAAACGCTGGTTCAGGGTAGCCATCACGCCTTCCAATTGCTCCGCTGCCTCTTCACGCTCAGCCCATGGTTGCAGTTGCACGAACATGGTGCCGCTGTTCGACTTGAAAGAGAAGTTGATGGCGTTCAGACCACCAATAGCGGTATAGTTGCGGATAGCTGGTATTTCTGCCATAATAATCCCAATGTTCTCTAGAAGCGCTTCTGTTCGGGTAGCAGAGGAGCCTTCCGGTAACTCTACCGCCACGAACAACCGTCCTTCGTCCTCAGTAGGAATAAAGCCAGTTGGTTTTGTGGCAAACAGGCCTACGGTTCCCACATAAAGGCAAACCAGCAGAACAAGTACCAGCGGAGCTGCCTTTATACTTTTGCGTACCCCATGCGAATAAGACTCAGTAGTGCGGGCGAACCAATTGTTAAACCAGTAAAAGAACTTATTGATGCCCCTGGAGTTCTTGTTCACGTTCATCGGTTTCAGCATCAGGGCACAAAGGGCCGGCGTGAGCGTTAACGCCACAAAAGCGGATATAAGAACAGATATTGCAATGGTGATGGCAAACTGCTGGTACAAACGTCCTACAATACCCGGTATAAAGCCCACAGGAATAAACACAGCCGCCAGGATCAGCGCAATGGCAACCACCGGGGCGGTAATGTCCTTCATCGCCTTACGGGTAGCCTCTTTGGCCGAGAGCCGCTCATGGTCAATGTAATGCTGTACTGCTTCTACCACCACAATGGCGTCGTCCACCACGATGCCAATCGCCAACACGAAGCCGAACAGGGTGAGGGTGTTGATGGTAAAGCCAAGCGGGATAAAGAAGATAAAGGTACCGATAATCGAAACCGGGATAGCCAGGATCGGCACTAAGGTAGCACGCCAGCTCTGCAGGAACAGGAACACCACGATAATTACCAGGATCAGGGCCTCGACCAGCGTGTGCACCACCTCATTGATAGATACCTGTACAACCGACACCGTCTCAAAGGAAACTACAAAGTCAACGTCAGCCGGGAAGGCCTCCTTCAGTTCCGCTAAAGCAGCATAAACGCCTTCGGCAGTCTCCAGGGCATTGCTGCCTGGGGCCTGGTACAAGAGCAGAATAGCCGAAGGGTTACCGTTGATGGTAGCTGAGCGGCCGTAGTCGAAGCGGCCGAATTCAATCCGGGCCACATCGCGCAGGTACACCAGACTCCCGTCTTCGGGGTTGGTGCGCACCACGATGTTCTCGAACTCTTCCTGCGTCTGCAAGCGGCCCCTTACCGTGATCGGGTACTGAAAGGCCTGCGTATCGTACTGCGGTTTAGCGCCCACCGTACCCGCTGCTACCTGCAGGTTCTGCTCCTGAATGGCGGCCGTTATCTGGCTGGCACTAATGCCATACTGCGCCAGCTTGTCCGGTTTCAGCCACACCCGCATACTAAAGTCCTGGCCCAGGGCATTGATATCCCCTACACCAGGCACGCGGAGCAAGGCGTCCCGCACAAAGATGTTCGTGTAGTTGTCCAGGAACTCGATGTCGTGGGTGCCCTCTGGTGAGAAGATACCGATCACCATCATGATGCTCGGGTTTCGCTTACGCACCGTTACCCCTAACCTGCGTACTTCCTCTGGCAGGCTTGGCTCGGCAATACTGGCCCGGTTCTGAACGTCCAGGGTGGCAATGTCAATGTCTGTCCCTACCTCAAAAGTAACGGTCATGTTCATCTGCCCCGTACTGGTGTTGGTGGAGGTGATATAAGCCATACCTGGCGTACCGTTAATCTGCGTCTCCACCGGCGTAGCCACCGTTTGCTCCACCGTTTGCGCATCTGCCCCTGTATAGTTAGCCGACACCGACACCGTAGGAGGGGAGATGTCCGGGTACTGCGTCACAGGCAGGTTCATCATGGCCAGGACACCTACCAGCACGATCACGAGGGAGATCACGATGGAGGTGACGGGCCTTCTTATAAATACATCTGAAATCATGTTGCTTTCTAATTTTCTTTAGAAGGGTATTGGAAATTAATGCTGGCCTGCTGCCTGTGGCTGACCTCCCTGTGGGGCGTCCAGCTGCACTTTAGCACCCTGGCGCAGGCGTTGTATACCTTCCACTACAATCTGCTGGCCTTCTTGCAGGCCTTCCCGTACCACGATGTCGCTATTTACACGCGTGCCTAGTTGCACGTTCTGCTGTACCACGGAGTCTCCCTGGATCACATACACAAAGTACTCGCCCAACTGCTCCGTAACGGCCTTGTAGGGGATCACCACTTGTTCGCCGATGTCCTGGTTCAGCACATCCACGCTCACGGTCATGCCCGGGATCAGCACACGGTCGGGATTCGGAAACTCTACCCGTACCGTGGTCGTGCCGGACTGGCGCCCAATGGCCCGGTCAATGGCCCGTAATTTGCCGTTGTAAGGGTATACCTCCCCGGTATTGAGGCGAATAGAGAAAAGGGAATCGGGTTGGTTGCCCTGCTTTAAATTGCTGAAGCGGGCAATTTCCTGCTCGTTGATCACAAAGTCCACAGCGATTGGGTCCATGGAGGAGATCGTGTTCAGGACGGGCGTACCCGGTGATACCTGGGCGCCCACCCTTACTTTGGAGATACCGATAGTCCCACTAAAAGGAGCTTTGATCACGGAGTAGCCTAAGTCCGTTGCCACAGCCTGTACCTGTGCCTCCGCCGCCGCTACCTGCGACCGCGCCGTCTGTACTTCTGTGCGGGCATAGTCTACCTGCTGCCGGGCAATGGCTTCTTTCTCGGCCAGCCTTTCGTAACGCTCCAGGTCTTTCTGCACCCTGGCCAGGTTAGCCCGGGCGCTCTGCAGGTTTGCCTGTGCCTGCTGATAGCCCGCCTGGTACTTGCTACGGTCGATCTCGTAGAGCTTTTGCCCGGCAGTTACCTGTTGTCCGTCCTGCGCGTAGATGTCCGTGATGTAACCGGCAACCTGTGGTCGCAGCTCTACTTCCTGGAGCGCTACGACGGCTCCGGGATAGGTATCCTTTCCTGTCACGGTTTCTTCTACTACATTGTAGGAACTAACCGGAACAGCCATGGCGGCAGGGTTCACCTGCTGTTGCCCGGCCTCCTCACTACCACAAGACAGTAGGGTAGCAGGGCTGATGATGGCTGCAGCCAGCCAAATGTATTTTCTCTTCATGCTCTTTTTCGCTGATTATGGGTTGATGTCGATGTTACCTAAGGCTCTCTGCAGGTCAAGCTTACTTTCCAGCACGTTGTAGAGGGCGTTATAATAATTTAGCTGGGTGGTGCGTAGCTCCGTTTCGGCCACCACCAGGTCTACATAAGCCTTCACGCCCTCATTGTACTGCAACTGGATGATGTCATACACCTCCTGGGCCAATTCAAGATTCTGCTGCAGGGTGAGCCACGCTACATAGTCACTTTTGTAATTGGCCAGGGCCGTCTGGTACTCTGTATTGATTTCTTTGAGGGTGTTTCCTATCTCTATCTCCAGGCGCGCCTCGCGCAGTTGGGCCACTTTTAGGTTTTGGTACCTGCGGGTGCCCTGAAAAATAGGGAAGGCAACCTGTAAGCCCACGTTGGAGGTAGGGTAGGATTGACTGTAGAGCTCGGCGAACTCGTTATTAAAGTAGAGCCAGTTATAGTTGCCGTAAGCGGAAATCGTGGGCAAAAAGCTCCATTTGCGGTATGCTGTGTTGAGCTCTAGTAAGGCCAGTTGCGTTTGCAGTAACTGCAGTTCTATGCGATCGGTAAACTCCACGAGCTGCGTAGTGTCTATCAAGACTACTTCCTGCATCTGGTCGTAGTCGTACGCCAGGTCCAGATCGGCTTCAATCGGATAACCCATCAGCTGTTTCAGGTAAGCTATCTTGGCGTTCATAGCTTCCTGGGCCCGCTTTAAGTCACTACGGATGTTGCCCAGGGTAATGGCGGCCCGTTGGTAGTCTGTTTTATCTACCAGGCCTACCTCATACCGGCTGCGTGCGTCGTTATACTGCTTTAGCTGACGCTCGAGGTTCACTTCCAGGATCCGAAGCTGCTCCTGCGTCAGCAGCACATCGTAAAAAGCCTTGCTGACGGCCACCACTGTATTGATCTTGGTGAAGGCAACCTGCTGGTCCAGCTGCTGCCTGGTAAAGCGTGCTGCCTTGGAGGCCAGTAACAATTCGCTGCTGTAAAGTACCTGGTTGCCCTGTAACTGCACGCTGGAAGTGTACTTCTGCCCCAGGGTTACTACCTGGTCCCCGAAAGGCTGCTGCTGCAACTTTATGTTGCGCACGCCAGTGTAGCCTGCCGATACCTGTGGGAACCAGCCGGCTAGTTCTGCTTTTATCTCTCTTTCCCCGATTGCCTCATCCAGCAGGGCCTGTTCCACTTCGGCCCTGTTCTTTAGCGCAAAAGCGACGCACTGCTCCAGTGTCAGGCTTTCGGCGTCCTGTGGGAGAGGCGTCTGGGCTTGTACCAGCGCCGGGAACAGCAGGAAGGCAAGCAGGAGTATACATAGTTTAGAGGTTATATTCATGTTTCTGGTTGTTTAGCTAAGTATAAGTGGTCGGGTACCTGCAACTGCCAAAGGCAGAGAGCAGGAATAGTGGCGTAGATAGGTTGTTGCATAGGCACTATAGAGTTTGAACATTAAAATAAATTGGAGAAAGAATTTCGGTAAGGTAGGAGAGCTTACAACGATATCCCTTTCCACAGGATTTCGGCTATTTGCTCTATTTCCGGGCTTTCTTGGTTTATTTCGCCGCGACGGATCATTTTCGCCGTCGTGATTACGTTCGTGAGCACCAGTACACTCAACACTTCTGGGTTTACCCGTCGTAAGTATCCCGCCTCAACCCCGTTGCTCAGGAAGAGTTTTAAGTGCTGGCGAAGCTTGTCATGCCGGTTGTGGCCTATGAGCTCATTATAGGGTGAGTTCACGAACTGCTCGAAAAAGACCAACACCTTGGGGTTTTCTAGGTAAAAGCGAAGCTGACTTCTCCAAACATTAAAGAAGCGCGCCTGGTAAGTCATCTCTTCCTTATCATGCTGCTTTACCGCCTCCATCATGTTGTCCATGATGTAGGTGAAAACTTCGCAGATCAGCTTGTCCTTGCTGTCAAAGTAATGGTAAATGGTTCCTGCCGCAACTCCTGCATTCTTCGCTACCAGGCTCATGGGCGTTCCATGGAAACCTTTCTCTCGGATCAGGTCCAGCGTACTCTCCAGGATGGCTTTTTTCTTTTCTGCTATCTGTTCCATTTTACTGCGCGCGCGTCAACCGAACGTTCATTCGGTGGCAAAGGTAAGATTATTTACCAAAAATTAACAGAGGCTTGAAAGAGGGGAGCAAAGAGCCTGATCTGTCAGTTTTCATTAGCATGGGCAGAAATTCTACTACCCGCTGTGGTTGAGAATTATTAGCCTTCGCATTGCTCCCAGGGGCATAACCTTCAGAATTATGACCCAGTATATTGAATTAAACTTAAGTATATCCCAAAGCAACAGACTATGAAAAACAGCGACAACAGAACTGAAAGCTTCCCTTCCTTTTTCTCCTCGTTTATCTGGCTCAACCTCGTGTTTCTGATGCTGCTTTCTATCCTGATGGCAGGCTGTAACCAGGCTGAGGTAGCCGAGACCGAAACCATTGCGGTGGAGGCAGCAGAACCTGCAGTGGAAGAAGTTGCAGTAACCGCAGACGAAGCAAGGCTGGAGGTGGAAAGCGCAGAGAACCTGGGCGAGTACCTGACGGATGGCAGTGGCCGCAGCCTCTACATTTTCCTGGCCGACTCACCTATGGAAAGTACGTGTTACGATGCCTGTGCCGAAGCATGGCCTCCGTTCACGTCTGAGGGAATGCCCGCGGCAGGACCGGAAGTAGATGTTTCAAAGGTCGGAACGATAGAGCGAAACGATGGTACCACGCAGGTAACCTACGCTGGCTGGCCCTTATACTATTATGTTAAGGATCAGGGCAGTGGCCAAAGAACAGGGCAAGACATAAAAGACCATGGGGCAGAATGGTACCTCATCTCCCCGGAGGGAAACAAAGTGGAGGGAGAGGGACATTAGGGAGATACAACAGAACGTCTTAAAACATTTAGGCAGCTATGCCTGATTCAAGTATACAAAAGAAGTCCGCAAGGCTACCGTAAGGTATAGCTAATCAGCTCTCGTCGCTCCTGTAGCTTGTTTGAGTCGATGTAGTAGGTGTTTGTGCGCACCAGGCCTATGCCAGGTGATACATAATCTTCCTGCTTCCGTACCCGGGGTGCCGTATCATGAGGCGACAAATACTCATTTGAGATCGTAAACAAGGAGCAGGAGAGTTCACCGAGGGAGGTGTTTAAAGTACTTGCCTGTTCACGCGGGGTCGTTAACACCCACAAACTGTAGTGAGGGTATTCGTACCTGTAGCCAATCTGGCCATGGGATGCGCTGGGGTAAATTATCACCGGTTGCCGCCCAGCCAGATTATAGTAGACATAGCCATCGCTGCTGTTTCTAACTAACTGCCCGTCATTCATCACAAACCAGGTGTCGTTCTGGATGATCGTATCGTTAAGTACTGTTTTTCGTTGGTAGCTCGTGTTTAAGACATTGCCAAGGGTATCATAGTACGATAGTTCATACACCCACTCGTTTCCTACCTGTAGCGGCACTTTCTCTTCCACTGGTGGCACTTCGACAACTTCCTCGCAGGAGGAGAGGGATATTTGCGCCAGTATAAGGCAAAGGGCCGTCAAAAGAACTCTGTTCATCGCTTTGTTATGGTTTGGTACTGCTTTAGCAAGAGGAGTCTCTTTTTGTACGTTTCGTTGCATGCGCCTCGGAATTCAGACCCTCACAGCGCCCTTGGTAGTGCCTTTTTTGTGAAAATAGCAAATAATGTTTGGTTTTCTCATATTAATTTCGTATAATATAGTAAATCAAGAGATTAAGCATTCCCAGACAGGAAACCGAAGCCTCATATCGTCTCTCCACAAGGAGAGCCCTGTGGCAGTTACTAGCTTGTAAACGCCCAGGCTTCACCTACAAATGCTCCCCTGCGCTGCTCAACCTTTGCTTTTAGCCGAAGACAGTCTGAATGTAACCTGGCGCTGATGGTGCTTCCTTGTTGTTGGGGTGCTGAGAAACATATTTTAATACTAAAAACAAAATATATGCTATACACGCAAAAAGAAACACAGGACTACGACACCTATGCAGAACAAATTGTCCATTACGCGGAAAGATCAGGATTTGAAGATATAAAAGCTGACTTCAATGGATATGACAGCCCGGCTTCTTTAACCATGGTTAACCGGGGCTTAAAGCTCACCCCTGACTTTACAGCAAAACGCGGCGATAACAAGTACTATTTTGAGTTAGTTGTGAAAGACAAAGACGAAGAGGACCAAAGCAGGTTGGTGAGCAAATGGAAGGCACTGGAGTCGATTGCAAAGATGAAAGGTGGTAAACTCAGGCTCTTCGTACCGCATGGCAGTTACAAGTATGCGGCAGACTTGATTCAGAGCCATGATATAGATGCGCAGCTGATGAAAATGTCGGATCTGTAAGCGATACTCCTCTGTTAAGGTCACCCGTGAAGCGAAACAAGAAGAAGTATTTTCTGCTCAGAGGGTACTTAGAAAGCCTGTTCAAACAGAGCAGGCGCATGCCCCAACTTCATTTTTACGAAAATGCAAAATTATACAGAAAGAGCCGGCCTCAATTGGCCGGCTCTTTCTGCTTTCCTGGGGCTATGGGGTGTTCAACTGAAAAATGGTGGCTACACCGATCCGGAAGCCTAGCTCCTGAAACTGGTGGTCTTTAAAGGAAGCAGCTGCTTCGAGGCGCAGGAACCGGAACACGTTGTCCAGTGCGTACCCTAGTTCATAGTAATGTGGTGATTTACTTGTTTTAAGGTAGTTGAAAAAGATGTTTTCCTTTAAGCCTGCAAAGCGCACTTCGGGGATCTGAGTTAACAGGAATTTACGGAACTTATAATGGGTGTGCCCGGAGAAGTAGCTGCTATTGGAGCTGTACTGGTAGTAGTCCAGCAAGCGGAAAGAGCCGGCGGGCTTCAGGCTGCTCAGGATGGTGCGGTTGCCATCAAAATGCTCGTAATCCATAAAGTACAGGCTGTTGCTATTCAGGAAAGTACCGCCACGCAGCTCAAATTCCAGACGGCCGCGCGCACCGAAGGAGAAAGCATGGTTAACGCCTGCTTCAACCTGGTCGAAGTCCACGTCGCTGCCTGCCACCTTGGCTATTCCTTTCCTATACTGCAACAGCAGCTCGGGGGAGCGGTCCAGGAGCGGTGTTTTTGTGCCATTGTATACGCTGTAGCTAGCACCAGGCCTGTAACTAAGGTTTACCTGCAGCATCAGCGCCTCGTGCCGGGGAAAACCAGTGTCGTCCAACTCAAAGTTATCCGGCAGGCTGGGGGAGAATTCCCGCTCGTCTGAGTAAAAAAGGCTGTAGTCGATGTGGTTGTACACCTGGCTTCTTCTTGCCCACTCCAGGCTGCCGCTTAGTTCTAGGAAGGGGTTGGGCTTGTACGCAAAGCCGGCTTTGGCATACTTCTTTTCATAGAGCTTCATGTAGTTTCGCCGAAACAGGACAGTACTCAGCGTGTTGATGTGCGGATGAATCGGGTCTTCTTCATTGAACTGCGCTACAAAATTGCCCCCTTCCAGGAACAACTCCCGGGAGTTCTCCCCGCTTTTTACCTTGTGCGCAACGCGGGCCTTTGCATAGAAGTCCTCGCTGGCAAAGCCGTACCGCAGGGTAGGCCTTACTTCAAAACTGCGTCGCAGGCTATCGTACTGGTGTTTTAGCTTCGCGCTAAGGTTCACGTTTACGCCTTCCACTGTGTTGTAGTACGCCTGGGCCAGAGTTGGTGCAAGCTGCAGCCGCGTACGGGGCGACAAGTTATAGCCGCCCCCGAGGAGAAGGTGCGAAGGCTTGAACTTTCCTTTCCTGATCACATGGGTAGAGTCTTTGCCTGTCAGGCGTGCCGCGTGTACCTGAGCCAGTGAGTCGTCGCGCTGGTAGCCGCTTACCTCTTTCGGCGTAAGGGGGACCGGCCGGATAGCGGCCCAGTAAGTGGAGTCGCGGCGGGTGGCCAGGCTGTCAATCGTAAAGTTCCTTTCACGGGCTACTTTCGGCTCCGCTTGTTCCTTCAGCGCCTCTTTTTCATACTGCACCATCATCTGGCGGAACTGCTTGCGCGTGACCTTATCTTGCGTAGCCAATTGCTCTATCACCTTATCTGCTTCGGAAGGCTTGGTGGCGGCCACCGCTTTGGGTACATCCTCTACCTTTTCGTCTATAATTTCCGGTGTGGTAAGCAGGTCTTTGTTCAGCACCACCTTGTAATCACTACAAGAGGCCAGGAAGTTAAATTGTCCGCCAAAGCCCATGATCTTCCCGGAGAACTTGTAACGGTGCGTTACAGGCATCCAGACAGATGGCGCAACCTCGGCGAAGTTTTGCTTCACTGTGATGGGGAAGCCCATCAGGTGCACCTTCAGGTCCAGGCTGTGGATAGCCCACTCGTGCTCAATGATGTAGATGTACCCATCAAAAACATTGTCTCCTCTGGAGCGGGGCGTCACCTTTATCTTGTTCACCTCTGCAGCACCTTCCCGGAAGCTGCCTTCGTACTGAAACTTATAGTAGGCAAAAGCCGCACGGGACAAAGGGGATACTGCCTCTACTATTTGATCGTTGTAAAAGCTCTGGTGAATGAAACCGGAGGGAGAGGGAGACCCTTTGTCGTCGCCGGTCGTACGAATGGATACCACCTTTTCCTCTACTTTATTCGGCTGTGTAAACTTGATGATGCTAACTGATTCTTTCGTGTAAGCCTCGTTTAACTTAACGCCCTCCTCCTTTAACTTATTCTTCAAAAAGAAAGGCGCATCTGTCAGCTCTCCGGTGCCTTTGATGTACACCCGCATCTGGTAGCTGTCGTACTGCAGCAGGTGGTATTTCCGCTTGGCGATTGCCTTCCGCATAATGGTGTAAGCCGGGTCTTCTCCCTTGCCTCTTACCTGTACCTCCTTCAGCGCGTAGCCCTGCTCCGTTAGCGTGTACTGCTGGTCCAGCCATCCGTTTTTGATGTCCACCTGTTTTTCCTGCGCCTTATACCCGATGTACTGTACCACCACCTTGTGCGGGCCGGGAGGAAGCTTGATCTCAAACTGTCCGTTCGCGTTGGTCGAGGCGCCATTGTTCAGGTCCGTGATGTAGATGGATGCAAAGGGGAGCGCTTCTCCCTTGCTGTTCCTGACCGTGCCGCGGATGCCCTGCGCCAGCAGGGGAATTTGTACCAGGAGGAGGCATGCCACCCCCACAAGTTTTAAGGAAAGATGCTTCATGCAGTTGTTCTCAAGCATGGTGTAAGGGTTTGTTGTCTGGTAAACGGGGTATTATGCCCTTTACTTCAAGCCTGCACCGGCAAGTGGCATAACCAATACTTGTACAATGCGGGCTAATATTAGCAGGAATAAGTGAAAGCAGACCTATATGCCAGGAAAAATCATTGGTTAAACCTTGTTTAGGTTTAGGATGCCCTTTTGGGACAAATGGTTGCATCGGAGTTGATCTTTTGCCGCCTTTGGTGGCCTTTGCCGGTGTGTTTAGAGAAGAGGTGCTTGGCTGGTGTTGTGGCAGCCACAGTTAACGGAAAGCAGGAGAGGAGCTGTTGAACAGGATGTTTTAGGCGAACAAAGACAAAAAGGCTGCCCTGCAACAGGAACAGCCTTTTATAACAGCCAATGTATTAAACTTATACCTCTTATACGGTAATGGGTACAAAGGTTATAGCGAACCAATGCGATAGTGGTCAAAGTTCTGGTCCGACTCCCATTGCCTGAACTTCACGATCTCTTTCTGGAAGGTGTCCATGAACCAGGCCATCAGGCTGATGTCATCCAATATGCCCAGGGCTGGTAAAAAGTCCGGGATTATGTCCAGCGGGGAGACGAAGTACAGCAACACCGCCACTCCGATGACGAGGGACTTTGTGGCAACGTTGCGGTAGTCGCCGTTCATGTAAGCCTTCACTAGCCGGATAAAGGTTTGCATATAATCCTTTACCTGGTCAAAACCACTTGCCGTGCTTTCGGTGTTTACTAACTTTTTATAAGCAGTGGTGAGCATGAGGCCCATTTTCAGGGGCTTGGCGAACAGGCCGCTTGCCTTGCCCATGAACTTTTTAAAAAGCGGGTTCTGAGAGTAGACAAGGCCTTTATGTATCCAATCGTTTAGCATATCTCTTGTTATTTATTCCAATTATTCTCCTGTACGTGAGCCTAGGCGTATTGGGTGCTTTGGCCGCGGTTACAGTTCTTTTGGCAAGTATACTTAAACTAAAATATTTATGGCTACTCGCTTGTTTCCTTGCTCAAAGGTCCTTTAAATTGGACATGTTATCATAACGATAGTACAAGCTTGAATCAATTCGCCGTGTTAAAAAAAACGAAGCTGAAGTACCTGGTGCTTATAACACTGCCACTGGTTTTGGCAGTACTGCTTGGGGCAACCTACCTCTTGCCTACTGTGCTCCTGATAGAGCACGCTGCCGTGCTTGAGGCTGAACCGGAGGAGGTGTACCCCCTCCTGAGCAACCCGATGGAATGGGAGAAGTGGAGCGTCCGTAACAAAACAGAAGACCCCACCATGATCCACCTTTACGGTGGACCAATGGCTGGCGTAGGGGCCAGGATGCAGTGGAGTGGGGATAAAGTGGGCAATGGCCAGCTAATCTTTACAGAAGAAACGAGTCCCAGTGCTTTAACTTACCTGCAGACAGAGGAGAGCGATACCAACCAAATTACCGGAACCTTTACCCTGGCGGCTACGAGGGGGGGCACTAAAATCGTGTGGCGGCAGCAGGCCAACTATGGCACCAGCCCCCTAAACCGGGTAAAGGGCCTGCTGCTGCGATACAAAAGGGAGAGGGAACTGGAGGCCGGCTTAGCAGGCCTTAAAACATTGTTGAAAAACAACAGTAAGAAAAGCCTTACCAATTCTAAAAAAGCTTATGCCACTTCACGTTAACAAGCCAACCCCAGAGGAATATCCTTCCATGTACCAGCCTTACATGGACCAACTGCCCGCAAACGAAGAGATCCTGCCATTGATGGAGAAGCAGGTGAAGGACCTGCGGGACTTGTTACAGGACCTGCCGGACGAACGGGCAGCGGAAGGTTACGCAGCGGGCAAGTGGTCGGTAAAGGAGCTGTTACAGCACTTAGTCGACTCTGAACGTATCTTTGGCTACCGCGCGCTTTGCTTTAGCCGTGGTGAGGAGACTCCGCTCCCGGGCTATGACGAAAACAAGTACGTCACTACCTCGCAGGCGAATAGCAGAACACTGAAAGACATCCTGGACGAATATGAACTGGTACGGCGTTCGAACCTGGCGATGTTCCAAAGCTTTAAAGAGAAGATGCTGGATAAAACGGGCATTGCCAGTGGCCGTCGCTTGTCCTTGAGAGGGTTGATTTACCTTATAGCAGCACATGAACGGCATCACCTCAATATTTTAAAGGATAGGTATTTGCAGCATCATCAGTAGTTATTTCCGAAGGCGAAATGTAACACCAATGGCGCAGCCTGATAGCGGCTACGGAAGACAACGGTTGCCTGATACAGGCGATAGCAGCGGGCCTGCCTATACTCACTGGTTCTTGGTATAGCCTAGCTTGTCTATTGTTTGTTGTTCACACGAACCTACTGTTGTTTCATCTTTTTGTCGAGCGCATGAACCATTCAGCCGCTTTGCTGGTGTTTTCCCTGCTCTGCCACCGGCGAAAGCAGTGTCAGCCTTTGCTGCTGCAGGAGGCATAAAACAGAAAGGAGGTCATCTTACTGTGACCTCCCTTCTATTTTATGCTGTCTTACAGTAACTCGTTGGCCAGGTTAGCCAGCTCGGAGCGCTCTCCTTTTAGTAAGCGGACGTGGGCGTAGAGCGGATGATTCTTGGCCCTGTCAATCAGGTAGGAGAGCCCGTTGCTCTGGGAATCCAGGTAAGGGGTGTCGATCTGGTAAATGTCTCCCGTAAAAATGATCTTTGTGTTTTCGCCCGCCCGGGAGATAATGGTCTTCACTTCATGCGGCGTCAGGTTCTGTGCCTCGTCCACTATAAAGAAAATGTTAGACAGGCTACGGCCACGGATATAAGCCAGGGGAGTGATCACCAGCTTCTCGAGGTCCACCATATCGCGCAGCTTCTGGTACTCCTTGCTGGTTTCCGGGAACTGATTCTGAATATACTTCAGGTTATCCCACAACGGCTCCATGTAGGGGTTCAGCTTCGACTTAATGTCTCCTGGCAAATAGCCAATGTCCTTGTTGCTGAGTGGCACGACAGGGCGCGCCAGATAAATCTGTTTGTACTCGCGGCGTTGCTCAATGGCGGAGGCCAGGGCCAACAGGGTTTTACCTGTACCGGCCACCCCCTGTATCGAGATCAGCTTGATCTGGGGGTTGAGCAGGGCGTGCAAGGCAAAGGCCTGCTCGGCATTGCGTGGCTTTACGCCAAAGGCTGTCTGCTTGTCTACCCGCTCCAATTGCTTTTCGGCAGCGTTGTAAAAGGATAATACCGAGTTCTTGAAACTTTTGAGAATAAAGAAGTGGTTGTCTGCTGGCGGCGTCTGCAGGACTTTTTCGGGCTCACAGTGCCCCGTCTCATAAAGCTCATTAATGATTTGTGCCGGCACGTCCTCTACCGTATCGTTTCCGGTATAGAGTTCTCCCACATCCTGTATTTTGCCGGTCTCGTAATCTTCTGCCGTCATGTTCAGCGCTCTGGCCTTCAGGCGCAGGTTAATGTCTTTGGTTACCAGGATGACCTTGCAGTCGGGCTTTTCCTGTTGCAAACGGAGGGCAGCATTCAGGATGCGGTGGTCGTTTTTCGTGCCAAAGATGTTTACCGCGTTTACCTCTGCCGCCTCATTCATCAAGACCTTAAAGTAGCCTTTGTTCTTTCCGTTTAGCGGGAGCCATTCCTGCAGGCGGTGCTCCGACGAGAGCTTGTCGATAAAGCGGATAAACTCACGTGCCTCAAAGTTCTTAATGTCGTTTCCTTTCTTAAAATTGTCGAGTTCCTCCAGCACGGTGATCGGAATGGCTACGTCGTGTTCCTGGAAGTTCTGGATGGCACTATGGTCATACAGGATCACAGAAGTATCCAGCACGAAAACCTTTTTTAAGTTCTCCTCTGCGGCTTTAGGGCTTGCCTTAGGTGCTCTTTTGGACTTTCCGTTAGTAGCTACTTTCAAATGAGGGGTACTGGCTTTAGGGGCTTTGGGGGTAGGAGTGGCCATAAGCTTCGGGTTTAGGGTGAAACAGGGTATTGGCTCTATCGGTATTGCTTTGATTCCTGACTAAGGAAAGATTTATATTGTTTACGATATATTTCAATCGGTGGCTAAATACGCCTTCCTGTTTTTGAAGGATTTTGGTGGCGTATACAGCATGAGATGCTATACGGCTTCATACCTGTCTGTTATAAAGTTGCTTACGTTTGGCGTGCCTGTAAACTAATATTTTAGTTATTAAAAAGATTTCATACCTTCATATCACTGCAGTTATGTATACAAAAGCCGTTGCCCATGAAAGCACTCTTCCTGATAATGGTCCTGCAGTTTTGCCTGCCGCTTGTGCCACAGGCGAAACAGAAGCCGAAAAAGGGTTTCCTATTTTTCAGAATGAATCGCTTTGACAAAGCGGGGGAGTACCATGGCCGGTGGAAAGTTTTTTTCGGAGACGACGAAGCGCTTATACACAAAGGCAGGTACAGGCACGGGACAGCAGTGGGTACCTGGAAGTACTACTACCCAAGCGGTGTCCTGTACATGAAAGAAAAGTACAGCCGGCAGAGTAACCTGATCAGGGTCCAGATTTTCCACGAGAACGGAGAATTAGCCAAAGAGGGGAATGCCCGCATGAGTAACAGTTCCACAGTAGAACATTACTATTGGTTCGGCGACTGGAAGGTGTATGACGCGCAGGGGGATTACTCCCACACAGAACTATACGAAGGGGGTAATCTGGTCGGTAAGAAGTAACAGAGCCACAGCATCATGCTGCGACGCTGTTTTTTAGCTTAAGGTATAGTAATATTCCTTTTCTTTATCGTGCAGGCGAAGGTAGCCGTGCAGGACCAGTTTAACTAAGATGCGATAGGCGCGCCGCTCGGAGAGGTTCCCAAGTTTCATGTACTGCCGCAGCGTGATGCGGGGATTCTTTTCTAAGTAGTCCAGTACCGAGTGCTCGTGACGGTCCAGGGGCAAGCGCTCCAACTGGTTTTGCTCCTCCTCTTCCTGTGCAAGTACTTTATTCACCATCTTGCTTGTCTGCACGCTGGTATCCTTTACCCGTACATAGCCCCGCCAGTCATCTTCCTTTACTTTTGCAAAGTGCGGCTTGGTGGAACTCTCCGGGATAATTACTTTCAGGACGGTACGCTTATCCTCTTCTATCTCTTCATAGAGTAACTGTACCGGAGGGTCGCAGTAAAAGTCCGCGGCCTGCTGGAGGGTATGTTTCTCTTCTTCCGGATCTACGCCGCTGATCGTCCCATTGTCTTTTACCCCTACTAGCAACACGCCGCCGCGGGTATTGGCAAACGATACCAGGGTGCGGGCTATTTTTTCAGGTTGATTAATGCGCTGTTTAAAATCTACCGCGTCATTTTCGCCTCTCAAAATCAGGCGCTGTAGTTCTTCATCCATAGGTATGCTTGTATAACAGCAGCACAAAAGGATTGTAAGTGCCGCAGCAGTGAATTAAGTGCTGCTCTACTCATAGCACATACTCAAAAACCGTACTACAGTTAGGGGCAGGCACAAAAAAAGCGAGCCTTTCGAGCCCGCTTTTGCACTTGTATATAAAACGACTTCGCTTAGAAAGGCAGGTCGTTGTCGGCATCGCTGCTGTAAAAAGAGGGAGCATCTGGCTGAGCAGGAGCACCAGCGGGAGAACCGTAATTGTTGGCGGCTGGCTCTAGTCTCCACGCCTGCAAGTTGGTGAAGTACATGGTGGTACCGTTCTTTGTGAAGGGTTTACCGGTCAGGTTAAACGTTACCTTTACTTCATCACCGTTTTTGTAAGCGTCAAGCAGGCTGCACTTATCCTGCGTCAGCTGAAACTTTACGTATTGAGTATAAGAACCATCAGGAATCTCAAGCACAAACTCACGCTTTCTGAATTTGTCACTTACCTGCTGCTCCTCAAATAACTCGTACAGCTTTCCTTGGATATCAAACGACATAATTACTTTTTTTAATGGTTATAGTTAGAACAAAGATAACCATTTTTCTGCTGAAAAGGGTCCATTAGAAGCCTTTCTCGGCCCAAAATTTATACTGCTTTTCAGGCCTGTAAAAACAGCCCCGCGCAAGGCGGCGTACCTAGGAGCAGGCCCAAACTTTAGATGAAATGAAGAATATTGCGATTGCCATACACGGGGGAGCAGGCACGATCACAAAGAAAAACCTGACCCCGGAGCAGGACAAAGCTTATCGGGCAGGTCTGCAGGAGGCAGTAACGGCTGGGCACGGGTTGCTGGCAGCAGGGGGTAGCGCCCTGGATGCAGTAGACCTCGCTGTAACCCTGTTAGAGGACAACCCCTTGTTCAATGCCGGGCGGGGATCTGTATTTACAAAGGAAGGGAAGCATGAGATGGATGCCGCTATCATGTGCGGCAATACTTTGGAAGCAGGGGCTGTGGCCGGGGTACGAAGTGTGAAGAACCCCATCAAACTGGCACGGGCCGTGTTGGAGCACTCCGATCACGTGATGCTGAGTGGCTACGGGGCCGAGGACTTTGCCCGTAACCATGGTCTGGCCTTTGCCCCGGAGGCTTACTTCTTTGATGCACACCGTTATAAGCAGTGGAGCGAGGTACGCGACTCTGCTGTTTTTATGCTGGACCACACCGAGCAGGTAGATGCGAAGTTCGGTACCGTGGGGGCGGTGGCCTTAGATCAAAACGGACATACCGCCGCAGCCACCTCTACGGGCGGTATGACGAACAAAAACTACAACCGTATCGGAGACACCCCTATCATTGGAGCCGGTACCTATGCCAATAACGCCACGTGTGCCATCTCCTGCACTGGCCACGGGGAGTATTTTATGCGCGCCGTCGTGGCTTATGACGTTTCCTGCCTCATAGAATATAAAGGCTTAAGCCTGCAGCAGGCCTGCGACGAAGTGGTCATGCAAAAGCTCGTTAGGTTTGGAGGGGAAGGGGGCCTCATTGCGCTAAACAAAGCAGGGGAGGTAGTGCTGTCCTTTAACTCCGAGGGGATGTACCGCGCCAGCAAAAAGAACGGGGAGCCCACCTTTGTAGGTATCTACAGGGAACAGTAGGGCCCTTTTGCCTTAGCGGTCCGCAGATTGTAGCTGCGCCAGATGGTAATCCTCTTCGCTACGGTAAAAGGTGCGGGAGGTGATGTCATAGAGGTTGCCTTTGGCCAGCACGTGCATCACCATGTTGTCAATGGCTACCGGACGGCCCTGCTCCACCTCGTTCACATTGGTATAACGGACCTCGTGCCCGTCAGCCACCACCACTAGATTAGAGCCAATCGTTTCGATCAGGCAACCATCCGTTATCAGCACCCCGGTATCCTCTCCCAGGCCGATGCCCACTGTTTTCGGATGCGTCACGACAGCCTCCATCAGGCGCCCGAAGCGGCCCCGGGTCACAAAGTGGGTATCGATGATCACGCCTTCGATCAGGCACAGCCCTTGTCCTATCTTTACAGATCCGCGCAGCAGCGACTCCGGGGCGCTTCCCCCTTTGATCATCACTTTAGACATGGCCATGGCGCCTGCGCTGGTGCCGGCAATCACGAAGTCCTCGTTCCAGTAACGGTGCTTGAGCACCTCCAACAGCTCGGTGTTCAGGAACATGCGTGTAATTCGTGCCTGATCTCCTCCGCTGAACATCACGCCGTCTGCTTTCCGGATACGCTCCAGGTATTCTGGTAGCCGGGCGTCTTCTTCATTCCGAATGTGCATCAGGTGCACGTTTTCGATCCCTAATATGCCAAAGGCGCTGGCGTAGCGCTGCCCCACCTCCTCTGGTATCATAGAAGCGGTTGTAATTACTTCGATGTGTGGCCTTTTGGCCTGAATTTCCTGCAGGAAGCGCTTGAGTATCCCCAACTCAAAAAAGTCCAGGTAGTACTTCTTCTTCGATTTAGGGTTAGGGTAGGAGCCCTTGTCTTCGTTACCGCCTACAGCAATAAGTTTTCCTTTTGGTATGTCCACAGGTAAACAGCTTTTCTTTCTTCTTTTCTTTTAGCGTCCCTTTTCAGAAACTTCTAAACTAAGAGTACCCCTTTCGGCCGATTTCGTTTCATTTTAAAAGCGGCAAAAGGCCTGGGACAGGGCTTTTATTGCCACTATATATAAAAGGTTATATTGTTGAATACTGTTGCTAAGTCAAAAGGCCGGTTTACTAATAAAAAGTTATAGAATTAAACTCAGGCAGGGGTGTGCCGTATAGAAGTGCACAAGCTTAATAACAAACAGAATTTTTAAACGCGTAACCTTTCCAAGCTATGAAACTTAATAATTTAAAAGACCTTTTGATCCACGAACTGAAAGATATCTATAGTGCAGAACAGCAGATCACGAAGGCATTACCTAAGATGATAGACGCCTGTTCATCCGAGAAACTAAAAGGTGCTTTCCAGGATCACCTACAGGTGACCCAAAAGCAGATTGAGCGCCTGGACATGGTGTTTGAAAAATTGGGTGAGAAGTCTTCTGGCGAGAAATGCAAAGCGATGGAAGGCATTATCCGGGAGTGTGAGTCCATGATGAATGAAAGGGCTGACGCTAGTGTGATGGATGCCGCCCTTATTGCCTGCGCCCAGCGGGTAGAGCACTACGAGATCGCTGCGTACGGTACCGTATGTACCTATGCGAAGGAACTGGGTATGAAAGACGTCCTGGATCAATTGCTCCGAACACTCGACGAAGAGAAAGCGACAGACCAACGACTGACGATTATTGCCGAGGAGGCAGTAAACATGAGAGCCGAACGGTAACATCGCTTTAAAGTGATATTGGAAAGGCTCTGTACCTTCGCCTGGCTCTCCAAGCGGGTAGGAAGGTTACAGAGCTTTTCACTTGGTCATAAACAGAAAGGGCTGCTAAAAAAGCAGCCCTTTCTGTTTTCTGTTTACTTCAGCAGTTCATCTAAGGTAACGGTAGACACGGCATGGTAATTAGGCCTTGCCTTGGCATAAATGGCCAGTGCCTTTTTCTTGCCCTCCGGTGTGGCGATGAGCGCCTTGTAAATAGGGACCAGGAATTTGCGGCGGCCTACCTTTGTCAGGAAAGCCTCCAGAGCCTGGTCTGCTGTCGTATAATTGTTCCGGATGGCGTGCAGGAACCAGGCAGCCAGCACCTCGGAGTTGCCGGAGTTGGTGAAGTTGAACGCCCTGTCCAGTTCTGCCATCTGTTGCTGCGTCATGCTCTCAGGCAGCATCCGGATAAAATGCAGCCATTCGTGGCTCGACCAGTCTTTGGTGTCCAGTTGTGCGGCAGGTTTTCCGCTTATCCAGCTCTGAAAGGCTTCCTCCACTTGGGCAAAGCGGGCAGAGGTCGGCTTTTGGAAGTCCTCCGGTAAGCCCGGGCTGTACACCCACCCTTCTATGTTGATCTTTTTAGCTAGTGCTTCGTCCCCCTGGATCAGCTCACTTCGCAGAAAGTCCAGAAACTTATCGGTATTGGTGCTTTGGAAGGCGAAGGTGCTAAAGTACTTGTTCAGGAAGGCATCGAAGCGCTCGCGGCCGACAGCCCGCTCGATGTTCCGCAGGAAAAAGTTACCTTTCTCGTACGCAATATCGGTCAGGCCCTCATCCGGGTCGCGGCCCTCCAGGTCCAGTTTCAGGCGGGTGTCTGCACTACCAGGCCCCAGGTCGTTGAGGGTGTTTGTCAGGTCCTGGTAGCCCAGCACCTGCAGCATGTCAGCGTATTCTTTGCCATAGAGTTCTTCCATGATACGGCGCTCGAAGTAAACGGTAAAGCCCTCGTTCAGCCAGAAGTCATTCCAGGTGGCATTGGTCACCAGGTTCCCGCTCCAGCTATGCGCCAGCTCATGGGCAATTAAACTTGTGAGGGATCGATCCTTTGCCAGCACGGTAGGCGTTACAAAGGTGAGGCGAGGGTTCTCCATGCCCCCGAAAGGGAACGATGGTGGTAGCACCAGCAAATCATAGCGGTCCCAGCGGTACTTGCCATAGAGTTTCTCTGCGGCCTCCAGCATTTTATCCAGCTCTGCGAACTCGTAAGCCGCTGCCTCTATCGTGGCAGGTTCCGCATAGATACCCGTTTGCGGTCCCACTTGCCGAAACACCAAATCCCCGACAGATAAGGCCATCAGGTAAGAGGGAATCGGCTGTTCCATCTCGAAGGTATATACGCCGGTGTTGTTTTTTTCTACCGGGTTTTCAGCACTCATCACGGCCAGCAGGTTTTCCGGTACTTTCACTTGCGCGTTATAGGTGATGCGGATTCCCGGACTGTCCTGAATCGGAATCCAGGTACGGGCGAGGATGGCCTGTGACTGTGTGAACAGGAACGGGTCTTTTTTACCTGCTGTCTGCTGCGGGTTCAGCCACTGCAGAGCAGCCGCATTGGGAGAGGTCTTGTATTGGATTGTTACTTTCTTCGTGTCAGGCTTTATGTCCACGATCAGCGGACGGCCCAGGTACTCCTTCGAGTCCCCCAGCCGGAAGGTGGTTTCCTCCATTTCCTCGCCCAGGAAAACCTTTTCTATCTCCAGGTCCCGCGTGTCGAAAATAATCTGGTCGGTGCCGGTCAGGTTCTCGATCTGGTAAGCCGCAGTGCCACTAAGAATTTTCTGGTCGAAGTTCACGTCCAGGTCCAGGTCCAGGTGGCGCGCAACGGCCTCCGTTGGCTTGGCGTAGCTGTGTGCATCGGCAGCGGCCATGGCTAAATCGCTTTGTGCTTGCGTCATCGTTTCATCGTCTTTTGTAGGTTGGGTAGAACAGGAGGCTAGCTGCAGGCTACCAGCCAGGCTGAGCCCGAGTAAGCAACGTTGGTACAATCTCATAGGTTAAGGCTTGGTCTTTAGGTTGTAAGTTAGGCATTATTGCCGAACCGGGAAACAGGGCTTTTACAGCACAGCCTGTGCCAAAACCAGCTGGCGCGAAATCATTAGTGCATGTAATATGTTAAGCAAAAGGAAAGCAGTGCCCTGTATCGCTCTCTCCGCGAAGCAGCAGGAGGGGAGTAAGCCACCTATAACATTTTGCACTGTTTTGTAGTACATAAAGGAACAATTCCTCACAACTGATGCGAGCAAGTCTTTTATTGTATAAATCTAATAAAACGCTTGGACTGCAAACTCTGAGATAAAAACTGCTGGCAAAGGAGGAAATGACCTTCACAAACGGATATACATATGATTTCAGATAGATGCAAATACTTAGATATACGGTTATGGGCCCTTATCGGGCTGTGGCTGTTGGCGAGCTGTAACCAGATAAATTCTGGAGGTGGAGACTTCGATCTTTCCAGCGCGTCAGAAGGAATTTTTGAAGGCAAAGCTTTGCCGCAGGCCTCCACCGATAGTGTTTTTGTGCAGCAGTACCTTAGCAAAGAGCCAGCGTTTAAGGAGCATGAGGACTTTATGTTTCTTTTCTATGGTGACCGTGACTACGAACTGGCCTGGTTTAAAGACAATGAGCTGGTGCCGCAGGTAGAGAAACTTTTTGCTACCATAGAAAGAGCTGATAAAGAAGGCTTAGATCCGGACGACTACCAGGTGGTAGACATAAAAAAGATGCTGGAAAAGTACAGCGAAATGGCCCCGCAGGACTCTGCCCGGCTGGACCTGCAACAGAAGATAGATGTAGCCCTGACTGCCTCCTACTTCAACTACGCCTCTGATTTTTACCGGGGGCGTGTTAATCCGCACGAAGACAACAATGTGCACTGGGATGTCAAGAAAAACAAGGTGAAGCTGCACAAGGCGCTGCAGACAATTCTGGAGGAGCGGGAGAGTACCTATCCCTACTACGAGTTTGAGGCGCTGCACGAAGGCTATATCAAGTTACGCGAAAAGCTACAGGAGTACCGGGACCTGCAGGCAAAGGGCGGCTGGCCTGTGATAAACCTGGCCGACAAGAAAAAGCTGGAGAAAGGGGATACTTCTGAACTTGTACTCAAGCTCCGGGAAAGACTGAATCCCGGTCAGCGCTTGACCCGCAGCGAAGACCCAGAGTTGCGCATATACGACGAAGAACTGGAAGAGCAGGTAAAGCGCTTTCAGCGGCTGCACGGCCTGAAGCAGGACGGTGTTGTGGGGGGCGCCACCCTGACGATGCTCAACGTACCCATAGAGGATAGGATCAGGCAGATCCAGATTAACATGGAGCGATGGCGCTGGCTCCCGAAGCGCCTGGTCCCCAAAAGCCTGGACCAACAGTTTATCTGGGTGAATATTCCCGAGTTTAAGATGTATGTCTACGAAGACCCGAACAACGACCCGGAGGCAGAGCGGAAGTACAAGGAGGTTATGAACATGAAGGTGATCGTGGGTAAGACCATGCACTCTACTCCGATCTTCAGCGATAAACTGGAGTACGTGGTGATGGCCCCGTACTGGAATGTACCGAACAGCATCGTTGCAAACGAGATCAAACCGCACATGCTGAAAAACCCAAGCTGGCTGGCCGAGCATGACATGGAGGTGGTGACGCGGGAAAGTAACCCCAGAACAGTTTCGCCTTATGCCATTAACTGGAGCAGTGTAACGGAAGACAATTTCACCTACCGCGTGCGGCAGCGACCAGGGCCTAACAACTCCCTGGGCATGATTAAATTTCTTTTCCCCAACCAGTATTCCGTATACCTGCACGACACGCCTGCCGACGTCCTGTTCCAGGAGACCAGCCGCGATTTTAGCCACGGCTGCGTACGGGTTGAGAAGCCCGTAGAACTGGCCAAGTATTTACTTGAAGGCATGCCCGAGTGGGATGAAAATAAAATACTTACCACCATGAAAGGCAAAGACGAGACCTGGATAACCCTTCCAAAACGCGTGCAGGTGTACATCGTATATTTTACATCCTGGGTAGATGATAAGGGTGAGATTCATTTTCTGCAGGACTTGTACGGACATGATCAAAGGCTGGAGCGGGAGTATTTCAGCTAAGAAAAATAAGCCTTGCTTTTCGGAAAGGCAGTACATTATGAAAAAGACTTTTTACATCGTGCTGGCTACGTTTCTCTTAGCCACTTACAGCTGTCAGCAGGCAGAAGAGGAGAATGTGGTGACAGAGGTAGCCCCTGCTGTAGTAGAGAATGTGCCCGTGGAAGAGGAGCCGGACACTACTCTGCAACCCGTAGAGGAACTTATTCTGCATGCCGTGGGGAATACCCTCGAGGAGATCGCCTATGCGGAAGACACTTTGACAGTAAGTTCGGGAGCACTTGTGAAAATGGTGCTCGTGAATGAAGGAATAGACATGCCCATGGTACACAACGTGGTGTTTACCCAGCCAGGGGCTTACCAGGAGGTGGCCCTGGCGGCTGAGGAAGTAGGCGCATCGGGGAATTACGTGCCTGACATGCCCTTGGTAGTGGCGGCTTCGCCCATGGCCCTTCCCGGGCAAACGGTGGAGCTGAACTTTACCGCGCCTACTGAGCCGGGGGCTTATGACTTTGTTTGTACCTACCCCGGCCATTGGAAGCTAATGCATGGCACGTTGCTGGTAGAAGAATAAAGCGAGCCAACTGGTGTACAGGTCTCCTTCTCAGGCAACAGCTACGCTGCCGGCGAGTTATAAAGCAAGAGGCTTGATTTGCGAGTAACCTCAAGTCGCCCTTTACATAGCAGTGATGCAAAGCAGGTGAGCGTAAATGACTCGCCTCTCTTATGTCGCATCCGAACGCACCTATCCTTCAGAAGATAGAAAGGCAGGCTACAAAGTAACCTGCCTTTCTTGCGAGCATGGTTCTCATACTTCGCTAACACCATATTATAACTAAACTAAACTCTAATCCTTTCGCATGAGGCGGTTCCAAAAGCTTTTCTGGATCTGCCTCTTTTGTCTTCGGCAGCTGTTTACCAGCCGCCTTACGATTACAAAGATGCACGCTTCTTCATCCCCTCACACTGACAAGGATCACTCGCTGCACTGACATTCATCATCTTTTAAGGCTGGCATCAGAAGTACTTTTGTATGAGAACCTTATAAGAAGATTGAGATGGATACCGCACTCCAAACCAATATTCAGACTTGTTACCACTGTGGCGATAGCTGTGTTGAAGAGCTCATTGTAGCACATGAGAAAGCGTTTTGCTGCGCCGGTTGTAAAAACGTCTACGAACTGCTGGAGGAAAACAACCTCTGTACTTACTATAGTTTTGAGCAAAGCCCTGGCACTACAGCAAAAAGAGCTGCCGCACTGTCCCGTTTTGCTTACCTGGATGATGCTGGCGTAGAAGCACAGCTCATTAACTTCAAGAACGACACTATCTGCAAACTGACCTTTTACATTCCGCAGATGCATTGCAGCTCCTGCATCTGGCTGCTGGAAAACCTGTTTAAGCTGAATGCGGGAGTGTCTGAGTCGACGGTCAACTTCCTGCGCAAGGAGGTGTCGATAACCTATTTCCACCAGAAGACGACCCTGCGCGAAGTCGTGCAGCTCCTGGCCCAGATCGGCTATGAGCCTGCGATAACGCTAGCCGATACAGACGGAAAAAAGGAAAAGAAGAAAAGCAACAGCCTCATCTTTAAACTAGGTGTGGCTGGTTTCTGCTTTGGGAACGTGATGCTGTTGGCCTTCCCGGATTACCTGGCCTTGGGGGAGGAAGTACAACGCGACTACGGGAAGTTTTTTGGCTACCTGAGCCTCTTGCTTTCCCTGCCTGTTTTCTTCTACAGCGCTCAGGGCTTTTTCGTGTCAGCCATACAGGGTATCCGGCAGCGCATGGTCAACATCGACCTGCCCATTGCCACCGGCTTGCTGGCTCTGTTCTGTGTCAGTGTGTACCAGATCGTAACAGGTACAGGCCCCGGTTACCTCGACTCCTTTACCGGACTTGTTTTCTTTATGCTGATCGGTAAGTATTTTCAGCAGAAGAGCTACGATACCCTTTCTTTTGACAGAGACTATACCTCTTACTTCCCGGTATCTGTTACCGTGCTGAAGGAGAACGGGGAGGAGGAATCGGTAGCGGTGCGTAACCTGAAAGTTGGGAACCGCATCCGCATTCGTAACCAGGAACTGATCCCGGCTGATGCCATCCTGCTGAGAGGCAGCGCCATGATCGACTACAGTTTCGTGTCCGGGGAGTCCGAGCCTGTAGAGAAAGTGGTGGGTGAAGTAATCTATGCCGGGGGGCGCCAGGTAGGCGAGAGTGTGGAGCTGGAGGTAGTGAAGGAAGTATCTCAAGGCTACCTGACACAACTCTGGAATGATACGGTGTTCTCTAAAAACGAGGAGCAGACCATGGAGACCTACGCGAACGTAGCGGGTAAATGGTTTATCATCGTCACGTTAATTGTGGCCGCTGGTGCCCTGGCTTACTGGGTACCGCGCGACATCAGCATGGCCATGAAAGCCTTTACCTCGGTTCTCATCATTGCTTGCCCTTGCGCTTTGTCCTTGTCTACGCCTTTTGTGCATGGCAACACGCTGCGCATCTTCGGGAAGAACAAGTTCTACCTTAAAAACACGGCAGTAGTAGAAACGTTGGCAAAGATCGATACAGTGGTTTTTGATAAAACCGGTACCTTGACGGAGCCTAGCGCGGCAGAACTAACCTATAGCGGCAAAGCTCTAACACGAGAGCAGGAGCGGCTGATCAGGTCTGTATTGCAGCACTCCACGCACCCCCTGAGCCAGCGTATTTTTCAGCATTTGAAAGGGGAGACCCTAGAGGTGCAGGATTTTAAAGAAGTGGCCGGGAAAGGAATTTCCGGAGAGGTAGAGGGCGTACTGGTTCGCCTTGGTTCTGCTTCATACATAGGTGTTAACACCGATAAAGTTAAAGACACGCTTAAAACAACGGTTTATGTATCGTTGAACGGGAAAGTCCTGGGGTACTATACCTTTTTTAATGTGTACCGTGAAGGGCTGAAAGAAGTGCTACAACAGTTAAAAGGCAGTAAAATAGCTGTACTCTCAGGGGATAATGACCACGAGGAGGCCCGTTTGCGGGAGTTGCTGGGCAAGGAGGCTGAGCTGAACTTTAACCAGTCGCCGGTGCAGAAGCTGGAGTACATACAGCACCTGAAAAAGCAACACCGTCATGTGCTGATGGTAGGGGATGGCCTGAATGATGCGGGGGCTTTAAAACAGAGCGATGCCGGTGTTGCCCTCACAAACAGCATCACCAATTTCTCTCCTTCCTGCGACGCTATCCTGGACGCCACGGCTTTTGACAAACTGAGCAAGTTCCTGGGCTTCTCCAAGAAGACGATGAACATTATCCTGGCCAGTTTCGCAGTATCGCTGCTATACAACGTGGTAGGCTTAACCCTGGCTGTACAGGGGCTGTTCACACCAATCATCTCTGCCGTCCTGATGCCGATCAGCTCCATCAGTGTGATTCTGTTCGCCACCCTGTCGGTGCGTTTTGCCGCGAAAAAGGCAGGCTTATAAGAAAGAAGGGACTTCAAAGCGTGCGCAGCTCCTGTGCGTGTCTGAGGAGCTAAGAGTTAAAGCTGTTCCGTGATTCTTGAAGACATGAGAGAACATGGGGCAGTATTAATCGAGTTCATGACTTAAAATGATCTAGCCATGTTTATCATATTCCTATTAATTGGTATCAGCGTTACAGTGGCTTCCGGCTTTCTGCTCGCCTTTCTGTGGGCCGTTAAATCCGGGCAGTACGAGGACGATTATACCCCAGCCGTGCGCATGCTCTTCGAGAATGAGGCAACTAGCGGAAACAGCAAAGACAGTAGTAGAAAGTAAGGAGGCTTGAACAGTGGCTAACCCTTTGGTACACATGCCTGGATCTGCTTTGGGACAAGGCTGCGCATCAGACGTAGCGTTAGGCTGTTTTATACCCTCTAAACCTTCGGAAGAGGTAGGGTTATTTCATTCTAAAACTGTAGTGCTAAAGTAGCCATTGTCATTCTGTTAAGGAACCTGGTAGGAAAAGAGGGTCCTTTACCCCGCGAGGTTAAGCCATGACTACTGGCAAGGATACGAGGCCCTCTGTTAACAAGATATTTAACAGGATGACAAAAAGGAAGCATGAAACGGACCTGCTCTAAAGTAGGAATTCATGCGCCTGTAGTAGATGTCTGCACTTGAGCAGCAGGGACAAGTATATCCTATCCTCTAAGGTTATAGAAAAGCTTTGCTCCTCCAGCTGTCTTATCTAAATGACCTGTTTCGCGTTGCTCCCTCGGGGCCACCAATTTAATAAACAGTCTCATTCCCTATAAGTACCGCCCAGTTGGAGCTAGCGGGGCTTCTTACTAGCCAAATTGCATCATTTTCTCCTCAATTTCCTTGAATCCTCTCTTTTTAGCAGCCTTTGCTGACATCAATCATACCTAAAGGTGACCTGCATCATCTTTTCCGGCGGGGGTATTTAAGAATTTTGTAGAGCAGGAGAGGGAAACTAAGCCCAGCTCACCGAAAGACCTGCGCACTTGCTGGATTTGAGTGGAAAATCATCAAACAACCAATAGAAAAACTAAACAAAATGGAGGACACCGCACATGTCAACTAATGTAGAAGAAGTCTTAAAAACCTCCCCCGAACCGCTTATCCCAAAAGGGCCGGACAAGGGAGTGACCGACACGTTCTTTTATGACAACAAGATCGTTCGGGATTTTGGTATCGCCACGGTTTTCTGGGGTATCGCTGGGATGCTCATCGGGGTGATCATCGCCTTCCAGTTAGCAAACCCTGATGTAAACATGGGCACGCAGTACACCACGTTCGGTCGCGTTAGGCCCTTGCACACGAATGCAGTGATCTTTGCCTTTGTGGGCAACGCCATCTTTATGGGCGTATATTACTCGCTGCAGCGCCTGTGCAAAACGCGTATGTACAGCGATATGCTCAGCAAGATCAACTTCTGGGGGTGGCAGCTGATCATCCTGTCGGCAGTGATCACGCTTCCGCTTGGTATTACAACCTCAAAAGAGTATGCGGAGCTGGAATGGCCGATTGATATCGCGATTACCCTCATCTGGGTGGTGTTCGGCTGGAACATGTTCGGCACGATTGCCAAGCGTCGTGAGAAGCACCTGTACGTGGCCATCTGGTTCTACATCGCTACGTTCCTGACGGTGGCGGTACTGCACATTGTGAACTCTTACGAGATGCCGGTAAACTTCCTGAAGAGCTACTCAGGTTACGCTGGGGTGCAGGACGCGCTGGTGCAGTGGTGGTATGGCCACAATGCGGTAGCGTTCTTCCTGACCACGCCGTTCCTGGGCCTGATGTACTACTTCCTGCCTAAAGCAGCGAATCGCCCGGTATACTCTTACCGCCTGTCTATCATTCACTTCTGGTCCCTGATCTTTATTTATATCTGGGCTGGTCCACACCACTTGCTTTACACAGCTTTGCCAGACTGGGCACAGTCGCTGGGTGTGGTTTTCTCCGTGATGCTGATCGCGCCTAGCTGGGGCGGTATGATCAACGGCCTGCTTACCCTGCGTGGGGCCTGGGACAAGGTGCGAGTCGATCCTATCCTGAAGTTTATGGTAGTGGCTATTACAGCTTACGGTATGGCTACGTTCGAGGGGCCAATGCTGTCGCTGAAAAACGTGAACGCCATTGCCCACTTTACGGATTGGATTGTAGCGCACGTGCACGTTGGTGCCCTTGGCTGGAACGGCTTCCTGACTTTTGCCATGCTGTACTGGCTGTTCCCACGCCTGTATAAAACGCAACTACACTCAACTAAACTTGCGAATACACACTTCTGGCTGGGCACCCTGGGTATCCTGTTTTATGCCATCCCGATGTACTGGGCTGGCTTTACACAAGGCCTGATGTGGAAGCAGTTCTCAGAAGAAGGCATGCTGCTGTATCCTAACTTCCTGGAGACTGTACTGCAGATCGTGCCGATGTACTACATGCGTGGTGTGGGTGGCGTGCTGTACCTGAGCGGCGTGTTCCTGATGGTGTTCAACCTGTACAAGACGGCAAAAGCAGGCAAGTTGGTTGCCAACGAGCGTACAGAGGCGCCGGTGGTAGTTCCTTCCGCCAGCCTGAACGCAGGACACTGGCACAGCTGGATCGAAAAGCGTCCGACGCAGATGGCCATCTTCGCGACGATTGCTATCCTGATCGGTGGTCTGGTAGAGTTCATCCCGGCTTTCGTGATTAAGTCGAACGTGCCGACAATTGCCAGTGTAATGCCTTACACGTCACTGGAGTTGCAGGGCCGTGACCTCTACATCAAGGAAGGCTGTGTGAACTGCCATACCCAAATGGTTCGCCCTTTCCGGTCAGAAACAGAGCGCTACGGCGAGTATTCTAAAGCAGGTGAGTTCGTGTATGACCATAACTTCCTATGGGGTTCCAAGCGTACCGGTCCGGATTTGCACCGTGTCGGCGGCAAGTACCCGCACTCCTGGCACTACCACCACATGATGGACCCTACCGCTATGTCACCAGGCTCGATCATGCCGTCTTACCCTTGGCTTTTTGAGCAGGACATTGACCTGAGCACGACACAGGACAAACTGACGACGCTGAAAAAGCTGGGCGTACCTTACGAAGACAGCTACATCCAGAACGCAAATGAGGAGCTGATGAAGCAGGCAAATGAGATTACCACCCAGCTGGCTAAAGAAGGCCTGGAGGTAAGACCTGAGACGGAAATCGTTGCCCTGATCGCCTACCTGCAGCGCCTGGGCACGGACATCAAAGTAAAAACCGAGGAACAGTAAAACTGACAAAGGGGTAAGGCAAAAGAGTAAAGGCACCATTGTACAACAGTATAAGAAGCTTTCTGTCTTTTGTTCTTCATCCCGCGTCCTAAAAGAAAAAGATATGTATAAGAACGTTTTGCAAGCCATAGACGGGATCGAAATATACCCCTTGATTTCATTCGGTATCTTCTTCCTGTTCTTTCTGGGGCTATTGGTGTATGTGTTTCTGCTGGATAAAAAGCATGTGGAAGTCATGAGCCAGGTGCCCTGCGGAAAAGAAGAAGAACATACGACAACAGGAGGGCTAAGACAATGAGCTGGAACATGATGAAAAGCAAAAAGAACATCCTAACGCTGGCAGCCGGCCTGTTCTTGCTGGGCTCTGGCCATGTGCAGGCCCAGGATGCGGTGGAAGGCAAGAAGATCTTCGAGGCAAACTGTAAAGTGTGCCACAGCATGGATGCCGATGTCGTTGGCCCTGCACTTAAAGATGTACATGAGCGGCGGGGCGATGAGTGGCTGGTGAAGTTCATCAAAAACTCGCAGGAGGTTGTGAAGTCTGGCGACAAAGACGCGGTGGCCCTGTTCGAGAAGTTCAACAAGGTACCAATGCCGAGCTTCGAGGGCTCCCTGTCGGATGAGGATATAGCACACGTAATTGCCTATATTAAAGAGGAAAGCGACAAGCCAGCTGAAGCAGAGGCTGAAGCGGTGGTAGTGCCTGTGGCCGGTGAAGGAACAAACGCACCTGCCGCTGAAGTGGAGGTGGCTTTCATGGACCTGCCGCCCCTCGTACATTTCACTTTCGCACTGGCAGGGGTTATCCTGCTGCTGATCGTAGCCCTGCTGATCATGTTCTTCCGCATGTTTGTGCCGATGCTTGGGGACGGGATCTACGACGAGGACTTCCGCAGTTCTTTTGCCGGTAAGGTGCTCTTCCTGTTCCGTGGCGATGCTTCTGTGGTGATGGGTAAGGTAACAGACCAGATCCACTCCAACCACGACTTCGACGGCATACAGGAGTATGACAATGACCTGCCACCCTGGTGGAAATACATGTTCTATGTGTCTATTGTGTTTGCGATTGGTTACATGCTGTACTACCACGTGTTTTATGCCGGAGCCCTGCAGGCAGAGGAGTATGAGATCGAGATGCAGCAGGCCGCTCTGTTTGCAGCAAGCGCCGAGAATGATCCGAATGCTGTGACTAACTATGAGCCACTGACAGACGCTGCTGCTCTGGAATCCGGTAAGTCCGTGTTTATGACCAACTGCGCGGCCTGCCACGGACAAGAGGGGCAGGGTACGGTAGGACCAAACCTGACAGATGAGTACTGGCTGCACGGAGGGGATGTAAACGACATTTTTAAAACTGTGAAGTTCGGCGTACCGGCAAAAGGCATGGTGCCCTGGCAGGGCAAGCTCAGCCAGGATCAGATCCTGGAGGTATCCAGCTATATCCTGAGCTTACAGGGTACCAACCCGGCAAACGCGAAAGAGCCGCAAGGCGAGAAGATGTAAGCTGAGATTTAAGCATGAAATACCTTACAGAAGCAGGCGCTTTTTATAGCGCCTGCTTCTGTCGTTTTTAGGGTGCTTGTCGGCCTGTAGGAGGGGACATAGACCTCCCTGTGGCTCTGACTGATATCAATCACCCCTTTACATGACCTAGGTCATCTTTTCGGGAAGAGCATTTGAGGACCTTTGTAACAGTAGATTTTATAGACCGCTGGGTCTGATTTTAAATATTTATAACCGGCAGGACTAATCTCCGCACAAGTTATCGCTGCCATGACAACACACACAACATCAACCGATGAGTTTCGGGACCATATTTCAACTGTAGACGAGGAGGGTAAGCGCGTCTGGGTATACCCGAAAAAGCCGAAAGGCAAGCACTTTAACTACCGCAAGTGGGTTAGCTACGGCTTGCTGACTTTCTTCTTTGTGGCACCCTTTATTCAGATAAACGGGCTTCCTTTGCTCATGCTCAATTTTGTGGAGCGGAAGTTCGTGATCTTGGGCGTGCTGTTCTGGCCCCAGGACTTCTTTATTCTGGTACTGGGCTTTCTGGCGCTCACCTTATTCATTGTCCTGTTTACGGTCGTGTTCGGCCGGATCTTCTGTGGTTGGGTTTGCCCCCAGACGATCTTTATGGAAATGGTGTTCCGCCGCATTGAGTATGCCATAGAGGGCGACTATACGAAGCAGCGGGCGCTGGACAAAATGCCCTGGAACACGGAGAAGATCCTGAAGAAAGGCACCAAGACGCTGGTCTTTCTCGCAATTTCCTTTCTCATTGCCAACACCTTTTTGGCTTACATCATTGGTGTAGATGCCCTGCTGGAAATTATTAGAGATAACCCACTTAACCACCTGGCTGGCTTAGGGACCATGGTCGCTTTTACAGCTGTTTTCTATGGCGTTTTTGCCTGGTTCAGAGAGCAGGTGTGTACCATTGCCTGCCCGTATGGCCGCTTACAAGGGGTGATGCAGGACAGGAAAACCGTGGTGGTTGCGTACGATTATGGCAGAGGGGAGCCACGCGGAAAGTTGCGTAAAAACCAGGAACGCACGGAAGGCGACTGCATCGACTGCAAGCAGTGCGTGAGTGTTTGCCCGACAGGGATCGACATTCGGAACGGGGCCCAGCAGCTGGAGTGTATTAACTGCACCGCCTGTATAGATGCCTGCAACGACATCATGCGGATGATCGACAAGCCGGAAGGCCTGATCCGCTACGATTCGGAGGAGGGTATCGCGGAGGGGAAACCCTGGAGGTTCTTTACCCCGCGTGTGATGAGCTATACAGCTGTACTTACCATCTTGCTAGTTTCTTTGAGCACGCTGCTGCTGATCCGGGACGATGCCCAGGCGACGATCCTGCGCACCCCAGGGCAGCTGTATCAGAAAACAGCGCAGGGGCACATCAAAAACCTCTATAACATTTCAGTGATCAACAAAACGAATCACGAAATGCCGCTTACCCTGAAGCTACAGGGAAAAGAGGGGACGATTGAAGTAATTGGCAACAAGCTGGTGCTCCCGGCGCAGGGGATCGCGGAGGGAGTGTTCTTCGCAGAAATTCCATTGGAGGAGTTAAAGGGCCTTAACTCAGAGATAGAGGTGGGGGTGTATCATGGCGATAAGCTGATCACAACACAGGAGACCAAGTTCCTGGCTCCAGCCAAATAGCGACAACGCATAATTATAAAGAAGCAGTATTATCCTTTTACTCCTCTAGGCGGGTGAAAGGAAGGCATCCATTAACGAAAGACGGACAACGATAATCGAAATTATCATGACAACAGATAAAAATAAAAGTTTCACACTCTGGCCTTATGCCATTGTTGGAGCCATGGTGCTCTTCATGAGCTACATTGCCTTTTTCGTGTACAAGGCAATGGGCAATGATGTGGGACTGGTAAGCAAGAACTATTACGAGCAGGAGATTGCCTACCAGGACCACATGGATAAAGTGGCACGCACGCAGGCCCTGGGAGAGGTAAGGGTTAATTACCAGGAAGCTCCGCAAAGCATTCTGGTCCAGTTACCGGAGACACTGCAGGGCCAGCGCATCAGCGGAAGCATTAGCCTGTTCCGCCCCTCTGACGACAGCCAGGACCAGGAAATAGCCTTGCAGTTGGGGCGAGACCTGAGCCAATTGGTAGCGGCCGACAGCCTGCAGCAGGGGGTGTGGAAAGTGCGCGTTAACTTTTTGGCCGACGAGGTTACTTATTATGCAGAGCAAATTGTCCGGGTAAAGTAACATGATCTGGGCAGGTTTTTTATTCGGACTTTTAGGCAGTTTCCACTGCGTCGGGATGTGCGGCCCGATTGCGATGGCCTTACCATTTGGCGGGAGTAGCGGCTGGCGTTATTACACTGGCCGCCTCCTGTACAATGGGGGGAGGCTCACTATGTATACCGCACTGGGGGCCCTGGCAGGTGCCTTTGGGCAGTCGCTGCAAATGGCGGGGCTACAGCAAACCGTGTCTATCGTGTCCGGCCTGCTCATCCTTCTACTGTTGGTTGTGCCTAACGCCTTTAAAGGCAAAGCTGCGAACGCATTAGGCACCGACAGGCTGATGAACTGGGTGCGCCGCAAACTGGGCTACTTCTTTGGCAAGAACACGTACAGTTCCCTTTTTATGGTAGGCTTGTTAAACGGCCTGCTGCCCTGCGGCTTTGTATACATTGCCTTAGCGGGCGCCCTTAGCGCACCAGGGATGACAGGCGCCATGCTGTACATGCTTTTGTTCGGGTTAGGGACTTTCCCGCTGATGTTTCTGGTTTCTTTGTCGGGTAAATTCATCAGCTTAAAGCTGCGCAGTACCTTTAACCGCCTGGTACCCTACGCAGGCATGGCGCTGGCGGTCCTGTTTATCGTGCGCGGCCTGGACCTGGGTATCCCATACCTGAGCCCCAAGGTCACCCACACCGCACACAACACAACAGAAATCACTTGCTGCACAAAGCCCCGCTAAACTCACCCCCCATGCCACTGCATAAACAATTCGGCATTCTATCAAATGACATATATCACTTTTGAAAAATGATTTGTGTCACTGTAAGTTGATAAAAGAGCGCGCAATTTTACCCTCTTACTAATGGAAACGAACATGAGCAAGGCTAACAATGTGAAGCGGGTATTGGTGCCCATACAGTTTGATCAGGAGAGTGAGCGCCTGTTGCGCTATGCGGGTTTCTTCGCGAAGGCTTTAGGGGCAGAGTTATTGCTGTTGCACGTAACGCAAACAGCAGAGCTAACTTATACCCAGCAGTACAGGGCCATACAGGCGCTGCGTATGCTGGCAGAAAGAGCGCTGCAACAACTGTCAGGCAATGCTTTCCTGCAATTTGAGTGCGCTGTGCGGCCCGGCTCTTTAAAAAGTAGCATAAAGACTGTGGTGCAGGACTATGGGGTAGACCTGGTGCTGATGCAGCCTTGCCCGACGCCAGCAGAAGAACAGGCAAAAGATAGCCATGCTGCTACTGTGATGGGCTTACTGGAGTGCCCTGTGTTAGTAGCCCCTGCAACCATGCAGTTCCGAGACCTGAAGCACCTGGTGTTTGGCACAGACTTCACTGATCGCGACCCGCAGGTCATAAAGCGCATCGCCAGTTTTGCAGGACAGGCAGGAGCCAGGCTCACGTTGGTGCAGGTATACAGCAAAGAGGACCGAAGCCAGCTGTGTAACTTAAAGTCAGCTATGAAGGAGGTTGAAACCTTACTCCAAGGTAGGAACGTCGACCTGCTGCTCTTAGAGGAGGAGGATACCCTGGAAGGAATTAGCGAGTTTTCGGAAAAGGCGGCAGCGGATATGCTTGTAATGGCTACGAGAGACAGTTACCTGATGGAGCGGCTCTTTAGCAAGGCCTACGTAAAAACGCTGGCCTACCATACCCGTATTCCTTTGCTAACATTCCGACAGCACAAAAAGAAGCCTTGCTCCGGCTGCTGCGCCAACTGCCAGAAAAAAGCGGCCGTACAACAAACGATAGACGCCATACAAATAATAGGAACACAAGCTTAACATGTCTTTATAAGAGGCCCACAGGTCCCTGTAAATAAATTTATGAAAGGCCACCTGGCAAACCTGCCAGGTGGCCTTGTCTTTTAAAACCCGACAGGCCGCGTAGCAGTACATGAGCGTGAGACCAAGGTCAAACCGTTTCCTGTGCCTTAGCTGCATGAAGAAAATATTCAGCAAGATAAAGTTTGTTTACCAGTACATCATCAACAGTATTGGCTTTTACCCTACGCTCATTTCGCTGCTCTTTGCGGCACTAGCCTTGCTCATGCTGTACCTGGAAGGCCATGGGATGAGCAAGCACCTGAAGGACAGGCTGCCCTTCATGATCATCACCAATGAGGCAACGGCTAGGCTTATCCTGAGCTCCATCACCACCGGTGTTATCTCTCTTGTCGTGTTCAGCTTTACGATGGTGATGCTGGTGCTTAATCAGGCGAGTGCTAATTTCTCGCCCCGTGTTATACCAGGTCTGATATCCAACGAATCCAACCAACGGATACTCGGCTTATACCTGGGTACGCTCGTTTATACACTGATCATCATGGTCAATATAAACTCCTCGTATTACAGTATTCCTTTGCCGGGCTTCTCCATTTTCCTGGCCATGTGCTTTACCATCGTATGCCTTGCCTTTTTTGTTTACTTCATTCACGCCATCTCGCAGTCCATCCAGATCGGGAGCATCCTGGAGAGCATCCACAGAGCTACCTCGAATGAGCTGAGGGAGGAGATTAAGCAGGACAAGCGACGCTCCCCTCCGAACAGCTATGACCCGAGCGGGTGGTTTTTTATAAAAAGCCTCCGTACGGGCTACTGGCAAACGATAGATGAAGAACCGCTGGTGGGGCTATGCGAAGAATTTGGGGTCGTATTAGACTTTGATAGACCTTTGGGTAGTTTCCTGATCGAGGGGGTACCATTTGTGCGTATAAACCGAAAGTTGCCTGACGAGGCGAATTTTAGGGAAAGGCTCTTTCATCATATGGACTTTTTCCGCGAAGAACGCCCCGTGGTGAATTACCACTTTGGCTTTAAGCATATTACCGAGAGTGCTGTGAAAGCACTGAGCCCCGGCATTAATGACCCCGGCACGGCCATGCAGGCGATCGACTACCTGACGGATTTACTGGCCCTGCGCATGGAGTTAGGCGATCAGAAGGTGTTGTATGATGCAAAGGGGCTTGCCCGGGTTCATTTAATGCAGCCTTCGTTTGAAGAAGTGCTCTCCCTTAGTCTTTCCCCTATACGGCATTACGGCAAAGAAAGCACAGTCATTGTCCTGGGCTTGCTGTACTTGCTCCGAAACCTGCTCTACAAAGTAGTTGCATATCCACACCAGAAGCTCTATTTGTATAAAGAAACGGCCTTGCTGTTGCAGGACGCGCAGGCTGAGATAAAGAACACAGGCGATCGTGAAAAGATAAACCAAAGCGTGCAGGAAATAAACCAGCTTCATGTACTGCACAAACGCTTGCCTTTGCTCGAAATGAATGGATAAAGCTTGTGTGAGCGCTAGTAAGCCATGGCAGCGGCGTGTCTGGGCAGCACTATGCTTTTTGCGTATACAAGCCTGTCTCGTACACGTAACAGTTGTGTATGGCTAGGATCTCACTTAGAAGGAAAATATACCGCGTTGTTTTTGAGGCTGAAACGCCGGCAGGAAAAGTTTTTGATGTGGTATTACTCTTCCTGATCCTGGCCAGTGTGTTAACGGTTACACTGGAGAGCGTAACAGAGCTCCGGCGTTTATACTTGCCTTACTTTATAGCGCTGGAGTGGGGGTTTACCATCATTTTTACCATCGAGTACCTGCTTCGGATTTACAGTTCCCCGCACCCCTTCAAGTATATGGCCTCTTTTTTCGGTATCGTGGACCTCCTGGCCATCATTCCGACCTATCTGAGCTTGTTTATCCTAGGTGCGCAGTACTTTTTGGTGATTAGAGTCCTGCGTTTGCTGCGCATTGCCCGTATCTTCAAACTCACGCATTTCATTAACCAGGGGCAAATCCTCACCACTGCTTTGCGGGCGAGTGTCACCAAAATTGCTGTGTTCCTGGGGGCCGTGCTGACGATCATCGTTGTCGTAGGCTCCCTGATGTATATCATCGAGGGCGCTGCCAGTGGTTTTACCAGCATCCCTAAGAGCATTTACTGGACTATCGTGACACTTACCACGGTAGGTTATGGCGATATCGCCCCTGTCACACCCTTGGGGCAGGTACTGGCAAGCTTTATCATGATCATGGGATACGGCATTATCGCTGTGCCAACGGGTATTGTATCGGTAGAGCTTGCCAAAACAGACAAAAGCAGCTTTGCGAACACCCGCGTTTGCCCGAACTGCCATGAAGAGGGGCATCCTGCAGATGCCAATTTCTGCTATAACTGTGGGTACAGGTTTTTAAATGAGTAGTTCGTAGCCTCTGCCCATATCACTGCGCTGCAATCTGTTACTCCACCACATAGCGTGGGATAGTAAGCGGTAGCCGGGTGAGTAGCTCGTAGTTGAGTTGGGTACTGAGTTCACCAAAGGAGGCAACCGTAATAACCTCGTCTCCCTGCTTCCCGAGCAATATAACTTCATCGCCTCTTCCGGCCTCCGGAATGTTGGTAACATCTACCATCATCATGTTCATGTTAACAATGCCTACCACGCTTGCCCGATGGCCGCGTACCAAAACCTGCCCTTGATTGCTAAGCGAGCGGCTATACCCACAGGAGTAGCCAACCGGGATAAGTGCCAGATTCATATCGCGTGGTGCCTGGAAAGAAGTACCGTAGCCGATGTACTCGCCCTGGGGCACATGCTTGAGGCCCATGACCCGGCTTTTCCAGGAGATAACCCGTTGTAGCGGGTCAACCTTGTCCTCGTGCTGGCCTATGAACTGCCGGTAAGTCTCCGGGCTGGGCCAGAGGCCGTACTGCATGATGCCCACCCGGACCATGTCCAGATGGCTTTCGGGGTAGGAAATCATGGCCGCGGAACAGGCAACGTGTCGTTGATTGGGAGCATGGCCCTGTCCCCGTAAACGTTGTAACGCTTTCGCAAATATTTCTTGCTGCCGTAAGACCCGCTCGTGGTTCTGCAAGCTCTCGGCTCCGGCAAGATGGGTGCATACTCCCTGGAGCAGTAAGTGTTCCTTATTGTTCCGAAGCATGGCCTGCGCATGCACGAGGTTGGTTCTATCAAAACCAGACCTGTTCATCCCTGTCTCCAACTCCAGGTGCACTTTGGCTTTTTTGCCTGTTTTTTTAGCGGCCTCTATTGCTTCCGCCAGCCGCTCCACATCAAACACAAAAAATTCGATCTCGTTTGCCACCACCCACTCCATCGCTGCTTCGTCTATAAAGCCTAAGATCATGATCGTAGCCCGCTGCGGAAGTGCCTGCAGCAGGCGATGTGCCTCATCTGTGCTGAAAACAGAAAAATGGTTTATACCGCATTCCTGCGCGAGAGGGGCAAACTGCTCAATGCCATGGCCGTAAGCGTTTCCCTTTATCACAGAAGAGAGCTGTACCTGTGGGGCTATTTGCTGTTTCAGGAACTGGATATTGTTTTGAAGGGCAGATTTACTTAGCTCGAGATAAGAGGTGTGTAGCATAGGCGGTTAAGCGTCCAGGATGTCCTGTGTGATGGTGTAAAACAAAGCCGCTCCTGTTCGGATGAGCGCATCAGGAAAATCGAAGTTGGCGTGGTGCAGCTGCGCTTGTGTAAGCCCGCTGCCCAGCCCAAAGAAGGCTCCTCTGTACTTCTGGGTAAAACGCCCGAAGTCTTCCGACCACCTGAAGGGCTGTTCCGCTTCCTGTACGGCTAAGCCCAGTTTATTCGCTGCCTGCCGCACGAATTGTACCGCCTTGCTATCGCTTTCTATTGTCTCAAACTCCTCCACGTAGTACAGGGTTTGCTTTAGCTGATGCTTCTGAGCAATCTCTGCGGACGCCTTCTCTACCAGTCCTTTTAGCTTTTTGAAGTCAGCTGCACGGTAGGAGCGGAGGGTCGCCATTACCGTGGCAAAACCAGGGTTGGTTCCAAAGGCAACATCTCCCAGGCGGGCGTGCACCACGGTGAGCAAGGTCAGGTCCTGAAACTGCTCTTTCTGTGCTGTTATGTCCTGTAAACGCAGCAAAAGTTCGGCCATGGCCTGCCCGGGGCTTCGGCCTTTCTCGGGCTCTGCGGCATGCGAGGATTTCCCGTGCAGTTCTACGATCATACCAGTGGAAGCAGCCGCAAAAACGCCCTCCCGCACCACAACCTGGTGCAGCGGAACGCCGGGCAAATTGTGCAGGGCAAACACAAAGTCAGGTTCTAAGGCTCTGAACCGCTCATCCTGTAACACGCTGTAGGCACCGGCACCCGTTTCTTCAGCAGGCTGGTACAGCAAAATTACCTTTCCCTTTTTGGGTTTGTGTTGGTGCAGCAAGCTCCCTAAGCCCATCAGTATGCTCATGTGCCCATCGTGGCCACACAAATGCCCTTTGCCCTCGGCAACAGACGTATACGCCAGTTCATTTGCTTCTTGTATGGGCAGAGCATCGAGCTCTGCCCGAAATAACACGACAGGGCCTTCCGGCTCCTCTCCTTTAAAAACAACGGCAAGGCCAGTGCCGCCTAAATTTTCCAGTACCTGGTCGGGCTTGTAACGCTGTACAAATTCTGCTACGGTCCTGGCTGTTTTCTGTTCCTGGCCCGATACCTCCGGGTACTGGTGCAGTTGCCGGCGCAGCCGCTTCAGTTCCTCTAGATCGTTTAGCGGGTGTAAATGCATGAATTATCATCTTCTTAATGCTACAAAGCTTTACGAAAATGCGAGAAGATGTTTGGGGAGCTGTTTGCTTCAGGAAGGGAAAAAGCAACTGTTGCCTGACCATTTTGTGCGCAGGGGACTGAAAGAATGCTGTCCTTCCGGCTGTTACGAGGAATTTGAAAGGTCGTCCGTGCCCCCCTTCAAATTCCTCCTTTGCTATGACTGATAAACGAAAATAGACCTGCGCCTAGATCTTAAAGCTCTTCAGCAAACACTACTTATTTTGGTCTTGTACTAGAAGATCCGCATGGAGTTGGGCCACTACCTGATGGATCACTTCAGCTAAGACCTTTATGTTTGCCTTTACTGCTGCCAGGTTTTCCTGTGCTTTTGCCTTGCTCTCGATCTGGCGAACCACGTCTTTTAATTTCTCTATCCGCATGGTATCGATCGTGGATTTAAGCTTGTGCGCTCCGGCGCTCACGGCAAGCCAGTCAGCCATTTGGCTCTTTTCCTGTATTTCTGCAACAGTCGGGGGGACAGTTTCGATGAAAAGCTGCATCGTTTTCCGGATGAAAGCGTCATTTCCTCGGGACATCTTGTGCAGCAGCGCCAAATCATACAAGGGCTCTAACGGTAAAGGAGCTATGTTCGCCTCTGCAGGAGGCACCATTGCCCCCTGTGCTTGCTCCCGGCGGGGCAGGTTGGCCGATATTCTGGCAAACAGCTTTTCTTCCTCAAAAGGCTTTGAGATGTAATCGTTCATACCCGCATTCAGGTACTTTTCGGCATCGCCTTTTAAAGCATTAGCGGTAAGGGCAATAATGGGTACGCTGGCCTTGTTGGGGTCCGGGCTTCTGCGGATCGCCTGGGTGGCATCTATGCCGCTGAGCTCCGGCATTTGTATGTCCATCAGGATGATATCGTACAGGTTTTGTTCGGCAAACTCAACCGCCTCCCGTCCGTTTCTGGCTATATCCACTTTCACGCCCCAACCGGTTAAGATGGACTGCGCCAGAAAGATGTTTATCTCGTTATCTTCTGCCAGCAGTACGTGAATCGGGCCTAGCTGCCCATATGTGCTCAGGTCCTCCTGTTGTGCAGGGGCAGGTTCCTCTGTTTTTTTATAGCGAAGCATAAACTTAAAGCAGCTGCCTTTCCCTTCTGTACTTTCTACCCAGATGCGGCCTTGCTGCATTTCAATTAAATTCTTACAAATGTTCAGGCCCAGGCCTGTGCCACCGTACTTGCGGCTGGTGCTGGAGTAGGCTTGGGTGAAGGTTTCAAAAATATAGTCATGCTTTGACTCCGGAACGCCGACTCCGGTGTCTTCCACGGAGAACTCCAGTGTCAGCTCCTTTTCTGTCTCTTCTAGCACCAGGGCCTGCAAAGACACGCTCCCTTCATCTGTGAACTTGATTGCATTGTTCAGCAGGTTCAGCAGGACCTGGTTCAGGCGGTAGGGATCGCCCAGCACCATGGGTTGTTTTAGTTCCAGGGGTCTAAGCAGGTAGGCGATTTCCTTTTCTTCCGCTTTGTAAATTAGCGTCTGGTAGGCAGCCTTTACCGCATCTGTCAGGTTGAACGGGATTTCCTCCAGCTCCAGCTTCCCTGCCTCGATTTTAGCTATATCCAGTATGTCGTTGATGACCACCAGCAGGTTGTCGGCTGACTGGTGTATGATGCCCAGGTAATTCTTTTGCACTTCGTCGAGCGGGGTTTTACGCAGAAGGCCAGCCATGCCCAGTATGCCGTTCATGGGGGTGCGGATCTCATGGCTCATGTTCGCCAGGAAGTTCTCTTTTACCCGCGCAGATTCCTCAGCCGCCTCTTTGGCTTTCTTTAATTGCTGCTCTGCCAGCATCCGGTCGGTTATGTCCTGGGCAATACCGATGATGTAAGGGGCCATTTGCGGCTCCTCCACCTTGTAGTTCTGGTAGTACAGGTAGCGCTTCTCCTTTTCCTTGTTTAGGATCGTCAGTACCCCGTCCACCACGTTGTTCCCCTGGAACTGGCGAAGGTAGACATCCATGTTCTCCTGGTGGCTCTCTGGGAAAAAGTCTTTCAGGCTCCTGCCTATCATTTCCTCTGCCGTATAGCCCATGCTGTTTACCATGTACGGGTTCACCCCCAGGATAATACCGTGGATGTCGTGCGTGCAGATAAAGGCCTGGCTGTAGTTGATCAGGTCGCGGTACTTCTTTTCGCTGTTTTTTAAGGCCTCCTGCGTTCTTCTCCGGATGGTTATGTCCCGGGACGATGACTGTAGCTTTACGACTGCTCCAACATCGTTCAGGATCGGTTTCACGCTGCCCTCCACCCAGAGGTAATCCCCTGTCTTTTTTCTGAGCCTGTGCTGAACAACCGTATTGCGCTTTTCCCGGATGGCTCTGTTCTGGCCTTTCTCGAGGAAGGCGGTTAGATCTTCCGGGTGAACGAAGCTGGTAGGGGACAGGCCGACTAATTCATGCGCCTGATAGCCCAGCAGTTCCTCTACCGCGTTGGAAACATAAAGGTACGTTCCGTCCCGTTCGTGCAGGCAGATCAGGTCACGTGAATTCTCAGAGAGCAGGCGGTGGTGTTCCTCGCTTTCCTCCAACCGCTTGTTTGCCTCGCGCTGCTCTGTCACGTTTGTAGCGATGCCCAGGATATGGACCTGCCCGTTGGCTGTTCGCAAAGGCTTTTTGATGGTGTTAAACCAGGCTACTTCGCCATTGGACCTCGTAAAGCGTTCCTGCATGATCAGCTCCCTGTTTTCGCGGATAACCTGGCGGTCCGTTTCCATGTAATAGGCAGCCTCGTGTTGACTGGTGTGAATCTCCGCGGCATTTTTGCCCACCAGGTCCTCCACCTCCAGGCCAAAAAGTGCTGCAAACTCCTGGTTTGCCAGCAGGAAATTACTATTCTCGTCCTTTACGAAGATCAGGCTGGGGCTGGAGTCCAGTACCAGTTTAATGAAGTCATTCTTCTCTTTTACCTCCAGCGCTACCTTCTTCTCTTCTGTTGTGTCGCGTATAATGGTGAGCACTTCCGTTTCGCTGTAGCGCAAAAAGCGGCCTTCATAGTAACGCAGGCCGTCCGGAAACTCCAGTTCATACTCTGTTTTCTCGTGCTGGCCTGTGGAGATCACTTTCTTTAGAAGCCCCAGGAGTTCCTGCGCTAGTGGGGCAGGCAAAATGTCCCGCATGTTGCTCCCGATCAGTTGCTCCAGCGGTACGAGTAGGTGCTTCTGCTCCACGTTTTTCATGTCCAGGTAATAGCCGTCCGCGTCCATGATGAACATGATGTCTGGAATAGCCGCCAATATGGCCCTGCTTTTCGCCTCGCTGCGCACAATACTTTCCTGCGCCTTTCGCAGGTCCGTTACGTTAAGCCCGTGCCCAATCACGAGCTGCACCTCGCCGTCCTGGTCCAGTACTGGGTTTAACTTGCGGATATGATGGGATAGGTTACCTGCCCTGTCCTGCAGCTCCTCTTCAAATTCGACAGGCCCTTTGCTCTCCAACACCCGGCGTAAATGCCTCCCGCGGAACTCCATCCGTTCAAGAGGCACATTCCGGTAGTGGCTGTAATCTTCGTTTGTCTTGCCAATGATCCACTGCCGCAGCTCCGGGTCTCTTACAGCCGCAGGATTCAGGAACAGGTACTGCAGCTTGTTGTTGTAAACGGCAATGTCGGAGGGGATGTGGTTTAGGATGGACTCATAGAACTCCTTTTGCTGTAGCAGCTCCCGGCTCTGCTTCCGCACCTCTGTCACGTCCTCTGCCGCGCCAATGATCTGCCTTACCTTTCCGTTTGCATGGCGCTTAAAAACGCTTTCGCGGCAGCACAGCTCTTTTATGCTGCCGTCTTTGCACTGCATCAGGTACTCCACTTCCAAAATGTCGCCGTCCCCGGCCTTCAGCATCCGGAAAACATGGTGGTACATTTTGGGGAGGTCCTTTGGCAAGGTAATCGTTGTGAGCACCTGGTCGCCCATCTGCTGTATTTCGGTAGGGGAATAGCCCAGCACCGACTGTACCTTCTCGTTCAGGTACACGTAACGGCCCTCTTCCAGGTCGTAGATATAAACGATGTTTGGAATCGTACGCGCAACATTACGGACAAAGTTCTGGGAGTCCTGCAAAGCCAGCTCTGCCTGTCTCCTGTCCGTAATATCGGTCATATAAATATTCACAAACCCTTCGTCTGCCGTTGGGGTGGCCATTATATAAAAATGACGCTTAGCTATGAAAAGCTCGAAATAGACGGGAGCAGTGGTAAGGGTAGGGGCAAGCTTGCTTATCTTCCTGATCAATAGCCGCTTCAGGGCGGGTATACGCTCAGCTGTCAACTTTGCGATAAAACGCCTGCCTGCATGGTTCAGGACCTGGAGATCTCCGTTGTACCCAAAACGCAGGATGGGGTTAGGGTATTCGTCTCCTAATTCCGGTGGCAACTCCAGTCCCTTTGGGACTTGCCTGAGGTTCTCCTGCTGGTGGCGTAGGGTCTCCAGTTCCTGCAGCCTTGCCTCTGCCAGTTTCTCTGCCTCCAGGCGCGCCTTTCGCTCTTCCTCCAGCTGCTTGCGCAACACCGCTTCCGTATTTTCTAAACCCATGCCAGGTAACAATTAGATGTTCAAAGGTAGCTTGTTTGTCTCATACCGTGAATAAGCCTTTTAAGAACTTTGTGTACTTTCAAAAAAGCACTCAACTGAAAGTCTCTGCACCTCCCGGGCAATTTGCTACTACTGGTAAAGCCCTTGTTTTTGGATGAACAGGTAGCTTAGCTGTTTGTCAGCTCTTTGTTCTGGATCATGCGGTAAATGGTAGACTTGCCAATACCCAGTTTATCAGCGACTAAAAGCACGTTGTGGTCATACTTGTTCAGGTAGTGCTGAATGATATCGGCCGTATAGGCTTTTAATGTCCGTTCAGGGGTCAGAAAGTCTTTCTCAACATTGTTCGCGGACAGGTTAATGTCATCTCCCTGGATAACATCCCCCTCTGCCAGAACTGCCGCCAGCTCCACAATTGCTTTTAACTCCCGCACGTTGCCTGGGTAAGAGTGGGAGAGAAGCTTTTCCTGCGCACCTGCCGAAAAGGGCTTTTTAGCCATCCCGTTTTCTTTCGCAAAGGCATCCATAAAGCTTTTCGCCAGTACCAGTATGTCTCCGCCACGGTCCCGGAGCGGGGGCAGGTTAATGGGCAGGCCCAGCAGGCGGTAATACAGGTCTTCGCGGAAGGCACCCTTCTTCACTTCCTCGGCCAGGTTCTTATGGGTGGCCACAATAATGCGTACATCCACCGGGACTACCGTATTGCTCCCCACCCGGCTAATCTCTTTTTCCTGCAGCACGCGCAGCAATTTCGCCTGCAGGCTAATGTCCAGTTCCCCGATTTCATCCAGGAAGATGGTTCCCTTGTTGGCCTCTTCAAACTTGCCGAGCCGGCGCGAAACAGCCCCGGTAAAGGCGCCTTTCTCATGGCCAAAGAGCTCACTTTCGATTAGTTCCCGGGGGATGGCAGCCACATTCACGGCGACATAAGGCATTTTCTTTCTTGGGCTGTTGTAATGGATGGCCTTTGCCACTAGTTCCTTGCCCGTGCCTGTCTCGCCCATAATAGAAACAGTGATGTTGGTCTTGGCAGCTTTGTCCATCATAGAAAACACGCCCTTCATCACATCACTGTTGCCAATAATAAAATTGCCAAAGTCATACTTATGGCCAATTTCTTCCCGGAGCTGTGTTATCTCCTGGCGGAGCGAGAAATTTTCCCTGATCTTGTTTACGGCATTCCAGAGGCGCTCGAGGGTGTCTTCGTCCTTCACGAGGTAGTCATAGGCCCCGTTTTTTAACAGGTCCACGGCGGTAGCTACATCCTCCTGCCCGGATATCACCACTACCTGGGTGTCAGGGTTCTGTTCTTTGATTTTCTGCAGCACTTCCGCCCCGTTCTTGTCGGGGAGCGAGTAGTCCAGGGTCACGACATTGGGCCGCTGGTGCATCTGGCTAAGGCAGTCCTTTGCGGAGTGGAACTTCTTAAGCTCGTAGTCCGGGTTCAACGAGAGGTGATACTCCAGCAGTTCGCCGTACCACACGTCGTCGTCCAGAATGAAGATCTTAAAGGGTGTTTCGTTCATCTAGTTTGTTTTGCCAATCGTCTGCGCCTCCAAATAGAGGCATAGCTGCTGCTTGCTTCGATACTAGGTAAAGTTACAGCGAAGACTTGGCATTCTATATCCCTAAGGATAAGATTTTTAACAAGACCTCTGGTTTATATATTAATTTTTGAATTTATAGTAACTTTTTTGATTGGAGGATGATGAACCGGCATGAAAGCGGGCCGCTTGCTTCGTCTTGTCGTCGAACCACGGCTTTCTGTCGCGACCTGCCCCGGTGTCCCCGAAGCCGAAAGTGGGGCACTTGTTGGCAGCTTGGAAAGAGAACAGAGAAAAGACGAAGGTGACGGCTCCGTTAGATGTTTTTGCGCTTATTTGGAACAAAAAGTCCCCCTTGCCTGGTGTTAGCACAGACAAGGGGGACCCATACGGAAACACCAGCATCAAGTATAAAGCGGCTTGTACTTGGCCCGCATAAACATAAACACACCGTAGCAAATGAGGCCTAGCGCAACGGCGCCTAAGAGATAGGAGCCATAAGCGGCACTTTCCAGAAAGGAAAATGCGCTGCTGCTGCCACCCGCCTCCTGGGCGTTAGCGTGCAGGGCAGCCTGTAAAAACATGTAACCGATGATCAACCAGACAATGCCGCGGGCCATGTAGCCCACCTTGCCAGCCCGGATCATCTTTTCCTCCAGATCTTCTTTCAGGCCGGGCCCCCTTACGTTCTTCTTGTACTTGTCGGAGTACCCATAATAGATCTGGTAGAGGCCAGCCAGGATGGTTCCGGCGCCCAGAATGCCCACCAGCCACTGACCAAAGGGTTGCTGCAAGAGTTCTCTTGCGATCGTTTCGCGGGAATCGCCGCTTCCCGTCTGGCTGCCGCTGCCTAGTGCAAGCCGGGCGGCCAGGTAGGCTAAGGCTCCGTAAACCAAGCCGCTAAAGATATAGCGCAGCCGCATGGCGGTACCCTTGGTATCAGAGCCCTTGCTTTTAGTATCATAAAAGGCTTGTATAAAACGCCAGAGAGTATAACACAGAAGGCCAAGTGCCACCAGCCCTAGCAGCCACTTACCAAAAGGCTGCTCCAGGATAAACTGAAAGATGCCTATTTTACCGGCTTCCTGTGTTGATGTACTGCCTAATTCGAAGGCAGCCATAAAAGCGAGGGCGCCTACTAAGCAGTAGACAACCCCCTTGGCCACCAGGCCAGTCTTCGCCAGGTGCTCCACCCATGTTGGGGGAGGAGCGGGAACCTGAGTGGATATATCAGCCATAAGTTTAGTGCTATTACGTGCATGAATTCATTCCCTCTATTACACGTAAGGCGCTACACTTGGTTGTATAGTACAATACTATAAATTTTTGAACCGCTTCATGGCCTCCTCCGACAGGCGCTCCCGGTGGTCGGGATGCGCAATGCTGATCAGTGCCTGTGCCCGCTGCCGCATGTTCTTTCCGTACAGGTAAGCAACGCCATACTCTGTTACGACATAATGCACGTGTGCCCGGGTCGTCACCACGCCGGCCCCCTGATTAATGTAGGGGCTAATGCGAGAAACGCCTTTACCTGTCACCGATGGGAGGGCAATGATGGGTTTACCCCCTTTGGACAGCGCGGCCCCCCGCATAAAGTCCATCTGCCCGCCAATGCCGGAATACTGGTAGGTGCCGATGGAGTCGGATACCACCTGCCCTGTCAGGTCGATTTCGATGGCCGAGTTAATGGCAGTCACCCTGGGGTTGGTCTTGATCACAGCGGCATCATTCACATAGTCGGTTCCGTGCATGGAAATCAGCGGATTGTCATCTACAAAGTCATAAAGCTTCCGGTTGCCCGCCACAAAAGCAGTTGCAATATGCCCTTTGAGGACTTTCTTATGTTCGTTGGTGATAACCCCATTCTCCACCAGGGGCAAAATACCATTCGAGAACATTTCGGTATGCACCCCGAGCCCCTTATGGTTGGTCAGGCTCTGCAATACCGCATCCGGTATGCCGCCAATCCCCATTTGCAGGGTGGCCCGGTCTTCCACCATTTCGGCGATGTATTTGGCAATAGTCCGTTCTGTTTCTGTGATGCGTGTGCTGTAGTCGACCTCCGGAAGCGGCTCGTTTACCTCGACCAGGGCATCAATACGGCGCACATGGATCAGCGCATCACCGTGCGTACGGGGCATTTGTGGGTTTACCTGGGCAATGACGTACTTTGCGCTCTTCACAGCTTCCCGGGCCACGTCCACCGACACGCCCAGCGAGCAATAGCCATGCTTATCGGGTGGCGACACATGCACCAGGGCTATGTCGAGGGGCATGATGCCGGAGCGGAACAGGTGCGGGATCTCACTCAAGAAGATCGGCACGTAGTCGCCCCGCCCGCTGTTAACCGCGTCGCGCACGTTTGCCGACACAAAAAGCGAGTTGATGAAAAAGGACTCCCGGTATTCCTCCCGGGCACAGGGCATATCGCCGAAGGTACTGACGCTAACCAGTTCTACATCCCGCAGTTCAGGGGCTCTTTCGGCCAGTTTTTGCACCAGGTACTGTGGTGTGGCGGCACTGCCATGTATAAAAATCCTGTCGCCTGACTGTATCACTGAAAGGGCTTCTTCGGCTGATTTGTAGGTAAGTTTTCTGTCTGCCATTATTCTGTTGCTTTGTTAGCTATACTTTAAAGTAAGTGCGCTTGTTTACATGCGTTGCTGCGAAAGTATAGGTCGGTACTCCGGCATCAAATGATAAATATCAACTTAAGGCTTTCCCTCTTCCTGAAATTTATGAATAGCCGTTTTGTTCGCTCCGGTTGGTTCGGGGCAGGATAAAAACGGCATTCTGCACCTAAATGCGTATATTTGAGTTTTGAAACGGAGTAGTCCATGGATTTGATCAAACTGTTTCCGTGGAAGATGCGTGTAATTTTACTATGAAAAGACCTTTTGCCCTTGCAGGTTGCTTGCTCCTTCTGGCAGGCACTTTCTTTTTACAATCCTGTGTAACCACTTCCGCCTCTGTTGGGGCAAACACGATTCAGGCGCCTTATGTGCAGACAGGGAGCTACAAGACGTTTGCCTGGTTTCAGCCCGATGCCATGGCACCGGCAGCTTATGAGAAAGGCTTTGGGGCTAGTTTGAATAAGAACCTGCGGCGCGCCATCGAAGAAGAGTTACAGGAGCGGGGCTATCAAAAGGTAACGACCAACCCGGATGTACTGGTGGCATACGATGTGAGTGTTTCTGTGCCTGAAGAGAAGGATAAGCCCGAGAACTTCGCCCCTGGTTTTGGCTATAGCTATGGCTACATGAGCGGCTACCGCTACGACTACAAGCAACCTGGCATGCCCGGCTACCGCAGCGTCGACCTCTTTAAGGAAGGCACCCTGATCATCGACCTCATCAACCCCAGAACAAACATGCTGGAATGGCGCGGCTGGGCCGAGGGCGCCATCAACAACTTTAAAGCGGGTTACAACAAGGTGCATGGGCAAGTAGAGGAGGTGATGGAGAAGCTTTAATGGTAGCGGTGTCAGTCCTTTTTCAAAAAGTTGTTAAAGCGCATCACGTCACCCGGCTTGCCTACCACATACAAGATATCCCCTTGCTGTAAGCGGGTGGAGGCGTTGATATCCAGCAGCGTCTGTTCTTCGCGTTTGATGGCTACCACGGTGATGTTAAACCTGTTGCGTACGTTTGCTTCAATAAGGGGTTTATTTAAAATAGAGCCGTCATCTGTAAACACGCGTAGGCTGGCTACCTCTATCTCCGGGAGATCCACCCCTAGCTTTGACACCGTATTGGAGCGGCCGGCCAAACTCCGCAGCATGTCATAGTTATCGGAGCGGATCATGTCGGTAAAGTTTTCTATCTCGTCGCGCGGCATCAGGTATTTGTTCAGTACCCTGGTAAAGATCTCGATAGAGGTCTCAAACTCTTCCGGGATCACCTCATCTGCCCCGATCCGGTAATTCTCCTCCATTTCCTGCACAAAGCGCGTTCGTACAATGATGTGCACCTTGTCGCTTATCTCGCGGAGGGTGGCAATGATGCGCTTCGTTGCTTCCGGATCTGAGATGGCCACTACCACTACACGGGCCTTGTTGATGTTCACGTGGGAGAGGATGGTGCCGTGCACGGCATCTCCATACACGATAGGTTCGCCGAGTTTACGTTCCTGCTTCACGGTGACGGCATTCAGCTCAACGATCACATAGGGTATCTTGGCATGCTTGGCTGCTTTTGCCACGTTACGGCCGTTGATGCCGTAGCCAATGATCACGATGTGGTCGTCCAGCGCCGGCAGGTCGGAATGCGCATCGGCTTGGTGCTCTTGCAGGGATACCTGCTCTTGCTTCCTGGAGAAAGGAGCCTCTATAAAGGAAGCGATGCGGTGGTAGTAGCCGATCACGAAAGGGGTAATGGCCATGGTAAGCAGCGAGACGGAAAGAAAATACTGGTAGGTTTCTTCCGACAGCAGGCCATAGGTAATACCGGTTCTGGAAAGAATAAAGGCAAATTCCCCCACCTGGAAAAGCGACAGCCCGACCAAAAAAGAGATGCGCAAGGGATACTGGAGCAGGCGCGTTGCCAGCGTAGCGACAAAGCCCTTTAATACAAACGTCAGCAGGGTAAACAGCAGGATGACGGGCAGGTGCTGCAGCATGAAGGTAAAGTCCAGCAGCATGCCAATCGAGACAAAAAAGAAACTGGTAAAGATCTCCCGGAAAGGCAGGATGTTGCTGGTGGCCTGGTGGCTGTACTCTGACTCGGATATGATCAGGCCGGCCATAAAAGCCCCTAATGCCAGGGATAAACCAAGGCTAGAGGTGAGCCAGGCTACGGCAAAGCAGATCACCACGATACAAAGAATGAAGAGTTCCTGGCTCTTCGTTTTAGCAACGGCATAAAGCAGCTTCGGCACCAGGTAGCGGGCACTGATGAGCACGAACACAATCACAAAGGCTCCTTTCAGCGCCATCAACAAAAGCGCTGTTCCCACATCCTCCGCGCCTCCTGCCATTAAGGGGGCTAAGAGCATCATCGGCACCACCACAATATCCTGAAAGATCAGGATGCCCAGCACTACGCGCCCTTGCGGTGTGTTGATCTCACTCTTGTCCTGTAGCAGTTTTAGGACGATGGCCGTGCTGCTGAGCGCGATCAGGAAGCCCATAAAGAACGCTTCGCCGGTGTTGAAATTCAACAGCAGCATCACCAGGGCTACTAAACCGATGGTCGCGAGTACTTGTGTGGTTCCCCCTAGTAGCACCGTGCGTTTAATCAGGGCAAGGCTGCGGAGCGAGAACTCCATACCGATGATAAAGAGCAACAGGATGACGCCAATCTCTGCCAACACCTCAATGTCATGCATGGCTGTGATCAGGCTGAGCCCGTGCGGACCGGCGATCACGCCCGTTGCCAGAAAGCCCAGGATGGTAGGCAGTTTGAAGCGCTGGAACAGCAGAATCACCACCACCGCCAGCCCTAGTATGATCACGATATCCGAGAGTAAAGGTATCTCCATGGAGCTAATTTAAGGAATAATACATATGGCTTAAGGGAAAAACGAATAGGGAAGCAGGTACTGTCAGAATTACCCTACGCTAAATCGGGTGCTTCGCATAGCAGTTTCCCCTGAGACTATCGTTCTCCTTCCCACTCCGCGTAGAACTGCTGCAGAAAGTTCTCCATGTACTGGTGCCTGTCCTGCGCCATGGCTTTGGCGGTGGTGGTGTGCATCCGGTCCTTCAGTAGCAATAGCTTTTCATAAAAATGATTGATCGTAGGGGCAGTGCTGGCTTTATAGGTCTCAAAGGAATCGTGCAGCACTGGCTGTATGTTAGGGTTGTAGAGTTCCCGGTTCTTATGGCCTCCGTAAGCAAAGGTACGGGCAATGCCAATGGCACCAATGGCATCTAAACGATCCGCGTCCTGCACGATCTGTCCTTCTATGCTGGCCATCGCAGAGGAGGTCCCAGCGCCCTTGTAGGACAAGTCTTTGATAATGGTGCAGGTATGGTTGATGACTTCTTCTGGCACCTGATGCTTTCCCAGCCATGCCCGCGCCATGCGTGGGCCCACGGTTTCATCCCCATCATGAAATTTGTGGTCTCCAATGTCATGGAGTAGGGCTGCTAGTTCCACTATAAAAAGGTCTGCCTTTTCCTGTGCCGCAATGGCTTTGGCGTTTTTCCACACCCGGTAAATGTGCCACCAGTCATGGCCGGAGCCTTCGCCTGATAAAAGTTCTTTTACATAGTCTGCCGTTTCGGCTATGATTTCTTTCTGATTTTGCATGTAGCCTTGTTTTTGCTTCTAAGCCCAAATTGGTGATTTATCGCGGAAGGGGCAACCACCTGAATCAGGATTTACAGGATGAAAGCGTTTGTTTTTAGAGGCAGCGTTCTTTTTCAATATAAAGTTGCTGTGCAGACAGACAACTGATAAGGCAAATAGGAGGTTGACCGGCTCCTATGTAGGCATGCCGTTGTCGGAAAGAACGAAGGGTACGGGAATTTTGTGGCTTTCCTACGGAAGTAGTAAGCGCATAACAAAAAAAGCTTTGTTTGGCTGTCCCCAGCCCCTCTGAGGAGCAGAATTTTCCCTTCTTTTGCAAAATCCCCTGTTGGGAGGGGTAGGGATGGGTTCAGTCGCATTTTTTCATCCTGTAAAGGATCTTGTTAGTAGAGGACTTCTACCCTCACCACTAGTAAAGGCTTACCCGAAGGAAGGGCGCTCTATTTCTACCAAGTTTCTTAATAGCATGCCTGTGACTTTAAAACCAAAAGTACCTGCTCCAAGGAGAGGTGTGTTTACATCCAACAGGAGTGCTATCGAAAGGAAAACGAGGGCGTTTACATGTCGCTCCGCTGGAGCTTAAATCGGCAGATGTTTTATTTCTACAAACATATCGTCCCGCTGGGACTTTAAAAGCAAGACAAGGCTTGCCTTCAAAATCAAGAACTCTGTTCGGATATATTACAAACTGGTAAAGAAGGGCTTCCAGGAGTAGCAACCTGCGACAATACAAGAGATGAGAACAGTTGTTGTGATCCTGTCTTTTATCTGCTTATTTTAAAGATAATCAGAACCTTATAGTAACACATGAGCCTGTAGCTTCTAAAGCAAAAGAGATGCTGTAGGTGTGTTCCTCGTCGGCCATCAAGTGCAACAAGGACAGCAGAGAACCGTTCGAGCTGCAGGTGGCAAGGGGCAGGGCTAAGCGGTTGGCGCTGATAGCTGTGGCAAATAAATTCATAGAGTAAGCTTCCGTCCTAGCCACTAGCGTATTTCTTAGAAACCCAAGGCATTGCTTTTAAACACAGTGCATTTCGAACACCCCGCAAGCGAGAGATAACGAGAGTCCATGTCGCAGTGAAAAGATTGCAGTTGTATTGGGTTTAAGTTCTTTTAGCCTTCTCCTTGCGTCGGAATGATAAATTAGGAGTAGTACTTTATGTACCTATAAGTGGTAGCTCTAAGATAGAGCATGTAAGAGCTCTAAGGAGCTAATTTATCTACTTCTAGCCAATATCAAGTGAGGCTATAAACAAATTGGGCTAAATAGTTACTGAGCTGCTATGTAAACTAACTTCTGAAGGCATAGGCAAGTCCTCAGTTAAGTCTTCCTCCAGCATGGTAGCCCAGGTTGTCAGGTACAGGACCACGTCGTTCCGCTTGTTGTGCTGTAGGTGCCGTTGGACTTGTGGAAGCCGGGCTAGTATGGCCGGGTGTGACAGGCGCTCCAGGCGGGTTAAATCATCTTGCGTGAGCCCGAAGTCCAGCATTTGATCAATGACTTCATCCATAGGCAGGCCGCTTTGTGGACAATAGTCCCGCAGCTGCTCCCGCCAGTCGCCGTGGCGCCACATGGCTGCCCCGTGTATCTTGCCTTTGCTGTACTGGGTGATGGTTTGTGCTAAGTGTCCGCAGTTACAGCTGCCCATATGGCCCCATTGGTACCTGGCACCGTCTGCCAGACGTTTTGCTGTTTCCCGCAGGGCTTGTATCAATGCTACAGAACTTCTTGCCATGGCTGCGTAAATTGTTTTACTGAAATTTGAATACCTGTAGGAGGTGGAAGGTACTGGTCTACGATATAAGGAACCCCCTGCTACCTCCTTCCTGTCCCTTTTTAGCTTAGGAAGAGCTGTTAAAACCGCACGTCATAAATGACTTCTTCTAGATCTAACAAAGTATTGCTTTCCAACCGCTTGCTATAATAAACGGTTGGGAAAAGAAATGTTTTGTTGATTAGCTGCTTTAGCCAAACTTATAACGTGGCGACAGGCTTCAATCAGCCGATTGGAGCATCTGTAGCAGATCTTTGTCTTTTCAGCCTACCATTTTCTTGTTTGCAGATGTTTATGCCTTGTGAAGGAGCTTCTTAAAAGGCTGTTTTGATTTAGCTGGATAAAAAAGCAGGTGTCGGCTGTTGGGTAAGAAAAGTTTGCAGGCTTATGTCTTACCCCAGTGATTTAACCGACACCCAATGGCAATGTATAGAAAAGATACTGGAAGATGAAATGCTTGA
>NZ_FZOQ01000025.1 GCF_900188175.1 Pontibacter ummariensis | reverse complement strand
TACCTTTTTACTTTCGGTCATCGCTTCATAAGCATCTGGTTACAGAATAAACCTCCTGCTCCTCATCGGCCTTGGCGTATTTAGGGGCTGGCACTACAAATATATGTAATCCTGAATATTCTTGTTTGCTTTATGCTACGCTAAAACAAATTTAAACTGTTGCCATACAGGTTCTAATCTCAGGGTCCGGGCTCAATCGGTTAACAGCCCTTTCGGCGAGTCATTGCCACAGAAGCATATAAGCGGACAGCCGCTACAAAACGCTCTAGCGGGGCGAATAAAGGCTGAGGATGGTCTTGTTTTGCCTGGTTCCGTTCCTTGGCTATAACCAAATCAACCACTTTTGTTTGCGGGTTGATTTTCATCGTCATCAGGTAAACAATATTCATCAAGAATGTCAACTCAAGCTTGATTTTAACGTGAAATATAGAGGAGCAAGTCATACTGTCCCATGGTAACACGCTAAATTCATGAGAGAACACATGGAGTGGTACGAGTGGTTTATACAGAACAAGAACTCAGCTGCTTTTCTTTTGTCAGCCGCTGTTACCCTTACTGTTGTTTGTGTTCGATTCCTCTACGTAAACCTCTACTTGAATCTTTATTTAAAGCTGAAAGCTGAGAAAGAAAGACTGGAAGTACGGCTCGATGAAGCTGCCCTTGCTCCCCTACTCGATATCAACCCTGCATTCTACAGGCAAGCCAAGCATTGGTTCCGGGAGGATTTACTTCTCTTACAAAAAGACTTAACTAAACTCGTCAGGCCTCTTCATAATAGACAGATGAACAGAAAGCTCCAAAAACTGATAAGGGACCTGGAGGAGATTTCCACTATTTGCGGACACAGGGACATAGAGCCCAGAATGAATAAGTGGACGAAGAGATTCTATGCCCTGCAACAGGAGATCGTGATCTGCCTGGTAGATTTGAGAGTACTCCAAGCCCAATAGTAATACAAAGCAGGAGCCGTTTCTGAAGCAAATGGCATGAAAACTAACTTGCTATCAAGCCGATGGGAACAAACAAAGTTACTGATCATCATAAGCATCATGGACGTCATTTAACCTAATGAAAGATGAGTTAAGTACATCTTTTCAACCATAAAATTTGTTGTATTTCTCCTTCTCCAGGCACTTGGCTGAAAGCCCTTGCTGTCGTACAAAAACAGATGCAGGAAGTTTTCCTCCCGGACAGCGGTTGGGACCACTAAGCCCCGCCCCGTAGGCTTTCAATTGTGCCACTGTTCAACTGAACATTCGTGCGGTTCCAACGGAGGGTTCTTTCTCTTTATGCCTGCCTATACTGTAATTTAATTCGTCTGACACTCGCAACTCGCTTTAGTTATAAGTCCAAGTCTATGGAAGCCATGACAAAGACAAACCCACCGAACTACGTACTGTAGAAGGGTACTAGAAACCAGGTTAATCACTCTTGTAGAGAAGCCTGTGTGGCTAGAGTCTGTCAAAAGCAAATCTATATCCTTCAAGTAATAGGCGGCTGACAAAACAGCTTAATTTGTGAATATTCAATAAATTTGACAACAAACGACAACTTTCATTATAAAAAGCTAAATCTATATGTTGAAATACTCTGGACAAACCCGAGTACTTGTAGCCGTTGACTGTATCATATTTGGCTTTGACGGCGAGAGTTACAAGCTCCTGCTTATACAAAGGGGCTTTGCCCCTGAGAAGAAGAAGTGGAGCTTGATGGGGGGCTTTGTACAGCCCGAAGAGAGCGTAGACGAAGCCGCTAACCGTATTCTAAAGGAGCTAACGGGTCTAGAGAATGTTTATATGGAGCAACTCCATACATTTGGCGCTCTGGCACGAGACCCCGTTGAAAGAACGATAGCCGTGGCTTACTTCGCCTTGATCGATATTCAGAAGTACGAAAAGCAACTCAGCAAAGAATACCATGCCGAATGGTTCCCCTTTAAGGACATGCCTGATCTTATATTTGACCATGGACAAATGGTGGAGATGGCGAAGAACAGGCTACGCTATAAAGCATCCCTTCATCCAATATTGTTCGAGCTGCTACCAGAGAAGTTCACCCTGCCGCAACTGCAGGCGCTTTACGAAGGCCTTTACGACACAACATTTGATAAGCGTAATTTCAACAGGAAGCTTCTCTCTACAGGCCTGTTTTTAAAGCAGCAGGACAAAGACAAGGATAGCTCTAAGAAGGGAGCATTCTTTTACAAGCTTGACCAAAGCAAGTATTTAACCAACTTTGAGGCCTTTCTTAAATTCATACCAAATCCCGAAAAGTTTCTAATTACTTGATTTTTTTTGTGCCCATCGGCGTGAAATTTCAAGAGTTTATTTTTTAGTTTTCCAATTAAGTGTTAGTTTGACACAAAACTAACTATAGATTTGCTCGTGGAAGAAGTATCGTATGTGATTGGAGTGGATTACGGAACAGACTCTGTCCGCTCTGTGCTAGTGAATGCACACAATGGTGAGGAAGTAAGCTCTTCTGTCTATTACTATCCCAGATGGCAGAGAGGGCAATACTGCAACGCCAGCGAAAATCAGTTCAGACAGCATCCATTAGATTATATAGAGGGGCTAGAGCATACTGTCAAGGCTTGCATAAGCCAGGCAGGAGGCGCAGTTGCTGCCGCAGTAAAGGGCATCTCTGTAGATACGACTGGCTCTACACCTGTAGCGGTTAACAGAGCGGGGACACCATTAGCCCTACTCCCCGATTTCAGGGAAAACCCTAATGCCATGTTCTTCCTGTGGAAGGATCACACCTCTGTTAAAGAAGCGGCGGAAATAAACGAGCATGCGACCAGGTTCGATATCAACTACCTTAAGTACGTCGGGGGCATTTACTCCTCAGAATGGTTTTGGGCGAAGCTACTGCACGTCCTCCGTACAGACGAACAGGTGCGGGAAAGCTGTTACTCCTGGGTAGAGCATTGTGATTGGATCACTTTCTTACTAACAGGCGGCAACGACGTGAAGCAGATGAAGCGCAGCGTTACTGCTGCCGGGCATAAAGCCCTGTGGGCGGAGGAGTTCGGCGGACTTCCTCCAGAGCAGTTCTTCGCCTCTCTGGATCCCTTGCTTGCGGGTTTTAGAGACAAGCTTTTTACGGATGCTCATACTTCTGACAAACCTGCAGGCCAACTAAGCCAGGAATGGGCGGATCGGTTAGGCCTCTCTACCGACGTAGTAGTGGGTATAGGAGCGTTTGATGCACACATGGGCGCTGTTGGTGGGCAGATAGAACCTTACTACCTGAGCAAGGTAATGGGAACCTCCACCTGCGATATGCTGGTGGCCCCAGTTGAGGAAGTGGAGGACACCTTAGTGAGTGGCATTTGCGGCCAGGTACCAGGCTCGGTTATCCCTGGCATGATGGGCCTGGAGGCTGGCCAGTCTGCCTTTGGCGACACGTACGCCTGGTTCAAAGACCTGCTGTTGTGGCCTGTTAAGAACCTTCTTTCCCAGTCTCAGGCAATCGCCCCTGAAGTAGCCGACACGCTCTTAAAAGAGCTTTCAGACAAGGTTGTCCCGGAGCTGTCTAAACAGGCAGAACAACTGCCGCTTACAGAAGAAGGAGAGTTTGCCATAGACTGGTTCAACGGGCGCCGCACTCCTGATGCCAATCAGGAGCTGAAAGGGGCTATCCTGGGCTTAGGCCTTGGCAGTGACGCTCCCCGAATATTCAGAGCTCTGGCGGAAGCTACGTGCTTTGGTGCTAAAAGCATCGTGGACCGCTTTAATGAGCAGGGAGTTCCTGTGAAGGGTTTGATAGGAATGGGCGGGGTGGCACGTAAGTCCCCGTTCATCATGCAGATGATGGCAGACGTCATGGGAATGCCAATTAAAATACACCGCTCAGAGCAGACCTGTGCCATCGGGGCGGCTATGTTCGCCGCCACGGCCGCCGGTCTATACCCTCGTGTTGAGGATGCGATGCACGCCATGGGGCAGGGCTTTGACGCGGAGTACTTTCCGGATATGGCACGTAACCAGATCTATGCGAAGCGGTACAGCCAGTACCATGCCCACGGTGCGCTGATTGAACAGGAGACGACTTCTGAGAAGCCTTTACCAACAGATGTTCAGGAACAGGTAGTAAGACAAAACCCATCATAGATCATGAGTAAGTACAGACACATACAAGAGGAAGCGTACGAAGCCAACATGCAGCTGCCAAAGCTGGGGCTCGTGCTTTTCACGTTCGGTAACGTAAGTGCCGCAGACAGAGACCTAGGTGTATTCGCGATCAAACCAAGCGGTGTACCTTATGAGGAGCTTTCGCCTGAGAGTATGGTAATCGTAGACTTTGAAGGCAACACAGTAGAGGGAAGCTTAAGGCCTTCCTCAGACACTAAAACACACGCCGTACTTTATAAACACTGGGAAAAGATCGGTGGTATCGTGCACACCCATTCTACTTATGCCACCTCCTGGGCACAGGCACAGCGAGACATTCCTATCTACGGAACCACGCACGCAGATCATAACACAGTGGACATTCCCTGCGCTCCGCCGATGAGCGATGAGATGATCAAGGGCAACTATGAGTACCAAACGGGGTTCCAGATAATGAATTACCTGCAGGAGAAAGGAATGAGTTACGAAGAAGTAGAGATGGTGCTGGTAGGTAACCACGCACCCTTTACGTGGGGGAAAACAGCTAAGAAGGCTGTGTACAACAGCGCTGTACTGGAGGAGGTAGCCCGTATGGCTTACCTTACGGAGCAAATACGAATCGAAGCGCCGCGCTTAAAGGACTCCCTGGTCAAAAAGCACTACGAGCGAAAGCACGGCCCGGATTCTTACTACGGCCAACAGTAGGTTGTGCTTCTTGTGGCACAACCGAAACCAAGCTTACCTAGTAGCAAGGCGGCAGGTTCGCTACTTCAGATTTTTATTATAATAGTATCTAAATATTTTATCATAGCTTACAAAGAACTTAACTAAAGCTATCCTTAAATGAACGCTGGATTCTCTACACTAGACTACGTCATCTTCGTCCTGTACGCCATCGTGATCCTTTTCCTGGGACTTTGGGTGTCCAGGGAAAAAGAGGGCAAAGAAAAGAACACCCAAGAATACTTCCTCGCAGACAAGTCCCTTACATGGTGGGCTGTCGGGGCCTCCCTTATCGCCGCTAACATTTCTGCGGAGCACTTCATCGGCACCTCCGGCTCCGGTTTTGCCATTGGCCTGGCCATATCCGCTTATGAATGGATAGCCGCCGTTGCGCTTATCATCGTGGCAAAGTACTTCCTGCCTGTCTTCATCCACAGGAATATTTATACGATGCCGCAGTTCCTGAATGGCCGCTTTAACCGCGGCGTGAGTACAGCCTTTGCTGTCTTCTGGCTGCTGGTGTATGTATTCGTAAACCTAACGTCAGTAAGTTACCTTGGCGCGTTGGCAATGGAACAGATCATGGGGATTCCACTTGTATACGGCATTATCGGCGTACTACTTTTCTCCGGCATTTACTCTATCTACGGTGGACTTGAGGCCGTAGCCTGGACAGACGTGGTGCAGGTGGTGGTGCTTATTGGCGGTGGACTTCTAACTACTTTCCTGGCCCTGGATGCTGTTGGGGCCGGTGAGGGTGTTTTTGCCGGCTTGGGTAACCTTTATGAAAGCGCCCGTGAGCATTTCACCCTTGTAGTCCCGGAAGGGCACATCATGGTGCCTGATGGAGACGGAGGTGTAAGAGACGCATTCAAAGACTTACCAGGAGTGGCCGTGATCGTGGGCGCCATGTGGGCCACTAACCTAGGATACTGGGGCTTTAACCAGTACATCATACAGAAAGGTCTGGCGGCCAAGAGCATCAATGAGGCCAAGCGAGGCCTGTTGTTTGCAGGTTACTTAAAGATCCTAATGCCTTTTATTGTGGTTATTCCAGGTATCGCAGCCTATGTCCTGATTAACGAGTTTACTCCCGAGCAATTGGCTGCGGCCCTCGGTAAACCTGTCGAGGCTGTGGGTAGCATCAGCAAGTCGGACGAGGCTTACCCTTGGTTGCTGAAGAACTTCATCCCATCAGGTGTACGAGGCTTGGCATTCGCAGCGTTGGCCGCGGCAATCGTCTCTTCTCTGGCCTCTATGGTAAACAGTACCTCCACCATTTTCACAATGGATATTTACCGCCATTACTTTAAGCCAGAGGCAACGGACCGGCAACTAGTGAAGGCCGGTAGGGTTGTAGCAATTATCGCCTTGCTTATTGCCATGGTCGTGGCCCCTCAACTGAGTTCCCTGGACCAGGTGTTCCAGTACATTCAGGAGTATACTGGTTACATTTACCCAGGTGTGCTGGTGGTGTTTGCCATGGGATTGTTCTGGACGCAGATAACCCCCAATGCAGCGCTTTGGACGGCCATTGCGACCATTCCGGCTGGAATCGCCTTTAAATTAATAAGCCCTGATATGCCATTCCTGATGCGCATGGGGTACGTGTTCATTATTCTTTGCGTGATAGCCTCTGTTATTAGCTTCATGGAGAAAGGCCATAAAATACACCGCAAGCTCCCTGAGCCCGGAAGGCAGCGTAAGCTTTTAGCTTATTCTTACCTTTTCCTGGCACTCGGCGTAATTACGCTAGTTGCAACTGTGGTTCTCAGCGGAGAGTACAATTATATGGGAGTGGAATCAGCGTACTTCCTGGCCGTTCTCTTTATCATGCTAGGCATAATTCTCTATACGAATGCCAAAATGAAACTAGTGGACAAAAAGGCGATTGTGTCTGACCCAGTGCTTTTTAATACTGGAACTCCGTTTAACATTGGCGCAGCAGGAATTATTCTTATTGTGGGCCTGCTTTACTATTTCTTCTGGTATTAAAACACTTTCCTGAAAAAAGGTGTCGCATACGCATGCGGCACCTTTTTTTAAAGCTCCTAACAATCATAAAACATTACTACATCATATGATAGACCTTAAACAATTCGAGATCTGGTTTGTGACTGGTAGCCAGCATTTATATGGAGAAGAGACCTTGCAGCAGGTGGCGGAGCACTCACAGCAAATAGCCTCTGGTCTGGATCAAGCTGGTCAGGTTCCTGTAAAGGTTGTTTTCAAACCAGTTGTGAAGACAACGGAGGAAATTTACCGTATCTGCCAGGACGCCAACGTGGCAGAGAACTGCGTAGGTGTTGTGGCCTGGATGCACACCTTCTCTCCTGCCAAAATGTGGATAGGAGGTCTAAAGATCCTCAAGAAGCCGCTCCTGCACCTGCACACACAGTATAACCGCGATATTCCATGGAGCTCCATTGACATGGACTTTATGAACCTGAACCAGAGCGCGCACGGCGACCGTGAATTCGGCTTTATGGTGTCGAGGATGCGTATCAACCGCAAAGTAGTAGTAGGCCACTGGGAAGAAGAGTCGGTGCGAGAGCAGATCGGTTCCTGGAGCCGCGTGGCTTGCGGATGGCACGACTGGCAGGGAGCTAAGTTCGCACGCATTGGTGATAACATGCGTTATGTGGCCGTAACGGAGGGTGATAAGGTGGAGGCTGAGATGAAATTCGGTTTCTCCGTAAATACCTATGGCGTAGGCGACCTGGTGCAGATTATCAACCAGATCAGCGACAGAGAAGTGGATGCGCTGACACAGGAGTATGAAGAACGCTATTCCGTGATGGAATCTCTCCGTAAAGGCGGCGAGCATTACAAGAACCTGCGCGATGCTGCCAAGATTGAGATCGGTCTGCGCACGTTCCTGGAGGACGGTAACTTCAAAGGCTTCTCTGATACCTTTGAAGACCTGCATGGCATGATGCAGCTGCCAGGTATAGCCGCACAGCGCCTGATGGGCCAGGGCTACGGCTTTGCCGGCGAAGGCGACTGGAAAACAGCAGCCCTTGTGAGAGCCATGAAAGTGATGGGTAGCGGCCTGAAGGGAGGCAACGCCTTTATGGAGGACTATACATACCACTTCGACCCAAGCAACCAACTGGTGTTAGGTTCGCACATGCTCGAAATTGATGAATCGATCGCCAACGGAAGACCTTCCTGCGAAGTACACCCGCTGGGCATCGGAGGAAAAGCTGACCCGGTGCGCCTGGTGTTTAACGTGGCAGGTGGCCCGGCCCTGAATGTCTCTATCGTGGATATGGGAAACCGGTTCCGCTTGCTTGTGAATGAAGTAGAGGCCGTAGAGCCGCAGCATGACCTGCCAAACCTGCCGGTAGCCCGCGTGCTTTGGAAACCATACCCGGACATGAAAATAGGTTGCGCGGCTTGGATATTGGCTGGTGGGGCCCACCACACCTGCTACAGCCAAAACCTGAGCACAGAGCAACTTCAAGACTTTGCTGACATAGCCGGCATAGAGTGTGTGACGATTGACAAGGAAACACGTCTTCGCCAGTTGCAAAATGAATTGCGCTGGAGCGAAGTGTATTACCAGATCAACAAGGGCTAGTTTTCATCAAGCCCATAAAAGAAGAAAGCAGGCTTTTTAGGCCTGCTTTCTTCTTTTATGCCAGTTCATGCCACTACTCTTGTTCGGAAAAATAGTTGGTGATGTAAGGGTCAGTGTAATCTGCTATAAAGCCAACTACATTATCGTACTGCTTAAAATCTTCTGCTGGATGCGCTGTGGTGATGACAACACAGCGCATCCCTGCATTTTGGGCCGCCTCCACTCCTTTCGGCGCATCCTCAAACACAAGGCAATCTTTTGGTGCTGTCTGCAGTTTCTCAGCTGCCTTCAGAAAGGTTTCAGGGTCTGGCTTGCTGGTGCTAACATCATCAGCGCTGACAATGGCATCAAAATAATGTCGCACATCCACGTTATCCACTACAAAGTCTATGTTGCCGGTGATGGCCGCTGATGCAATTGCCATTTTGATACCGTGCGTGTCGGCTTTTGCTAAAAAATCCTGCAAACCAGCTATAAGCTTCAGGTGCGGTTTATAAGCCTTCTGGTAATACTTCTCCTTATCAAGGGATAGCCTCTCAATTTTATCATCCGAAAAATGGCCTTTCCCAAAAATGCGCTCCAGCACCTCCCGGTTCTTGCCGTACATCTCTTTTTTCACCTCATCCCAGGTCAGGTCAGCCCCCAGGTCTTTCGTTAGGATCTCGTGCCAAGCCTCGGCGTGGTAATGCATGTCATCTATTACGGTTCCGTTCAAGTCGAACAGGAAAGCTGTTTTGTTATTCATTATGTGTTTGGTTGATGTTTCTAAAACTAAGTTTACTAATCTTATGCAGCTAAGTTTGTCTTGGCTGCATAAGAAAGAAGACCTCCAAAGCAGCTGCTTTGGAGGTCTCTAAAATATACTCTGTATTTGATGAGCGATAAACAGGCTATTCTTCCTGCTACTCCTCGTCTCTGGTAGAGAACTTGTAGATGGTCGTTGTCTCGTAAGTCTCCCCCGGCTCAAGAATGGTGGAGGGGAACTTTGGCTGGTTCGGAGAGTTTGGAAAGTGCTGTGTCTCCAGGGCGAAGCCATAGTGCTTCCTATAGGTTTCGCCTCCGCTGCCGGTAATGGTACCGTCGAGGAAGTTGCCGGAGTAGAACTGAATACCCGGCTCAGTAGTGAAGACTTCCATCACCCGCCCGGTAGTTGGCTCATACACAGTGGCTGCCTTCTTCAATTTTTCACTCGTGTCAGTCAGAACATAGTTGTGGTCGTAGCCGCCACCTTCAACCTGATTTACTCTTGCTCCGATGGCCTGTGGCGTGGTGAAGTCCATCACCGTCCCTTTCACATCACGCAGCTCTCCGGTTGGGATCAACGTTTCGTCTACTACGGTGTACTTATCCGCGTTCAGCGTTACTATGTGCCCCAATGCGTCCTCGGCCTCGCCTGCTGCTAGGTTGAGGTAGCTATGGTTTGTCAGATTCACAGGCGTCGCTTTGTCAGTTGTTGCCTCGTAGTCGATCTTTATCTCGTTGTCGTCAGTGAGGGTGTAAGTAACAATTGAGGTCAGTGTACCAGGGTAGCCTTCCTCTCCATCCGGACTCACGTATTTGAACCTGACTGCATTCTGTCCTGGCAATGGTTCTGCCTCCCATACTACTTTATCAAAGCCCTTCACACCACCATGCAGGTGATTCTCCCCGTCATTGGTGGCCAGTGTGTACTCCTGCCCATTCAAGGTGAACTTGCCATCCGCAATCCGGTTTCCGTAGCGGCCTACGATGGCGCCGAAGTAAGGGCCACTCTTCACGTACTCCGGACTCATGTAGCCAGAGAGACTGTCGAAGCCCAGCACCACATCACCCACTTCACCCTCTCTGTCGGGAGTGAGCAGGGAAGTAATTGTAGCGCCGTAGTCGGTAATCTGCATCTGCATGCCCTTAGCATTCGTGAGGGTGTAAAGGGTGGTCTCTTCCCCTTCTTTTGTCTTACCGAAGGACTCCTGTTTGATCTGTACTCCTGCCTCGTCTTCTGTAGTAGCCGTTACTGCCGCAATGTCCTCTGTCGCCTGTTGGCTTGAACAGCCCCAAAGGCTACCGGCGCCAATAGTGCCGGCGAGCATCAGCATTAAAAACTGTTTGTTAATCTGTTTGTTTTTGTTCTTCATAAGGGTTATTGGATAGATTGAATTGTATTCCTTTTTATTCGGATTCCTGTGTCAGGCGCTCTAATTATCCACCCGAAACCAGTCGAAGGCAGCGCTGGTGCTTGCCAATGACCTCCCCCCAAAAAACCGGACTGTTGTAAAGTAGAGAAAAAAGGCGTACTTACAAATACTTGCTACTTAGCCGTATGTGGCGGCAAGGGCAGCTTTGGGGTCTTCTCCCTATAGACGTCACTGCCCACATAGTCTCCGCGCTGCAGAGGGTAGGCGAACCCAAAAGACACCATCAGAGAAAAGTAGTGGAACAAATAGTAGGTGGTACCCGGGCGGCTATTAAGCTGCCTCTGTAGCTGTAGGCTTTACAAGCAGAGTTGAGCCTTGCGCTGGCTAATAACGTAACGGTTTCATTAGGCAAAGCGCCATAACCAGTGCGCTTTGAGTCTAGAAATGGACAAGCAGTTAACCCACACACGCTATGTTGTCTCCGGCTAGTACCTGCAACCGTAAGCAGAGCTCAGAGCCGCGGCACTTCAATGCCCAAGCTGCCTGGAACCTGTACCACCTCCTCAGCCAGTTATGGAGCGGCCAAGACAGCAAGCTTCATCAAGAATCGCTTTCCTTCCCTCACTACTGCTGGAGCTTCTACTTCTACAAAGCTAAATGCATGAGCCCATAGCTCTTTTATGTTGGATAAAAGGGCTCCGTTGGCGGTATAAAAAGTCGGTAATTGCAGGCGATATCCTGTCATGTTACATAAACTGCAGCGGGCTACAACCCTTGCGTAACCTTCTGTCCGTCATTTTTCATACCGTATGTTAACAAAAGTTAGTGTTCGAAGTCATGGTGGAAAATATTAAATTATACCCTTGATCGTTTTGTTTATTGAATAGTTTTCAGCTTTTCGCACAGCTAAAATTGCACAGGTTTGAATTAGTAGCTAATGCACTACTGCTTAACAAATTGTTATTTTAATAAATTTTTAAAAGCGGATCCAAAAATTAAATAACTGGTATTACCAGCAATCGTGCCCTCATTTTGTCCCCACAGAAAAGGCCAGTCGTCGTAGTTTTCAAAATGGTCGGGTTTTCTGAACAACACACCCGGAGCAACATTGCCCGGTATAAAAGAGAAATCAGCTCTGTTATTACCATAAAATGTTGCTTTGGGTCGAGTAGCGCCCACCGTTGCCACAAACGAATAATTGTGATATGGATGGCAGCCAAATAACCAACTGGTAACCTTGTAAGCATGGCTGGCATCTATAATGTCAGGGAAATATTGGTTGGCAAAGCAAACGGTGGTACCAAAGTTGGTAATAGCTCCATTACCTGCCCAGTTACCAAGGCCGATAGGTACTCCATATGGATTATCCTTGTCAAGCCCTTTGATGTAATCATTGTACTTTACGACATACGGCCGGAGCTTTTCCTTATAGGCTGCATCCATGTGTGGTATGGCATTTAATGCCGTCAAAAGGACGAAATTAACATTACGATCAAGTGCAGGCCATAAAAGTTCCTGAAACTTATTGGCATACTGTTGCTCGCCGGTTGAGATATACAGCTGAAGATTGGTGGAAACATCTGCTGCTGCTCCCCATGCTCTGCGAGAGGTATCCTGCGGCTGATTGGCGAGTAATTCCGTTGCTTCTTTCAGCAGCCTTTTGGACTGCTGCAACGCTCGTGCCGAAAGATCGTCGTTATATCCCTTTAATGCCCGGCTTGCTGCTGCTAACATGGTTGCTGCCCTGAGGTCGAGGTTAGGATTGCGGCTCGTAAAAGCCCACATATCATCCTTCACACCACTCGAACGTCCATCAGGGGCAACTTCATAAGGGCCAAGGTTCGGATTGTAAGGCAGGCCATCTGTTATGGAGGCTGCGTCGCCAAGGTGATGGTAATTGTCTAAAACAGCGTTCGAGAGCGTTTGCGTCATATGGCCGAGAATCTCTGCCTGCGCCACCAGGTTTAGGGTTCCGTGCTCGATAAACTGCAACACATCTGGGGTTCCATCAGGTCGGTGAAGATCAACATAACGCTGCTGCTGACTAACAAATGTCTGATCGCGTAGGGGTTTGAAATACTCCCATGTATGGACAAAGTTCTGCACCACGTTAATATTCGATCCAGTTTCGATATCAAAATCTCCGGCATCGAAAAAACCGCCTACGTTCAAACCGGGGATCAATTCCAGCGCTTTATACTTGGTATCGGTTGTGGGGCCTTGGTCATGAAGGTCGAAGTGATCGGAATTGGGCGGAGCCTGGAGATAACCTTCTTTAAAGGGCTCGCCATGCCATACCCGGTAAGCCTCGTTTACGAACATATGGTTCATATGGATAGGGATCCATATATCGCTGGTGGCATCGGTGATCTTATCGTATACGTTGTTTTCTATTAAAAAATTATCCGTCTTAACATTGCCATACTGGATATAGTATATTCCGGGGGCTTTTACTGAAGAGAAATCGAACTTGACATAGTGGTATTTAAAATAGTTGCCCCAAGGTGCAATTTTGCCACTGAACACTTCGGAAACATTGCCGTCGTTGCCCACTTTATACAAGGATGCTTTTGCAAGTGGTTTATCTTTCTTATCGAGTTCAATGACAGCCACCTTGGGTTGCGCAGGGAGGTAACCCACCTGTGAGAAACCGATATTTGGCTCTCTTGTCCAACCTTTAATCGCATTTGGTTCAACCGTCCAGGTCAAAACCTTGCCTGTTTTTCCTGCAGGAAGTAAACTACGAACGACAAACCAGCCGTTTTGTGCCAGCACACGGCCATCGAACAGCATAAGATCGGCATCCTGCGAGGTGATTTTCACCAAACGTTCGGGTTCATCAGGTGCCAGAAGAATGGTGCGACCGGTTTCGAGCGGAAGCGGATCGATAAATTTGCCGGTTCCCCTGTCGTCGGAAGTATTAAACCCCTTAAACTGCTTTGGTTTTTCACTGTTAGGCCTCGTTACCGTGTTACCTACCACATAGCGCGGAAACCGATTATAACGCCCATCCATCAAATAGGCCTTACTCCAATACTGCGAGGGTAGAAACTCAAGATTAAATCCGGCAGCACCTTCAAGTGCCTTGGGAAGGGGTTTATCAAGGTACACAGCTATTTCAAGCCCTTTCCCCTTCGGCGTGACAACCACACGCGAATCAAAATCATACTCTTTATACCTTAAGGTAGCCTCGATGGTCTTTGAGGCACGGTCTACCTTTCGGTTTAATATTTCCGGAACAAGATCCCACTGCTCGGGCGTGTTGGAAAGTCTCACAGCGCCGCCTTGCGATGTTCTGACGCCATGGTGAATCATTTCTATACCGGCGTTTTTCTCATCGTTAAAACCTCCGGTAAAAAGGTTATTGTATACTAGAACATTGACACCTTGCGTCTCAAAATACTCTAGATCATTGAGTTGCAAATCTTGGCTTGAAGCATAGTTGAATGCTGATAGTAGTAGCACTACAACAGATAAAAGTATTCGCCTTTTCATATTTATTATAAAATTTATCAATGAAGCCGATCATGCCCCTGTAAGGTCATGAGTATTATATAAATAATGACACTATTGGCTGCAAATTTTCCGCCCCCGCAAATCGTCCCTTTTGGGCAACGGCCAAGTTTTCTCTGCACATTGATCTGTCTGTAAGCAACCTGCTTTATGTTGCTGCTTACCGCGACAGTACCATACCCTTACCACCTTCAGGAGGCCGGAAAGGTGGTTTCTCCCAGAACCTTTCTTAAACAAACCAAAAGGTTTAACTTGAATTTGAGAAACACCAGGTTCAGGACCCTTCTCGTGTTCCTCTATCTGCTTTGGCTTTATGTGCTGCAGCCCCTGTTCTGACGCTCCAGCCATGTCGCCTTCGCTTTTCGAAAGACACCGGAAAAAGTTCGCAGCGCCTTACTGGCGACGACAGGTTGCGCGTGTACAGCAGTTCAACTGGCGCAGCATGACACCTGCAGACTTGCTGCGCCGGTAGCCAGGCAGCAGGCAGGTGTTGCCCTCGTCCTTTGCAGCCGTTTAAAGTTTTGTGCAACGCGTAGCTGTGGCGTTCATGAAGGTCCGTCTGGTCATTTCCCGGACTTGGCTGTAAGAAAGTCGTTTACCTCCAGCCAGTGCATGAAAGCGTCGAACCAGCGGTTACTGGTTCGGTCGGGATTGCCGAGGCCGAAACCGTGGCCGCCGTTCTGGTAGAGGTGGAACTCGACAGGTATGCCCGCTTTGTACCAGGAGTCAATCACTCCGAACTGACCGCGGAAGAGAAAATCATCGGTGGCGATCACATTGAACATGGGCGGGGCGTGCTTCGGCACCTCCACAGGGCCCATGCCGCCATAGATCGGACCAATGAAGGCCAGCTTCATGGCCTGGGAGTTAAGTGTTGCGTGCATCGTGAGGCCGGCGCCGGCCGAGAAGCCGATCATGCCTATTCTGTCCGTGTCGACACCCCACTCCTCGGCCCGGTCGAGGATCATGGCGTAGGCCGCCTCGGCGTCCTCGAGCTGGTTAGACAGGTCCTGCTGCAGCAGGCTCGGCGGTGTGACACCGGGTGATGTGCTGGCAGACGCGGCGGGGGCCGGGCGGGGGCGATTCATCCATGCCGTAAAGTCGTCGAGCGATGCCGGAGTCGGGTGAAGCCGGTACTTGAGCACGAAAGCAGCAATTCCCTTGTCGGCAAGTGCCTGTGCGACTTCCCAACCCTCGTTGCCCATCGAAAGCCACCTAAAGCCGCCGCCGGGTGCCACGATCACGGCCGCACCGTTCGCCTTGCCCCGTTCGGGCAGGAAGGGGGTGAGGGTCGCAGTAGAGATGTTCCGGGCCATCGGGTCGCCCCACTGGCGGAACCAGGTCTCGGGGGCAGGCTGCCCATCCACACCGCCCGTGCCGAGCGGAATGGCACCTGGCTCCGAAGGGGCTTCGAGTGGATAGATGGTGCCGTCCTGCGCCTTTACTGATACAGCAAAAACAAGTAAAGCGGCCAAGATGCACGTTTTAGCCAAGTTTATAGATTTATAGGTCATAGGGATATAATTTATTTATTCATAAATTAAATAAATTTATTTATAAATTTAAACTTTCAAAACTTTACCTTTACTATTAGGCATTAAAGTCACTGCACTCATAAACCCACTCCTTATTTGCCCGCTACCTACATAGGGTGAACCAAACATCCCTTTCCAGTTGCCTCCGTGGCTCTGGTGATGTATTTGAACTTTTTCGCCGGTGACTGGACCTTTTCCATAAGTAAATTCTCTTGTTGCTCTAGGGCCTGAATGGTTGCATTTCTAGCCATGTCAATGGCTCTGGCTGCTTCCGTTGTAGTGCACCAGGAGTATGTCCTTGTACAGAGGGCGGGTGATCTTGATGACTTAGTCCCAATACCCCAGCGCTTTTTGCTGATTTTCTTTCCCGCCTTACCATTACTGCAATGCCAATACTACCACCGAAAAGGGCGGTACTTGCAGGGAAAGGGTATTATCCCTCAGTTTGGCATCTTTAAAAGCTTTAGGGGTGATCAGGTTGGGATTTTCAAAGGTGTTGTAATCCTGCAACTTTTTGGAACTTAAGATTCTACCGTTCAACTTTTTATAGTTGGCCCCTTTAATATCGATGCTGATTTCCTGCGCTTTGCTGGCGTGCACATTTACCAAGCTGATGTGGGTGAGGCCCTGCTTGTTGCGGGATGCGGATGCCCAAACTGCCGGCAATTTATCATCGCCGAACTGGTACTCTGCTGATTTTACCTGTAGTGGCAGCAGGGTAGCATCCTGATGCACTTTGTACATTTCCATCACATGGTAGGTTGGGGTAAGCAGCATTTTTTCCTCATCGGTAAGAATCACTGCCTGCAGCACATTGATGGTTTGGGCCAGGTTGGCCATACGGACCCTGTCGCTGTGGTTGTTGAAGATGTTAAGGGTAGCCCCGGCGATCATGGCATCGCGCATGGTATTTTGCTGGTACAGGAAGCCGGGATTGGTGCCAGGTTCCACTTCATACCAGCCGCCCCATTCGTCTACCACCAGGCCTATTTTTTTCTGTGGGTCGTACTTATCCATGATGGCACTGTGCTTCTCCACCAACTCGTTCATCAGCAGGGCCTGCCGCATAGTGCCGAAATACTGTTTTTCGTCAAAAGTGGTGGACGGGCCTTTGGCTTCCCAGTCGGTTACAGCATAATGGTGCAGGGCAATACCTTCCATAAGTGAGAGGGGTATTTTTTTCATCAGCACCTCCGTCCAGTTGTAGTCGTCGCCGGCAGGACCAGAAGCGATGCGATAAATCCCTCCCTCCAGGTAGCCCTTGCCCAGGTAGGTGGCGTACTGTTTGTATAAATTGGCATAAAATTCTGCGTCCATGTTGCCGCCACAGCCCCAGGGTTCGTTGCCAATGCCCCAGTACTTCACCTGCCAGGGCTCAGCACGGCCGTTTTCCTGCCGCAGTTTCGCCATAGGGTTTCCCTCTTTGGAGTTGGTGTACTGTACCCAGTCCATCATTTCCTGCACGCTGCCGCTGCCTACGTTTCCGGCCAGGTAAGGCTCAGTCTCCAGTATCTCGCACAAGTTCAGGAAATCGTGTGTGCCAAAGCTATTGTTCTCGGTAACCCCGCCCCACCAGGTGTTTACAATGGTAGGCCGCTCATTTTTAGGACCAATACCGTCTTTCCAATGGTAGGTATCGGCAAAACACCCCCCGGGCCAGCGCAGGTTGGGGATATTCAGGTTTTTGAGAGCGGCAATAACATCTTTCCGTACTCCATTGACGTGCGGGATTTTGGTATTGTCTTCTCCTACATAAAAGCCGCCATAGATGCTACGCCCCAGGTGCTCGGCAAAATGGCCGTAAATGTGGCGACTAATCTGTTGATCAGAGCCTTTGGCATCCAGAATGATGGAGGTTTGCCCATAGCTTATCAGGCTGCAAAGAAGTAGAACACCACTAATAAATATTTTTTTCATCTGTTGATTGGTTGTTTAAGTAGGTTAAAGGACTCTCCGTAGAGAAATCCCATGAACAGGAAATAGTATCATTGCCGCCTTCAGCAGAAACGCAGGACCAACACCTCGGCCGCCGTGCCTCCATCCCAACACTGCGATTTCAGTTACCAGCCTACCATGCAAATCAAAATAGCGGTTATCATGTAGAGGATAATGGTACACATGCAGAAATCATCCCTGTGCCATCAGCACATTTATCGCCATTTTAAATGTATTAGTTCATCATCCCTTTGTAATATATTTCGTAATCAGATACCGCCAGCGAACTTTTAGAAAAAACTATTTCGCTCTCACCAATCAAATATAAATAACTGAACCCACACAGAATACTTCTCATGTTACAGGTATTTTCGCCCATGTTACATTAGGGACATCTTGAACATGTTTATGAGCGATTCATTAAGACTTTCCTGGGTTCCCCTATAACAGATAGTGTCGCTCAGGCGGAACAAAGCCTTTTAATTTTATGATAAATAAAGCCTCTTCCACTCGACTTCAGGTACGGATGAAACTTAGCCACTTTCACCTGGCTGGCCTCTGCTTTCGGCATCCGCTGTTCTGCTGCCGCCTTTAAAATAGGAGGCAAGGCGCACTCGCACCGAAACTGGCTACACAATCATGTATTTACTTATTTTGCCAGCTTGACAACATAAACACCTCCCGGTTTGGTTTTAAGGTCGTACTCGTAGATGCTTCTGACTTGCACACTTTTTAAGTCTGCATCAGCGGTAACCAAGGGATCCTTTATTTCAGCTACCTGGTAAAAAAGGTTCGGATTCGCCCCCTTCGCCCGCTTCAGCCCTTTGCCAGAGAGCGGGTAGTAAGACCGTATTCTGCAGTTGCCCCCCAAGGCAGACCGGATAGTCACTTCATCTGGTTTATTGTCCTCCCACTTGATGTCCACCCCAAATCCTCCCCTGGCCCTAAGACCGCTGATGCTGCCTTTCGTCCAGGTGTCAGGTAAAGCCGGTAAGAGGTGCACAGCTCCATCATGGCTTTGCAGGAGCATCTCGGCAATACCCGCCGCACAGCCAAAATTCCCGTCTATCTGAAAGGGGGGGTGCGCATCAAACAAGTTTGGATAGGTGCCGCCCCCTTCTCCAAAGCCTTCACTACCGGCAGGCGATAGCTGGTCCTCAATTAATTTCAAAGCGTGGTTGCCGTCCAGCAGCCGCGCCCACAGGTTCACCTTCCAGCCCATCGACCAACCCGTGGACTCATCACCCCGGGCAAGAAGGGATGTCCTGGCGGCATCAAACAACAGCGGGTGACGATAAGGGGAAATTTGGTTCGAGGGATAAAGTCCGTACAAGTGCGACACATGCCGGTGCTTGTCCTCCGGGCTATCCCAGTCGTGCATCCATTCCTGGAGCTGCCCCCACTTGCCAATCTGCATGGGCGGCAGCCTCTGAAGGCTCTTCTTCATTTCAGCTACCAATGCCTCATCTGTTTTAAGAACCTCAGCAGCTTTGATGGTTTTGCTAAACAGGTCAAAAACCAGTTGGTTGTCCATGGTGGTACCTGCCGCTATAGATGACTCAGGGTGAACGGACGGGGCATTTTCCGGAGAAACAGAAGGAGCAACTACCAGCCATCCGTGCTCCGGCTCCTCGACCAGGAAATCCAGGTAAAATTTAGAGGCTTCCTTTAGGATGGGGTAAACGGATGCAAGGTACTCCCTGTCACCGGAGAACGCATACTTGTCGAACAGGTGCTGGGAAAGCCACGCACCGCCCATGGGCCACATGCCCCAGAAGGCACCGTCCACAGCCCCGTTGATGCGCCAGATGTCGGTGTTGTGGTGCAGCATCCAGCCATCTGCCCCGTACATGTCTCTTGCGGTTTGACGGCCAGATTCGGAAACTTCGCGCACCATCTGTATCAGCGGCTCGTTCAGCTCCGTCAGGTTTGTTATCTCGGAGGGCCAGTAGTTCATCTCCGTGTTGATGTTCACGGTGTATTTACTGTCCCAGGGCGGGGTGAGCTGGTCGTTCCAGATGCCCTGCAGGTTCGCCGGCTGCCCACCGGGCCTTGAAGCAGATATTAAAAGGTACCTGCCAAACTGAAAGTAAAGGGCCACCAAGGCCGGGTCGTTCCCAATTTTAAACTGAGCTATCCTCTGGTCAGTTGGCAGGTTTACGGCTTCCGTTTGGCCTAAGGCTAGGCTCACCCGGTCGAAATATTGTTTATAATCGGCCACGTGGTCTTTGCGGATGGCCTCTACCCCCTTCTTCAAGGCCTTTTGCAAGTAAGCGTCTGCCCGCTCTCCTGCGTTTCCGCTGATATCTTTGTAGTTATTGAAATTAGTTGCGATGGAGATGTAGATGGTGGCTTCATCCGCCTGCTCCACATGCAAACTGCTCTCAGTGGCTTTAACTGTCCCGCCTGTATTCTGGACTCTGGCCTGGGCCTGGAACTGTACCTTTCCTTCTACTCCCTCATGACTGCCTGATTTCCCGGAGAGGATGAGTTCATCACTGCCTTTAGTAGACACTGCGGCATTCGCAGGTCTGTCCATCGTAGCGGAGAAGCTGATTGCACCTGGTTTATCCGCCGACATACGAACGACAATGACCTGGTCCGGAAAAGAGGAAAGCACCTCTGTTTTGTAGTTCACCCCGTTGACGCGGTAACTGGAGGTAGTCACCGCTTTCTCAAGGTCCAGCTCCCGGTGGTAGTTTGTGTAGTTTGCATGGCCGGCAAAGGAGAGCTTCAGGTTGCCCGCGGTCTCGTATGGCATCCCGTGCGATGTCTTACTGATGAACTTCTGGTTCGCCAGTTGCTGGGCTTCCTTGTAATTGCCTTCAAAAATCAGTCTACGGACCTCAGGTAGCGCTTCCCTGGCCTGTGGGTTGTCATTGCGGTTGGGCTGCCCGGCCCAGACCGTGTTCTCATTCAGCTGAATCACTTCCTCAGCGGGGTCCCCGTATACCATAGCGCCCAGGCGCCCGTTTCCGACCGGCAGGGCCTCCACCCACTTCTGTGCGGGCTGGGTGTACCAAAGCTTCAGGGGAGCACTGTCTTGCGCAAATGCGCTGCCCAGGAATGTCAGGCTGAGCAGCAGACAACAGAAGAATCCTCGCATCATCTTTCTTTGTGATATCATCATCCTTGGTTTATGGCTTCAAGATTTCTAATCATATGCTATCTGCAGCTTCCTGACCTCCGATAAGCGCTACTTATCACGAGGATGCTTGAATGAGCTTAGCGATAATTCTGAAGTGCATATCATTCCAACTCAACCATCGCCTTTATGACTCCGGTCTCCGGTTTGAGCCAGGAGTTAAAATCATGTTGCACCTGGTCAAAAGATACCCGATGCGTGATGTATGCCTCCGGGTCAATCAATCCATTTTCCATAGAAGATATCACCTTGTTAAAGTCTTCGCGTGTGGCGTTGCGGCTGCTCATGAGCGTAGCCTCCCGCTTATGGAACTCAGGATGGCTAAAGCAGACCTCCCCCTTCTGTAAACCTACCAGTACATACCGGGCGCCATGTGCCATATACTGAAAAGAGCTTTGAATAGCTTGCTGGCTTCCTGTTGCATCCATCACGACGGCGGGCATATCCCCATTCGTCATTTCAGATAACTGCTCCCTTACATCGTGAGCGGTGGCATGGATGATATAAGGTACCGCAAGCTTCTCTTTACAGAAAGCAAGGCGTGCTTCATTTATATCCATCGCCATAACTGTTGCTCCGGCAATTCGGGCCAGCTCCATGATCCCCAGGCCAATAGGGCCGGCACCTACGACTAGCACCTGTTCATCGGGCTGTATCCCGGCCCTTCTGACAGCATGTGCCCCTATGGCGAAAGGCTCTACCAGTGCTAAAGCGTCATAAGACAAACTGCCTCCATGCACCAGAGCACTGGAGGGCACTGTTAGATATTCTGCCATGCCGCCATCCACATGCACCCCGCACACCTGCATTTTTGTGCAGCAATTGGGCTTACCGGAGCGACAGGCAATACAGACACCGCAGTTGAAATAGGGAATAAAAGTGACCGCCTCTCCCTTCTGAAAGCCTGGTGCATCGTCAAAATCAACTAACTCTCCGGCGAGTTCATGCCCCAGTATGCGCGGATACTCAAAGTAGGGCTGTGTCCCCTCAAAAGCATGCAGGTCAGTGCCGCAGATGCCAATACGCCTGATTTTTATGATCGCGTGGCCTCTGGTAAGCGCTGGCATTGCTGCTGCACTATACGCTAACGTCCCGGGTGTTGTACATACTAATGTTTTCATATACTGTAATGTTATAGGCTGCTTCAAGCTCTTACCATTGTCCTCTCCAGGTGCCTATAGCCGCCATTCACATGGATAAGCTGCCCTGTGGTATGGGTGGCGATACTGAAAAATCAATTCTTCCCATGGGATGATAGGTATTTCCTGTAATGTAAAAAGTTTTTTTTAACAGGCGTTTTTTAAGTATGCCTGTTATTCTGATATAAGAAGCTTGTTACATGTACATTCTCATCTCCCGGCGAATTTCCACCAGTACATGCCAATAACATTCTTATCTTCTTTGAGCACCAGGTACAGCCCCCTTACTCCTTCTGTCCCGTTTATGCTACATGTTTTCCAATGTCACTTTCAGATCGAGCGATACATTGTAAGCGAAATCAAAAGTGCCGGTCAGTTGAATGCAGCATCCGGAAATAGATAGGAGCCTTTTACTTGGGGTAAGCATCATTTGCTGAAGTGGCGTACAAGCCAAGCAAAGTACCCGTGAAACCTCCTGCCACGTTGGTTGACAGGATATCACCTGAGACTGTGCCACCCACATTCACCAAGTCGGTTCCGTTCGTTGCGTAGCTGAACTGATAATCGTCCCCGTCGGCCTTCACCTGTAGCCGTATTGGTTTCTTAAGATCAATTTTGCTGCTGGCGATAATGTTCGACTGCCCCTTTTCTGTTCTTTGCAACACGATGTAGTAATCCTTGTCTTTTTTGGTAACACCGAATACGTAGTTAAATTTTTCACTTTGCAAGGCCACGATACCGGCCAAATCCTTTTCTGATGCAGGCTTGTAATCCAGTGTGGTGGTATAAGTGAACGCATTGTGCTGTTGCCGGTGAAAAAGCGTTGAGGTAGGTTTCACCTCCTTGATATTGACCGGGAACGGGTTGATCCGCAATCCCTCCTTTGTGGTAGAAGCAAACGCTTCCCGGGGTCCTCTCAAGCCAATCCACCGGTAATCCAGCTTATCAGAGGCAAAATTATCGGTGAAGGTAAAATTACCATTGGGGAAGTAACCTGCTTCGCCGGTTTTGTTTTCTACCCCTTCAGGCGTTTTCAGTTTCGGTTCCATCGGCACAAGCCCATTCTCGAAAACAGGGAATTCTCCGGACCAATCGACAGGCAGGATAAAAGTCTCACGACCAATGTTGACCCGGCCCTTTTCGTTTGGCCGGATAGCCAGAAACACACCATAATGTTTGCCGTCAGGCCCTTCCACTAAGTCGGCATGCCCGGCCCAGTCCACTTTGTTTGCCCTGTTTGGGTTCAGATACCTTTGCGACAAGATGGGGTTGTTCGGAGCAGGTGTATAGGGGCCTTTCGGATCATCGCTTACAAAAACGACTTCGCTATGGTTGCCGCCCGTACCGCCTTCGGCACACATTAAGTAATAACGTCCGTCTTTTTTATAGATATGAGGAGCCTCTATCCAGATTGGTTTCTTTTCAAGATCAACCCCGCCATTGACAATAATTTTGTCGGTTCCGGAAATTACCTGGTCCTTTTCAAGGTCGTACTCCCAAACCTTGATCACCCGGTGCCCTTCATACAGCTCTTTTCCTTTATCTGGGGCATCGTTATGCACCACATAGGCTTTCCCGTTGTCATCGAAGAAAAGAGAAGGGTCTATTCCGTTGAACTGTAACTTGTTCGGCTCGCTCCAGCCCTGTAAGGGATCTTTCGTTTTGACGACGATGTTTCCCAGCCCTCCGGCAAAGGCTGTCGTGATCATATAGAAGGTGTCATTGTTCGGGTTGTACTCTATATCCGGTGCGTACACGCCAGCGCTGATTCCCGTATCGTGCACATCCAACTGCGAGGGCCTGTCCAGCACATGCCCGATCTGTGTCCAGTTCACCAGATCATTGGAGTGGAAAATGGGCACTCCGGGAAACATGGCAAACGAGGAGTGCACCATGTAGTAATCATTGCCTTTGCGGGTGATGGCCGGGTCGGGGTAAGCACCTTGCAAAATGGGGTTGTAAAATTCCCCCGCCTTTAACGGATGGTTTTTGTATACCTCGTCTTTTCCCTCATATACAAAATCGGAAAATATGGGAGCGTTCTTTGCCGCCTTCCCCTTCGTTTGGCCCTTTCCCTCCAATCCCATAAAAGAAAACATAGTCAGAAGAACGCACAGTAGCGCAAACCGCCTGTTTACCAATGGGGTAAATTCAAATTTCATTCTATTCATCTTTAATTTTAGCTGTTGATTTATTAGTTCAGATCTGACATTACTCAGGCCTCAGAGGAGCAGGGGAATTTAAATAAATCTCTTTCTCCCTCCTTATTGGAAAATGGACTCCGCATCATCATCCGACGTACTTCTACTCTGCTGCCTGCGCTTTACTTGCATTGGTAATTCGGTCATCGATGTGGAAATAGTCAAAGTCTACGTAGCCGCCCGGCGTTTTCGTGGCATAGTTGAACAGGCCAAAGCGGTAGCCCATGAAATGCGGAATGGTGTAGGCCATCTTCAGCTGTGAGCCGATCCTCTTCCAGGTTTTGCCATCCAGGCTATAGTAGAAGGTGGCCACGTCCCTGCGGTTACGGAAGTCTCCTTCGGCTTTCAGGTATACCTTTTCCTGTTTGAGCGGTATACTTTCCGCTACCACCGGGCTGCCCGAGTCGGCATTGACCATCACAATGGATTTAGCCCCATTTTCGTATTTGACCCCAACCAGGCCGTACCCTTGCTGCAGCAGGGCCAGACCAGCAACATCACCCGCCTTCATGTTCGACACATCGATCGCTGTTGAAGCGGCGCTTTCAGGTCCGATGGTGCGTTGGGTCAGCGTATTTCTTGCCTGCAAAAAGTCCTGGTCTACCCGCCCGGTTTTCAACCTCAAGTGACCTTTCCGCTCTGTAACCGACCAAAGCGCATCCACAGGATTATGGTTCCACTGCCACACTAATGGCAATGCAGAATTCCCTTTTTTGCGCGTGAACTCATCGGATGCCACAATGCCTGGCACCAGGCCCTTGCTGGCAGGAAGGGATAGCTCATCGGGCACCTTGCCCTCCACGCCCAATATAGGCCAGCCATCCTCCCATTTTACCGGAACCAGGTATGGGATGCGCCCCACCGCGCCATAATCGCGGAACAGGTATGCATACCAGTCGCCATCGGGTGTATCGATCAGCCCTCCCTGCGCCACACCTTTATCCTGGAAGGCCACCCTGCTTTCGTAAGGACCCGTTATCTTATCCGCCCGGTGGACGATAACGGTTCGCATGCCGCCTTTGGGCCAGGCGATGTTAAACAGGTAGTATTTCCCATTCACCTTAAAAAGCTGAGACCCTTCGGCAGGCAGCCCGACATTGGGGCCGGCAGGTGCCGTGGCATTTTCGATCAGCACCCTTTCCGTACCCGGCTTTATGCCGGACAGGTCCTCCCTAAGTTCCACCATCTTTAGCTGTCCGCCGCCCCAGATCATGTACACCTTTCCGTCATCGTCGAAGAACAAGGTATGGTCATGAAGGGAAGGCTCGAAGGACTGGACTTTCCAGGGGCCGTTCTCAATATCCTTTGTCGAAAAAATGTAGGTTTTCCCGGTAGTCTGGGCGAAGGTGGTCACATAGTAGGTGCCGTCATGAAAACGCAGGCTGCTGGCCCAGGACCCCTTGCCGTAGGCACTTTCCCCGTTGGTCAGGTTTAACGCGTCAACGTCTCCCAGCGTGTCGTAGGCATAGTTCACCAGCTCCCAATTAACAAGGTCCCTGGACTTCATGATGGGCAACCCGGGGCTCATGTGCATGGTGGTACTGCTCATATAGTAGGTGTCTCCAACCCGAATCATGGCCATGTCGGGGACATCGGCGTGAATGATGGGGTTTTGTGCGCCCTGGCCGTGTGAGGGCAGCGCAATGAACAGGTAAAGAAAATTAAGTAAACTTAGTTGAAGAAGATGCTTAATCATTCGTGTAACCTATATTTATAAAAACTAACTACCGGAGACTGTTCTGGTGGTTCAGGTTGAAAGGGTACAATGGTTTTGAATGGCTACTTATTCCATAGGTCCTATCAGTTCAATAAAGGTTCCGTCAGGATCCTGCACCAACACAAAATGAGTATTCTGGTTCAAAGGGGTTGGCGAACTACCCAGAAATGCAACATTCCGCTGCTTCAGCCTTTCGATGACGGGCTTTAGTGCTTTTACATGGATGGTAATGTACTGTACTCCCGTGTCATCCTGAATAAAGGTTTGTTTCGGATGCGTGGCTTTTTTCCCAAAGCTCATGAGCTTCCATTCGCTGGCGTCCGGACTATTCTCAAGTTTTAGGACTGTTACCGAAGCCGGAACGCCGTTCGAAAGCCCCGAACGCTTTGAGAATTCTTCGTTGATCGTAAAGCTGTAGGCTTTCACCATACCGATTCCATTTACATAGAAGTCTAAAGAGAGGTCCAGGTCAGACACCACCACACCCAAGCCAATTAGCTTGCTGCTGAAGTTGGATTGCGCATGAGAAGCAAAAGTCACTAGCAATGCAGCAATCAGGAAAAACCATTTTTTCATAGATTCTCTCATATTTTTAATATTTTGGTGTTGTGTTATGGACCATTTCAGGAGTGATGATGCGGTAGATTCCGCTTAAATGCTTCTTTTCGTTTGCATAAGCTTATCTGTATTTAAAATCTTAGATTAACTACTTACTTAGGCTGAATGTTATCATACCCCATCAGTGACAGCATCTTCTCTCCGTAGCGCCTGCCCAGCATCCTGTAGCCTTCCGCACTGAAGTGCAGGTGATCAGACACGGCAGGGCAGCCTTCTGAAGAAATTATGTGTGCGTTGGGAATCGTTTCGGGCAGCTTCGCGATGATGGCGTTCATACTGGCGCAGGCTCCTCCCTGTTCCTTGCTTACCATTTCCCCGGCTAACAAAGGAACTGCAGCAGCGTTAAGTCCCAGGTCCTTCACCAGGTTATCATACACCCCTTTAACCTTTACGGGCCACTCCGTGTCACCTGTGTTTGACTCTCCCTGATGCAACAGGATTCCTTTTATCACCCCGTCTTCCTGAGCCAGCTTTGCCATCTCCACCAGGCGTCCGTAAGGGTTTTTATCATAGGGCACCAGGGCAGCCGTCATCCAATCGGGAGCTGTCGCAACATAGGACTTGTAACCTTCTTTCTCGAAGAGCTCGATTTTGCAGCCTCCAACAGAAACGTTGATAACCCCAACTTTGATGCTGTCGGGCAGGTTCGCGATTAAGGTTCTGCCAAAATAATCGGCGGGCGTCAGGCCAGTATTGCATCTGGCTAAAGGCGGAACAGCGGTATACCACTCCCCCTTCTCTCTTCCCAAGTCGGGGCAATCTACTGCTTCCAGAACCCTAAACCGCTTATCCACCCCTGTTGTGTCCTGAGGCTCGAACTTGGCATGCCCCTCCATGTTGGACTGCCCGAAGCACAGGAACACGTAGAAGTTCTTGTCCTGCGAAAAAGCGGCTGTGTGCACTAAAAACAACACGGTAAGAAGGGAAAGGCTGATTCTAAATTTCATGTTCTCATAGATTTAAGCTTCAAATAGCGACACGTTGAAAGTATCTTCTTTGAATACCTTGTCAGATTGGTGCCTCTCTTATGATGGTTGCTGTATCACTCACATTAATTTCAAGTAGTTTACCTCTCCAGGAATAGCTACTGTTCTAAAACCACTCCACCCCGCGGCTGAATAGTAATATCAAGCTCACCTTTCTTATTCACCTTCACCCGTTTCATATAGCTGGTTCCGTCTTTTTTGTCTCCATAGAACTTCACCTCTTTCCCGGAAAGCATCGGCACACTTAACTTCAACTTTACAGGTTCCGAAAGGGCGTTAACCCCTGCTACATACCACTTATCTCCGTGCTGCCGGGCCAGGACACAAGACTTACCAGGGTACCCATCGATGAACATGGTTTCCTCCCATGTAGTAGGTACCTGCTTCATAAAATCAATTGCGAAATCCGGTGCATCGTTCAGGTTATTGGGTGTCAGGGCAAAAAACTGTACCGGGTTCTGAAATAGGACTGCAGTCGCCAACTGAAACACGTCGGTTGTTTTCCTGTAATTTCCTCCGTCATTGGTCCGGTTGTAGCGCTTGTTTAATACCACACCGCCAAACTCCATGCTGCCCACCGCATTTCTGATAAAGGGATGCAGGGTGGCATGAAACGCTTCCATATCATTGGCGTGTTGGCTGAACATCAGGTTTTCTGATGCCAGAACAGCTTCACTTCCCACATAATTCGGGAACATCCTCTCCCATCCGCGCGGCAGCGTCGTCCCATGAAAAACTACCATCAAGCCGTAATCATTGGCATCCGATAAGATATCCTCATACAAACGCATGGTCTCCTGCTTGTCGCCTCCGAAGAAATCCACTTTGATCCCCTTCACACCATTTTCCTTCATCCACTGCATTTCCTTTTTCCGAGCGATGGCTGTATTCATTTTATTGATGGGAGTTTGGGGAGCATCATTAACTGCACCGTTAGAGTTGTACCAGAGGAAAACCCCAACATCTTTGGACCGTGCATATTCGATCAGTTCCTCCATTCGCTTGTAACCGATGCGCTGGTCCCACCAAGCATCAATCAAAACGTATTCGTAGTTCAGTTGCTCGGCCAGATCTATGTACTTTACCTGATCCTCATAGTTCATGCTTTGGTCCTGCCACATAATCCAGCTCCACGTGCCTTTGCCGTACTTGTACTCCTGAGAGGGCTCATAGAGTGGCTCCACTACATCGTAAGGAATGGTTGTTTCTACAATGGGCTCTAAACCCTTGCCAACCGTAATGGTGCGCCAGGGAGTAGTGGCCGGCAAGCCTATGGCTGCGCCTGTGCTTCCGAATCCGTTGTTCTCTGTCTCGTCAGGAAAAGCGATGGTGTAAGTTCCATCAGGAGTAGGATCGCTTAAATGAGACCCGCAGTAAAGTCCCCTAACACCTGTTTCGGAAACTAGTGCCCATTTTTCTCCTACTTTGAAAAGGCTGGGAAATGTGTAGCCAAGCCCATTGGCTGACTTAGCGGAAATGTCCTGCTCCACTTTATACCCTTCTTCATAACTAGGCTTGGTTCTGGCAAAACCTACCATTGATTTGGACTGCGGGGTTAAAAACCCTTTAGCCTGTTGAGGGAAATTAAAGCCCGTAGCCTCTCTTTCGACTACAAGCGCTCCCAGGTCGCCGGATTCCGGAATATCGTATCGAAAGGCGATGTCATTATTGCTGACCCTAAACTCAACCTTTAGCGGTTTGCCGTCTTTGTTTTTAAAAGAGCAAACCAGTTTGTTGGCCTGGTAAAAAATTTCTGATTGCTTTATTTTATCCTGCCGGTACGTTTTCTCAATCCTTTCCTGCTCAGTGCCACCCCAAGTCAATTCTCTGGAGTAATCAACGAGGTTGGTAACTAAGCCCAAAGGTGAATCCTCCAGCACCGCATCCCCCCCGTACATTACCCGGTAATAAGGCTGACCGCCCTGCAGCAACACCTCTACCTGGAGCTTACCGTCAGGACTTTTGACTGTGCCGTTTTGTGCCTGTGCCAGGCATGGGATTAGGGTAAATAATAAAACTAAAAGCTTTAATGATCTTTTTGCTTCTTTTAAATTCATGATAATCTTTTTATTGAGCAACGTGAATCAGCGCCTTCACCACAGACTTCGGTTGATTTTCTCTGTCGAAAAGCAGGGGATAGTCTGTTCTGCCTCTGACAGGAAAGTTGTTTTTCCAGGATTGCCCATCGTGTACACCCCACAGTGTCACCCTGGAAATTTTATCTTGGTGCTTTAAAAAGAGCTTAAAGAAATCCACATAACGTGCGTTGAATGCCTCCGTCACGGAATCAGGAAGCCCTTCGGTATAGGGGTTCAAGCTTTGCTGGTATTCAAAACTGGTAGCCACATCGGCCCCTACATTCCGTCTTGGAGAAGGAAGCGCAGAAAGGTCCAGCTCGGTAATGGAGACTTCCAGCCCCAGGTCAGAAAAGGCAAGAAGACTCTTTTCAAACTCCTCGAGGGAAGGATGGTCTAAGCCTATATGGCCCTGCATGCCGATCCCATCTATCCGCACACCCTGCTGCTGCAGATCCTTTACCATGGCCACCACACCGTTTCTTCTGCCAGGCAGGGCCATGGAGTAGTCGTTGTACATCAACTTTGCATCAGGGTCGGCCTCATGGGCAAACTGGAAGGCCAGCTTTACAAAGTCTTCACCGATGATTTCATAGAACTTAGTTTTCCTCCAAGAGCCGTCGTCCATGATAGCCTCATTCACCACATCCCAGGTGTTCACCCGCCCTTTGTAACGGCCGACAACAGTGTAGATGTGGTCTTTCATGCGCTGGATCAGCACTTCACGCGATACATCATTGCCAAGGCTGTCGGTGAAGAACCAACGTGGCGGCTGCGAGTGCCAGATGAGTGTATGTCCGTTGATGTACATGTTGTGCTGCTCACCGAACGCCACAAACTGGTCAGCCAGGTTAAATCGGAATTCACCCTCTCTTGGTTGGATCAACCCGCTCTTCATGATGTTCTCGGCAACAATCGCATTGAAATGCTGCTTCACCACCTTGATGGCTGCCGTGTCCTGGCCTGTAATCTGCTGGGTGTTGAGCGCTGTACCAATGTAAAACTTGTTTTTGTAGGCGTCCTTGAGCGTTAGTTCGGCGGCATTGGTTTCAGCAGCACCTGTGTTAGCGACCTTACAGCCGCCACAGAGAAGCACAACTCCAAGAATAGCTACTATTGATTTAATTAATATTCCTTTTTTCATCATTCTTAAAGATTTTCGGCCCCTCGGAGTGTGCAGAAACATAGCTACACTATCTGGTTTTATGCCATTCCGGTATGTATAACCACTGCGTCTAACTCACCTGGGGACACCCAAACCTATACAAACATTAGTTTGAAAACACATAAACAAATATATCTAATCAGTAGAAGAAAGTATCCCAGTATGTGGTGCAGGCCTTTTACACCATGTTACATTACCAGAACTGAGTGTTACAAACATTTTCGCTCATGTAACATTTTAGCCATATGTAACCTGGAATAGGCTTTTTCAGCTTAGAAAGTTGAGCTGGAGGGTACACTCTTACAGCAACAGCAATAGTTGCTGTCTACTATAACAAGACGATGGGTTGGCACAGGCAGAACAAGCAGTACTAGGCAGGTTTCAACCTTAAAACGCAATTTTACGAAGGCAAACTTGCATCGCTTTATCATTGGCTGCCTGTTGGTCAGGTAACGCATAGGCTGCGTGAAAGCTTAGCCTTTGCGCCATGCTGCTGATTTAGAAAGTTCTGTACACATTCCCTTTCTTGAACAACAGCTGAGAAAGCATATACAGGTCGTTTTTCCAGACTTCGAAGTCATGCCCGCCTGGTTCTACATAAAAAACATGGGGCACCTGGTGCTTGTCCAGGTAATCGTGGGTGCGCTTACTGAAGCTCATCAGGTTGTCCTCATCGCCGCAGGAGATCCAGAGCAGCTTTAGCTTCTCTTTTGCCTTCTTCTGATCAGGCACTAACTTTTCCGGTGCTTTTGTGTTCGGTGCCGACGAGAACCCGCCGACCCAGGCAAACTTATCCAGATTGCCCAAACCAAAATTCAGGGCCTGCCCCCCTCCCATGGACAGCCCCGCTATTGCCCGGTGTTCCCGGTCTTTGTAAACGGGGTATCGCTTTTGAATAAAAGGGATAAGGTCTTTCAGAAGGTCCCGTTCAAAGGTAGCAAACGCCTGTACCTTGACGCTATCGAAAACATTCCCGACAGCCCGGTCGTCTTTCATGGCCCGGCCGTTAGGCAGCACCACCACCATAGGCTCCAGTTTGCCTTTTGCATACAGGTTGTCCAGAATAACCTGGGGCTTACCGTTCTGCAGCCACTCATACTCGTCACCGCCAATCCCGTGCAACAGGTACAAAACCGGGTACTTCTCTTTTTTCGAAAAGCCGGGCGGCGTATAAACCAGTGCTTTCCGGCGGGTGCCTACGGTTTTGGAGTAATAGGTAACAGTATCTATGTTACCATGGGCAATACCAGGCTGTATGACGTCGAAACCCGTTGGGGCTATAGTCTCATGAGGCTGTGCCCAACAGAGCGGGGAAAGCAGCAAGCAGGCGAGAACAGCAAATACATGTTTCATCATTTCAATTGTAAATCGTAATCAGTAACTATACCAGGCATTTCGGGCACTCCGCCCCGGAAAGGCTGCCAGGAAAATGCATACTCCCCCTTTACTTGGCAAGACCTCTTTGGCAGATTCGCTATGACCTCATCTGCTGCCATGCGCCAGCCCCCCTTCCCTTGGCAATGTGTTCCTCAACACCTTACTCCGGTGTGGCCTACTCAAAAATATAGAAAATTAAGTGTTTTTTTGACATATTTTTGAGTAACCACCGTAGCCTTTACAACAGCAGTTTCTATTTCTGCCCTCCTAAACCGTTCGCAACGCCTGGATAGGCCGGCTTACGGACAAAGCCTTCTGTCCAAAGGCCGATTGGCTCATTGGCCCGCCAGGAGGCAGTTTTAGGGCTATCAAGCGGGCTCCAGACGGTGATGCCATAGCGCTGACCGGCAGGAATGAGCTCCATGTATTTTTCTACCACATAGCGGTACATTTCTTCCTGCGCCTTGTAATCCTCTTCCGAGGCGACGTCTGTCGTCACCCCTACCGAGACATTCAGCTCCGATACTCTGATAAGTTTTCCTGTAGCCGCAAGTAAGGTAAACATTTCAGCGATGCTTTCTTTGCTTGAACTTGTGCTAATGTGCATCTGGGTTCCTATGCCATCCACTTTTGCCCCTTTGCTTTCCAGGTAGCTTACATATTGGATGAGTCCCCTGGTTTTATCCAAATTAGACTCTAGGTTGTTGTCATTTATAAACAGCAGGTCACCTTCGTTTCCGTATTTCCTGGCCAGTTGGAAGGCTTTCACACCATAGTCCTTCCCAAGGTAGTCCTGCCAGTAAAACTCGTCTGTCGCCAGCCCTGTTTTCCCTGTGCCTGTCTTCAGCTCGTTCGGCCGTATGTCATCCATCGGCTCATTCACCACGTCCCATGCTTTTATGTAGGGGGCACTGCTGGTGACAACTCCTGAAATCCAGTGCTCCAACTGCCCGGCAATGATATCTGTTTTCTCTTCCGGGGTCCTCTGCACCACTGTGGTTGTGCCTCCGGATAAAGAAGCACTGCTCAGGCTAACGTTGTCCAGATACACCGTTCCGGCAAACTCACCGTAGCTGATGATAAAGCGGCTCCTGTCGGCTGCCGTCACGGTCGTGGAAATGTTCACGAGTTTCCATTCCCTGGTCACGTTCACCATCCCAAAACCATTGGAAGCGTAGCTCGGGCTCTGTAGTTCAGGCCTGATCACGCCTTCAGCGTCACCTTTTACCCAGAAGCTGAGGTTATAGGTTTCCCCATTCTTCAAAGGCTCGGCCAGTTCATAGGAGGTTTGTACACCCCAATAGCCACTCGTTGTAGAAGGGTTCGTGACGTAGAAGGCCCGCCCTTTGTTTCCGGCACCCTTGCCGTCCTCGGTCACTCCTCGCGTGGAGCCATTGCCCCAGCCTCCCCAGCCGGTGCCTGACTCAAAGTCGCCGTTTGCGATCAGGTTGTTTTTGATAGGCTCCCCCTGGGTGTCATACACGTAGAGATTGTTGATATCCAGGTGATAAGTGACACCGGGAGCATAGCCCAGATCGAAGTGGAGTTTGATAGCATCACCCTCAAAATCGCTGATCCTGAACCTGACTTCCTTCCAGCCAAGATTGGTGGTAAAGGTTTCTGTTGCCTCCCCGGAATTTGTCCAGTCTATTTCAGGGGTATTGTTTCCTAATCCTTCAAAAGCGACGCGTCCTTCTCCCGGCAGGTCTGACTTAATGTAAAAAACCACCTCATACGCATGCCCTGGCACAACCGGGATTTCCGGGCTTACCAGCTGTAAGTCCTCCGGTGCTGCTGCCTGGGCACTTGCGGTGAGCTTTACCGCTTTCACGCCGCCGCCCATGCCTTCGTTCTCCACAACCGATACACTTGCTCCCCCACCGGAATAAGTCCATCCCTCCAAGGTTCCGGCTGTAAGGCTGGAAACATCCAGTGCATTGGCAAAGGGGGGCGACTCGACAACCAAGGGAGAAAGCAGGCCATTCAGGTAAGTCGCATTCTGGTTACGATGCCAGGCAAGTGCGCTCCCAAATATTGTGGTTCCGGCCTTTTCAGCTGTAGACAGTAAACTCTTTACACTACCCAGGTTCAGGCTGCCGTCTGGCTGAACGACGGCGCCATGGCTCATCCCTTGGGCAGGCGTGATTTCATCGAAGTTACTGTTTATAAGCCTGTACAAGACACCTTTCTGTGTATAGCCGGTCAGGGAAACCCCTGCGCCTAACTGAAAGGCAGGGTTCGCGTCCCGGTCAACATAGGTTTTCAGGTCCCCGTAGGCGTTGATCTCTTCCTGCTGCGCAAAACTTGCCGGTTTCTTGACCTCAAATTCTAATGGGTCATCGTCACAAGAGCTTGCCACTACTAAACTTGAAACGCAAAGCAATACTTTATATAAATGTTTCATACTGTTCTGATGTGATGAAAAAGATTATTTGAGTACCGGAGAAAACGTTTCCATGGCAACCCCGCGGTCCCGCAAGACCAAGGTATCGGTGGAGGCAACGTGCATGTCCTCTAAATCAACCTCGTAGTCTAGATAGAGGACATCGCGGTCCTTACTGCCCCAGCTGTTCTTTTCCCCTTTTTTCACGAACTTGCCGCTACCGGTGGCAGTGTACCCTTCAGCCCCGGCCCGAACCGTTACGTTACCTTGCTCATCAAAACGGAGCAGTAGCGTTGCCTCAGCGTTTACCCCTTCACCGTTCTTGAATACCAGCGGCAGAGCTACCTCACCCAACGACTGGGTCGTTAATTTGATGACTTCGTCTTGCTCCACGTATTGCTTATGCCTGACAATCGTTTGGTTTAACCCGGTGTTGCCATTCTTCCCTTCTATGACGTCTTTCCCCCTGCGAAGGTAGAGTCCATGCCACGGGTTGACATATTTTACAGCATACAAGACATAGTCTTTGGGGGCGACACTCCAGTGCTCTGCAACAACCCTGTTAGGGTTCTCCACCAAAGGCACTCCGGACAAAATGGAGTCCGCATTCACCACATTGGTCATGTACAGCGGCAGGACATAGGTGTTCTTTAGCGCCAGCGGGTCGGCAAAGAATGCATCCGTGAGCTGCACCTCCACGCCACCTATCAACTCACCCTTTGGAATGACAATTTTGTCTGACGCTAATTTGTAGTAGCTGCCCGGTAAGGGCCTCACTTCATCCCCGCCCTGCGAAAACAGCACTCCTTCGGTTAGCGTGTTATCCACCGCCACGTCAATGATAACATCCTGGCTATTGTCATAAACACCTCCTGTGGTCGCCATAACTCTGAACTTGTGCTCATTATCAAGTGAGGTATCAAAGATGTCTTCACCTAAAACAATGGTGCGCACAGGATACTGATAAGCGAAGTATGTGGACTGGTATTCGTAATTCGGGAACACCCATTCCTTGTTCTCACAGGAAGTCAGGGTGGCAAGTAAGAGCAAAAACTTAAAGCATATCTTTTTCATCTTTCCTAATGTTTAATTCTGGTTTAGCAGGTAAATGGAATGCATTTCAATGTCTCTTACCATCCCACGTTTTGCGATAAGGCGTCGTATTTCAACGTTTCACTGTATGGGATTGGCCCATACTGCATGTAGCTTCCATACACCCTGGCCTCAACTGGTATTATCTCGTGATTCCCGTTTTCGATCCTCACCCCTGTGGCGGTTTCTGTAAGGTCTTCATTCCATCGCCGCAAGTCCCAGAAGCGGAAGCCTTCAAAGCACAACTCCAACCTTCGCTCATTTCTGATGAGGGCACGCATGGCCTCCTTGTTTGATTTGATAGACTCCAGGTAAGCATCAGGCTGGGCAATGCCCGCACGGTTCCGGATAGCGGCAATCACATCGTAGGCAGAGAACCCAAAAGCACCGGCTCCCGTGGGGCCCCAGGCTTCGTTGGCAGCCTCGGCATAGATCAGGTACAGCTCCGTGTAACGAATGCGGGGCTTGTAGTGCTTTTGTCTGTTGGTTGTTGTCGGGTTAAGGTTGACATCCTGCCGGAGCAGCTTGCGCATGTAGTACCCTGTTCGTGTGGAGGTTCCTACTTTGTTCAGTGCGTCATTCGTAGTACCGTCCGCTGCCGTGATGATGGTAGCGTTGCCCGGCCCGGCCGTACCGCCGTTCACCAGGATGTAATGCTTTAAACGCGGGTCGCGGTTGCTGTAGGGTGCCGAGGGATCATAGCCGGCGGAAGCCTCCGTGATAGGATACCCGTTGGCCATCGGAAATGCATCAACCAGGTTCTGCGAAGGATTCAACAACCCGTTACCGTAAAGGGTAGGCGGGAAATGCTGGCGCTCCAGATCGTTGCTTTCTGACACATCACTGCGCCACAGGATCTCCCGGGGATTAGCCCCCGCTGCCAGCCCTCCTATTTCCGTAGCGTTTGCGTACCAGGTCAGGCCATTGGGGTCCAGCCCCATAAGCCCCCCGTTAAGCTCCAGCACCTGCCCGGCGTAGTTGGCAGCGTCTGCCCAGGTAGTACTGTTACCTGTGTTATAGGCAGGGCTTGCGGCCAGTAGCGCAGCCTGCGCTCTTACGGCCATGGCGATACGAGCGGTCATGCGCTGGCGGGCAAATTGGCCGAACACACGGTTGTAATCGTCTAGACTACCCTTGTAATCGGCAGGCAGCCCGGAGTTGTCTGAAGCTCCCTCAAAATCAAGCGGAAGAAGCTCCTGTGCTTTCTGCACGTCACTGTAAATCTGTTGCATGCACTCCTCAAACGTCGCCCGTGGCTTGTTGAAGTCGGAATTTGTCTGCTCCGGTTCCAGCACGATGGGCACCCCCAGCAACTCACCGCTTTCACTCCACCCGGCATGGTTCTGCAACAGATGAAACATAAAAAGTGCCCGCAACCCGTACGCTTCCCCCTTCATGCGGTCTTTAAACATTTGACTGACATTCTCGTCTTTGGCCCACTTAACTTTATCCCCCTCTTGCAGCAGTATGTTCAGATACTGGATGGCTGCCTTGGAGTTCCTCCATTGGTCCAGCGGGTTGTTGTTAGCTGTCCACTGGCCTGTGGCCACTTTCAGGTAGTTGTTGCTTCTGTTGTTGCTCACCGCATCATCCGTTGCCATATCATTGAAGGACCAGGAGTTGGTGGGGATGCGCGCATAGCCGTTCAGCAGGAAGCCTTGGGCATATTCCGCCTCCTCATACATATCGTCCAGACCCCGCAGGTTTTCGATGCTGGGTTCAAACAGGTCCTCGCAACTGCTCGCCATCATGGCGACCGCTATAAATAAAAGTAATCTCTTTTTCATATTTCCAGAATATTCAAATACCTATTAGAATGATGCTTTCAGCCCGAAATTGTAGAACCGGGTCTGCGGAGAGCTTCCGACATTCAGCTCCAGCACGTCGCGTTCCGGAGAGACAGTGAGCAGGTTAGCACCGCTGAGGTAGACTCCCCAATCCCGGATAAAGGTGCGCTGCAGGATGCTTTGAGGAAGGTCATAGGACACCTGGACTTTGGCCAAGTCGAACCGGTCAGTGCTGTAAAGCCAGAAGTCGGAAGCGCGGAAGTTGTTATCGCTGCTCAATGTCGTCAGGCGTGGATAGGTTGCCGTGCTTTGGGTTTCTTCCGTCCAGCGCTCACGCACCACCTCCGAATACTTATCTTCCCCGTCTACCCAGAAGTAAGAGTTGTTCTTCAGGGCATGGGCCCCGAAGCGGCCAACGCCCAGGGCAAAGAAAGTCAGGTTCCGCCACTTGGCAGTCAGGTTAACACCCAGTGCGAGCGGGGATCCGTACCAGCCGCCTTTCCCGAGGTACACCTCGTCCTGCGTGTCAATAACGCCGTCCCCGTTCTGGTCGATGTACTTGATATCTCCCGGTTTTACCTGGCCAAACGCTTGTGCAGGCGAGTTGTCAATGTCCCCCTGGTTCCTGAAGAACCCATCGCTTTGCAATCCCCAGATCGCATCCAGCGGCCTGCCCTGTCTGTTCTGATACTCATCCTCGTACATTTCCGCCCGCTTTGTGGCTTCTGTCTTATAGTAAGTTCCTGCCACTCCTACCGTCCAGTCAACCGCCCCGATGCGTTTGTTCAGATGCACATTGAAGTCAAAGCCCAGGCGCTGGTCGTCGTTGTAGTTGACATAGGGAATGAAGGAAGAGTTTGGCCAGCCTGTAGAGAAGTAACTTGGGTACAGCACAGAAGCCTGTACCACACTCCCCTTGATCCTGTTCGCAAAAAGGGAACCTCCAAACGTCAGCAGCCTGTTAAAGGCAGCCCCTTCTATCCCAAGGCTTACTTCTTCTCGCCTGGAGAATGTAAGGTCAGGGTTTTCCCCGCGCCTTGCGTCTGTGGTCCGGTTCAGGGCGCCATCCCTCCAGCTGTACCATGCTCCGTCTGTCTGCGAATAGATGCTTTGGTACAGATAGTAGCCGGGAATATTCAGGTCTGTGTGCAATATGCCTGCTGTTAACGACAACTTGAGGTCATCTACCGCTGGCACATCCTGCATAAAGCCTTCTTCGCTCATCCGCCAGCCCAGCGAGAGGGTAGGCGAAAAAGCCTGTCGGTTCCCTTCCGGCAAACGGGCTGAGTGCACAAGAGCACCATTCAGGTCAACATAATACTTATCCTTGTAATCATAGCCCATATGGAGCCCCAGGTTCGCGTTGCTTGTTTTATGGTAAACTGCCGACTCAGCCTGCTGATAGCCGTTCGCGATCAGCATGGATGAAAAATGGTGCTTCTCGTTTACTGAGGTCAGGTAATTGAATTGCCCTGAAAACGCAATTGTTTGACGGTACCAGCTGTTGCTGATATTCTGCACCCCTGTTTTAGAGTCCTCCCCGTATTTTGTCAGGCTGCTGATCTGATCGTACCCGGCGTAATTGTTCCAAGCCGCCTCGTACACGGCGTAGTTGTTGTTGAAAGACTGGCTATAGGACGTGGAGTAGTCTACCCCGAAGGTGGACTGGAAGGACAGCCCTTTCAGCACATTCCGTAAGTCTGCCCCCACTCCTGTGTTAAAGAGAAATTGGCGGCTGGTGTACTTGTTGCTCCCGCCGGCGTAAATACTGGCAAAGGGGTTTGATTGATCTAGTTGCGTACCTCCTAAAAGATACTTCCCGTCTATCAGGTTGTTGCTGTTGTTCACCAGTTGCCAGGAAGCCTCATCGCTTTCCTCAAGCATGCTGATCGGGATAAGCGGGGAGAACCGGTGCGGACGGAGTGAGGCAACGCCGCTCCAGTAATTTGCGTTTACACCCCGCCCACTGTTGTAGATGGCGGCAGCGTCTACCTTCGCATAGATGAACTCATTCAGGTCTATGTCCACGTTTCCGCGGATGTTGAAGCGCTCGTTGCTGTTGTCCTTTGCCTCCCCGAAGTTCAGGAGAGAACCTGTAGTGTTGAAGCCGAGATTGGTGTAGTAGCGGGCCTGCTCGTTCCCCCCGGAAATCTCGACCGTACCGTCGTACCGGTTGTAGGTCTCTTTCAGGTAGTCTGAGGAATAGTAATCGACATTCGGATAGCGGTAAGGATTTGCCCCGGAGGCATGGCTGTAGATAACAGCATCTGAATACAGTTCATCCAACCCGTCATTTCGACGCGCCTCATTGTACAGGGTCATGTACTCAGCGGAGCCCAGGTATTTAGGATAACTTTTAGGAACAAACACGCCCGCATTTACCCGTACGTTGATTTGCTGCTCCTGTGCCTTTCCCCTTTTGGTAGAAATATAAATAACTCCTTTGGCAGCACGGCTTCCGTAAAGCGCCACGGCCGACACACCTTTCAGAAAAGTCACCTGTTCAATTTCCGTAGGCACCACACTTCCGGCATCCCGGGGGATCCCATCCACCAGTACCAGATAACTGTCCATTCCCCAGATACTGTTGCCGTTAAAGCCCCCGATGTAGGCTTCCATATCCTCCAAGGTGTAGGTGGTATAGTTTTTTTCCAGGACTGCAGGAACGCTAACAGCCGAGACCCCGGCCAGCAGATCATTTTTGTCTACTTGCCGGAACGCTACCTGTACTGGCTGAACAGCTGTGCCGGGCAGCAGGGTGATTTCCTTTAAACCAGGTGTCGCTTCTACAAGCATTGTTTCGTAGCCCGAAGCACTAACCAACAAAACAGAGTTAGGGGTGACTTGAAGAGAGAAAGCGCCTAAAGAGTCTGTCACTGTACTGGTAGCCTCCTCTTGGCTATTCACTACAGCACCTTGAAGAAGCTTTCCCTCAGCCCCACGAACAACAGCCGTGATATCAACCTTGTTAGTACTCTGCGCTCTCAGTATCACCGGAGTAAAAGCGATTATCGCGCACAATACTATTTTAATATAGATGTATTTCATTTTGTTCCCGTTTAAGACTATAGCTTTTTCAATCATCGTCCGTTTTACCAACCCGGGTTTTGTGCAAATTCCAGGTACATGTTTACATCGTTGTTTTTTAGAGGCAGCCAATAGTGCTTGTTACTGAACTTGCGCTCCAGAATAACCTCCTCACGCAGGTTCACCACCCTGTTTTGCCTCGGGTCTTCGGTGTTGAACTCACCGGCCCTGTCAAATTCAACTGACTTTTTAAGCGTATAGGGGCTCTCCGTTAACAGCAGCCAGCGACGAAGGTCATTGAACCTGTGCCCTTCAAAAGCCAGCTCCACGGCACGTTCGCGCCTCACTTCGCCCGTAAAAGCATCCAAGGAGCCTTGGAATTGATCGGCTACGTGCCCGACACCCGCCCTGTCACGAACCACATTGATGGCTTCCACAGCCGTCTTGCTGTAATTGGGGTCTTTGCCATTGGGCGCACCATACCCTTGGGCAGCGGCTTCCGCATACATGATATAGATATCCGCCAACCGCATCCAGGGGATGTGGATGTTGAGGCTGTTGCCGTAGCCATAGCCGTTGTCGTATTTATTAGCTGTTATGGGAATGAACTTGTAAAGCAGGTACCCTGTGCGGCTGCCGGTGCTCACATTCCTGTAGCTGCCCCCCGTGAACAAGTTTGCATACCGGTCGTCTTTCACGTTGTCAGGCATGGATCCCTGCACCACTTTTACCCCGTCGAACACAATGTCATTGTAAAACCGAGGGTCACGGCCGCGCCAAGGATAGGCCGGGTCGTAGCCAGACTCCGCGTCGGCCTGTGTTATGTCTTTAATGGGCAACCCGTTCGCCATGCCGTAATAGTCCACGTAGTTCGCTGTTGGCAAAAACTTTACGTCGCCGTCGGCAATGACAGGGGCAGGTTGGTACTGCTTACTGGTTCCCCAGTTAGACCCATTGGCGCCATAGTAAGGGCCACGGAAAATTGCTTCGGTACCACCGGGCATCTGCCAGTTCTGGCTGGTGGTATAGAAGTTTTTGGAGTATTCAGAAAAAGGAAGGAGCCTGTACGGGGCCTCACCGCTTTCGCAAAGGTTCAGCAGTTCGGCAAACGCCGCGGCTGCCTTTTGGCACAGTTCGGGGTTGTAGCTTCTGCTACCCGTCGACTCGGAGTTCATCAAGGGGCTGCCCGCCCACAGATAGTTTTTGCCCAGGTAGCCCAGCGCCATGATCTTGTTGATACGCAGCGCATTCTTCCCCAAAGTTCTTCTTCCTACAGTTGTGTTGTCCCAGTTAACAGGCAGCAAGTCGGCAGCCTCCCTGAAATCCTGCGCCGCTTTTTCCGCGCACTCCTGGTAGCTCAGCCGGGGTAATGTCAGCTTCTCGTCGCTGGGCAGCACATAATCAATGTAGGGAAGGCCTCCAAAGTACTGCATGAACTGGAAATGGAACCAACCTCTGAAGAACAGCAACTGCCCCTTGATCAGATTCCGCTCTTCTTCCGTAGCGCCTGTCATTTTGTCGAGGTTTTCCAGCCCCATGTTGGCCTTGCGTATCCCGTACCAGCCCAACTTCCACAGAGACTTCGTAAACCGGTCGTCATTCGTGTTCGTGTTGTTTCTGTCCATCCAGCCGGCCTGCCACCCGTCATGCTCTGACTGCCAGCCCCAGAAGTTACCGTTATCAATTTTAACCCCGAAGTGGAAGTCGCGGGCCGAAGACTGGATTTCGTCCTCTCCCCAGTTCCATGAGTTGGTCCAATAAGCATTGGTAAAATCCGGGATGCAGTGGTAAAGCTCTTCGGTATAGCCCTGAAAATTGGTAAAGTTCTCAAAAGCCTCATCGGGTGAGATGACAGATTCATCGGTGGCGTCCAGGTAGTCCTCACAGGATGTAGTGAGGACCAGGCTTAAGGCGACGCTGCACCTTAAGATAACTTTTATAAAAGATTTCATGATGTACAGTTTAGAAGGAAAGATCAACACCTAGATTATATCGCTTTACAGTCGGGTAAGCTCCCTGAGAAGCCCATCCTGTACCTGCGAAGTTGGATTCCCGGTCGTCTGGCATTTTCGTCCACACATGAAGATTATTCCCGTTTAAGTAGATGCGGACGTTTGTAAAACCAAGCTTCTTGATAGCCCCCGGGTTGAAGGTATAGCCGATTTCCGCGTTCTTCAGGCGGAGGTAAGAGCCATCAAACATATAGCGATGCGCGCTGGTATAGCCGCTTGGGGTAGAAAGCCAACGGGGCATCGGGGTATCGGCTCCGGTATTGTCCTTCGACCAGTAGCCACCCTCTTCGTAAACGACATGGTTCTGGGAGCTTAAGCTGGTCAGCACGACCTGCCGTGTCACATTATTTACACCGTAGAACTGCACGAAAGCATTGAACCCTTTCCACTCAGCACCCACAGTTGTGTTATAGGTGTTTTGCGGGGTTCCGGTAAATCCATAAGGGATGTTGTCATAGGTATCGATCACCCCATCGGCGTTATAGTCCACTAGCTGGTAATTACCCGGCAACTTCTGGTTATCGTTTGTGTTGTGGATCGTGCTGGCGTACAGCTCATCCCAGGTGTTGTAGTAGCCGTGGCCCACATAGGCATAAGCCTGCCCGATCGCCTTGTTCGCGTCTTTCTGGTACTCCGGCAACAAGCCCGCGTCATCCGCATCCAGCACTTTGTTTTGGGCATGGGTCATGTTCAGGTTAGACCACACATTTAAACCATTGGCGAAGGTGTGGTTCAGGTTCAGCACAAATTCAAAGCCCTGGTTCTGCACTCTTCCCAGGTTGGCTACCGGGGCTACTGTGCCGTAATAAGAAGGAATAGCTCTGCTTCCCCCCACTATGAGAATATCGGTACGTTTGTCGCGAAAGAAATCCACGCTACCGTCAATGGCGCCTTTCAGGATACCAAAGTCAAGGCCTACATTGTACTTGCTTACCTTTTCCCAGCGAACATCCGGGTTGCCGACAGCAGATTCCTTGTACCAGGTATAAGGGCTCTGTTCCGCCTGCTCGCCGGTCGTACCAAGCCTGGCCCGCCCTTCATAAGCCCACTGCGTCATGTACAGGAACCGTCCGTACACATTGTCATCACCCACTTCCCCATAAGAGGCGCGTAGCTTGAGCATGTCGAGAAAAGCAACGGACTCCAGAAACTTCTCCCTAGAGAGCATCCAGCCAACCCCTCCGGAGGAGAAGAAGGCAAAACGGTAGTCCCTGCCGAATTTTTCAGAGCCATTGTAGGCCCCGTTGTACTCGAGCATGTACTTATCGTTAAAGTTGTAGGTGGTGCGGAACACCCAGTCCTCCCGGTACTGTGGGACTTGGCTGCCAACAGCGTACTCATTCCGGTTAAAAAGCCCCATGGCCGTCAGGTTATGCTTCTCCCCAAGGGTAACTTTGTAGTTCAGCTGCCCTTGATAGAAAAGCCTGCGCTGGGACGCATAATTTAAAACAGTTCCCGGGCTGGCGGACCATTTTACTCCTTCCTGAAAGTCAAACCTGTTGTTGGGGTCATAGCTTTGCTTATAGGTGATCAGGCCGGTCACAGGGTCCACCCACGACTGCTGGGTGTCATTGTACAAGTCGTTCACCCCTCTGTCGGCCTCGACAAACGTATTGTCCAGGGCAAGAGTGCCTCTAAAGCTCAGTCCGTTGGCCAGCATGTCCAGGTTCTGCTCCAGCGTAAAGTCTGTGTTCAGGCGCGTTGTGGTTCTGTACTGTATCCCGCTGATGGCCAGGCTCCTGACAGAGTTCTCCGCCTTCCCCTCGTTCGGCGCGTAATATCCCCAGGAACCGTCCGCATATTGTGGCAGGAAAGCATCGGGTGCGTTGCTGTAGGCAGCGATCCACATGCCATACTCCCCACCGGTTGCTCCCCAAGGGCTTTTCTTCACGCCGTACGAACCGGCCAGGTTCGCCTTGAAAACCGTGGAAGGAGTCAGCTGGAAATCCAGGTTGCTCCGGACATTCAGTCGGTTAAAGCCATAGCCGGGGTCGTATCCCCGGTTGTTGTCATACTGCCGCATCAGGTCCCCCTCGCGCAGGAAATCGACACTGGAGAAATACTTGACAAACTTGCTCCCCCCACTTACGTTGAGGCTGGCATTGTAAGACATCGTGTGATCCTTAAACAAGGTGTTTGCCCAGTCTACATTAGGATAACGCGCCCTTTCCTCCTCATTGGCCGGGAACCGGTATTTATCAAGAATATCCTGTGGAAGGAAATCCCCCCAAGCCTCCGGCCTAAGCCCAAGCTCGTTCTCAATAGCCTGGTTACGGATCCTTAGCGCATCATAGGCGTCGTACTTCCCAGGCAGCTTGGAAGGGACTTTCATGGTGGTGTTCACTCTTCCCCTGATAATCGCTTTTCCTGCCTGGCCTCTTTTGGTAGTGATGAGCACCACGCCGTTCGCCCCTCTTGACCCATACACAGCAGTAGCCGAAGCATCTTTCAGGATAGAGATGGACTCAACTGAGGTAATGTCCACGCTACTCATTGGTCGCTCAATGCCATCCACCAGCACAAGTGGAGACGAGCTGTTCCAGGAGCTGCTCCCACGAATGACGATTCGTGGGTCTTCCTCACCTGGCATACCCGTACTGGCTGATGTAACGACGCCAGGAACATTACCTGTTAATGCCGCCCCAACGTTGGATACCCCACCGGCACGTTCCAGCACCTTGCCGGTCGTTTGGGTAATGGCAGCAACCACGCTTTCTTTTTTCTGCTCGCCGTACCCCACCACAACAACCTCCTGCAAAGCCTTGACATCTGCTGATAGCGTCACATTGATCTCTGTTCGGTCACCGACAGTTACCTCCTGCGTGGCATACCCAATGAAGCTGTAAACCAACACAGACTCCTGGGAAGGCACTTTGATGGAGTAATTCCCATTCGCATCTGTAGCTGTTCCGACACTGGAGCCTTTCAGGTACACGCTTACCCCGGGTATGCCCTGTTGGTCGTCACTTAGTATAACCTTCCCGGTAATCACTATACCCTGTTGCAGACGGCTCTTAACCCGAGTATGGGGTGTAGCCCCTTCTGTTAGAAAGGATGCCGTGTTCAGGCTTTTCGAAGGGGGACCAAGTTCAGACGCCCAGGACGCTTCGACTAAAAAACACTGAACACAAACCCCCAGGAACGCATATTTGACCCTATGCAGGTTTTGGTGTAGTAATTTTTTCATATTGCAATCTTATAGTTGAACCTCTTGAACAGCTTTAAACAATAGCCTCTCCTGTATATCAAGCGTCATCTAAACACTTAATCTGCAGGACATGGGTCGGCGCTCCCCCTACTGCAGTCTCACTTAGCAGAGGCATCTTTTCTCCTTACCAGTTCCCTCACAAACAAGCACTTGCCTTTATGCCGAATGGGTAGTCGTCGCGTGGAAGCTATGCTGTTACTTGTCAAGCCAAAGGAGTTGCCGTAGAAATTTGTACCACCTCGTACCTCTACCCCTCCCCTATTACAGTTTAAAAACTTGTAGCCGGGAACGGCGCTCCAGCACAGGGCCATCCTGCTTCCAGTTTACCTGACTCCTGCTGCTGAAAAGCGGAAGTAATCATCCGGTAGCTCTTGCCCTTTTATATGCTATATGCCCAAGTAAGGGGCCCCGCCAGGAAAAAGGTAGTTCTGATTGTAATTGTCCATGCCTCTTAAGCAATGTGGTCAGAATGGGCACCCGCCTTACCTGATAAAGGTTTCGCCTGACCCGCCATTGCATTCTTTCCTGCCATAAAGCGGCCGACGTAACTAACACCTATAACACTTCATGCGAGGAGCCCCAAATAACAGATGCGGTTCCACGTTTTTCAGATAGCCCGTTAAAGCCATACAGACATTTTCACCGTCTTTCTATTTCATTGCTATCACTTTCTTGAGTAGCTATTCATCTTAAAAAAGCAAACACTCACTCATTACAGCAACCACTCACTTACATAGAAGCAAATATAACTTCTTCCATGACTATGTGAATATTTTCATGTAACACGTCTTTCCAGCCATGTTACATCCGCAAAAGAACATGTAACATATCGTTGCACTCATGTTACATAATAGCCTGAATGCGGCGTAACGGCACTTTTTCAGACAAAACAGACCAGGCAAAGCAGCGCCGTCCACTTTCTCTGGAAACTTGCCTGAGTTTACTAAATGGTTGGCCGACGGCGGAGCAAGATTGTGTACTCCTGAAGCTTGCGCACTTCTGCTTTGTGGAGATCCTGTAACCAAAAACATAGGAGACAGCTCCAACTGTATCCTGCTTCCTTTACCGCTGCCTATGCATTAAGAAGGTTTACCCGAGCCGGCACGGCCCGCTCTATACCCTCACCAACTTCTGCTTTTCAGAGTTTCTGCTCCGCATGAATGAGTCCCGTGAACGAAAAGTGCAAATAAATTGTCCGGTAAGCACAACTTCCGCAGCTGCTTCCCTTGAAGCTGTACAGGAACAAAAGCGTATCGCATGCTCTTCTGCTTCTAAATAAGAACCGCTGGTGCAATAGCGAAAGGACTCTCTATTTTGGATAGTTTTTGTTCTTTTCCCGGCAAACCGCTTGGAAAGTAGACGGCAGAAAGCTAAGTTAGACAGGGCAATGCTTTGGCAGGAAGGCAATGATTGAGCGGGTTGTACCATACTATGCTTTTGGTTCAGATACAGCCCCACTAAGAGGTAAAGGAGCCGGAGCTAACGCCCACACCTACGCTCCAGGAGCGTGCAGGAAGGCTACAGTTTTAATTTAAAACAGACGGTGTGGCTGGCTGAAACTGCTTGTCATGAACACTTATTTTACGGTGAACATCAAAAACAAACTTCTTTTTCTACTCCTCCTGCTCTTCTCCGGGGCTTCTGCACAGCCGGGGAAAATGTTTTCCGTGGACGTAGAGCTATCCAACAGCCTTATCTATCAGGTGTATCAGGATAGCAAGGGCCTTGTCTGGGTGGCCACTGAGGATGGCTTGAACCGATACGATGGTTCCAAGTTCACCATCTATAAGCATGATCAGCGGAACCCGGCTTCCATCTTAAATAATTACGTACGCCTTCTGTTCGAAGACTCGAAAGGCCATCTGCTGGTAGGTTATTTCAATGGCCTGCAGCTGTACGACCATGCGACAGACTCCTTCAGGCAAATCCGCCTCTTACCCGAAGACGGCAAAGAAGCGGATGCCCATGTCCTCAGCATCACGGAGCGCGAAAACGGGGAGATCCTTATCGGCACCTCAGGATTTGGGGTGTTCTCGCTCACTTTTGAGGGAAACCAGCCTGTTATCCAGCAGAGACACCAGTTCATCCCTGCTGCAATCATTGATTATCTTTTTGAAGACAGGGAACAGCGGCTTTGGGTAGCCACGCAGGACAAAGGGCTTTTCCTTATCGACAGGAATGGGAAAACCAGGCACTTCCGTGGGATAGAGGCACCCAGTAATACGATTAGCGGTATTTGCCAGGATAGAGCGGGAAACGTGTATGTCAGCAGTTTGAGCAATGGGCTCTTTATGTACAAGGAGTCAGTTGGTGCATTCCAGCAGATTCCGTACCCTCCTTCTCCGGAGCTGTCCATCAGCACCATGCACATGAGCAGGCGGGAAGGCAAGCTCTACCTGGGAACGGACGGGGAAGGCGTAAAGATCTATGACCTGAACAGTGGAACAATAACTGAGGGGAACTTTAACGTAGCTACCTTTAACCTTTTAAAGTCAAAAGTGCACTCTATCCTGGAGGATCAGGCGGGTAACCTCTGGCTGGGAATTTACCAAAAAGGCGTTCTGCTGTTGCCTGCAAACTCCAGCAACTTCAAGTATGTCGGGTACAAATCCGTCAACCACAACACCATCGGCTCTAATGCCGTCCTTTCTGTTCATGAAGACCATGAGGGCACACGTTGGGTCGGAACGGACAGCGACGGCCTTTACGCCATCGATTTGGATGGGGAACAAATAGCGCATTTTGACCGAACGGCTTCCCCCTCCTCGGTGCCCTCCTCCATTATGAGCATTTACGAGGATTCGGACCAGAACCTTTGGCTGGGCTCCTACCTCAATGGCCTGGCAAAGCTAGACCGCAGCACAGGAAAATGCGACTATATCACCGCCTTGCGTGATGAGCATAATGATCCGGTAGAGCGCGTGTACAGTATCCTGGAAGACAGGCACAAGACAGTCTGGATCGGCACGATGGGAGCCGGTCTCTTCTCAATGGACTTGCGCACCCAGAAGCTCACCCACTACTATGCCCGTCCGGGGGCCAGCAACACAGGCGTACAGAACCACCTCCCCAGCCGCTGGATCAATTGCCTGCTGCTCACCAGCAAAAACAAGCTCTACATTGGCACTTACGATGGTATCGGCTGCCTTGACCTGGAAACCAAAAACTTTGCCTCTACCCACGGCACCAACCGCCTGCTGCAGGGCTCCATCATCTACGCGCTGCACGAAGACCCGGAAGGGAATATCTGGATTGGCACTTCTCAGGGACTGATGCGCCTGGAGGTAGAAACTAACAAGATAAAAACCTATACGATGGAGGACGGGCTGCCCAGCAACGTCATCTGCGCCGTGAAGGGAGACAAGGCCGGCCGCCTTTGGATCAGTACGAACTACGGCGTGACGAAATTGGATCCGAAAAAAAACAGCTTCATCAGTTACTATGCGAATGACGGCTTACAGGGCAATGAGTTCAGCAAAGGAGCGGCGTACGTAGACAGCAAGGGACAGATCATTTTCGGGGGAATTAACGGCATTACCTTGTTCAATCCAGCTGATATACCAGATAATCCCCCCACTACAGGAAATGACCTGAACGTGCGTATAACCGGTTTTTACCTGCATAACCAGGCAGTGAAAAAAGGAATGAGGTCCGGCCCGTATGCCATTGTCAATGCCGCTGTGATGGAGGCGGACAGCTTCCATCTCTCGCACAAGGACAATTCCTTCAGTATGGAGCTGTCGGCCATGGACTTTGCCAACCCGGAGCGGATCACCTACCAGTATTCCCTGCAGAACGAGGAGTGGATTACCCTGCGCCCGGGAACAAACACCGTCAACTTTACGGATCTAACTCCGGGTACTTACCGCTTCCGCTTCAGGGCCAGAAACTACAGCGACTATTCTGATGTAAGGGAGGTGACCGTTGTTATTTCTCCAGCCTGGTATTTCTCTCCCCTGGCAAAGTTTTTTTACGGGCTTATCCTGGCAGCCGTGCTTTTACTCGTATGGCTGCAGGTCCGCCACCGGCTGCGCACCCGTCAGAAAATGCTGGAGCATCAGCATGCAAAGCAAATCATTGACGCCAAGCTGCAGTTCTTTATCAATATCTCCCACGAGATTCGCACTCCCATGACCCTGATCATCAGTCCGCTGAAAAAACTCATTTCAACAGACAAAGACCGGGATCGCCAGCAGACTTACCTTACCATGCAGCATAACGCTGAACGCATTCTGCACCTCATCAACCAGCTCATGGATATCCGTAAGATCGACAAGGGACAAATGCAACTGAAGTTTCAGAAAGTGGAAATCGTGGGATTCATCAGAAAACTATGCGCCATTTTCGAAGAGCAGTCCCAGACCAGGAACATCGGCCTCCATCTCCACCGCAGCACCGAACAGCTACCGGTATGGGTAGACCCTGATTATTTTGATAAGGCTGTCCTGAATGTGCTCTCCAATGCATTCAAGTTTACACCTGATGGAGGTAACATTGACATTTATCTCCAGACCGGCGAGGACGATGGCGCAGCAGGTGCATTGCGCCGCTATGTTGAGTTAATTGTTTCGGATAGTGGCATTGGCATTCCATACCACGAACTGAAGAAGGTTTTTGAATGCTTTTACCAGGTCCGCACATCCCATAATCATTTTGCAGCGGGCACGGGCATCGGTTTAAGTCTCACCCAATCCATTGTAGCGCTTCACCATGGCAGTATCAGGGCAGAGAACAATAACGGAGCCCAAGGGTGCCGCTTTGTCATGCGCTTTCCGCTTGGGAAGGATCACCTGAAACCGGAGGAGTTAATGGAACCCAGCCTTTTCGTACAGGCCTCCGAGCCTGCTGTACCAGCGTTGCCAGCTCCAGTGGAAGGGCCGGAAGAGTTTAAAGTGAGTTCCAAAACCAATATGCGGGTGCTGGTGGTGGACGATGACAAGGAGATCCGGAAGTATATCTGCCGGGAACTCTCTTCAGAGTTCCATATGACGGAGAGCGCGAACGGGAAAGAGGCACTCTCCGCCATCTTGGAAAAGGCTCCTCACTTGATCATCAGTGACGTGATGATGCCTGAAATGGATGGGATCACCCTCTGCCGGAAAATCAAGCAGAACGTGAATGTCAACCATATTCCTGTCGTGCTGTTAACAGCCAAAGCAGAGGAAGAGGACACATTAGAAGGGTTGGGTATTGGAGCGGACGCCTACATGGTGAAGCCCTTCAACATTGACATATTGAAAAAGACGGTTCAAAACATCATTAGGAACCGCGATATGCTCCGGAATAACTTCAGCGGGAACCAGGACCAGCGCGATAAAGTACAGAAAGTCGCCATCAAGTCGGCGGATGAAAAGCTGTTAAACAAACTCCTGGACATCATAAACCGCAACATGGACAATCCGGCCCTGAGCGTGGAAATGATTGCCGGTGAGATTGGCATCAGCCGGGTGCATCTGCATCGTAAGATGAAGGAAATCACCAACCAGTCTACGCGTGACTTCATACGGAATGTCCGCCTGCAGCAAGCCGCAGACCTGCTCTCGAGCAAGCACCTGAACATTTCGGAAGTTGCCTTTGCGGTAGGGTTCACAAGCCTGGCCTCCTTTTCCACTGCTTTCAAAGACCTTTACGGCGTTCCGCCAACAACCTACATGGAATCACACCTGAACCAGTATGAGAACGCTGTTAGCAATTGAAAAAACTATTCACCCTTGGAGTCGCGGTTAGCCACCTCTCTTACTTATCTTCATTCGAGAAATTCACGAATATAGAAAGTTTCAGGATGTGCATGCATGAAAACGTAAATCAGTTCGTGGTAACTGTTAGACCTCGTGTAAAGGATTCGGATACACTTCTATAGTAAAGTGCCAGACCAAAGACATCACTACAGAGCTAGAAAGGTAACTGGCAGCTCCCCCGATCATAAAACTGTTTTACAATAGAGAAAAATATTTGATTTTGTACAGTTACTTTTGAAAAGAAAGACGTTCACTCCCCAGCAGATCACCAAGCCCCTGAAGGAGTTCGAGAATGGCAAGGGGGCAGCAGAGCCAGCCGGGAGTATGGCGTGAGCCAAGCTGCCTTCTACAAGTGACGCCAGCGCGATAATGCAGTGGACGCCACCAAACTCAAACGCATGAAGGAGCTGGAGGATGAGAACCGCCACCTCAAGGCCAAGTGTTCCGACAAGCCCTGCCATAAGCGACAAACAGCCTAGGAAACGGCCTCTGCAGAGGTAGGCATTAGCAGATTGTGCCATGTGCTCTAACTGAGCAAGTGCGTCTACTACAAGTCCAAAAGGCCGAGCAGCGCCCGAATTACACTTCTAGTATTTGTGTTTCCGGAAAACCGGGGTAATGAGGTAAGCCTATTTGTACGCTTATGCTCCGACAGGAGTATTTGGACTATCAACTTCAATGATATAGGATTACACGGCAGCATGTTGAACTACACCACCTAGTAAATACACGAAAAGATAAGCTGTTCTCTTTCTTGAGTAAATCAGCTCTTGATAACCGGAAAGATGTTGCGTGCACGGCTATTTTGCTGAAAAAAATTTGTGTGCACATAAAAAAAGCACTTATAAGCTAAAACTTATAAGTGCTTGATAATGGAGTGATCCCGTTTGGATTCGAACCAAAGACCTACTGCTTAGAAGGCAGTTGCTCTATCCAGCTGAGCTACGGGACCAGCGTTCTCAGGAGAGCAAATGCTCTACCCTTAAACAAAAAATTTCGGAATTGCTTCCGAAATTTTTTTAGTCGGGGTGGCAGGATTCGAACCTACGACCTCCACATCCCAAATGTGGCGCGATACCGGGCTACGCTACACCCCGAACTATTTTCGCTTTCTGGCTTCTGATCTTTCAACCGTTCTGCCTGATTGCGGTGCAAAGGTAAGTGAAGATTTTAGATTTGCAAAAACTTTTTTTCAGTTTTTTTCATCGTCATCTTACAGCGGAGAAGGGGGGATTCGAACCCCCGGTACCCTTACGGGTACGGCAGTTTAGCAAACTGCTGGTTTAAGCCACTCACCCACCTCTCCGTGGTGTCTCTTACTGCTTAAGAGATTGCAAACATACTACATTAGTTTTTATAGCGCAAGAGCAACCCCTAAAATTCAGGCCCCATAAACGTAAAATTGCGCATCGCCATCGGCTAACTATTTGATTCTTTTCTGCTTGCTGAGGCACATTTTTTTAAAACTTTTTTCAGCGCATAGCTGCGGCAACATAAATACAGGCCTTTCGGCGTTCAAGGTACCGCGCAGGGTAGCGGATTTCCCCTTTTCCCCCGCCGGTAAAACTTAATTTGAGAGGCAGCTTTTGTATCTTTGCAGCTAGCAGCAAGTGCAAAAGCGATAATGTTGCGTAGCCCTGTTCCTAAAAACATGATCTGGTACCAAACCCTTACCCTGCTTGAGCTACTTTTAGGCATCCTGTTCTTCGGGTTGTACGTAGGGTATCTGCTGCGTGTACGGAAGGTTGCCTTATTTTTCGGACAGCGCCCGCACGGCATCTGGTTTAAGTTCCTCTTGCGCCACGTGTATGCGGTCCTCCTCATTGTCGCCATCCTGGGCCCCTCCTTCGGGGCCATGAAAAAAGAGATCAGGACCATTGGAAAGGACCTGTTCATTGCAGTAGACCTGTCCAAGTCCATGGACGCAACCGATGTGCAGCCCTCGCGCCTGGAGAAGGCCAAGCACGAGATACAGCGCCTGATCACGCGCTTCAACTCCGACCGCATCGGGCTGCTGGTGTTCTCGAACGAGGCCTTTGTGCAGAGTCCGCTCACCTACGATCAGAATGCCCTGCAACTGTACACCCAAACCCTACGCACCAGCCTTGTGCCCCACTCCGGCACCGACTATGCGCCCGTGCTGGCATTAACCCTGGACAAGCTAAAGCAGAACGCTATGCCGGAGGCAGAAGAGCAGAAGGCCCGGGTACTGGTATTGGTAAGCGATGGGGAGGACTTTGGAGGAGAAGTAACAGAGCTGGCCGAGCAACTGCGGGACCAGAACATCAGGGTATATACCCTGGGCATTGGCACCACCGCGGGTAGCCCCATACCAACAAACCGCGGGCTGAAGAAAGATGCGGAAGGCAACACGGTCCTTACCCGGTTAAACCCGGAGCCACTGATGCAACTGGCGGCGCTAACGGGCGGACAGTACTACGAGGTAAACGACCGGGTGAGCGAGGTTAGCAAGCTCATCAGCGCCATTAACAACATAGAGGGAGAGTTGCGGGAGAGCAAGACGATCGATGTGACGGCAAACAAATACATCTACCCCCTGGCACTGGCACTGTTTCTGATTGCACTGGATGTTTTGATCACCATTAAACTCGTGCGTATATGAAACCGTTCTTTATCCTGTTCCTGATCAGCATCCTGGGTGGCGGGCTAAACACGATCTCGCGCATCAACGAGTATGCGAAACGCGCGGCTGTTGCTTATGAAAAGAAAGACTACGTAGAGGCCATTGCGGCCTACGAATACCTGCTCAGCGACCTAGATGTGCAGGACGATCAACTGCGGCTGAACCTGGCCCACGCCTATTACCAGGCGGGTCTCCTGCCGCAGGCCCAGGAAAGCTATTACCTGCTGGCGGATCACCCTACTCAGCACCTGAGGGCCATTACCCACCTGCAGTTGGGTAACATTGCCACTAAGCAGCAAAAATACAAGCAGGCGCTCTCGCTGTACAAGCAGGCCCTGATCGCCGAACCCTCGAACGAGGCGGCCCGGTACAACTTTGAGTTACTAAAAAAGTACCTGGACCTCCACCCGGAGAAAGCCCAAACCCCGCCTCAGGAAAAACTGCAGGCGCCCGAGGCCGAAAGCGCGCTCCCCGACAGCATCCCCCCTCCTCCACCGGCGAGCGACGAAGTGGAGCCACAGCCCCGTAAAAAGCAAGATGCGAACGGCACTTCTGAAGAAGAGGTAGAGCAGCCACAGCCCGATAAAAAAGGGCAACAGGAGTCGGGCATCGGCCAGGGCCAGGGAGAAGGCGGCCAGCAGGGCGAACAACCCGGCAACCAGGACAGAGAAGAGAGCAGCGGCAAGTTACCCGGCGACACCAAAGGGCAAAACCCGGAGGGCACGCCCGATCCGAACCAAAAGCCACGTGGTGGGGCGGATGCCCCCTCCGCAGAGGACGAACGGGCGCAAACCCGGCGCGACAGGCTACAGCAAATAAACATGAGCCCCGAAAAGGCCCGTTTGCTGCTGGATGCCATGCGTAACGCAGAATTACAGTACATTCAACAATTACCCAGAAAGTCGACCAGAAAGCCTGACCATACCAAGCCTGACCATACCAAGCCTGACTGGTAAGACCAGATCACAGGAACAGTTTCTGGACACCAAAGCAAGAAAAAGAGATGCATGGATTCATATTCTTACAGTTCAAAAAATTTGTGCAGCAAACGCACGGGGTGCAGGCGTGGCAGGAACTGAAAGACGAGGCGCAGGTCTCGCGCCCGCAGTTTAATGCCACAGAGATTTACCCTGATGCAGACATCATCGCCCTCGTTCATACTGCCGCTGCGAAGTGGGAGCTCCCGGCAGAGGTGTTTCTGGAGCAGGTGGGCACTTTTCTGGTACCAGACCTGCTCGATGTGTACCAGCTCTACATAAACCCAGCGTGGCGCACACTCGACCTGGTAGAGCATACCGAAAACAACATGCACCGCGCCGTGCGGGTAAGCAGCCCGGAAGCCACTCCGCCGATACTGCACGTTACCCGCGTAAACGCCAAAAAGCTCATCATCGACTACCACTCCAAGCGCCGTATGGCCGCCCTTGCCGTTGGCATCATCAAAGGGATAGCCGCCCATTACCAGGAGTCGGACAGGATAAACATTGTGCTGCATAAATACAGCGGCGGGGAGCGTGTCCAGATCGAGTTAACCTACAGCGCTTAACGAAGCGCAGCTATCAAAGAAGCAAAAGCCCTACGCATCATCATAACATGGATAAAGATCAAAGCACATTACCACAGTACCCGGAAAGCACCGTGCGCATCCGGTTCGAGGATTCTGACCCTTTTGGCCACCTGAACAATGGCCGCTATGTAGACTACTTCATGAACGCACGCGAAGACCAGATGCGCGAAGTGTACCAGCGGGACATCTACGAACACATGCGGCAAAGCGGGAAAGCCTGGGTGGTGGCCTCCAGCCAGATCGCTTACCTGCGGGAGGCAAAGTACAACGAAGAAGTGATCATCCGCACCAACCTGCGCTGGTTTACGGCATCAGACCTCCTGACGGAGGGCCAGATGCTGGATCCGGAGACAGGCGCTCTAAAGTCGGTGGTTTGGATGCGCTTTGCCTACCTGGACGTGCGAAAAGGGACCAAGGCTACCCATGAACCGGAGCTGATGGATTTCTACAAGACCATCGCCATTGTAGGCGAAGGAAAGGAAGACCTGTTCTTTGAGCAAAGGGTAAAAGAACTCCGCGCTTTAGCCAGCGCCTCATCCGGGGCTTAAGCAGCCCATCCACTTATTCCTTAGCTGCTGCCTGAGGACTTTTGAAACCTGTTACTAGATCAATTGAAAGAAGACCTGAAAAGGGTGCTGGAGGTACTGCACCTGGCCGAAAAGCTGAAGTATGAAATGCGCCACAGCTGGCTGTCTAACGGACGGCAGGAAAGCGTGGCGGAGCACACTTGGCGGATGTCGCTCATGGTGGTGCTGTTGGAGCCTTACCTAGACAAGCGCATTGATATAGCCCGCACCCTGAAAATGGTGATCATCCACGACCTGGTGGAGGCAGAAGCCGGGGACGTTCCTGCCTTTGAGGTGAAGACCCCGGAGGCAATGGAGCTGAAGCGCCAGAAAGAACTGCAGGCCATCGCAAACCTCCGCCAAACACTAGGCGAGGGCATCGGCGAGCACGTGTACGAACTGTGGCATGAGTTTGAGGAGAAAGCAACCTATGAGGCCAAAGTAGCCCATGCTCTGGACAAACTGGAGGTGCGGATACAGCATAACCATGCCGACATCGCGACCTGGTTGGAGATAGAGCAGGAAATGGTGTTCCTGATGGGGCAGCACACCGCATTTGATACCTGCCTGTCCACTTTAAAAGAGCTGATCGAAGAACTGGCGGTGCAGAAGATGGAACATGCCGGCATTGATGTGACCGCTGTAAAAGCACGCATGGCTGCAAAAAACCTTCTTAAGCCTTAGCCCTTCTCCCTATAAAGGGATATCAGGCATATAAGCCACCTCCAGCACAAAATCATTGGGGTCGCGGAAGTCCACCGTATAGTACTGTTCCGTATAGTGGGGCATGGGCTGTGGGCCCCGGATAATACCTGCACCGATGCTTTGCAGCCACTCCCCTACTCTGTCTACCATCTCGCGGCTGTTAGCATGAAAACAGATATGGCGCACCCCCAGGCTATCGTGCCGCTCTACAGGCATTTCTTTGAAGTAAATCTCGTGTATCCCGCAGCTAAAGGAGGTTCGGGTATGCGCATACCAGCCGATGATAGGAAAGAGCTGGCTGTAAAAGCTCAGTGACTCCTCCAGGTCTTTTACCCAGAACTCCAGGTGACTGATGCCCAGGCCGTGATTATACTCCGTCATCCGATAAGTGTGTTATGGCTGCTAAAGTAGGGAATAATTAGAAACAAGCACACTCCCCATGAACCAGTCTGGCGCAGCGGCAGGCTTAGCGGATTAATCCGTATACTTGCCCTATGCAACACGAAGAACATTTCCAGCGCCTGGAACGGCTTTATCACAGAGCAAAGGTCCAGGAATTATTTAATGGCAGCAGCATCCGGGTAGGGCATAGCCGGGCCGAGATTACACTCCCCGTACAGGAAAAGTACTTTCACGGTGCCAATGCCATACATGGGGCGGTTTATTTCAAGTTAATGGATGATGCTGCCTATTTTGCCGTTGCCTCCCTCGTGCGGGATGTTTTTATCGTCACCTCCTCTTTTCAGTTAAACCTGCTTCGCCCTGTCGCCAGCGGCACCTTACGGGCTGTAGGCACCTTACGCTCGCAAGGCAAAAGCCTTTTTGTCGCAGAGGCGACCCTCTACAACGAGCGGGGGAAAGAAGTAGCCTTTGGGACCGGACAGTTTATGCGGACCACGCAGGCACTGAGCAGCCTGGAGGGTTACGCCGACTAAACAAGAAGGGCAGGAGTTCTCTCCTGCCCTTTCCGCTTGCGCTTTGCCTTTTTAGTCCTTTGCCAGGGGCACCTTGTAAATCTCAAACGTCATGTTGCTGATATCGCCTGTGGCGGCTGCCAGTTTGGAGGTGGTGAAGTAAAGCATTTCGTCCGGGCCAATCGTAAAGGTATCGGCCCAGTCGATGCGCGGGTCCTGCACCAGGGTCTTTATCTCGCCGGATGGCGTTCGGTACACGATCGCGTCCCGCTCCAGGTCGGCCATGTACAGGTTCCCCCGCTCGTCAAAGATCATCCCGTCCGGCGCCGGCGTATTTCCCAGGCTTTGTACCTTCTCCTCCACAACTGCTTCACGAAGACTTGCGTTTGCCAGGGCATCTGTTGGCACCCGGTACAAGGTATAGCCGGTGAGGGCATGGTAGTACAGGCTATCGTTATCCGGAGAGAGGGCAATGCCATCCGAATGGATCTGGGGCTGTTGGCCGTTACGCAGCCACTTCTCTCCGTTGATGTTCAGGAACACGTTCTCCGCTTTTGTCGACACATGGTTATCCAACAGACGCCGGGCCTTCCCGGTTGCTGGGTCCAGCACCACAATGGCTCCTAAGCCGGAGTCTGTCATATAGATCTTCCCCCGCTCGTCATCTAGCCGCAGGTCGTTTAGGTAAGATTGCTCGGGTGCCACGCTCCGATCAAACTCCCAGGTGTTTTTCAGGGTGTTCGTCGCCAGATCAAACTCGTACAGCTTGGCATTACCCACGACGCCCTTGAACATTGGATTTGCCGGATCCAGCACGTACAGCGAACCGTCATGCGCCACGACCGATTGCACAGACGTAAACTGGTGGGGTTGCGGCTGCCCGGTCCAGCTGTTCCAGGCCTCGTTCGGATAGGGCTTCGGTGTTCCATCCGGCATCACCTCCACCACCGAAAAAGGCACATCCTCACGCCAACGCGGGAAGTTGGCAAAGAGGCGTCCGTCTTCCGTCATCGTTACCCCTGTTACCTGATTGCTCTTAAACGTGGCTACTTTGGTTAACTCAACTTCTGTTGATTCTGCGGCTATGGCCTCATTCTGTAATTCCTGTGTCGTAGCCGCTTCGGCCTCTGCTTCCGGCTTGGTTTGCGAACAGCTGGCCAGCAGAAACATTCCGAGTACGGGCACTGTAAGTAGTCTTTTCATTGCTCGTTTATCTATTCCTTTTAAGGTTACATAAACCTGAAAACCTTTTAAAGGTTTTAGACAGCTTACTTCCCAGCTCTTTACCTGAATAATGAGAGCATGTCCCTCTGTCGTTCGGTGTCGCTATGCGTACCTTTTGGACCCATCTTGCCCACCAAACATCACCTTCTAAGACCAAGTACACCACAACCCTCCTAGGCTAACGATCGTTTGGTTTTGAGGGCAAATCCCTGTAACTTCACAACAAAACGCAACAAATCCTATTAAAACTATGCAAACCAAGGAAGTATATATTATATCGGCTGTGCGCACTCCCATCGGTAGCTTTGGCGGCGCCTTATCGAGTCTGTCCGCAACACAACTAGGTGCTGCTGCCATCAAAGGGGCACTGGAGAAAGCCGGGGTAGATAAAAAAGAGGTAAAAGAAGTGATCATGGGCAATGTGCTCTCTGCTAACCTGGGCCAGGCGCCTGCACGTCAGGCGGCGATCTTTGCCGGCCTGGGTCACGAAGTAGAGTGTACCACCGTGAACAAGGTGTGTGCCTCTGGCTCTAAAGCCATCATGTTTGCCGCACAGGCCATCATGCTGGGCCATAAGGACGTGATCGTGGCGGGGGGCATGGAGAGCATGAGCAATGTGCCGTATTACCTCGAGAAAGCCCGCTTCGGTGCCAAACTGGGTCATGGCCAGATGACGGACGGCCTGTTGAAAGACGGCCTGTGGGACGTGTACAACGACTTCCACATGGGAAATGCCGCCGAGAACACCGCCCGGGAAATGCAGATCACGCGCGAGATGCAGGACGAGTACGCGATCGGTTCCTATAAAAAAGTAGCACAGGCTGCCGAAGCGGGTCTGCTGAAGGACGAGATCGTACCAGTAGAGATTCCACAGCGCGGCAAAGACCCGATCCTGGTAACAGAAGACGAGGAGTACAAGAAAGTAAATTTTGAAAAGATCCCTTCGCTCCGCCCGGTTTTTGACAAAGAAGGCTCTGTTACCGCTGCAAACGCCTCCACCTTGAATGATGGGGCTGCGGCACTTGTACTGATGAGCAAAGAGAAAGCGGAAGAACTGGGTGTTAAGCCAATCGCCAAAATTCTGGGCTTTGCTGACGCGGAGCAGGACCCGATCTGGTTCACCACTACTCCTTCCCTGGCCATTCCGAAAGCACTGAAAAATGCAGGCGTAGAACCTTCTGAAGTAGACTTCTACGAAATCAACGAAGCATTCTCGGTGGTATCGATCGCCAATAACCAGAAACTTGGCCTGGAAGGCGGCAACGTGAACGTATTTGGCGGGGCCGTGTCACTCGGTCACCCGCTGGGTGCCTCCGGTGCCCGCATTGTGGCTACCCTTTGCAACGTACTGGACAAAAAAGGGGGTAAGATCGGGGTGAGCGGTATCTGCAACGGCGGTGGTGGTGCCTCCTCTATCGTGATTGAGAAACTGTAACCCCGCTTAGGCATATTGTTTGCGGAAAGCCTTACGTTAAGCACGTAAGGCTTTCTTTTTGCACACGAATAGTAGCTTTGAATGCTTTTCAAGCACTTCGTGTTAAAACAGCAGAAACGAGCCCTGGCTCCAGCAATACCAGAACCCTTATCTTAGTCATCGCACATGTACAAGTTCCTGTCTTTCCTGTTGCCCCTTAGCCTGCTGCAAGGCTTTGCCATGGCACAAACCAAGGTAACAACCTACCATAAAGATGCGCCCGCCGCCATCAAAGAGGAGTATTATATTATCCCGGATTCCGCCATTGTAGGTTACTATAACCGCTATTACCCCGGCGGAGAACGGGAGGCACTGGTGAAATTTGTGGAGGGCAAAAAGGATAGCGTGTACACTGAGTTTTACCCCAACGGCCAAACCAGAATGCAACTAACCTACGTGATGGACGTAAAGCAGGGGCCTTTTAAAGCATACAGCCCGGATGGGAAACTAGTGCAGGAAGGGCGCTATGAGAACGACCTGCAGCAAGACTTCTTCAAGACATTCTACGAGGATGGCAGGGTAAAAAAGGAAACCCAGTTCGAGAAGGGCCACCCGGAAGGCCTGGTGCGGGAGTACTATCCTAACGGCCAGCTAAAATCTGAGATCACCTACAGGAACAACCAGCAGAATGGCCCGGCCAAAACCTTTTATGCCAACGGTCAGCCGGAAACAGAGGCCACCTATAAAAACGGCATGCTGGAGGGCTCTTATAATACGTTCTATGACAATGGCCAAGTACAGACGGAAACAGTGAACGTGGCCGGCGAGAAGCAGGGAACTTACAAAAGCTATTATAAAAACGGGAAGCTCAGCACGGAGGGCAGCTTTGTAACTGGCAAAATGGATGGAACTGCCAAATCCTACTATGAGGACGGGAAGCCGCGCAGCGTGATCAGTTACAAGAACGGTGCTATCAACGGCAAAGCGCTGTACTATTACGAAACCGGCCAGCTGAAAGAAGAAACGGTAAGTTCGAACAATGGGGACGACAGCAAGACCTTGCGTTATTACCTTTCCGGAAACCTACAGGCGGAAGAACAGCTAAAAGCCAAGCAGAAGCACGGCACCTGGAAGACCTACTTCGACTCGCCTGCAAAGCAGGTACAGCACAGCGAGACCTACAATGCCGGCAAGTTGGTAGGCGATCGCCTCGAGTACCACGAGAACGGGCAGGTAAAAGAGAAGCACACCTACCAGGACGGCAAGATCGTTGGCCTGAGTTATACCTACTACGCCTCTGGTAAGCTGAGGTCCGAGACGAACCACAAGGACGGGCGGCGCTTTGGGCCGTACAAGCAATATGATGAAGATGGCAAGGTAGAGGTGCTGGGGCAGTTCCGTAACAACCGCGAGACAGGCACCTGGAAGTACCTCAGTCCCGAAGGCAAAGTGATCAAGACCCGGGTGTACCGCAACGGGGAAATACAGGAAGAAAAGTAGGGCGGCGACCAGCCTGACACGAGGAATCCTCTGCAGCGCATGCAGGGGATTTTTTGTTTCCCTCGTACCCTCCTGCACCTCTTGCCTGACCTCCCCTCTGCGGCATGTGAACACTTCACAAATTCACACACCAATTTTTCCACAGAAAACCCTCACAAGCTGAACCAGTTAAGTATTTATCCACTAAGTTCACCCCAGATGGTGATTTTTTATTCCTAAATCTTCAAATTACCTTCGTAACCCTAAACACGAGTACCATGATGCAGAACGGACAAAACACAGTGCTCCGCAATGACTGGAGCCTGGAGGAAATAAAGGCAATTTACAACAAGCCGGTACTGGAACTGATCGTAGAGGCGGCCCATGTGCACAAGCAATTTCAGGCCACTGGCGAGGTACAGGTATGCACCTTGTTATCAGTGAAGACCGGCGGATGCTCTGAAGATTGTGCTTACTGCCCACAGGCAGCCCGTTACCACACCGATGTGGAGGTGCACAAGCTCATGAGCCAGGAGCAGGTGTTATCGGCGGCACAACGTGCCAAAGAAGGCGGCTCTACCCGTTTCTGCATGGGTGCTGCCTGGCGCGAGGTGCGCGACAACCGCGACTTCGACAAGGTGTTGAACATGGTGAAGGGCGTAAATGACCTGGGGCTGGAAGTGTGCTGCACGCTGGGCATGGTAAACGAGTACCAGGCAGAGCGCCTGAAGGAAGCCGGCCTGTACGCTTACAACCACAACCTGGATACCTCAGAAGAGAACTACGCCAGCATCATTACCACCCGCACCTACGACGATCGTCTGAACACGATCGACAACGTGCGCAAGGCAGGTATCTCTGTCTGCTCTGGCGGCATTATTGGCCTGGGCGAAACAGACGAAGACCGTATCGGCATGCTGCATACGCTGTCCACTATGGAGCAGCACCCGGAATCTGTACCGGTAAATGCCCTGGTACCCGTGAAAGGCACTCCGCTGGAGAACCAACCCCTGGTATCTGTATGGGAGATGGTGCGCATGATCGCCACTGCCCGTATCCTGATGCCGAAGTCTATGGTACGCTTATCGGCTGGCCGTGAGCGCATGAGCGTTACCGACCAGGCACTTTGCTTTCTGGCCGGTGCCAACTCTATCTTTACCGGTGAAAAGCTGTTGACAACCCCTAACCCGGATTTCGATGCGGACAAGGCCATGTTCGACTTGCTGGGTCTGACGCCCCGAAAATCATTTAAAGAAGAAAAGCAGCCTGAAGTAGTACAATAGTACGCACTGTGGAACTGCATCAGAAGTTAGCGCAAAAGCTGGCGGAGCGAGCGGCACAGGGTAACCTGCGTCAGCTCAAGACAACCTCCGGCCTGACAGACTTCTGCTCGAACGATTACCTCGGCCTTGCTCGCTCAGAGAAACTGCGGGCACTTATCCACAAGGCAGAGGAACAATACAAGCATTTGCCATTGGGGGCAACCGGTTCCCGTTTACTTTCTGGTAACAGCCCCCTGTTTGAAGAGTTGGAAAACCGGATTGCGCACTATCACTGCGCAGAGGCGGCCCTCCTCTATAACTCGGGCTACGCAGCCAATGTGGGGCTGCTGTCGGCCTTGCCACAGCGCGGGGACACCGTGTTTTATGACGAGGCCAGCCATGCCTCCATGAAGGACGGGCTCCGCCTGAGTTTTGCCAAAGCCTACCCTTTCCGCCATAACAGCGTGGAAGACCTGCGGCAAAAGCTAAAGCATGCGGCTGGCCAGGTATATGTGCTGGTTGAGTCGGTGTACTCGATGGATGGCGACAGGGCTCCTTTAAAGGAACTAGCGCAGCTGTGCCAGAAACAGGGTGCAGCCTTGATCGTGGATGAGGCCCACGCTGTGGGGCTCTACGGGGAGAAAGGTGAAGGCCTTGTATCTGAACTTTGCCTGGAACAGGAAGTATTTGCCCGGGTAATGACTTACGGCAAGGCCATGGGCAGCCATGGGGCAGCTGTCATCGGCCCGCAGGTGCTGCGCGACTACCTGATTAATTTTAGTCGCGCCTTTATTTATACCACCGCTTTGCCTACTCCGGCGCTACTGGCCCTGAAAAGTGCCTACCAGCTATTGCCGGACTTAAACAAAGAACGCCAGCAGGTAAAAGATATTGCTGGTGCGCTATCTAAAAAGCTGAACGAAGTACCAGGTGTGTGCTGTGCCCCTGCAGAGAGTGTGATTCTCTCTGTTTTTGTAAAAGAAGGAGGCGCAGCCAAGCTGAAAGGTCTGGCAGCTTTTTTACAGACGACAGGTTTTGACGTGCGCCCCGTCCTGAGCCCTACTGTGCCGAAAGGCAAGGAACGCTTACGGATCATTGCGCATGCATTTAATACATTTGATGACATTGAGGGCCTCGCGCAGGCCATAGCCAAAGGAACATGAAACGCTATTTTGTAACAGGCATCGGAACGGATGTGGGAAAGACTGTGGCTGCCGCCATCCTCACCGAAGCCCTTCAGGCTGACTACTGGAAACCTGTGCAGGCAGGAGGTCTGGACTTCACCGATACCGACACTGTTATGAGTCTGGTATCTAACTCCGTTTCCGTTTTTCACCCGGAAGCGTACCGCCTGAAAATGGCCGCCTCCCCACACCGTGCCGCTGCCGCGGAAGGCGTGGAGATCAACATGCAAGGCCTTCAGTTGCCGGAGACGAACAATAACCTGATCGTGGAAGGAGCCGGCGGGCTGATGGTGCCGCTGAACAAGCGTTTTCTGGTTCTGGACATGGTACAGCAACTGGGCTTAGAGGTCATCCTTGTCTCCAGAAACTACCTGGGAAGCATTAACCACACGCTTTTAACAGCCGAGGTGTTGCGTTACCGCAAGATTCCGGTGGCAGGCATTATCTTTAACGGCGAGGAGAACAACGCCTCCGAAGATTTCATCACAAAATACACAGGCTTACGCCGTTTGCCGTCTATCCGCCAGGAAGCTGATTTCTGTAAAGAAACAGTGGCAGCGTACGCAGAGCAGTTTAAGCCTTTTTTATAGGAAGAATACCTCCGGCATAAGATAAAGGACATTTTACGTTAGTATGTATACTTGCTGAGAAGGGTAAGTACAGAACGGACTGCTAACTAAATCCGCCGCCGGGTCTTTTTCCTGTATCTTTAAATTAAAAACATGAGTTTAGCCGAACGCGATCATAACGTTATCTGGCACCCCTATACGCAAATGAAAACAGCAGCGCTTCCTGTTCCGATTGTTCGGGGTGAGGGAGCGCTTTTGTTTTCAGAGGATGGCCGGACCTACATCGATGCTGTGGCATCCTGGTGGGTGAACCTGCACGGGCACGCCCACCCTTATATTGCGCAAAAAGTAGCAGAGCAACTGCACACTCTGGAGCACGTCATTTTTGCCGGCTTTACCCACCCGGCAGCGGTCACCTTTGCTGAACGCCTGCTGCAAATCCTCCCCCGAGGGCAATGCCGTATCTTTTATTCAGACAATGGCTCCACAGCCGTGGAGGTAGCGCTCAAAATGGCCATCCAGTACTGGAACAACCAGGGCACTCCCAAAAAGAAGATCATCGCCTTCCGTGACAGCTACCATGGCGATACCTTTGGCGCGATGGCCGTTAGTGCCCGCAGTGCTTTCACGGCTCCTTTCTGGTCTTTCCTCTTTGAAGTCGCTTTTGTGGATGTACCCGTATCCGGCAAAGAAGAGGAGACGGTAAAGCAGCTGGAAGCGTTAGCTAGGGGCGGAGACATTGCCGCCTTTATCTACGAGCCGCTGGTGCTGGGCACAGCCGGCATGGTAATGTATTCGCCTCAGGTGCTGGACCAACTGGTAGAAATCTGCCAGCAACACGACATTCTAACCATAGCCGATGAGGTAATGACCGGTTTTGGCCGCACGGGCCGCACCTTTGCCTCTGATTATCTGCAACATAAACCTGACATGGTCTGCCTGTCGAAGGGGCTGACTGGGGGAACGATGGCCTTAGGCGCTACCTCCGCCTCTGAAAAGGTGTACCAGGCTTTTTTGCACGACGATAAGAGCAAGACCTTATTCCACGGCCACAGTTATACAGCAAACCCGGTTGCCTGTGCCGCCGGTCTGGCCAGCCTCGACCTACTGCTTAAGGAGGAAACGCAACAAGACATCGCCCGCATTCAGCAGCAGCACAAAACCTTCGCACAAGAGATACAGGCCCTTTCGCATGTAAAGGAGGTGCGCCAGCAGGGCACGATCCTGGCGGTAGAGTTCGAAGACGGCGCGACCTCCTACTTCAGTGACCTGCGCGATACCTTGTACAGTTACGGAATGGACCAGGGCGTGCTCTTGCGGCCGTTGGGCAACATTATCTACATTATCCCGCCCTACTGTATCACGAAGGCCCAACTAGAGCAAGTGTACCAGACCATCCGGGGCATGCAGGAGGTCGTGTCTGGGCAAAAGCAACACCCCCGGCCAGATTTAACCATGCTCCACGACTAAAGTGCCCGATTGATACTGATACCTTATTCACCCGAGAGCCCGTTTGGAATGAATCCCTTACCTTTGCCACCGGTTTGGTAACAGTGAAAGAACATATCGTGATCAGAGGCGTTGGGGGAATCTCTCCCTTGGGGCATAACGCTGTCTCTACTGCCAATGCTTATAGTGCGGGCATACCAGCCTTCACAGCCAAGCAGTACCAGGGCAGCCCAGCCCCTGTTGCCCCCTTGTCCCCTGCCGGAGAGCAACAGTTGCAGGAATTCGTACAAAGTAATCCAAACTACAAGCAATTGGACCGTTCGGTGCTGCTTGCTGTCTATGCCGCCCGACAGGCAGCAGACGAAGCAGGTTGGCTGGCTCATTCGACCACGAACGATGACCTGGCGGTGAACATCGGCTCATCGCGTGGGGCAACGGGTTTGTTTGAGCAGCACTACGAGGCTTTTCAGCAGGAACAGCTTTCCTCTGGCGCCTCCCCTACCACGACCCTTGGCAACCTATCCAGTTGGGTAGCCCACGCCGTTAATGCCGGGGGTGGCCAGATCAGCCATTCCATTACCTGTAGCACTGCGCTTATGGCTGTGGCCAATGGTGTAGCCTGGTTAAAAGCAGGCATGGCCAAATGCTTCCTGGCCGGGGGTACAGAGGCTCCCCTTACTGAATTTACTGTCGCTCAAATGAGGGCCGTTGGCATCTACTCCAAGCTTGCTGACCACCCTTACCCTTGCCAACCTTATGCACTCGAAAAGCAGAACACGTTCACCCTTGGCGAAGGCGCAGCCGTTTTTGCCTTAGAACAAGTGCCGCAAACAGCAATAAAGCCGGGTGATTTCGTTATAGAAGCTGTAGGCCTGGGCTTCGAAAAGATCGTCAGTAAGACGGGAATCTCAGCGGAAGGCCTTAATTTCCAGAAAGCCATGCGTCATGCACTGGCACAGTTACCCGAGCAGGACAGGCAGATAGACCTGATCATCACCCATACCCCCGGCACCCGTGCCGGGGATAAAGCCGAACTAAATGCTGTACAGGCCGTCTTTGGTAAGGCTACCCCTGCGGTTACCACGAACAAATGGCTGCTTGGCCATACCTTAGGCGCCTCTGGCGCATTGAGCCTGCAGTACGCGCTGTATATCTTACAGCAGCAACAGTTTGCACCTGTTCCCTACCCTAACCAACTCTTGCCGCAGCAAACACAACAGGCTAAACTTATCAAACGGATTATGGTAAATGCGGCGGGTTTTGGGGGTAATGCGGCCAGCCTGGTTGTTTCCTGCCAGCAATAGGAACTGCAACAGCCGCAGAGAAACAAGAAATCAAGCCTTCCGGTTTCACCATGTTTTGTCTTTTACAGACAAGAAAAATTTAGCTGAACCCTTCTTCGTTTTTGTTCTGTTGATAGTTTTATATACCTGCTGTTAAGTGCATGGTTTTTTGCTATTTTTGCAAGACAACGTTTGTTCATTTCTTAATCATCTAAATGAAAGTACTAAAGTTCGGCGGCACCTCCGTAGGGTCTGCTGAGAGGATGAAGGCGGTAGCCTCGCTTATCAATAATGATGAGCCAAAAATTGTGGTGTTGTCTGCGATGTCAGGCACTACAAACGCGTTGGTACAAATCGCAGAGACGCTGTACCAGAACAAGAACGAGGAAGCGAACGCGCTGATTGATGCGCTGCATGATAAATATAAACAGGTGGTAGAAGAACTCTACACCTCCGCAGAAAAGAAAAAACAGGCAAACGAGTTGCTGACAGAGCACTTCGACCATGTGCGTGCCTTTACACAGGACTTGTTTACCATACACGAAGAGCGTGCAGTACTGGCCCAGGGAGAATTGCTTTCCACAGCGCTGTTCCAGTTCTTTTTAGAAGAGCAGCAGATCAATTCTGTGCTGCTTCCTGCCCTCAACTTCATGAAGATCGACGAGGACGAGGAACCAGACACGGCTTATATCGCCAAGCACCTGAAAGAGGAGTTGGAAAAGTTTCCGAATACCAAGCTGTTCATCACGCAGGGCTACATTTGCCGCAATGCATTTGGGGAGATCGACAACCTGAAGCGGGGTGGGTCTGACTACTCTGCCTCTCTGATCGGCGCGGCTGCCGACGTGGAGGAGATCCAAATCTGGACGGACATCGACGGGATGCACAACAACGACCCACGCATCGTGAAGGACACCTATCCGATTGCAGAGCTTTCGTTTGATGAGGCGGCGGAGTTGGCCTACTTTGGCGCTAAAATTCTACACCCGAGCAGTGTGACGCCGGCTAAGCAGAAGAATATTCCGGTAAAGCTGTTGAACACCATGCAGCCTGAGGCAAAGGGTACTACCATTTCGGCAGAAAGCACTGGCGGCACAATCAAAGCGGTCGCAGCGAAGGATGGCATCACGGCTATCAAGATCAAGTCCGGCAGAATGCTGCTGGCTTATGGCTTCCTGCGCAGTGTATTCGAGGTGTTTGAGCGCTATAAAACGCCAATCGATATGATCACAACTTCAGAGGTGGCTGTATCGCTTACCATTGACAATGCCAGGCACCTGGAGGAGATCGTGGCAGAGCTAAAGGAGTTTGGCCAGGTAGAGGTAGACCAGGAGCAGACAATTATCTGCGTAGTGGGCGACTTTATCGAAGAGCGCAGTGGCTCCGGACTGAAGATCTTCCAGTCGCTGAAAGATATCTCGGTGCGCATGATCTCTTATGGCGGAAGCAAGAACAACATCAGCTTGCTGATCAATACAAAAGACAAAGTAGAGGCCCTGACTAAATTAAACGAGGGGATTTTTGATAGAAACACGAATAATGCTTAAGCAACACATACAGGAGTTACAGCAACACCCTACTCCTTTTTACGCCTATAACCTGAGCCTGCTGCGCCAGACACTGCAGGCAGCAAAACAGGAGGCTGAGAAATATAACTACCACGTGCATTATGCCCTGAAGGCAAATGCAAACGAGCCGATCCTGACCGAGATGCGTGAGCACGGCTTTGGCGCCGACTGTGTAAGCGGCAATGAAATAAAAGCGGCCATCGCGAATGGCTTTGCCCCGAAGGATGTGGTTTTTGCTGGTGTCGGTAAATCAGACGCAGAAATTAACTATGCCCTGGATCAGGAGATTTTCTGCTTCAACTGCGAGTCCAGCCACGAACTCAGCGTGCTGAATGAACTGGCTCAAAAAAAAGATAAGGTAGCCCGCGTGGCCCTGCGTATCAATCCGAATGTGAACGCCAACACGCATAAGTACATTACCACAGGTCTGGAAGAGAACAAGTTCGGCATTAATGCATGGGAACTGGAAAGTGTGCTGGCCCTGCTGGAGGAGCTCAAGCATGTAGAACTGATTGGCATACACTTCCATATCGGCTCACAGATCACGGACCTGACGGTTTTCAAGAACCTGTGTACCCGCGTGAATGAGTTCCAGGAGTGGTTCCTGGCGCACAACATCCGCCTGCAGCACATTAACGTGGGGGGGGGACTTGGTGTGGACTACTATAACCCGGATGAACAGGCGCACCCTGATTTCGAAGCTTACTTTGCGCTGTTCAACCAGTTTCTGGAGTTGAGACCGGGACAGGAGGTGCATTTTGAGCTGGGACGCGCGCTGGTAGCCCACTGCGGCACGCTTGTCTCCAAAGTGCTGTACATCAAGAATGGCCAGAACACCAATTTTGCCATTTTGGATGCGGGCATGACAGAGCTGATCCGCCCGGCCCTGTATCAGTCGTACCACAAGATCGAGAACCTGAGCAGCGACAAGGAGGAGGTAAAGTACGATGTAGTAGGGCCGATCTGTGAGTCGTCTGACTGCTTTGGAAAAGCAGTTAGCCTACCCGAAACTAGCCGTGGCGACCTGATTGCGATCAGAACAGCAGGAGCTTACGGTGAGGTGATGTCCTCTGGCTATAACCTGCGCGACAGAGCCAAAGCGATCTATTACTAGCCGGAACAGGTATACAACAAAAAGGCCCGCCTTCTTTCGTGAAGGCGGGCCTTTTCTTTATCAACGGTACTTTAAGTCTCTGTCTCAGTTCGCTGCCATCACCAGGTTTGGCTCTGCGTGGGCGATGCCTTCCTGTCCTGCCATAAAGTTCGCCAGGTCCAGTGCATTCCCCTTTGAGCTCTTGTCTACCTTTAACAGGTACGTGTTTTCGCTTAGTTCTTCCACTACTTCAGCATCAAAAGCAGCGGCTAGTTGTTCTATCGCTGCTGCGCTGCCATCCTCAAGGGTGATAATAGCTTCGTCGCTAATGCCCATTATTCCGTCTCCCTTCAGAAAGTAAGGTGCCGCATAGGCGATAGCAGGATCTTCGGAGAGGATCTTAATGGCCTGTTCGACTTCCTTACAACTCAGGCCCTCTACAAGCTCCAGGCTTTGCAGAGGCCCTGTGCGGGCTTGCTGCCCGGCTATTCCTTTTACAAAACTGTAGCTGGCCAGCGCTTCAGCTTCTTTTTCAGCACTCAGGCCGTATGAAAAGGACACGAGCACCTGCTGCGTGTACACATTCCCCAGCACTTTTTTATCCTCCCCGTTCAGGTAGGTATAACTGGTGCAGGAGGCAGGACTACCCGCGGCCTGTGCCCTGAGCAGGTTAGGCCCTGCTTTGATGTTTCGGATTGGAGAGGCTTCCTCTTGTCTGCAGGAAGAGAAAGCCATTAATACAAATAGGTATGTGAATATAGGTAAAGTTATTTTTTTCATTGCCGTACAATTTATCTCGTTCTGTTGCTTATTTGTACGGGCTTGTTCGCTTTAAAGCTGCGTTTTCAGGGACTAAAAATTAAGATAATCCAAGTTTTGCAGGTCTCTCAATAAACTCATATAATTAGTCAAATTGATTCTATAGAAAGTAAAATATTTGACATTCGCATCTGATTTACAGGTTAAGCAACTTCCGCTGCGGCCAGGCGTGTCCCCCTAACTAATTCATCTACAGATATATTTACAGGAACTTGTGCAACAAACACACCCAACTCCTGCAGCTGCACCTGGTATGCCAGCAGGTCTTTCCGACGGATAACCCCTATTAACTGGGCTACCTGAGCATCCACGCCAAAAGAAGTTAGCTCTTCCCAAGGCAAACAGGGTAACAGTTCGGGGTTTTCTGTACGGAGGTATACTTTCAAGCCTACATTTTCGCCCAAATCCGGCGCAGCCGCTGTGTGCAGCTTCGGATATTGATACTTATATCCCTCCAATGCTGCCGACACGTCTGCCCAAACCGCTGAGCCGGTTGGATGACTGCCGGCACCACGGCCCTTCAGGAACTGGCTTCCTGCGAATTTTGCCTCTAACTGCACCCCGTTAAACTCAGCATTCACGTAATACAACTCGGAATCCGGGTAAACAAACGTAGGGAGCACCTGCACTTCTAAAGTGCCCAGCTGGTTCAGCTTTGCCGATGCAACCAAGCGGATGCGGGCACCCAGAGCCTGGGCCAGGCCAATGTCCTTTCTGGTAACCGAGCTTATCCCAAAGCGCAAAATGTCCTGCGGTTGCACAATGGCTCCAAAGGCATGGGCTGCCACAATACTAATCTTATGAGCGGCATCAAAGCCCTCTACATCTAAGGTTGGGTCTGCCTCGGCAAAACCAAGTGCCTGCGCCTGCTCTAAGGCTTCCTGAAAAGAAGAGCCCTCTGCATCGAGTTTAGAGAGGATATAATTAGAGGAACCGTTTAGGATGCCATTCACTTCCTGCAAGGGCTCACTGCCGTAATACGCCTCCAGCGTACGTAAAATAGGGATGCTGCCTCCCACAGCGGCCTCATAGAGCAACACGCCACCACACTGCAGCTGCAACTCCACCAGTTCCTGCAGGTTCTCCGACACCATCTTCTTGTTAGCCGATACGACTGTCTTTCCTGCTTTCAGGGCCTGCCGCACGATAAACAAAGCCTCGGCCGGATCACTGATCAATTCTGCAAACAGATCAATGCTTTCATCCTGCAGCAACTCCTGTGGATCATAGGTAAAGATGGAAGACGGCAGCGCACGCAGCTTCTCTTTGTCGCGCACGCAGATCCTGGCCACCTCCAGCCGCTGGTTGTCCTGCAATACGTCGTATAATCCCTGCCCTACACAGCCAAAACCAAATATCCCAATGCGCTTAGCGCTCTTGTCGCTCATAATTTAACTCTTCTTGAAATGTTTCTTCCTGGTAAAAATTTGAAATGGCCTCTGCTAACTGCTCACACTCCACTAGAAAGCCATCGTGCCCGTAGCTAGAGTGGATGAGATAAAAAGAGGAACCCGGCACCTGTTGGTGCAGAAACCGCTGTTCTTCTACAGGGAACAGGATATCCGTGTTCACCCCGACAAACAGGCAACGGGTCTTCACGTGTGCCAAAGCACGCTTCAAGCCTCCTCTGTCCCGGCCTATGTTATGCGAGTCCATCGCCTTCGAAAGCAGCCAATAGCTATAAGCGTTAAAACGCCCGGCCAGCTTCTCACCCTGGTATACCTGATAAGAGGCTGCTCTGAAATTGTCCGTAATACTGTTGCCCGGCTCCTGCTGCGTGGCAGCGTAAGTGTTGTAATGCCGGTAAGAGAGCATGGCAATGGCACGGGCTGTCTTAAGGCCTTCTGCACCGGCTTCTGGTGTGTCTGTGCCCCAGCTAGGGTCCAGACGGATTGCCATGCGCTGGCTCTCGTTAAAGGCAACCCCCCAGGGTGAGTGACGGGCATTTGAGACCACATGCACGAGTCTTTCAAACACCTTGGGTTGCTGTAACACCCATTCCAGCGCCTGCTGTCCGCCTAAAGAGCCTCCGATCAGCGTGTGCACCCGTTCCAGTGCCAGTTCCTGCCGTAACTTATCGAAAGCCGCGACAATGTCCCGGTTGGTAAGCTGCGGAAACGCATGGTAATAAGGGGCTAAGGTTTTCGGGTTTTTGGACAGGGGGCCTGTGGAGCCATAGCAACCGCCGAGAGCATTTGCGCAGATGATAAACCACTCCTGCGGGTCATACAGCTTTCCTTCCCCGAACAGCTCACTCCACCAGTCGGTGAAGTCAGAGCTGCCGGTTAAGGCATGGCACACCCACACCACGTTGCTGCGGTCAGGGTTAAGGGTGCCATATGTTGTATAAGCCAGCTGAAAGCCAGGGAGCGTAGCCCCTGACTCCAGCACAAACTCTTCTTGGTAATGAAAAACGTCCTGTATTGGCATAATGGTAATCTAGCTAAGGGCAGGTTCTGCCTTTGGTACTTTGGAAAAAGCCTGTTCAAAGTCGGCTTTTATGTCTTCGATGTGCTCTATCCCTACGGATACGCGCAGCTGGGTGGGCTCTACCCCTGCTTTCAGCTGCTCCGCGCTGCTTAGTTGCTGGTGGGTGGTTGAGGCCGGGTGGATGATAAGCGTTTTTGCATCGCCTACATTCGCCAGATGGCTCACCAGCTGCAGACTGTTCACAAAGGCCTCTGCCTGCGCCTTCTCCCCTTTCAGCTTAAAGGAGAGCACGCCGCCGAAGCCCCGCTTCAGGTACTTCTGCGCCAACGCGTGGTACTTGCTGCTTTCCAGGCCGGGGTAGTTCACGCTCTCCACCTGTTCGTGCTGCTCCAGCCACTTGGCCAGCTCCAGCGCATTCTGCACTGTTCTGTCCAGGCGCAGCGACAGGGTTTCGAGGCCTTGCAGCAACAGGAAGGAGTTAAAGGGGCTGAGGGCAGGACCGAAATCACGCAGGCCTTCTACCCGGGCCCGTATGGCGAAGGCGATGTTTCCGAATGGTCCGTCCGTGCCGAACACTTCCCAGAAGTTCAGGCCATGGTAACCTTCGGAAGGCTCCGAGAACTGCGGGAATTTACCATTACCCCAGTTAAAGTTACCGCCATCCACAATCACGCCACCAATGCTGGTGCCATGCCCGCCGATCCACTTGGTTGCTGACTCCACAACCACGTTAGCACCATGCTCCAGAGGGCGGAACAGGTAGCCTCCGGCACCAAACGTGTTGTCCACCACCAAGGGAATATCATGCTTACGGGCGAGGGCGGCGACAGCCTCAAAATCAGGTATGTTGAAACGGGGGTTACCGATCGTCTCCACGTAAATGGCCTTTGTCTTTTCATCAATCAATTGCTCATATCCCTCCACGTCATCGCTTTCGGCAAAGCGGGCCTCTATGCCCAGTCGTTTGAAAGACACCTTAAACTGGTTATAGGTCCCCCCATACAGGTAACTTGTCGTCACGAAATTGTCCCCGGCCTCCAGAAGGTTTGTCAGGGCAATGAACTGCGCTGCCTGCCCCGATGCCACTGCCACGGCTGCCGCACCGCCCTCCAGTGCGGCTACGCGCTTCTCAAACACATCCGTGGTTGGGTTCATGATGCGGGTGTAGATGTTCCCGAACTCTTTCAGGGCAAAGAGGTTGGCCCCGTGCTCTGCGTTCTTAAAAGCATAGGAAGTGGTCTGGTAAACAGGAACAGCGCGCGACTGGGTGGTAGGGTCTATCTCCTGACCGGCGTGTAATTGTAGTGTTTCGAAACGAAGTGAATCAGACATGGTTATTCAGGTTAAAGGATTAGACAATTTGGAACATGAGGTTTGAAAAGGCCTGCCCTAGGACAGGTATGCGTTGGCAGTAGCAGCAGAGGGTTCTGACGCTAGCTTATGATGTAAAGACGAAGGAACAAGTCTAACAACAACAGCGCCTCATGCGGCACATGGGCATGCGCATGACGTACAGCTCAGTTGTTCGTAAAAAAGGTAGCTGCGACAGCTGAGTGGCTACCGGCGAAAGAAATGAAAAATGCTGTGTTGGATTGATCCCTTTATTCATAAACGTATCAATTTATATTCTTCCGGACGTTCCGGAATCAGGAATTAGCACCTTAACCTCGTTAGTTAGGTTGCTAGAGTTTCACAGAGCCTGTCTCTCCACTCTTCTTTATAAATCAATTCCCGAAGGGATGATTGACTTGATGATGCAATTATAAAGCCCGCTGAAGGCAATTCCAAATTCTTTTCCTTTTTTTTCGGATATTGTCTTCCCTCGTTTCTCATCTCCCTACGCAGCCTGCCTCAGTTCGTTTCCCTTTTCTGATGATCGGCCTTCCTCTTTTTCAGGCTAGCCCTTTCGCCGGGACTGAATACAGGTGCAGCGGCAAAATCAGGAGCACCTACAGGAAGGAAGCCCTCCCCAAATGTTCTTTGTAAGGTGCAATCTATAGGTTCTATTGTATAAAACTTAAAGGGATTCCCCAAGTATAATTCAATATTATTCGCGGCCTATATTTTTGAGTGAAAACCATAACAGGAACATCATCCAGTTTTTTTTCCTGCCCTCTAAAATATAGTTAACTTTGCTTGCCTATAACGATAAATTTAATGGAGGCCATAAAAGAAACCAACTTCTCCTTCGAGGGACAAACCGGCTTTTACAGAGGCAAAGTACGCGATGTTTACTACTTTGAGGACCGACTGGCTGTTGTTGCCACCGACCGCATCTCTGCTTTTGACGTGGTATTGCCACGTGCTATTCCTTATAAGGGACAGGTACTGAACCAAATAGCCAGTCTTAATCTAAAAGCTACTTCCGACATTGTTCCAAACTGGGTATTGGCCACACCAGACCCAAACGTAACCATTGGATACCACTGTGAGCCATATAAAGTGGAGATGGTGATTCGGGGTTACCTGGCCGGCCATGCCTGGCGCGAATACAAAGCTGGCAAGCGAAGTATTTGCGGTGTAGCGCTGCCAGAAGGGTTAAAAGAGAACGATAAACTGCCGGAGCCTGTTATCACCCCTACAACGAAAGCCGACGAAGGCCACGACGAAGACATCTCGCGGGAAGAAATTTTGGCGAAAGGCCTTGTGTCAGAGGAGGATTATACTAAATTAGAAGCTTATACACGAGCCCTTTTTGCCCGTGGCACGGAACTGGCAGCACAACAGGGGCTGATCCTGGTTGACACGAAGTATGAGTTTGGCAAGTACAACGGCGAGGTGTACCTGATCGACGAAATCCATACGCCGGACTCCTCCCGCTACTTTTATAGTGAGGGGTATGCCGACCGACAAGAGCAAGGAGAGCCACAGCGCCAGTTATCAAAAGAGTTTGTGCGACAGTGGCTCATTGCAAATGGCTTTCAGGGAAAAGAAGGCCAAAAGGTGCCCGAAATGACGGACGAAGTAGTGCAAGGAATATCTGACCGCTACCTGGAACTGTACGAAGTTTTTACGGGCCAAAAGTTTGAGAAAGAAGACTATAAAGAAGCCCTGCAACGCATACAGCAGCGGGTGCAGGAGAACATTTTTACAACCAAAAATTAAGATTATTAAAGTAGATTTTGGTACATTTGCATTTAAATCCTTACTGGTAGATCTATGAAGTACACGATTGATAAGAAAGAAAACTACACAATTATCACAATAGACGAAAAGAAACTGGACACTTCTATAGCGCCAGACCTGAAGTCGGAGTTTGTGAAATTGAATGCCGAAGGGATCACCAATTTGATTCTTGACCTAAGCAGCGTAAAATATACTGATTCATCCGGGCTAAGCTCTATTCTGATTGCCAACCGCCTTTGCAACTCCTCTAATGGTCTGTTGATTATGACAGGTTTGCAGGACCATGTGATGAAGCTAATCACCATCTCTAAACTGGAGTCTGTCCTTAACATTCTTCCTACTGTGGAAGAAGCGATTGACCGTGTTTTCTTACACGAGATTGAGCAGGACCTGACCAACAAAGAAGACTAGTAGAACCGGATTGTGGAGTTTGAACTCAGAATACTAGGCAGTTCTTCGGCCACACCATCTACAAACAGACATCATACCGCACAGGTGCTGACTTTGGGAAACCAATACCACCTGATTGACTGCGGTGAAGGTACGCAGATGCAGCTGATGCAGTACAAGATAAAGTATCAGCGCATCTGCAATATCTACATCAGCCACTTACACGGCGACCATTATTTCGGCCTGGCCGGGCTCCTCTCTACCATGCACTTGCAGGGCCGCCACACGCCACTGCACCTCTTTGGCCCTCCCGGCCTCTCTGAAATCCTAAGCTTACAGTTCAGATACTCGGGTACCAACCTTTGCTATAAGCTCATTTTCCATGAGCTAGACACCGCTTGCTTTACCCAGATCTTTGAAGATGAGGAAATAACTGTGCATACCATCCCCATGGAGCACCGGATTCCCTGCTGTGGGTTCCTCTTTAGGGAAAAGCCCAAACCCTACCCCCTGATCAAAGAAAAGCTACCAGACTTCCTGACCCCGCCACAACTGGTGCGCCTGAAGTGGGGCGAAGACATCCGCGATGCTCAGGGGAACGTGTTGGTGTACCACCAGGAGGTGACCATGCCCCCCAAGCGAAGCCGTAGTTACGCCTACTGCTCTGACAGCCGCTACAGACCCGAGCTGCTCCCCTACTTACGGCACGTGGACTTGCTATACCACGAGGCCACCTTTACCGATGAGTACCGGGAACGCGCTTATTATACCTTTCACAGCACAGCACGGCAGGCAGCCGAGCTGGCCGCGGCCGCCGAAGTACGACGCCTGTTACTGGGACACTTCTCCGTACGCTATAAAGACCTCACGCCCCTTCTGGAGGAGGCCATGGAAGTATTTCCTGCCACTAACCTGGCAATTGAAGGAGATGTTTTCAGCATACAAGAGTAATCCCGCTATGCGCTTTCGGTTCTGCTCATACTTTGTCATTAACTGTATAAGTGCATACAGGTGCCATTCTGCACCCACGGGTGTTTATGCTGGTGTATAAGGCAAACTTTAAACTGAAGCAGGGCAAGCAAGAGGGCCAGGCTAACACCTGAGCGGGCAAACACAGTTTGCCTGAATATGCTTAACTTAGAAGCCGGAGTACGGCTCCCCTAAAACTACAGCTATGCCTCTGCCTTCTACTGCTAAAAGACGAACCAACCTGTTTCTGGTGCTGAGCGGCATTTTTATCTCCAATGCGCTTCTTGCCGAATTGATTGGCGTGAAGATATTTTCCGGTGAAGCACTGTTTGGACTACCAGGGGCACAAGTACCGCTGTTGGGGGACGCAAAGCTTGACTTTAACCTGACTGCGGGTGTTATCATCTGGCCTGTCGTATTCATTACCACCGACATCATCAACGAGTACTTTGGAAAAGCTGGGGTTAAGAAAATCAGTGTGCTCACTGTTATGCTGATCCTCTATGCTTTTCTGGTCATCACGATAGTCACAGGGCTCCCTCCCGCTCCTTTTTGGCTGGAAGTGAATAGTCTTGATGCGCAGGGGAATGCGTTTAATATAAACACAGCCTTTAACAGTGTGTACCGCCAGGGGCTGGGGATTATACTCGGGTCGGTGGTTGCCTTCCTCCTCTCCCAGTTTTTGGATGCCACCGTTTTTCACTGGCTGCGCCACATTACGGGCAGTCAGAAGATATGGCTCCGGGCGACCGGCTCTACCCTGGTCTCGCAGCTGGTCGATAGCTTCGTGGTGCTGTTTGTAGCCTTCTACCTCTTTGGCAATTGGCCTATAGAGCAGATTCTGTCCGTTGCCACCATCAATTATATCTACAAGTTCTGCGTAGCCATCCTGCTTACGCCTCTCCTCTATGTAGCACACTACCTCATCGACAGCTACCTGGGAGAAAAAGAAGCAGAAGTACTGATGGAAGAAGCTTCTGAGGAAGGTTAAAAGCTGCATAGTACCATTACGAGCTGCGTACTATACCTATAACTTCACCCACCTTAGCCCCTCCAGGGCTAATCTTGTAGGGAAAAGTTTGTATTATTTTGTTGCGTTTCAAAGAGCCTCCATCCTTCTACCATATTTTGTAGTTTAACCAGTGCTTCTCCCAAGAGCTTTGCTCCCGGCAGTGGCTGTTTCTTTGTTTTCTGGAAGCCTGC
>NZ_FZOQ01000001.1 GCF_900188175.1 Pontibacter ummariensis | reverse complement strand
ACGGTTTTCATGGCTTTTCAGGTTTAGGTGTCTTGCAACCCTTTCTACTTGAATAGCCATGTTTTTTGTTAGACCAGCTTATCTCGAATTCACGTTATACAAGCTAAACACATCACCCTGCACGAACCCAGCCCGGCATATGCTTAGTGGCTTTGCAACTGGTGCCGGCCATTCTACCTACCCTTTAAACAGAAAGACTTCTTTGCTGAAACTCAGGTGTGAGTAAGACAGTGGCGTTTTTAAATTAGTAGAGCTGGGCATTAACATTAACAGCTTTAACTTTCTGTTTAGCTTCGGACTCTATCTTCTTTTAAACCAGTATTGCCTACAAACAGATGGACACCTTTAAAAAGAAAGGGGCAACTGTAGCGCTGCCCCCTTTCTTTTGAGTTAAAGCCAAAAGCCTACTCCTCGTCCCGGTCTCCCCTCCTTAGTTCTTCTACCGAGCGCATCACTTTGTCTTTCAGGCTCACTTTATATTTCTCCAGCTTGTCTGCTACCGCGGCGTTCGTAGTTCCGATAATCTCTGCAGCCAGTATTCCGGCATTCAAAGCACCGTTCAAGGCTACTGTGGCGACTGGTATACCTCCCGGCATCTGCAGGATAGACAGCACAGAGTCCCAGCCATCAATGGAGTTGCTGGACTTTACTGGTACGCCAATGACAGGCAAGGTAGTAAGCGAAGCGACCATCCCTGGCAGGTGGGCAGCGCCACCCGCACCGGCTATAACGACCTTCAGGCCTCTCTTACGCGCATTCTCGGCATACTCGATCATGCGGTGCGGCGTGCGGTGAGCTGATACAATGGTTAATTCAAAGGGTACTCCCAGTGTCTCCAGAATCTCGGCAGCGGCATCCATTACTTTTAAGTCGGACTGGCTACCCATGATAATCCCTACCTGGGGCTGCTTGTTTGTGGTTTCGTCGGCCATGTTTATGCTTTTACTTTGATAACATTTTTGATCTGCTCGGCACGCTGCTGTGCTTCTTCTATATTTTCGCCGAGCACCGTGATATGCCCCATTTTACGGGCCGGGCGCGTGTACTTCTTGCCATACAGGTGAATATAGACCCCTGGCACAGCCAGCGCCTCCTGCAGGCCCTCGTACGCTGCTTCGCCATCGTAACCTGGTTCCCCTAACAAGTTCAGCATCACCGCTGCACTCTGAATGTCAGTTGTACCTAGCGGCAGGTTAAGGATTGCCCGCAGGTGCTGCTCGTACTGTGAGGTATAGTTCGCTTTTATGGTGTGATGACCGCTGTTATGCGGACGAGGCGCAACTTCGTTCACCAATATCTGCCCGTCTTTTGTCAGGAACATTTCCACAGCCAGTATCCCCACCATGCCAAAGCTCTCAATCACACGGGTTGCAATCTCAATGGCAAGCCGCTGTAACTTGTAGGGCACGTTGGCCGGGGCAAAAAGCGAGTCTACGAGGTTATGTTCCGGATGGAGACTGAGCTCTACCACAGGAAACGCAGTAACCTCTCCACTGGCATTACGAGCCACAATAACAGAGATTTCCTTTTCAAAGTCCACCAGCTTCTCCAGCACAGATGGTTCTTCAAAACCTTTGCCCAGGTCAGCCTCACTTGTGAGGCGCGTCACGCCACGGCCGTCATACCCTTCCCGGCGCAGTTTCTGGAAAGCAGGCAGGAAAGACACGTTCTGCTGCAGTTCTTCCTTGTCCTTCAGGATTATAAAATCTGAAGTGGGGATGCTGTGCTTTTTGTAGAACTCTTTCTGCAGGCCCTTGTCCTGTATGGTGCGCACTGTCTTCGCATCGGGGTAAACCTTTACCCCTTCCTGCTCCAGTTTCTCCAGGGCGTCGGCATTCACGTGCTCTATTTCGATAGTCAGGATATCACAGTTCTTACCGAACTCATACACTGTATCAAAATCACGAAAGCTGCCCACAAAAAACTCATTGCAGATATCCTTGCAGGGAGCGTTCTCATCGGGGTCCAGTACGAGGGTATAGAGGTTAAAATCGAGCCCGGCCTGCATCAGCATACGGCCCAGTTGTCCGCCGCCAAGTATCCCGAGCTTTACTTCTCCTTTCATGTCTTGTAGTTTTTGGGTTGATCTTTCCTCAAAAATACGGATTATGCGTGGAGACGAAAGGCGTAGCACAAAAGTCTTTTGCACTGCTGCCTGTTTCCGGGCGAGCATGTCTCCTGACTACTGGGGTCAACAATTTCCCTCTTTGCCTCCTTATGCCATGCCAGGGCCTGCGAAAGTTTTGTTTTACATTGACGAAAGGCTATATTTAACGCTTCAGGTTTGTTACCTCACGCTACCCATGGAAATCATACTGGCTACTTTCTCTGCCTTGTTCACTGTTGTAAACCCTTTCGGAGCTATGCCTGTGTTCCTTACACTAACCCAGGACGACACGCCGGAACAGCGAAACCAGCAGGCGCTTAAAGCTTGTCTGTACATGGTAGGGATATTGGCCGTGTTCTTCCTAACAGGCCAGTACGTGCTTAACTTCTTTGGCATTCGCATCCACGACCTGCGCATTGCCGGTGGCCTTATGATCATGAAGGCCGGCTTTGACCTACTGACACCGGGCGCAAACAAAAAGAAAATATCTCCGGAGGTAGTAGAGGAAGGCCAGCAGAAAGACGATATCTCCTTCACGCCCCTGGCCATGCCCATGCTTTCAGGCCCTGGCTCCATAGCGGTCAGCATCGGTCTGTTCACTACCTCCCTGTCTGTTTTAGACATGCTCTTTATATTAGTAGGTATCCTGCTGCTGGCGGCTGTCTCTTATCTTATCCTGCGCTCGTCGCACCAGCTTACCCGCTTCATGGGCAAGTCCGGCCTGGCTGCACTCTCCCGCATTATGGGCTTTATCGTGCTTTCGATTGGGGTTAACTTTATCGTGTCGGCCCTTACCGCCCTGTTTTTCACCGAACGCTAGTCTCCGCCAAGCCACCCGGGCAGAAAAATAGATTAAAGGGAACAGCTTTCCCCTAAGCTACATAAGTAGTATCTTTGGAGCATGCAACTGAAGAACGACCTGCTTATTAGAGCCGCCAAAGGCGAAGTAGTGGAGCGCACCCCGGTGTGGCTCATGCGCCAGGCTGGCCGCATTTTACCGGAGTACCGTGCCGTACGCAATAGCCTGAGTGGCTTTAAGGAACTAGTGGAAACACCTGAGCTAGCTGCTGAGGTTACCATTCAGCCCGTTGATATACTGGACGTAGATGCCGCTATTATTTTCTCCGACATCCTGGTGGTGCCGGAGGCCATGGGCTGCACCTACGAAATGGTAGAAAAGCGCGGTCCGCTCTTCCCGAATACGGTACGCACCGAGGCGGACCTCAAGAAACTGCGCGTAGCAGACCCGCACGAGCACCTGGGTTATGTACTGGAAGCCATTCGGGTAACGAAAAGAGCGCTAAACGGCCGTGTGCCGCTTATTGGCTTTGCCGGTGCCCCGTGGACCATACTGGCTTACATGGTAGAAGGCAGCGGTTCTAAAACCTTCTCTCATGCCCGCGGCATGCTGTACACCAACCCGAAGCTGGCGCACCAGTTGCTGCGCATGATCACCGATACCACCATTGCTTACCTAAAGGCTCAGGTGGAGGCCGGGGCGAATTTGATTCAGGTGTTTGATTCCTGGGCAGGTATTCTGTCCCCGGCGCACTACCGCGAGTTTGCACTGCCTTACATCTCAGAGATCTGCAATGCCATCCGCAACGTGCCTGTTACGGTGTTTGCAAAAGGGGCTTTCTTTGCCCTCGAGGACTTTAGCAAGCTGAACTGTGAGACAATCGGCCTTGACTGGAACATGGAAATAGGTAAAGCCCGTGAACAGGTAGGTCCGAACAAAACGCTGCAGGGTAACATGGACCCTTGCCTGCTGTACAGCTCTTTTGAGACGATACAGGAGGAGACGATTAAAATGCTGAAGGAGTTCGGACCGCAGCGCCATATTGCCAACCTCGGCCACGGCGTGTATCCTGATACTGATCCGGAGAAAGTAAAATGCTTCGTACAAACGGTAAAGGAGTACAGCGCTACTATAAATAGCTAATTATTAGACAAAGGAAGAAGGACGACAGACAAGGGCTTCTTCTTATACGGAACGAAAGAGAAGGGCCTGCTAAGTTATAGCAGGCCCTTCTCTTTTTGGCACTTATCCTCTTTTGTCAACTTTTAATCCTTGTCCCCAGGTCTTTCGTCCTTTATCCAGGGGTCCTCTGCCTCTGCCTTAACCTACTGCCAGCTGTGTTTCCGGGTACTTGTAAGCCGTGGTAACGGCACGGGTACTCAGGGCCAGCGCTAGTGTCAGCGTACCTACCCTGCCCAGGTACATCGACAGGATAATCACACACTTACCGGCATCCGAAAGCCCCGCGGTTATCCCCGTGCTCAGGCCAACCGTCGCAAAGGCGGACACCTGCTCAAAGGCAAGTTTCAGAATATCAAACTGTGCATCGGTAATCGACAGGATAAAGACAAAGGTGATGTTGATGATAGCAGCAAACGTGAACACCGAAAAGGCCTTATAGGCTACCGCATGCGGAATGGTCCGATGACCAATCTCCATGTTCCGCCTGTTCCGGATGGTTGTCGCCACCGCAAACAGGATCACCGTGAAAGTAGTCACCTTGATACCGCCGCCTGTTGAGCCTGGCGCTGCACCGATGAACATCAGGAAGATAAACATTAACAGCGTTGGCACATTCAGTGCCGAGATATCCACTGTATTAAAGCCGGCAGTACGGGTGGTAACTGACTGAAAGAAGGACGCAATCAGTGCCTCCACAAAGTTTTTTTCCGATAGCGTGTTAAAGTACTCCAACAGGAAAAAACCGATGGTTCCTAAGGCCAGCAAAGCAGCTGTTGTATACACCGTTACCCGGGTCTGCATCTTCCAGTTCTTCCAGGGGGCCGCTAGCCGGGCACGCATGTTCTTTGGCGACAGAATATCAATGATGGTAGGAAAACCGATGCCCCCGAATATAATCAGCATGACGATGACCAAATGCAGCACGTAAGAGTACCTGACAGGCAAGGTATAAAGCCCCTCTGGGTAAAGGGAGAAGCCCGCGTTACAGAATGCGGACACGGCGTGGAAAACGGAGAAAAATATCTTGCTGCCCAGGCTGGTAAATTCTACCTCTGGTCCCCAGGTCACAAACAACCCTACAGCACCAATCCCTTCTATCGTTAGTGTTAGAAAGATAAGCTGGCGCACCAGGTTTTGCGTGGAGAAAAGGGACTCACTATCCAGCAGCTCGTGCATGGCGACGTGCTGTTTTACCCCTATTCCCTGCCGCATCATGGAGGCAAAAAAGGTGGCAAAGGTCAGGATGCCTAGTCCTCCCATTTGTATCAGCAGGAGCAGAACTACCTGACCGGCAAAGGTAAAATAGGTACCGGGGTCCACTACCGCTAACCCGGTTACACAGGCAGCACTCGTAGACATGAAAAGAGCATCCAGAAAACCTATCCCCTCAGGCGAGTTCGTCATCTTGGGCAGCATGAAGAGCCCGGTCCCTATCAGGATGAGGAGCACAAAGCTAAGCAGGAATGTGATCGAGGGCTTTAGCTGAATGGCCCTCTGATGCACCTTGGTCTCCAGTAGCTCTACGATCAGCAGCAGTAGCATGTACAAAGACACCATCACCCTGTAGAACTCCACCGATAAGGGTATTCCTATTCCTTCAAAGAGGTTGTAAATGATGGGGAATCCGAAGACGTACGTACAGACTACATTCAGGAAGATGATTCCCATCAGAATGCCCTCGAACCAGGTGCGCCTCAGAAACTTGACTCGCTCGAAGGTATACAGGATACGCAGGAAGTAAATCAGCACAAAGATCGACAGGATACCATCTATGGCATAAAAGAGAATGCGCAGCCGGGCTGGTTCTTCGACCACACCGTGTGCATAAAGTAATAACCCGATTGAAAGCAGTGTGAGCACATAGGTTGTGCGGCGCATAATGGTATACGCCGTCAACTTACTGCCATACAAAAACCTGTTAAGCGATTCTGTGTTCATTCGTCTCAAAAAGCCCTATACGCAGGGCCTCGTCAAATAAGCGATCCTTGTTTACGGGTACTACACCTACCTGTTCACAAACAAGGCCACCACCCAGGTTGCTTAACCCAGCCATAAAAGGTGCAGATGTTCTCAGGGCCATGCACAGAGCCGCAATGCTGATCACCGTATCGCCGGCACCAGACACATCCGAAATAGAGCGCCGGTGTGCTTCTATGTAAGTTTTCTCTACACCGTCTGCCACAAACACTCCTCTCTCAGAAAGCGTTACCAGCACCTGCTCTACCTGCAGGCGCTCCTGCAGGTCTTCCACGGCTGTCTCAAAGGCCTCCTGGTTCTCATCCGAGAAGTCCACTTTAAGCCCCTCCTTCAGCTCCTTCAAATTTGGCTTGAACAGAGAGCATCCCACATAACTCAGGAAATTCTTTTTCTTGGGATCGATCACACTCGGAATGCCCCGCTCGTTGCTAAGCTGCAGGAAGCGCTGGATGTTTCGCTCTGAGAACACCCCCTTATCATAGTCCTCAAAAATGACCACATCTACCTTATCCAGCAATTGTAGAAAGCTTGCCTCCAGGCGCTCCTCTTCCTCTTCTGTCAGGTTATGCTCAATCTCGGAGTCGACGCGCAGGAGTTGCTGCGCGCCGGAAATAATACGGTGCTTAATGGTTGTTACCCGTTCCGTGCTCTGCAGAATGCCTTCGGTGGGCAAGCCTTTCTCCTGCATCAGGCGCAGGTAGTCTGCCCCGTCCTTGTCGTCGCCTATTACAGAGCAGAGGTAAGGCTTAGCCCCCATGGCCTGTACGTTCAAGGCCACGTTAGCCGCCCCCCCCAGGCGCATCTCACGCTTCAGCACGTTTACAATGGGCACCGGTGCTTCCGGTGAGATACGGGTAGACTTCCCCCAGAGGTAAGAGTCAATCATTACGTCGCCCACCACCAGCACATTCAGCTCGTCGAAGGCACGAAAGAGGTCTTTCAGACTTCTAAAAGAGTAATCCATTACTGCAGTTTAGCCAGGCTATTTTTAATGCGCGTAAGCGCCTCGGTCAGCTTTTCGTCCGAAGTAGCGAAAGAGAAACGGATACACTGCGGAGCTCCGAAAGCCTCCCCGCTTACCAGGGCCACGTTGGCATCTGTTAGCAGGAACATGCTCAGGTCCTCGGCGCTCTCTATTGTTTTTCCTTCATACTGCTTGCCGAAGTACTCGCTCACATCCGGGAAAATATAAAAGGCACCTTGTGGTACATAGGTCTTGAAGCCAGGTATCTCCTGCATCAGATTCAGCACCAGATCGCGCCGGCGGCGATAAGCCGCTGTCATTTCCAGGGCTGTTTCATTGCCACCTTTTAAAGCGGCAGCTGCTGCTTTTTGCGAAATAGAAGAAGTACCAGAGGTTATCTGGCTCTGCATTTTATCGCAGGCAGCCGCAATTTCTTTATGCGCAGCAATATAGCCAACACGCCAGCCTGTCATGGCATAGCCCTTTGAGAAGCCGTTTACGGTAACTACACGGTCACGCACGGAGGCGACGCTCGCCAGGCTGAAATGCTTCTCTCCGAAGTTGATGTACTCGTATATCTCGTCCGCGATCACATAAATCTGCGGGTGTTTCTCCAGCACAGCAGCAATAGCTCGCAACTCCTCCTCGTCAAACACAGCCCCTGTCGGGTTGCATGGCGACGAGTACATCACCAGTTTGGTATTAGAGGTGATGGCTTTCTCCAACTGCTCTGCCGTTACCTTGTAGTCGTTCTCAAGGCGGCCCATGATCGGCACCGGCACCCCCTCCGCAAGCTTTACGATCTCCTCGTAAGATACCCAGTAAGGTGAGAAGATGATCACCTCATCACCAGGATTGGTAAGGCACATTACTGCATTGGCGATACTCTGCTTCGCCCCAGTAGAGACCACGATGTTTTCTGGCTTGTAGTCCAGGTTGTTGTCACGCTTAAACTTGTTCACGATCTCCTGGCGTAGCTCCGGGTATCCTGCCACAGGTGTGTAGAAGGTAAAGCCCTCGTCTATGGCCTGCTTGGCAGCATCCTTTATGTACTGTGGCGTCTGAAAGTCAGGCTCACCAAAGCTCAGGTTTATCACGTCGTAGCCCTGCGCTGTCAGTTCACGGGCTTTCTTGGCCATAGCAATCGTCTGAGACTCTGCCAGTGCCTGAATTCTGTCAGAAAGTGCGGTCTTTACTGCTTCTAAATCCTGCATATTGTTTCGCTTTAAGCTGGCAATTTACTTAGAAAGGAACAGACTTTCCAGAAAAGTATCTGAAACATCAGCAGAGAAGCACAATAAATTTTATTAATTTCCTAAAATAACAGCACTAGTTTTAGAACAAGACGCAAGCACAACAGAGCGTTTATGCTAATGCCCTAATTCTGCTGCTGTTTCGCTTCTTTTCTATGCCTCCGCTAGCGCCCACAAAAAAGGCTGTGGGGTTACCACAGCCTTGCTATATCTACTGTTTGGGCTATACTTTCCCGTAAGCGGTCCGCTCTACAATGCTTCTGCCCAGCGTTACCTCATCTGTATACTCCAGTTCACCCCCCACGGGCACTCCGCGGGCAATGGTGGTAATGCGAAGGTCAAAGTCACGTAGCTTGCGGGTAAGGTAAAAGGCTGTGGTGTCTCCTTCCATGGTCGGGCTAATAGCCAGCAACACCTCTTTCACCTCTGAGTCAGGCAGACGCTCCAACAAGGAGTCGATATGCAGATCAGAAGGGCCTACTCCCTCCAGAGGAGAGATAACACCGCCCAGCACGTGGTACAGCCCCTTGTACTGCGAAGTATTCTCTATGGCGATCACATCCCGGATATCGCTTACCACACACAATAAGTGCTTGTCGCGGAGCGGGTTGGCGCAGATACTGCACACTTCTGTATCAGAGATATTATGGCACTGGTTGCAGTGCTTTACCTCCGTCCGCATCTTCACCAGCGACTCTGCCAGCAAAAACGTGTCCTCCGATTCTTCTTTTAGTAAGTGTAGCGCTAGTCTTAGCGCAGTTTTTCTACCAACGCCGGGTAGCTTGGCGAGCTCCTCTACGGCGTTCTCAATTAGTTTCGACGGAAAATTCATTCAGGCTTTTAAACTTATTCAATATCCGCCGACAGGTCTTTATCGTGCAGGGCGGTGCACATGCCCACCAACTCCTCGTAAGATCCCATCTTTACAGTACACTTCCCTTTGTAGTGTATCAGCAAGGTACACTGCTCCGCCTGTTCCGCCGTATGGCCGCATACTTTAATGAGTGTTTCGATCACGTGATCGAAGGTGTTAACGTCATCGTTGTACACGACCAGGCTACGCAGGTCAGTGCTTTCCTCCAGCACCTCTACTTCTACCTCTTCCTTATGCAAAATATCTGTATCCCAATTCATAGCACAAAATTACGAAATCTTAAGCATTTAAGGAAGCCGAAACCGATGTACAGTCCCACTCCCAGGGGTTGGTTCTATACTGTATGGCGTACTGATTAGAACAAATTCCCGCCTCGTATGATTCCTCCCTCTCCTGAATACTCCCCATTAATTAGCCGTGTTACTAGAACATGCACAACAACTGAAACAGGCACTGCCTTTGCGCTGAACCCTATAAGCACCAGACTAATCATAACCCGCCTTTTACATCGTTCACATATGCTGCAGCACAGCCTGCAGTTAGTGAAGAAGGCCGTAGGCGAAGGCATTTTGCTCGACTACTTTATTTACCCCGGTCACCCCCGCAATGTGAGAGGCAAGGACCGGGCAGACCTGATGCGGAAGGTAACACAGTACTTTGAAGACAACCTATAAAACCGTAGTTTTGCGTATGGCTGCTGTTAAAGCGGCAGTCATACGTACTTTTCTGCTGCTTTTCCGTAGGCTTGCTTGTTATCAGCCCTTAAAAACGGACCAATCTTGAAGAAAGAAGTCAGCACCCCTCTGCCCCAACCGGCAAGCAGAGCGGTTAGTAAAAAAAGATTGTCGGACAGCCACAACGATCTAATGTATTGGCTTTCACAACCTGCCAAAGCGCGCTTAGAGGCCCTAGGGCAGTTGCGGGCACAGTACAGCCTTTTAGTACAAATGGAGCTGACACACAATTTTCAAGCGTTCGTAAAACAGTTAAATGCCATTGAGGCCGAGTACATGATAGCAGGTGGTTTTGCCGTGGCCCTGTATGGTTACCCCCGCTACACCGGCGACATCGACATCTGGATTAACCCTGCCCAGGAGAATGCCCTTAAGGTGTTGGAGGTGCTCTACTCTTTTGGATATCTGGAGCGGGACGTAAACCTGGAGGACCTGACCACTCCTGAGATAGTCGTACAGCTGGGTTATCCGCCCAACCGCATCGCTATTGCCACAGGCCTGGCTGGAGTGGACTTTAGAGACTGCTGGGACCATAAAATACGGATGCCTTTTGGTGACACCGTGGCCAACTTTATTAGTCTGGACCACCTGAAAAAGAACAAGCAGGCTTCTGCACGCCTGCAAGACCTGCTGGACCTGCAAAACCTTCCTGACTAGCACCTATGCCTACTGTCTCCCCCGCTTTTCGACAGGCTGTAAAACAACTGAGCGACAAAGAGAAAGAAGCCATCATCTTAAAGGCAGCCCGCCGGGATGCAGAACTTTACGAACTGCTGTCTTACGAACTTTTAGAAGAAGTCACCCTGGAGGAGGTCTATGAGCAGACGGCAGACAAGATACATGAGCTGCTGATCAATGCCAGTGGGCGCAGCCTAACGAAGGCACTAACCAAAGCATTGCGCAAAGCCCTGAAGGAAATAGCCCGTTTTAAGCGTATCACGAAAGAGCCAAAAGCAGAGATAGACCTGCACCTGTACACCTTGCGCCTTATCTTCAACAACTTTAGTGGCCAATTCGACAGCTATTACAAGGGCTTCTACACGGCTACCGCCCGCCTGTTGCTCCGCACCATGCAGCTTATCCGAAAGAACCTCCACGAGGACTACTACCTGGAGTATAAGCCGGAACTGGATGACTTTCTGCAACAAATCCATAGCCGCAGCAAGCCTGTGCCTGTTGTTTTGCCTGAGGAGTTTGAGGTAGAGTAGGTTGAGGGGTTTGTTTGCTTATGTTCTGAAGTTGTTGGGCGTTCTGCCTAAGCTAGCGTAGGCACTGCTGGTCCACGGCTTTACAAGCCTAAAGTTTCATTATTTATTATGCGCGCTCCACGTCTGGGGTAGGGGCCCTCTGTTTTTCTTATCAAGAAGAAAAGTAAGGCCCAGCCGGCGAGGCGAAAGCTAACGAAGAGCATCAACAGCTCAGGTTGCTGGGAAGCCTTTGAAAGGGAGACTCACGTAAACCCTTTTCTACATCTGCGGCAGTTCCCCCACCTTTACCTCCTCCAACACAATATCCGACACTTTCTCCAGTTTACCGGCTTCAAAGGCTCTGTCGTAGTTCTGCAAGGGGAAGTCTTCCTTCGTAGTGTAGTTCACGTAATCCTGAAAGCGCACACCGCCAACTTCGCGCGGGTTTACGGCCTCCCGGAAGCGGGTGCCGCCACCATCTTCTACAAAACTGTACGCCAGGTAATCCATGGTGTGGCGCTGCTGGTGGAACCAGTAGACGTACTCATCTTCGTAGTCTTCGCCCCCACCCTCTTTTGCAAAGGTCACCCGTACTTTATGGTAGGGCTCCCCCTTCACGGTTGCCTCGCCCAAGTACTCCTTCTGCACAGCTGGGTCATTCAGGAAGTACGGCAGCAGCGCGAAATAGATCACAGAGTTAACCGAAGCCGCATAAGCCTTCTCTTTCTCCGCTGACAAGGACACGGGCTCGTTGTCGACAGTCCTCTCAAAGCCACTGTTACGCAGCACATCGTGGACAAATTCACCTGTTGAGTCGTTGGTAAAGGTACGGCTGTACAGGTAAGCACCCTTGTCTCGTAAGGCCCGGTAGCGCTTGTCGCGTAATTTAAAGGACACCACTCCTTCGTCTAACTGGCTTCCTCCATGGGCAGCCAGGGCAGCGTCCACGACTTCCTGTGCTTTAGTATCCTCTGTTTCACTGCAACCCATCACCAAAAGGAACAGCGCTACTATTAAACAGTTACAAGTGTGTTTTACCAGCTTCATGATGCACATAATTTTATCAAAGATAGGCATAAGCAGCGGACAGAGTGGCAAGGGTTAAAACGAAAAAAGCTCCGCCCTGTAAAGAGCGGAGCTTTCTATATAAGTTAAGCGATTGCTACTGCTGGGCAGTTACATCAAATGTTACGACAAACTCATCAGAGATGGCTTTGTCGCCCAACTCGCCAAAGAAGCTTTCTGAGCCATAGCGCACATCAAACTTAGAGCGGTCTACCGTCACATCAGCCTGCGCGTTTACAGTGCCATTGGCAACAGTTACCACGGCAGGAAAGCTAACTACTTCTGTTTTATCTTTGATAGTGAGGTTACCCACAACGTTATAGTTTGCCTCGCCGGCAGCGGCATCTGCAATAGGAGATGCGCTTGTGATCTCGAACTTAGCTGTTGGGTACTTCTCCACGCCGAAGAAGTCGTCAGACTTCAGGTGGCCTACCAACTTGGCATTATCCTCTTCAGCCGTAAGGTCAGTGTTGGTGATCGTCGTCATATCGATCACGATCGTACCGCCTGTTAGTTGGTCGCCCGCTACAAGCAGTTGTCCGCTTTCCAGTTCGATTTCACCATCATGCTCTCCGGTTACTTTCTCACCGTGCCACTTCACGTTGCTCTGCTCCTCTACAATAGTGTAAACCTCGCCTTCAGCAGCAACTTCTTCTGGAGCCTCTGCGGCTACAACGTTTGTTTCTTCAACGGCCTCTGTCTCGCCACCACAGGCGGTAAACAAAAGGGCTGCGGCAAATGAGGCATAAATTGCTGTCTTTTTCATGCTTTTTGAGTTTATGTGTTACTAGTTAAGATTACATAAGATAGGTCCGCTCCTGAAATCGGAGCGGACATGCTATAAGGATCAATTACTGCTTGGCTGTCACATCCAGTGATACCACGAAGTCATCAGAGATGGCTTTGTCGCCCAAGCCTTCGAAGAAGCTGTTGGAACCGTAACGCACGTCAAACTTAGCGCGGTCTATGGTAACATCGGCTTTCGCAGTGGCCACACCATTTTTAACCGTGATGGTGGCAGGGAAGCTGATTGGCTTTGTAATGCCTTTGATGGTCAGGTCGCCACTAACGGTATAGTTTGGCTTACCGACAGCCGCATTAGCAACAGGTTTCACGCTGTTGATCTTGAAGGTTGCCATAGGGTGCTTGCCCACGCTAAAGAAATCGTCTGATTTCAGGTGGCCGATCAGCTTCCCGTTGTACTCCGCATCCGTAATATCAGTACAAGTAATGGAGTTCATGTCGATGGCGAAAGTGCCGCCCACCACTTTATTCCCGCTTAACAGCATTTGTCCGTGGTGCAGGGCAATGTTACCCATGTGCTCGCCGGTTACTTTTTTGGCGTGCCACTTCACGTTGCTCTTCGCTACGTCCACGGTATAAGCACGCGCTTTAGCAGGGGCTTCTACCGCCGCGGCAGCTTTTGTAGAAGTGTTGTTGGTCGTGTTACCGGCATAGGCTGAAACCATCAGCGCACCAGCAAGAGAAGCAAGAATTGCGTACTTCTTCATTTGTTTAATAAAAAGGTATGTGGCTTTGTTTGTTATTTGTTTCTGATTTTATCCAGCAAGGCATTCAGCTGCTCAGCCTCCTCCTCTGTCAGGTTCCGGATACCGGCTCCCTCCCCGGCTTCCATCGGGTCCATTTGCTTTAACAGTTCGAGCCCTTTTTCTGTGATCAGCACATCTACGGTGCGACGGTCCGAAGGGCACTGCTTTCGCGTCACCAACTCCTTGGCCTCCAGCTTATCCACGATCCTGGATGCGTTGGAGGTCTTATCCAGCATGCGCTCTATCAGAAGGCTGATGGTAGCCGGCTTCGGGTGCTGCCCCCGCAAAATGCGCAGCACGTTGTACTGCTGTAGCGTTACCCCGAAAGGCTTGAACTTAGCCGCCTGATCTTGTTGCAACCATCCGGACGTATACACCATATTGATATAGGCCTTATGGTACTCACTTTTGAAAGTAGGTTGTTTAATTTCTTCTTCTATCTTCATGTCTAAAGGCTACTATCAAATGCTGTGGCAAATATATGTACATACATTTAATGTACAAACACAACAACAATATTTTTTCAAATTTGTTTCCTTATCCTCCTAAAAAAGAGATGAAAACATAAGAAGCTTTCGGGAGAGTTACAAGCTGTGGAGTGGCCGGCCTGTTCCTTTACTTCTGATAGAGCACGCCGCCCTGTTCCCGCACAAGATTAAAAGGCTCCCGCTCGAGTAGCAGGAAACCGTCCAGGTTCACAAAATCAAAGGCACTGCTTAATTGCATAGCCGACCAGGCACCCAGCGAGGTCTCGACCATGCTACCCAGCATCACCATCAGGCCGTGCTTCCGTGCTTCCTGCAAGAGACGTACTGTGTTCAGGTAGCCACCAGCCTTCATCAGTTTTATGTTCACCCCCTGAAACTGGGTTTGCAAGAGCTCGAAGTCTGCTGCATCGGTCATGGATTCGTCTGCCACCAGCGGGATGGGGCTGCTGTCTTTCATGTGGGCATATTCTGACACATGCCCTGCCGGCATGGGCTGCTCCATAAAAAGCACGCGTCCGGTGTCCAGGGAGTTCAGAAAAACAAGAAGCTCGTCCGGGTCCCGCCAACTCTCGTTCCCATCCAGCACCAGGGGGCGCTCTATAGCTAACAGCACTTCCTCTACCAGTTCCGCCCCCTGCTCCGGACTCACTTTCACCTTTAGGCTTCGGAAGCGGTCCAGCTGATGCGCTTGTATAAACTCCCGCACCTTGCCTGGCGCTACGGTGGGCAGCGTGCAACAGGTTACCTGCTGTCGCGGTGCAGGCTGCCCTAGCAACTGGTGCACGGCAATTCCTTTTAACTGGCAGTAATAGTGCAGGTAAGCTGACTCTATGGCAAAGCGCAGGGCGTTTACAGGCGGATGCTCCAGCAAGAGTTGCAGGAGGTCTTCCATGCTTTTAACGGAGGGCAGGCCAGCCATTAACAGTACCTGATACTGCTGCAGGAGTAATTCCGGGGTTTCGCCATAGCGAATGCTAGGGGCCGCCTCTCCAAAGCCATTGTAGCGGCCATCCGACACCTGTAGCAGAAAATTTAACTTTTCCTCGCTGGCATGGCGGGCCGTCTTCCAGGGATGGGTTAACTTAAGGTGTAGGACTTCGATGCGCCAGGTCAGCATACATTTAAAGCAGGTGTTAAAGTAAGAAGCTTAAATAAGTTGCACTAAAATAAAGTTTTGCCTACTGTACTCCCCTCTACTACATACGAGGCAGAAAGTTTACCCTGCAGGCTTTTCGAGCAAGCATAAGAATATATTTTGGGATCGTGTGCCGCCTATTTGCCGGTGTGCTTTAAGCCATTATATTTGCTAAGCTATTGTAGGTGTGCCCTGTCGGCAAATACTATCAAATTAGGTTATACAGACGCATTTACTACAAAGGCTTTTTTTTAGTGGTTGTCCTGACCGGCAGCCGGTTTCTATTATTGTTTTATACATGAAAAAGTCTTTATTGCCCTTGGCAACGCTGGTCTGTATTACGCTAGCCGCCATCCTTACTGTACTGCAGCAGTACAGCTTTATTTCCTTGCCGGCAGAGGTGCTGACAGCCGTGCGCTGGGCAGGCATCAGCGTTCTGCTGCTCTACGGCCTGCAAAAGCGGACCCTTACCACCTGGATCCTGATCAGCATGGTGGTCGGCGCTGAGATAGGCTATGACTTCCCGACCTTTGCCACGAACCTGAACGTGCTGAGCAAGGTCTTCCTCAAGCTCATCAAAACCATTATCGCACCCCTTATCTTCGCTACGCTGGTGGTGGGCATAGCAGGGCACTCCAATCTGAAACAGGTAGGCAGCATGGGCTGGAAAGCCATCGTTTATTTCGAGATCGTGACTACCCTGGCCCTGTTTATCGGCCTGGCGGCTATCAACATCAGTAAGGCCGGCGAGGGTATTGATGCGGGTATCGCGCAAAGCCAGGAGGAAATCGCAGCTGTTCCGGCCCAAAGTACCTCAGATATCATTCTACATGTATTCCCTGAAAACATTGCCAAATCTGTGGTGGAGGGCCAGGTGTTACAGATTGTAGTGTTTAGCGTGCTGTTTGCCATCGGCCTGGCCATGGTAAGTGAGAAAAAGCGCAAGCCGATGCTGGATTTCTGCGAGAGCCTTTCGGAGACTATGTTCAAGTTTACGAACATCATCATGTACTTTGCCCCGGTTGGTGTCGGGGCTGCTATTGCTTACACGGTGGGGCATATGGGCTTTGGCATTCTACTAAACCTGTTCCAGTTGCTGGCGACCCTGTACGTGGCCCTGCTGGCCTTTGTGCTGCTGGTACTGCTGCCAGTGGCCCTTATTGCCGGCATTCCGATCAAACGCTTCCTGAAAGCGGTGTCCGGCCCGGTGTCTATCGCCTTCGCCACCACGAGTTCGGAAGCTGCGCTGCCGCGCGCTATGGAAGAGATGGAAAAGCTGGGCGTACCCCGTAAAATCGTTGCCTTTGTGATGCCGACAGGCTATAGCTTTAACCTCGACGGCACGACCCTCTATCTGGCACTCGCTTCTGTGTTTGTAGCGCAGGCTGCCGGCATAGACTTGAGCCTAGAGCAGCAATTGGTGATGGTGTTTACCCTGATGCTGACCAGCAAAGGCGTGGCAGGCGTACCGCGCGCCTCTTTGGTGATCCTGCTTGGTACCGTCGCCTCCTTTAACTTACCGGTGTGGCCTGTATTTGCCATCCTGGGCATCGACGAACTCATGGACATGGCCCGTACCTCCATCAACGTAACGGGTAACTGCCTGGCTACCGCCGTAGTGGCCAAATGGGAAGGCGAGTTTAACCCGCAGCCAGAAACAGGACTGGTCGAAAGTACGATTCCTGCCCTTACGGAGAAGCCTTCAGAAGAAGACAGAACACCAGAGTTGGTATAAACTCCTTCTTCCCTCCATATAGGTGCAAAGCCGGGCATGTCCGAACACAAGCGGATATGCCCGGCTTTGCTTTTTACCGCATTGCACCGGTAGCCTCTAATTATGCCCCCCTATTCCAGCGTCAAAGTTGAATAAATCGTAAAAGGTCTAAGTACACATACGCTCCGCTGCAATCGCTAGAACTACGACCACATCAAACGCACAAAAAGCTATATATGTCCATTAACTATGAAAACTTCATGGCCTACTCTCTCCTATGCCGAGGCAAAAGAGACTTACAAAACGCTACATCTGTGGACGCAGATCATAGGCAAAATTAAGCTCGCCAAACAGCCGTGGATCAACCATTCCTGGCATATAACGCTGTTTGTAACCCCCACTGGCCTGACGACCGCAGACATACCCGATGACGAACAGCATTTCCAGGCCGACTTTAATTTTATCCGGCATCAGCTAGAGATCAAGACCAGTGAAGGGCAGGTACGCTCTTTCAGGCTGGAAGGCCTGTCGGTGGCAGACTTCTATGCGAAAGTTATGGGCTCTCTTCGCGAACTTAAGATCGAGGCAAACATAAACCTGATCCCGAATGAGATGGAAGAAGTGATCCCTTTTGATCAGGACCATATCCACGCGACATACACCCCAGAACACGCAGCAGCTTTACACCAGGCACTGCTTCAAGCACAAGATGTTCTCTCACAATTCAGGGCTGAGTTTAAGGGGAAATGCAGCCCGGTGCACTTCTTCTGGGGAAGCTTTGACCTGGCCGTGTCACGCTTCTCAGGTCGGGAGGCACCGCAGCACCCCGGTGGCGTCCCCCACCTCCCGGATTGGGTTGCTCAGGAAGCGTACTCCCATGAAGTGTGCAGCTGTGGTTTCTGGCCTGGTAATGAAGCGGTACCCTTCGCCGCCTTTTACTCCTATATTTATCCTGCCCCGGAAGGTTTTGAAAGAGCCAGCGTGCAACCCGACAAAGCGTATTACCACCAGGAACTGGGAGAGTTTATCCTTCCATATGAAGCTGTACAACAGGCGCAGGATCCTTCGTCCACGCTGCTAGCGTTCCTCCGCTCTACCTACGAGGCAGCTGCTGAGTTAGGGCAATGGGACAGAAAGTCATTGGAGAAAAGTGTCCCTACCTAAAAGCCTGGCGGGCCACCCAGCTGAAACGGCACAGATTAGCAACAGTCCGCGTGGCATCAGTAGCTACCAACAAATACTGATTTTTTCTAGCGCGACAGGCCTTTTCGCTTCCAGGGTTAGCTACTCTTGTAAGCCATCTAACAGCAGTCAGCAGTGTTTCTCACACCTTTTAACAGAAACGACTGAATACGTACGTGTGCCTACTGTAATGCCCACTCCTAAAACCTTTTGAAATAGAAATCCGCTTTAAAAACAAGGTTTTGATCAGCGAATAAAAATTTAGGAAAAACTTATATGGCCTTACCATCTATTTTAGGCATTAACAGAACGCAGGATGCCAGCATCAGCATCTTCGAGGGCGGACGCCACGTCATGTCGATCCACAAAGAACGATTATCGAAGCGAAAGCATCACTGGGGACGCCTGAAAGATATAGGCCTTTATAAAGAACATGTTCCCGCAGTTAACCGGCCTTATGACCTGGTAGTGGAGTGCTGGTCTGCCGATGAGGAAATACAAAAGAAAGAGCAGTACCACGAAGAGCTCCGCACGGAACTGGACTTCACCCCCAACAGCCGGATTATCGAGATCTCACACCACCTTTCCCACCTGTACAGTGCCTGGCCGCCCTCCGGCTTTAAGGAATGTGCCGTGATGATCATCGACTCCGTAGGCAGCCCCGTGGAGCACATCAAATACGACTACCCGGGTAAGGGAAAAACAGGGCTCTTTGAGGTGGCCTCCTACTATTATTGCAAGGACGGCGAGGTGAAGTGTATCCAGAAGCAACTGCACGACCGCAACCCGGAAGAACCCAATGGCCTTGGCAACTTTTACTATAAGCTAACGGAGTGCTTTTTCGAGGGCGAGGGCAGCGAAGGCAAAGTGATGGGCCTGGCCGCGTATGGCGACCCCAGTAAACTGGATTTACCGGAGCTAATAGTAGAGGAAGGCGCGGCGCTGATACCGGACGCGTGGCGGGAGATGTTCAAGTCATGGGACTACGCTTACAAGCAAGACCAAAAGACGTTTCAGGAAAAAGCAGATCTGGCAGCCAGGGGCCAGGATGTATTTGAGAAAGCCTTAATAAAGATAGCGGACTGGCTAAGCGAAAAGACCGGTACAAAGGATATCGCCTACGCCGGAGGCTGTGCCTTAAACTGCGTAGCCAACAGCAAAGTGCTGGAGCAGGGCTACAACCTGTTTATCCCCCCTGCCCCGCACGACGGGGGCACTTCGGTAGGCTGTGCCATATATGGGGCCATGGAGTACTTTAAGCTGCAAAACGCGTTTAACTGGCGAACCGACTACCTGGGGCCGGATGTGAACATAGAGGAGGTAACCAAGCTGTTAGCAGACTACCCTGGCCTAAGCCTGCATAAGCCGGATGATATACTGGAAGAATGCGCGAACCACCTGGTGAAGGGGGAGATTCTTTGCGTTTACCAAAGCAACAGCGAGTTTGGCCCCAGGGCTTTAGGAAACCGCAGTATTGTGGCCGACACGCGCTATGCCGTACACAAGTTCTGGATCAATACCTTTGTGAAAGGCAGAGAGTGGTTCCGCCCAATTGCCCCCTTTGTGCTGCAGGAGGATGTAAACAAGTATTTCCACTTCGATGGGAGATCCCCCTTTATGCTCTTCACCGCTTACCTGCGGGATGCCTACAAAAACAAATTCCCCACCATCGAGCATAATGACTTCAGCGCCAGGATACAAACCGTAAGCGAGGAAGACAACCCGTTTATTTATGAGCTTATAAAAAGCTTTAAAGAGAAGACAGGCGTGGGCATTATCACCAATACCTCTTTTAACGGCAAAAACGAGACTATTGTGGAGACCCTGACAGACACCCTGAACTGCTATGCCAGGCTCCCGATTCATTACCTGGTGGTGCCGCCCTATATTATTTCAAAGAAAACACCGGTTAGCAATCCTTTACAACTTTCCAGTTCCCCTGTTTGAGTTTGAAAATAAATATTTTATCACCCCACATTGATGATGCTGCCTATGGCTTGTCCCTTCATATAGCGAGGTTTGTCTCCAGTAAGCTCCCCGTAACTATTATTAATTGCTTTACAGTTACTAAGTGGACAGCGGTATTTGTACCGGGCGGTGTAAAAGAAGTGAGCCTTTTAAGGGCGCAGGAGGACATGGCGTTTAACAAAGTGTTTAACTCTGCACTCAACATAACCAACCTCGCGCTGCTTGACGCCCCCCTGCGAAATGGGTATGTGTTACAGCCGGGTCCTTTTGTGGAGAACGAGCTCACCTTGGTGGAGGAGATCAAAAGCTACCTGGTTGCAAACGTGGAGGGACTCCTGTTATGCCCCTTAGGTATTGGCAACCACATCGACCATGCGATCTGTCGTGAGGCGGTGCTGGAGCTGTATAAGAAGTTCGACGTACTGTTCTATGAAGACTTGCCTTATGCTTACCGCATCACACCCAAAGAAATAGAGCTTCATGTGAGAAAGCTGGAAGACAAACTGGATGTAAAGCTGATGAGCCAGGTAGATGGCCTGCAGAACTGCACGATAGACAAGGAGCAGGTCATCCGTTTGTACAAGAGCCAGATGAACGATGAAATATGCTCTGAGATTATCTCCTACATGAACTTACTGACTGGTGAAAGGCTGTGGGGCGAGCCCCGGGTAATGGAACAGCTTGGCAACGCCTTAAACTGCTGAGCTTGCCTGACCGCAAGCCCATTTCGCTTTATCTCCCGCAGGGAACACCAAGCCCGCAGGAGCTTCCAGGTAATGTGCGGTAAAAATACAGGCTCGGCTCGGAAGAACAGATTTACCCTTCATTTCAAAAGCTGAGCACAGCATGTACCGCTACAAAAGCTGCAGGCATAAGGCCTGCGGCTTTTTTTATGCTGTTTACCTATCCGGTGTGTGTGCCTACGAAAAATATATAGAAACAACGCAATACTACCTTTGGTTTAAGTTACATTTTTTATATATTTAACCCTATATTTTGTACCAAACCCAAACCTATACCGTTTAACACCAACTGCAAAAAACTAAACCCAACATACGATTATGAAAAAAGCTTTTAAGATTGCGGGCTACGTGGTTGTCGCATTAGTGGCGGTTATAGCTGCTGGTGTGATTTACCTGCAGTATGCCTTCCCTAACGTTGATGCTGCCCCAGTTATCACGATAGAAAAAACACCCACCCTTGTAAAACGTGGAGAGTACCTTGCCAACCACGTAACCGTGTGTATTGATTGCCATTCGACCCGCGACTTTTCGCGCTTCTCGGGCCCCTTAGTACCCGGCACAGAAGGAAAGGGCGGCGACAAGTTTGACCACTCCATGGGTTTCCCGGGAACCTTCTACGCCCGCAACATCTCCTCTGATAAAGAAACCGGGATCGGCAGCTGGACGGACGGAGAGGTTTACCGTGCCATGACGAAAGGTGTCAGCAAAGACGGCGAGCCGCTGTTCCCTGTAATGCCCTACAGGGCCTATAGCCAGATGACGACAGAGGACGCTTATGCCATCATTGCGTATATCCGCACACTGGCACCAATCAAGCACAAGGTTCCTAGGTCAGAACCGGACTTCCCGATGAACCTGATCCTGCGCACCATGCCTACAAACGAAAGCGCACCAGCACTGCAGCAAACAGCTTTGAATGACGAGTTGGCCCGCGGAAAGTACCTGGTAACCATTGCTTCTTGTAGCGACTGCCACACCCCGCAAGAGCAGGGCGCTCCGGTAGAGGGCAAGTACCTGGCTGGCGGCATGGAGTTTGCAAACCCGGACGGTTCCGTGCTACGCTCGGCCAACATCACACCGGATACCGAAACAGGCATCGGAAGCTGGACCGAGGACGCTTTCGTGCAGCGCTTTAAAATGAACCTGGAGCCAGGCAAAGTAGCTCCTGGCGCACCAAATACCATTATGCCCTGGAGCATGTACGCCGGGATGAAGGAAGAAGACCTCCGTGCCGTGTACAAGTACCTGATGAGCCTGGAGCCAAACGAGAACAAAGTAGAGCGCTTCACGCCAGCGGTGAAGTCCTAAGCACACAAAACATTGAAAAAGAGCTGCCGGTCTAAGACCGAGCAGCTCTTTTTTGTTGTAGATATGCGCCAGATGTTGTATCATCGGCTTTTACAGCTTTACAACAATGGAGTTTTATACAAAGGAAGGCGGCAGAGCTCCTGTGTCTCTTCCCTATGCCAGCTTCTGGGATCGCCTTTTAGCCCTGCTTATCGACAGCCTGCTTACGGCGCTAATCGCCATATTGCTCATGCCCCTCCTGGGCCTGCCGCTATTACCAGAGCCCAATGACCTGGAAACGCGTCTGAGGTTACACCTGGTTAGCATCTTTGTTGGCTGGATTTACTATGCAGGATTCCAAAGTTCTGTTTACCAGGCTACGCCAGGGAAATTAATACGAGGCATTTTCGTGACCGACACCGAAGGTTACCGCCTGTCGTTTACCAAGGCTACGGGCCGCTACTTCAGCAAGCTGCTTTCTGGCCTGACACTGCTGCTTGGCTACCTCTTGGCAGCCTTCACACCTAAAAAGCAGGCGCTACACGATCTGCTGGCACATACGCTTGTACTAAAGCACCCTTCCTCCTAAGCCTCTTCAACACGAACGAACGCTACCCCTCTACCTACATCTATCTCTGTAATACCACAAGGCTATAAAAGGCTTGCACATATCAAAACTTGGCCAGGCCTAGCCAAGCTGTTGCTGCAAAACAGCCCTACCCCTTCCCCGCTCAGGGCCTAACACGATGAACAACAGGAAGCTTACCTGTTGAGCTGCTGTAACTAACTCCGGAATATAAAGTATAAGAGACTCTGTTAAGACTCTACCTATACTTTATCTTATGCAGGAGGCTACGTATACCCAAACCCAGGTAAAGAGAGAAGCGGTGCTGGCAAGCATGGAGGCAAGGCTGGCGGCCTTTGCCCTGGACATGCTCCTGATCCTCATCCTGATAGGGGTAGTGGACTTTCTCACCTTTAGCAGCGACGAAGAAGCCTTGCTCCTGAAGCCCGAGCGCCTTCTCTACCTGCTACTTGGCTGGTTGTACTTTGCCGGTGCCGAAAGCTGTTCCTGCCAGGCTACTTTGGGAAAGTACCTCATGAACCTGCGTGTGACTCACACCACGGGTGAGCGCCTTGGCTTTAAAGTCACTAGCACCCGGTATGTTGCCAGGCCTGTATCTGCTCTAATGATGCTCATGCGCTTCCTAACCGGCACCTCTGGCAACGTTAACAGATGGTTTCATGACAGGGTGACGAACTCTCAAGTGACCATCAGATAAACCTCTTCTTTCTTACAAGCTGGCCAGTCTTACATAATTAAGGGCTCTTACAGCTAGTTCAACCGAACAGTACAACCCTATTTCCCTGAATAAGGTAATCACCTTAGGGAGGTCCGAACGCTGCTGTGCGCGTAGCCTAGGTGCCGGCACGTTGCTGTTTGAGCGTGCCAGAAACAAAAACACGCCGCAGCCCCTGCTCTGCTTCCACAGCTTTTATCACCAGTAGGTCTTCCGCTTGTTCCTTTTTTATAGCCATTAACAATACACCATGGACTATTTTTACCTGATTTTAGGTATCATCATAACCTTTTGGGCATTCCTAGAAGGGCTCTGGACAACCATTTGGGTTGATGGGGGCTCAGCACCTTTAACCGGTCGCCTTACCACCTGGATATGGCGCGGCATGCGGGCTATTATACCACAACGGAACCACAGGACGCTGAGCCTGGCCGGCCCGACAATTCTGACGACGACTATCCTTGTCTGGATCATAATGATCTGGATTGGCTGGAGCCTGATCTTTTATTCGGCTCCCGGTTCCCTAAATGATACCAGTGACAAGACTGTACCTGATTTTATAGGGCACATGTGGTATGTGGCCTACACCATGTTTACAGTAGGCAATGGAGACTTTGCCCCGACCTCCGATACCTGGCAGTTCCTCAGTTCACTCATTGCCTTCGGTGGCATGACGATGGTAACCCTATCCGTGACTTATGTGCTGCAGGTACTCTCGGCACTGGTAACAAAACGCGCTTTTGCTGCTCAGGTAACCAGCATTGCCAGCAGTTCAGAGGAGTTTGTGATCGACCAGTGGACTGGCAAGGACTTTGGAGCCATCGAGTTGCAGCTAAACACCTTCTCCTCGCTTCTCTCCACCCTCAGCGAGCAGCACCTGGCCTACCCTATCCTCCACTATTACCACGCAGCTCAACCCTCTAAAGCCAACGCGGTTGCTGTCGTTATTCTGGATGAGGCCCTCACCATCATAGAACATGGCATAAAAGAAGAGAACCAACCGGCACAAACCATTCTTAAATCCACCAGACAGTCTATCAGAAGTTACTTAAACACCTTGCGTGCCGCGTTTATTTCTGCCTCGGATGACCTCCCCCCTGTTCCGAAGTTCAGGAGTTTGAAAGAAAAGGGACTGCCGGTGGTGGAAGAACAAAAGTTTCATAACAAGCTGGAGGAGTTAAAAGACAGGCGCAAGCTGCTACTGGGCCTCATTCAAAACGACGCCTGGTATTGGCCTCCTATTAAACAGAGCCAGAATGGATAAGATAGTTTTTCTCTGGAACGGTTATGAGCCGTTGCTACGCATTGTGGCTGTGGGAACCCTGACGTACATAGGCATTATCATACTCCTGCGCGCCTCAGGCAAACGGACCCTGCTTAGCATGAATGCCTTCGACTTTATCATCACGGTAGCGATGGGCTCGGCCTACGGACGTATTCTTACCGCCAAACAGGTCTCATTGGCAGAGGCACTCGTTACATTTTGCCTGCTGGTTAGCCTGCAATACATCGTCAGTTGGCTGGAGACCCGGTCTCAGAAGTTTGCCCGCGTAGTCGCAGGGCAGCCCTCCCTGCTGTATTACCAGGGCCAGTTCCTGGAACGGGAAATGAAAAAGAAGCGGGTGCGCAAGGCAGAGATGCTGGCAGCCGCCAGAAGCAAAAAGCTCGAGAACCTGGAGCAGATAGAAGCTATTATCCTGGAAACCAATGGCAGCCTGTCCGTCATCAAGAAGTCTAACAAGAAAGGCGACAGCACCTGGAAGCAAAGCCTGGGTTAGGCTTTAGAAACGCTCCAGCAGATAGCCGAAACAAAGCTGGCGCATACCTCTCGGGCTTAGCGGTTTGCGGTGCCGTAATGGTCTGTTTCTACCGTAGCCGTACCCTCTGGTGTGACGGTAACCGTAAAGAGGTAGTCGTACTGTGCGTCTGAGACATCGGGCACAGGGCGTTTAGCGCCCAGCGCCTCAATAATAGGGAGCAATGTATTAGAATGACCTGCCACTACAACGGTTTCCCCGCTGTGGTTTTCCAGTAGCTGTTGCTTCAATCCCTTAAAGTCATGGGCCTCGTACTGCCGTATTTCCAGCTGACGGGCATCTGCCAAAGGCTTCAACGTGTTTTTAGTGCGCTGATACTTGGTCGCGTAGAGCGCATCCACTTCCTGCCCCTCCAACAGCGCTTGTAACGCTTCGGCCCTGTGTTGCCCCTGCGGAGTTAGCCCCGGGTCTTCGTCCGACGGATTGCTGATGTCTTTCTCGGCATGGCGCACCAGGTACACCTTGACAGGGGGCGCAGAACTGCTTACCGGCTCAACTGTTGGGCTGGCTCCTTCTATGCTGGAGGAGGAGTTACGACAGGCAGTGAAGCAGCAGACAAGTAAGATGAGCCATAGCTTCAGCAGTAGAGTTGACTTCATAAAGGTTGGTTAGGTTTAGCGTAGCCTAAATATAGCTTTTCCTAAACATAACTGCTACAACACTTTCTGTCAATTTCGCTTACTGCTTGGTTTATGTGTCTCTCTGGCTTGGGTAACGTTACAGCATGTCCCGGAAGCTCCAACGAAAAGCGTGCATGCAAGCCGTTAACGCTTATCAGAGGCGTATAAATGCACAAAGGCTGATCCGAAGATCAGCCTTTTGTGGGATAGTGCGCACGGGGAGAGTCGAACTCCCACGCCCGAAGGCACAGGCTTCTGAGACCTGCACGTCTACCAGTTCCGCCACGTGCGCGAACTCACTATTTAATTAGTATCCCAAACCCTTTAACCCTTATCGTCTGTTGGGATTGCAAAGGTAACAGCTAGTTTTTTATTTGCAATACCTGTTCGCAAAAAAATATCTACTTTGTTGCCGGCTCCTCTTCCACAATAGGGTCCAATTCCTTTTTCGAAACCATTTCAATTCTACGCAGCACCGAAATCCCAATCACAACCCACAGAAAGCCAGCGGAAAAGCCCGCCAGCACATCGGTTGCATAGTGCACGCGCAGGTAAATCCGGCTAAAACCGATGAGCAAAACAAAAATCACCAGAAAAGCAACGAGGGTGTTACGCCAGGCCGGTGGCCGCACGTTTTTCCAGATCAGGTAAATGAGCAAGCCGTAAAAGGAGGCAGCAACCATCGAGTGCCCACTGGGGAAGCTGAGCCCGGATGCCTCCACCAAAGGCATAAGCGGGCGGGGCCTGTCGAAGAAGAACTTCAGGATAACATTAAGCGTGATACTGCCCAAAGCCACGACAGGCACTTTGATGGAGTACCACTTGTGCCGCCTCACAAACAGGAAAAAGGCGATCAACAGCAAGGCGGCAGGTATTAAAAAGTACTTGGAGGCAAAGAAAGTGATCACCTTGATAAACGACTCAAAGCCGGGGCTACCAACACTGGCAGCAAAATCGAAGGCAGCATCGTCCAGCGCTAGCTTGTCCCCCTCCAGTATCTCTGAGCTGATATACAGAAACACCGTAACACAAACAAGGAACAAAAACCATATAAACAGCAGCTCTACCGTAAACAGAGCTGTGGAAGCCAGCACCTTTTTATAAATCTGTTTTATCATTTCTATTTGTTAGGTCTGCAGTACAAATACAAAAAGCTATAAAATCCTTGTAGCGCCTCTCCAAAAGAGTAGCCGCTACAAGAGCTATATATTAGAACTATGAAAGACACCATCAGGTTATTTACCGCGGCAGTTTTACCCCAGGATCTAAAAACGGAGCTGCAAGGGCAGTTATTACAGTTTCAGGACCCAGCCATCCGTTTGGTGCCCGCGCAAAACCTACACCTGACCCTCTACTTTATCGGAAACGCCCCGGTACAGCAGTTATCCGGCATTAAGCACAAGATACAACAGGTAGTGCGGCAGCATGCCCCCTTCACACTTACTTTTGAGAGAACCGAGCCGGGCCCTAAGCCCGCCCATCCACGGCTGGTCTGGGCTCGTTTTGCACCCCACCCCCAGTTTGAAGCGCTAAGTCATGACCTGACGCAAGCCTTGGCCGAACAGCCTCCCGCCAAACAGAAAGCGATACCGCACGTCACACTCGCCCGCTTCCGTAAAGACAAGCCTGCCCCGAAAGGCTTGCCGACCCTTAACTCAGAAAAGCCCTTGCTCCTACCTGTTTCAGAAATAGCCCTCTGGCAGTCAGAGCTTGCTGCGCCTCACCCCATCTACACGGTGCTGGAGTCTTACCCGCTGGGCAGATAACCCCACAAGTGCAAAAACAGTAAGAGAAGCACTGCCCTAAATTAAAAACGAAAGAAAACAATGAAGCAGGAAGAGCTGACGAAACTGATGTTAGACCTGAAAGACAAGGGACTGACGGTGGCATTTGCAGAGAGTATTTCAGGAGGCATGCTGGCCTCGGAGTTTGTGAAGGCCACGGGAAGCAGCGATGTGTTTATGGGCAGCATTGTGGCTTACCAGCCGGAGGTAAAAATGAAGCTCCTGGGTGTAAAGCAGGAAACCCTGGACCTGTATACGGCCGAGTCGCAGCAGGTAACAAACGAGATGGTGATGGGCCTTAAAAAGCAGCTGGATGCGAGTGTCAGCGTTGCTACAACAGGGCTGGCGAACGAAGGAGCCTCTGAGACGCCACAAAAGCCGGTTGGCACCATGTTCGTTTCTATACTCTATGATGGCAAGGCCGAAGAGTTCCGGGAGGTGTTTGAAGGAGAGCCAGACAAAGTACGGCAGCAGCTCGTGGACTATGTCTTCCAGAAGTTACGCGGCATGCTGGACCAGCACTATGTCCGGTAATCCGTAACTTAGCGGCAACATCAACCCAATTACTTTTACTTTGCCTGCGCTACCCGATAGCGGCTTCGACCGTGTCGCCTTCTTTTATGACCCGCTGGCCCGCCTGGTGTATGGCAACAGCCTGGAGCAAGTACAGCTTGCCCTGCTCCCCTACCTCCCACCGCAAGGACGGGTATTAGTTATCGGCGGGGGCAGCGGCTGGATACTGGAGCAACTCCTGCGCACCCAAAAGCTACTTGACATCTTGTACTTGGATGCCGCCCCCGCCATGGTGCGCCGTGCGCAGCAGCGGTATAGGCAGTTCAGGGGTTCCCACCAAAGTCAGGTGTCCTTCCGCATTGGCACAGAGCAAGCCCTGCAGCCGCAGGAGCAGTTCGATGCCATCATCACTCCTTTTCTGCTGGACCTGTTTCCGCCCCGGCGACTGCATCGTTTAATGGCTACCCTGGCGAACGCCCTGCCTCCCCATGGCCTCTGGCTCTTCGCAGACTTCTGGCCACTCAAACAGCCTCCTCCCACCTGGCAGCAGTTCCTCATCTGGGGTATGTACACCTTCTTCGGAGCGTTGAGTAATGTCAAAGCCAGTGAGCTGCCGGACTATTCCACCCACTTCAAGGCCCTGGGCTTTCAGGAGAAGCAAAGCTTTGCCTTTTTCAAGGGCATGATCCAGGCCAAGGTTTTCTCCAGAGAACTGGCGGCTTAGCTTTGTCCTCCGCTGTTACCTGCTGGCACTATATTGGCAGCAAACCTGCTGCACAGGGGCTCCCCCAGCTAATTGCTCCTCAGCAAGACAAGTGCTATATTTAAAGGTTGAACTATAAACTCCTGAATCATTACGAATGAAACATACCCTATACAGCCTGTTAGGCCTTGCAGTAGCCCTGGTGAGCCAGCCGGTTTTAGCCCAGCAAAAGGTAGGCTACAGATTGTCGTTCCCGAACGCAGTGCACCACGAGGCAGAGATACAAGCCACCTTCTCTGATGTCACCTCTGACACCCTAAAGGTACTCATGCCCCGCACCTCCCCTGGCCGCTATGCCATACACGAGTTTGCCAAAAACGTGTACAATGTGCGGGCCACCGATGCGCAAGGAAAGCCCCTGCAGATCTTCCGCCCCAATACCAGTGAGTGGGACGTGATCGACCATAACGGCACGGTGAATATCAGCTATACCCTGTTTGCCGATCATCCGGATGGCACTTATGCCGGGGTGGACGAAACACACGCCCACCTGAACATGCCTGCCACCCTGATGTATGCCAAGGGCTTTGAAAAGGCACCTGCGTACGTGACTTTTCAGATACCGGAAGGGAAGAACTGGAAAGTAGCGACACAGTTAAAGAAAGAGCAGGGAAATACCTACTACGCCCCCAACTTCCAGTACCTGATGGACAGTCCCACGGAGCTGAGCGACTTCGATCTGGCAGAATGGACGGTAAACGAGAATGGCAAGACCAAAACCATCCAGGTGGCGATGCACCACCCAGGCACCGACGCTCAGTTTCAGGAGTATGTGGCCAAGACTAAAAAGATAGTGGCAGAACAGCGTGCCGTATACGGTCAGTTGCCAGACTACGACTTCGGCCGTTATACTTTTGTTGCCTGCTACATGCCGCAAGCCGTGGGTGACGGGATGGAGCACCGTAACTCTACTATCCTCACGAGCTCCCGGCCGTTGTCTGCCGCCATGAGCAGCCTGCTCAACACCGTGTCGCACGAGAAGTTTCACGCCTGGAACGTAGAGCGCATCCGCCCGAAAGCCCTGGAGCCCTTTAACTTTCAGGAGGCCAACATGTCGGATGCCCTGTGGCTGGCAGAAGGCTTCACCAGCTACTATGGCGACATGACCATGGCCCGCAGCGGTATTTTCGACATCAAGAAGTACGCTTCCGACCTCGCCGGAGACCTGAACTACGTACTGCTCTCACCTGGTCGCCAGTACCACAGCCTGGCAGAAATGAGCATGCAGGCGCCCTTTGTGGATGCTGCCCGTTCCGTAGACCCTGTAAACCGCCACAATACCTTTGTCTCCTACTACACCTATGGTAGCATGACCGGTCTGGCACTGGATATGATCCTGCGCCAGCAGTACGACAAAACGCTGGACGACTACATGCAGGCGCTCTGGCGCAAGTACGGTGCTCCGGAAAAACCCTATACCCTCGCTGACCTGGAGGAAACCCTGGCGGAGGTATCCGGCGACAAAACCTGGGCATCCTCCTTCTTTCGTAACAGCATTTATGGCTCCCAGTTACCGGATTTTGCCCCATTGCTAGCCAAGGCGGGCTTAGAGCTTCGTAAGGCCAAGCCAGGAGAGGCTACGATTGGCATGGTAGCCCTGAACTTCGGGAAAGAAGGGGCTGCACTTGCATCGGGCACCCTGGTTAACTCTGCCGCATACGAAGCCGGCCTCGACCGCACCGATATTATCCTAACCCTGGATGGGCAGAAGATCCGGACAGAGAAAGACCTGAAGAAAGTACTGCGTGCCCATAAGCCGGGCGATAGCCTGCCCATTACCTTTAATCGACTCGGGGAAACCCGTGAGGCGACCATTGTACTGGATGAAGTGCCGACCTTGGAGGTGGTGCCCTATGAGAGCATCGGAAAGCAGCTCACCCCCGAGATGGAGCGTTACCGCCAGGCCTGGCTGGGTTCCAAGGCTGTCATCTAAGGTACAGACAACAATGTGCCTAAAAGTACGTTCTGCAGAGTAGATAACAGACAATCTGTTGCTTTTGAACAAGGTTACACGTAACTTAGTTAAAGCGACACACAACAGCCATTTCACGTGAAAAACATCTTTAGAACAATACTAGCAGTCAGTCTGCTTTGGTCCACAGGCCAGGCCGTGGCACAGGACACAAAGCCCAGCCTGGATGCAGCCCCTGTGCCAGCCATTTCGGCAAGCCCTGCTTCCGTGATGGCGACAGCACCTGAGGCAGAAGCAACAGCAAAGGAAAAGCCTTCCTGGGCAGGCCCAAAACTGAGCTATAACCTTTCAATGGGTGCCAGCTTCAGCAATGGCTTCGGAAACGCGACCTATGTAGAGCCGTCTGTGCGCTACCAGGTAAATAACCGGTTCCGGGTAAATGCCAGCCTGACTTACATGAACGTGTCGAACTACAACACCTCGGTGACTTCACCGGAGGGCACCACTGTACTTTACCGTAACAACGGCGGTAGCCACTATCTGGCCAGCGTTGGCGTGGACTACCTGGCAAGCGACAGGCTGATCCTGAGCGGCAACATCTGGAAAGACTTCTCCAATATGCCTACACAGAACCTGGGCTATAACCTGTACAGCCCGGGCCGCTTTGGTGCCGACTTCAGGGCGACGTATAAGATCACTGAGAATTTCTCGGTAACAGGCGGGGTACGCTACTCAGAAGGCGCTTCTCCCTTCGCAAGTCCTTTTTACAATCCTGGATTTGGCAGTTACGGCCCAGGCAGCCTCTGGTACTAGGCAAACGATAGATACTGAGAACGCTTCTTCCCTAAACGGAGAAGCGTTTTTTTTGTGCTTTTGGTCTTGTTAATTAGGCTTGCATAACAATCTTGTTAACCTTACAAGTATAATAGGGGTTATAATAGCAGCATCAAACAAAGAAAGCATTGGAGCAAGACAACCAGCAGATACGTCATATAAAGAATGATCGCCTAGAAACCATCAAGCAGGACTACCGGGGCAACAAAACCATAAATGGCCGCTTTGCCAATGGCGATGAGTTGTATAATCCACCCCTTAGTAAGGTGCTGCGTTGGCAGCTGACGCCCAACCCGCAGCGCGAGCAGAAGAAGCACGACGATTACACACCGCCGGTAAAAAAGGATTCGGCCTTTATCGGTTCTGACCTAGACATGGTAGTGTGGCTGGGGCATGCCAGCTTTCTTATCCGGTTAGGCGGCGTTACTTTTCTGACAGACCCGGTTCTGTACGACCTGCCCATGATCAAACGCCGGGTAAGCCTGCCCTGTGAGCCGGAAGCGCTTCGAAACATTGACTTTCTGCTGCTCTCCCATGCACACCGCGACCACCTGGATAAAAAGTCTGTCCAAACAATATTCCAAAATAATCCGCAGGTCAAAGCGCTGGCTCCCTTACGAGCAGGCAGGATCCTGAGAAGTATCAATAAGCATCTGCCTTACCAGGAGGCCGGATGGTTCCAGAAGTTTGACCTCGTTCCGGAGCAGGTTGAGGTGTATTACATGCCCGCCCGCCACTGGCACCGCAGGGGCCCCTTTGACATGAACAAGATCCTGTGGGGAAGCTTTGTGCTAAAGACTCCGAACCTGACCCTCTACTTTGCGGGAGATACTGCCATAGGTCCTCATTTTGAGGAAATAGAGGAACTGTTCGGGCCGATGGATGTCTGCATCATGCCGGTAGGGGCTTACAAGCCTGCCTTTCTTATGCACAGGAGCCACATGGACCCGCATGAGGCCGTAAAAGCGTATAACCTGCTCCGCGGCGGCACCTTTATCCCCATGCACTATGGTACCTTCGATTTATCGGACGAGCCACCGGGTGAACCCGTTCGCCTGCTGGAGCAGATAGCAGCCGGCGGCATGCTGCAAGGCCTGAAGTTCCCTGCCATCGGGGAACCTATACTGCTGTAGCCCTTTTCCGGAACGGGTGTGTGGCCCCATAATTTGCTATATTTGTGGTCCCGGCTTAAGCCTTAAGTTCACAAACTGCACATTATGTCTTCTACCCTAATCATAGGTCTGATAGTAGGTTACTTCTGCATCCTTATCTTCATCTCTTACCTCACCAGCAGGAACACGGACTCGGAAACGTTCTTCCTGGCCAACCGGCAGTCTCCCTGGTATGTGGTGGCCTTTGGTATGATCGGCACCTCGCTGTCGGGCGTTACCTTTGTGTCGATACCCGGCATGGTGGAGAAAGCGCAGTTCTCGTACCTGCAGGTGGTGCTGGGCTATCTGGTGGGCTACTTTGTGATCGCCACAGTGCTGATGCCGCTCTATTACCGGCTTAACCTCGTCTCCATTTACACGTACCTGGAACAGCGCTTTGGCTACTGGTCCTACAAAACCGGAGCGGCCTTTTTCCTACTCTCCCGCACCCTGGGAGCCTCCATCCGCCTGTTCCTGGTAGCAGGGGTACTGCAACTGGCTGTCTTTAACGACCTGGGCATCCCCTTTGCAGTTTCTGTCATCATCACCATCCTGCTTATTTGGGTGTACACTTTCCGGGGAGGCATGAAGACCATTATCTGGACCGACACGTTTCAGACAACAGCCATGCTGTTGGCGGTTATTACCAGCATTTGGCTTATTTCAGACGAGTTGAATGTTGGCTTTCAGGGCATGGTGGAGACCATTAAGGCCAGTGACTATTCAAAAGTGTTTTATTGGGACGTGCGGGACGACAAGTACTTTCTGAAGCAGTTCCTCTCCGGGGCCTTTATCGCAATTGTGATGACCGGCCTGGACCAGGACATGATGCAGAAGAACCTAAGCTGTAAAAACATCGGCGAAGCCCAGAAAAACATGTTCTGGTTCAGCATCATCCTCGTGTTTGTCAACATCCTGTTCCTGTCGCTTGGCGCTTTGCTTTACATTTATGCCGGGGCCAAAGGCATTACCCTACCCGAGAAAGGTGACGATGTGTTCCCTTTCCTGGCACTTGGTTACTTTCCGCAGGTAGTGGGCATTGTGTTCATCCTGGGCATCATCGCCATTACCTACGCCTCTGCCGACTCGGCCCTCACCGCCCTTACCACTTCTTTTTGCGTGGACTTTCTCGATTTCAAGCACAAAAGTGAACATGAGCGGGTCCGCATGCGCTACATCGTGCACTTCTGCATTTCGGTAGTGATGGTACTGGTAATCATTGCCTTTGATGTTTTGAATAACCAGAACGTGATCACAGCGGTGTTCGTGGTGGCAGGCTATACCTATGGCCCCTTGCTTGGCCTTTATGCCTTCGGCTTGTATACCAAACGCGCTGTCCGCGACCGCTTTGTGCCGGCAGTTTGCGTGGTGGCCCCCATCCTCACCTACATCATCAGCTACAATTCCGCCGACTGGTTCTGGGGTTATGAGTTTGGCTTTGAAGTGCTCATCCTAAACGGCTTTCTGACATTCACCGGTTTAATGGCTCTTTCTTCCGGTAGAATAGACCAACTGGAACTGGCCCAGAAAGAGGTGCAGGTCTAACTTACTGCCATTGGATTTAAAACACGCCTGCTCCCAGCAACATCTCCGTGGGTCTTAAGCATTTTATCCTCCGGATTCTTTACCTTTGTAAGATTTTGCATGGCTGTGGCATCATTAAGAGAGAAATACTGTTATAGCCACAGCACGCTAGCAGCAAGAGCATCGGAAATGCAAAAGCTGCCCGAAAACAACAGACAAGAATATTTCATTAATGGCAAAACGCGGATTTGGGCTAAGCGGAGAGCAGGAAAAAGAAGGCAGGAAGAAAATCAGTAAGGAAAGCTTTCGCCGCGGCCTCAAGGTCTTTAGCTACGTCCTCCCCTACAAGTATAAGTTTATAGCAGGCTTAATATTCCTGGTCTTCTCCAGCCTCACCTTCATGGCCTTCCCTTACTTGGTGGGGGAGCTCTTTGATTCCTCTACAGGCAATGCTGACGGGCTACTGGAAGATATTAACATGATCGCCATCGGGCTTTTTGCTGTGATCCTGCTGCAGGGTATTTTCTCCTTCTTCAGGGTGTACTTTTTTGCGCAGGTCAGCGAGAACGCCGTAGCCGATATCCGGCGCGACCTGTACAGCAAGTTTATGCAACTGCCTGTCTCCTTCTTCGAGAAAAGACGCGTGGGCGAGGTTACCAGCCGTATTACCACAGATGTGGCGCAGGTACAGGACGCCATGTCCATTACACTGGCAGAGCTGTTCCGGCAGGTAACGACCCTGCTGGTTGGCATCGCTGTGATCATGTGGACCTCCATCAAGCTATCACTGTTCATGCTGGCCACCTTTCCGGTGTTGGTTGCGCTGGCCCTGGTGTTTGGACGCAAGATCAAGGGCTTGTCTAAAAAGACACAGGATGAACTGGCCAACACAAACATTATTGTAGAAGAAACCTTACAGGCGATCCATACGGTGAAGGCTTTCACCAACGAGCTCTTTGAGGTGGCCCGGTACAAGACTACCCTGAGCAAAGCCGTACGCACAGCCCTGTCTGCCGCCTACTACCGGGGTGCCTTTATCACCTTTATTATCATCGGCCTGTTCGGCGGCATCATCCTCGTGATCTGGTACGGTGCTACCCTGGTAGCGAACGGTGATATTGAACCGGGAGGCCTTATCTCCTTTGTGCTGTACACCGTCTTTATCGGTGCCTCGGTAGGGGGCCTGGGAGAACTGTACGGCAAAGTGCAAGCCTCTTTGGGAGCCACGGAGCGTATCCTGGAGATTTTACAGGAGCCGGAAGAACCATCTGCCAAAGAAACCACGGCAGGAACGAGGGTACCCAAGGTACACGGAGACATTGCCTACCGTCAGGTGGCTTTCTCCTACCCTACCCGCCCAGACCTGCAAGTGCTGCGCGATATTAACTTTACTGTAAGAGCCGGCGAAAAGATCGCCCTGGTGGGCCCAAGCGGCGCAGGCAAGTCAACCATAGTGCAGCTCCTGATGCGCTTTTACGAGGTGGCAAGTGGCAGCATTGTCGTAGACGGAACTGACATCCGGGAAATGAACCTGAGCACACTTCGCGGGAACATTGGGATTGTGCCGCAGGAAGTGCTGCTTTTTGGCGGCTCTATCCGGGAGAACATCGCCTATGGCCGCCCGGATGCCACTGAAGCCGAAGTGATAGAAGCGGCAAAGAAAGCGAATGCCTATAACTTTATCACTTCCTTCCCTGAGGGGCTCGACACGCTCGTGGGTGAGCGGGGTATTAAGCTATCCGGAGGCCAGCGCCAGCGCATCGCCATTGCCCGTGCCATCCTGAAGAACCCAGCGATCCTGATCCTGGATGAGGCCACCAGTGCCCTCGACTCCGAATCAGAGCAGTTGGTACAGCAGGCCATGGACGAGCTGATGAAGGGCCGTACCACCATCGTAATTGCCCACCGCCTGGCTACGATCCGAAAAGTAGACAAGATCCTGGTGATCGACGGCGGGGAAATTGTGGAGGCAGGCTCCCACGACATGCTCTCGTTAAACCCGGAGGGAATTTATGCCAACCTGCTGAAGCTACAGTTTGAGCTGACTTAAAGACAGCATATAAGAGAAGAAAATCCTGCCAGTACCGCCTCTGGCAGGATTTTTCTGTTTATACTATATACTTATTCTTATATTACGTAAGCAGTAGCTGATTTAATTGAACAAGTGTCTTACGTACCAACCCCAACATGCTGTACAAAAAGCTTTATCGCCTTTTCTTTCTTCTGGTGCTGCTACTCCCTTTTCAACTGTTCGCCCAGGGCTTCAGCACTGAAAATGCCGTGTATTTAGAGGTAGCAGGCAACAGCGACACCTACTCCATCAACTACGAGCGCATTCTTTATCAACAAGGGCTACTGAAAGCGGGGCTACGCGCAGGGATAGGTACCAACTTGTTCATTCTGGAAGACGACACCGGCGTGTATCCTATAGTGCCGGTGGAAGCTATCGCCTTGTTGGGACGAGAGAGAAAACACTTCGAGTTTGGCTTGGGCTATACCCGCCGTTTTACCGATGATGTTGACCTGTTACGAAACATGTACTTTGGAAGAATAGGGTTTCGCTATCAGAAGCCGGAGGGAGGCCTGTTAGTGCGGGTAGCCCTTACCCCTTTCATCTCGCCAGAGAGCAATACCGGCAGAACACCGGGTACTCCCCTGATCCCCCGGTTCGGCTTCAGTGTGGGCTACAGCTTTTAAGGGGCTGAAAGTAAAATACAGCTCAACAACAGGCCTTTAAATCTTGATATAATTCGTATTTTTACATCGTACCATCTTTATTCTAAAGATAAACCCATGAAGAAAACCATTATTGGCTTTGCGCTCTCAGCAGCCCTTATGCTTGGAGCCAGCACGTCTTTTGCGCAAGGCATCAAGATGCCTGCCCCAAGCCCCTCTCAGAAAGTAGAGCAGGCTGTTGGCTTATCCACCGTGTCCGTTGATTACTCTCGCCCGTCTATGAAAGGACGCGAGATTTTCGGTGACCTGGTGCCTTACGGCAGGCTTTGGCGTACCGGAGCGAACGCCTCCACCAAGATCAAGTTTTCGGAGGACGTGACCATCGAGGGGAACAAGGTTCCTGCTGGGGAATACGCACTCTACACCATCCCGGGCAAGGACGAGTGGACAGTGATCATCCACAAAAACACAAAGCATTGGGGAGATGGCGGACAGGACTACAAGCCAGAGGAGGACCTGGTGCGCTTTAAGGTAAAGCCACAGCAGAACCCGCGCGAGGTAGAGTCTTTCACCATTAACTTTACCAACCTAACAGCTGATGCAACGGACGTAGAGCTGCTTTGGGATAATACGATTGTTCCTTTCACCGTGAAAACGGATGTAGACAGCAAAGTGATGAGCCAGATACAGGAGCAGGTCCTCAACAATGCCAACGCCAATCCGGGCTTGTATGCCGCTGCTGCCAACTATTACTTCCAGACCAACCGCGACCTGAAGCAGGCACTGGAGTGGATGAAAAAGGCCAACCAGACAGACCCTAAGTTCTGGAACCTGCACACACAGGCTAAGATCGAGGCGAAAATGAAAGACTACAAGCAGGCCATCAAAACTGCTGAGAAGTCTAAGGAAGTCGCTCAGAAAGAAGGAAACCAGGACTACGTTGCCCTGAACGAGAAAGCCATTGCCGAGTGGAAGAAAGCAAAATAATGCTTCGCTCCTTATATTAACGTATAAAGCCTCTGGGAGTACCCCGGAGGCTTTTTTTATCATTCATTAACGAGAGAGACTGTTGGATACGAACGAAGAGAAGAAACACTCCGAAGAGCACCTGGGCCCGGCCCGGGAATATTGGTGGAATGAGGACTACCTGGAGCTGCTGGCTCAGCGCCTTTACATTGACTACTGCCAAACACTCGTAGACATAGGCTGTGGGAAAGGCATGATGGGCTTTAAATTCTCCAAGTACCTGCCCGCAGGCGCGAAAGTGTATGGGGTCGACTACGAACCGGGGCATATTGAGGAGGCCCGGCAGCGTGCCCAGAGCATGTACCAGCACCAAAATATCGATTACGAGTTCCGGGTGGGGAATGCCACCGAAATACCGCTACCCGATAACCTGGCCGACATTACCCTGTGCCAGACCCTGCTGATCCACGTAAAAAACCCGCAACGCGTGATTCAGGAGATGATCCGCGTTACCAAGCCAGGGGGCTGGGTCCTGGCCTTGGAACCCAACAACCTGGTGCCAAACCTGATGTTCGACCGCTATGGCGAAACAGACTATAACGTAGAAAGCATGCTGGATGTGCTGGAGATAAAGCTGCGCATCGAGAAGGGCAAGAAGCAGCTAGGCGAAGGCTTCAACTCATTGGGGGATGTAGTACCGGACCTCTTCCTGAAGGCCGGCCTGCAAGACATTAAGGTGTGGATCTCAGACAAAGCCCTCTCCATCATCCCGCCTTACGATACACAAGAGAAAATGCTCCGCGTGGAACAGATGATGCAATGGATCGAAACAGAGGCCATGGGCTACGATTACCAGGACAACCTGAACTACTACCTGGCCGGTGGCGGGACCAAAGATAAGTTCGACGCCTACTGGCAAACCCTGCTCTACAACAAAATTACCCTTAAGCAGAAACTGCAAAACGAGGAATATGTCTCGGCAGGAGGTAGCCTGGTTTACATTGTGGCAGCGCAGAAACCGAGATAACTTTTAACTATTCACTTCTGCCTCATAGGCTTGTCTTCATAAGGACTGTAAAAGCGATGCCCCCCTTCCCCTTCTTAGATAAGGAGGGGAAGGGGTGGTTTCATTGGAAAGACTTTTCATCTAAGCGTCGCAATGCCTATCCCTACAGCTTCTTCCTTCCCACTAACCCCTGCAACAGAAAGCTGATCACAACCACACAGAGGCAACCAATCACATTGAACCACAGGAAAGCCAGGTCCGTGTAGAAGTGGCAGTACAGCACAACCAACTCGGCAATTACAGCTGCCCAGAAAACAGCATTACCTCGAATAGATTTAAAGTAGAAAGCGACAAGAAAGATACCGAGGATGGTACCATAGAAGATGGAGCCTACTATGTTCACTGCCTCGATCAGGTTATCCATCAGGGAGGCGAACATCGCGAAGAGAATAGCTACGATCCCCCATCCAACAGTAAAGAGCTTGGAGGCGCGCAGGTAATGCTCCTCTGACGCTCTCTGCTGCATGGAGCGCTTGTAGATATCCACGACAGACGTAGAGGCCAGGGCATACAACTCTGAGGAAGATGACGACATGGCTGCAGAGAAGATAACCGCCAGTAAAAGCCCGACCAGGCCGGAAGGCAGGTACTTTATGATGAAGGAGATGAAGACATAATCTGTGTCCTTTGTCTCCGCTTCCGGTGTGGCCGTTTTGATTACCCCTTTCACCTCCTCCCGTACCGCCTTGGCCGCCACTGCTAGCGCCTCCACCTCTCTCTCTGCATCAGCCACCAGGGCATCATCGTCTGCCTTTAGGGCCCTTACCAGCCCCTGCACTGCCTCCTGCTTCTGCTCAAAGATGTCTTCGTACTTCACCTCCAGCTCCCGCAGGTTATCGGCATAAGGCGTGGCGTACACTTTACTTTTAGCAGCCTCATTAAAGAATACGGGTGGCTGGTTAAACTGGTAAAACACGAATACCATTACCCCGATAAACAGGATGAGGAACTGCATTGGAATTTTGAGCAGCCCGTTGAACAGCAAGCCCAAGCGGCTCTCCGCGATCGACTTCCCCCCCAGGTAACGGGCCACCTGGCTCTGGTCGGTACCAAAGTAGGAAAGCGCCAGAAACAGACCGCCTGTAATACCAGACCAGAAGTTATAGCGGTCATTCCAATCAATGGAAAAGTCAACCACGTTCATCTTCCCCATTTTACCTGCCACCGCCACGGCATCGCCGAACTCTACATAATCCGGCAGGTAAGACACCACCACCAAGCCGGCAATAATCATCCCGCCCATCATCACAGCCATCTGTTGCTTCTGTGTGATACTCACTGCTTTCGTGCCGCCGCTTACGGTGTAGATGATAACAAGTAAGCCAATGACCAGGATGGTAATATTCAGGCTCCAGCCCAGCATAGTGGAAAGAATGATGGCGGGGGCATAGATCGTGATGCCGGCTGCCAAGCCGCGCTGCACCAGGAAAAGCAGGGCCGCCAAAGACCGTGTTTTCAAATCAAAGCGGTTCTCCAAGAACTCATAGGCCGTGTACACGTTCAGCCGGTAGAAGATAGGGACGACCGTGATGGAGATGATGACCATGGCGATCGGCAAGCCAAAATAGAATTGAATGAAGCGCATGCCATCCTCATACGCCTGCCCCGGGGTAGACAGAAAGGTAATGGCACTGGCCTGTGTCGCCATAATGGACAGGCCAATGGTCCACCACTTCATGGTGTTGTCCCCTTTCAGGTAGTCTTCTATGTCTTTGCTACCCCGCGTTCGCCACACGCCATAGGCCACGATAAACCCTAGTGTGCCAAACAACACAACCCAATCCAGTAAGCTCATTCGTAGATCTCGGTGATGGCGTAGAACAAGATAATCAAGAAGGCGAGGTTGCCCAGTACCAGCCAATACATGCCGGCCCAGCTATTAAAAATAGGTGGTTTCTCGATAGGTTCTTCCGTATCGACAGGGTGATCAGTGTCTTTCATAGTAAGGGTTGGTTGGAAAGCAGGAAAGGTAAAGAAGCTCGGCCTTTCCTGCTGTTATTTACTTATTGGAGTGTGATTGCGCGTCTGTGCCCCCTCCTGGCGTATTTTTACCCAAGGAGATCAGGTTGGCAAAGAGGCGGTAAGCACCGGGCACACCGGCAGGCAGCTCTCTGAACCAGGAATACCCAGTATAAATGTAGTTTCCTTTGCCATATGGGGCAACCAGAAGTCCTCCTTTGCGGGCCGGCTCACCGGGGTCGTTTGAGGAGAGGATGGCCTGGTATTCCTCGCTCCACTCGTTCGGGAAGTACAAGCCTCGCTCCTGGACCCAACCCTCAAAGTCCTTTCGGGTGATCTTGTTAGGCGTGTTCAGCACAGGGTGATTCGGCTCCAGAAAGCGCACTTCGGCGTCCTCCACAGTCACCCGGTCGCGGGAGAGTTGCAGCGGGTAAGGCCCGACATTGGGCAACACCAAGCTATGGTTGGTATTGTACTGCACGATCAGGTTGCCGCCCTGCTTCACGTACTCCAGCAGGGTAGGCTGGTAAAACTTCAAACGGTCTACAGTGTTATAGGCCCGTACACCCAGGATGATGGCATCAAACTGCTGCAACTTGTTCAGCCGCATGTCTTCGTCCTGCAGAAGGGTAACATCGTAGCCGATCTGTTGCAGGCTTGTCGGGATATCATCGCCTGCCCCCATCAGATAGCCTATTTTCTGCCCTTTCTTCTGCAGGTCCAGTTTCACGATTTTGGCCGTTGCATCCGGAAAGGTTACCTGTGCCGGAATATGACTGTAGCTGATCACTTTTAAGCCGTGCTGATACTCTTTGCCCTCTACTACAGCCACGGCCTTTAGTTCCGCTTCCTGCTGCTCCTGTGGGGGGTACACCGTAAACGTTACAGGGAGTTCGGCCCCCTTCGTTGGAAGAGTAAAGGGTACAGCAGCTGGCACAGAGCGCCATCCCTGCGGCAGCTGAAGTTTCAGGGTACCATTTAAGTTTGCCTTGCCCGCTTTCACCAATACCTGCACCTGCTTTGGTTCCTGGCTGGCGAACACATACACATGCTCCGCCACGTTCACAAACACGGGGGGGGTTATGACAAAGGGCCGGTACACCTCCCCCTCCACCGGGTCAGTACGCTTGTACACAACTGGCACTTTTACCTGTAGCGGCTCCCCAGCGACAGTCAGGTCAAAAGTAGCCTGTACGGCAGGCGCATTCTCCGGCATGCCTACCTCCTGCTGGCTCTCCACGGCAAACATGCCCAGGGTTCCTTTACGGCGCAACCAGTAAGGCTGAGAAGACTCGCTACCGTTCGGGAGCACTCTGGTCGCACTGTATTTTATCGGCTCGTTGTTCTGCAAGGGCTTATTTAAGGTTGTATCGGCAGAAGAGAAGGAATACCTTACTTTACGGAGCGTAACCGGTACTGCGGAGCGGTTTATCGCTTCAACGTTTAGTTTTACGGGCTGGCCCGGAGTCGCGGCAAAATCGTTGGCGGTTACCTCCAGGTACAGCCCCATGGCCGCCTGCATCACGTCCTGCAACTCTTCCTGCTTCACGCGCTTCCAATAGCTGTCCGGCAGCTTGTCTAATTCCTTTTTAGCTGTAATCAGGGTAGGTACAACAGCGGCGGGCTCGGCAGGCCGGTAGGTATCAATAGCTTTCTGGATCAGCTTGCCAACCTTTTCTCCTCCCTTTACCCGGCTCCAGCTGGTGGGTATCCCCTCGAACAGGGAAGCTTCGGCTTTATCCCCTTTCGTGTGCTGCAGGTACTCGATGCTAGTGCCCCTTGCGCCAGTGGCGCCAAAGCCCTGGCTTTTGTGCATGCTGCGGCTCTCAGCGGCGATCTCCCCGTAAGACTTGCCCAGGAGCGGATTATAGCCCCCTACATCCACTTTAAGAAGCTCCTTCCCATGCTTTTCGAACTCCTCCTGGCTCTTAAAAGACCATACCCCGGTGTTCCACAGCAAGCGTTTCGGTTGCCACACGTCCACGTACTTCAGCTGCTCCGGGAAGCGCTTGGGATCAGCCGCTGCGGTAAAAGCTTCTTCGGCTAAAATGGCGGAGGCCGTATGGTGTCCGTGTCCGGCCCGCTCGTCCGGCGGAAAGCGCGTAATCATTACGTCCGGCCTGAACTTGCGTATCACATACACCATGTCGGCCAATACCTGCTCCTTGTCCCAGATCGTAAAGGTTTCCTCCGGATCTTTGGAGTAGCCGAAGTCATTCGCCCGCGTAAAGAACTGCCGTCCACCGTCTGTCCGTCGCGCCTGCAGCAGCTCCTGTGTCCGGATTAACCCCAGCTCCTCGCGTATCTCCGGCCCGATCAGGTTCTGCCCCCCGTCACCCCGCGTTACGGCCAGATAGCCGGTATTATAGAGCTTCTCATTCGAGAGGTAGGCGATCAGCCGGGTATTCTCATCATCAGGGTGAGCCGCAACATACAAGGCGCTCCCCAATACATTCAGCTTTTTCAGGCCTTGCAGGACCTGACCAGAGGAAGACCGTACAGGAGCCTGAGCTTGTGTTACACCACAGGTGAAGAGCAGCGCCAACAGGCACAAGATACCAGAGCTACTCCTTAAGTATTTTAGCATAAGTAACAATGAAACGTTTATAACAGGCAATAACTTCTCCAGAGATGGAGTCATTTTGTAAATCTAGAAAATTAAGCTGAGCAATAACAGACCACCCCGAATACCTTGGACAGAAAGGCGTTTGAGGCGTACAAACAACCCAAAAATGCCGAATAAACGGTATTGCCTGTACAAAAATACATTAAACTTTTTAGCTCAAACCGATCTCTGTTACCACATCAAATCCAAATCATTATTGATAACAAAACAACACCATTAACAGTATGATTTACAGGGTTAACTAAATAATTTTGACAACGTACAAGAATAACTCAAATTTTTCTTGCTAAATTTCGAACTCGGAACTGACTGATGTTGCTGTAACAGATAGTATGGGAAGCCTCCTTCTCTTTGCTTGCTGCTGTAACAACACTGCTGGTCTCCTCTAACATTGAGAAACATGCCGACTGCACAAGAAAGCAACATCGAAGATTTCGCTTACGATTACTTGCGCGCGTACTACCAGAAGCGCCAGGACATTAAGACGCTAACAGTTGATAAGGCAGAGAAGACGAAGGAAGGCGCTGTGGCCGATGGTCTTTTTTCCTTCATGAACTCTGATAAGAGTGTTCTTACTGCCTCCCTTCACACCAGGGCGTCTAAAAGCATCGCTATGTTGCTCAAGCGCTACAAAAAACGTGGGCTCAGTAAACTGCGCTATGTCACAGGTACCTTGTTTATGGCAGGCACTGTTTATATGGGTTTGCAGCTCGGTCATTGGCTAGCCTTCACGCTACTTCCGGTCCTGGTTGCTATTACTACCTTTCTGCTACACTCCCTCCTGGAGAAACGGTATCTTCAAAACAAGATCACGGCCATGGTAGACGAGGTAAGGAAGCTGCCCGCTAATGAGCAGTGGCTGGGCATTTCCATTAGCAGCCTTACGTTTCGCCAAAATGGGCTGGCCCAGCACCTGCTGGATACCTGCCAGCGCCGCGGAATTGGTGTGATAACGGTTGGCAAGCGAGCTAAAGTGGTACTCATGCAAGAGCCTCAGGCTAAGGTTTGCCGTCGTGGTGATTTTCTGTCTTATTACGAAGCAGAGCCCCGCATTCGCAAGGCACTGCAAGGCGACTCGTTTTTGCGCGTGGCCTGAGAAAAGGACAACTTAGTTTGTACCAGGCCCCCTCATGTTGTAACGCGTTGCAACATGAGGGCTTTTTATTTAGTACAATACTCAACACCTTAACTCTAAAAAAAAGAAAGCTTATGACTCTGATGTTGTTAATTGTACTAGCGATTGCCCTTATTATTGGTATCATTTGGTTTAAATCACAAACGCCAAAGCATTAAGAGGGCAGCAAGACCAAATGAGCGGGCAAGGCACCCTGCTCACCCTGGCCACAAATGAGGAAACTCCCACCTTATAAAACGAATGATTACAAAGCCTATAAAAATATCTTATTGGTACCTGATACTCCTCCTGTTAGCCTGCGCTTGCGGAGGAGATGAACCGAAACGCATCCCTACCACCCTTCCGGATGTGCACGGCAGTGTCTCCGAGGTCGAGCGGTCTGCTAAAATTGATGCCATCCTGGCAACAGTACAAGTAAAGGCCATGGAAGGCATTGCAGCAGACTACCCGGCGGCTATTATCAGGATAGATGAAAACACCTTACTCGAAAATGCAACAGGAGAGGAACTGCCCCTGGCACAGGTAAGGGTAGGCAGTGAAGTACATATTTGGTTTGAGGAGGGTATTCTGGAGTCCCCTATGGAAGGGTATGCGAAGGCCGTTCGCGTGCTGGACTAGCTCCTGGCGCTAACCTGCCTTATCTATTTAAGTTATTTTATTTCTGAAACAAGTCTTCTCTGGTACCCTGAAGCTTAGACTCTCCTTTACTGACGCGTGACGCTGCCTATTCCGGTTCATGGAGGGTGTGTTGTACAGATTATCTCCCCTTGGCGCCTCCTTTTTGCCCCAACACCCGTACAAGTCTTGCAAACCTCACCTAATAATTGCATTAAGGCGACTCTTCCACTTACGCGCGCATGCATGGAAACCTATTACACAGAATTTAGTGACCTGATAGCCGCCTGGCCGGATCCAGTACTGCTTACGGACCTGGGAGGCGGTACCTTTGTTACCATCATGCTTCACCCTGGATATATAGAGGCGAAGTGGTCGGGGCATCTTACCGCGGATGATGTGATCACGGCTTCTAAAGTTTATCTGGCACTTTTGCGTAACTCAGACAGCCCCAAGTTGCTGAACGATAAGACGGGAGCTACAGGCGATTGGTCAGAGGCCAACGACTGGCTGGAGTTTGAGTGGTTCCCTAAAGCAGTAAAGGCCGGGCTTCGCTGTGTTGCCCATGTCTACTCCAATAACATGTTTAGCATGCTGTCGGCCAGGGACCTTTATACCCGTAGCATCCCAGACTTGCAGACGTACAACTTTCAGGACAGAAGCGCTGCCGAGGAGTGGCTGCTTGCCTGTAAGGCCTCTGGCGAAGCAAGTTAATGGCAGCTGCCGCAAGAAATCAGGCTCCTGTAACAACAACTTGCTGCAAAGCTCCAGGAGAGCTTTTTAGCATTGGGGTGACCTGAAGGCCTGCCATTTATGCAGGCAAAGATAAGCGCTGCCAGCCGGCAGCTGAGGATTAGTAGCAAATGCCCTATCCTCAGCTGCCTTTTACTTTGCAGCAATGGCAGCAGGCGCTACTACGGATATTTCCACTGTATCCAGCATCACGTCCATAACGGGTCGCTCCACTTCTGTTGCAGGAACGTTTGACTTTACTGTTATTACTTCTGCTGGCTTATCTACACTTACTGTTTCCTGCACAGCTAAACCAAAACCAAAAAAAGAGGCGAAAAGAACAATTAAGATTTTCATAGCTTTATCATTTATATGTTTTACATCATTTTGTTATTGCAAATATACTATACAGTACTATGCATAGCAAAGTACTGTTGCATGCTTTACTACCCTTTTATACCAACTGGTGTATTTCTTCCGCGAACAAGCCCGAAAATAAGATTAACAGAGAATGGCCGTTTTCCCTGCTACACGCCCCAAAGAGGCATTATGGCTTTTATCGTTTAGGACTCCGTTAAAGTCTGTCCCTTCTGCATGAGCAGTTTTTAAAATACTCCCGCCATATCACGTATAGGCTAGCTATGAGCACGATCTACTTTATCAGCGGCTTAGGAGCCGACTGGCGCATGTTTCAGTTCCTGAAACTGCCCAGGTACCTGGCGCAGCAACATGTACATTGGATAGCCCCAACGGATGTGAATGAACCCTTGTCTTCTTTTGTGCAGCGGCTCCGGGTGCAGATCCAGGACCCGGCCCCCATCCTGATAGGCCTTTCTTTTGGTGGTATAGTAGCCATTGAACTGGCCAAGGTTCTGAAGCCCCGGAAACTTATCCTTATCTCCAGCTTAGCCACCCGCCACGCCCTGCCCTGGTATTACCGTATGGCAGGAAAGCTGAAATTACAAAAGCGGGTGCCCTTCAGGCTAATGCAAAGCGGCTATCCGCTTGCTCCCCCTTTTTTCGGGGCGCACACTAGGCCTGAGAAGAAACTGCTGAAGCGTGTGATCCTCGACATGGACGAGCTGTTCCTGCGTTGGGCACTTACACAGCTGCTGAACTGGCAACAAGCGAAAGTAGTACCGGGCCTTGTGCAACTGCACGGCACTGCTGACCTGGTACTCCCCCTGTATGACAGGCCCGATATCATCAAGATAAAAGGCGGGGAACATCTGATGGTCATGAACCGGGCAGAGGAAGTGAGCGCCATTTTAAGTCGAATTTTACTAGATTGCACCTATGACGAACAAGCATAAGTTTATTGTAACTACTACCGGTGGGCAGCAGGTGGACCTGACGAACGCTACTACCCTTAAGAGCAACAACCTCTACCCTTTCGGCAAGCATAACTACTCTGTTTATGAAACACCTGCAGGTGTTTTTGTCAGGGGGCTGAACCGCGGGGAAAGAGAGATCATGCTTACCCACTTTGAACTAATGGATGAGGCAACGGCCCGCAACTACAAGCACGAGTACACCCGACAAGACGATTAAGCATGCAGTTAAGCTACTGGGAGCGCGACAGCTATTTCAGCAACATTGATGTACTTATTGTAGGCAGTGGCATTGTAGGCCTCAATGCTGCGCTACACCTTAAAAAGACCCAGCCAAAGCTGAAAGTGATGGTGGTGGAGCGGGGCCTGCTTCCTACAGGTGCCAGTTCTAAGAATGCCGGCTTTGCCTGCTTCGGCAGCCCCTCAGAGTTATTGGAAGACCTGGCCCACCTTTCAGAGGAAGCCGTCTTTCAGCAGGTAGCACGCCGTTGGAAAGGCTTACAGCGTTTACGTCAGAACCTGGGCGACCAGGCCATCGACTATCACCGCTGGGGAGGTTACGAACTGTTTGAGCCACACCAGCATGAACTATACGAACAGTGCCAGGAAGCCCTCCCCTATCTGAACAAGCAACTGGAAAAGATCATGGGCGAGCCAAACGTGTATCGGCCTGCCGATGAAAAGATCGCCAGTTTTGGCTTTAAAGGGGTTAAACGTTTGATAGAGAGTATCGCCGAAGGCCAGATCGACACAGGCAGGATGATCCTGGCGCTCACGCAGAAAGTACAGGCAGAGGGGGTGCTGGTCTTAAACGGTATCGAGGTCTTGCAGCTACAGGACAACGGGAAGGGAATAGCGGCTACTACGGCACAAGGGCTTACGATTGAAGCGCGCGCCGCCCTGGTAGCGACAAACGGCTTTGCCCGTAAGCTCCTGCCGCAGCTTTCTATCGTCCCTGCCCGGGCCCAGGTGCTCATCACCGAACCGATTCCAGGCCTTAAGCTAAAAGGCACGTTTCACTACGATAAAGGCTACTATTACTTCCGGAACGTCGGCAACCGGGTACTTTTTGGCGGCGGCCGGAACCTAGACATCAAAGCAGAGGAAACAACTGAGTTTGGCCTTACCGCAGTGGTACAGCAAAGGCTGGAGGAACTGCTGCGCCAAATTATCCTTCCGGATACACCGTTTGAGGTAGCCCACCGGTGGAGCGGCATCATGGGCATGGGGGCTGAGAAGACCACTATTGTTCAAAAGGTATCCGAGCGGATTAGCTGCTCTATACGACTGAGCGGCATGGGGATTGCCATTGGTTCGCTGGTTGGAGAAGAAGGGGCAGCATTAGTACTGCAACAGTTATAGAATAGAAGGGCCTTTAAAAGCAGAAAAGGCAATTGAGCGCGTCAATGGCCTTTTCTGCTTTTAAACAAGCTAAAGCAAACTCTCAGGCAGCCGTCCATTCTCTCACATTTTGATATAACAACGGAGCACCAAGTTTCTGGGCTTCCCTTTCTGCGCAGTAAAACGCCTGGTACTCTTCCTCTCCCATCTCCTCGCGTAGGGCTATATGGAACAGTGCCATTTCGGGATACAGTTTATATTGCTCCAGACGCTCCTGCAGACTATTTCTGTTAAATTCATAAAAGCTTTTCATTGCTGGTTTCTCTCTTAAAATATTGACGCATAATTAATTACCATCCCTAACATACTCCTATGCGAGCACTTAAGTTTTAGGTTCTATAACAGCAGCTTCATAACAACAGGTAAAGCATCAGTACCTGCTAAAAAATAAAGGGGCTACACCAAAAATGTGTTGCCCCTTTACTAAGAAATAAGTGCTTTTACACGCCATTACTTATCTTTTCGGCAGCCTTATTGTCTATTCCTGATAATTTTGCAAAAACAAGCCGCTGAATCTGTTCTTTCTGTTAAACGCAGCTACTCCTTCTAAAGCCCCAGTACGTCTACCCCCTGCTCAAACACAATGTCCACAGGTATGTTGGCTTGGGCCAGGCGGTCGAGGTCTGCCTGCAGCTGCGGGCTAACCTGCCCTTGCTTTTCCAGCAGTTCCCCTACCCCCGCATAGTCACCTTCCCCCTGTAAGGTCAGGATCTTCTCAGACAGCTTGTTCATGGCCTCGCGCATCTTCTCGTAGTTTACCCGGTACTTGCCTGTAGCCTCGTCGCGCTCAAAGGCTCCGTTCTCTTTAAAGAAGTTGAAGCGCACCATGTTGGCTTGGCCATGTGCACTGGCGGCCCCAAAGCGAACCGAACGGAAGATGCCCGCCAGGAAGGTGGTATAGTAATCCTCCAGGTCTCCTTCCAGTTCGCCTTTCTCGTGCAACTGCGTGATCATGTACAAGCCCAGGATGTCGGCTTTTCCCTCCTCCAGGGCAGAGGCATGCTCTTTCAGGGCTTCACGCACAGTTCCCTTTCCGTTCACCGTGTTCTTAATACCCAGCCCGTGGGCTACCTCATGGAACATGGTGTTGGCAAAAAAAGCATCAAACGTAACGTTTTCCTGCTGGTCCTCCACAATGAGCTCCTCCGCGATAGGTTCCATGATCTTATCGAACTTGGCACGCATGGCGTTTTTGAGCTGCAGCCTGCGGGTACCCTTTTTCAGTTGCACCTCTTCATCATTCGGCAGGTTGATGGCGATGGTCTTGCTACCGGCATTACTGTCACCAGCATAATACACCACATCATAGGCGTTCAGGTCAGAGTCTGTACCCGGTGTCTCGGTTTTGTACTTGCCAGCCACGGGCAAGCCGCGTTGTAGCTCCGGCAGAAAAGCAGCGTATTTTGCCAGGCGCTCGCTCCACTCCTGGTCTTTTACCAGCACGTACGCTTCATGCGCTGCCTTATAGCCGAACAGCTTGTCCTCGTAAGTTTCTATCGGCCCTATCACCACGTCAATGGTGTTGTTCTTCATGTCCATCCAGGCCAGGTCGCTTGGCTGGTAGTTGTCAGTAAGCAGCGCCTCTGCCCGCAGGTTCAGGTACTTTTTCAGCCCTGGCTCCTCGGCCAGGTTAGCCGCCTGCCGTAAGAGGTCTGCCGCCCGCGTTACTTCCTCCTTAAACTGCACGTGGTAGGGCACCGTGATCAGCTTTCCACTCTCGTCGCGGCGCAGGAAGGTGTACTGACTGGCTTTGTCTGGCAGGTTGGCCTGTTCAAACTCCTCCTTCGTCATGTCCTCCGGGTAGAAGTTCGCTCCCTCCGGCTTAGGTCCTACCCCGGCAATAAAAGGCTCATTATTATTCAGGCGGTCCCAAGGGCCATAGTTAATGTTCACAAAGCGCTTTGCCGGGTCACTATCCAGGGCAGCCAGAAGTGAATCGCTTTTGCCATACGCCTCATACCAGAACAGGCCATTCATGATATCGGCGGCTTCTATTAACAGCGGAATCATCTGCTTCTCCTTCTCCGTAAGCTTGCTCAGGTCAGAGGTCAGGCGCACGTTGGTGTACATGTCCAGCTTCTGCTGCAGGCTGTCATCTGCCTGCACGGCCGTTGCAGTCGTTTCATCTTCTGTCGTTTTGGTCGTGCAGCTAAAAGTAGCCGCTGCTAGTGCCGAGGCAAATAGGATATGGCGTGGTCTCATGTTTATTCGTTTGGTTTGATAGGGAAGATAATAAAATTTGGGACGTGGGGAAATTTGAATATTAAGCTATGTAATGAGCTACAACACAACCTTTTTTTAAGAAGCCTTGCATATCATTTGCGTAAACCCCTAATAAAAAGAAAGAGATGAAGCATCCTAACTCCATCTCTTTTGTAAATAAATTAACTACTACTACTCTCTAGTTTTCTTCTTCACAGTTATTTACATCCATCCAATCACCTATTCTTCCTGCAGCATCATTAGCAGCAACAGCCAATGGATCATTTTTATCACTAGCAGTAAGGTTATCAACTAATAACTTATCTAAAGTGGCCAAAAACGCTTCGATATCTGCTAGTTCTTCAGCAAGCACTGTTTCAGGAATATTACCCAGCTTGTAGTTTAAAAGCAGTGTAACACCTTGAGAGAAAGCTTTCTTAGAAACCTCAATTCCTCCTTTGCCATTCTCTTTGCCGCCATATTTCTTATCACTAGTCATCAAAGTAACCGCATCATCAACTGAATAAGTCTCTCCCCCGATTGTTACTTCTTGTACAGGCCATTTTTTGGGATCATGAAAATATCCCTGGCCTAAACCACAGTATGTTTCTTCTTCCTGACAGCCAGGACCATTTAATGTGGCTGATAAGCAGTTATTGGCTATTTGAAGACCAACCTTCGCGCTAGTTACTTGAACAGCAGAATTAAGGGTAAGAATAAAAGTTAATGTTTCACCACCTCGCAGGCCATTCCCAAGACCTGTAAAGCTAACGGAACTAGATGTTATTGCATCTTTACAGAGGCCTTTGTCAAATGAAAGGTCCAAAGCCTTGGGATTGCCATCTAATGGCTGCAATGATAATGCCACCACGTTAGCAGTAGAGAGCATAATGGGTTTTAGTTCACAATCAAGCAGCCCAAGCAATACTTTGTTTGGGCCACTATTGCTGTCACCATTATTTGTAACAGTGAAATACCAGGTTTTGCCATTGTCATTGGTGCTAATAGCGGAAAAGGTGAAAGGATTAGGTTCCGTAAGAGTAGCGTTTTTAGCTGCATCAGTAGCCGTATCATTTAAAGTAGCCGAAGGGCTTACCTCCTCCATTTCTTTCGAGCAGGAGAACAGGAACATAAGGGCGCAGAGGCCTAGGCTGAGCGTTTTTGTCAGTTTTACCATTTTAGTTTTATGTTGTTTGGTTTTGATTGATATTCAATATTAATCTATTACAATATCAAAGTTAAAGACTTTTATATATAAACAAAAGATTATATTGCATTATATTAACTTTTTATTTAATTTTTTCATCCAATCTAAACAACAAGAACAAAGAGAACAGGCACTACCCGCCTATCTAAAGCAAAAGACGCGAACAGCTATTGAGAAAGGCACAGTTATGGGAACGCTGTGGGGGCACAGCAGCAGGGTAGGTTATAAAAAAAGGCAGCGCTGCTTATGTAGCAGCGCTGCCTTTCATCATGTCGTAGTACCGTTTAAAACAGGCCGAATAGTTCTCCCTGTATCTTTTCAATGATCGTACCCAAATCCTCCGGGTTAGCAACAAAATCCAGGCTGTTCACATCAATCGTCAGCAATTTGCCCTGGTTGTAAGTGCTCATCCAGGTATTATAGTGCTCGTTCAGGTTACGCAGGTAGTTAATGCTGATACTGCTTTCGTAATCGCGGTTACGCTTTTCGATCTGGCCAATCAGCTTGGGCAGGTCCGCTTTCAGGTAGATCATTAGATCCGGAGCCTTCACCATGCTGATCATAGACTGAAACAGGGCCAGGTAGTTCTCATAGTCGCGCGTACTCATGAGATTGGACTGATGCAGGTTCTTGGCAAAGATATGGGCATCCTCATAAATCGTACGGTCCTGTATCACGCTCCGGCTGCTGCTCTGAATCTGCTGCACCTGGTTAAAGCGGCTGTTCAGGAAAAACACCTGCAGGTGAAAAGCCCATCGCTCCATATCCTCATAAAAATCCTTCAGGTAAGGGTTGTTCTCCACTGCCTCCAGGTACAAGTCCCACTTAAAGTGCTGAGACAGCTTAGTGGCCAGGGTGGTTTTGCCAGCCCCAATGTTGCCGACGATCGCAATATGCATGGTAATCTGTGGTTGTATAAAATGAGTGGCAAAAATACAAGCTTTTAGCCACTCCCCGGCAGTTGTTTATAGACAAGTTCCCCACCGGGTTATCAACACTTCAGCTCTTTGCCAACAATTTGCGACCTCGCCCACCGGCTCCGCCTACCCTTAGTACAGCTTCTCAGGAACCTCTCCCTTTGCTCTCGGGAGCATATCAAAACGCAGCATTACTTCGTGGGTGTTAGCCGTGTATTGGCTTATATCAGACACGGAATGGTCATAGGCATAGCCTACTCTAAACTGTTTGCCCACCTTAACCTCTGCTAAACCTATCAGGGTGTTGTTGGAACGGTAAGAAGCCCCAACACCAAAGAAATCGTTCAGCCACACATTGGTGTTGATGTCGAACTGCACCGGTGCACCTTGGGCTACTTTTATAAGGGTCGACGGTTTTACCTGCACATGCTCGCTAAGGTTAAACGTATACCCTGTGCTTAGGAAAAAGTGGCGAGCGTGCTGCGGCAGAGAGCCCTCCTCCTCTTCGCCAGTTGTCTTGCTTCTGAAGTCGCCACCAGCTAGCCTGGTTCTGAACAGATTAGGTGAAGACACACCCGCATAAAACTTGTCGCTGTAATAGTAAACGCCGTTACCAAAGTTAAACATGAGGTAGTTTTGCACCTCGCTGAACTGAACATCTGGTGCCCCCTGAGGGTTTAGCGCAACTTTAGTGTAATCGGCTTGCAATCTGGCAAGCCCTGCCTGCAATCCCATCGACAGCACACCTGACTCCATTTCGATGCGGAAGGCGTAGATACCGTTCATGCTCAGGGTGTTGGTAACGCCGATCCGGTCATTCACAATAGACAGACCAAGTGCTACATTGTCTTTCTTCAGCGGAGCGTGCACTGACAAAGACTGCGAAACAGGTGCCCCCTCTACCCCTACCCACTGGTTGCGGTAAAGCGCTGCCACGCTAAGACCTTCGTGGCTTCCGGCATAAGCGGGGTTCAACACCAGTCCATTGAACATATACTGGGAGTACATGGCCTCTTGCTGCGCGAAGGCGGCTCCTGACACCATCATCAGAATTCCAGCAAACAGGCTAATCTTGCGTAAAAGATTTTTCATAAGGTATAAAGTTTTATTAGCAGTAGCTGGCAGGGCGCTTCTGCTTCCTGCCAGCTGTGCTATCTGTTATTTATTTTCTTCTAATGATGAGGGAGTGTCTTCTTGGTTTCTCTCCGTTGTTCAGATCGATCACGTAGAAGTAAGTACCTTCCGGAAGCTTGTCTCCGATCACAAGACCTTTATTAGCTGTACCGTCCCAATCGTTCTGGTAGTGGTCGTTCTCGTATACAATGTCTCCCCATCGGTTAAACACTTTCAGCGATACCTTATACTCTTCTGCACCGTAGAGCACGAACACATCGTTTACACCATCCCAGTCTGGCGAGAAGCCTTCCGGTATAAACAGCTGACCTTGCTTCACCTGGATAGTAACCGTTGCCTGTGCACACTTAGCCGGATCGCCATTGTCACACACTTCATACACGAAGCTGTCTTCTCCTCTGTATCCTTTGTTAGGTGTGTAGGTAAAGCTACCGTCGGCCTTCATGATCACGCTTCCAAAGATCGGCTGGCGTACCAGCGCCAGTTTCACCGCTAATGGGTCACCATCTGGGTCGCTGTCGTTCAGAAGCACGTTACCAGTTAGCTTCTCGTGGTTATTTACTGTGTAAGTGTCGTTAACCGCTATTGGTGCCTCGTTTGCAACTGGCAGTGTCGTAAAGTTGACGCTTGCCGTGCTGTTGATGGCGACTCCATTTACCGTACCACTTACTACTGCTGTTCCGCTTGTTACCCCTGAGGAGAGCACCGCTGTGTACGTACCGTTGTTATGGTCGGTAATGGCACCCAGTGTACCTAAGGTAGTTGCCAGTGTAACTGTGTGGCCCCCGGTTCTGATTCGATGGCCTTGTGCATCAAACAAGGTCACGGTAATGATTGAAGTACTTACGCCATCTGCAGGGATAGAAGATTTCGAGGCGATGATGGTAGTATTTGCCTCGCTTGCACTACCTGCAACAAAGGTTACCTCTGGCTTAGGAGACAGCTGCTCAGTTCCTACCTGCGCCACAATGGTAGCTTTACCTATTGCAGCAGAACTAAGTGTAGCACTGTAGTTGCCATTTCCATTATTAGTTACAGCACTTAGTGCTCCGAAACTGCTGGTGATGGAAACAGGAAGGTTTGTCGCGAAATTGTTACCGTCTGCATCTTTTAACTGCACTGTGATCACAGACACGCTTACTCCGTCAGCTACTACTGTAGTTGGGTTGGCTGTAACTGTAGCAAGTCGCAGGTCTAGCACTGGCACGAACTCCACTTCCGCCTTGTCTGCAGCAAGTGTGTTGTTGTAACTAACTGTCACGGTCACGGTGCCTGCCGCCGTTCTGGCCGGAACAGTGGCGGTGTATACGCCGGCCGAACCAGGGGTGAAAGCAACGGCTACCCCGTCCAGCAGGATCTCTAACTCAGCAGCGTCCACGGCGATGGCGTTGCCGGCATAGTCCCTGAAGCTAACGGTGGCCGTTGAGGTGCTTACCCCGTCTGCGCTCACCTGCTCCGGGCTAGCCGTAACAACAGTACCCGCAAAGTTCAGCGTTGGAACGAACTCAACCGTGGCGTTGTCGCTCAGCGTTGCTCCTTTGTAAGTGGCGGTGATGGTTACCGTAGCGGCTGCAGTGCGGGCCGGAACCGTGGCCGTAAACACGCCGGCTGCTGCTTCCTGTGCTGTTACTGCTACGTTATCCAGCAGAAGCTCTACGTCGGCAGCGTCCACGGCGATCGGGTTGCCCGCGTAGTCCTTGAAAGCAACACGGGCAGTAGCCGTGGCAGATCCGTCCGCGTTCACCACCTCCGGAGAGGCCGTCACCTCGGTTGCCGCCAGGTTCACCACCGGCACGAACTCCACAGAGGCTGTGCTGCTCAGCAAGGCTCCCTCGTACTTGGCGCTTACCTCTACTACCGCGGCCGCTACTCTCGCTGGAACCACTGCCTCAAATACTCCCGTTCCACTTGGTGTTAGGTTAACTCCCACTCCGTCTAATAGCAGTTCCACTTTGGAGGCTTCTACCGAGATGCCTTTCCCTGCGTAATCTCTAAAGGTAACGGTTGCCGTGGAGGTGCTCACGCCGTCAGCGTTAACGATGGTAGGCGAAGCGCTTACCTCCGTAGCCGCCAGATTCACCACAGGGACAAACTCAACCTCCGCTTTGTCTGTCAGCGCCGTTCCCTCATATCTCGCTGCCACTTCCACAACTGCCGCTGAGGTTCTACCTTCAACTACCGCTGTGTAAACGCCGGCAGACACCTCCGTTACTTGTACAGCCTCTCCGTCCAACAGTATCTCCACTTTCGCAGCGTCCACCGCGATCGGGTTGCCTGCGTAGTCCTTGAACGCTACCCTGGCTGTCGATGTGCTTACCCCGTCCGCGCTCACTACCTCCGGCGAGGCCGTCACTACTGTGCCCGCCAGGTTTACCACTGGAACGAACTCAACTGTAGGCTGAGCCCCTACAGGCTCGCCCTCGTATCTGGCTGTCACCTCTACCGTCGCAGCTACTGTTCTGGCCGGAACTGTGGCCTCGAACACGCCGTCGCCCTTGGCTGTTGCTTCTACGGCGATTCCGTCTAATAACAGCGCCACGTTAGAAGCGTCTGTTGCTATGCTGTTACCTGCATAGTCTTTAAACACGACCCTTGCAGTAGCTGTGGCAACTCCGTCAGCGCTTACTCTTTCCGGCGAAACTGTTACCTCTGTTGCGGCCAGGTTTACTGTTGAGATGAACTCTACAGTAGCGTTGTCCGCAACCAGGACATTGTCATACGCCACTGTTACTGTCACCGTGCCTGCTGCCGTACGGGCTGGCACCGTGGCTGTATAAACTCCTGTTGTCCCCGGAGTGAAAACTACAGCCGTACCATTTAATAGTATCTCTACTTTCGCGGCGTTTACTTCAATAGCCTCGTTTGCATAATCTCTAAAAGTTATGGTTGCCGTAGCAGTACTAACTCCATCGGCATTTACCTGCTCGGGACTAGCCACCACTGTTGTTGCCAATAGATTCAACGCCGGAATGAATTCCACTTCTGCCTTGTCGGCTACAGGAGTAGTGTTGTAGTTAGCTGTTACTTCTGCTTTACCGGCTACAGTTCTCGCTGGCACTGTCGCCGTGAACACTCCGTTTCCTTTGTCCTGGAGGTCTGCCAGGGCCACCCCATCGACCAGCAGCCTTACTTTTGCTGCGTCAACCGAGATGCCGTTTCCTGCATGGTCCTTAAAGGCCACCTGGGCAAGCGATGTACTCACGCCATCCGCGTTTACAGTGGCTGGGAAAGCTGTTACCTCTGTTGCAGCAAGGTTAAGGGCTGATACAAAGGTTACGGCAGCCTCATCTGTTACAGTGTTATTGTCATAGCTGGCTGTTACCACCACCGTTCCGGCCTTGGTTCTGGCTGGCACTGTGGCTGTGTAAGCTCCTGCTGACACTTCTGTTACTTGTGCGGTCTCTCCGTCTAACAGTATCTCCACCTTAGAGGCCTCTACCGCTATCGCATTGCCTGCGTAGTCCTTGAACTCCACCCTGGCCGTCGAGGTGCTTACCCCGTCCGCGTTCACCACCTCCGGAGAGGCCGTCACTACTGTGCCCGCCAGGTTCGCCACCGGCACGAACTCCACTTCCGCCTTGTCTGCAGCGAGTGTGTTGTTGTAACTAACTGTCACGGTCACGGTGCCTGCCGCCGTTCTGGCCGGAACAGTGGCGGTGTATACGCCGGCCGAACCAGGGGTGAAAGCAACGGCTACCCCGTCCAGCAGGATCTCTAGCTCAGCGGCGTCCACGGCGATGGCGTTGCCGGCATAGTCCCTGAAGCTAACGGTGGCCGTTGAGGTGCTTACCCCGTCTGCGCTCACCTGCTCCGGGCTAGCCGTAACAACAGTACCCGCAAAGTTCAGCGTTGGAACGAACTCAACCGTGGCGTTGTCGCTCAGCGTTGCTCCTTTGTAAGTGGCGGTGATGGTTACCGTAGCGGCTGCAGTGCGGGCCGGAACCGTGGCCGTAAACACGCCGGCTGCTGCTTCCTGTGCTGTTACTGCTACGTTGTCCAGCAGAAGCTCTACGTCGGCAGCGTCCACGGCGATCGGGTTGCCCGCGTGGTCCTTGAAAGCAACACGGGCAGTAGCCGTGGCAGATCCGTCCGCGTTCACCACCTCCGGAGAGGCCGTCACCTCGGTTGCCGCCAGGTTCACAACCGGCACGAACTCCACAGATGCTGTGCTGCTCAGCAAGGCTCCCTCGTACTTGGCGCTTACCTCTACTACCGCGGCCGCTACTCTCGCTGGAACCACTGCCTCAAACAAGCCGTTGCCCTTGTTTGTGAAAGCAACAGCTGTGTTGTCTAAAAGCAACTGTACTTTCTCTTCTTCCACAGTCATGTTCTCGCCAAGGGTTGATCTGAACTGCACTGCTGCTGTAGCAGTACTAACACCGTCAGCATTTACTTGTGCTGGACTTACAGTAACTGTTGAGTTTGCCAGGCTTAACGTTGGCAATACCACCGGCACCGTTTCAAACAGCACCATAGCCTCATCGTTTACTTTTACACCATCATGCTTAGCCGTTACCACAACAGTAGTAGGGGCAGTTTGGGCTGGTACAATTGCAGTAAATACGCCGTTCCCTTTATTTTCTGTCGTTACTGGAACTCCGTCCAGTTCCAAGACCACTTTCGAAGCATCCACCGTAATCGGATTTCCGGCATAGTCTTTAAAGGCTACTGTAGCCAGAGAGGTACTGGTACCATCAGCATAGAGCATACTTGGATTCGCAGTAACAGTGGTTGTTGCCAGGTTTAAGGCAGGCACAAAAGTTACTTCCGCATCATCGGTGATAGCAGCACCATTTACTGTACCTGTAATGGTGGCAAGACCTGCTGCTGTGCCGGCTGTTAAAGTAGCTGTATAAGCGCCATCGCCAGCATAAGCAATGCCTGTGATTGTTCCCTTATCCGTAGTCAGGTTAAGTTCGCAGGCATCCATCACAACGTTTGTCTCGAAGTCATCTTTTAGCTGTACGCGTACCGTTGTGCTGCTAGAGCCGTCTGCTACCAAGCTGTTCTCGTCGGTGCTGATGGTTGTCTTTGCGAGGGATATAACCGTGATCTTTACCACATCGCTTGCCACGTCCACACAAGGGCCGCTTGTCACCAGTCTTCTGAAATACGTCGTGGTAGCTACCGTTCCAGGCGTGTAATGCTGCGTGGTTACGGCCGGCGAGATGTCAGTAAAGCTTACACCATTGTCCGTACTCTGCTGCCACTTAAAGGTGTAGGAATTGTCTCCTTCAGTAGGCATGGATCCTTCTATTTCGCCAACAGAAGCAGGCCCGCAGAAGGTAATTGTTGCCGGGGCTATCAGCTTGTTGTTCGCTACTGCCGGATAAACCTCTATTTTTATCTCGTTGCTATAGCTGTCGCAGGTACCGTTGTTAGTTACCCTTCTGAAAGTAGTCGGTTGCGTGAGTGCAGCGGGATCGTATTTCGCTGTGGTCGCGCCCTCTATGTTTTCAAAGTTGGTTCCGTCCAGGCTGCGCTGCCATTGGTAACTTACGAAAGAGGCATCCTCGTTACCTGCTAGCTCGGAAGGATCTCCGCTGTCGCAGAAAGAAGAAGTACCGTTATAGGTAATGGAGTTCTCTACATCCGTATCGTTAATCTTAACCATGATGGATGCCGGGGCAGCTGCGTCAGTGCATCCTCCACTAAATGCTTTTCTTCTAAAATATGTAGTGGTTGACACCAGGCCAGGGTTATAGTCCTTCTTTGTGGCGTCTGTGTCGCCTGTAATGTCTGCCCAGGTAGTGTTGTCGGCACTGATTTGCCACTGGTAGGTATACTCCCCGTTGCCACCAGACGGGCTTGAGCCTGTGATGGTACCAACGTTCGTAGCCCCACAGAATTCAGTCACACCACCAGGCAGGGCAACTGTATTGTTTTCAATTTTCGGATTTAAAGTAACCGCTACCTCAGACAAAGTCTGCTCGCAGGTAACGCTCTCCACGTAAGACATTTTCCTGGCAACCACTGTTAAGTTTACAGTGGTAACAGTAGTGGTTGTTAACGGGGAAATAGCCTTTAATACCAGGTCGCCGCCTGTGCCTAACTGAGAACTGATGGCAACGGTACCATTATATAGTGTATAGATAACGAGTGCCTCCGATGCTTTTACAGTTACCTCCGGTGTTTCACCGGAGCATAGCGTCAGGCTTGTCGGGGCAATTTCTTTTTCTGCCGGGGGCACGCAACGAATGATCACAGCAGGAGTTGGATCACTTTCGCAAGCGCCCTCTGCTGTAAAGGTGGCCGTTAAGTTCGCTCCCGCATAGAGGAAGAAATCGTTCTGAAAGTCTTTCTGCTCTACAGACCAGGCTCCTCCTACCAGTGTAGCAGAACCGATGAAGGCACCATCTACATATAACCGGACGATACCGGCTTCGCCTGGACCAGTTCCGGAGATTACGGTTGCGTTCTCCAGGATGTACTTTTCTGAGGTGGCAGGATCTATCGAGGCACTGATCGTGATGCTGGCGCTGCTCGAAACGTTCTTAACAAGAACTTCAGCAGATAAAGGACTCTCTGATTTACCCGGCGCAGTAGCCGTTGCAGTAAGCTTTGTACCAGCCGCAAGACTACCAGTAGCGATAGCCCAGCTTCCGTTAGCATTGGTAGTAGTTGTTCCGGCGACTGCACCATTTACATATAAAGTAATGGTTGTTCCGGCAGCCTCTGAGGAGGCACCTGTTACGTTACTAGTAGCTCCGCAGTATGTACCCGTAATAACTGGCGCCAGAGAACGCAGCATGATTACTGTTACTGGTGTTGAATCCACAGACTGGCATTTACCTGCTTCCAATGCAAAGGCTGTTACCTCATCGCCAGCTTTTAAGTTCAGTGAGGCCGCTGGTGCAGACCAATTGCCCGATGCGTCTGTTATTACCTGTGCTACCTCGGCTCCGTTCACCTTTAATATAATCTGGGCGTTAGGGGTGGCCTTACCGGTAATAAAGCTGGATACCGTCGTAATAGGACTGTTAACCGTAGGGGCAGCTGAAGTAGAGGTTGTGTTTACGCAGAGAAACGCTGAGTTAGAAGTACAGCCTCCTACAGTAATGGTAGCGCGGTACACGCCTGCCGCCAGGTTGTTACCACCATTACAAGAGTTACTAGTTGACAGCAGGTTACTTCCGGCAGTAGGGCAATAATAATAGGTGCCAGCAGCTACTGCTTTTGACACCAACACTTCACTCCCTAAATATAAGGTTACCGTACCTGCTACCGGTACGTTTATGGTTACATATTTATTACTGTTACCATTTGAGGCAGACAAACCCGGCATGGTTGGTTTAGAACAGTTCTGGGTAACCAGTACCCCGCTACAGTTTCTCTCCGATTCTTCTTTCCCTGGTGCCTTGGCCGAGGCAGTGATCACATCACCTTCCGCAAGCCCTGAAACAGGAAGAGACCACGTGCCGCCTGCCGTAACAGTTGCCGTGGCGCTAAGCGCAGTATTGTTTTTAAAAACAGTTATAATGGCACCAACAGCTTCTGTAGAGGTACCAGAAATACTTGAAGAGGTAACTAAAATAGGGGCACTAATGGTCGGACAGAGACTCCTAGGCTTTACGCCTGCGTTACCATCCTGAGGTGAGGTGGGATAATAGTTGTTTATAAGGTCCTCGAAAGCCTTGTCGTAATTACCGGCATATGTTCCATCATCTACCCCACCAACATCTGACTTAGCGTTGTTACCGATCGACGGCTCCGGATTCATTACGCTAAGTGCCGCCATCCTTATCTTTGTGTCTGCCGACAAACCAAACTCGGCCCAAGGCATATAAAAATCGTAGAAGTAGTCCTGGTCACCGCATTCTTCGGTAAAAGCAACAGACTTCTGGCCATGAGACTCATAGGCTTTGCTGGCCTTAAGCACAGGTGCCGTGGTACCATCTACGTCGTAGAGGCTCACACTGTGGTTCGTCATCAACACCAGCTCTAATTCAAAACCAGGGTTACCAACCACCGCATTAGGATCAGGGCTGGCACCACTAAAGCCGAACTTCTGATCCGTGTCAATCAGTACGCTGTACCCCTTAGAGTTAGGCGAGGTCTTATTAAGCCGGAAACGCACTAAAAAGTTGGCACCGTCATAATAAAACATGAAGGGGTCGCCTTCACCCGAGTCCACTAAGTCTGTAAACCCACAGCCAGGCCCGCGTAGCGGATCCTGTACAGGCTCCGTCACCAGGACCGGGGCAGGAACGTAACGGATCTCACTCTCCCCACGGTCGTTTGTCTTAAACCCAGCAGAAGTTTGAGAGGTATAGCCGTCTCCATTCGGATCAAGTACAGCCCTGCCCTCCGCCGTAGAAGCAGGCTTATAGATCAAGCCTTTGGTTTGCCCAAAGGATAAGAAAGAGCACAGCAGTAAAACCGGCAGGATGTAAAGTTTATTCATTCAGCTAAAGTTTATGTTAGATAGATGATAAGGTTCGTTTACTTTTTATTGCTTCGGCACCACTAAATACAGCACAGCCATGAAGGATGATGTCAATCATCCTTTTTTCGATGTTTTGTATAATAAAGTCTAAACATTCGGCCAAGCAGGCCAAAATAGTATTAGAATAGCAATACTATAGGTATGTAATTTTTACATCGTCTTTTAATGGAACAAGGACCGCCGTACGTGACAATTAACTTTATCCCTTATGGATTTTAAGAATTGATATGAAACAATGCAAATATATATATTTGTGATTATATACTTCAAATTGTTAGAAAAAGTTCTTTAAATATTTAAAAATATATTTATTCTAACCTTTAGATATAGAGCAATAACGTGATTTAATGGAATATCAGGCAGGATAAAGGGGTAATAATCAGGAGGTAACACGTAAGTGGCAGGCCCGCATCATCACATAAATTATAGTAAAACTACTTAGGATGCAAAGGTATTTCCAGTGGTGCTTATAGCTAATAACCAATGACTTCCCCTGCCGTTTAATAAAAAAGCACCTACGTAAGCCATCCTGTGACAAGGCTTATTTAGGTGTAACATTTACACACTTAGTTACAATAAGATAAAGAAGAGAGCTATGACAAAAGGACATAATCAAGACCCAAAAAAGCAGAGCCATCCATTCGGGAAAGACCCTAATGACAAAAAGGAAAACCGCCACTTAAGCGACCAGAAGCAGAACAAGAGCCCACACCAGGGCCGTAACGAGAACGAAGACCAGTCTGGCGGTACAAAGGGCCAGAACGCGATCTAAAAATAAGCGGACACATAACAAAAGAGCCCGGGCAGGAATGCGTTCCTGCCCGGGCTCTTTTGTTATCCTAAACGTAGGGCGTTTTACTTACCTGTTTTCTTCCCGCATGTGCTCGTAGGCATCTTTGGCCTCACGGCCTTTCTTCAGGGTGGCAAACTCCACCTGCAGCGCCGCTATCTTTATCTTGTCGCCGCCACTAAGCAGGTCCAACACTTCAGCTTTTCGGGTATTCAGCTCTCCAAATACAAACTCTGCATACTCCCAGTCGCGCAGGCTCCAATCACGGCGCTGCTCCCGTGTATACTCCAGCAGGCGTGTATAGGCATCGCGCAAGTGCACGGGCTTTACTCTGCTTATCTGCGTGGTGCCAGTCATCTTGCGCTCCCACTGCGCCAGTTTATCGCCATCCAGGCTCACGGAGGTACGCTCGTTACGGTCCTCCCATTCCTGATACTGCTGCTTTATGCCCTGGTACTCCTCCTGCGACTTGGCCGGCATCTTTTTCGTGTTGCGGTCCAGGCTATAGGTCAGTTCCTTAAACTCCTGCTTCACGCTGGGCCACTCCTGCCGGATCACGCTGTCAGCTTGCGAAGACCTGCGCTGCATCCAGGCCCGAAGGTCCGCCAGGTCACGCTCCAACTGAGACTGTGCTGCAGCAAAGCCCGTACTTAACAGCACCAGGCACAGCGGCAACATCCATTTCCACATTCTGCTCATTTCTTTTGTTCTTTAGTAGCTTAACTATAACACGCTTTCACCGTAAAAATTATGCCAAATATATAAAGTAAGCTATACTTTTTCAGACAAATGCCCCTTGTATCCGCACAGAAGCAAGTTACATAAACTTAACACGAGCCCTGCCAATTGCACCATCTTTTAGGTATAAACTTCGTTATAAGTACACAAGCGGGAGACCATGTTCTTCATAAACAGGGCCTTTCCGCAGATTACGCATCCATAAAGTTATGAGCAAGACCCACAGAGGCAGCTTTCATGAAACAGTTGTTTCGATTACGAATAACGATGACATTATTCTGAGTGCTGACAAGTTCCCGTTCAAAGCCACACTCAGTCTGTCGCCGCTTATTGCCTATTGGGAGAACAAGATCGAGAAAGAGCCGGGCATCAACGCCAAGCACATGGCCGACCTGGCGGACTTGCTGCGTCGTACACCGGCGCTAATGGGCTCTATACAAGACCTGGCACTGCTGAAAGAGTATGCTGAAACGGTTGACATCCTGATGGAGGACATTTTCCCAAACGCACTGTGGGAGAACGACCTGCGGGCCGCCTCTGTCCCCTTCCACTTCCAAAGCTTTTATGCCACACCCAAATTGGAGGAACTGCAGTTGCTGGAGGGAGGCAATTACACGGAGAAACTGAACCTGGACCTGAAAACGCTCTTGTTCCGGCAAACACTCTCGGCGTACACCATTATCCTGGACAAGTTTTATAATGCCAACTTCTTTATTGATGAGCCCTTCATCTTCACGATAAAGGATAAGCTGACCGGGCTACCCCGCCATTATAAACTGGACATAGACCTGAAGTTTATGGAAGTGCAGGCAAAGACCAAGATCAAAGAGCTAAAGCCGCAGGAGATCAACTTCCTGATAAACCGCTACAACGACCTGGACCTTTGGATGCTAAAACTACCTCCGGACAATTTCGAGTTCACAGGTTTTGCCATTTACGATTTTACGGAGGTTACAAACGAGGAGACAATTTCATCGTTGCGCTACGACCTCCTGGACAAAGACACTGTGAGCACCCGGGAAGGCTTCCTGGGACTGCAGCAAAAGCTACAGGTGCTCTTTGGCCTGCCCGGGATTCAGCTGGGCTTCGCTTCCTGCCCTGCCTTGCACGAGTTTGACACCAGCTATGCCCGAAAGATCTGGAATGGCCTGATCATGACAAGCGGGTGTGACCTGAAACTGGCGGACCTGCATGGCTCTATTTATGAACCGGTCATGCAGAAGGGGCACACCATCGTGGTAGAGGACCTGCACGTTTTTCCTAATCCGAGTAAAATAGAGCGCCAGTTGCTGGACCAGGGCATACGGAACCTGATCATTGCTCCCCTTGAGTATGAAGGCAGGATCATCGGTCTGATGGAATTAGGCTCCCCTATACCAGGAGAGCTAAACGCTCTTTCCACTATCAAGCTAAAAGAAATACTCCCGCTGTTTGCCCTGGCCATTAACAGAAGCCTGGACGAGCTGCGCAGCAGCGTACAGACCATCATCAAAGAAAAGTTTACCGCCATACACCCTGTAGTGGAGTGGCGCTTTACCCAGGCGGCCACAAACCTTCTGGAACGGATGGAGCGTAACTCCAGCCCGGAAATAGAACCCATTATATTTCAGGACATATATCCGCTGTACGGTGCCTTTGATGTAAGGGGGTCTGCCATTGAGCGCAACCTGGCTATACAGGGCGACGTGCTGGAGCAACTCGTGTTAGCCAAGGAGGTACTTCTAGCCGTGAAAGACGCCCTGCCCCTGCCCATTCTCGACGAACTGATTTATAAAGTAGACAAGTACTCGCTGAATATCGTAAACGAGCTAAGCTCAGGTGACGAGGGCACCATCCTGGACTTCCTTCGCAACGAGATCGAGGCACTGTTCGACCATTTCCTCAAAAAGAACCCGGGCTCACAACCCGCTATCAGCGCTTACCGCTCTGCCATCAATAATCCATACCGGGTCGTGTATAACAAGCGCAGGGCCTACGAGGAGAGTCTGTTCATGATTAACGAAACGATCTCCAGTTTTCTGGAGCGCGAAGAAGAGAAAGCGCAGCAGATATTCCCGCACTATTTCGAGAAGTACAAGACCGACGGATTGGAGTACAACATCTACATCGGCTCTTCGCTGCTGCATGATGGCAGCTTTGAGCAAATTTACCTGAAGAACATGCGGCTGTGGCAGCTGATGCTCACCTGTGAGATTGCACGCCGTATACACAAGCTGCGCCCCAGCCTAAAGCTGCCCCTCGAAATCACCCAGCTGGTTCTCGTGCACAACGAGCCTATCTCTATTCGGTTCCGTCAGGACGAGAAGAAGTTTGACGTAGACGGCGCCAATAACATCCGCTACGAGATCATCAAAAAAAGAGTCGAAAAAGCAGCCGTGCGCCATACAGAGGAGCGCCTGACGCAGCCAGGTAAAGTGGCTATCGTGTATACCCAACAAAAGGAAGCCCTGGAGTACGAGCGCTACCTGGAGTTTCTGAAGTCGGAGGGGTACATCGAAGGGGACGTGGAGCACCTGGAAATAGAGGAACTGCAGGGCGTACAAGGCTTAAAGGCCCTTCGCTTTAGTATCAATTTTAAGGAACAGCTACGCCACGACATCGACGCCGGCGATGAACTGCTGGAAATTGCAAAAAGCGCCAGTCTGAATTAGCCTTCACAAACATATCTATATACATATTTTAACATTTTGGCATTTCTTTCGTCCTTCCCGAAAAAAAATCAAAGCTCACCCTTAAGATTTAATACATTTTATATCAACACTTTGCAACCACAAACACAGACATTCCGTAGGGAGCGCCTCTCTTTTTATCTGTACCAGTGCAATTTTTAAAACAAAGGCTGCGTTTTCACCTAAACTTGCCCATTACAGGTAAAGGCAAGTATATATTTCACTTTTTAATTTAGTTCAACTTTTAGCCAAATGAGACTAAACAAAAAATTTTTACCTGCCATACTTTTTTGTGGTGTGGTAGCGCTCAGTTCTTGCGAGAAGAGCGAGCAGGACATTGCGCAGCCGGATTTCGAGCAGGGAATGATCTCGCAGATCATGGCCGATTCGGCAGAGGTAACTTCTTACGCCTTTGCAGGTAAGCAACTGAGCCAGATCAACCACTACGACAAAGAGTCAGGTGAGCTGGAAAGCTTTGACCGGTTTGAGCGTGACGGCAAAGGAAAGCTCATCAAGACATCCACACATGCAGGAGGCAACCACGCCCTGCTGTCTGAGCAAAGCTTTACGTACAATACCGACGGTTTACTGACAAAGTCTAAGATGGTCTATTACAATGGCAGCAAGGTAGAGTACACCGGCTATGCCACCTATAGCTATGACGCACAGAACAAACTAGAGAAAAAGTCGGTGTTTGAGGGAGAGGAGCAGGAAAAGGCCACGCCTAAATCTTACACCACCTACAGCGTGTTGCCGAACGGGAACTACACGCAGGAAGAGCAGTATGTGATTGACGATAAGGGAGAGGAAAAGCTGTTCTCCGTAAGCACTTACAGCTACGATAACAGCATTAACCCTTTCCATGAGTTTGCAGAGCCCGGCACGGCCAGCAGCCCGAATAACCTGATTGCCGCAACTACGGTAGTAAGCGGTAGCAATAAGACGTACGAGTATGCCTACGCTTACACCTACGACGAACGAGGCTACCCACTGACACAGACGGTTAACACCCCAACCGGCAAACGTGAAGTCTTCACCTACGTGTACAGTAACTAGAATTTGGACCTATTTTCAAGAAAAGGCCCTGGTGACCCAGGGCCTTTTTTGTTTGATTTCACCTGCTCTGATCGTCCCTAAGGGGTACTTGTCCCATTTAATGAGTATATTTGTTTAGATCTCATACAGACAAGATGGCAAAAACGAAAATCACGGTAAACAACAACGGCTCTCTGCGTGTAGAGGGCGACTTTGAAATTGTGGACAAGAATGGGAACACCTATGGACTAGGAGGCAGAGAACTGGTTTCCATCTGCCGCTGCGGCCGTTCGCAAAACAAGCCTTTTTGCGATGGCTCTCACAAGGGACACTTTGAGCACGAAGCCGAAGCTTTTGACCTTCCTCCAAAGAAATAAGCCCCGTACCAGATGGCAGAACGCCTTGTTACCATAGCTGCTTTTAACGACCTAACCGAAGCGCACATCCTGAAGGGGCGCCTGGAGGCAGAGGGCATTCTGTGTTTTCTGGGGGATGAACACATCGTGGGCGCACAGCCCTTTTACTCGGTGGCTGTAGGAGGCGTTAAGCTTAAAGTAACGGAGCAGGATGTGGAGGAGGCAAAGGCTATCCTGGCCCGCATACAGGGCGGTGAAGGTGAGTTCGAGTTAAACGAAAGCATTGAGCTGGCCCCGCCCATGCAGGAGCACCCGGAGGCTATCGTGTGCCCTAACTGTGGCTCCGATAACGTGAACGAAGAGAAATACAATAAAACGGTTTTCTCCCTCAGCTATCTGTTCCTAGGTTTTCCGGTGCCCTTTCTTAGCCGTAAGTACCACTGCTACAACTGCGGCTACCGCTGGAAGCGGAAATAAAAAAGCAGCCACTGTAAAAGTGGCTGCCATACGCTTCTGATAAATTCCTTTTACCTGGCGGCCAGCTTGTTTACCAGCTGCACGTACTGGCTACGGGCCTCTTCCTGGCCTTTGCCTTCCTGCTGCTTCCAGGCATCCCACTTGGCTATGTTCTTAAAGTCAAAGCCGCCCGGGCGCTCGGTGTTCACGTTGCCTTCGGTAGCCTGCTTGTACAGGCCGTACAGTTGTAGCAGCACATCATTACTGGGGCGTTCCGACAGTGTTTGAGACTTTGCTACTGCACTTTCAAATTCTTCTTGTGTCGCCATATTATGCTTGTTTTTCTTTAAAGATGATGCATCAAGATAAGCATTTATCCTCTGCATGCATAACTTTTTAACTCATCTTTCTTCTTGCTCCCCAACGTTCCAACAGCCTGTAAACAAGGTATCTGGCGCTCCCCCTCCTGTTTCGTGTTGGCTTAGTCCAGCTTCAGCACGATCTTACCGAACTGCTGGCCTTCGTCCATGCGGCGGAAAGCTCTTTCTGCCTCCTCCAGCGGAAACACCTTATCAATCACAGGCTTTAGCGTTTTATCGCTGATGAACTGTACCATGTCAGCAAAGTCCTGCGCTGTCCCCATGGTGCTGCCGTTAATGGAGATCTGTTTCCAGAAGATCTCGGCCGGATTCAGGCTGGGGATCGTACCTGCCGTGCGGCCGTAGATACCGATGCGCGCGCCCGGGTTTGCCAGTCTTACCAGTTGTGCAAAGCCTTCTCCCCCAGCCGAGTCGATCATCACATCAAAGCCGCCGGCCTGCTCCTTCAGCTTTTTGCCCCAGTCCTCTGTTTTGTAGTTAACGCCTCCCTTCGCGCCCAACAACTTTGCCCGCTCTACTTTCTCCTCAGCGCCGGAGGTAACCCAGACCTCGGCACCCGCAGCCACAGCAAACTGTACAGCAAACAAAGCCACACCACCGCCTGCACCTGTTACAAGCACGCGCTCCCCTTCCTGCAGGTTACAGCGCGTAAACAGGGCCCGATAGGCTGTTACGCCCCCTAAAGGCACTGCAGCGGCTTCCTCAAAGCTTAGATGCTCCGGCTTACCGTACAGGTTGGTGGCAGGTACCTTCACATATTCCGCAAAGGTGCCCTCCTGTGGCATGCCCAGTATTTTAAAGTCCCGGCCCTGTGCCCGCGGGTTGTCTCCCCAGTTGGTAGCGGGGTCTATGATCACTTCTTTTCCTAACCAGCTGTCATCTACTCCTTCGCCTGTTTCAACTACGACACCGGCCCCATCAGAGCCAGGCACAGCAGGCACTTTAATGCTGGCATACTGCCCCTTCTGTATCCAGACGTCTCGGTGGTTCAAGGCAGCGGCCTTTACCTGTACCAGCACCTCCCCTTCCCCCGGCTGCGGCTTGTCCTTTTCAATTATCTCTAGTGGTTTTCCAATCTCTTTTAATGTGACTGCTTTCATTCTTTATTTTTAGGATCCAGTTTGCGATACCCGCAAGTTAAGATATCTCCTGTTTTACAAAAGGCTGGCCCCGCAAACCTTGCTTTTTGCCGGCCAGTCTGTATCTTTCACCTGCACTATTTTTGAATTATGAACACGAGTTACAGTATACGGCAAGCCACCGAAGCAGATATCCCTACCCTCCACCAACTAGCCCAGTCTATCTGGGCGCCTACTTACAGCAGCATTCTGTCACAGGAACAGGTAGAGTATATGTTTGAGGTAATCTATGAGGAGGAAGCCTTACGGCAGCAGATGCAGGAGGGGCAGACGTTCCTGCTTCTTTTCGAAGAGAAGACCCCGATTGGCTTTGCCGCATTTTCCCTCAAAGACGCGACAGAGCACGTGTACAAGCTCAACAAAATCTACCTGCTCACGGAGCTGCAGGGCAAAGGCTATGGGAAGGTACTACTTTCAGCAGCGGAAGAGGAAGTTCGGAAAAGAGGGGCGGCTGTTCTGGACCTGAACGTGAACCGGTACAACAAAGCAAAACAGTTTTACGAGCGCTGCGGTTACACAGTACACCTCGAAGAGGATATTCCTATTGGTCCGTACTGGATGAATGACTATGTGATGCGCAAAGTATTGTAGGAAGGGCGAAAAAATAAAAGGGCAGCCGTTTGGCTGCCCCTTGTATAGCTCACTTTAAACTTAAACAAACAAATTAGTTGTGTGCAATCGGATCCGCGTTTCCATCAGGGTCTCCAAGCACCTTTCCATCTTCATTTATGTTTCCTAATAGCAACAAGCCTGCTACATGTGGCGAAGCCATTGAAGTACCACTGATGGTGTTGTAGCCACCGTCTTTCCAGGTAGACTGAATGTTTACGCCGGGAGCACAGAAGTCAACAGGCGGATTGCCGTAGTTCGAGAAATAAGCAAAAGTATCTTTATCATCCATGGCTGATATGGTGTACACGTTGCTGTGGTTCACACGTGCTGGAGACGAGTTGTTAGCATCTGTGCTTTCATTACCAGCAGCTAGGGCAAACTTAATACCCTTGTCCGCTGCCTTAGTAATGGCTAGATCCAAAGCATCTGAAACAGGACCACCAAGGCTCATGTTCGCCACATCACCGGATTTAGCGTTAGCTGCAACATAATCCACACCGGCAATAACCCCGGAGTATGAGCCGCTGCCACGGGAATCGAGCACTTTAACAGCTACAACGGTGGCATCATGAGCAACACCAACCACCCCGGTAGTGTTGTTCTTAGCAGCAATGGTACCGGCCACATGCGATCCGTGTCCGTTCATGTCGTCGGCAGTACCTGCATCTCTGCCAGAAGTGAACACAGACATGCTACGACCTGCATCCACCTTCAGGTCCGGGTGATTCAGGTCAACGCCGGTGTCGATGACCCAAGCAGTTTTTCCTGCCCCGCTGGCATATCCTACGCGGGAAATGCCATATGGCACAGTCTGGCCAGTAGAACCGCCGCCACCGCCTCTGTCTGGCTTGGCAAGCATCACAATACGATCCGGCTCTACGTAGGCCACCTTCGGATCATGCCGGAGGGCTTCCGCCTCCTCTACGGATAAATTAACCGCTATACCCTGCAGCGCCTGGCCGTACGCCTGCTCTATCTTAATATCTTTAACTCCATTCGCTGCCAGTATATCCTTCCCAACGTTACGAACCACGTCCACGCGCTGTTCATAGCTAGCTCCCGGATCCAAGCGCAAATTTCCGTCTTGCTTAAATACAATTATGTATTTACCCGGGATGATCGCCCCGTTTTGACTACCAGCCTGTACTTCGGCCTCTGGTGCCAGCGTTTCTCCTTCGTTGTCACAGGCAGTGAAGGTGCAGGCAGCTGTTGCCATAGCTGCACCAAACAGGACAGAGCGCATTAAGCCTCTTAAACGTAAAGTGTTCTTCATACTACTTGATTAGGTTTAGTGATGAGAAAAATGTTTAATAAAATGAAGTGATGTCATATCTAATCTATTGATTAATGTATATATATGCAAATTATATTATTAATTTTTTATCATACCTCATTCAAAAGCTTTCCAAAGCAGTCCAATCACGCCTTTTGTTATAACAGAGGCTTCCGGCAAAACTAGTTAGGTGTAGGAACAGGAGTCACAAAAGAGCACGGGCAAGGGAAGGAACAGCTCCGGAAAAGCAAGTTTAACAGCAGCAGGTTTTTGCTAACACACGCTATTTGCAACACAGGCACTTCCCACGTATTAGAATAGTTAAAAGGAGTACCACTTAATCTAAGCTGTTGTAACCGTAGGGGATAGCATCTTTAGGCGAATCCTTGTATATTCGAAACAAGAGTAAACCCACGAAAAGATGATCAAACTGTTTTCATACAGAGCCCTTTTGAGTGCCTTTATACTCGCAAGTTGTCTGGCGCCCTTAGCGTCCTGTAACCAGGCTTCTGAAGAAGACCAGGCTGTGGCGGCAGAAGAGGAAGAAGAACAAGGCCTTGTACCACTTACTTATGAGAACGCAGTAGAGGTACTAAGCGCCTATGCCGAAAAGCACCCTGATAGCTTAGCGGTAATCTCTACCCGACACGGTGATATAAAGGTACGTCTGTATAAAGAAACGCCCCTGCACCGGGCTAACTTCGTACGCCTGACCAAGGCTGGCTTTTATAACGAAGGGGAGTTCTACCGGGTGGTGAAGGATTTTGCCATACAGGGAGGCGACTCTGACGAGCGTACCATGAGCCAGGGAGGGTACAAGATACCCCAGGAGTTTAACCCGAAGTACATTCACAAGCGCGGGGCACTGGCAATGGCCCGATACGGCGACGAACGAAACCCGGAGAAGGAGTCTTCCTCCCACAACTTTTACATCGTGACCGGCGAGCCTGTTTTTGAAGAGCAGTTACGCGCCTACGAGGCCCAACGCAACATAGACTATACTCCTGCCCAAGAGCAAGCCTACCTGGAACTTGGCGGCGAACCCGGGCTTGACACCGAATATACTGTTTTTGGTGAGGTAATAGAGGGAATGGATGTAGTAGAAAAAATTGAGCAGGAGCCAGTGGATGCTTCGGACTGGCCTAGGCGTGTAGTTCCGCATACCATTAAAATCGTAAAGGAGTAGCAGTTAAACGCTTCCCAAAAAGAAGGCGCGGCAGAAATCTGCCGCGCCTTCTTTTTGGGAAGCGTCAAGTTTTACCAGATGTTGATTCTGTTTTCTTCCTTCCTGTACATTTGGTCGTTTGATTCGCAGCCAAAAGCTTCGTAAAACTCCGGCATGTTAGACACCGGACCGTTTGTGCGGAAGCGGCCAGGTGAGTGCGGATCTGTCAGAATCTGCTGGTTCAGGTACTCATCGCGCGCATTCACACGCCAGATCTGCGCCCAGGCCAGGAAGAAGCGCTGTTCAGGCGTAAGACCTGCTATCTTACCCGGGTCCTTATTCTCCAGCGCCTTCTGCAATGCGGTGTAAGCAATGTTCAGTCCCCCGATGTCGGCAATGTTCTCGCCCAGCGTCAGTTTGCCGTTTACATGCAAATTGTCCAGCACGGTGTACTGATCGTACTGGTCGGCCACAGCGTTGGCACGGGCCGTAAACTGCTCCAGGTCCTGCGCTGTCCACCAGTCTTTCAGGTTGCCTTCGTAGTCATACTTGGCTCCCTGGTCATCAAAGCCGTGTGTTAGTTCATGCCCGATCACAGCACCCATGCCGCCGTAGTTAACCGCATCGTCGGCCTGTGGGTCGAAGAAAGGTGGCTGCAGGATACCGGCCGGGAACACGATCTCATTCATAGTCGGGTTATAGTAAGCGTTAACCGTTGGCGGCGACATAAACCACTCCTCCCGGTCTACCGGCTTTCCGATCTTGCCAATGTTATCACGGAAGGCGAACTGGCTGGCCCGCATCACATTAGCGGCATAGGAGTCGCGGTTGATGTCCAGGCCCTGATAGTCTTCCCACTTATCGGGGTAACCGATCTTCACGGCGAAAGCCTCCAGCTTTTGCAAGGCCCGCTGCTTGGTCGCTTCGCTCATCCAGTCCAGGTCGGCCACATGCTCTTTAAAGGCCTCCTGCAGGTTATTCACCATCGTAATTGCCTTTTGCTTGGCCTCCGGCGAGAAAGTCTCTTCCACGTAAAGCTGACCTAACGCCTCCCCCAGGGCACTGTCTGTGGCACGCAGCACCCGCTTCCAGCGCGGCTGCATCTCCTGTGCCCCACTTAGCACCTTGCCGTAAAAGTCGAAGTTCTCTTCCACGAAGTTCTGGCTCAGATAAGGGGCCATGGTACGGGCCACATGCCAGGTAGTATAGGTCTTCCAGTCCTCCAGGGGCACGCTTTTTAGCATGCTATTCAGTTCCTTGAAGAACTCCGGCTGCCCCACAATGATCTCTTTGGCGGCCTGAACCCCCATTCCTGTCAGCAACTGGCTCACGCGCAGGTTTGGGTTCTGATTCGCAAACTCCTGCAGTGTCATCTTATTGTAATTGGCGTACGGGTCGCGGAGTGCCACGCGGGTTCGTGAGGCCTTAGCCAGGCTTGTCTCAATATCAAACACGGTGCGTGCCTTCTTCTGAGCAGTCGCCGCATCGTTGCCCAGCAGTTGGAACATGTTCTGCAGGTGCTCCAGGTACTCCTTCCGGATCGTCTGAGAACGCTCATCCTCTTTCAGGTAATAATCCCGGTCTGGCAAGCCGAGTCCCCCCTGCCCAGCCTGCAGTGCGTACTGGGTACTGATCTTATCGTCCTGCGACACATACATGCTAAAGAAGCCGCTTACGCCTTTGGTCTTCAGGTCCGCTACTGTGCTGATCAGGTCTGCTGTGCTCTTTACGGCTGCTATTTCTTCTAACTCAGGCTTTATCGGTGTCAGCCCCGCCTGGTCCGTTGCCACGGAATCTATGCCTGAGGCATAAAAGTCGCCGACCAGCTGCGTGGCTGACCCTTCCGGAGCGGCACTGTTAGAAGCGGCCTCTGTTAAAATATTGCGAAGTACGGCATTGTTCTTCTCAGCCAGCTCGTTGAAGGATCCCCAGCGGCTCTCCGAGGCAGGGATAGGATTGTTTTTAATCCAGCCGCCGTTGGCATACTGATAAAAATCGACACAAGGACTTACAGTGGTATCCAGGTTAGCAAGATCCAACCCTCGGCCCATGTTCACTTCCACTGTCTCGGACGTATCGCCCTCGTTGGTTGCAGACGAACTACAACCGCCAAGCAACAGTCCAGCCAGTACGGCAGAATAAGGTAACAGATGTGTTTTTTTCATCATACTGTCTTTTTGTTTTAGCTGATACTTAAGGTACCTGTTTTAGAACAAGTTCTCAAGTCCATACTATGTCTAGTGTTAATGGTTACCTTACGCATAAAAAGGCTTCGCAAAGCTTAACGGAAGAACACCAATCAAAGCTGTCTGGCAAGGGCTTTTAGAAAACCGGTTATTGGTCAAGAGCCTTTAGGCCTATAACAGCCATTTATACACCCTTACCAAGCGTTGTTGTGAAGCCCCTAACCGGTACAAGCCGTAGATCAGGAAATAGCCTGCCTGCAAACGATACACACCGACCTGCTTGTACTTCCGGGCAGAGGTCACTACCTGTTGGGGCAGTACGATGAAACGCGCTAATTTGCGCAACCGCCCCACTACCTCCTGGTCCTCCAACAGCAGGAGCCGTTCGTCGAAACCGCCCACCTGCTCAAAAATATCCCGCCGCACAAAAAGGCTCTGGTCTCCGAAACGTACCGCATCTACGTCGAACCTTGTGAACCAGGCATTCAGGCTCAGGAACCAGTGGGACAGGTCGAACCGAAGCCTAAAGCAGCCGCTGCCGTAGCCTTGCTTTACTGCTACCATTAACTGCTGCTCAAAATCAGGGGGCGGATAAGTATCGGCGTGTAAAAAGTAAAGAATATCCCCGGTGCTTGCTGCGGCCCCAGTGTTCATCTGGCGGGCCCTGCCCTTCCGTGCACAAGTTAGTACCCGTACCCCATGTTCCTCGGCAATACAACGCGTGGCATCACTGCTACCACCATCCGCCACGATCAGTTCAGTGCCTGTGCTTACATGTTGCTGCAGGTGCTTTAACAATGGCCCGATCGTGTCTTCTTCCTGGTAAGTGGGTATGATGACGCTTAGCTTCAAATAGCTTCGGTTTAGGTGTCCTACAAGTTACAAATCGAAGCGTACCATACAGGGCAAACAACAGGAAATTTATATCTTTAAGAAGCATAAACCCAATTAGTTTGAGCCTAGTCTTCTGTCCCCTCCCCCTTTTTCAGTGGCTGCCGCCTTTCTGTGCCTGGTACAGCTTCCGGCCCCATTCCCTGCAGTTAGCTGAGCTAAGCCCGGGACAGGGGGTGTTAATGGTGCTGCTGGTGTTCGGTCTTATCGAGCTGATACAGTATGGGGTAAAGCAGTACCGGCTCAGGCCTTTGGTGGAAGAACTACGCCGTCAACAACCGCCTTATTACGCCTCCTTACCCCAGCCCCTTAAACGGGATTTTGAAAAACGGGTGGTCAATTTCCTGGTCCGGAAAAGATTTATCCCGCGCGGCGAAAACTTTGAGGTAACCTTAGGCATGCAAGTGCGAGTAGCCGCCTGCGCCGTGCAAGTTACCTTTGGGCTGGCCCCCATCTCCCTGCCCCACTTCAGCCGCATCCTCCTATACCCCGACCGCTATTACTCTGCTGAGTTCAAGCGCTACCACAGCGGAGAAGTGAACATGCGCGGTTGCATTGTTCTGTCGTGGAAAGATTTTCAGGTCGGCTACCAGAATGCAAGCGACGGCTTTAATCTGGGCTTGCACGAGATGGCCCACGCCCTGCATTTAGAGAACATGATCTCGAACCAGGAGCACAGCTTTCTGGACAGGCAGCACTTACTGCAGTGGGACCAACTGGCTCAGCAGGAAATGAAGCGGCAACAACAAACACCCGGAACGTTCCTGCGCCCACAGGCTTGCCAGGATGAGCACGAGTTCTTTGCCGTCTGTGTAGAGTCTTTCTTCGAGCGTCCTAAAGCGTTCAGCAGCCATCACCCCGATTTGTACCAGGCACTAGCACAGCTACTACAGCAGGACCCGGCAAAGGGCATCTACCAGCTGTAAAACAACTTATAAAAGTTCGGTTTCACTTTAGGCAAGGGCAGCTTGTACAACAACGAAGAGGTCTTGCCTCCCCTACGGCTTTAGACAAGTTTATAACCAGTGAATAAAGAGTGAAGTTAGTTTAGGGACAGATAAAGAAGAAAGCTAAGGTTAATAAAAGCTAAGGTTAATAATAGGGTTAAACCTATAAGTTTATTTTATTATATTAGAGTAGCTATATGCTGTCGCCCTGTTTCTGCATCTGCTATGCAAAATAAACTGTGCTTACTTATCGGCACCTTTCTCGCGGTACTGTCCTATCACGCATGTGCCCAGCTCAAGCCTTACCCCAGGCTTGAGCTATAAGCAAGTGAGACCTTTACTGTAGGGCCGGAGAACATCTTGATTGTGGACACCCTTGTCCTGCACGATGCGTCTACCATTCGGTTTACATCTTCTAAGAAAGGGCTACTGGGCGTGCGAATCGCTTATGTAGGGGAAGGTTGTGTTATTACCTCTAAAGGAGCCAGCGGAGAGCATGGAAGCCGTGTGCTTTCTGGCGCAAATGGAGCAGACGGGAGCGACCTGGAAATTGATATTCATTTTATGACGCTGGGCAGCCTTACGCTGGACACGCGCGGTGGAGACGGCGGAAACGGCTACATCGGCAAGAACTGGAACATGCCGAGTACCCAAACAACCTCCAGAAGAGTACCTGATGGCAAAGGAGGGCTTACAAGCGTTACGCGTAACATACAAACGAGCATGGGCTCCACTGGAGAACCTGGATCTCCAGGAGGTGCTGGAGGCAAGGGCGGTGATCTTATACTAACCTACAGTACAGATAGATTTGCCTTAAACTTTAACCACAACCCTAGACCAGGCCAAAAGAAAGAAGTACACTTTATTGAGATATTGTACGAAGCAGGCAAACATGGTAAAGCAGGAAGAAACGGCAATTCATACACAGGCTCACGGGAAGTTGGCACTACCGTTATTCCCGGCAATACCGTATCTGCCAGGCACCAGCCACAGCAAAACGGGACCATTAAGCTAGTTAATGCAAATAAACCCCAACTATAACTGCTATTTATGAGAGCAAAACTACTGATCACCGTTGTGGCCCTGCTGCCAGTCGTTCATGCCACCCTGGCACAGCAAAAGCGCCTTTCAAAACTTGAAATCAGCAAGAAAGAAACGTTTGTTGTTGGTCCGGAGAATGTACTTAAAGTAGACACGCTGATCCTACACGATAAGGCAACGCTACAGTTTGCCCCCAGGCAGCAGGGTGTGTTAGAGGCCAAAGTAGCCTATGTTGGTAAAAAGTGTTTGATAACCTCTAAAGGAAAAGACGGCGAACCTGGCAAGGGAGAGCAGTTTGGCACAAACGGGGAAAACGGCGGGGACCTGAGCCTCGTCCTCGGCTTTGAAAAACTGGGCAGTCTTACGATAGACACACGCGGAGGGAACGGTGGTGATGGTGCAAATGGTAAAAACGGTTATGTAGGAGAAGAACCCCGCACAGAAACACGAACTGTTAAAGACTCCAAGGGTAACTTTAAAACAGAGGTTGTATCAGTTCCGGGCAAGCCTGGAACAAAGGGATCTGATGCTACCATGGGCGGCAGTGGCGGTAGCGGCGGCAACATCATGTTCGTTTATAGCACAAGTGGCTTTATCCCGATCTTTAACAATGAGCAAAGGGACAGGAACAGCATTATTGTCTTGCATACCGCCGGTACGAACGGTATATCTGGTTTTCCTGGCAGGGGGGGCTTCCAGAGCCAGGATGGCGTTGTAAGATACAAAGAAGTGGAGCCTGGCCGCGACGGGGAGCTCATGCTTGTAAATGCTGACCAGGAAGCATCCCTCACACAAGCTGAAGAATAAGCAAGAAGCAGTTCGACCAGAAAAGCCTTGGGCAGGCAGCCTTTTTATTTTTCCCGCGCCTAGTACCTAGAAACTATTTTAGTACGTTTGGGCTTTAGTAAGCAACATACTGTTTAGCCCTACATGAGTAAGAGTTTCAAAACACCGGACAAGGTTATCTATGTGTGCACCGGCAGCAAGTGCAAGAAAAAAGGCGGCAAGGACCTTAGCAAGGCCTTCAGAAGCATGATCAAAGAGATGGGGCTGAAGGACCAGGTAGAGGTCGTAAAAACAGACTGCACCGACCGCTGTGATTTTGCCCCTGTCGTGTGCATGCAACCAGACAATGCCTGGATGCCCCAGATGGACGAGAACAAAGCCAGAGAGGCCTTCAGTGAACACGTTCTTGCTTCCAGCCCAAACGGAAAGTAACCACATAAAAAAAGCCTTTGGAGTTTATCCAAAGGCTTTTCAGCTTTATTTAGATAGCTGCTACTCTTCGTACGTCTTCTCATAGGTGATCTTCGACACCCGCTTATCGATTTCGTAGCGGCCGGTGCCTTCCTCCCCAATCACTTCGAACAGCTCCAGCGCACGACGGGCTACATACTCTTCTTCTATCTGCTCTTGCAGGAACCACTGCAGGAACGTGAACGTTACGTAGTCCTTCGCCTTCTGGCACTTGTCTGCCATGCGGTTGAATGATTGCGTTACTGCGATCTCCTGCTGCAGGGCCTGCTCAAACACGCTCCGGAACGACTCAAACTCCACCTGTATGTTCGTTACGTCTGGTGATACAGCGCGTCCTCCCATGTCTGACACGAATTTGAAAAGGCGCAGCATATGCTCCCGCTCTTCGTCAGACTGCTTTTTAAAGTAGGCACCGCTGTTATCATAGCCATTGCGATCGCACCAGCTCGACATAGAGAGGTACATGGCAGAAGCCTCAGCCTCCATTTTTATCTGGTCGTTCAGTATTTTCTCAATTTCCTCGGAAAGGGATGTTCTAAGTCTCAATAAATCCTTCATATGTAGTAGGGTTTTAATGTCTCGATCTAATGCGCAAACAGATTGCGCCTCTTATTTCATACCCAATCTATGCAAATTTGTTTTAGAGAGCATAAGGCCTACTGAAATATGGAAGTAGTCTAAATTAAAAAAGCACAGCAGATTAGCTGTGCTTCAGGTGTATCATGCTTCCGGGCTATTCTATCAAGCCAGCGCGGCATCCAGGCACTCGCCCAGTAGTCTGTTCAGCTCCAGCGCGAAGCGAGCTCCCTCCAGCAACTCCTTAAAAGCACACAGCTCAGGCAGTGTCAGAACATAACAGCGCTCGCAACCACAGACAGAAACAATCTCCACATCAGAAGAGCGTTCTGTACTGGCAGCCATGGCCTCTAGGTCTATACCCGCCACTACTCTTTGCAGGCGCAGGAAAGCATCCACTTTTAGCGCGGTTACAGTACCGGCAAACTTAACTATCAGACGGTTTCGACGGTCGCACTGGTATACCGCCCCTATTCCGGACTTATAAATTTCTGCTATATGCGTGGCTGTTTCCATCTTGTGTTCTAACTTAGCTGTGGCTGCATCTGTTATGTCACAAAGCTAAATACTATTTAGACTAAGTCCAAATAAAAACGAGATTACAAAGAAACTGTTTCCAAAAAGCATTAAAATGAAAAGCGAAGAGATAGAAAAAGTAAACCTGGCCGACAAGTTTAACCTCATCAAAGACCACTGGAACCCACGCATCGTGGGCGAGCTAAACGGCCAGCAGGTCAAGATCGCTAAGTTCCTGGGGCCTTTCGAGTGGCATCATCACGAGCATGAAGATGAGTTCTTTCTGGTCGTGAAAGGCCAGTTCGAGCTGCACCTGCGCGACAAGGTGCTGACACTAAACCCGGGAGAATTTACCATCGTGCCGCGTGGCGTAGAACACAAGCCGGTGGCGAATGAGGAGGCTGAGGTACTGATGTTTGAACCTGCCAGTACCGTAAACACAGGCAACCTGCAGCACAGCGAGCGTACCCGGACAAACTTAGAGAAGCTATAGAATGACAAAAGGCCCTCCTGACAGCAGAAGGGCCTTTTACTTATACGCAGAGCCAGAGAGCGCTAAGCCTCCAGCAGGTTGTTCTGGTTCAGCACCTGTAGCACCTCATTCTTATAAAAGCGCCCGATCGGGATTTCGCTTTTGCCAATGTCAACGGCAGAGGCCGAGAAAGCCTGTATTTTATCAAGAGCCACAATAAAAGACCTGTGAATGCGCAGGAACTTGTCTGTCGGCAGCTTTTCTTCCAGGAAGGATATTTTCTGGTACGAAATAATCTCCTTCGTCTCCATCTTCACCCGGATGTAGTCCTTTAAACTCTCAATGTACAGGATATCGTGCAGCATCACCTTCACCATCTTCTTGTCCGCTTTCAAAAAGATAAACGCCTCCCTGTAGTCCGGCCCACTTTGGTTAGCAGCGGGCGCAGCAACAGGTAAAGAAGCAGGAACTGGGAGTGCATACTCCTGCGGTGTTACTTTTGATACAGCCTTTAAAAATCGTTCGAAGGCGATTGGCTTTAACAGGTAGTCCACCACATTCAGCTCATAGCCTTCTAAAGCATAATCGCGGTAGGCCGTGGTAAAGATCACCTTCGGTGGGTGCACCAGCGACTTCAGAAAGTCTATGCCGGTGAGCTTGGGCATCTGGATATCCAGGAACACCAGGTCGATGTGCTCCTGCTGCAGGCAACTATAGGCCTCCACTGCATTGTTGCAGCGGCATACCAGCTCCAGGTTATCCAGGCGCTGAATAAAGGTTTCCAGCACATCCAGGGCCAGTGGCTCATCGTCCACGATCATGCATCGTAACTTCATAAGGGTTTATTTTAGGCAAAAGACAGTTCAAAGGTTATAAGCATAACGAATTTAGCTTGTGATCATATATCCCACCCCATTCTTCCCTCAGTTAGTTGCCAGGTTCAACTCCAGTCTGGCCGCATAACTGTCTGGCTCGTCTTCTATCTCCAGGGCAAAGCGGCCCTCATACAGCAACTCCAGGCGGCGCTGCAGGTTCTTCAGGCCAATACCAGAAGCCATGTCACGGTCGTTGCTGCTGGCACGTTCGCCGCACTTGCAGTTCTCCACGAGCAAGACCAGCTGCTCGCCCTGCACTTTCACATCAATCCGGATCCAGGCATTCTGCGTCTCGGTGCTTACCCCATGTTTAAAGGCATTCTCCACGAAAGGCAGCAGCAGCATAGGAGCCACCTTTTTCCCGGCAACGCTTCCTGTCACGTTAAACTGCACATCCACCCGCTCGCCATAACGCACTTTCTCCAGGGCAATATAGTTCCGGATGTACTCTAGCTCCTTCTCCAAAGGCACCTGGGCGGCATTGGCCTCATACAGCATGTAGTCCATCAGGCTCGACAGCTTCAGCACGACCTCCGGTGCGTTGTCGGACTTTTTCAGGGTAAGGGAGTACAGGCTATTGAGGGTGTTGAACAGGAAATGCGGGTGGATCTGCGCCTTCAAAAACTTTAGCTCCGCCTCCAGCTTGTCCTGCGTCAGGTTGCGGGCTGCCTGCTGGTGGTTGTACCAGTTCTTCAGCAGTGCTATTACCGCCGTAATCGCCACCACATAGTTGATGTTGACGATGTTCTTGGTAAAGCGGTAAAACGTCAGGTTATTTTCGGTGCAGGTGGTGGGGCAGAACAGCGGGTGTATCAGAAAGGGCAGTAGCACAAACTGCATCAGTGCGGCAATCAGCCCCATCAGCAAAAGCAGGTACACGACAAACTCGAGGTAACGCTTCTGCAGGAGGTAGCGCGGCATCAGGTAATACATGTTAAAGTACACCAGTCCCATTTTAAAAGGCAGCTCCACCAGCTCCACCATAAAGGCATTGTAGTAGTCGTCGATGTAGCTGCCGTACAGCAGCCCAAAGAAGACCACGTACACCGTCCAGAAGAACAGGTGCAGCAGCAGGCGGTTCTGGGTAACATTGCGCACCTCCGGCAGGCTCCAGGTGGTGCCCGCGTTCAGGGTGCTTGTCGTGCTCAACTTCACTTCCATCTTACAAAGCTACAACTTATGCAATTAGCAGCCACCTGGTTTCCATCCCTTTTAGACCACCTGCCACCACGGCCTCCTCAGTTGCAACTGCGAAGCCATCAACGGCTTTTGGCCCAGCCATTTCGTCGATAAAGCCTCGCGGCTCCTTCTCCATTAGTACAAACAAAACTAGGGTAAGGCTAACTTTTTTTACACCTCGTCTAAAAGCCAAGCAACCTTCCTGCCTTTAGGCTTATCTTTATACTGTTCTTCAAGGCATTAGACCTGTAGGGCAAGAGTATATTCCGACACCATTTAAAAATAAAACTATGAAAAAAGTAATTACCTCCCTACTGGCAGCGGTGCTGCTGGTATTGGCCGCCCCTGCTACGCAGGCACAAGAAAACAATCCCCTCTCCTCTACCGAGGCCTATCGCCTGCTTCGCAGCATTGCCGGCAATTGGCTGGTAACGCATTACGTGTGGCAACCGGAAAGCCAGACCTTTGTAGAGGAAGAGGGTGAGGCCGTGTTCAGCCGTGCCTACCAGGGAAGCTATGTGCACGAAAAATCTGATGTGGCACAAACAGACGGTAGCGTAATGCACCGGGAGAGCTTCCTCGGATTCTCCCCTGAGAAAGGACACTTTGAACTGATCCAAAGTGACGAAACAGGTAAAAACTCATTGCTGCTGATAGGCCAGTGGCACCCCGAGTTTAATGCCTTAACCTTTACGCCTGCAAAGACAGACCAGCCCGAAGACCTTAAGGGAAAGTTTGTTACGCAGTATGTGTACCTCTTCCTGCCAGAGGGTAATCTGCTGAAGATTGTCCGCACCATCGATGAAAAGGGGAATTACCTGATCAGATCGCAGGACTACTACACCCCGCAACGCACTGCTGGCTTATAGCTGTTCAAGCCATTATTTAAGCCACCACTCCCTGTGCTTCCGTTTCTCGGGTAGGCGCAGGGAGTGTTTTTTATAGTAATTCCTTAGCAGGGTCCCAGAACAGCTTCTCGAAATCCACCACCTGGTTGTTTTCCACTTTTATCCCCTCCTGCTCCAGCCGTTCCTGCATGGCATTGGGCTCGTCAAAATGCTGTTTGCCGGTTAGCATGCCCACCCTGTTCACGACGCGGTGTGTCGGAATTTTGGAATGCGGGTGAGAGGCAATCAGCGCCCAGCCCACCATTCGCGCCGACCCTTTAGAGCCTAAGTAACTGGCAATGGAACCATATGACGTTACCCGTCCTTTAGGTATCAGGCGCACCACCTCATACACATCCTCAAAAAAGTTCTTCTTGTCTGCTTTTTCTGCCATGCTCTAAAAAAATTTATCTACGGTTTAAACCTCTTAAAAGGTTGTTTGTCTTATGATAGCCTGTGTTTGTAGATATTGGCGGGTTTTACTTTTAAACTAACCTACAAAGGCCGTAATTTTAGAGTTCTGTGACCCTTTTTTTAGTTGATGACGCGCTGGGCCTAATTTCATAAAATACGAGAGATACCTAAACCTGTGTTTAAACACAAATGAATAAAACTGTAAAAACCTTACTGATTCTTGTCGCTGCGGCTGTAGTGGCTTACCTGATCGCAAGTAAAGCCTTCTCCGGAAAGGAGGAACAAAAGGTAGGCCCGGGTGGCCCGCTGGCCCAAAAAGTAGCCATAGATGCCTATGTGGTGTCTCCTACAGCTTACCAGAACAAGATTAGCACGACGGGCACCGTGATCCCAAACGAGGACGTGGAGCTCCGCAGTGAGATAGCCGGACGCGTGACGGCCATTAATTTTGAGGAAGGCAGCCGCGTGCGTGAAGGACAGCTACTGTTAACGGTAAACGACGCCGAGATGCGCGCGCAGTTGAAAAAGCTGGAGTCTAACCAACAGCTGTACCGCGACATGGAGGAGCGCCAGCGCACCCTGCTGGAGAAAGAGTATATCAGCGCGCAGGAGTATGACCAGGTAAGCAACCAGCTGGCAACAGCCACGGCCGATATCCAGGCCCTGAAAGCCAGCATCGCCAAGGCCTATGTACGCGCTCCTTTTGACGGGGTGATCGGCCTGCGCCAGGTAAGCGAGGGCAGCTACGTGTCTGCCACCACCCCTATTGCCCGGCTGGTAGACATCAGCCCAGTCAAGATCGACTTCTCCATACCAGGTCGTTACAGCCAGGAGGTAAAAGAGGGCGACAGGATTAGCTTTACGGTAGAAGGCAGCCCGGAAACCTATGAAGCCCGCATTTATGCCATTCAGCCGAACATAGACCCTACCACCCGTACCCTGCAGGTGCGTGCCCTGTACGACAACCAGAACCAGGAAGTAAGACCCGGCGCCTTTGTGAAGGTAAACCTAACCTTAAAAGACGTGGACGACGCCATCCTTATCCCAACGGAGGCCATCATCCCGGAAGCGACAGGCCATAAGATTTTTTTGGTGAAGGGTGGCAAGGCCGTACCACAAATGGTAAAAATTGGCCAGCGTTCCGAAACCATGATTCAGATCATGGAAGGTATCGCACCTGGCGACACCCTTATCCAGGCGGGTATCCTACAGGTACGCCCCGGCTCTGACCTCAGCATCCGCAAGATAAAAACGGCGGATGATGTGCTTTAAGACTTCAGGCCCGAAAGCCAGCAATAAGCTTAGGACATCAGAGCTTTGTGACGGCGACCAGAAGCAAAGGCGAATTTGAATTCTGAATACCTGGATTCTAACATTAGATGCTAACATAACATGAGTTTATCATCCATCAGTATAAAACGCCCGGTGCTGGCGATCGTGATGAGTATCACGATCATTGTGTTCGGGGTTATCGGTATTACCTACCTGGGCGTGCGGGAGTACCCCAGCGTAGACCCTCCTATTGTAAACGTTTCCACCTCCTACACAGGGGCCAACGCTGAGACCATTGAGTCGGAGATCACAGAGCCGCTGGAGGAGTCGATCAATGGTATCGCCGGTATCAGAACGCTTACCTCCACCAGCAGCGAGGGGAACAGTAACATTACGGTAGAGTTTAACCTCGGCGTGGACATGGAAGCGGCCGCCAACGACGTGCGCGACCGTGTTTCCCGGGCACAGCGCCGCCTGCCGGAGGACGCAGAGCCCCCTACGATCTCCAAGGCCGACGCGGATGCAAACCCGATCATCATGCTCGGGGTGAAGAGCGACAGCCGCTCGCTTCTGGAGCTTTCAGACATAGGCCTGAACGTGTTTAAAGAGCAGTTGCAAACGATACCGGGCGTCAGCGAAGTGATGATCTGGGGTGACAAGCGCTATGCCATGCGCCTCTGGATGGACCCGGATAAACTAGCCGCGCTACAGGTGACGCCGCTGGAAGTGCAGCAAGCCCTGGCAAGACAAAACGTGGAACTGCCTTCCGGCAGCATTGAGGGAGCCACCACAGAGCTTTCGGTTAGAACCATGGGCCGTGTCTCCACTCCTGAGGAGTTTAACAACCTGATCGTGCGCCAAGATGCAAACCGCCTCATCCGCTTTAAGGATGTAGGGTACGCGCAGCTGTCGCCGGAAAACGAAAAAACGGTATTGCGCTACAACGGCATCCCCATGATTGGCGTGGTGCTGGTGCCGCAGCCAGGCTCGAACCAGGTAGAGATCGCAGACGAGTTTTACCGCCGACTGGAGTTCATTAAGAAAGACATTCCGGAAGACCTGGAGCTGATCATTGGCTTTGACAACACAAAGTACATTAAGGCCTCTATCGCAGAGGTAGAAGAAACGATTTACGTGGCCTTTGGCCTGGTAGTGGTTATTATCTTTCTGTTCCTGCGCGACTGGCGCTCTACCATTATCCCGGTAGTGGCGATACCAGTGTCCCTTATAGGCTCTTTCTTTATCATGTACATAATGGACTTCTCCATTAACGTACTCACACTCCTCGGTATCGTGCTGGCCATCGGTCTGGTGGTGGACGATGCCATCGTGATGCTCGAGAACATTTACTCGAGGATAGAAAAAGGCGAAGAGCCCATGCAAGCGGCCAAGAAAGGCTCTAATGAAATTTACTTTGCTATTATCTCTACCACCGTTGCCCTGGCAGCTGTGTTTATGCCGGTTGCCTTTTTGGAGGACACCACCGGCCGCTTGTTCCGTGAATTCGGCATTGTGGTAGCCGGTTCGGTTATTATCTCGTCTTTCGTGTCGCTTACCCTCACGCCGATGATGTCATCGCGCATGCTCAAGCGTAAAGAAAGGCCAGGGTGGTTTTACCGCAAAACAGAGCCGTTTTTTGCCGCACTTACCGATGGTTACCGCAGCAGCCTGGAGAGTTTTATGCGCGTGCGCTGGGTGGCCTTTATCCTGATCATTCTTTCAGCTGGCGCTATCTGGTGGCAGATGTCCACGCTCCAGTCGGAACTAACGCCTGATGAAGACAGAAGCGGCCTACGCATTATGGCCACAGGTCCGGAAGGCTCCTCTTTCGAGTTTATGGATGCCTACATGAGTGAGCTGACCACGCTGGTAAACGACTCGGTGCCTGGCATCGAAAGCATTGTTTCCATGACCCGCGGGTCCAACTCCGGCTTTGTGCGCCTGCGCCTGGTAGAGCCGGCCAGAAGAGACAAGACACAGCAAGAGATCGTGGATGACCTGCCAGCCCTGATGGGTAAAATACCTGGTGCGCGGGCTTTCGCCGCCGGCGACAAAGGCCTTGGTGGTGGCAGAGGGTCCGGCCAGCCGGTGCAGTACGTGGTACAGTCACAGAGCATGGACAAGCTGCGCGAGATTATCCCTTCTTTCCTGGATGCAGCGCAGCAGGACCCGACCTTCAACTTTGTGGACGTTAACCTGAAGTTTAACAAACCAGAGCTTCGCGTAGAAATTAACCGCGAAAAAGCCCTGTCTTTGGGCGTGGACGTACGTGACATTGCCCAGACCATGCAGTTAGGCCTGAGTGGCTCCCGTTTCGGTTACTTTGTGAAAGGCGGTAAGCAGTACCAGATTTTGGGGCAGGTAGCCCGTGAGAACCGCAGTGAGCCACTGGACCTGCGCAGTTTGTATGTAAAAAGCAACACCGGAGAGCTGATACAACTGGACAACCTCATCGAGCTGAAAGAGGAAAATGCCTCACCACAAGTCTACCGTTTCAACCGTTTTGCCTCAGCAACTTTCAGTGCCTCGCTGGCAAAAGGGAAAACCATCGGAGACGGCATTGAGGCCATGGACAAGATTGCGGATAACGTGCTGGACGAAACCTACCAGACCTCGCTTACCGGCCAGTCCAGAGACTTCTACGAGAGCTCCGGCAGCTTGCTTTTTGCCTTCCTGCTGGCCCTGGGCCTGATCTACCTGGCCTTGTCGGCTCAGTTTGAGAGCTTCCGCGACCCGGTGATTATCATGTTCACGGTACCGCTGGCCTTGGCTGGCGCCCTGCTGAGCCTTTGGTACTTCGACGAAACCCTGAACATCTTCAGCCAGATTGGTATGATCATGCTGGTGGGTCTGGTAACGAAGAACGGCATCCTGCTGGTGGAATTTGCCAACCAGCGCAAAGAGGACGGCTTAACGAAACTGGCGGCTGCAACAGACGCCGCCGTGTCCCGCTTCCGCCCTATCCTGATGACGAGCTTGTCGACCATCCTGGGTACACTGCCTATTGCCCTGGCACTGGGCGCGGGTTCAGAAAGCAGGGTTTCTATGGGTATTGCCGTGGTAGGAGGTCTTATCTTCGCTACGGGCCTGACCCTTTACATTATCCCGGCCGTCTACTCTTACTTCTCTTCTTCGGAGGCCAACGTATCGCGCATGCCGGACAAGGACGAAGAAGAGGAAAAAGAACTGAAGCAGGTACCGGAATACGTGTAAGCAAGCGTCTGCACAACAAAATTATTCATGAAATTTAAAGCGAGAGATTAGGATTGATGTTCTCATTTAAAGCAGCAGCTCTTTTCCTGACAGGGGTAGTTTTGCTATTGCCAGGCATGGCCCATAGCCAGGAATTACTGACATTGGAAGAGGCAGTACGGATAGGATTACAGAACAACTACGACATACGCATTGCCGACCGTCAGGAAAGCATTGCTGAGAATAATGTAACCTTGGGTAATGCCGGCTTTCTGCCTACCGTACAAGGGCGGTTAAACCGTGATTTTGCCAACAACGACACTCGTAACCAGTTCAACTCGATGGAGCCACGCATCGTGAACAACTCCAAGAGCAACACCCTGAACACAGGAGCGTTTCTGAACTGGACTGTGTTTGACGGTGGCCAGATGTTTATCAACTATGACCGCTTAAAGGCGTTGGAAGCCTCCGGAGACCTCCTGACAAAGTCAACGGTTGAGACCACCATGGCCGACATTATTACGGCTTACTATGAGGTAGTGCGCCAGGCACAAAAAATAGAGGCGCTTAAAGAGGCTATTGCCATCTCGCAGGAGCGGATCGATGTAACCCAGGCACAGTATGAGGTGGGCGTTAGCGCAAAAGTGGAGATTCTTCGGGCGCAGGTAGACTTCAATGCTGACCGATCTGAGCTTCTGCTACAGGAGGAGTTGCTGCAGAATGCCAAGATCACGCTAAACCAGCTGCTGGCCCGCGACCCGGTAGAGGACTTTAGGGTGGTGGACACCATCATTGTAGACCAGGATGTGTTTATCGAAACAGTTGCCCCTGACCTTGTAGCCGCCAATCCTACTTTAAAGCGCTTTCAGGTAGAACGGGAGTTGGCCTTGCTTGACTTAAGGGCGGCGAGGGCACTCCGTTACCCTTCTGTTTCGGTGAACGGAGGCTATGGGTTGGTTCGGAACATACAGGAACCGGCTTTCTTTGGTGAGATAGTAGGTACTAGCGAGAACCGCAGGCTAGGATTCAGCTATGGACTTGGCATCAGCCTTCCCCTGTTTAATGGATTCGAGGTAAACCGCCTCACGCAGAACGCTAAATTGCAACTGGAAACAAGCACCATCGCTTACCAGCAAACACAAAACCGGTTGCTTTCGGAACTGTCCCGTGCCTATAGCCAATACACAAACCGCCTCAAGTTATTGAGCCTGGAAGAGTCTAACGTAAAGCTAGCCCAGGAAAATGCTGCCATTGCCCTGGAGCGCTATAAGCTGGGCCTGTTAACAGCTATTGAACTGCGAGAAGCGCAGCGGAACGAACTGGTAGCTGCCAACCGCCTCATCGATATAAAGTACCAGGCGAAGGCAGCGGAAGTAGAGTTAAAACGCCTGTCCAGCACGTTGGTTTCGGAGGGTCCTGTTCCTGCTGAGTAAGCAGTTTGGGCTTTAAAGTTGGCTCCGGAAGGCTTAACAGCGACAAACACTGAGCTGTTAAGCCCTGAAAAAAGAATAAGAGCTACAAGCTTACTCTAACAGAGATACGATAAACGAGAACGCCCGGGGAGTACTCCCCGGGCGTTCTCGTTTATCGTATCTCTTCAAAAGAATAAACTCCCCATTTCAAAGCTCAAGAGCTTGCCCTAAGGCAAGAGCAGGTAAGATTTTAGTTTCTCATTGAATCCAGATTAAAAGTCCCAGCGGGACTAGAACCTTTACTTCATTCTGTTTAACTAAGGATTTAAAAATAAAAGAAGGCTTACCTTAGCAATACCTGCTGCCTGGATAACAGCTCCACAGCCTCCAAACTGGTTTACTCGTAGAGCGAAGCGGTACGCAAGTCCAAAAGGGTTTGCTGTGGCGCAATGCGCTTAGCTCGCAGAAAACGCTTCTCGTTGTAGGCATCATAATTAGCAGCGTCAGGATTAACGCTGCTGATACGGACATGCCCGGATGAATGGATGAATTCATTGTTCCCGAGCCACATTCCCACATGCACCACCCGCTCTGGTTTCCCGTCTTTGGCAGGCCTGCCAAAGAAAAGCAGGTCACCGGGGCGTAGGTTGTCCCAGCCATTAGAAGTATCTACCAGCTCTCCAACATGTACCTGCTGCGAAGCATCGCGTGGGAGCACTAAGCCATTCATAAAATACACCGTTTTAGTAAAGCCGCTGCAGTCTACCCCTTTAAAGGAAGTGCCTCCCCAAAGGTACGGAAGCCCGAGCAGGCCTTTGCTGGTCTGTACCAGGTTGTCTTCTGTCGGCTGCCGTCCTGCTGCCCACTCCTTATAAGCTGCTGCCTCGTTTGCAAGCACAAAACCGCTGCGCCCGTCGGGGAACCACACCTCATAAAAGTCGCCTTTCTTGTTCTTTCGCACGGCCACATCGCCATAGACCATGTCCGACATGGTGGCACCGGAAGCATCGGCACTGGCATAGGCAAAGCCGTAAGGGCGGGTATAGATCAGCTTCTCCCCCTGCTGCCAGTCAGCAAAGTCCTTGTCATCCATCAGCGCTACGCCACCGTCGTCTACCCAAGCCAGGTACTGGTCCGGGGTTTGCACCAGGTACCAGCCCCCTTCTTTCTTCCAGACGTTAACGGGGGTGCCTAAGGTAGCCTGCGTGGCTAATTCTGAGGAGTGCCCGGGCTTGGAACGCAGGTTCGCCACTGAAATGGTTATAATCCCTTTGTGCTTCCCTTCCAGCTCGACCTCCGGCAGTACCTGGATGCTATCCACAAAAGCAAGGCCCGCCTCCTGCAGGCGCGCTAATAAAGCCTCTTTGGCAGCAGGTGTATTTGTTTCCCCGGCAAGCACCTGCTCGTGCGGTTCCACCTGAAACAGCACAACACGTTTATCTGGTGCATACTCCTGCCGAACGGCCTCTATGTGCGGCTGTAGGGCTTCCTCTGTAGCCGAAGCCGAAGTTTTGACATCTTTCCCTGGACTACAGGCTATCAGAAGTCCCAGTAAGAATACAAAGGGGCTCTTTTTCATAGGTAAAGCTATATGGTTCTAACGTTTCATTAACTAATCAAGCGGTGCGAGCGGTACCACTACGGGGCCACCAGCTGCATCAGGATACCACAGATATAAGCGGTATAGGTACCGATGGCATAGCCGAAAATGGCCAGCAGAACACCTACAGGCGCCAGGGCCGGGTGAAAAGCGCTGGCAATGATTGGCGCGGAGGCTGCCCCTCCTACATTGGCCTCGCTACCCACGGCCAGGAAAAAGAACGGGGCTTTTATCCACTTCGCCACTATCACTAACAACAGCATGTGAATAATGATCCAAATAAAGCCTACCAAAAACAGGCCAGGCTGACTAAAAATGGCGCTCACATCCATCTGCATGCCAATGGTAGCCACCAGGATGTAGAGGAATACGCTGCCTATGCGGGAGGCTCCTACCCCCTCTAATTCCCGTGCTCTGGTGAAGGAAAGGGAAATGCCGAAAATAGTGGCAATTACCACCAGCCAAAAGAAATCGGAGGTCAGGCTGAAGCGCTCCAGGTAAGGAGCATTCTCGGCGATCCAGGGGGCAATCATGTCTGAAAAGAAGTGTGAGACACCCGTTACCCCCAGGCCTACCCCCACAACAGTCATGGTATCGGCCATGGTAGGCAGGCGCATGATGTTCAGCCTGTACTTCTCTACCTTATCTTTAAGATTGTTGACCGCGGTGCTATCGGCGTTAAAGAACTTATCCAGCTGGTCTGACTTGCCGGCACCATACAGTAGCAAGGCCATCCAGACGTTGGCCACAATTACGTCCACGGCAATCATGGCGGAAAAAAGATTCGGATCAGGCTGGAAGACCTCGAACATGGCCAACTGGTTGGCACCACCCCCGATCCAACTGCCGGCAATGGTCGTCATGCCACGCCACACAGCGTCAGGTCCCTGGCCTCCTACAATATCCGGAGCGAAGGTAGAGACGATCAGAATGGCCAAAGGGCCGCCGATCAAGATACCGATGGTGCCGGTGATGAACATGAGTCCTGCTTTGTGCCGTAGCTTCCAGATCTCCTTTAAGTCGAGGCTGACAGTGAACAGCACCAAACTAGCTGGCAGCAGGTACCGGGAAGCCACGAAGTAAAGGTTAGACTCCTCACCGGAGATGATACCAAACGAGTTCAGAAGACTGGGAATAAGGTAGCAAAGCAGGATCGAAGGGACTACGCCGTAGAACTTCTTAAAAAGGGGCCTTTCGCTGGATGCTGTTTTGAAAACGAAGGCCAGGATGATGACCAGTATGCCCAGCACCACGGCATCGTTGGTAATTAAGGGTGCGTCTGCAGAGATTTCCTCCATGTGTGTTTTAGCCCGTAGGCCTGATCTAAAATTTAAGTTAAAAATGGCCCTCAGCGGCCTTTTATGATATATAGCTAGCCAGCTTCCGGCACCTGTTCAAACTTATTAATAAGTTGCGCCAGATGCTGTACATCCTGCAGGGTATGCTGGCTGTTCAGAATGACCCGGGTAATGGGAGCATCAGCAGGTGTGGGATAGCGGAAGCTGGAGATAAGCACTTTATTGTCCAGCAGGAACGGGCACAACTCTTCTTGCTGCGTGCTAAACACAGGGTAATGCCGAATAGCGCGAAAGCTATCCGGATAACGCAGGTGCTGCAGAAAGCAGGCAATGTTGGCGTACAGCTTCTGCCGGGCCTCCTGGTAAACTTTCCCGCAACAGAGAAAGGCGTACAAGTAAGCAGGCACTGCAGGAGAGGCCCCTCCAAAGAAGGAGCTCGTCTTCACGCGTTCCAAAAGCTGCTTCTCTCCCAGAATAACACCTGCGGGTACACCCAGCGCTTTCCCGAGTGAGCTTACAACGACAGGCCGGATATTGGCATAACGGCTTAAGTCCCTGCAAATACCCGCCCCATCCTTTCCGGTAACGCCCAATCCATGCGAGTCATCCACAATGAGGGTGACCTGTTTCTCTTTCGGTAAGGCGCTGAGCCAATCAAAAGCGTAGGCCTTGGCTTGTAGCGGGTCAAGGGAATTACAGACCAGGAAGACGTGCTGCTCCGGCAAATCAGGTAAGGCTTGTATCAAGCAGGCTACCCAATCTTCAAAGCTTTGTTCTGTACCAGGTACCTCTGCTGTACTTTGCCACACGGCCGGATGGGTACCGGGTGCATAAAAAAAAGCCCCCTCGCCCTGCAACACCTGTACCAGTGCCTGTCCGGCCAAGTAGCCGGAAGACATGGTCAGGGCCATTTCTGCGCCGGTGTAAGCGGCTAAATAGCTTTCAGCCTCCTCGTACACCTGCAGTTGCAAGTTAGAGTTGCGGGAGCTGGAATAGTTCGTCCCGTAGCGTGCCATGCCCTCCATCAAACAGGACCTGAACTCCTCATTCACGGCAATGCCGAGGTAGGAAGTACCACTGCAATAGAGGTACTCCTCCCCCTGTAGGTTCAGGGTACGGCCCGGTAAATGGTCAGTATAAAGGCTGCCGGCACCAGGCATCAGGCAATCAGTTCGGTTCCGGTTCCGTTCAGGGTGCTGTAGCTAACTCTGCCATAGTCTATGGTCACACCTGTCGCGATGTCCTTGCTGAGCAGCAGCGCGCCGTCCATGTCGACATAATCCAGTAGCGGCAGCAGTTGCGCGATAGCTGAGATACCGACAGTAGACTCCGTCATGCAGCCTACCATCACTTTCATGCCTAACTTTTTGGCCTCGGCAATCATACGGCGGGCAGGTGTCAGGCCACCGCACTTCACCAGCTTGATATTTACCCCGTGGAAATGTCCGTGGCACTTCGCCACGTCTCCTTCTGTAATGCAGCTTTCATCCGCGATCAACGGCAGCACAGCTCTCTCATAAACTTGCTTCATGCCGTCCATGTCTGTAGCCCGCATGGGTTGCTCAATAAACTCCACTCCCAGGGGCTTTAGCTGCCGTGCGTTCTCAATGGTCTGCTCTACACCCCAGGCACAGTTGGCATCCACACGGAATACCGCATCTGTATGGCGCCGCAGCTCCTGCACGATACGCACATCATCTGGCGTGCCCAGCTTGATCTTGTAGATAGGCCATGGGCACTCTTTCAGCTTTTTCACCATGTTCTCCACCGTATCGATGCCGATGGTATAGTCTGTTAACGGCATCCGGTCGGTCTCCAAACCCCACATCCGGTACAGGGGCTGTCCCTTCATTTTGCCGTACAGGTCGTTGGCAGCCATGTCCAGGGCACAAAGGGCGAAAGGATTATCGGCTAGCAAGGGTTGCATCTGCCCCCAGAACGCCTCCGGGCTGTTCAGCTCGGCTCCCTCGATCTGTTCCCGGATACTTTCCAGGGCATTGGTCATGTTCTCGATGGTAAAGCCATAGTATGGATTGCTGGTCGCTTCGCCGTAGCCTTTGTGCTCCCCATGTTGCAATTCCACAATCAGGGTCTCCTGCACATCGCGCGAGTCGTAGGAGATGGTGAAGGTATGCCGCAAGGGTAGGTTAAAGGAGCGGATGGTCAGTTTTAACATAGTTTAGTTGGTTAGCTATCGTTTAGATCTTAGTTCATTGTTGTCCTCCACTTGTTGGAAGAACGCGTCATTTGCTTAGTACTTTTCATGCACCTCCGTCATGATGCGCACCATCTCGTTGCGAATGTCCGAGGTCGAAGCACCGTAGTTATTGTTCATGAAACTAAAGAGCAAGAGTTTACCACTTTTGGTGATCAGGTAACCACTCTGGTTATGCACGTGCGAAAGGGTGCCCGACTTACCGAATACGTAGGGCACCTCGGCCTTGTAAATGCTCCGGAAGGTACCCGGCCGGCCGCCAGCAGCCATTAATGGAAATAACTCTTCTGCCGGCCGTTCCTGCAACAATTTCTGCAACAGGGCTATGATGCTGCGCGGCGTAAACATGTTCATGGTAGACAGGCCTGAACCGTCCACCCACACGGGCTTATCCGGCAGGTCTGCTAAATAATGCGCTGTGGCGTAGCGTATCCCCTCCTCCACCGACAGGGTATCGGAGATCGTGCCGGAACACAAAGCCATCAGCTGCTCGGCTAGCAGGTTGTCGCTCACCTGCAACATGCGCTTGTAAACGGTGTCAGCTGGCAGGCCATAGAAAACAGCCGCCTCTTTTGGCACCGCTCTTTTTAGCAGCTGCACAGGCCGCTTCAGGGTATCGGCCAACAGGGCAACTGTGTTTTCAGGAGAGGTAATAAAAGGCACCTCCACGGCAAAGCCTCCTTTGGCGTATTTGGGGTAGAAAGCAAGCTTGTTCGATCGCCACTCCCGCACAAAAGCCTGCTTTTGGTCGGAGGCCGTTGTATCTGTTTTTACCAATGGCTTAAAATAAGCAGGCGTGGTTTTAAAAGGCGCTTCCTGCCGGCGCGTAAACTTGATGATGTTGCCGTGTACCGGAAAGACGCTCCGCTCTGGCTGATAATAGTAGTTATAATCGTCCCAGCCCCAGTTCTTAGCAAAAGGAGTACTGGCAAAAGGGGCCTCGATATAATAAAGCTTCTCCGGCCTGTTCTTCAGGAAATCATAGGCCAAAGAGTTCTTCAGGTCCATGTGGGTAAAAGTAGGGTCGCCAGTCCCCCAGAACAGCAGCGAGTCACCCTGCACAGCATACTTCAAAGCCGGGATAGAGTCGCCCAGCATTTTGAGGCAGGCATAAAACGTGAAGAGTTTGGTATTGGAGGCCGGCACAAAATACTTATCGGCATTATGCGCCACGACCATTTTCCCCAGTTCAGGGTCATACAGGGCAAAGCCGACAAATCGCTGCGGCAAGGTTTCCGATGCCTGTACACTACGCTCGATGTCGGCAGGGCCAAATGGAGTGGGCTTGGTAGCAGAGGTGGCAACCAAACCCTGGCGCTGTGTACTGCAGCCCAGGACCAGTAAGAGGCCCAGGCTTAGCAGCAAGCATGAGAAGTTACTCTTTCGGATCAGGCTACTGCCAAGCGCATCTAATCGCATCTTCAGCAAGGTTACAGGTATTTCTTATACAGGTTAAACAGGATTTTCTTGTCTCGCGCCGTTAAGGTGGTGCTGGTGTCGCTCTGTACAAAATGCAGCTTAAACGCCCGGATAGCTGCCCCCATGTTTCGCGTGTCGTACCCGATAATGCGCAAGGCTTCCTGCGGCTTAATGGGATCAGGCACAGGAACAGGAACGAAAAGGCTATCCGGAGAAACGACACCGGAAACAAGCGTACTGTCTAATATAGTAAGATTTGCCGTAGATACCGTGCTGTCAGGGGTAAAAGCTGTATTGGAAGCCACAGCGCTATCCAGCAACGCCTCTTCATCATACCACAGGCCAAAGCCATTCTCCGCCAGCTTTTTCCAGGGGAAGGTAGGGTTCGGGTCTACTTTACGCTCGGGCGCAATGTCCGCATGCCCGATAAAGTTAGCCGTTGGGATGCCATGGTCCTTTTTTAACTTGGCCAGGACCTTCAGCAAGCTTGCTATCTGTGCCTCAGAGAAAGGCTCGTTTCCGTTGTTGTCCAGCTCTATGCCGATGGAAGAGGAGTTTAAGTCGGTGTTGTTTCCCCACTTACCTGCGCCCCCGTGCCAGGCCCGCAGGTAATCGCTTAGCATGTGGTAAACCTTCCCATCCCGCCCAATCACGTAATGGGCGCTTACCTGGGTTCTGCGTTCCGTAAAGGTCTTTAAGGTCTGCCCCGTAGAATGCTGCGCCGTGTGGTGAATGATCACAAAGTTCGGTTTCCGCATGTTAAAGTTGGTGGTGCCTACCCAATAATCTCCCGGCTGTGCTGTCTCTTCTCCCTTTCCATTTGCTGGCAGTGTTTTTAAAGAACGGGCATAGGCTTTTACCTGCTTCTTATACACCCTGTTGGTAGAGGCATAGGGGTTAGAAGAGCAGGAGGCTGCCAGCAGGCCAGTCAGTAAAAGAAAAGAAGCAGTGAGGCGTTTCATGAAAATAACGTTTCGACTAAAAGACACGGTAAGTCCCTGTACTACAGAGACCACAGGAGGATCACCAGGCGTGTCCCCTTCACTGAAAAGCAGTTGCTGAACAGCGCGAGACACAAAATAAAGTGTTACTTTTATTGTAGTTCTGGTTGCCTTAACAATATTGCATTTATTTGCATGTATTCAAAAATATCCTGCATATAAAAAGATATATATTCTGTTTCTTTTAACTTACCCTTTATCTGCTACTTCCAAACCCTTGACTGTTTTGAAAAGATATTGCCTCTTCTTCCTCGCGTTCAGCCTTCTGATGTCATTTAGTATCAGCAACCTGCAGGCACAGGGTGGTAAAGCCAAACGGCACCAGCCAACAACTAAGCCTGCAGAAGCCTTTCATCCTGCTACAGATCCACCCTTCCTGAATGCGAACCAGCAATGGGTAGATTCGGTATTCAGCACGCTAACACCGGAGGAGCGGATTGCGCAGCTGATCATGATTCCCGTCTACTCCAACAAGGACCAGGCGCACATCGACTCGATCAGTCACCTGATCCGGACCTACAAAGTGGGTGGTTTGATCTTTTTCCAGGGAGGCCCTGTACGGCAGGCAAAGATGACCAACCGCTATCAACGGGAGAGCAAAGTACCCCTGCTGGTATCCATCGACGGAGAGTGGGGCCTGGCCATGCGCCTGGACAGCACCGTGCGCTTTCCTTATCAAATGGCGATAGGTGGCATCGAAAATGAAGCGCTGATTTACGAGATGGGCGCCGAGATAGCCCGCCAGTGCAAGCGCCTGGGGGTACACGTAAACTTTGCCCCTACCGTAGACATTAACAACAACGCGAACAACCCCGTTATTGGCTTCCGCTCCTTTGGAGAAAACAAGTACAACGTAAGCCGCAAATCACTGGCTTACATGCGGGGTATGCAGGACCAGCATGTGCTGGCGAGCGCCAAACACTTCCCCGGCCACGGCGATACGAACGTTGACTCGCACCTGGGCTTGCCGCTAATCGACTTCTCCCGCATTCGCCTCGACTCTACAGAACTCTACCCCTTCAGAGAGCTAATGGACAGGGGGCTGGGAAGTGTGATGGTGGCCCACATGAATATCCCTGTGCTGGATAATACGCCGAATCTTGCCTCTACCTTATCCAAGCCTATCGTGGAAGACCTGCTCAAAAAGGAGCTTGGCTTCAAAGGGCTGGTGTTTACGGACGCACTGAACATGCAGGGAGTGGCTAAGTTTTACCCGCCGGGCATTGTGGACGTGAAAGCGCTGCTGGCCGGGAATGATATCCTGCTGAACACGATGGATGTGAAGACCACCATCGAGGAGGTAAAGAAAGCAATACAAAATGGGGAGATCACCCAGGAGGAGATAGATGCCCGGGCCCGTAAGGTACTGGCTGCCAAACAATGGGTGGGCCTGGACCAATGGCAGCCCATTGAGACGGAACACCTGGTAGAGGACCTGAATAACCCGCATGCCGCCTACCTTAATCGCCAGTTGGTGGAAGCCTCACTAACCCTGCTACGCAATAAAGACCAAATACTGCCCATCCGCACATTAGACACATTACGGGTAGCGGCCCTGGCAATCGGCACAAAGGAGGAAACAGCCTTTCAGCAGGACCTGGCCCGCTATACCCAAGTCGATAACTTTTACCTGCCTGCCAATGCTTCCATTGCCGAGCTGTTTCAACTAAAAGAGCAACTGCAGGGCTACAACCTGGTGATTGCTGGCGTACACAAGCTGCAGCTGAAGGCTGGCAGCGCCTCCTTTGGCATAACGCCGGAGATGAACCTCTTTATCAAGGACCTTATCCGCTCCAAGCCTACTATTGTAAGTGTGTTTGGCAATGTATACAGCCTGGCTGAGTTCCAAGGCATTGATAAAGCAGATGCCGTTATTGCTGCTTACCAGGAAACAGACCTGACGCAGGACGTAGCCTCCCAGATAATCTTTGGCGGCCTTAGTGCGAAAGGGAAGCTACCGGTTACGGTGAGCAATGCGTTCAAGATAGGCGATGGCTTAGTCACACATGGCGGTTTGCGCCTGGCCTACTCGGTACCAGAGGCAGTAGGGCTTAAAACGCAGGATTTGAGGGGCATTGACTCGCTCATAGCGCAGGCGATTGCGGAAAAGGCCACGCCAGGGGCACAGGTACTAGTAGCCAAAGACGGCAAGGTAATCTACTATAAGTCTTTCGGCAACCATACCTACGATGCGCAAGTGCCGGTACAGAACACTGACCTCTACGACCTGGCCTCAGTTACCAAGATCAGTACCTCGCTGGCTGCCTTTATGAAGCTGGCAGGCGAAGGCCGTTTTGATGTAGACAAAACCCTGGGCGAGTACCTGCCCATGATGGAAGGCACCAACAAAGAGCACCTGAACTACCGGGATATCCTCACCCACCAGGCTCGCCTGAAAGCCTGGATCCCTTTTTGGAAAGAGACGGTCCGCAAGAATGGGAAGTTTAAGTGGCGTACCTTCAAGGCCGACTCTTCCGCCCGCTTCCCTATCAAAGTGGCGGACAACCTCTACATCCACCGCAAGTATGCCTGCAAAATTTACAAGCAGATTGCCGAGTCTCCACTAAACGAAAAGCCAAGCTACGTGTACAGCGACTTGTCCTTCATCCTGGCCCCGCTTGTTGTGCGCAACATCACTGGCCAGGACTTCGAAAGCTATCTGCAGGAGAAAATCTACAGGCCGATCGGGGCCACCACCCTTACCTTTAACCCTTACAAGCGTTACCCGCTTTCCCGCGTTGTGCCCACGGAGCATGAACCTCATTTCCGCAAGCAACTGCTACATGGCACCGTTCATGACGAAGGCGCGGCCATGCTGGGCGGTATAAGCGGGCATGCTGGTTTGTTTGGCAATGCAAATGACCTGGCGAAGCTCATGCAAATGTACCTGAATGATGGCACCTACGCCAATCAGCTTTATATCGCGGGTAATACCGTGCATCAGTTCAGTAAGTGCCAGCACTGTGACCAGGGCAACTACCGCGCCATCGGCTTCGACCGGCCGTCTAAGCCGGGCGCTCAGAACAGTAATTCCGCGCCAAGCGCTCCTGCCGAAAGCTTTGGCCACTCCGGCTTTACCGGTACCTACACTTGGGTCGACCCGACGAATAACTTGGTTTATGTTTTTCTCTCAAACCGAGTGAATCCTACGCGTGAGAATAACAAGCTCAGCAAGCTTAACACCCGTACGAACGTGCTGCAGGTAGTGTATGAGGCCATGGAGAAAGCAAAAGAGAATGGGCCGCTTTAAGAGAACTTAACCACGATTCACAAAAAGGCGCTGTTTAACAGCGCCTTTTTTAGGTCCGTTGCTCAGATAGCATAAGTTATGTCACCAATTAAAGGAGCACCCTTACTTCCACCAAGCCGGCATTTTCCTGCACAATGAAGATACATGCCCTGTTTAAAGGCTCCTGTCCCTCCCCTACTTCCCCTCCCCTTCTTCCGTAGAAGAAACTATGCTTCGGAAATGGAAAGAGACGGCTCGAAAACTAAAAGAGGACATCTATGCGCTGTACCTTGCCTCTAAGGATCCCCGTGTACCTTTTGCAGCCAAGGTGGTCATAGTGATAACGGTCGCCTATGCCTTCAGCCCCATCGATCTGATCCCGGACTTTATTCCGTTGCTGGGCTATCTCGATGACCTGGTGCTGCTCCCCCTGGGCATCTGGCTGTCGCTCAAACTTATTCCGGAGCCAGTCTTACGCCTTTACCGCCAAAAAGCCAGAGAACAATTACGTAAGCGTAAGCCAAACTATGTGATGGCTGCGTTTATCGTTATTATTTGGCTGATGGTTGGGTATTGGGTGTACCAGGCATACATGGACCGTATTGACTAAATATTAAGCTTAGCAGATGTCTCCCTTGCCCATGCTTACATCGTAAGCTTTAAAAACTCTATCTTTACATGAAACCAGAACAAACGCATGATGACAGACGAGCAGCAAAACCAACAGCGCCTGTTTGCAGAATTCAGCCCTGCCTCCGGCTCTGAATGGGAGCAGAAAGCACGCAAAGACCTGCGCGATACTCCGCTCGAACAACTGACGTGGCATACCTACGAAGGCATTGACGTAAAGCCTTATTACATAAGGCAGGACATTACCAACCTTCCCTTCACACAGCAACAGCCGGGCAACTTTCCTTTTTTAAGAGGCCGGAAAACAGGTAATAACAGTTGGCTGAATGTACAGCGCATTAAGGCAGTTGGTAAAGGGCACGATGCCGTCGAGAAAGCCACTGACGCCCTAAAAAGAGGGGCAGATGGAATTCATTTCGTGATAGAGGATGTCGATCTTTTTGACCTCAGCTATCTTGTCCGCGAGGTAAACCTAAAAAACTACCCGACCAGTTATACGCTACAGGAAAAGCCGGACATTTTCCTAAAGCAGTTGTACGACAAGCTAAAAGCCCAACAGGCATCACACCGTAACCTGAAAGGCTTCCTGAACTACGATCCCATGACGGGCAAAGGTGCCCTTACCAAGGAAGAGAACAAGGCTGTTGCAAGCCTCCTGGACCTCACGAAGGACAGCTCCGCGTTTTGCGGCATTACAGTATGCGGCACCAACTTCAGCAGTATTGGGGCTTCTGTTGTACAGGAAGTAGCTTATACACTGAGCGCAGCTGTGGCTTATGCAGACAGGTTGACTACAGCTGGGGAGCAGTTGGAGTCTGTGCTGCGCAACATGCAGTTTTACATGGCCTCCGGCACCAATTACTTCTTCGAAATCGTTAAGCTGCGGGCCATCCGCCTCCTCTGGGCTACTATTGTAGAGGCGTATCAGGCAGAGCCAGAGCTAGCCGCGTGGTTGCGCATCCACAGCACGACGTCCAGTTGGTATGAAACTACGCTGGACCCTTACGTGAACATGCTGCGGGCTACCACAGAGGCCATGGCAGCAGCTATTGCCGGTTGCGACTCGCTCTCTGTTGCCCCTTTTGATAACACCTTCCGGCCATCTGATGAATTCTCAGAACGCATCGCCCGCAATGTATCCGTTATTCTGAAAGAAGAAGCCTACCTTGACAAAGCCATTGACCCGGCTGCCGGTTCCTATTACCTGGAATCGCTGACAAACGAGCTGGCGCAGAAGGCATGGGCCCTGTTTAAAGAAGTGGAAGCGAAAGGTGGATTTGAAAAGGCCTATGCGAGTGGCTTTATCCTAAGCTCAATTACAGAGGTGAGCCGCAGGAAGTTCAAGAACGTAGCTACCGGCAAGGATGTGCTGGTAGGCACCAACAAGTACCCGAACCCTAACGAGCAGCTGGACTTTGACCCGGAAGAACTGATTCAGAGCTCTTCCTTTAATACCACCCGTGCTGCTTACCCAACCGAGGTAATGCGCATGGCCACAGAGTTACATCTGCGGAAGCGCCAGCGTCGCCCACGCGCGGTAGTGGCCATTATTGGCGATGCAACCCAACGCCAGGTACAGACCACCTTTGCACAGGAGTTTTTCAGCTGTGCCGGTTTCGAAACAGAGGTGCAGCAGTATGAGTCTGCCGCTACTGCCGCAGACAGGTTAACCCATGCCGCTGCAGAAGTAGTCGTGGTGTCTGCCTCGGAGGGAGCCTATGTCAAAGAGTTTGCTCCCAAGCTGCGTCACCACGAAGGCAAGCCGACGATTATCCTGGCTGAAGACCCGCAAGACCTGAAGGAGGAAATGATCACGCATGGCTATGACGAATTCCTGTTCGAGGACTGCGATGTTAATGCGCTGCTTAAGCTTGTGCATAAACGACTGACACAGGAGGAAAGGGGCAACAATAACTGAATATAGCACTTTCGTCCTTTATCCTGATTCAGTTATTTTATCATTCAGCCATTCAAAGTTAAATTATGAAGCCTGACTTTTCTAAAATAGACATAAACAAAGTAGCCGCGGCAGACAAGGGCCCCAAAGCCCCTGCGGATGCGAAGGTGTGGAAGACACCGGAACAGATAAAAGTAAAAAGCTTTTACACCGCCGCGGATGCCTGGAACTTCGAGCACCTGGATTTTGCGGCTGGCTTGCCTCCTTACCTGCGGGGCCCCTACAGCACCATGTATGTGCAAAAGCCGTGGACCATCCGCCAATACGCCGGTTTCTCTACAGCGGAGGAATCGAATGCTTTCTACCGTCGCAACCTGGCAGGCGGGCAGAAAGGCCTTTCTGTGGCTTTTGACCTTGCTACCCACCGCGGCTACGATTCCGACCACCCACGGGTAGTGGGTGATGTAGGCAAAGCCGGGGTAGCCATCGACTCGGTGGAGGACATGAAGATCCTCTTTGACCAGATCCCGCTGGACCAGATGTCGGTGTCTATGACGATGAACGGGGCTGTACTGCCGGTCATGGCCTTTTATATTGTGGCGGCCGAAGAACAGGGTGTAATGCCAGAGCAACTGAGTGGCACCATCCAGAACGACATCCTGAAGGAGTTCATGGTGCGCAACACTTATATCTACCCGCCGGAACCGAGCATGAAGATCATCGCCGACATCTTCGAGTTCACGTCTCGTAACATGCCGCGCTTCAACTCCATCTCTATCTCAGGCTATCACATGCAGGAGGCTGGTGCCACCGCTGACATTGAGTTGGCCTACACTTTGGCAGACGGTCTGGAGTATGTGCGGACTGGCTTGAAGGCAGGGATGGACATTGACGATTTTGCGCCACGCCTCTCCTTCTTCTGGGCCATCGGCATGAACCACTTTATGGAGATCGCCAAGATGCGCGCCGCCCGTATGCTGTGGGCCAAGCTGATAAAGCAGTTCAACCCGAAGAACCCAAAGTCGCTGGCGCTGCGCACACACTGCCAGACCTCGGGCTGGAGCTTAACGGAGCAGGACCCGTTCAACAACGTGACCCGAACCTGCGTAGAGGCCTTGGCTGCCGCCTTGGGTGGCAGCCAAAGCTTACACACCAATGCGCTGGACGAGGCCATTGCCTTGCCTACTGACTTCTCGGCACGTATAGCGCGCAACACGCAAATCTACCTGCAACAGGAAACGAACATCACCAAAGTGGTAGACCCCTGGGGAGGCTCCTACTATGTAGAGGCGCTAACGCATGAGCTTGCGCACAAAGCCTGGACACTGATACAGGAAGTAGAAGAGTTAGGCGGGATGGCCAAGGCCATTGAGACTGGCCTGCCCAAAATGCGCATCGAAGAAGCCGCTGCCCGCAAGCAGGCCCGTATCGACTCCGGCAAGGACATTATCGTCGGGGTGAACAAGTATAAGCCGGCACAGGAGCAGGAAATTGAGATCCTGGACATTGATAACACGGCTGTTCGAGAGGCTCAGCTGCGCCGCCTGGCAAGTATCAGGTCGAGCAGGGACGAAGGCAGCGTACGGAATGCCCTGCAGGCCCTGTCCGACGCAGCTGAGTCTGGCGTAGGTAACCTGCTGGAACTGGCGGTAGAGGCAGCGCGCAGAAGAGCCACGCTAGGTGAAATATCCGATGCCCTGGAAAAGGTGTACGGCAGACATAGAGCAACCATTAGAGCCATATCAGGTGTGTATTCCGCAGAACTAACCGACGACGAGAATTTCAGGCAGGCCAAAGCGCTGGCCGACAAGTTCGAAGAACTGGAGGGCCGCAGGCCCCGTATCATGGTTGCCAAAATGGGGCAGGACGGGCACGACCGCGGTTCCAAGGTAATTGCCACCTCCTTCGCCGACCTCGGCTTTGACGTGGACATTGGCCCGCTGTTCCAGACACCTGCCGAAGTAGCCATGCAGGCCGCCGAGAACGACGTGCACGTGGTAGGGGTATCCTCATTGGCTGCCGGCCACAAAACGCTGGTCCCGCAACTGATCGAAGAACTACGTAAGTTAGACCGGGAAGACATCCTGGTAATTGTCGGTGGTGTGATTCCGGCACAAGACTATGACTTCCTGTTCAAAGCCGGCGCGGTGGGCGTCTTCGGTCCCGGTACCATCATCTCTGTGGCCGCCCAAAATATCCTGGAGAAGCTGATCAAGCAGGTGGAGGCGTAGCGCAGTTAAGAATCAGAACCAAGCGAAAAGCTATAGCTGAACCAGATAAGCTGTAGCTTTTCGCTTTCTGGCACCAGTATGCAATCAGCAAAAGCGGTGAGTGGCGTGGCTCCAGTCCTGCTTTGACACCCAAGTTAGCGAGACATCTTAAACTTTGCGTTCTCCAAGTGGTTTTATACGCGCTAATGCTTTTTTCTTCACCCTATTTATGAAACTAAAACACCTCCTTATCGCCCTCTCCATTGCCCTTGTCGCCTGGTTCATCTATGACACCTTTTCTTTACCCAGCGTAGATGACCTGGATGGGAACTTCAAGGAAGTAGCCATGTATCGCAACGAGAATAACACAGGACCCATTACCCGTGTCTATGCCGTTACCGTGGAGGATACCCTGTGGCAGCAGATGCAGGCTTACGGGGATTACATGCCTCACACGAAGTACGGTAATACCAAAGTGTTTTTCTTTCTGAAGAGTGGCCCAGCCCCTACACAGGTATACCCCGGTGAAACAAACTACGAAGCAGAATTTCAAGATTATACTGTAGCCAAATACGAAAAGGATGCCATGGGGCAGGTTTCGTTTGTGCGCTTCCCCTACAGGTAGTATACTTGTCGCTTGGCTTCCGTATTGCATAGGTGAGTTAACACCAAAAGCAATGCTATATGAGGCGACAGAACAAAAATACCTTTAGTACCCTAACATTTTTCCTTCTGCTACTTTTACCTTTTACCTTCGTTATACAGCCACTGCGGGCACAGGAGCTGTACCGGCCGGAACAGGATTTAGGAGAGCTGTTTGAACAAGTACAGATGCAGCGGATTTTCCCTGACTCCAAAACGTTTCCGGATGCCACACCACTGGCACCACCCCAAGAGATCCTACAGGCATACAGGCAACAGCGAAACCAGCCTGGCTTTGAATTAAAGGCCTTTGTGACGGCCAACTTTAAATTGCCTCCAGAGCCTGCCTCCGGTTTTACCACCGATACCTCTCTCTCCGTAATACAGCACGTAGAGCGCTTGTGGCCCCTGCTTACTAGGGACCCCGGTGCCGGTGGCGGATCGCTGATCCCGTTGCCGAAGCAGTATATTGTACCGGGAGGGCGTTTCCGGGAGATCTACTACTGGGACAGCTTCTTCACGATGCTCGGCCTGCAGGCAAGCGGTGAGACAGACCTGATCCAAAGCATGGTCGATAACTTCACGCACCTGATCAACACGACGGGCCATATTCCCAATGGCAACCGGACCTATTACCTCAGCCGCTCACAACCGCCTTTCTATGCCCTCATGCTCCAGATACTCGCACAGCAAAAGGGTAAAGAGGTACTTAAAACCTACGCCCCTGCCCTGCGCAAGGAATATGCCTTTTGGATGGACGGAGCCGAGCAGGTGTCGGCTGCGAACCCCACACACCGCCGCGTGGTACGCCTGCCGGACGGCAGCATTCTGAACCGCTACTGGGACGACCAGCCGGAGCCCAGACCGGAGTCGTACCGGGAGGACGTGGAACTGGCAGAGGCATCGGGACGAAAGCCAGAGGACGTGTACCGTAATATTCGGGCAGCCGCAGAGTCTGGCTGGGACTTTAGTAGTCGCTGGTTTGCTGACGAAGAAAACCTGAGCACTATCCAAACTACTGATCTCATCCCGGTAGATCTGAACGCGCTGCTCTATCACGTGGAACTTACCTTAGCGGAGATGGCAGCGCTGGAAGGCAACGAGGCTGAGGCAAAACGGTATAAAAAGCTGGCAAAAGCCCGCCGCAAGGCCCTGCTGAAATATAACTGGAATGAGGAAGAAGACTTTTTCTATGATTATAATTTTGTAAAAGGCACAACAACGAACATCCCTACGCTGGCCTCGGTTTTCCCGCTGTATTTTAACATGGCCAAGAAGAAGCAGGCTGCTGCCGTAGCCCGTAAGCTGGAGGAAGACTTTCTAAAACCAGGAGGCCTGGTTACCACCCTCAACCGCACAGGGCAGCAATGGGATGCTCCCAATGGTTGGGCTCCCCTGCAGTGGATGAGTATTCAGGCCCTGCGCAACTATAAGTACGACCAACTAGCCGATGAAATCACCCAGCGCTGGGTAGAGAAGAACGAGGAGGTATTCCACAATACCGGCAAGCTGATGGAGAAGTATAATGTAGTAAACATGGACTTGGAGGCTGGTGGCGGCGAGTACCCGAACCAGGACGGTTTTGGATGGACCAATGGTGTACTCCTGAAACTGATTTCCCTGCACCCCGAACTGCTCGACATGTCCTTGGAAGAGCTGGAACTGGAAGTGCAGGAATAACCCCTTATTATATCCCCCAACGGAATTGCAGAGGCGCATGTGGTTGCGCCTCTTTTTTTGCACCTGCACCAAACCAGAGCAAAGGCCGGTTATATTAGTATCTCTCCGTTAGCTGTCTTCTCCCTTTCTATGCAGAAATAAATTCCCGTCCTTCTCCTTGGCACTAGGTTTGTAAAAGTTCCGTTAGTAGCAAAAATCGTACACCCTATGACCAAACTAAGACACTTAGCGGCAGTAGTTCTCCTTACCTTTAGCAGTATCGCAGCCCAGGCGCAAGGCGAGAAAAGCAACTGGTACTTTGGCAAAGGTGCTGGTATCATCTTTAAAGGTGATAGCGCTGTTGCCGCCAACAGCCGGCTGTTCACCGAGGAAGGAAGCGCCACCATGTCTGATGCGGCGGGCAACCTGCTGCTTTACACAAACGGCATTACCGTCTGGAACGGGGACCACCGGGTAATGCCAAACGGCAATGGCCTGATGGGGGGCAAGTCTTCCACACAGTCAGCACTTATACTTCCCAAGCCCGGTAGCAATAACATCTACTACATCTTTACCACAGATATTCAGGCACAGTCGAATGGGCTGCGCTATTCCGTGGTGGACATGGGCAAGCAGGAAGGTAAAGGGGATATTGTCTCGCGCAATAACTTTATGATTGCCCCTGCCACTGAAAAGCTCACAGCCGTGCGCCACAGCAATGGCCGGGACTGGTGGGTGCTTGCCCATCGCTGGAACAGCAATGGCTACATGGCCTTTCTGGTGAATGAGCAGGGTGTGGAAGTAAGACCTGTTTTGAGTATGGTCGGGACGGTGCATGGGGGGGCCAACCGCAAAGCCATCGGTTACCTTGTTCCTTCTCCGGATGGCACGAGGCTGGCCGCTGCGCTGTGGGATGCCGACAGTAACTTTGAGATCCTGAACTTTGACCGCAGCACCGGTAAAGTTTCTGACCCTGTCCTGCTAAAAGGCTTTGAGGAGGCTTATGGTGTTCTGTTCTCCCCGGATGGCACCAAGCTATACGGTACCGCCAACGGCACTGGCGGCGGGAAGGCCCAAATTGTTCAGTTCGATTTAAAGGCGGGCAATGCCGATGCCATCGCCAAGTCGGCGACCGTGATTGGCACCTCCAAAAGCCCACGAATAGGCGCACTGCAGTTAGGGCCAGACGGTAAGATCTACGTTGCCCGCCAGGATAACTACTACCTGGGCGTTATCAACAATCCGAATGCGAAGGGGGCGGCTGTTAATTATGTAGATGATGGCTTCCACCTAGGCAAGCAGCGAAGCGACTTAGGCCTTCCGAACTTCCCGCAGGGCCTTGGCCAGTAGCAGAAGCACACCCAATACCTGGATAGCTCCACCCCTGATTCAAGGGCTGGAGCTCTTCTGTATGCACGAATGCATTTTACCTGCTGATAATAGAAGTTAGCATGGCAACCTATAAGTCTTAATTTTGTAGGAGAGAACAGTTCCAAAGCTAACCCCTATACCCCATTGGCCAAGCGATTTAGTCCTGAGAAGTACGTAGAAGGCATACTGGCTGGCGATCGCGTCATGCTCAGCCGGACCATTACCCTTGTGGAGAGCCGCCTGCCTGCTGACCAGGAACTGGCACAAGAGGTGATAAACCGGATCTTACCTCATGCTGGCAAGTCTGTACGCATCGGCATTACGGGTGTACCGGGCGTTGGCAAAAGCACGTTTATCGAAGCCTTCGGAAATTACCTGATCCAGGAAGCAGGAAAGAAACTGGCGGTGCTTGCCATTGACCCCACCAGCCAGCGTTCCGGTGGGAGCATACTCGGCGATAAAACACGCATGGAGCTCCTCTCTACCAACCCTCAGGCCTTTATCCGTCCTTCTCCGGCAGGCAGGTCTTTAGGCGGTGTTACCCGTAGCACCCGCGAGAGCATTATCCTGTGTGAGGCGGCCGGCTTCGATGTCATTTTTGTGGAAACGGTGGGCGTAGGACAATCGGAAACAGCGGTGCATGCCATGGTAGATTTCTTTCTGTTGCTGATGCTGGCTGGTGCAGGCGATGAATTGCAGGGCATTAAGCGCGGTATCATGGAAATGGCCGATGCCATCGCCATCACGAAGGCTGATAGCAGTAACATTGACAAGGCTAAAGCAGCCCGAGCCGAATACCAGAACGCCTTGCATCTATACCCTTTATCTGCTTCTGGATGGGTACCCCGGGTCAGCATTTGCTCTGCGCTGCAGCACAGCGGCCTCGATACCATTTGGAAAACGATTGCTGATTACCTGAAGCTCACCCAGGGCAACGGTTATTTTGAGAAGAAGCGCCGCGACCAAAACCTGCAGTGGATGTATGAGGCCGTCCGCCAGGGACTGGAAGAGCACTTTTATGCCCACCCACAAGTAAAACAACATCTATCCGATATAGCCGAGGAAGTAAAGGGAGGCCAAAAATCAGCTTTCGCCGCCGCCACTGAGCTGTTGAAATTGGTATAAGCCGGACTTGTTTTCTCTGCGCTTCCCTGGCGCAATTGTCCGCTTGTGCTTTGTTTTGCCTTTATAAATTTCAGCCCCTGACAAAAGCGGATGCTTGCGCTAGCCAGGAGTATAGTAACAGTTTCCTAAGTTCGGGGTAACGTTAAACAAAAGCAGCTGGCCCTTCTATCAGAACCAGCTGCTTTTGTTATAACAATATATGTTCACTACCTCGCTTCTTCCAAGGTAACCTTTGCCCATTTACAAATGCCCCCTAGTGGCGGGTTGTACTTGTACACTTTCACCTTCACAGATTGCACAAACGGAAATTTCTCATACACCTTATCGATGATGCGGTGCCCCAGGTGCTCCAACAGGCGGGCAGGCTCCTTCATTTCCCGCAGCACCAGGTCGTACAGCACCTCATAGTTTACGGTCTCGTGCAGGTCGTCGCTTTCGGCGGCCCGGCGCAAGTCTGTGTTGATGAACAGATCAATGCCGTACTTATTCCCGATCTTCTGCTCTTCGTCGTAATAGCCATGGAAGGCGAAAAACTCCAGGCCTTCCAGTGCAATCTGCCCCATCTGCCTTTAGCTTATCTCGTCAAAGAAAGAACCGCTGCCCTGCTTCACGGCAGCGCCGTTGTTTGCATAACTGTTACGCGACGGCTCTGTAAGCGGTGGCTGAATTTCTGGCTTGTCCGGCTGCACTGGCTCTACATCGGGAATTGGTTGCTCAATACCCGGCCCGGGGATGCGTCCGGGATAATCCGGCTCTGGTTGCTCTATCTCTGGTGAGGGAACGCCAGGCACCATCGGTTCTGCTGGGCTTGGTACCTCTGGCTGCGGCTGTGTTACATCTGGCGCAGGATCACCAAAAGGGTCCGGGCTAATTGCCGCCACAGCAGGAGCGCTGGCAATAGTTGGCTCAGGTAGCTGAGGGCTTGTATGGTTGTTTGTTGTTGTCGTCATATCTTTCAAGCTTTTTAGCAGCTCGCCGCTTTCCACTTTTACATCGGCTGCTCTTGAAAGGATACTCTTTGTACCGGCTTTAGGTTTTGCAGAGGTCTTTTCCGCTTTTTCCAGTGCCTCATTTGCCAGGTTCCGCAGGTCGCGCACCATGGTATCGAGGTAGCTTTCCATGCGCTGGTAGTCCTGCTCCAGCACTTTCACTTCCTGCTGCATTTGGGCTACCACTTTCTCAGACTGCTTCATGGCCTCTTCCAGCACCTGGCGGGCCTCGTTACGTGCCTGGTTCAATACCTGCTCTGCCTTTAATTCGGCTTCGCGCACCTTCAACTCAGCCGACTTATTGGCTTGCTCTACGATGCTGCTACCTGTGTCCTCGGCGGTTTTCAGGGTTTTGTATAAAGAAGACTCCACCTCACGCAACTTCTGGGTTTCCCGGTGGGCAGCGTCCAGCTTCATGCGCAGATCCTTATTCTCGTCCAATAGCTTTTCCCACTGCTGTGAGAGGGTCAGCAAAAATGCGTTTACCTCATCCTTGTCTAGTCCCCTGAAAGCTTTCTCAAACGTTTTTTGCCTGATCTCTAATGGTGTAATCTTCATAACTAACCTAAATTAATATCCCATACCGAAATGGTGCGGTCATCACTACACGAAACTAACTGATTCTGATGAGCCGACCAAAATAATTTGTTCACCGAAGTACCGTGGCTGGCATTGCGTACTTTGTCGATCACTTTCAGCAATTTAAAGGTGCTGGCGTCCCAGATTTTAATGGACTTATCCATGCTACAGGTAGCAAAGTAATTTCCGTCGGGGCTATAGGTGATGTGGTTGATGGTGTACATGTGGGCGATCAGATAGCCCCGCTCGTGGTAGTCTTTCTCTACTTCCCATACCCGCAGGTGCGCATCGCGTCCGCCGGATAACAGCAGCTTTCCGTCTGGGGAATAAACCACGGTAAATACCGAGTTTGTGTGGGACTGCAACTCGTGCTTCAGCTGAAGGGTGCCCGCGTCAAAAATGCGGATGGTATTATCGCTGTAGCCCACGGCTAACTCCCCACTCGCCTGGTTATAGGCCAGGCAACGGGCACTTTGGTCCGTCTTCCGGATAATGGTTTGCAGTTCGAAGTTTTCTCCGTCCAGAACACAGATAGCACCGCTTCCCAGCGCGACAAACACTTTCTGCAACGCTGCGGCATAGGCAATGTCGAAAACAGCTGTTTTTGGCAGGGGCACCGACTTCCGTATCTGTTTGCTCTGCAAGTCGATCACCTGCAGTCCTTCCTGGTTCTGGCCAATCAGCAACAGCTTGCGGTCCGGGACATAGCACAAGGCATAGACGGAGGTGGTGACGCGTGCCACCAGTTCACCATTCTCCGGGTCCTGCAGATTCCAGGCTACCACCATGCCATCGCCGGCAGCGGACAACACCACCTGCTCTTCTGCCGAGGGAGACAAGCTGTACACGCTGTCCCGATGACCGGTGAGGGTTGCTACTTTTTGTACTTGTACTTTACTGGCCATACGCCACGCTTCAACTATATTTTAAATTTTAGCTAAATTTACAACAAACACAGCTAAAAGCGCTGCCTTTACCCGTAAAACCCCACCTAGCCCGAACAACTGCCTATGCCACTGCTTCACGTACGACACCTGTCCCCTCATACCGTGCTCGGTTTATGGCAGTTGCAGGAGCCCCCAGACGAGCTGCTGCAACGCTTGCCCTCACATGTAGCCACTCGCCTGCAGGTCATGGGCAAGATGCACCCCAAGCGGCAGCAGGAATGGCTGGGAAGCAGGGTACTGGTATACCAACTGCTGCAGCATTTTACGGAAGCCCCCGTTTTGCTCGACCGGGATGAGCTCGGCAAGCCCTTCTTCCCCGGTCACAATCTCTTTGTCTCTATTTCGCATGCCCCGCAACTTGCCGCTGTTATCCTCTCCGATACGCATGAGGTTGGCATAGATATTGAACAAATATCTCCAAAGGCTCTCCGTGTAGCCGACCGGTTTTTAACAGAAGAGGAAAAAGGGTATACCGCCTCCGAAGAAGCGACAACCTGCCTGTACTGGAGCGCTAAGGAAACGTTGTATAAGATGTATAGCCGGAAGCAACTGGCGCTCAAGGAAAACCTCTCCGTAAAGCCCCTGGTAGGCCTAGATATCCTGCAAGGGCAAGTGCACACGGAAAATTTTTCTAAATTGTACCAGATTCATCACGAAACGGTACAAGGGCACGTACTCACCTACTGTATCGACAGCGCCTCTTAACCCTTAAGACAACAAACTATAGCTATATGAAATATTTAGCTTCTCTTGCCACAGCTTTCTTACTCACGGCCAGCGCTTTTGCCCAAACCGGCGGTTACCAGTTGGGCGACAAAGTAGCGGACTTCTCTTTACAGGGCAGCAATAACGCCAGTACCTCCCTCAGCGATTTTGCTAATGCCAAAACCGTGGTGCTGGTGTTTACCAATAACCATTGCCCCTATGCTAAGCTGTATGAAAACCGCCTGGTAACCCTGGCAAGCAATTACGCCAATAGAGGCGTGCAGTTTATTTTTATAAACCCAGGCCTGGGAGACGGCAGCGAAACGTTGGAGGGAATGGCATCCAAGAACTACAGCTTCCCGTACCTGGCAGACCAGGGGCAGAAACTAAGCGCAAAGTTCGGTGCTACGAAAACACCGGAAGTATTTGTACTGCACAATAACAACGGTGAGTTTATCCTTAAATACAAGGGTGCCATAGACGATAATCCGCAGGTAGAGAGCAGCGTGAAGAATTACTACCTGAAGAACGTGATCGACGAGATGCTGGCCAACAAAGCCGTTACCCCCATGGATAAGCGGGCTACCGGTTGCTTGATCAAAAGATATTAAGCAAGCATAAGCAATCAAGGAAAACAAATAGGGCGGCTCTGAAGAGCCGCCCTATTTGTTTTCCTTGATTGCTTACCGCGTCAGCGGGATATCATCATCCGAGATAGCGGTCAGCAACTTTATCACTTCTGTGGACTTTTCCATATCATCCATTTTCTCAAAAGAGAAAGCCAGGTTCCGGAGTGCCCGTTTTATTATATCCAGATTAGAGCAAGGCTCATAAAAGATATCAATCGGGTTAAGGTTAAGCTGCAGAATGTAGTTGTCGATATCAGCTTTGGAGAGAATAAGCCCTTTGTTATACACGTTGATGTAGAATTGCAGCCCGTCCAGCTTGTACGTCAGGATAAACAGGTTGGGCAGGTTCACGCCATATACCGGCATCTCCAGACGTTGCGCCAGGATCAGGTAAATAACGCAAAGGGTTAGCGGGTTACCGCGCTTGCTTTCCAGCACCAGGTGCAGCATAGAGTTAGCCGGGGAGTGGAAGTTCTTGGTGTTAGCCGAGAAGCGCTTCTCCCGGAAAAGCACGTTATTCAGCGACTTAACCTGGTCATAAGGGTGCATCTCCGTCTTCATGTGCCGCCAGGCCTCAAAGTACAGCTGGTCTATTTCCTTCGTAATGGTGCTGAACTCCACGTCGGGGTACAGGTAAGAGTTTACCAGCCACATGCCTTCCAGCAAGTTCTCTGCGCCATTCTCTTTCCAGGCAACCAGCCTGGACATCAGCCCCTCAAACTGCAGGTTGTGTATCAGGTCCTCAATCTTTTTCTGCAGGTCAGAATCCAGTGTTTCTTCCCATTCCTCCTCTAGGAAAGGAATAATTCCCTCCCCTAACGATACGATCTTCTGCTCTATATGCGACGCTACCTCCCGATCCTCGTCCTCCAGAAGAGAGATCAGCGCCTTTATTTCTTTCTTCGTCACGATATTCCTCGTATATCTGTCATCAGGAGTTCTAAGCCAGCACAGCCAGTGCTTCACTTAACCAGCAGCACGCGCAGCAACTTGTGTGCTCTGGCTTAACTTCCTATCCTTTATTTTCTTACGTCTGTATTACCCCTACGTTATAAGGCTTTTCGATAGGCGCATGGTTTGCCGCCTCTATCCCCATCGAAATAACCTTGCGTGTTTCCAGTGGGTCGATGATGCCATCTACCCATAAACGTGCCGCCGCATAGTAAGGGGAGAGTTCTTCGTTATATTTGTTGGTGATGCGCTCCAGCAATTCTGCCTCTGCCTCCGGAGTTATCTCCTCCCCTTTGGCTTTAAGTGAGGACACTTGTATCTGCAGCAGGGTTTTGGCAGCCGCAGCCCCACTCATTACAGCGAGTTGCGCTGTTGGCCAGGCATAAATCAGGCGCGGGTCATAAGCTTTGCCACACATGGCGTAATTACCCGCCCCATAACTGTTACCCACAATAACGGTGAATTTAGGAACCACAGAGTTTGACATGGCACTCACCATTTTGGCTCCGTCCTTTATAATGCCCCCATGCTCCGACTTACTGCCCACCATAAAGCCAGATACGTCCTGCAGGAACACCAGCGGAATTTTCTTTTGGTTGCAGTTCATGATAAAGCGGGCAGCCTTATCGGCAGAGTCGGAGTAGATCACCCCGCCCATCTGCATTTCGCCTTTCTTGCTTTTCACGATCTTGCGCTGGTTGGCCACAATGCCTACTGACCAGCCATCGATGCGGGCAAGGCCACAGATAAGGGTCTGCCCGTACAGGTCTTTGTAAGGCTCAAACTCTGAGTTATCCACAAGGCGCAAGATAAGGTCCATCATGTCGTAGGGCTTCACCCTGTCAGCCGGTAAGAGCCCGTAGATTTCCTTCTCGTTTAATTTAGGGGCTGTTGGGGCCGCACGGTTAAAGCCCGCTTTCGGCTTGTCGCCCATCTTATCAAACATGTTGCGTATGTGGTCCAGCGCCTCTTTATCGTCTTTGCACTTGTAGTCCGTCACACCGGAAATCTCGGAATGGGTGGTGGCACCTCCTAAGGTCTCGTTGTCGATCGTCTCGCCGATGGCGGACTTTACCAGGTACGAGCCGGCCAGGAAAACAGAGCCTGTTCCTTCCACGATCAGGGCCTCATCGCTCATGATAGGCAGGTAAGCACCACCCGCCACGCAACTCCCCATGATCGCGGCAATCTGCACAATGCCCATGGAACTCATCACGGCGTTGTTGCGAAACATGCGGCCGAAGTGCTCCTTGTCCGGGAAGATCTCGTCCTGCATGGGCAGGAACACGCCCGCGCTGTCGACCAGGTACACGATCGGCAGCTTGTTCTCGATGGAGATCTCCTGGGCGCGCAGGTTCTTCTTGGCGGTGATCGGAAACCAGGCGCCGGCCTTCACGGTGGCATCGTTGGCAACCACCACACATTGGCGCCCCTTAATGTAGCCGATGCCAGTTACCACACCGCCACTCGGGCAACCGCCCACTTCCTCGTACATGCCCTCCCCGGCAAAGGCTCCTATCTCCAGAAACTCTGTGCCTTCGTCCAGCAGGTAGTCGATGCGCTCACGCGCCGTCATCTTACCCTTGTCGTGCTCCTTCTGGATGCGCTTCTGGCCTCCTCCCTGGTGCACTTTCTTTAATCTTGTTTCCAGCTGGTACGTTAGCTGCTTTAATGCGTCTTCATTTTTGTTGAATTCGATATCCATGCAGGCTAATTTGATTTGTAGTATAGTCAGACAAAAGAAAATCCGCCAGATAAGCGGATTAACATAGTTCTAATTACATAGGCTTAGTTTGCTTTTACCGGGACGGCCCTTGCTTTGGCACGCGGCGTACCCTGCTGAAGGCGCGTTTCTGGCACGGGCACATATACCGTGTCCGGCACCGTGCGAAACTCCCCCGGATGCTCTTCCTGTATCTCCTTCACTTCCTCCAGCGACACCACGCGCCCGGTCTCATCTACTTTGTACTTGTCTTTGCGGCCAAACAGCGAGAACTGTACATAGCGCTTTGGATAGGCCTGTATGTCGCGCAGCAGCAGGTCTAAAGAACGGGTGGAGCGGTTGAGGTTCTCATACAGCCCCTCGTCGTTCAGGAGCATTCCCAAAGATCCCTGCCCGGCGTTGATTTTCGTAGCTGCTGCCTCTAATTCTGCCGCCGCATCGTTTGCGTTGGCAATTAACTGATTGATTTCCGCTGCCTTGAGGGTATCGGTGATCTGTGCCAGGTTCTGCGTTAACCTGTTTACATTACGCTGCGTTTGTTGCAGCGAGGCCGTCAGGGCAGCTAGGTTACTTGTAATCAGTCTGATTTCACGCTGGTTATTTTGCAATATTTCAGCCACGGCCGCAGTGGTCTGCCTAGAGTTCTCCAGAATGGCATGTATGTCTTCCCTGGATTCGTTATCCAGCAGGTTATTAACCCGGGCCAGTGTCGTGTCTACCTTGTCGATCACAGGCACAGACTTGCTTGAGATAAGTTCTGTAATACTGCTCTCTTTATAGGGTATGAGGGTTTCTCCTCCGTCGTACAGTTCTGTGTTGTTACCCAGGTAAAGCGTAATGGCCTTTCCCCCCAACAGGTCGGAGTTTGCCAGGGCGGCAATCGTGGAATCGCCGACAAGTAGGTCTTCCATCACGCTTAGTTCCACCATGATTTGGTTGCCCTCCTCCGGCAGCAGCCGTACGTCCTGCACCGCGCCTACCTGTATACCGTTTAGAATGACAGGGTTAGAAATGGTAAGCCCGTCTACATCATCATAAAGCACATAGTAAGTGTCGGTGTCGGAGAAGATATCCGACCCTTTCAGAAACATAAAGCCGAAGTAGAGAACAACGGCCGCTACAATACCCAGCAGGGCTACTTTAATTTCTTTGGAAATCGTCACGTAAGAAGGTCTGATTGCATTAGTTCATGGCCTCCAACTCTTGCTTGTACTCTTTGAAGGCGCGATATATACCTGATGCCATATACGTTTGGCCGGTTTTATCGTTAAGAAATTTCTCTTCCGCAGGATTTGTCAAGAACCCGCACTCGATCAGCACGCTGGGCATGTAGGACTTCCAGAGTACCAGGAAGCCAGCCTGCTTGACGCCGCGACTGTGACGGCCCACACGGTTTTTGAACTCTTTTTCAACCTTGTCGGCAAAGCGCAAGCTGTTGTCGAGGTAAGCGCTCTGGTGCAGGGCAAACAGAATGTGGCTCTGCGGGGAGTTAGGGTCAAAGCCGTTGTACTTATCCTGGTAGTTGTCTTCGTGCAGGATAACCGCGTTTTCACGCTTGGCTACGCGCAGGTTGCCCTCCGAAGTGTGCAAGCCCATCGTGTAAGTCTCAGTGCCGGCTGCTGCGGCAGGGCCGGCATTAAGGTGTATGGAAATAAAAAGGTCTGCGTTGTTCTTGTTGGCGATTCCGGCCCGGTCTATCAATTCCACAAAGTGGTCGTCTTTACGGGTGTAGACCACCTTTACGTCGGGCAGGTTCTGCTCAATGAGCGACCCTACCTGCAGGGCGAGTTTCAGGGCCACGTCAGCTTCATGCGAAAACTTACCGTTACACCCTACATCCTTTCCACCATGCCCGGCATCAATTACTACTGTGCGTACCCTGTACTCCTTCTTAAGCTCCAGTTTACTGGAGGAGCATAGCAACAAAACGACAGCCAGAAACGAAACAGCAACAATATTTTTCACAACTTTCGTTAGTTAAAAGTTAAACGATAACTTTGTACAAAATAAGTAAACTTTTAGGGAAGTCTGAAGATTTGCGCCACATTTTCATTTTTTTACTGCTCCTGCAGATCGTTGTTTTCTCACCGTTGCTAGCAACCGGCCAAGGCTTTTCTCGTGCCCCTGGCACTGCGCAAGACACTGCCGCCGCGGCACCTGATTCTATCACACTTGCTGCACCCAAAGGCGATATCGAGACAACTATTAAGTATTCTGCCAAAGATTCCATCCAATTTGAGGTGGACCGGAAGGTGGTGCACCTGTACGGGGACGCCAAAATCAATTATGGCACCATGTCCTTAGAGGCCGCCTATATCGAGATCGATTATGACAAAAACACCCTAACGGCTGCCTCACGCACGGACTCAACCGGAAAGGAGATCGGTGTGCCGGTCTTTGCGGACGGAGGCCAAAACTATGCCGCCAAGAATATTGCCTACAACTATAAAACGAAAAGAGGGCGTATCTCCGAAGTAGTAACGCAACAGGGAGAAGGTTTTATACACTCAGCCATCGTAAAAAGAAACGAGGAGAATGAGTTCTTCGGGCTCCATAACAAGTACACCACCTGTAACCTGGAGCACCCACACTTTTATATCAACGCCGACAGGATTAAGGCCATCCCGAACGACAAAGTACTGTCCGGGCCTTTTAACCTGGTGATCGGGGACATCCCCCTGCCGGTAGGCTTCCTGTTCGGCCTCTTCCCCACGCCTATGAGTAAAAGGGCATCAGGTATAAAAGTGCCGAGCTTCGGGGAGAACTCTCGGGGTTTTTACCTGAACGACATAGGATACTATTTTGCCTGGAACGACTACATGGGCACCCTGATCCAGGGGGACATTTACTCTTTGGGTGGTTATAACATAGATGCCAGCACTGACTACGTAAAGCGCTATGCCTACCGGGGCCGCCTGGGCCTTACCTATGACTACTTTAAGAACGATGAGGCAGACGTAGCCCGGGCCAGGTCTACTGAGAGCGGCTTCGAGCTGCCACCTTCGAGAAGGACTTTCTGGATTAACTGGTCGCATACGCCGGTGAGGAAACCGGGCAGAGGCACTTTCTCTGCGAGCGTAAACGCCGGTAGCCAATTGCACCAACGTTTGAACTATACCAATTCGGCCAACTATCTGTCGCCTACGTTCAACTCCAACGTTACCTACCAGAAAACGATCCCAAACTCGCCTTTTAGCTACACCCTAAAGGCAAGCCAGGCCCAGAGTACGCAAACCGGGGTAATGAACTTTGTGTTGCCCGACCTGAACTTCTCCATGACCACCGTGAGCCTCTACGAGCTCTTTTCAGATGCTCCGTCCACCGGGAAATGGTACGAGAACTTTACCGTGGGGTATAACCTGCGCGCCCGCAACGAGATATCCAACCTGGTGTCAGCACGCCGGCTCTCCGGCGTAAACATCATCGGTGAAACCACAGGCGACACCCTGGCGCTGAACCTGGACAACTTGCAGGAACTTTGGGAAAACGGACGCCGGACGGCAGACCATAACTTCAGCATTGGCCTCGGTAATTACAAGCTGTTCCGCTACTTTAACTTTACGCCGGGGGTTAACTACAGCGAGGCCTGGTACGATGAGAAGTTCTCTTACAGTTTTAACCCGGACTCGCAACGGGTGGACGTGGACACGACGAACTTTGGCCGGGTGTACCAGTACAGTGCCAGTGCCTCTCTAAACACCACCATTTATGGTACCATGTACTTTAAAGGCAAAAAGATAGAGGCGATCCGTCACCTGATGCGGCCAAGCATTTCCTATAGCTACCGCCCAGACTTCGGGGATGCCAGATTCGGGCTGTACCAGGACGTACTAACAGGGATAGACCTGGAGAACAGACCCATATATCAACGACTAGGGCGCTTTAGGACAGGATTGCCCGGCACAGGCCTGAGCAGTTCTCTCAACTTTAGCATCGACAACAACCTGGAGATGAAAGTACGCTCGAAAGCCGACTCAGCCGAAAATAAGTTTGAAAAAATCAGCCTGATCGATAACCTCAGGATCAGCTCCGGGTACAACTTTGCGGCAGAAAGCTTTAAGCTGGCTCCCATCCGACTGAGCATGAACACCCAGCTCTTTAAAATAGTGGGGGTAACGTTCAGCTCCACTTTTGACCCTTATAAGGTAGACGCTGAGGGCAAGAGAATAGACGAGTACATGTTTGACTTTTCGAAACTAAAGGTGGCCAGGCTCACAAACGCGAACCTGAACCTGCGCACCAGCCTTAACCCGGAAGCCCGACGTACCGAAAACTCACTCCCAAGTAATTTACCAGACTTAGGACCAGACCTGGACCCTTTACTACCCGAGTACGTGGACTTTAAAATTCCGTGGACCCTGTCCCTGGATTACACGATGTACTATACACGCGGGGAAGGGCTACAGCCGGATAGATTCGACAACACCTTTGGCATAAACGGCTCCCTGAGCCTTACCGAAAAGTGGAAGCTTACCTACAACGGTACTTATAACGTTACGGCCAACAACATATCCTACGCCAGTATAAACATCTACCGCGATTTACACTGCTGGGACATGAGCATCGGCTGGATTCCGTTCGGTTTCCAGCGGGGCTACAACATCACCATCAACGCCAGATCGGCCCTGTTGCGTGACCTGCGCCTGACCAGGAACAGATCCGGGTTTAACAGATACTAAAAGAGCAGCCACAGTAAAATGTGGCTGTTTTTGTTTCAGATTTTATAGCTTTACATCCTAACCATTGATTCAACTATGTCTGTTCATAAAAGCGACGTAAAAAAGATAACCACGCACCAGTTGCAGAACATGAAGGACCGCGGGGAGAAGATATCAATGCTTACTGCCTACGATTACTCCATGGCCACGATTCTGGATGCCGCAGGTGTGGATGTGTTGCTGGTGGGAGACTCTGCCTCTAACGTAATGGCCGGACACGAAACCACCCTGCCTATTACCCTCGACCAGATGATCTACCACGCCTCTTCGGTGGTGCGCGGCGTAAACAGGGCCTTTGTAGTCGTGGACCTGCCTTTTGGCTCCTACCAGGGCAACTCTTCTGAAGCAATTCGCTCGGCTATCCGCATCATGAAAGAATCCGGGGCACATGGGGTAAAATTGGAGGGAGGAGCAGAGATCAAAGAGTCTGTTACCCGCATCCTGAGTGCTGGTGTGCCGGTAATGGGCCACCTGGGCCTTACACCACAGTCTATCTACAAGTTCGGCACCTATACGGTGCGCGCCAAGGAAGAAGCCGAAGCCCAGAAGCTGCTGGACGACGCCCAACTCCTGCAGGAACTCGGCTGTTTTGCCATCGTCCTGGAAAAGATTCCCTCGGACCTGGCCAAACAGGTGGCAGAAAAGCTGCACATCCCCATTATCGGTATTGGCGCCGGCCCACACGTGGACGGGCAGGTATTGGTGGTACACGACATGCTGGGGATCAACAAAGAGTTTAAGCCCCGCTTCCTGCGCCGCTATGCCGACCTGCACAGCGTGATGACCGATGCGGTCACAAACTACGTGAAGGACGTCAAAAGCCAGGATTTCCCCAACGACAAAGAAGCCTACTAATTTTTACAATCCGTTGTGGAGGATGAGTTACAGATAGGCACACTGCGATTTCTGTTAACTCATCCTTCTTAATGTAGCTTTCATCCTTCCCATGTTAGATGTTCTGTTTGAGGATAACCATATACTGGCCGTTAACAAACCTGCCGGACTGCTGGTGCATGGCGACGAGACAGGTGACACCACATTGGCAGACCTGGCCAAAGCCTACCTCAAACAGAAGTACAACAAGCCGGGCAACGTATTCATAGGCGTTGTGCACCGGCTAGACCGCCCCGTCAGCGGGGTAGTGTTACTCGCCAAGACCTCTAAGGCACTGCGCCGTTTGAATGAACTCTTCCGAAGCAAGAAAACAAAAAAGACTTACTGGGCTGTGGTACAGAACCAGCCACAGCAAGAGCAGGGCACACTCGTACACTGGCTCGTAAAGGACAGTGCCAAGAACCAGACCAAGGCCTTTGCCAAAGAGAACAAAAGCGGGCAGCGCTCTGAGTTGCATTACAGGCTCCTGAACAAGCACGCGGGCAAATACCTCCTGGAGGTAAACCCAATCACCGGACGTTCGCACCAGATACGCGTACAATTGGCTTCTATGCGTTGCCCGATCCTGGGCGACCTCAAGTATGGCGCCGCACAGCCCCTACCCGATAAGAGCATCGCCCTGCATGCACGGCAACTGCAGTTTGAGCACCCCACCCTTAAGACCCCGGTAACAGTAAGCGCCCTTCCGCCAGACACCGCCGTTTGGGCTCCGTTCAGATAGAGCTTCGCTTCTTCCGGGAGCAGTAGTCACGTTGCTATGGCTGCCCCAAAAGGCTGTAGTACCGGTCCTGTTTCTTTTTATCCGCTAGCCTGCCGATCTACGTCCTGCTGCGCTACGCACTGAAGATGGGTGATGCGTCGGGTCCGGCCGGCTTATCATTAGCAACCACTGCACAAGAACCTACCAATACCTTTTGGTTTCGGGTCTAAAGTAACTGGATGAATTCTTCCCCGTCGGCTCTATCCCTCTGCTCGATTCGCTGGGAGCTGGCTATCTCGCCTGACAGTAGAAAAGAAGCCCGGGAGAGGGTTAGCAGCCTGGGCCTTAACAGCTCTAGCCATGCTCGTTGCGGCTCTCCCATTAGTATAGCAGAAAAATGATTTTTGTCATTTTTCTGAACTTTTACCCCTGCTTCTCTATTTTACTTACAATTCGTATTGTAGCTTTGCGAAATCCGTGGTACGGTTATAGCCAATACCCCACAAAAGAGGCTCAACTAATAATCATCTTTACTTACGTTAATGGCAATTCTAATCTTTTTCGTAGTGCACTGGTACCTGTCGCTTTTCGTACAGACATTTTACCTGCACCGTTATGCCGCCCACAAAATGTTCACCATGAACCCTTTCTGGGAAAAGGCATTTTACCTGCTCACTTACATCGCACAAGGCTCTTCCTTCCTGTCGCCACGTGCTTATGCCATTTTGCACCGCATGCACCACGCTTTCTCAGACACAGAGAAAGATCCGCATTCACCGCACTTCTCCAACAACGCTTTCACGATGATGTGGAAGACCAAAGAAATTTACAACGACGTGCTGAACAAGCGCGTGGAAACAGAGAGCCGTTTCGAAGGCAATTACCCGGTATGGGAAACAATCGAAAAGGTAGGCGATTCTTATTACTCCAGAATCGGATGGGGCGTTTTCTATGTGCTGTTCTACATTGCCTTCGCTACCCAGTGGTGGATGTTCCTGCTGTTGCCTATTCACTTCCTGATGGGTCCGGTACACGGGGCTATCGTGAACTGGAGCGGCCATAAGTACGGCTACCAGAACTTCGATAACAACGACAAGTCCAGAAACTCCCTGTTCTTTGATTTCCTGACAGGCGGAGAACTGTTCCAGAATAACCACCACAAACTCCCGAACCGCGTGAACTTCGGCGTGAAGTGGTGGGAAGTAGACCCTACCTGGCCCGTGATCTGGACGCTGAACAAACTCAGCATCATCAAGCTGAAAGAAGCAAAGGCCGAACCGAAGCATAGAGCAAAGGCTGCCGCCTAAATAACAAAAAAAGCCCTCCCGCCGCGGAGGGCTTTTTCTTTTTGGCCTGCTGCAGCTTTTGCACCACAAGCGCTTGCAGCCTACCGTACTGAGATACTGGCGCGTAGCGCAAACTTATTCTCACAAAGTTTTGTAATAACACAAATAATAACCGTACCTTTGCGGTTCTAAACTGGTGGACGGGATCCACCGACTTAATTTACTTTATATAAAATGGCAGTAAAAATCCGACTGGCCCGCAGAGGCCGCAAGAAAGCAGCTATCTATGATATCGTAGTAGCTGATGCAAGAGCACCACGTGATGGTAAGTTCATCGAGAAACTGGGTACTTACAACCCGAACACGAACCCGGCGTCTATCTACTTCGACGAAGAGAAGGCATTCCAGTGGGTAATGAACGGCGCTCAGCCAACTGATACTGTAAAGGCGATGCTTACTTACAAAGGCGTGCTTTACAAGAAGCACCTGCAGGTAGGCGTTAACAAAGGCGCTATCTCTCAGGAGACTGCTGATGCCCGTTTCGCAGAGTGGAAGCAGGCAAAAGAGGCGAAGATCGAGAGCAAGCGTCAGAGCCTGGCTACAGACAAAGAAGCGAAGCGTAAAGCTGCTTTTGAGGCTGAGACAAAAGTAAGAGAGGCGCGTGCTGAGGCAATCCGCCAGCGTGATGCTGCTTTAGCTGCCGCTAACGCTCCTGCAGAGGAGGCTCCTGAGGCTACGGCTGAAGGTGGCGAGTCTACTGAAGAACAAGCCTAAATCTTTTGGCCATGACAATTGATGACAGCTTCTTATTAGGCTATATCGTCAAGACCCATGGCACCAGGGGGCAAGTTGTTGCGTTCTTTGACGTAGACTATCCCGAAGATTATGAAGAACTGGAATCAGTTTTCCTTGAGCAAAAAGGGAGACTGGTTCCTTTTTTTATAACGTCTATGACTCCTATTAAGGAGAGTAGGTTCATCATTACCTTTGAGGACGTTAAAACGATCGAACAGGCCGAGGCCCTGCGCGGTGTTTCCCTGTACCTGCCACTAGACGAGTTACCGGAACTGGAGGAAGATCAGTTCTACTTCCATGAGGTGATCGGCTATACGGTAGTAGATGAGCACCACGGCCAGCTTGGCACTGTGAAAGAGTTCTACGACCTGCCGCAACAACAGCTTATGGCCATGGACTACATGGACCAGGAGATGTTGATACCTGTAATTGACGAGATCTTTCTACGCGCCGACCACGAGGCAAAGCAACTGCATGTCAACCTGCCAGAGGGTCTGCTTGACGTATACACCCAACCTACCAGCCCCGACGAAGCCGATGACGAGGATAACTCGGAGGAGGACCAGTAATGCGTTTTGACATTATCAGCTGCCAGCCGGAACTTCTGACCAGCCCATTCAGCCATTCCATTTTAAAGCGTGCCCAGCAAAAAGGCCTGGTGGAGGTACACATCCACGACCTGCGCAAGTACGCGATCAACAAGCACGGTCAGATAGACGACTATGCCTTTGGCGGAGGTGCTGGCATGGTGATGATGATTGAGCCGATCGATAAGTTGATTACAGAGCTAAGGGCCGACCGGGCATACGATGCAATCATTTACATGACGCCGGATGGGCAAACCCTGAACCAGAAGATAGCGAACCAGTTCTCCCTGCTGCAGAATGTGATCATTCTCTGCGGCCATTATAAAGGGGTGGATGAGCGCGTACGGCAACATTTCGTGACGCACGAGATCAGCATCGGCGATTATGTGCTCTCGGGAGGCGAACTAGGCGCAGCGGTATTGGCAGACGCTATTATCCGGATCATCCCCGGGGTGCTGAACGATGAGTCCTCAGCCCTAACGGACTCCTTTCAGGATGGACTATTGGCGCCCCCGGTGTACACGCGGCCGGCAGAGTATAAGGGCATGAAGGTGCCTGACATCCTGCTTTCGGGGAACAACCCGAAGATAGAGGAGTGGCGTTTTGAGCAGGCGGTGGAACGCACCCGGCAACGGCGTCCTGACCTGTTAGACGAGTAAGCAAAACAAAGTATTTTTTCCTCCTGGAACAGAGAGGAGCACGTAACTGAATTTTATATTTTTTTTCTTCAAATGTTCTTATGTAATAAATATTTACATATCTTTGCAGTCCGAAATTTGAAGAAGATACTTTAGAAACATAGCCATCATGAGCGAACTAATTAAATTCATAGAGCAGGAAACCACTGACAAGCGCGCTGGAATCCCAGCTTTCCAGGCAGGCGACACGATCAACGTACACGTAAGAATCCGTGAGGGTAACAAAGAGCGTGTTCAGCAGTTCCAGGGCGTAGTGATTCAGCGTAAAAACGTGAACACTAACGGTGAGACTTTCACTGTAAGAAAAGTATCTAACCAAATCGGCTTAGAGCGTATCTTCCCGCTTCTTTCTCCATCTATCGAGAAAATTGAGCTAGTGAGAAAAGGTAGAGTAAGAAGAGCCAGACTGTACTATCTGAGAGGACTGCAGGGTAAGGCTGCTCGTATCAAAGAAAGAAGATAAGAATACCTGTTTTCATAAATTTTCCATAGTTTTTATAAAAAAAGGAGCCGACACCATTGGCTCCTTTTTTTATGCTTTCTCCTTAACACAAGCTGTTCCTTATTTTTCCTGTCGGCACCAGCTGTTTATCTTTGTAACTCAGCAACAACCAGAGCCCATGCACCTCTTAAAATCCTTATGCTTGCTCCTGCTGGCAGTCCTGCTCTATGCCTGCAAAACAGACTACACAGCATTACCCACCTATACCCCCACTAAGCAACTCCAGGCCGTGATTGAGACGCCGGCTGGCAACAACCACAAGCTGGTGTACAACCAGGAGAAACAGGAGTTTGTACGAGACCAGGACGCTGGACTGGACCGGGTAGTGCCTTTCCTACCCTACCCCGCTAACCTTGGTTTTATCCCTTCCACGGAAATAAACAAAAGCGGGAAAGGCCTGGAAATACTGGTACTCTCGGAGCGACTAGAGACAGGGGCGGTGGTAGAAGTTGTACCGGTTGGCCTGTTGCAGCTCGAAACTGCCGGGGAGTTGCAGCATATTGTTGTGGCTGTACCGGCACGCCCAAGCGAACGGCAGATCCAGGCAACGAACTATGCCAGCTTATCGGCTGATTACTCTGGCGTAAAGACTATCCTGGCGACCTGGTTTACCCATTCCTCTCCTGGTGCCAGCACGAAGTTTGTGGGGTGGCGCGATGAGAGGTTTGCCGATAAAGAGATACAACGCTGGATGAAGCTATAAAAGGCTCTACAAGCAAAAGGCCACCGCACTCTTGATGCAGTGGCCTTCTGCTTGTGTATGACGAAGGCACTACTTTATCTCTGACAGCTTCGCCCTCACGGCCTCCACAGCTTGCTCCATTTCCTGCACCCGCTGGCGGCTTAGCTCCTGCTGCCTGGCATTGTGCTGCACGTTTTGCTCCAGTTGCTTTAATTCCTCCGCATTTCGCTGTAGCGCTGCCTCCAGTTCCAGTTTGTGCTGCCTGTTCTTCTCTATGCTTGCCTGAATACTGTTCGCCTCTTTTACCACACGCTCCTGCTCGGCTTTAGTGGCACGCAACACCTCTTCTGCTTCATTTATCTGGCGCAGCACATCGTCCCGGTACAGCTTTTTGGCAAAGCCCCTCAGCAAGTCCTCAGCGGCGGCATAAGCGGCAGGCGTGGTACTCTTGCCCACATAGGTTAAGCCTGTATCCAAGCTCCACCATACATAGCTGCCTAAGGCATCGCTGTTTACGGTGGAAATTATCTGCAGTGGCTCTTCAGAAACTGCGCTGATAGCCGCCCCTTCTACCGTAAAAACCCCACGGCTGGTCTTGACCTTCCCCATCCCCTGCAAGTGCTCTTTCCACGCCTTTTCTACTGTCTTATGGTCAAGCTGTACCACGAGTTGCTGCCCCCGTCTTTTTACTCCATTTACCTCCTGCTCTTTCTCTCTTATTTCGATGGATTGCGCTTGGCAGACGCCAGTAAACAACAAAAACAAAACGAGCACTAACCTTTTGGCAGATTCAAATATAAAATTTGGCATTTATAATTATTTATTGTACTATTATAATACAAGACAAGTACTAAAATAAGGGTTAGCGTTGAGAAAGACAGCCTGCGGACGAATTAATTTACCGCAGAATTGGTTTGGCTTTAGGACTTGCTCCGCTAACTTTGCAAACTTATAGCTTTCGCAGTTCCGGATGGTTTTGCTTAGCGAACATTTGTACAACAGTAGTTGTTGAAAACACTATGAGAGTAACTGTTTGCCGAAAGGAGCACTTTAATGCCGCACATAGGTTACATCACGCTGCCTGGACTGATGAACGGAACCAACAGGTGTTTGGCCTCTGCAACAACCCGAACTACCACGGCCACAACTATGAGCTGGTTGTGAAGCTCACTGGCCGCGTGGACCCGGAGACCGGCTACGTGTACGACATGAAAAAGCTCAGTGACCTGGTAAAAGAGGAGGTCATCGGCAAGTTTGACCATAAGAACCTGAACCTCGATACAGAGGAGTTCCGAAACCTGAACCCTACTGCCGAGAATATTGCCGTCGTTATATGGGAAAAGCTCCGTGCAAAAGTAAGCCCCGACTACGAACTAGCTGTAACACTTTATGAAACTGAGAGAAACTTCGTGGAATACAATGGATAACCACAACATAGACAACGAGGAAGAAGCAATGGACGACCATGTGATGAGCTCACTGGAAACGCCCCTGCGTGCTGATGCCTTCGACCTGACAGACGAGGAAAAGATAAAGATAATTGAAGGGCACTTTCATGAGATCATGCATACCCTGGGTCTTGACCTGACAGACGACAGCCTGAAGGGGACACCGCACCGGGTGGCCAAAATGTACGTGAAAGAAATCTTCAACGGCCTGCACCCGGACAACAAGCCTGTGGCGCGTCGCTTTGAGAACAAGTACAAGTACCATAAAATGCTTGTGGAGCGGGACATCACCATCTACTCCTCCTGCGAGCATCACTTTGTCCCTATTATCGGGAAAGCCCATGTAGCCTATATCCCGAACGAGCACGTGATTGGGCTATCCAAACTGAACCGTATTGTGCAGTACTTCGCACGCCGGCCGCAAGTGCAGGAGCGTATGACGATGCAGATCGCAAACGAACTGAAGCAAGCTCTTAAAACAGAGAATGTTGCCGTACTGATTGAGGCTGATCACCTGTGTGTTATGAGCCGTGGCGTCAACGATGTTAGCAGCAGCACCGTAACAGCAGAGTATAGCGGTCTTTTTGAGCAGGAGCACTTCCGCAGTGAGTTTCTCGGCCATATCCGCACAAAGTAACACCCCTCGCAACCACACCACCTTTACCTGAAAACCTGCTTAACTGGCTCCTGCGTAATATTAAGAAACTATAATATATAAAGATTACGTATAGGGGACCTTATTGCGCTAAATGCTTAAGAATCACTATGTCAAGCAAAATACTTATCACAGGTGGGTCAGGACTGATTGGAATGCGTCTCTCCGAGATGCTCATAGACCAAGGGTACGAGGTGGCGCACCTGAGTCGCAATCCCGATAAAGTTTCTACTTATAAGACCTTTAAGTGGGATGTAAAAGAGGGCAGCATCGATGAGAACGCCATCACCTATGCAGATTATGTCATTAACCTGGCGGGGGCCAGCGTGGCAGAGGAGAAGTGGACAGATGAACGCAAGAAAGAAATCATCAACAGCCGTGTAGAGACGGCCTCGCTTCTTTATAGATCCCTGAAAGATGCTAACCACCACGTAAAAGGCTTTATTTCGGCGTCTGCCATTGGCATTTACGGTGACTCCGGTGACCAGCTGATGTCTGAAGAGAGTACCTATGCTGATGATTTTCTGGCAGAGGTCTGCAAAGCCTGGGAAGCAGCTGTCTGGCAAGTACACGACCTAAATATCCGCACCGTAATCTTTCGCCTCGGCATAGTGCTCAGCGACAAGGGAGGAGCACTGCCACAAATGGCCAAACCCGTTAAGATGATGGCTGGCGCACCGCTTGGCTCCGGAAAGCAGTACATGTCCTGGATACACATTGATGACGTGTGCCGCCTCTTTGTTAAAGCTATTGAAGACCCACAGTTTGAAGGTGTGTATAATGCAGTTTCACCGCATCCCGTTACAAACAAGGAGTTTACCAGGGAACTCGCGGAAGCGATGAAAAGACCCCTAGTATTACCCAAGGTACCCGCCTTTGCTATTAACTGGATGATGGGGGAAATGAGCGAGGTCATACTAGCCAGCCAACGTGTTAGTGCCAATAAGCTCATCCATACGGGCTTTACCTTTGAATACAACTACCTGGAAGAGGCCCTGGAATCCTTTTACGAAAAAGAAGATTAGGCAAAATCTAAATTAATAAAAAGAGAGGCCCTTGCTGTTTCAGCAAGCGCCTCTCTTTTTATTAACGTGTAAAAGCTACAGGATATCTCCCATATTCAGAAGTTCCAGCACAGAGTCTATTTCTGTTGAGTCCGGCATGGTTGATCTGGGAAGCACAGTCGTGCACTTGTACTCTTTGCTAATGTCTACACTTGGCCCTGGAAAGCGGCCCATCGTGTAGCCCAGGGACTTGTCCTGGTAGATCTTCTCCATGTAAATGCCGTACATGGGCAGGGCCGTCTTAGAGCCCTCCCCTAGCTGGGAGTTACGGAAGTGAATGCTACGGTCCTCACCCCCTACCCAAACCCCCGTTACCAGGTCTTTTGTCACCCCCACATACCAGCCATCAGAGTGATTGGAGGTAGTTCCTGTCTTACCGCCTATCTCGTTCCCGTTCTTCCACAGGTCATACTCCCAAAGCGCCTGCGACGTGCCTCCTGGCTCTTCCATTCCTCCCTTTAGCATATGCACCATCAGGAAAGCCGTTTCTTCGCTCAGTACTTTCTTTTGCTTCGGCACGAACAGGTGAATCAGGTTTCCGTTGCGGTCCTCAATACGGGTGATGAACATCGGCTCGGTATGGAAGCCATGATTCGGAAACGTGCTATAAGCGCCTACCATCTCAAAAATAGAGACATCGCTTGGCCCTAAGCCTATAGAAGGCACAGCCTGTAAAGGACTTTCTATCCCCAGCTTGTGTGCATAGTCCACTACGGTCTCCCAGCCGATGCGCTCTGTGAGTTGTGCCGTTACAGAGTTCACGGATTTACCCATGGCACGGCGCAGCGTCATTGGGGCTCCCGTATACTCCCAATCGGCATTGGTAGGCGACCAGCTCTTCTTTTCCCCTTTCTCTACATAGTTGATCGTAATGCGCTTGTCCACGATCTTATCACAGGGGGCGTAGCCGTTATCGATGGCAGCCACATATACAAAAGGCTTAAAGGTAGAGCCTGGCTGCCGGCGCGCCTGCTTTACGTGGTCATACTTAAAGTACTTGAAGTTGATGCCTCCCACCCATGCCTTGATATGGCCGGAGAAAGGGTCCATCGTCATCATGCCGCCATGCAGAAAGTGCTTGTAATAAGCCAGGGAATCCAGAGGAGTCATCGTCACTTTCTTCTCCAGCGAGTCGTTGTCCCAGGTAAACACCATCATCTCACGCGGGGTGTTCAGCTCGCGGTTAATGGCTTTGGTATCCTCCCCGTACTTTTCCTTCAGGCGCTGGTAATAGGCCGTGCGCTTGATGGTTTCCTCAATAAAGCCCGGTATCTCCTGGTCTTTCTCATCCACCCAGGGGTTCTTGCCCTCCCAATGCGCATTAAAGCGGCGCTGCAGTGCGCGCATCTGCTCCTCCATGGCCTCCTCGGCATGGCGCTGCATCCTGGAGTCGATGGTGGTATAGATTTTCAGGCCATCGCGATACAGGTCGTAGCCGTTCTGCTTACACCACTCCTCCAGGTACTCGGCCACAGCCCCCCTGAAATAGGTAGCAGGGCCGTCGTAGTGGTTTTCCACCTTGTAGTCCAATACCAGAGGAATCTGGCTCAGAGAGTCGGCCTGGGCAGCCGTCAGGTAGTTATACTTGGCCATTTGTGACAGCACGGTATTACGGCGGCGCGTGGCGTTTTCCGGGTTAAACCGGGGGCTGTAATAGGTGGGGGCTTTTAGCAGGCCCACCAACACGGCTGCCTGTTCTGTTTTAAGACTATCCGGGGAGGTGTTGAAGAAAGTTTTGGCAGCTACCTTTATGCCGAAGGAGTTGGACCCGAAGTCCACCGTGTTCAGGTACATGGCCAGTATCTCCTCTTTGGTGTAACGCTGCTCCAGCTTAATGGCCGTGAGCCACTCCTTTGTTTTAGAAATGACAATGTTGACACCCGGCACATGGCCCAACACTCCTTTAGACTCGTTTGTGCGGGTTTTGTAAAGGTTTTTGGCTAGCTGCTGTGTAATGGTGCTCGCGCCGCGGGCATCGCCCTGCAGGCTACCGTAAACAGCCGACATAATGGCTTCCGGGTCAATACCGGCGTGTTCGTAAAAACGAATGTCTTCTGTTGCCACCAAGGCTTTGACTAGCATGGGCGACATGTTGGCATAGGATACAGGGCTACGGTTCTCACGGAAGTACTTGCCAATCTGTACCCCGTCCGAGGTGTACAGCTCGGAAGCCTGGTCGTTACGCGGGTTCTCCAGCTTGTCTAAGCTCGGGGAGGCTCCAAAAAGGTACAGCACATTGTACTCCACGCTCAGTAGGTAGCCCATCACCAGCGCGACACCCAGAAAGAACCCTTTCCATACAAAGCGTGCGATGCTTTTATAGACTGTATTCTTTGGCTCCTGTATTTTCTCTTGCTCTTTTAGCATTGCCATCAAACAACGGACTTCTCCTTTAAATTCCCGTTCACGGTTCAAACAAAACGATTACAAAGATACTTTTTGTGCACAACTTCCAAGATTATCAGGTATAAAAATCGGGAAGGGCTCTCCGAAAGCACAAACTGTCCGCAGCCCTGCCTATCTTTGTTTTTTGTACAAGCAACCGGCCTTTTACAGATGCAAGACACACAACAGCAGGCATTCGACAGAATTAAAGGTTTGCCCCTTACCAAGACCACCCGAAACGAGCAGACACAGTACTTCCACTTCGGTAAAACGCATTACAGAACCCCGCAGGGACTGATCCTGGATGTAGGAGAGCTGACCCTGGCCGTGAACTGCCCCTGGCAATTGGCGCAAGCAGATGGCACTGCTATCAAGCACAACGAGGTTTTTATGCGCAAGCGGGAAGCAGGCCTCCCCTCCCCTAAGTTCGACTGGAAGGTGCCCGGCGCTAACCTACGCGACCAGCGCCTGATGGAATTGATTAACGAGGGGGCAGCCTTAGTCGTAGAGCAGGTTGACTTGCTGCCAGACCAGGGCTTTGTTATACGTTTTGCAAACCACAGCGTGCTACACGTCACCCCCGATCCAGGGAATCCGGCAGCGTATTGGCAGCTGTTCAGCAATGCCGGGGACGGGTTTAAAGTGGGAGCTGGCGCTATGGTGTAAACATCAGGCGCACAAACACCTGCGACAACCTTTGGAGCTGCGGCATAGTAAGAGTCAAAAAAAGCCGCCATTGAACATCCGTCTCCAACTTTTTGAGCTAGAAGACCAGCGATGGTTCCCCCATGTTATCCGACAGGGCATGCTGGATTTTCTGCGGTTCATGATCACGAAGCTGGAGGCCTATGAAGCGGCCCTTCCCCTGTTACAGGAACTGCTGGAGCGTACGCAGCAATATCAGATCACGGACCTGTGCTCCGGGGCTGGGGGAGGCATTGCTAAGGTCCGGGAAGACCTTAGCAAACGCGTGGGCACCCCAGTTCAGGTGACGCTTACTGACCTATATCCCAATCTGGAAGCTTACCAGTACCTGCAGGCAAAGTCGAAAGGGATGATTGACTACCTGCCTGTATCTGTAGATGCCACCGCTGCTCCTGATTCGCTAAAAGGCGTGCGCACTATTTTCTCCTCCTTTCACCATTTCCCGCCAAGAACAGCCCAAGCCATCCTACAAGACACTGCAGACAAAAGGGCGGCTATTGGCATTTTCGAGGGGAGCAGCAAGAGCTGGCTTGAGTTACTGATGCTATGGCTTTCCTTCCCGGTAGTCATCATCCTGGTTACGCCCTTTATCCGGCCTTTTAAGCCCAGTCGGCTCTTTTTCACCTACCTCATACCTTTGATTCCGATCGGTATCATCTGGGACGGCTCGGTTTCCTTGCTGCGCATATACCCTCCACGAATGCTCCAACAAATGGCAGAGAACGTAAAGGCGCCTAATTACACCTGGCGCGCCGGGAAAGCAGGAAGCCGGTTTGGGAAGCATGTTATTTATCTCATTGGTTACCCGGAAAAGGGAACATCTTAACACGGAACCATGCAACAAACAGCACCCCATACTATCCTAACAGACAAAGCAAAGAGCTACCGGAGCGCTCTTGTGCTAATGCGAATTCCCTTCTCGCTCTACCTGATGCCTGTGTTCTGGTTTGCCTTAAGTACGGTAACCGGCTTTGGAATGTGGCGGGCAGTGCTTACCTTTCTGATCCTGCACCTCTTGGTATACCCCGCCAGCAATGGGTATAACTCTTATTACGACCGGGACGAGGGAAGCATTGGAGGGCTGAAGCATCCTCCCAGAGTCACACGGCAGCTCATGCACCTGGTCCTGCTTTTTGATACGCTGGCGGTAGCCCTGGGCCTGCTGCTGTCGCCCTTGTTTGGTGCACTGGTGGCCATTTACCTGCTCATCTCAAAAGCCTATAGCTATGATGGCATCCGCCTGAAGAAGTACCCCTTGCCGAGCACTTTTGTCGTCACCTTTTTCCAGGGGGCTTTTACCTACTTTATGGTGCAGGTGGGCCTGGGGCTAAGCTTAGCCCAGGTACTACGAGCCCCTAACGTTTGGTTTGCCCTGGTGAGCACGCTTTTGCTGTGCGGCTCCTACCCTCTTACACAGATCTACCAGCACCAGGAGGACAGCCGACGGGGCGACCGCACCCTTAGCCTGTTACTGGGGATAAAGGGCACCTACTTTTTTGCTGCCGCCAGTCTTGGTGCCGGTACTGCCCTGCTGCTTTGGCTGTACCTGGCAAATGGCCAGGCACGTAACGTCTTTATCTTTTTGGTATGCACGGCTCCAATTCTATACTTTTTCATCCGTTGGGTGCTGAGGGCACAGAAAGACCTGCGGGCAGTGAATTACGATAATACCATGCTAATGAACAGGGTCTCGTCCCTCTGTATCAGTCTGGCCTTTGTGCTGATGATCGTCGTGCAAGCATTTCTGTAACGGCTTCATGCAGCCTCCGGACGGCACTTGTTAAAAACCAATATGCCAGCTATCGTATATAGGGTAAACTTTAAAGTAGCCTATGAAATTTCTTATTGCCGTACTAGCAGGAATTGCCGGCACTGCCGCCATGTCCGCTTTCCTATACTTACTCTCCTACGCCACACACCGTGTGATGAAGGCCATCAAAATACTGGGTACCATGCTACTCTTCCGCACACAGCCCAATGGTAGCCTCTCCGACGCCGTCAGTACCAAAGCCGTAGGTACTGTTGCACATTATGCCGTGGGTGTTTTCTTCGCCACCATGTACCTGGCCTTGTGGGACTCGGGTGTGGGTGCCCTCACCGCCTCCTGGGCCCTCCTTTTCGGAGTAGGCCATAGTATTATCGGCATGTTTGCCTGGTACTTGTTTTTTATGGTGCATCCCAAGCCGCCGCTTATCAAACTAAAGACCTACCTGGTTACCCTGATCTTTGCCCATATCCTATTCGGCTTTGTCACGACCTATACCTTTTACCTCTTTACCCAGCCCGCATACAGCTTTTGGCAATAAGCAGTTAAAACAGCTTGTTATAAAAAAAGGGGAGCCTGCCGAACACTTGTTCCGGCAGGCTCCCCTTTTTTAAGATATCTGAATGTGTTAACCATTCATCGAGATCAGGAACTCCTCGTTGCTCTTGGTGCCCTTCATCTTGTCTTTCAGGAACTCCATCGCCTCGATCGAGTTCATATCGGACATGAACTTGCGCAGGATCCAGATACGGTTCAGTTCGTCTCTGTCCATCAGCAGGTCCTCGCGACGCGTACCAGAAGCAGGCACGTCAATCGCTGGATAGGTGCGTCTGTTCGCCAGCTTACGATCCAGCTGAAGCTCCATGTTACCTGTACCCTTAAATTCCTCGAAAATCACTTCGTCCATCTTAGAACCAGTGTCAATCAAAGCAGTGGCGATGATGGTAAGGGAACCGCCGTTCTCCACGTTACGGGCTGCACCGAAGAAACGCTTCGGCTTGTGCAGGGCGTTGGCATCCACACCACCAGACAAGATCTTACCAGAAGACGGCACCACCGTGTTATAGGCACGGGCCAGACGGGTAATGGAGTCCAGCAGGATCACAACGTCATGTCCGCACTCCACCATGCGCTTCGCCTTATCCAGTACAATGCTGGACACCTTCACGTGGCGATCAGCCGTTTCGTCGAAGGTAGAGGCAATTACCTCTGCTTTTACGCTGCGGGCCATGTCCGTTACCTCCTCCGGGCGTTCATCGATCAGCAGGATCATCAGGTATACCTCCGGGTGGTTTTCGGTGATAGCATTCGCGATCTCCTTCAACAGCACAGTTTTACCTGTTTTCGGCTGCGCCACAATCATACCACGCTGCCCTTTACCGATAGGGGCAAACAGGTCCAAAATACGGGTTGACAGTTGGCTGGGTCTTGTGGTCAGTTTCAGGCGCTCTTCCGGGAAGAGTGGCGTCAGGTGCTGGAACGGAATACGGTCACGTATTTCCTCTGTGGTACGGCCGTTTACGGTTTCTACTTTTAAGAGGGCAAAATATTTCTCTCCTTCTTTTGGAGGACGGATCTGCCCTTTCACGGTGTCGCCTGTCTTTAAGCCAAAAAGCTTGATTTGCGATGGTGACACATAAATATCATCCGGACTGGCGAGGTAGTTATAGTGTGTAGAGCGCAAGAAACCATACCCATCCTGCATTAGCTCCAACACTCCCTCGTTTAGGATAATGCCGTCAAACTCTTTGAAATTATTGCTACTAACCTGCTGCTGATTGCTACGACGCGCGTTGTTATTGTCGTTTCGGCTGCTATCGCTGCGGTCCTGGCGGCTTTCTCTGTTGTCTTCCCGGCTCTCATTTCGTTCTCTGACTTCGCTGCTTCGCTCTCTGGCTTCGCTGCGGTCACTACGGTCGTTACGGCTGTAGCTTCTGTCGTCTCTGCTCTCGCGGTTGTCGTTGCTGCGGCGCGTGCGCTCGCGTGGTTGCGACTGCGGACCATGGTCCTTTACCGGAGAAGCTTCTTTGATTGGTGTTTCAACAGTAGTTTTAGCGCGATCTTCGTTGCGACCAGCTTCGCGGGAAGATTTTCTGTCTGCTTTGGCAGGGGCCGCTGTCGTCTTCTCTTCCATCACAGTTGTACTATCAGAAGTAGCAGCGTCGCTACTTATCGCTTCTCGGGCAGTTGATTTGGATTTTCTAGGTAATTTCTCAGGAGGGGTAACAGCTTGCTGGTCAAGTATCTTGTAGACAAGGTCTTGCTTGCTGAGTTTCTTAAAATTCTTAACTCCCAGGTTTTCAGCAATTTCCTTGAGCTCTGAAAGAAGTTTATCTTTCAATTCTTCAATGTTGTACATAAATGGTGGTATGGTAGTTTTATTACATTTGCCAGGTTGCGCTTAAGCGAACGCAGCGAGAGACTTAGTAAATCAGGAAAAATAGAATAGGTTGCGAAAGAGTCAGAGAAGCATAGGAAAGGCTTCCTCTTCAATTGTACCGCAATGTTATTGCAATGCCCATTAATTAACAAATATTACGGAGCATTTTATAAAAAAAGTTTCAGTATTTGGCCAAAATATTTCGTAAATGGGTCTAACTACTCAAAAAAGTATATTTTTGTAGGTATACTTAACACCTAACTATGCTACAGCTAACAGTTTTAAGAGAGCAAACCGATCAGGTAATTGCCGGTTTGAACAAGAAAAACTACAAAAATGCGGCCGAAGAAGTAGCCGCTCTGCTGGAGCTCGACCAGCAGCGCCGCCAGGTACAAAACGAGCACGACGAATTGCAGCGCCAGGCCAACACAATGGCCAAAGCTATTGGCTCCTTGATGAAAAGCGGAGAAAGAGAGAAGGCCGAAGCATACAAGACTGAAACAGCCGAACTGAAGCAGAAAACAAAGGCATTAGCTGAGCTATTATCCACTACCGAGGCCCAGATACAGCAAGCTTTATACAAACTCCCGAACCTGCCGCACGAGAGCGTACCCGCAGGCAGAACGGCGGAAGACAACGAAGTAGTACTCCAAAACGGTGAAATTCCGGATTTGCACGAAGGCGCCCTGCCTCACTGGGAACTGATCCAGAAGTACGACATCATCGACTTTGAGTTGGGCAATAAAATTACCGGTGCTGGTTTTCCTGTGTACAAAAAGCAGGGCGCCCGGCTACAGCGCGCCCTCATTAACTTCTTTTTGGACGAGGCCATTGCCGCCGGATACATGGAAGTGCAGCCGCCGATCTTGGTAAACGAGACCTCTGGCTATGGTACCGGGCAGCTCCCCGACAAAGACGGGCAGATGTATCATGCCACAGCCGATAACCTGTACCTGATCCCTACAGCGGAGGTGCCCATCACGAACATTTACCGCGATACCATTGTACCCGTAGAGCAGCTGCCGATTAAAAACACGGGCCACACGCCTTGCTTTAGGAGAGAGGCTGGCTCGTGGGGGGCTGATGTTAGGGGCCTAAACCGCCTGCACCAGTTCGATAAGGTGGAAATTGTACAGGTAACGCTACCGGAGAAGTCTTACCAGGCGCTGGAGGAAATGAGCGACCACATACAGGGCCTGCTGCAAAAGCTAGAGCTCCCTTACCGTGTGCTGCGCCTCTGCGGTGGCGATATGAGCTTTACAGCCTCCCTTACTTTTGACATGGAAGTATACTCCGCTGCACAGGGCCGCTGGCTGGAGGTAAGCTCTGCCTCTAACTTTGAGACCTACCAGGCTAATCGCCTGAAGCTCCGTTACAAGAACGAGTCAGGAAAAACGCAGCTGCTGCATACGCTGAATGGCAGTGCTTTGGCTTTACCGCGCATTGTAGCCGCCATTTTGGAGAACAACCAAACTCTTGACGGCATTAACATGCCAAAGGTACTGCACCCTTATCTGGGGTTTGAGAAGATTTCTTAAGGTGGAGATGAGCCAAGCGAAATAGCTTGGCTGAGACTATAAAGCACAAATGCCGCTGATCATCAGCGGCATTTGTGCTTTATAAAAGACCCACTCCTTTATCTCCAGGTTAACTAATCTCCGGATCAATTATTTCCGCCAAACTGTTCCAGGTACTGTTGGTAATAGTTCTTGAGTTTATACTTCTTGAGCAGGATCTTGGGCTCGTCCAGGCTTTCGGGTGCCAGCGGCTTTGTCTTCAGCAGCTTAAACAAGGCTTCCTGTTCGTTTTCGGCTCCCTCTATGGCCGTGTAGTCTTGCATGAACTGCGGCGAAAGCAACAGTTTGTTCTTTGTTATTTGCACATACTGTATGGCCATCAGCTTTTCCAGGCCCTGCTCCACTTCTTTTTGCGTCAGGACGTTCCCATCCAGGGCGTCAGCCATCAACAGCACTTCCAGTAGCGGTGCTCCGCCCTCTCCTCCAGTAGCTAGCACCAGGGCCTCTAAAAGGGCTGCATCGCTGGGCTCCCATGTCAGGTTATACTTTGGCATTTTCGAAAGTCAGGTTTATAAACGGTATATCACGCATGCATTTAAAATGGCCTTTCGGGCACTTCTTATACCCGATCTTAGAGCAAGGCCTGCAGCTTAGCCCATGCACCTCCAACACCTTATAGTTTGTGCGGAAGGGGTACATGCCAAACTCCGGAATAGTGTTGCCCCAGATGCTGATAACATCTTTTTGAAAGGCAGCGGCAATATGCATCAGCCCTGTATCATGGCTCACAACAAAGTCGGCCTGCCGTACCAGGGAGGCAGAACCGTTTAAGTTGTACTTCCCGCAGGCGTTGTAGACCGTCATTCGTTGTTCGTTGCTCGTTGTACGGGCCTCAAAGTGAGCCGCTATTTCCGCTCCGGTGGCAATATCCTCCTTCCCTCCCAGCAGGATAACCGGCTGCTGGAGGCGCTCACAGAGTTCGATAATGCGCTCTGTAGGAAGGCGTTTCGTGTAGTGCTGGGCACCAATCGCAAAGGCTGCATAGCCCTGTCGGAAAGGCGCTGGCAGGGTCTGCAGGTCTACTTCGTCTCGGGCAGGGATAAAATAGTCCAGGCCCTCTCCGTCGTCCTTTACCCCCAGGCTGACAGCGGCGTCCAGGTAGCGCTGCACAATGTGCACGTCCGGCAGGCGGTTCAACTTAAAGTTCACCATCAGCCACTTCTCGTAGTTCAGCTTGTAAAAGCTTTTGCCGGGGCTGCCTACACGGGCCCTGATTACACGCGAGCGCAGGTTATTATGCAGGTCCACCACATAGTCGAACTGCTCATCCTTGAGTTCCTGTATCAAGGTCTTCAGGCTACCGCTCAGCACGTGTACCTTGTCTACATAAGGGTTTTGTTCCAATATGCTCCGGAACGCTGGCTTGGTGACGTAATGCACGGTGGCATCAGCTAGCTGCTGCTTAATGCAGCGTATCACAGGCGTTGTTAAGACGATGTCCCCTATAGAGGAGAATCGGATTATGAGAATTTTGGGCATTACATCTTTCTATTCTTCCGTGGGTGCCTGCTTGTGCTACGGTGGCGGCCTGTACTTGTTCGGAGCGGCTTTCCTGTTAGATCTTTTCCTTTCGCTCCCTGAAGTACTTTTCAACCTCCTCCACCGGTTTGGCATTAAAGGTCATCTCCTTTGTCAGCCCCCCCTTTCGGCCTACCAGTACCCCATAGCGCATGTCATCATAACCACTGGTATGGTGCGCATCCGGGTTGATACTCAGCATCACGCCCTTTTCCAGAGCATATTGCACCCAACGCCAGTCCAGGTCCAGGCGCCAGGGGTTAGCATTGATCTCGATAATGACATTGTTGGCCGCACAGGCGTCTATCACCATCCGGTGGTTGATTGGGTAACCCTCCCGGCGCAAGAGCAGACGTCCTGTCGGGTGACCCAACATGGTGGTGTAGGGGTTCTCGATGGCGGTGATCAGGCGGGTAGTGGCCTTTTTCTCGTCCATGTTCAGGCTGCTGTGGATAGAGGCGACAATGAAATCGAAAGTAGCGAGAATATCGGCATCGTAGTCCAGTGAGCCGTCGCCCAGGATATCCGACTCAATTCCCTTAAATATTCTGAAAGGGGCCAGCTGTTTGTTTAGCTCATCAACTTCTTTTTGCTGCCGCAGCACATCCCCTTCGCGCAAGCCGCCGGCATAGGAGGCCGTTTTGGAATGATCGGAGATGCCCAGGTACTGATAGCCCATGTCGCGGCAGAAAGTGGCCATTTGCTCGAGTGTATGCGCCCCGTCGGAGTAGGTGCTGTGGTTATGCAGGGAGCCTTTCAGGTCAGAGAGCTCGAGTAAAGTGGGGAGTTTGTTCTCCAGGGCCAGCTGTACCTCCGTGGTACCCTCGCGCAGCTCCGGCAACACGTAAGCCATGCCAGCAGCCTTATACAGCTCCTCTTCGGAGGCATAGCCCTTTCCACAAGCCAGGGAGAGCAGGCTCTTGTTATCTTTGTAAGCTAAAGCCAGGTGCTCCGGTGCTGAAGAACACAGCAGCACCTCATTGGCAAAGCGCGCCGTTGGCACCAGTTTGATCTCTGTTTTCAGGCCACTGGGCGTGTGCACTCCACGCCATGCAAAGGGACCTGCCGCTTTCTCGTCTTCCTGTAGCACCTCTAGCTTGTTCAGCGCTTCCTGCGCCTCCACCGGGCTGTCTGTTCCCAGTACAAGCTGCAGCGCTTCTACTATCTCCATCAGGCGGCGGACGTCTCCTGTCAGTTCAACAGGTGCCGCTGGCAAAGCCTTTTTTATCTCCTGTAACAACTCTGCGGCACTGCTCTCCGCTTCTGCAAAGAGCAGCTTTCCCCGGTTTTGCTGGGTAAAGAGCAGTGCCTGTTTGATGTTCTCCTGTGTTTTCGCGCCAAAGCCCTTCAGCTTGCTGAGCCTGTTCTGTTCACAAGCCTCCAGTAGCTCCTCCACCGTCTCGGTGCCCAGCTCTTTCCAGATAGCACGCACTTTTTTAGGGCCTATCCCCTTGATGCGCAGCATTTCTACCACGCCTGGCGGTGTGGCAGCCAACAACTGGTCCAGCTCCTCAAACGAACCTGTGGTATTGATAGCCACAATCTTGGAGGCAATTCCCTTTCCGACCCCCGTTAAGCCTTCCAGCTGGGCCTGCTCCATGTCTTCCAATGGCTCCTCTACCTGCTCCAGGGCCCCCACAGCGTTAATGTAGGAGCGAACCTTAAAAGCATTTTCATCGTGCAGCTCCATCAGCTCGGCTGAGAGCTTAAACAGTTTTATGATCTTCTTATTTTCCAAAGCTCTGCGTCGTATACCTACAAAGATAGGAAATGCCGCCGAACCTTGCCGCCCCGCATTTATATTCACTGGTTTCTATATAAGAGAAGAAATGCTTACCTTAGCCTTACAAATCATCTGTAAGTATGAAATACGCGTCGTTGCTTTGCCTCCTATGCCTGGTGCTGCTGGCCAGCACCTGTAAGAAAAGCAGTAAACTGCAGGCAGAGTTAGTTGGCAAAACATGGTTGCACTCCTATGAGGAAGATGAGGACAGTGTACTGGTTTACCGCCCCAACACCTTCGACTTCCCCCCTTCCCGGGGCCGTACCGGCTTCTCCTTGGATCCTAACGGCGTGATCAGGCGTTACGAAATAGCCCCAACTGATGGGCTAGAAGAACAATTCGGGCAATGGAAGCAGCTCGACGACGACCGTTTTCAGGTACAGATGAACCCGGGCAGCAATCCTCCGCAGCACTTTGTCGTGGAGATTGTCTCTATCAGAGATAACGTACTAAAAGTAAAGCGCGTTCAGCCACGCCAGGAGGAGGACCGGTAACACAGACGTAACAGAAACAGCTGGCAGGGAGTTGGTTTCAGGATCCCCTGTACGCATAACAGCCAGAAAAGAGACAGCACAAATAAGGCTGTCCTGCTTTCGTTAAGGCCTGCATCTCCATATTATCTTTCAATACAACAAGAACATTACATGCAACACTGGTTAGTAAAATCAGAACCTGAAAAATATGCCTGGGCCGATTTAGTGCGGGACGGCCGCACGATGTGGGACGGGGTACGCAACTACCAGGCGCGCAACAACATGCAGCAAATGCAGCCAGGCGACCTGGTACTGTATTACCACAGCGTGTCGGAAAAGGCAGTGGTTGGCATAGCCAAAGTGGAAAAAGCAGCCTACCCCGACCCCACGACCGATGACCCCAAATGGGTGGTCGTGGACCTGGTGCCGTACCGCGCCTTTAAAGAGCCTGTTACACTGCAGCAGATCAAAGAGGACAAGCGCCTGCAGGACATAGCCCTGTTGCGCCAGTCACGCCTCTCGGTAATGCCTTTAAAGGCAGAGGAGTTCGACGTTTTGCTTGCCCTTGGCAACTAAGCAAGGGCAAGCAAAAAAACAGGCGCCCATAACAACGAATAGCAGCTAAAACAAGTACAAGGTTTAGCTGCTATTTTACTTTTTCCCGTACCCGATAACAAAACACCCTGTTATTGTATGGTCCTATTCCGTTACCTCTTCACATGCCTTCTTTCGTTGATATTGCTCCGGGTACTCGCCCAGGAGCCCTCCCAACCTGTTCGCCTGGAGCTTCCTTTTGACCCGGAAGAAAATGATGTGGAAGTGCTGGCCCTCCCCGACAGCAGTCTGCTGGTGTACCACAAAACCAGTAACCTCTGGGACACCCAGGCCACTTTTTACTTCACCAAATACAATCATGTCCTAAAGGAAGTCTGGGCCGACTCCGCCTCCCTCCCGCCGGACAGTGAGTACCTCCGCTACTTTACGGAAAAGCCATTCACCTACCTGGTCTTCGGGAAGGACGACCTGCAGGAGTATAACGTGGTGCGAATTAACCTGGAAACAGGCCAGACGGAGTTCAAGGAGTTTGAGATAGAGACCGTAGATGCCCTTTACGAATTTCAGGTCCTGCAGGGCAATTACTTCCTCATCACGAGAAGCAAGGACGACGGCAAGCTGCTACTGATGCATCTAAACCCTACCACGGGCAAAGTGAAACTCCTGCCCGGCATTTATGGGGATAAGTCCTATTTCTCTGACCTCTTGGCAGACCCGGCCCATGACCGGATAGACGCTGTGCTTACAGAGTCAAACGGCAGGGTCTCCAGGCTGCAGGTAAAGTCCTTCGACAGGAACGGAGAACTGCTGAATAACTACTTTATTTTGCAGAAAGACGACAAAAGCCTGCTGAACGCGGAAATTACCCGCGGCGATAGCCTTGATAAGCTACTGGTTGGCACCTACGGCACAAGGGACCTTCGCTATAACCGGGGCTTCTTTACAGCCCCCCTTGCTTCGCGTGTGGTAGACGCAGAGTTCTATAACGTTCTCCAGCTCCAGAACTTCCTCAAGTACATGAAACCGCGCCGGGAAGCCCGCATCCGCCGACGGGAGGCCGACCGGTTAAAAGCAGGCAAGGAGCCCCGCTACCACTACCGGCTGCTGCTGCACGACCTCATCAGCACGCCTAACGGCTACGTATTAGCTGCAGAAGCCTACTACCCTCAATACCGAAGCGGTGCGGCTACGCACAGGCTGCTGGGCCGTATGGGAACCATAAGGAACCCGGAGGAAGGCTACAAACGCACACACGCTGTCGCGCTTGGTTTCGACAAGAATGGCATCCTACTATGGGATAACACCTTTCCGTTAAAGGACGTGATGAGCTACGAACTGGTGCATACCCTGGAGGTAGGCCGCACCCGCGACGGCAGGGTAATAATGGCTTACCCTGACGAAGACAAGATCATCTACCGCATAATGGACGAAGAAAAGTTTGACGACGAGGAAACAGAACTGGAGATACAGCCCTATAAAGAAAGCGGGAAGATTGTGTCTACTGAGTACCCCGGCATTATAAAGTGGTACGACGGCACCTTCGTAGCCTTTGGCTTTAACAGGGTTAGGTTTAGCAACCTCGACACCCGCAATATCTTTTACCTGAACAAGATCCACTTTTAGCTGCCCGAGAAGATTTACTCGCACCTTATTAAAGCCAGTTTATCAGCAGCCACACCTAAAGGCCCAGCAGTGAAACGGACCCTAAAAGTTCGTCTAACATCTAAACTTTAATTTTCGCATCTTCCAAAGTACTCTCTATATTTGCACTTAATACTTCCGGCTATGCAGAAAAGACTCATCGTAAACCACCAGCTCCTCGATATCATGGTGATGCGCCTTTCCCACCAGCTCATCGAGAACCACGACGATTTTTCTGATTCTGTTATACTGGGCCTGCAACCGCGCGGCAAATTCGTGGCGCAACGCATCCAAAGCACGCTGGCTTCCATCCTGGGCAAACAAGTTCCTACCGGCTACCTCGACACCACGTTTCACCGCGATGATTTTCGCAGAAGAGACACGCCGCTAACGGCCAATGCCACCAAGATTGATTTTCTGATCGAGGGCAAGAAAGTGATTCTGGTAGACGACGTGTTATACACAGGCCGCTCTGTTAGGGCTGCCCTGGATGCCATGATTGCCTATGGCCGGCCAGCCAATGTAGAATTACTGGTGCTAATAGACAGGTTGTACTCACGCCACCTGCCGATACAGCCCACCTATGTAGGCCGCCATGTAAACTCCCTGCAAAGCCAGCGCGTGCTGGTAGAGTGGAAAGGAGAGCAAGCCCCGGAAGACAATATCTGGCTGATTACCAAAAACGAAGAATAAACCTCACCCATGCAAGAGCTCAGCGTCCGGCACCTGTTAGGCATCAAAGACATTACCCCGCAGGACATCCAACTCATCTTTGAGACTGCCGACAATTTTAAAGACGTGCTGAACAGGCCGATCAAGAAAGTGCCCTCGCTGCGCGACATTACCATTGCCAACGTTTTCTTCGAGAACTCCACCCGCACACGGCTCTCATTTGAGCTGGCGGAGAAGCGGCTCTCGGCCGATGTGATCAACTTCAGCAGCAGCAGCAGTTCTGTGAAGAAAGGGGAAACCCTGCTCGACACGGTGAACAACATCCTGGCCATGAAGGTGGACATGATCGTGATGCGCCATTCCAGCCCGGGTGCTCCTCACTTTTTAAGCAAGCACATCCCCGCCAATATTGTAAATGCCGGAGACGGGACCCATGAACACCCTACCCAGGCCCTGCTGGACTCTTTTTCAATCCGGGAAAGACTGGGGGAAGTAGCGGGCAAGAAGGTGGTAATCATCGGAGACATCCTGCACTCACGGGTGGCCCTATCCAACATTTTTGCCTTGCAAAAGCAGGGGGCCGAAGTGATGGTGTGTGGCCCGAGCACCTTGCTGCCGAAGTACATCAAGCAGTTGGGGGTGAAGGTGGAACTAGATGTGCGGAAAGCCCTGGCTTGGTGCGATGTGGCTAACGTGCTGCGCATACAACTGGAGCGCCAGCAGATGAAATACTTCCCATCGTTGCGGGAGTACACGCTATATTACGGCATCGACAAGAAAATGCTCGACAGCCTGGACAAGGAGATCGTGCTGATGCACCCGGGCCCGATTAACCGGGGCGTAGAGCTAAGCTCGGATGCCGCTGACTCGCACCACTCCATTATCCTCAACCAAGTGGAGAACGGGGTGGCCATACGCATGGCTGTCCTGTATTTATTAGCACAGAAAGGATAAGCTCTTAGCGAAGCGAGCATATATTTAAGGCCTGTTTTCTTAACTGAAAACAGGCCTTTTGATTATCTCTACATAGCCTTTCTAAAAACAGGAAGAGGCGCCCCGGAGAGATCCGAGGCGCCTCTTCCTGCTTATCTTCCCCCTTGTCGGGCCTACTCCATGTCCAGCTGCAGGTCCGGGGTGTTGAGCTGGAAGCCCACCCTTCGGTTTATCCTGCGCTGCAGCTCGGTTCTGCGCTTGGGCAGCCGCTCGTTCACTTCTACCAGCGGACGGGACTCCCCGTAGCCCCGGGTCACCAGGCGCTCTGGGTTCTGCACCCCCTGCGACACCAGGTACTCCTTCACGTTCTCGGCGCGGGCCTCCGACAGGGCCTGGTTGTACTCCTCAGAGCCGATGTAGTCGGCGTGCCCCTGGATCAGCAGCACGTGGTCCGGGTACTTCTGAAGCGCCACCACGATGCTGTCGAGCAGCTGCTTGTAGGCGTCCTGCACGCGGGCCTGATCGAACTCGAAGCGCACCTTCTCGTCTATCAGGCGAAGCGTCTCGGCGTCCAGCTCAGGGCAGCCCTTGGTAGCCAGCGTGCCCGGCGAGTTAGGGCAGATGTCCTGGTAGTCCGGCACCCCGTCGCCGTCAGCGTCCAGCGGGCAGCCGTCGGCCCCCACCTGCACGCCGGCAGGGGTGTCAGGGCAGCGGTCCTCGTTGTCGGCAACGCCGTCGCCGTCGGCGTCAGGGCATCCCTGCAGGGCCACTAAGCCCGCCTCGTCCGGACAGCGGTCGTCCTTGTCGGCCACCCCGTCGTTGTCGCGGTCAGGGCAGCCTCTGGTGGCCGCCGTGCCAGCTTCGGTAGGGCACTCGTCCTGGTAGTCCGGCACCCCGTCTGCGTCCGTGTCAATCGGGCAGCCCCGCTTGTCCACCTGCACGCCCGTCGGCGTGTTAGGGCAGTCGTCCCGGCGATCAGGAACACCATCAGCGTCAGCGTCAGCAGCGCGGCCCAGGTTATAGCCTATACCTGCTTCATGCAGCAGGAATTGCTCGTTATCGCCTTCTTCTAGGCCGTCAAACTTATCATTACCGGTTAAGAGGTACTTCGTTTCTCCAAAGATGCTAAGTCTGTCCGTAAATCTAAGACGTATACCGGCGCCGCCTGCCAGCACAGCGGTCACAAAGCTTTCACTAAAGGGCTGTCTGCTGACCTGCCCCTCCGCATCAGCATACATACCGCCTACACCAGCAGTTAAGTACGGTCCGAAAAAAGCGTCCTCCTTCAAAATAGGACCATAAGCTTTAAGCCGAAGGAGTAATAGCCCTGTTACGCTCTGATGCTCAAAATAGTCGGACTTCTGATAGTTGCGCTCTGGAGAGTTATAGCTCAACTGCAAACTCAAGTCGAAAGCAGGGCTTAGGTAACGGTTATAGGCTACCCCTCCCCCCTTCTCAGAACTATCCCAAAATTGGCTGCCAAAATCTCCCTTGTAGGAAATAGCGGACCCAAATACCTGGATGTTGTTGCGCAGATCTGCATTCTGCGCTCGTAAAGCTGTACTTACCATAAGAAGTAGCACAGTCATGAATGCAATGTTGCGTAGTAGTTTTGTATGCATAGCTCTATCGTTTTGTTCTAATATGCCTGTAAAACGCCCCTTTACAGGCTTAACTGCCTGGCCAGAAGCAAGCTTCCGCCTTGTGGTTTACTTACGCTGATATTAACATAGGAGTTTATTTACATCTTTACCTTAACCTGAACAAGGGCTACAGTTTAGCCAACAACAGCACCTAATAAGGGAACAGAAAAAAGTAATTCGCTCTATAGCCTCCACACCTCTCATCCTAGTTCTAAGGTTAGCCGGCAACTTCAAACGTCCTGCAGGAAGGCTCATTCCGGCCGTGCTACTGGCTTATCACTCCCATCAGAACTACCTCTCCTTATGCTACTCTCTTTTAGAGCAATTAAAAGAAAGGGCACACTTACTGTCCTGCTTTTACAAGGACGCAGTCCTGCCGGCATAGCTAGTACCTTCAAAAACAGGAAGAGGCGCCCCGGATCTCTCCGGGGCGCCTCCCCCTGCTTATCTTCCCCCTTGTCGGGCCTACTCCATGTCCAGCTGCAGGTCCGGGGTGTTGAGCTGGAAGCCCACCCTTCGGTTTATCCTGCGCTGCAGCTCGGTCCTGCGCTTGGGCAGCCGCTCGTTCACCTCCACCAGCGGACGCGACTCCCCGTAGCCCCGGGTCACCAGGCGCTCTGGGTTCTGCACCCCCTGCGACACCAGGTACTCCTTCACGTTCTCGGCGCGGGCCTCCGACAGGGCCTGGTTGTACTCCTCAGAGCCGATGTAGTCGGCGTGCCCCTGGATCAGCAGCACGTGGTCCGGGTACTTCTGAAGCGCCACCACGATGCTGTCGAGCAGCTGCTTGTAGGCGTCCTGCACGCGGGCCTGGTCGAACTCGAAGCGCACCTTCTCGTCTATCAGGCGAAGCGTCTCGGCGTCCAGCTCAGGGCAGCCCTTGGTAGCCAGCGTGCCCGGCGAGTTAGGGCAGATGTCCTGGTAGTCCGGCACCCCGTCGCCGTCAGCGTCCAGCGGGCAGCCGTCGGCCCCCACCTGCACACCGGCAGGGGTGTCAGGGCAGCGGTCCTCGTTGTCGGCAACGCCGTCGCCGTCGGCGTCAGGGCATCCCTGCAGGGCCACTAAGCCCGCCTCGTCCGGACAGCGGTCGTCCTTGTCGGCCACCCCGTCGTTGTCGCGGTCAGGGCAGCCTTTGGTCGCCGCCGTGCCAGCTTCGGTAGGGCACTCGTCCTGGTAGTCCGGCACCCCGTCCGTGTCCGTGTCAATCGGGCAGCCCCGCTTGTCCACCTGCACGCCCGTCGGCGTGTTCGGGCAGTCGTCCCGACGGTCCGGAACACCGTCCCCGTCAGCGTCAGCAGCTCGACCTAAATTAAAGCCAAGGCCTACATTGTGCATCAGGAAGCGGTCGTTGTCACCTGTGTCATAGCCATCGATCTTATCCTGGCCGATGATCATGTAGTTCGTTTCCACAAAAGCACTTACCGCGTCAGAGAAGCGGAAGCGGATGCCCGCACCACCTCTTGCCGCTGCCGTAAAGAACTTATAGTCTTCCTGCCGGCTGCCATCCATACGGGTGGCATCTGTTTTAGCCCAGGCACCGCCACCGGCAATTTGCAGGTAAGGTCCAATAAAGGCATCTTCTTTGAGGATGTTACCATACATTTTTAATCGAAGGGCCAGCATGGCGGTACCTATCTGGGCATCAAACATGTTCCCGCCCTCGCTCGCTTCTGTACTACCGTAGGTAACGTGCAAGCCAGCATCAAAAGTAGGGCTCAGGTAGCGGTTGATCCCGATACCGCCACCCCACTCCAGGTCGCCGTACTCTTCGTCGTTTATGTCTCCTCTGTACTGTATAGCACTTCCGTATATCTGCACGTTCGTGCGTTGGTCAGAGCTCTGCGCAAACAGGTTCGTGCTTGCTAAAAGCAAGAACGCCAGCGCATAAGCTATTGAACTAAGTTTTGTAAATTGTGTTTGCATGATTCTTCCTAATATATTTTGATATGACAATACGGGCATGTCTCGTATCGAGTTTTTTAGATGTTCATAAAGTAAAGGCATACCCGCTCGAATGGGACTATGTTGAGCACACAGCGGAGAAAGGAGGAAAAGTTTACGCATAGGCAGTTCTTTTGTCTTTATGTCTATTAAACCAAAGTTACCACCGCAGAAATTGCACTACTTTTACCTGCTTGTACAGCACTACAAGGCGCAGAAGTACAAATTCCCCTATTTCAAACTGATTCTATAGCACAAAGTTGTTACGGAAAAAACATTTTGATGCAAAGACCTCTTTTTTGGAGTAAGTACAACAAAAAAGGTTGTCGGCAATTTTTGAAGCAGTCTGAAGCCCGGCATTCTTGACGCTTGGCTACTTCCTCATCAGGCGCTCTATGTCCTCTGCTTCAAGGGGGATGTGCTGCATCAGGTCCTTGGGCCCGTTCTTGGTCACCAGGATATCATTCTCCAGGCGCACACCGATGCCCTCTTCCTTTATGTAGATACCCGGCTCACAGGTAAAGACCATGCCCTCCTCAAAAGGGCGGTACTTGTTGCCAACGTCGTGCACGTCCAAACCAAGATGATGTGAAGTGCCGTGCATAAAGTACTTCCTGTATAGTGGCTTCTCCGGATCCTGGTTGTGCACATCGCCTTCGTTTAGTAAGCCGAGCCGGATCAGCTCATTTTCCATCACGGTGCCCACAAACTTGTGGTATTGGTCTAGGGTGTTGCCGGGTACCAGCATTTGGGTAGCCGCTTTCATCACCCGCAGCACCGAATCGTATACCTCGCGCTGGCGTTTGGAGAACTTGCCGTTCACAGGCACGGTACGTGTTAAGTCTGAGGCGTAGTTCGCGTACTCGGCCCCGAAGTCCATCAGCACCAGGTCTCCTTCTTTGCATTCCCGGCTGTTTTCGACATAATGTAGAATACAGGCACTGGCCCCAGAGGCAATGATGGGTTCATAAGCAGGTCCCCGGGAGCGGTTTCTCAGAAATTCATGGTACAGTTCCGCCTCAATCTCGTACTCCATCACCCCCGGCCTGATAAAGCCCAGCAATCGCCGGAAGGCTTTCTCTGTAATGTCACAAGCCTGCTGGATCAAGGCAATTTCCTCTGCTGACTTTACTGCCCGCAGTTGGTGCATGATGGGAGCACTCCGCTCATACCGATGCAGGGGGTAGCGATCTTTGCACCATTTGATAAAACGGGAATCGCGGGTCTCTACCTCCGTGGCTGCCCGCAGATGCTCATTGCTGTTCAGGTACACGTGCTCTGCCTCTAGCATGAGCGCGTTAAGCACCGACTCAAATTGATGCGTCCAGTAAACAGTCTGTACCCCGGATACCTCCCGGGCCTGCTCATTTGTGAGCTTATAGCCCTCCCAGGTCAGGACATGCTCGTTGGTTTCGCGCACAAAAAGGATCTCCTGCATGCGCTGGTCTTTAGCTTGGGGAAAAAGCACCAGTACACTCTCCTCCTGATCAATGCCCGATAAGTAAAACAGGTCGCTGTTCTGCCGGAAAGGCAGGGTGCCGTCCGCATTTGTCGGCATGACGTCGTTGGAGTTGAAGATGGCAACAGAGCAAGGCTTGAGGTGCTTAATAAAGTTGCGGCGGTTGCGCACGAACAGTTCCTGCCTTATGGGGAGGTATTTCATGTAGTTTTATTTTGGGTTAGACTCGTTAATTGCTTCGTTTTTAAAAATAGCATAAAAACGCAGCTTCAGCAATGGGCTTGTCTTAAGCTGCATGGCTCGCCGCTACGAACAACCGTAGCAGGTGCAATGTTTACAATTTGCAAACAGCGGGATGCAGGCCTGAGTAGTATAAACCATAACCTACATACTTGCGCTCAGACTCTAAGAGGAGGCGTTATCTCGCCAAACCACAGGCGGAGGGCTAGAACGCTTTCGCAATAATGTTGTTAACTTGGGGGAATACATCGGCTATCACAGGTTCTAAGGCAGATCCCGGAGGGTGTGTAGTCTAATTCTTTTATTCAAGTAGTTACCAATAAACGTCCATGTTAAACAAAGCAGAAAAGGAGCGTTACAACAGGCAAGTCATATTACCAGAACTAGGTGTGGCAGGGCAGGAAAAGCTGAAGCAGGCAAAGGTGCTGGTAATTGGGGCCGGCGGGCTGGGATGTCCGATCCTGCAGTACCTGACGGCAGCGGGTGTAGGTACCATTGGCATCGCCGACATGGACGTGGTGAGCGAGAGTAACCTGCACCGGCAGATATTATATACATCGGAAGATGTAGGCAAGCCCAAGGTAAGGGTCGCCATCCAGAAGCTAACGCAACAGAACCCGCACATACATTTTAAAGCGCACCCAGAAGGGATAACGACGGAGAATGCGCTGGACATGGTAAAGCTGTATGATGTGCTCGTAGATGGTTCGGACAACTTCCCAACGCGCTACCTCGTGAGCGATGCCTGCACCATATTGCAAAAGCCGCTGGTGTTTGGGGCCATCTCCCGCTTTGAGGGGCAGTTATCTGTATTCAACCATAAGAACGGCCCAAGCTATCGCTGCCTGTTCCCAGAACCTCCGGGTGCTGGTGAAATACCGAATTGTGCAGAGGCGGGCGTGCTGGGCGTGCTTCCGGGCGTTGTCGGCACCTTGCAGGCTAACGAGGTAATCAAGATCGTCTGTGAAATAGGAGAGGTGGCCTCTGGCAAACTGCTGCTGTTTGATGCCCTGTCGCTTAGCTTCTCATCCTTCAAGTTCCCCAGAACAGCGCAAGCTGATAAAGTAACCGCTCTTCAGTCAAGTTATGGGGCGACCTGTGCCGTGGTGCAGACAATATCGGCAGATGAGCTAAAGGCGTGGCTTGCACAGGACAAGCAGGTACAGGTGCTGGACGTGCGCGAGTTGCAGGAGTATGAGAACTTTAATATTGGCGGAGAACTGGTACCGCTTTCTAAGCTTAGCGACAAGCTAGCGACACTGCAACTACAGCCTAAAGTGGTCGTACACTGTCAGTCGGGAGTGCGAAGCCAGAAAGCCATAGCGATATTGCAGGAGCGCTACCCGGAAGTGCAGTTTTATAACCTGGCCGGAGGTTTAAACTCCTGGGAGCACTAAAGGGACAGCATTTCGTATTCAGGCATTTACAAGACTGAGGGTATAGCTATGTCTCTGCTCAATCCTAAAATGGCGGGAGGTCTTGCTTTCGAACCTCCTTAGCCAGTCGGTGGAGTGTGCATAACCTAGTAACCTGCTTCAGGTGTTGCCCCGGCGGCTGCTATAAGCAACTTCGACAATCTTTGTTACCTGCCTCTTGCCTGCGCAAGTACAGCGTCACCGCCCCTTGCCGGAAAAGCGCCCTACAAAGCTTTTATTCCTGCGCGCCACCCTTTCACCTTGATCCATGGAGCGCGACCAGTCCCACATCCAACAGAACTAACGGCGCTCCGCCAACTCCAACACCTCCAGCAACTGCTCGTTCCGGATATCACGGGCACACTTAAAGTGGCCCTCCGGGCATTCCTGATAGCCGTGCAAGCCGCAGGGGCGGCAGTATAAAGGCTCTTCCCGCTCCACGATCCGCGCAAAATCAGACAGCGGGCCAAAACCAAAGCGAGGGATGGTGGAGCAGTAAACAGCAGCGGTGGGCGCATTCAGGGCAGAGGCCAGGTGCATTGGCCCTGAGTCGTTGACATAATTCAGTACAGCATCACGCATCAGCGCCGCCGACTGCAACAGGCTCAGCTGCCCACAGAGGTTCTTTACCCCTTGGTTTTGACTCAGGCTGATGATCTCATCACAGTACACCTTATCCGCCGGTGAGCCAATCAGGTAGACCTTATACTTGGGATCAAGGCTGTCGAGCAGGGTTACCCACTGTTCCTGGGGGTACTGCTTTGTAAACCACACCGAAGTGGGTGCCATACAAATAAAGGGCTCCTTTTTCAGTTCCTCTACTTTGGCAAAGTCTGTCTGGCCAGGGTAAAGCTTTGGCCTGGAAGGAATGGCATTGGTTACACTTTGGATGAGCAGGTCGTTGCGCTCTACCTCGTGTGTACCTGATTCTATGTTGTGAGGGTAACGGCGGGTAAACAAACGGGAGAAAGGGTTCTTATCGAAGCCTACTGTTTCTTTGGCACCGGAGAGGGCAGTGAGAAAGCCGGTGGCCCCAAAGCGCTGCACGTTCACCACCAGGTCATACTTCTCTGCGCGTATCTGCGAGAGCAGGCGCAGCAAGCTTTTATACTTGCCTTCCTGCTTGTTCCAGACGAGCACCTGCCGTAGTAGCGGATGCTCCTTTAGCAGCCCCTCATTGCCTTTGCGTAGCAGGAAGTCCAGGCGTGCCTCCGGATAAAAGGCATGCAGCTTTTCGATAAGAGCTGTAGCCAGCACCACATCGCCCAGAAAAGCCGTTTGTATGATCAGTATTTTGTTCATGCCCCTGTTTCTTCCAACATGCAAAATTACACCAAAGCCTTGATAGTTAAAAGCCGCTTCCCGGATGCCGCCGCTTTCCTGTCCGTCCTGCGGCTTAAATTTAGTAAAAAGAGGCTCCCCTTTCTTGCGAATGGGGCCATCATTCCCTAAGTTGGCGCCGTGCTGAACCGGAACCTCTCTATGACGACCCCCTTTACCTCCTTCTTTCCCCCCTCAAACTTAACATATTATAGTCTGCTGCTGGCACTGATCCTGACAGGTTGCGGCACCTCTATGTACATGCCCGCTGTACCCAACGTGCCGATGTTCACCCAGAAGGGAGAGTTAAGCGCCGGGGGCCACGTAACCCCAAAAGGGAACATTACCTTTAACACAGCCTATGCCGTGTCAGACCACTTTGGCGTACTGCTGAATGGGTCTATGCTGAGCAGTGAGCGTAGAAAACGAGACATGCGCTATAACCAACTCGAAGCAGGTGGCGGCTACTTCACTACCTTTGGTGCAAATGATAACCGTGTACTCGAGGTCTATGCTGGTTTTGGCGGGGGGAGCAGCGACCGTACAGATAAGGAGGAAGACGGGGAAACCGGCCAGATGACCTACATGCGCCACGAGGCCAACTTCAACAAATACTTTGTGCAGGTTAATTTTAGCTCCAAGCGTAAGAAGTCTTTAGCGCTGCTTGGTCGGGAGTTTCCGCTTAACTACGGCACGGCCCTTCGTGCCAGCTACGTAGACATGCACGACTACACGCTGAATAACATAGCGGGGGAGGCAGAGGACAACATCTTTCTGGAGCCTATCTTTTATACCCGCCTCACCCTTAATCCTTCGGTGCAGCTACAATACACGAGCGGCACTACCATTGGCCTGAAAAACCGGGAGAACCTGACAGCCGCGTACTCTGTCTTCTCACTGGGCTTTGTAATCAACGTAGGCGGAAGGCCAAAAGACAGACTCCCAAGCAACTCCGTCAAGGCTAAATAGTTACCCTTGCAACCCTTTGCTGTTGGAGCGGGTCGGCCTGGTAGAGAACAAGAAGAGCTTTATCCTATGCGAAACTTCTACCTGGCGCTGCTTGCCGTTATTCTGCTTTTAGGAACCGGATGCGAGAGAGACAAACTTGACGTTTTGCCTGCCGATGCCCTCTATGGCACCTGGGAGTTGAGAGCCAGTTCCAACGGCTGGGGAAGCAGCCAAGTGTACCAGGCAGGCAATGGGAACAAGCTCACGTTTAGCCAAAACAGGTATGTGCGTAATTTTGAAGGAAAGAAACAGGCCGGTAAGTACAGGCTGAAAGCGGCTGTTTCAGATTTAACGAAACGCCCCACCACCTACATTGTCTTCTACGAGGGCAATGAGCCAGCCCACACCCTCCCACAGTCTGTTAGCACAGCGAACGACACCTTAATCCTTGGCATGGACGTGTACGATGGGGGATTCTCTATTACAAGAAGGTAAACCCGGAGAGCGCTGGCCAGTAATCCTAACATGCCTCCCTCCTGCCTTGTGCGGCTCACACCACTGGTAGCAACTACAGACGCTATTCCGCTATAATCCGCTACTTTTTCCGTACCTTTGCAGGCTAATTTTAGAATTGAATGCCTGATTATCATATCCATACTTTACCTAACGGAATACGCATTGTACACAAGCAGGTGCTGCACACCAAGATAGCCCACAGTGGTTTTATCATGGATATTGGCAGCCGCGACGAGTTGCCACAGGAGCAGGGCCTGGCCCACTTCTGGGAGCACATGGCCTTTAAAGGCACCGAGAAACGCAAGTCTTTTCATATCCTGAACAGGCTGGAATCGGTGGGTGGAGAGTTAAATGCTTATACCACGAAAGAAAAGGTCTGCTTTTACAGCTCGGTGCTGGACAAGCATTTCGATAAGTCCTTTGAATTACTGACTGACATTACCTTCCGCTCTGTTTTCCCGGAACGGGAGATTGAGAAAGAGCGCGGGGTGATTCTGGAAGAAATGTCGATGTACCTGGATACACCAGAGGAGGCCATCGTGGACGAGTTCGACGCGGTGGTGTTCGACGGTCATCCCCTGGGCAACAACATACTGGGCACGAAAGAGAGCGTATCAAGCTTTACGAAGCAAAACTTCCTGAGCTTTATTGACCGTAACTTAGGGACCGACTCCCTGCTTTTCTGCTCTGTCAGTAACCTGCCCTTCGAGATGGTCCTGAAACTGGCCGAGAAGTACCTGAGCGATGTACCACCCATCCAAAGCAACAGGAGCCGTATCACGTTCAGCAACTACGCGCCCAAGACAGTGACGATCGAGAAGCCTATTTCACAGGCACACTGTGTGCTGGGTTGCCCGGCCTATGCCCTTTCGGATGAGCGCCGCATCCCCTTCTTTATGCTGGTGAACCTGCTAGGCGGCCCCGGCATGAACTCCAGGCTGAACCTAGCCGTGCGTGAGAAACACGGCCTGGTGTATACCATCGACGCTAATTACGCCACCTATATTGATACCGGACTGCTGAGCATTTACTTCGGCACCGAGAAAAAGCAGCTCAAACGCACCACCTCACTCGTTCTGAAAGAACTGAAGAAACTACGTGAGAAGCCCCTGGGCACCATGCAGCTCCACACAGCGAAAGAACAGCTGATGGGCCAGCTAGCCATGGCCGAGGAAAGCAACATGGGCCTGATGATGATGATTGGGAAGAGCATCCTGGACCAGGAAAAAGTTGAGTCGCTGAATGAGATATTCGACCAGATCCGTAGCATTACAGCCAGCGACCTGATGGACATAGCGAATGACGCCCTGCGCGAGGACAACCTGAGCTTCCTGAATTATGTCCCCGCGTAGCGCTACGCAATGAAGAAATAAAAACCAGGAATTATGAATGAGGAGGACAAAGGCCATCTTCTTTAAATCTCCTCATCTCCAAATTTTAAATTTACCTTATGGACTTTATAGACGACGAGTTGCTGCAATACGCCGAAGAGCACACCTCCCCCGAAAGCGAGCTGCTGCACAAGGTAAACCGCCAGACACACCTCAACGTGCTGAAGCCACGGATGCTCTCCGGCCACCTGCAGGGCAGGCTGCTATCGTTATATGCCAAAATGATCCAGCCAAAACAGATCCTCGAGGTAGGTACATACACCGGCTATTCTGCCCTGTGCATGGCGGAGGGGCTACGGCCTGATGGCACCCTGCACACTATTGATATCAACGAAGAGCTTGAAGAGCGGGTGCGGGGCTATTTTCAGGAATCCGGTTATGGCGATCGCATTCAATATTATATAGGCAATGCCCTGGAAATTATCCCAACCATAGCCGCAAGCTTCGACCTGGTATTCTTGGATGCGGATAAGATAAACTACGGCGCCTACTATGACCTGGTGATCGACAAAATTAACCCGGGCGGCTACCTTATTGCCGACAATGTGCTGTGGAGCGGCAAGGTGCTGGCGAAGTACCGCCGTAAGTTGGACGAAGACACGCAGGCGGTGCTGGACTTCAACCAAAAGGTACATGCCGATGAACGGGTAGAGAATATCCTGCTACCAGTGCGCGATGGCCTGATGATAGCCCGCAAGAAATAACAGAGGAAAAGGAGAGCCCGATAAAAGGCTCTCCTTTTTGCTTGGAGCCCTCGCCTCCTTCACTACACCTACTCTACTCCGCCTCATACTAAGCGTACGCCACCCTCCGCCAGTTTACGCTGACTTTTCCCTCGTAAAAAATAATGCAGGAACTTGGCGAAGCGTTTTATAATACGAGGCAAATTGCGTTAATTTTGCATCTGCTATATTCTATCTTAAACTGATTAGCATAGAGCTATTTACCTGTCTTCCATTTAACAGGTAGTAGAGCAATCTGACTTGAGTTAGCCAAACTTAATACCCTTACCCATGAGGAAATCCCTTACAAGCCTTTTTACCCTCCTGCTTTTACCCTTGCTGGCTTTTGCACAGGCCATTACGGTGCCCAATAATATTTACTTTGCTGACATCCATTTGCGGATATCAGACAGGGCTCAGCAGGAAATACAGAAAAAGGTGGATGCCCTGCACCGCAACCAGACCTATTTTAAGATCAAGGTAGACCTGGCGGATGCCTATTTTCCGATAATTGAGCGTGTTTTTAAGGAAGAAGGCGTGCCAGACGATTACAAGTACCTTGCCCTGCAGGAAAGCGGCCTGATCGGCGATGCCGTGTCTACCTCCAATGCCGTGGGCTACTGGCAGTTTAAGCGGGAGGCCGCTTCTGATTTTAGCCTGCGCATGGACCACGTGGTGGACGAACGCCGGCACATTATTGAAGCCAGCCGCGCGGCTGCCCGCTACTTTAAGCGCAGCAACAACTATTATAACAACTGGTTTAACTCGCTCCTTTCCTACTACCTTGGTTACACTGGCGCCAAGAGCTATGCGAAGCCCTCGGATAACGGAGGGAAGAAGATGGACGTGACGGAAAAGTCCCACGAATACGTGCTGACCTTCCTTGCCCACAAGATTGCCTATGACAGCTTTGTAGGAAAGGCCTCTCCTCCGGCTACTTCACTCCGGGAGATGCGCGCTACCCCGGGTCAGAGCCTGGCCGATATCGCCCTGGCAACTAAGACAGATTACGCAGAGCTGGAGCGCTACAACAAATGGTTACTGGGCAACTCCATCCCCTCCGATAAGGATTACTACGTGCTGGTACCTGTGCGAAGAGGCAACAGCGACGGCGATTTGCTTGCCTCCCAGACGACAAGCAGCCCCATTGCCAGCTCTAAAGCCCGACAAAGTGCGTCTGCTGCCCTTGTGAAGCGGAACGGGCTTAATGCCCTGATTGCCCGGGAAGGAGACACAAAGGATAAGTTAGCCTTGCAGGCCGGGATCTCAACACGACGGTTCCTGAACTACAACGACATGCATAACTTTGATCCGATAGTAGCCGGCTCAGCTTATTATATCGAGAAGAAGAACACCAGTGCCGAGGTAGAGTACCATGTGGTACAACCGGGAGAAACGATGCAAATGATCTCGCAGCACTATGGCATCCGGCTAGGTTACCTGCTCTTTAAGAACCGCATGAGCCGTTCCGAAGTACCTGTGCCAGGACGCGTTCTGTGGCTGCAAAAGCGAAGGCCGTCCACTACGCCGGTGGAGGTGCGCGACTTAAGCCAAAAGCAAGGTGTTGCCAGCAACAAAACCTCTGCCAGTCCTGCACAGGAAAGCCAGCCTGCTGACGAGCACAAAGAGGAAGCCCCACGCGAGAACATCTTTACCAGGTTCATCAACAGCTTGAAACGGGACAGGCAAGGCGAGCTGAAGCACCAGGAGGAGGAAGAAGAGACAGCCGCCGCAGCGCCGGCACCTGCCGCGCGTACAGCACCTAATGCTACAAGCACTCCAAAAGAGACGACAGTAGTAGCAGCAAAAGCAGGAGCGGAAACAACCGAAGAAACCGAAACGGCACCTGCTGCACGGCCTGCTCCTAAAGCAACGAAAGAGACCGTTCTTTACCCTGATTCTAAAACACAGCCCTCTGCTGCGCAGCAAGCACAGCCTGAACAAGCCCCTGCTGTGGCACAACCAGAAAAGGAGCCAGCGTATGAGGACGATGTGTGGCCGGCTGTTAACGGCAATCCAACTTCTACGGCAAAGTCTTCAACTGCCGCTGGCTCTGTACCGGCTTCCGATACCAAAGCAACTACCCATGTGGTAAAGCAGGGCGAGACCCTGTACGGTATTTCTCGCATGTACGCCGTGACAATCAACGATTTGGTAGCATGGAATAACCTGGGCGATGCGTCGCTGAAGATGGGACAGGAGTTAGTGATTGCAGCACCGCTGAAGGAGCCGGAAGAAAAGGAGGAAACAGAAACTCCTGCTACCTCCAGCGCAAACAGCTCTTATCATACCGTTACTGCAGGCGAAACCCTCTACCAGATTTCAAAAAAATACAATGTAACGCTGGACGACCTGCGTACCTGGAACAGCCTGGTGGATAACAACATTAAGCTCGGCCAGGAGTTGCGCGTAAAAGCCCCTGCTGGTACTGCGGCCCCTGTAAAAAGCACTGAAACAACCGCCACACCCAAGGCTGGCGCATCTCCTGCCAATAGTTCCGCCTATCATACGGTAGCTGGAGGTGAGAGCATGTACCAGATCTCCCGCAAGTACGGTGTTACCATCAAGGACATCATGGAGTGGAACAACAAGTCTGACTTTTCTGTGAGCGTGGGCGAAAAGCTGTTGATCAGAAAGAAGTAGCTTACGAACACTCTGAATCAGAACAAGGAACAAGCGGGGAAGCGACATGTGATCGCTTCCCCGCTTGCTTTTCCTACTCCTCTTCATTCGGGTTTGTGAGGCTGGAGGCTGCCTGCAGACCGGTGGCAATCTCGGGTACTATGCCGAGGCGCTCGTAGATAGGCTGTACCATGCGGCGCAGCTTCGGCCTGTTAACGGCAAAGGGGATGATGCTTACAGCACAGAGCAGGCCACAGCCCGCCAGGGTATAGGCAACTCCAATGTACTCGGCAACAGAGCCAGCCAGCATACTACCTATGGGCGCTGTTCCCATAAAGGCTGTCGCATACAGGCTCATGACCCGCCCTCTTTTATCATCGTCCACGATCGTTTGTAAGAGCGTATTGCAGGAGGCCATCGTTACGATCATGCCAAACCCACTGAACAGCATGAGCACCAGCGACAGCAGCAACACTTCGGAAAAGGAAAAAGCGATAAGCGCGAAACCGAATAAAAGCATCGTAAAGATGATCACTTTGCCCAGCCCCTCCACCGACTTCCGCTGGGCCAGAAAGAGAGCTCCGCTCAAGGCACCCAGCCCCGAGGCCCCCATCAAATAGCCCAATGTGTTAGCGCCTCCCTGCAGGATATCGCGGGCAAAAACGGGCAGCAGCACGGTAAACGGCATCCCAAAAAGGCTCAGCAAGCCAACAATAATAATCAGTGCACGGATGGGCGGAAAGCCAAAGGCATACTGAAAGCCGTCTTTCAAGGACTCCCACACCTTCCGTTCCTGGGCTACCCGCTCAAAAGGCTTCAGGCGCATGAGCAGTAGGGAGCCTATCACAGCCAGATAGCTAATAGCGTTTATCAGGATACACATGCCCTCCCCTACTGCTGCAATGATTAGTCCGGCAATGGTCGGGCCAACCAGGCGGGCCATGTTGAACATGGAGGAGTTCAGAGCGATGGCATTGCTGATGTTGTCCCGCTTCTCTACCAACTCTATCACAAAAGCCTGGCGGGTGGCAATATCGAAGGCATTGATGATGCCCAGAAAGGCGCTTAGCGCCAGCACATGCCAGATAGCAATGGTGTTGGTGAGCACTAATATGGCCAGCGTAGTTGCCTGCAACATAGAAAGGGCCTGCGTCACGAGCAGCACTTTGTGACGGTTGAACTTATCGGCCAGCACGCCGGCAAAGGGGCCGAGTAAGAAAGAAGGGATCTGGCTGGAGAAGGTCACCGCCCCGAGCAGGAAGACGGAGTCCGTCAGGCGGTACACCAGCCAGCTTAGGGCTACCTGTTGCATCCAGGTGCCGATCAGGGAGATGCCCTGCCCCACGAAAAAAAGCTTGTAGTTGCGCGAGCTCAAGGCCCGGAACATATTGCTTAACTTACTTCCTGCGTTTTCTTCTCCCATTTTTCTTTCTTCGCTGCACCTGCGCCGCCTGCTTCCTACTTACGTAAGCTTCAAGTTTAAGAGTTTTAGTTTATCCAACAGAAACAGCGACAGGCAAGGGACTAATCAGCCTATACTTTTGTTATGCCAGTAGCTGCTTTTCGTTTGGGCAGCCGTCTGAATTTGCGTACTTTTAACATCCCAATAAGACCTATTAAGGCTAGTGCTTTGATACTTTAAAGGTCATCTAAAATTCATCATTCGTCATTCATAATTCTCCTAAATGCCTGTTTATTCGCATTTACATACCCATACCCAATACTCCCTGCTCGACGGGCAAGCCAGCATCAGCGCCTTGATGAAAAAGGCGCAGGCGGATGGCATGCCTGCCGTTGCCATGACCGACCACGGGAACATGTTTGCCGCCTTCAACTTCGTGGCCGAAGCGAACAAGTATAACGTGAAGCCGATTGTGGGCTGCGAGTTTTACCTGGTGAACGACCGCCATCAGAAAACTTTCAGCAAGGAGGTAAAAGATGTGCGCCATCACCAGCTGCTGCTTGCCAAGGACCAGGAAGGCTATCAGAACCTGGCCAAGCTTTGCTCCATGTCCTACATCGAGGGCATGTACAGCAAATGGCCACGCATTGACAAGGAATTGTTGCTGAAATATAACAAGGGGCTGATCGCGACCAGCTGCTGTATAGGTGCCGAGGTACCGCAAGCCATTCTCTGGAAAAGCGAGGAAGAGGCTGAGGAGATCTTCAAATGGTGGCTGGATGTATTCGGAGAGGACTACTATATCGAGATACAGCGCCACGGCCTGCAAAACATCGATGGCACCGGCAAAAGCCAGGAAGACATCAACCAGGTACTGCTGAAGTGGGCGAAGAAGTATGATGTGAAGGTGATCTGCACCAACGACTCCCACTACGTGGACCAGGACGATTGGAACGCCCATGACATCCTGTTGTGTGTGAACACCGGCGAGGACCAGTCTACCCCGGTGGGGGATTTCCAGACAAAGTATTACCGCTTCCTGTCTGATGACCAGAAGGTGATCTATGACACCGTGGAGAACGTGCGGCAGAAGTACAGCAACCAGGCCAGCGTGCGCCAGATGCTGCAACGAATAGACGAGGCTGGCCCGAAGACCCGCTTTGGCTTCCCGAACGACCAGTTCTATTTCAAGACGCAGGCCGAGATGAACGAACTGTTCAAGGATGTGCCGGAGTCAGTGGACAACACCAACGAGATTGTAGACAAGATCACGCCACCCAAGCTGAAGCGCGATATCCTGCTGCCTAACTTCCCGATACCGCCGGAGCACGCAGGCCCCGATGCTTTCCTGCGCCACCTCACGTACGAGGGAGCCAAAAAGCGCTACACCGAAATAACACCTGATGTAGAGGAACGCCTGGACTACGAGCTGCGCATTATCGAGACGATGGGCTTTGCCGGTTACTTTCTTATTGTGCAGGATTTCATTAACCGTGGCCGCGACATTGGCGTGTTCGTGGGCCCGGGGCGTGGTTCAGCAGCCGGTTCGGCGGTTGCTTACTGCATCGGTATCACCAACATCGACCCGATCAAGTACAACCTGCTGTTCGAGCGATTCCTGAACCCGGAGCGTGTGTCGATGCCCGATATTGATATTGACTTCGACGACGTGAACCGCCAGCGCGTGATCGATTACGTGGTGGAGAAGTATGGCAAGACCCAGGTAGCCCAGATCATTACCTTCGGTACCATGGCGGCTAAGTCCTCTATTAAAGACGTAGCCCGCTCTACTTCTTTGCCATTGGCCGATGCCAACGAGCTGGCCAAGATGGTGCCGGATACGCCGGGCACTACGCTGGCCAAAGCGTTTATGGAGAACCTGGACCTGGCCGCCATCCGGGAAGGAGACGACCACCGGGCTGCTGTACTGAAGCTGGCCGAGAAGCTGGAAGGTTCGGTACGAAACACCGGTATTCACGCGGCAGGTGTGATCATTGCTCCGGATGATATCACCAACTACATCCCGGTTTCGACTTCCAAGGACGCTGACCTGCTGGTAACGCAGTTCGATGGCAAGGTGATCGAGAGCGCTGGCATGCTGAAGATGGACTTTCTGGGCCTGAAGACCCTGACCATCATCAAAGATGCGCTGGAGCTGATCAAGAAGAACCACGGCATTGACATCAACATCGATGAGATTCCGATCGACGATGAAAAGACCTACCAGCTGTACCAGCGCGGGGACACCATCGGTACGTTCCAGTTCGAGTCGGAGGGGATGCGCATGTACCTCAAGGACCTGCAGCCGACCAACATCGAAGACCTGATTGCCATGAACGCCCTTTACCGCCCGGGCCCGATGCAGTTCATCCCGAACTTTATTAACCGAAAGCACGGGAAAGAGGAAGTGGAATACCCGCACGAGCTGCTGAAACCGATCCTGGAGTACTCCTACGGGATTATGGTGTACCAGGAGCAGATCATGCAGACGGCACAGATCCTGGCCGGTTACTCGCTGGGTGGTGCCGACTTGCTGCGCCGCGCTATGGGTAAGAAGGACATGAAGAAGATGGCCGAGGAGCGCGAGAAGTTTATTGCCGGTGCCGCTGAAAAGCACAACATTCCGGCAAAGAAGGCCTCCGAGGTGTTCGACGTGATGGAGAAGTTTGCCCAGTACGGCTTCAACCGCTCCCACTCTGCCGCTTATTCGGTAGTAGCTTACCAGACGGGTTACCTGAAGGCCCACTACCCGGCCGAATACATGGCCGCCGTGCTTACGAACAACATGAACGACATCAAAAAGGTGACGTTCTTTATTGAGGAGGCGCGCAAGCAGAGCGTGGAAGTACTAGGGCCGGACGTGAACGAGTCTTTGCTCAAGTTTAACGTAAACGAAAAAGGCCAGATCCGATTTGGTTTAGGTGCCATAAAAGGTACGGGAGAAGCAGCTGTAGAGGCGATCATCTCAGAGCGCGAGGCGAACGGCCTGTACCAGGATATCTTTGACTTCGCCAAGCGCATTAACCTGCGGGCTGTAAACAAGAAGACTTTTGAAAGCATGGCCCTGGCCGGTGCCTTCGATTCCTGGGAGTTGTATCACCGTGCCCAGCTGATAGAGATACCAGAAGGCGAAAACATGAGCTTGCTGGAGAAAGCGGTGCGCTACGGAAACAACTACCAGGCAGAGCAGCAGGCTGCACAGCAATCCTTGTTTGGAGGGAGCGCTGCCGTAGCAGCCCCCTTGCCTAAGATTCCAGAGGTTCCTGTGTGGACACAGGCCGAAATGCTCCGCCGGGAGAAAGAAGTGGTAGGCTTCTACATGTCCGGTCACCCGCTCGACCAGTTTAAGCTGGAGATAGACTCTTACTGCACCTGCCCGTTAAACAGGATCGAAGAGTATAAGAACCGTGACGTAAATGTGGCGGGCATGGTGACGGATGTAGTGATCCGGACTGCCCGGAATGGAAACCCTTTTGCGCTGTTTACCATTGAGGACTATGACACCTCCATGCAGATGGCGCTTTTCGGGGAAGACTACGTGAAGTTCTCTCCCTACCTGAAGAACGGTTTGTACCTGTTTATCCGCGGCAAGGTACAGCTGCGCTATAAGTCCGAAGACCAGTGGGAACTGAAGCCACAGAACATACAGCTATTAGGCGACATTACCGACAAAATGGCGCAGGGGGTACAGCTAAACATTAACCTGCAGCACTTTACGCCAAACCTGGCCGATGCACTGGAAACAGCTATCGCCGGAAGCCCAGGCCAAAAGAGACTGGAGATCACCCTGCACGTGCCGGAAGAGAAGCTAGCCCTGCCCACCTATTCCCGTAAGTACCGAATCGATCCGAAGGTGTTCCTGACCTCGATCAAAGACCTGGGGCTCGGCGAGTGTAAATTGATCTAGATCAGGATTTACAGGATTATTGAATACACAGGATTTAGGTCCTATAGCTGATTAAAGTATGAAAAGAGGTATGCTGCGGCGTACCTCTTTTTGCTTATCGTGTTTCGCTCTTCCGGACTAGGAAGTCCGCTTCAGGTTGGCTTCGGACTCAGAAATCCGAAACAGCACAGAGTTATTCAAAGTATAGTAGGCGAAACGCTACCCTTCCCCTGTCCCTTTCCTTTTACCTGCTCAGCCACTCCCCTCGCCAAGTTTTCAAGCTGCAGCTTGCTTCGGAAACTTTTATTGACAACATTTGTTTGTACAAACAACTTGCACCTAGTAGGCAGATATGCCGTATGAAGTATAAGTTTATGATTAGAGGTACAAACGGCTTTTACACGACAGCTTGTCAGGAGAGGAGAGTTTGGGCAGATATTTGCCAAACCTATAATTGTTACTATATTTAAAAACAGAATTTAACACAACCAAATCGTTAAAGTTATGGCTAACAAAGCAATAGAAATTACAGACGCGAATTTTGATGAGATCATCAATTCAGATAAACCCGTACTAGTAGACTTTTGGGCAGAGTGGTGCGGACCTTGCCGCATGGTAGGCCCGATCGTAGAAGAATTGGCTGGTGAATACGAAGGGAAAGCTGTTGTGGGTAAAGTAGACGTAGACGCTAACCCCAATACCTCCGCCAAGTTCGGCATCCGCAGCATCCCTACCCTGCTTGTTTTCAAAAACGGCGAGGTAGTAGACAAGCAAGTAGGCGCTGTGCCTAAAAATGTGCTGTCTCAGAAGCTAGAGTCGCAACTGGCCTAAGCTATACCGTATAGCATAAACAGAGAAGCCTTTCCTTATAGCAGGGAAAGGCTTCTCTGTTTATAGAGAGGTGCTGTCTATGGCTTTTGCTTGACGGAAACCTCCAGCCGCACCATCAGGTTCTGGTTATACTTCTCTTCCTCATTTCTCCCCTTGTGCTGGCTGGGCTCCACTTTAAACCAGGTTGGCTCATCTGTCAGGAAGCGGTACACATAAAAAGGGCAGTTATCACACTCGTTTGTCATGCCAACGTAAGGCCCCGTGTCTTCTTTTCGGGCCTGCGGCCAGCCTACCGCCGCAAAAATGCCTTCTTTCGGCAGTGTCAGATGGTAGCCGGACACATCCACCCAGTGCCAGTAGGAGTTTTTTTCCGGCTGTATCACAATGGGCTGGGGCAAAAGCAACTCCCCGGGGAGCCCTTTTGCGTTTACTGCATACAAGTAAATCCGTAGCTTGTTCGGCTTTTTGAAAAGCTCCAGAAAAGTATGTTTGTGGTAGATATAGATGCCAACCCTATCGATAAACCCCTCTACCCCGCTCGAGGGTACCAGGAAAGCGGTTTGGTAGTTAGGGTATGCCCTGCTTCCTCCATGACCATAGTCTGCCTTCTGCTTGTGGGTTCCCAATACTACTTTCGCATGGTCCGGTCTCACCACTACCTCCTTCAGGTTTGTCTTATTCTGCCCGAAGCAATACAAGCCCATAAAGAACAGAAGCCAGGTTAAGCAGTATTTCATACTGTGAAAGTAACATTATATCCTGACAATGGAAAGGCGCCGGAATGGCCGTCACGAACTAAAAAAGTGGGTTTACGAAAAAGCTTTGTTTTAACTCACTTATCAGACTTCGTGACAATGCTGATGTCCCCGTTTCGCTCCAGGTAGGCTACTTCGATTAAGTCTAAATCAGGGCTGCAACCGGAATTGCGCAGCGCCTCCCGGAGGTCTTCTTCGGTAACGCTGGAACTGCGCATGGCCTTCTTCTGCATTTCCCCATCCTTTACCAGCACCATAGGGCGCCCTTTGATCATGTTCCCAATCCCAAAACTGCTGTGATAGGAAATAGCTGCCAGGCCTTTGTGCAGCAATACGAGGGTAAGTGCCGCCACGAGTGTAGGCACGAAAGGAGCATTGCCTGTAATGGCCCGGCTCAGCACAGAACCATAGATAATACCCAGGACAATATCAAAAATAGTGTTCTTACCAAAAATGCGGGGGCTCCCGGTGCGCACAATAAACAGCGCCGCAAAGAAAACAATGATGGCGCGCAGGGCCATTTGCCACCAGTTTATATCCTCACCGCTTCCTAGGAAAGTATCTATATATTCCTGCATACCCTCCTGAAACGAAAGCCGTTTCAGGAGGGTTGTAGCACCTGTTTTAGCTTGCCTCCCCGCAGTCGCAGATGCTCTTATCCAGGCTGTAGAGCAGCTCAAAGTTGCCCGCCACCTCGCCCATCAGGCGCTCAAGCCTCGTATTATACTCCTGCACTTTCTGGAGCCTTACCTCTTCTGGTTCCTGCTTGTTGAGTTCATCCAGCGCTTTGATGGTCGTGGCGAACTCCTTGCTCTTCTCGTGCACGCGATTCATGTAGGCGTCTGTGCCCTGCTTGGCGGCAACGGCTTGCAGGTTATTCTGAATGCACACCTGCTGCTTCAGGTACTTAAGCACTGTCTGTTCTGCCTCCTGGTTCAACTCCTCCTTTTTCTTGAGGGCCTGCTTCAACTTAAAGCTTTCGTAGCGTTTGTTATAATCTGCAATGGTTTCGCGCACCTTATCGCGGCAGGACTGGCACTTGCTGGTGGTCGCCTTCTCCATCAAAGCGTTACGATGCAACAGCGTTTCATCAGTGGCCACGGTCTCTTCCAGCCGTTTTACCTCAGGTGCGAATACCTCATTGTACTGCTGGTCCTCCAGCCGTTTAATAAGCCTTATGATAGCCTCCCCCTCTACAGAGGCTGACAGGAACTCTGGTTTAGGGAGCTCTACAGCATAAAGCCGCGTCAGGGCAGCTTCCCGCTTCTCGGGCGTGTTCCATGATCTGGAGTCGCTTTCCAGGTCGCGCAGGGTGTTTACCAGCAGCTTTCCGTTCTTCAGGTTGTGGTCTCCCTCCAGGTACAGGTCTGCATTGTTCAAAATACTTAGATACTCAGGTCTGAAGATGTGCTGGTAGGTGCTGTTGTCCTTAAACTCCATCTCGCGGGCATCCCACGTGGCCTTCAGGCGCTTGTACTCCTGTACAATGGCAAACAGGTTCTTGGCGTTCACCTCAGGGCTGTTGTTGCGGTAATTCAGGCGATAGATGTTCAGGTTTTGCTTCATATCCGCGAACACACGCAGAAACTCAACATACAGCTTCTCCTGCCGATACGTCTCATCGTTCACGAGCTTGTGCTCATAGGCATTCTGTATCTTCTGCTTTCGCTTCTCGATCAGCTCCTGCGTTACCTCATCGCCTGTCAGCACGTCCATCTTATACAGCGATTTATAGTTGGCCACCACCATAAAAGGGTAGTCCTTATAGCCGATCACCTCCTCCAGCTGCTTTCTGTCGAGCCTGTTCGGGTGCTTCTGCAGGTAATCTGCCAGCTTTACCGGCTTAATGCTCACGGCCTTCACATCGCTGGGCACAAAGACATATATGCGTACCGAATGCAGGCGCGTGTCAAAGTCCTGCCCCTCGTACAGCCGGATCGTGGAACTGAACTTATACTCCCGCTTTCCGCTCCGGGCATTAAGCAGGTTCCCGAACTCCCCAACCAACGACAGTACAGCCGTAGAAGGATTGGCCAGCTTAGAGATGTTAACCAACTGGTTAGCCACCAGGCTAAAGACCTGGTCGCTCTCGCTGTTGGTGATGGCCTTGGCACTAATAACGGCATCAATACTCCTCTGTGAGGAAGCCAAGGGCATTTTGTCTATTACACGCACTACCTCCAGGTGATCGCTTACATGCGTCTTATACTCTTTCCGGTCGTTGTTAATAGAAAAATTAAAGAGGGGGTAAACGAGCTCATCGTTCCCAAAAAGCTTCATGTTCTTGAGCTGCGCCGTAATGAAGAGATGCTCCAGTCCACTGCCATAGTTCTTTTTCCTGCGCTTCACGCCCCGCTCCAATTCATTCAGCACACGCGTAAAGCGGTTGCCATTGTATAAGTAGATATCCGTGGAGAGGTATTGCCACTCGTCCGAGAACTCGTAGGGGTCATTGTAGCTGTACCCTAAGCGGGTCTCGATGTTGCGCTGTGCAACAGCTTGCTGGCATAGCATCAACAGGAAAAGTGCGTAAACTATTCTTTTCATAAAGTATGTTGTCGTCTTGTGCCGTATTAAGAGGTAAAGGAAAGGCGTTAGAGCTTTTTAACGCTCAAGGTAAGGCTTGCGTGCGAAATTTGATCATAAAACGGTACAAACATACCATAAAGTATATAAGATTAAGAGCTGATATGAGAAAATATGTGATGCTAGGAGTGCTACTTGTAGCCGGCTTGGGGGCTGTGCAGAAATCTATGGTCCAACATCATACAAGCCATGTTAGCAGTAGCGTCTCTAGCGCTTCTCTTTCAGAGGCCGACAAGGTAGAGCGACTGATTGAGTTTGTACGGGACATGAAAGGGGCAACCTTTATCCGCAACGGTTTTGAGCATACGGCACAGGAGGCGGCAGACCACCTGCAGTCTAAATGGCGAAAACATCGAAAAAAAGTGAAGTCCGCAAAAGGGTTTGTAGAGGAACTTGCCTCCCGTTCTGGCCTGACGGGTATTGCCTACCGGATACGCTTTCAGGATGGCACTACCCTGACCACTAATCAGGTGCTGACGCAGGAACTGGAGCGATTAGAGGAGCAACCATAGCCTGAACACATAGAACCTGGCTGCGTATGGCTAATAAAACAAAAGTTATACCGCTACCTGCCATGATACAAGTGTTAGAAGAATCAAAAGAAGACATCGTTGCGTTCCGCATTTCCGGAAAAGTAGATAAGAACGACTACCAGGTGATGCTGCCTGTGCTGGAAGAGAAGATCAGGCAGCATGGCAAAGTGAGGGTCTATGCCGAAATGCAGGACGTAGAAGAGTACAGCCTTGAGGCCCTTTGGGATGAGATAAGGTATGATATCAGCCATGCCACGGACTTTAGCAGAGTCGCTATTGTCGGTGGCCGCAGGTGGACCAACTGGCTCACGAACCTTGCCAAGCCCTTTACTTCCGCCGAAGTGAAGTACTACGATTTCAGCGACAGATCAAAGGCATGGTCCTGGATACACGAAGGCGCTCCGCTGCCAGGCGACAGGGGGCAAAACCCACAGCATCCAAGCTAGGACGCGAAGAGCTACCTTAAATTTTAGCATCCCCAGCCTCCACTGCTGAGAGGCAGAAATCATAGCACGGTGCGACTGCATACGCTATCAAAAGGGCTTGTACAGTTCTTTGCCAAAAACAGGTAAGTCTTCACCAAAGAGCCTTTCTTTTCGGTGAGGACTTATCTGTTTAAGAACAAGCACGTGCCTCTGCACTACTCCTTCTGGTCATCGAGGTTCTACTTACCCGTCAGCAACCAGCTGCACCTATTCCTTCAGGCTTTTCAGGTATGCCATGGTGCGGGGTACCTGGGTGTTTACCCGTGGGCTTTCATCTTCGATAAAATAATGCTTGATGCCTACCTTCTTGGCCGCCTTCAGTATTGCCGGCACATCCAGCTGCCCTTCTCCCAGCGCTACGTCATTCTCAACCGGGGTAAGCCCGGTAAAGTCTCCTTTCACGCCTTTCTTCAGGTCTTTCAGGTGCATCGTGGTCCAGCGGTTCGGGTATTTCAGCAGCAGTTTTGCAGGGTCCTGGCCGCCATGGTAAGCCCACAGCATATCCATGGTAAAAGACACGTACCTCGGATCGGTATTTTCTGCGATGTAATCGAAGAGGGTTCCTCTCTTGTAGGGCTTCATCTCATAGCCGTGGGTGTGGTAGTTGAAGGTGAGCCCGTTTTCTTTCAGCACCTTGCCCACACGGTTAAAGTCTGCCACGGCTTTCTGCGCATCCTCAAACGTGAAGTTATCTTTCTCATGGGGTATCCAGGCCACCTGCACATACTTGGCACCCAGAATCCTGGCTACACGCGCTACCTCTTCCGGGTTTTCCACGATCTGCTCATAGCCTACCCCTACCGAAGGAGCTGTCATACCGCGTGCATCCAAAAGCTGGCGCAAGGATTCTGGTGCTAAGCCAAAGGCATTCACGCCTACCTCCAACTCCGTGATGCCCAGCGCCTGAATCGTATCCAGGGTAGCCTCCACCCCTTTCGGAAAGCTGAAGCGATAGGTATAAGCGGCCATTCCCGGAGTTTGCGGAAAAAGCGGTTTCCCAGACTGGGCAAAAGTAGTGTTTAACCCCAAGAGGGAAAGGCCAAGTAAGCACAGTGGGCGCAATAGTCTTTTCATATAGATTCAGTTAAGTTAAGTACTGCCTTGATTCTACTTTCCTTCCTTTGATGGCTAGCTTGGTTCTCTGCCCTGTTATCCTACAAAAGCTCTTATACGCTGACTACAGGTAATTAACAGGTTCCTTTATAGGATGACAAGAAAGAGAACGATACGGCCCCTGCCCTCAAAGGGGACTGTCTCCCGAACATTTACCTCTTTTAGTACATTAAATCCGGCAGAAGCGTACGTCAAATATTGCGCTTATTCAGCTCGTTTACAGAATGATCCGCAGCACGGGCTGTAAGCGCCATGTAGGTCAGCGAAGGGTTTTGTGTAGAGGTGGAGGTCATGCAGGCTCCGTCTGTTACGAAAACATTTTCGCAGGCATGCAGCTGGTTCCATTTGTTCAGCAGAGAATCTTTCGGGCTTTTACCCATGCGTACACCCCCCATTTCGTGTATGTCAGCCCCGGGAGCTGAATGCGTGTCAACGGCATTAATGTTGGTGAAGCCAGCTAGTGTGAACATCTCAGTAAGTTGCTCCAGGTAATCTTTCACCATCTTATCGTCATTCTCTGTCCAGTCGCAGGAGGTAATGAGTTGCGGAATGCCATACGGATCTTTTTCTGTCGTATGCAGTCGCACATGGTTGCTTTCCCGCGGGATCACCTCTCCCTGCATCCAGGCACTGATGTACCAGTTGCCCAGCTCCTTGTTCAGTAGGCTCTCCTTCAGGCTCGCGCCAATGCCGTCACGGCTCCTGGCAGGCCCGCGCCCGCCGCCTACTCCCGTGGCATAGCCGCGCAGGAAATCTGTATCCTGTTTGTACAAGTTTCGGAAGCGTGGGATGTAGCTATTGTTAGGGGTACGTCCGTCTATGGTCATCTCCTGCAGCCCTTCATAAGAGGCAGAAATCTTGCCCCGGTAGTTATGCCAGGAGATATACTTGCCCAGCAGGCCACTGTCATTCCCCAGACCATTCGGAAAGCGACTGGAGGTAGAATTGAGCAAGATCAGGTTAGAGTTTAGTGCAGATCCGTTCACAAAGATCACCTTCGCATAAAACTCCAGCATTTCCTTTGTGTTGGCGTCTACCACCCGGGCGCCGGTTGCCTTTCCTTTCTGCTCATCATAAATAATGGAATGCACGACCGAGTGGGGGCGCAGCGTCATGTTGCCTGTTTTGGCCGCCCAGGGCAAGGTAGAGGCATTGCTGCTGAAGTAGCCGCCAAAGGGACAACCCCGGTTGCAAAGCGTGCGGTGCTGACACTTTGCCCTCCCCTGCTCCAGGTGAATAGGTTGGGGACTGGTAATATGGGCACACCGCCCCTGTATTAGTTGGCGGTCTTTATAGTTTTTAGCGATGGTGCTCTGGAGGTGCGTTTCGATGCAACTCAACTCTGTGGCAGGCAGAAACTCCCCGTCAGGCAGGTGCGGCAAACCATCTCTGTTGCCGGAGATACCGGCAAACTTTTCGACATAGCTGTACCAGGGTGCCAAGTCTGCGTAACGGATAGGCCAGTCAATAGCAAAACCATCCCGGGCAGGTCCCTCAAAGTCAAAGTCGCTCCAGCGCTGGGTCTGCCGCGCCCAGGTCAGCGACTTGCCTCCCACCTGGTAGCCCCGCGTCCACATAAAGGGCTTTTCCTGCACAATGGGTTGCTCCGCGTCCTTCACGAAGAAATGCATCGTGGCCTCATCTACCCGGCCTTTCCGGGTAATAAACTCCTTTTGCACTTCCAGCGATGGCCGTCCGCGGTGCTCCAGTTCCCAGGGGTGTTTGGTGGCGGTAGGATAGTCTTTGATATGCTGCACATCACGTCCCCGCTCCAGTACCAAGGTCTTCAAGCCTTTTTCGCTCAGCTCTTTGGCTGCCCAGCCCCCACTGATGCCCGATCCGATCACGATGGCATCATAGGTCATTCCTTTTACTGCGTCTATTGATAAATTGGCCATAAGTAACAGAAATGGGGTTAAGCAGTTTTTTTAGAGGGAACTGGTACACAGCCGTAGTAATGCCCCGGGATCGGGGTGTACTCCGTCAGGTTCGTCATCACATACTCGGAAGTAGTGTAACCGAGAATGGTCAGGTCTTTTACTAGCTCATAAAACGCCTTCTGCTCCTCCTTATCCGACTGCTCTAACGTGAGCAGTATATCGGTTCTTTGTGCTTCAGTGCATGCCGCGAAAGGCTTCCCAAATTCTTTGTTGGCGGTAGCCCCGACAGTATCCAGTCCTTTCACAAAATTGTCCCGTACCTCCTGTTCGTAGCAGTCTACTAACATCAGCTGCACAAAGGTATGCAGGCCCAGTTCCTTCGCCCCGGGTGTGTCGGTAGCGGGGATGATCGTTTCAACGACCTCTGCCAGAAGAGCATTCTGTTCAGGTGAGAAACCGGGTTGAACGGTCTGTGCCTTTGCTCTTTTGCTGCCAAGGTCGCACCCTGGGAGTATGACAAGGCCAGCCATCACCAGGGCCATGTTTCGAATAGCGATGCGTCTTTCCATAAAAAACTAATGAGGCTTTTTTATTTGTAACAGAAGGCGTGGTAAGTATCTACTCAAACCAAAAGTAGAACCTGTAACGAACCCTTTCATCTAAGGTTCAGGAAGCTATACCAAGTATAAAGAAACCTACTTAAACAAGCAACTAATTCAGAAGCATGTTGTGCCTTTTAGTTTATTCTTTCCTATATTGTGCTTGCGTACTCACTCATAACAGCAGTATAATTGAGCCTTATGATACATTTACAACAAGCGCTGCGGCGTGTGCTTCCTATGCTGTGCCTCTCCGGCATCACACTTGGAGCGTACTCCTGCCTTAACCCTAAACAGCAAGCTTCTCCCGAACCCGAAGCACCACGGGTGCTGGTCTTCTCAAAAACAAAAGGCTGGAAACATACCTCCATTCCCTATGGCATCGATGCCATTCAGAAGTTAGGGCAAGAGCACGGCTTCCGGGTAGACACCACCAAGAACGCCAGCTACTTTGTGGATGACAGCCTACGCAACTACCAGGCGGTGATTTTCCTGAGCACGACCGGCAACGTGTTAAACCCCGAGCAGGAGGCTGCATTCGAGCGCTACATTCAGGCCGGCGGTGGCTACATGGGCGTGCATGCGGCAGCCGACACAGAGTATGACTGGCCATGGTACAACAAGCTGATGGGAGCGCATTTCTCGAGCCATCCGCTCAACCCGGGCGAGCGCACGGCTACCGTGGAGGTACTCGACAAAGACCACCCTGCCACCAAGGATTTGCCTGAGAAATGGGAACGCAAGGACGAGTGGTACAGCTACAGGTCCTTCTACCCGGGCCTGAAAGTACTGGCTAACCTGGACGAGAACACCTATGAGGGCGGTACAAACGGTGCCTTCCACCCGATTGCCTGGTACCACGAGTTTGATGGAGGGCGCGCCTTTTACACCGGAGGCGGGCACATGGACGAGAACTACAGCGAGCCGCTTTTTGTAAAGCACTTGCTGGGCGGCATACAGTATGCCATGGGCGACGGCAAGCCGTTGGATTACAGCAAAGCCTATGCGAAGGTAGTGCCGGAGCAAAACCGCTTCGTAAAAACAGTTCTGGTAAACGACCTGAACGTGCCAATGGAACTGGCTGTGTCCGATGATGGCCGCATCTTTTATTCTGAGCTGGACGGCAACCTGTTCGTGTATAACACCAAAACAGGGCAGAACAAGCTGATGCATAAGTTTCCGGTCGTAAAAAAAGGAGGCACCGGGCTAATAGGCGTGACGCTGGACCCGAATTTCGCCACCAACAACTATATATACCTCTACTACTCCCCTCCTAAAAAGGAAGAGCCTTACATTTTCAACCTCTCCCGCTTTAAGGTAAACCCTGACAACACCTTGGACTTAGCCTCAGAGAAAGTACTGTTGCAGGTGCCGGTACAGGAAAACAGTGGTTCCCACCATGGCGGCTCCCTTGCCTGGGACAAAGAAGGCAACCTGTACCTTTCTACCGGCGACAGCACAACTCCTTTTCCGTCGGAGGGCTATGCGCCGATTGACGAGCGTCCGGGAAAAGAGTATTATAGCATGGATGCGCAACGGGCTGCTTCTAATACAAACGACCTGAAAGGCAAAATCCTGCGCATTCATCCGGAGCCGGATGGCACTTACACCATTCCGGAAGGCAACCTATTCCCGAAAGGAATGGAGAAAACCCGCCCGGAGATCTATGTGATGGGCACCCGCAATCCTTATCGCATCGCTGTGAACCCTAAAACCTCCGTGCTCTACTGGGGTGAGATCGGGCCAGATGCAGGCAAGGACAGCATTCAGGGGCCTAGGGGGTATGACGAGTTTAACCAGGCAAAGAAGCCAGGCAATTATGGCTGGCCTTATTTTATCGGGAACAACTACGCCTATACGGAATGGGATTTTGCGACCAGCACAGCTGGTCCGCGCTTCAACCCAACGGCTCCGGTAAACAACTCGCCTAACAACACAGGCCTTACCAGCCTGCCTCCTGCTGAGCCAGCCATGATCTGGTACCCCTATGCGGCCTCTGAGGAGTTCCCGGAACTGGGACAGGGCGGACGAAGTGCCATGGCCGGTGCCTTTTATACTTTTGATCCCAACTCACCCTCTAAAAACAAATTCCCCGAATACTATGACGGCTCGCTATTCCTGATGGAGTGGATGCGCAACTGGATCATGGTGGCCCGTTTTGACGAGAACGAGAACTTTGTACGCACCGAGCCCTTTATGGCAGCGAACGGTGATTTCAGGCGGCCGATCGACATGGCCTTTGGCAAGGATGGCGTGATGTACATGCTGGAGTACGGCTCTGTATACGGCGCAGATAATGAGGATGCCCGCCTTGTTAAGATTGCGTACAACAGAGGCAACAGAGCCCCCATCGCGAAGGCTACTATAACGGATTCCGCTGCCGTAGCTGAGATAAACAAGCGGGTGTTCCTGACCTCCGAAAGAGACTTGCCGGAGATACGCGAGGTAGCGGGGCAGGCACCACTGCGAGTGCTGTTCAGCAGCCGTGGTTCGCAGGACTATGACGACAACGATCAACTGACCTATGAGTGGCTGTTCGACGGCAAGACTGTTGGTTCTACCAAGCCAAGCCCCGCCTACACCTACACCCAGAACGGCATCTATAACGCGATCCTGCGGGTAACCGATACAAAAGGACAGGTAGCAACGGACACTGTGAAAGTGAGCGTAGGGAATGCCATGCCACAGGTTACGATCAACACGGCCGGCAACAAGTCTTTCTTCTGGGAAAACAAGCCCCTCCCGTATTCGGTGGTGGTATCTGATAAGGAAGACAGCAAAATAGACCCCAAAAACCTGAAAGTGTATTTCAGCTATAACCCGCAGCAGGGCAACAGGACAACAGAACCTGCCATGGGGCATCAGGCGATTACGGACGCAGGCTCCTTCTCGCTCGGCGAAAGCCTGATTGCCAGCAGCGACTGCAAAGCCTGTCACACGCTGGACAAGGTTTCGGTTGGCCCATCGTACACATCCGTCGCACAGCGCTACAAAGGGAAGAAAGATGCAGTAGCCACACTGGCTAAGAAGATCATAGACGGCGGTGGCGGTAACTGGGGCGAAACCTATGTTATGAGTGCCCACCCGCAGATATCCAACGAGGACGCACAGGAAATGGTCAAGTACATCCTCTCCCTGGGCGATCAGAAAAAGGAAAAGACAACCCTGCCGGCACAAGGCACTGTCTCCTTTAACGAGCATAAAAAAGGCGAGCCTGCCGGCCGTTACACCCTGGCAGCCACATACACCGACAAGGGCGGGGAAGTGGTTGGCCCATTGACGAACTCGGATGTGATCACCCTGCGCAACGCGAAGGTACAAACCGCTTTTGCCGATGCCCATGTTGGTTTCCCAAGGTGGGGCAACAGCCTGAGCGGAGGCGACCACAAGTCCTACATTCTCTTAAAGGACATCGACCTGACGGGGATCAAGCAGTTTACCTATGAGTACTCATCCTTGGACAAAGACGGCGAGATAGAGGTCCGCATCGACTCGCAGGGAGGCCCCGTGATCAGCAGAACCCCTTATAAGGCGACCGGCTCCTGGGACACCTCTAAAAAAGTGTCCGGCAAGATCACAACGCCGACTAGCGGGAAGCATGATGTTTACTTTATTGTCGTGAAACGGGACAAGCCAAATAACGACATCATCACGCTAAAAACCATTGAGTTTGAGCAGGAGGCGTCGGCCTTATAGTCGGGGAAGCAGTGTTTTTCGTAAACGAAGCAACTCGGATTTATTCCCCTTAAACAGCAAGAGGGCCTGTAGCTACAGGCCCTCTTGCTGTTTAAATAAACCAGTTCTTTTAGTCTTTGTAAATAGAGACCTGGGGCTTACCGTTCTTAATGTAGCCGCGGTACATGCCGGCAGAGTTAAAAGGCATGGCCACGTTGCCGTTCCGGTCAAGGGCAATCACGCCACCTTCACCGCCGAAGTCTACCAGCTTCCTTAACACAACCTCCTCTGCTGCTTTCTTAACAGAGTAGCCTTTGTACTTCATCAGAGAGGCAATATCATGGGCTACTACTGCCCGGATAAAATACTCGCCATGGCCTGTCGCCGATACAGCACAGCTGTTGTTGTCGGCATAGGTACCGGCCCCGATAATAGGGGCATCGCCTACCCGTCCGTAACGCTTGTTCGTCATACCGCCTGTAGAGGTAGCCGCTGCCAGGTTGCCGTACGCATCGAGTGCCACGGCCCCGACTGTGCCGAACTTCTTGCCTTCAACAAAAATATTCTCGTTGCTGCTGGTGCCGCCGTCATGGTCCAGCTGCGTCTTCTCCTTGTCACGGATCTGCTGCAGTTGGTTAAAACGTGTCTCGGTGTAGAAGTAGGAAGGATCGACCAACTCCACCCCATGCAGCTTCGCGAACTTCTCGGCACCGTCTCCGATCATCATCACGTGCTCCGACTTCTCCATCACGGCGCGGGCAGCGGTAATCGGATTCTTAATCGTTGTAACACTAGCTACAGATCCAGCATTTAAGGTTTTGCCATCCATAATGGCGGCGTCCATCTCGTTCTTGCCCTCGTTGGTAAACACGGCGCCCTTACCGGCATTAAACAGCGGGGAGTCTTCCATTACATGGATGGTGGCCTCCACGGCATCCAGGCTACTCCCGCCTTTTTCCAGCACGGCATAGCCAGTTTTCAAGGCCTCCTCCAGCTTGGCGCGGTAAGCTTTCTCCTTTTCCGGTGTCATGTTCGCCCGCGTAATCGTACCGGCTCCCCCGTGTATCGCCAGGGTAATCTTATTGTAATCCGGTTTGGTCTGGGCAAGGCCCGTAAACCCTGCCAACAGGAAGAGGCAGAGGAAGTATAAACTCTTTTTCATGGTTTGTTTGAAGGTGATTAAATACAAATAGCAGGGCCATTCCTGGCGCGGTTGCACTTAAAGATACAGCTTTTGTGCCAAAGAACAGAAAGGCTGCGTTGCTACAGCAGTGGGCTACTCGCAGGATTTTCCCTGCTCCCCGTTTATCTTCGTGCCATGGTACTGATTGACAAACTCGCCTGGATAGAGATCCGCGAAAGAAAGATACTGAGCACAAGAAGCAAGGGTAAAGACACCTATTACATACCCGGCGGCAAGCGGGAGGCTGGCGAGTCGGACCAGGAAGCCCTGCTACGGGAAATACAGGAGGAGCTGAACGTGAACCTGGACGCTGAAAGCCTGCAGTTCTTTGGCGTTCACGAAGCCCAGGCCCACGGGCACCCGGAAGGTGTGATGGTGAAGATGCAGTGTTATACTGGCAGGTACCAGGGAGAAGTCCTGGCCTCGGCAGAGATAGCAGAAGTCGTGTGGCTAAGGTATCAGGACCGAGATAAAATATCGCCGGTAGACAAGCTGATCTTCGACGACTTAAAGCAGAAAGGTTTGATTGACTAGCTGTATGCCCCAATTCCTACTAAACCTAAAACCCTGGCAGGCCTTTCTGCTGGTGTTTGTGCTTCCGTTTCTGTTGCAGTACGGCCTGGAGCAGTTAGTTACCTCCTCAAACGAGCTTGTCCGTGTGTGCCTCGATGCTCTGCCTTCCGTTTTTTACACCATGTGGCTTTGGTTGATTGGCACCTATCTATACAGGCGCTTGCCCGGCAGCATTCAGATCCGGGGCATTTACTTTCACCTGGCCATGCTTTATTTTCTGCTGTACACTCTCCTGCTGCTGTATACCATAAGCATCGTACGGGAAAGCGTTTTCATCGGCAAGCTTCCCCTGGGTATGCTGTTCCTATTGGTTCCGCTACACTTGCTCGCCACCTTTTGCTTTCTGTATGCCGTGTATTTTGTAAGCCGTTCCCTGGCAAGCATAGAGCAGGGTGGCGTGGTGGAGACAGGGGCTTATGTGCGTGCTTTCTTTCTCTTCCTGTTCCTGCCTCTTGGCATCTGGTTTTTACAGCCCAGGTTAAAGGGCTTGCTGCTAAAAGAGACGACATGACCGGCGGAAAATAAATATTAGTTCAGAAAAGTATAGCTGTAACATAATATAACACAGCGGATAGCGTTATCCAGCTTAAAATAGGGAATGCTGGATGTTTTTGTAAAGCAATTTTAGCTTAAAGCCTAATCTTTTACCATATTTGTAAACCGTAACCAATTCAACATTAACCAAACAACAATTAAGTAACACCCATGAAATTCAATTTCTTCAAAGCCTCCCTGTCGCTTGCGCTGTGCTCCACGCTTATGGCATCATGCGTATCTTCTAAGAAATACGAAGACCTGCAAGCGAGCAAAGAAGCCCTTGAGCGTGAAAAAGCCGCCTCACAGCAAAAAGTTGATGAGCTGACTGCCTCCCTGAGAGACCGCGAAAAGCGTCTTGCAGACGTTGAGCGTGCGCTGAACGAGCAGCAGAAGATCCTTGACAACCTGAAGAACGACGTAAACGCAGCACTAAAGGGCTTTAACCAGGGCGACCTGAGCGTTAACATCAAAGATGGCAAAGTATATGTTTCTTTGTCAGACAAGCTGTTGTTCCCAACAGGTAGCACCAAAGTAAACCCTAGCGGCAAAAAAGCGATCGACCAACTGGTAGAGGTGCTGAAGAAAAACCAGCAAGTGGGTGTAGTGGTAGAAGGCCACACAGATGACGTAAGCGTAGCTAGCGGCATGAAATACCTGACTGACAACTGGGACCTGAGCGTACTGCGTGCCACAGAAATCACCCGTATGATGACTGAGAAAGGCCTTTCTCCTGACAGAGTAACAGCTGCGGGCCGCTCTTTCTACATGCCGGTTGACACAGGCCGTTCTGCTGATGCGAAAGCAAAGAACCGTCGTACAGAAATCATCCTGGCGCCAGACTTCTCTGACGTATACAAAATTCTGGGTATCCAGGCTTAATTTAAGCGGAGCACCCACACAGAAGCCGATGGCCAGCAGGTCATCGGCTTTTCTTTTTTTAAGGGCTTTCGTACATGCCACCAAAAGTTTTTAATCTTCCTTTTTATCCTGCATCTTACTCCTGGCTTGCTTACCCCATTTCCTTAGCCTGCCGGATCGCTTCAAACAATCGCTGCGGATTCTGTGAGCCGATCAGCAGGGGCTTCCGGTTGTAAAAGAGCAGTTGCACCCCCTCGTTCCCGGATATGTTGTAAGCCTTCCCTCTAAAACTCCACCGAATTCCCCAGCCACCGTAGTCGCCGATCGGGTTGTAAACAACCTGCTCATAGTCCCGGACGGTATGCAGCGGAATACGCACCGGCCGTAAATGGAAAGGCCAGAAACGCACCTGCAGCACCCCCGGCTGCACTTCGGTGGTCAGCGTCATCTTGTAGAAGAAGTACGGAAGGCCAAGTCCCACCGCCACAAAAAGAATCACCAGTTCTACATCTGATACAGGGTTATCGCCAAACTGCCCTCCAAACATGACTTGGGTGACAAGCCCTGCCCAAAAGATAGCAGCCACTCCCAACACCACCACCCAGAGCCAGAACTGCCGGAAGCGCTGTTGTTCTCTGTAAAGTATTTTGTGATTTCCTGCCATGTTCGCAATAGTGATGAACGCGTAGACTTAAAACTCTTTTAGGTTGTAAGGTTTGTTACGTTAAAAAAACATCCAGGCACCAGATGAAAGTAAAACAGCCGGCAACTGTTACAGTTACTGGCTTTTTTATCAGGTTCAGGCTTTGTGCTACTACCCGATCGCCTGCTCCAGATCAGCAATAAGGTCCTCCGCGTCCTCTACCCCTACACTCAGGCGGATAAGGGAATCTCGGAGGCCGGCTTTCATGCGGTCTTCGCGCGGAATGCTGGCGTGCGTCATACTGGCCGGGTGGCCGCAAAGCGACTCCACGCCGCCCAAGGACTCCGCCAAAGTAAAATACTTTACCTTCTCCAGTACGCTGATCGCATCCTCTACCCTGTCGCCTTTCAGCACAAAGGATACCATGCCGCCGAAGTCACGCATCTGCTCTTTTGCCACCTCGTGGTTTTCGTGCTCCTCAAAGCCTGGCCAGTATACTTTCTCCACTTTCGGGTGCCCTTTCAGGAATTCAGCCACTTTACGGCCGTTCTGGCAGTGCCGCTCCATGCGCAGGTGCAGTGTTTTGATACCGCGCAGTACCAGGAAGCAATCCTGTGGCCCCGGTATCGCACCGCAGGAATTTTGAATAAAGGCCAGCTGTTGTGCCAGGTCCTCATCCTTCACAACCACAGCCCCCATGACCACATCCGAGTGCCCGCCCATGTACTTCGTCAGGGAGTGCGTTACGATGTCTGCGCCCAGGTCCAGCGGTGTTTGCAGGTAAGGGGTCGCAAAGGTATTATCCACTACCAGCAGCAGGTTGTTCTTTTTGGCGATCCCGGCGCAAGCTTTAATATCGATGATATTTAGCAGCGGATTGGTAGGGGTCTCTACCCAGATCATTTTTGTGTTCGCGTTCACCAGTGCTTCCACCTTGCTCAGGTCGCGCATGTTGGTAAAGCGGAACTTGATGCCGTAGTTCTGGAAAACCTTGGTGAAGATGCGGAAGCTGCCGCCGTACAGGTCGTTGGTAGAGATCACCTCATCGCCGGGCTTCAGCAGTTTAATTATGGCATCTGCCGCCGCCACCCCGGAAGAGAAACACAGCCCATGCTTGCCGTTCTCGAGGGCCGCCAGTGCATTCTGCAAAGCTGTGCGCGTGGGGTTGTGGGTACGGGAGTATTCATAGCCCTTGTGCTGCCCCGGGGAGGTTTGCACGTAGGTGGAGGTCTGGTAGATAGGCGTCATGATGGCGCCCGTGCTTGGATCTGGCTCTACGCCAGCATGTATTGCTTTTGTTCCGAATTTCATAGTTGTTATCTATTTATTAGCAGGTTTGGTATACTGCAAGTTATAAGAATTAGCCTAAAGGAAAGAACAGCGGCCCCATTCGCCGGAAGCACCAGAGCAGATTAGGCTTTTAAAGCCGCCAAAATCTTTTGTCCTTTGTCTTTCGTCTATTTGCTCATACTACCCATACAAAAAGCTCATGAAGTCTTTCCCCCTGCTGCGCAGCTTTATACGTGAAAATGCCTCCACCTTTGTCTCGATGCTCTTACTCGTCGTAGTGCCGGTGGTGGTGAGCTCTACGCTGGCGGTCGTGTTGTATAACTACCAGGAGCTGTTAGAAGGCCTGAACTGGTGGCAGCTTCTGGCTTACTTTGCTGTGGTCTCCGTTACGATGGCCCTGGCCCTTACGCCTACTACTTTTGTGGCCCTGGTTAGTGGCTTCTACCTGGGCTGGAGCGCCTTTATAGGGGTGGTGCTTTCCTACGGCATCGCGGCCCTGCTAGGCTACAGCCTGGCGCAGTTCGTAGACCACGGCAAGATGATGAGCTTCCTGAACCGCTTCGAGAAGGCCCGCATCCTCATGCAGGAGCTGCGCAACCAGAGCTGGAGCCTGATCATCCTGACGCGGATTTCGCCGGTACTGCCTTTTGCGCTGATGAATTTTGTGCTCTCGCTGCTGCAGGTAGACCGGAAGAAGTTCTTCCTGGCAAGCATTATCGGTATGCTGCCGCGCACCGCTTTCTTCTTTTGGGTAGGCACGCAGGCCCGCGATGTTGTCTCGGCCCTGCAGGACCCCAATGCCGGCACAGGCGGGCAGATCCTGGTGATTGCCCTGATAATCATTTCGATAGGTGGCCTGTACTTTCTTTTCGACCGCGCCCTGAAGCGCTCGCTGCGGAAAGCGGCAGAAAAAAGTTGAAGAAAACCTTGCAGAGGGCTTGCGTATAAAGGAAAAAGGCCTTTACTTTGCATCACAATAACGGAAAAACGGTCTCGTAGCTCAACTGGATAGAGCATCTGACTACGAATCAGAAGGTTAGGGGTTCGACTCCCTTCGTGACCACCGAAAAGCCTCTTAGCAGCACGCTGAGGGGCTTTTTTTATGTGTGCACAATTTGCACACACCTCTTCCTTTTAGGCATCCAGCCGAAAACTTGCGGGGTTTATAAAAAAGTTCTCTTTTTACCAGAGCCTGAGCAGCTTGTAGACTCGGTACACCCGCCTGTGGTTCCAGGCTTGCCGGCTCTCTTCAGGTAGGCCAGCAGCTTGCGGAAACCATAAGTGGGATGGGCGGCAGCCAGCTCTAAAATCAATATGACGAGCAGATCCTAAAAACCCGGCATGCAGCCCTCCCCTTGAAAAGAATCTGTGCCGGTAACGGCTTTACATTCCATGGGAATAGCTTATAGCTTTCACCCGTAATGACTTATTCAACTGCTATATAAGTACTTACAACACTACAAATAGCTTTTAAAAGCCAGTATGCTAGTAGTTATACTTAGTTAAGTTGCGGTTAAGCACCTGCTCTATCCGTATAATCCCCTATGGTTTAGGGCCTTTTTATAGTAACTGTTTTATATCCACTTAACTTAAAAGCTATGAAAGCACCAATCAAAGTTTATTTAAGAGAGATGAGAAGGGAGTTTGGCTACATCCCTACCTGGGAGCCGACCAGGCAAATCATCCTGGGCTCAGTGGGGGTGTTCAAGAAGAACATCTTCACCAGACTGAGCGAGTTGAAGGACTTTGGCATCGGGTTCGAAATGGAGTCTGACCAGCAGCCGGGTATCCTGGAGTATAGCTCCCCTAATGGTTTTGCTATTACAACGAAGGTAGCCGATGCATCCCCCATCCCGGGCAGTAGTATCCCGCAGGATAAAGCAGGGCTTATTATCGATTTCAGCAGGGACAACACCATTATCTTCCGGGCCAACGGCGCCAGCACTCCCACTATCAGGGACCTCTCGCATGTACAGAGCGAGGTTATCCGGCTCTACAAAGAAGGCAAGTGGGACAAGAACTGGTCCGTGGTGACAGAGGCCGTCTATGCCGACCGTTGTACCCTGCTTATCTCCACGCACCGAAATGCCAAAGCGGAACTGGTGGCATCCGGTAATTTTGACCTCTCAGACATAGACCTGGCCAATGAGATCTTCCATAGCAACCAGCATAGCTTCAGAGGCCTGGTTGTTAACTTAGTGGCACGGCAAAGCATCTCCCCCTTGTTTAAGCTCATGAAGCTGAAGAGCAGCAGGCGCATCTCGCCTACCCTGCGCTCGATGGACGTAGACCCGATGGACCAAGTGACACCGGCCACAGCCGATCAGTTTAACCTTTACCTGGGTGAGGTTACGTTTGAGGAACTGGTGAAAGAAGAAGAGGAGCTGCTTGCGCCGCAGGATGTGCTGCAGCGGGCGTTGCCCTTACAGGTAGGCCAGGGACGGGAGAGTCTGCTGGGCAGACGCGTGGAGAACCTGCTGCCATATGACCTGAGATAAGGCAACAGCAGCTGCCCTGACACGAAAACAAGCTGCTGGCAAAGGATGCCCTTGCCAGCAGCTTGTTTTCGTGTCAGGGCAGCTGCTGTACTCTGAGTGGGTGCGTAAGCCTGCCAGGGCAGAGTACAGAGAGGCGGCGACAATCGTGGCAGAGCTGCTGCGTGGCAAAGACATTGCTTTCTGGATACAAGACACGGGAAAGCTGGGAAGGGTGAGCGAGGAAGAGCTTGAGTTTGTTATTGCTGAGCTACTGCCTGTTGCGGCCGCTTCCTCCCTGACCAGGTTGGCCCGCATCAGCACCGATGAAACCAACATGGAAAAGTTCAGGAGGCTGGCAGGCGAAGCCAAGGCGGAGCTGAACGACTCCATCCAGGTCCGCCAGTTCAGGACTTACCGTGAGGCAGTAGAGTGGATCGAGCAGCGGTTGTGAGCGCATGTCCGGCAAAAGGTAAGCAGGGGTAGAGACACAACCAGGCACATCCTTACTCCGGGGTTTCCCTGAAAGGGGGAACCCCGGCCAGGGCAGCCCTGATGAGCCTTGCTAGAAGGAAAACCCTGGGCTTACCGCTAGTCCCCCCCCCCCGTCACCGGAATTTTTACCGTGACCAGCGTACCTGTACCAGTACTGGGCGTGGTGATGGAAAAGGTGCCGTTGAGGAGCTGCACCCGGTCCGTGATAGTACGCAGCCCGATGCCTTTCATTTCACCTGGCTCCCCGCTTATTCCTTTGCCATTGTCGCGTACTTTCAGGGTAACTTCGCCATCCTCCTGCACCAGCAATACATCGGCCTGAGTAGCCTGGGCATGTTTCATCACGTTATTCAACAGTTCCTGGCAGATGCGGTAAAGGGCTGTTTCCAGGAAAGATGCCAGCCGGCCTTCCAGGTCTATCTCCCAGTTGACTTTGACCGGGCTCTGTTCGTACTGCCGGCAGAAATGTTCCACGGCTTTTTCCAGGCCAAAATCATTCAGGATGATAGGAGTCAGCTCGTGCGAGACCCTTCTGGTTTCTTTGATGGCTTCGCCAAGCAGTTTATCGGCAGGCTGAATCAATTCTCCTGGCACCTGTTGCGTTACCTGTTCCAGGTTCAGTTTGGCAGCGTACAGGATCTGGGCCACGCCATTGTGCAGCGCCTCGGATATGCGCCGGCGCTCTTCTTCCTGCGCTTCCAGTACAGCCAGCAACAAGGCTTTTTGCTGGTTCAGCCGCATCTGCAGGTTTTCTGCTTCCAGCCGTTTTACCTCCGATATGTTTAAATCGATGCCCCGTATCTTAACCGGCGCCCCTTGCTCGTCGCGCTGCACCACGGTCTTGACCAGGAGGGTAAGTACCTGGCCGGATACGTGCAGGCGAAGGGTTTCCTCCAGGGGCTCAAAACTTTCCCGCAATTTTTTTACTAGCTGCTGCGCCAGGGGCTTATCGGCCTCTACTGCATGTTCCAGGTAAATCTCCGGCTGCACGGGGCTGCCGGCGGGCAAGTCAAACAGGCGGTACATGCCCGCACTCCAGCTCATTTCGCAGCTGGCAACATCATATTCCCAGCTGCCCATCCGGGCTACTTCTTCGGCCTGCAGTAGTTTGGCCAGGTTCTTTTGCAGTTCTGCGGTGGTGTTCTTTAGCTCAGAGGTGCGTTCGGCTATTTGCTGTTCCAACAGCACATTAAACTGCTGCAGCTTTTCTTCGGCCTCTTTTCGGTCTGTGATGTCTACTACAAACTCCACGCACTCAGTGTCGCTGAGGCGCTTGCCGGCAAACAGGCCCCACCAGCGGGTGCCGTCCGGGCGGATGTACTGCTTCTCGTAAGGGGTGCTTTGCCCCTGGGTGATAAGCTCTTCTTTTGAGCTGAAGGTGGCTTTGATAAACTCAGGCGGTATGAGCTCGTCCCACCGCACCTGGCCGCTTGTTAAGTCAGCTTTCGAGTAGCCGCTCATGCGTTCAAAAGCAGCATTGCTATCGTGGATAGCTCCCTCCAAATCAAGATAAATTACCCCCACGGTCTCAACAGAGAGTACCTTTTGCAGCCGCTCTTCACTTTCACGTAAGGCTTCTTCGGCCCTGGCTCTTTCCACCGCGGCCCATGTTCGTTCAGCAGTTTCAAGTAATAGTGCAATTTCATGGTCAAGCCAATGACGTGGCTTTGTTTGGTGGACAGAGAGGTCTGCTACTAACTTCCCTTTTTTTATGAGTGGTACGGCAACAGCAGCACGCACATCCATGGAATAAAACGCCTTTTTTGAATCATCATCCGCCTCAGCAGTTACATCATGTATGATGAGGCTTTCACCTTTTTTGAGTTTTTCGCCGGGAGGTCCAAATGCAGTAAAGGGAAACCGACCAGTTATTTTTTGAACGGACTTGCTTGTATAATTATCTGTTGCTTCAAACCAGTCTTCATCAATGTTTATCTCAGCATATATTGCCCGGTCTACACTTAAATGCTCTCCTAACACTTGCATTGCGACCCGTTGAACTTCCATCGGATCAGCAATAGGGCGCAAAGCATCATTCAGCCGAAGCAGATATTCCTGCTGTTGCTCCCGCTGTTTACGTTCGGTAGTGTTGGTGAACAGCACAGCCACTCGGCGTTCCTCCGGTGTACCCAAAGCATAGACGTACACATCAAACCAACGGCCGAGCACGGGCGAATAGTCCTCGAAGGTAATCGTTTCGCCAGTAGCCGCCACCTTAGCATATTGCGTAAACCAGGTTTCCTCTAGCCCGGGCACCAGCTTGCGCATAGTGTTGCCCAGCACTGCATCACGCGACAGGCCCGTTAGGCGCTCGAACTGCGGATTTACTTCCAACCACTGCCAGTCCACCTTACCTCCGGCTGCTTCATTTGCTGGCAGCACCTGCCCTATGCCAAAGCCCTGGTCCATGGTCTCAAATAGGGTGCGGTACTTTAGTTCCGACTCCTTTAGAGCTTCTTCTGCTTTGGCTCTCTCCACGGCTGCCCAGGTGCGTTCCGCTACGATTTCAATCAACGCTACTTCATCTTTTGTCCAAATTCGTGGTGTGGTGGTTGCTGCGGCAAGCGACCAGATAACGTTGCTCTCCCCTTTGCGCACACTGGCGCAAACAAAAGCCTGCAAGTTTACTGCTTCAAGCGATTCGCGATTTAAAACAGAAAGTCTTGTGTCAGTACCTATGTCATTAATAACCAGCGTTTCGTCTTCGATCTGCCGCACTGTTTCAGGAAAATCAGACATCCTGACTTCGCCTAAAAGGGAAAGTAGGTCTGCTCTTCGTTGTTCCGATCTTACCACGGCACGATCTTCCAATGGATACAACACGAAAACGTAAGCCCGATCCAAACTTAGGAATTCAGATAGTAATTGTAAGCTTGTATTTTCAATAGTGTGTTCGTCTTTCAACGTCCGTAACGTGTCAGAGAAATGAAGTAGAAATGTTTGTTGTTGTTCTCGGCGTTTACGTTCGGTGATGTCGTTGAATACGACAGCAATAAACGGACTGCCTGCCTCGCCTATACGTGAATACTGATACGTAATCCAGCGACCCAAATCGGCAGTATAGCTTTCGCCTCGCAACGGCTCGCCTGTTTTGTAAACCTGTGTTAAGGCATCGAGCCAGGCCTGCTCGAGATTGGGAAGAAACTCGCTTACCTTTTTGCCAACCACATCCTCCATCCCTGTGATATGTTCGAAAGCTGCATTTACCTCCCGCCAAATTACATCAGTAACGTTTCTAGCCTTATCTGTAACCACCTCCTGTATTGCAAACCCTTCATCAATCGTTTTGAAAAGTGCCTGGTATTTATCGGTGGCTCTTTGTGCTACTTCATCTTTCAGTTGAAGGATTTCCTGCTCCGCTTTTTTCCGGTCGGTTATGTCTTCGGTAGTCATCACAAAGCCATCATCCATTTTTACCAGGGTCTGATGGAACCACTGGTCCTGAAACTGCTCGTGCGAATAGTATTGCTCGTGGTCTATGCTAATACCTGTTTCTGTTACTTCAACAAATTTTTCGAACAGACCCGTTGCCAGAACAGCCGGATTTTGCTGCAACAAGCTTCTACCGGTCATATCACCATAATGCTCCTTCCAGGTATGGTTGGTAAATATCCAGGTAAAATCCACGATCTTTCCGGCTTTATCTCTTACGGCTTCAAACGCCTGGATAAAGTATGGGGAACTATCCAATGTTGCTTTCAAGTTTTCCCGGGCAGTTTTAAGCTCCTGCTCGGCCAATACTTTTTCGGTGACGTCCTGTACCAGGCCTACAAACTTACGGGCCTGGCCATCCGCACCGCAAATTACTTTGCCGTGCGATGCTACCGTACGCCACTCACCGTCGCGGCGCCGGATGCGGCGGGTATAGTAATACGGTTGCCTGTTCTGGGCCGCCTGCTCCAGTATCCGGCGCACTTTCGCGGCATCTTCGGGGCTGGAGCGGGCATCTATCCAGCTTAGCGTGGGGGTAAACGACTGGGGTTCTTCGCCGAAAAGCCGGTACAAGCCGTCGGAAAAGTAAAAGGCGCTGCCCTGTATGTCGGCTTCGTAGCTGCCCAGGCTGGCCACCTCCTCCGATATTCGGTGAAGCTCCTGGCTGGCGGCCAGTTTCCGGCGCAGCTCCCGTTCTTCGGTAAGGGCCTCATGCAGCGTACTTACCTGCTTCTCCTGCAGCACCTGTTCGGTTACATCTTCTACTTTATGAATAATGTACTGCACCTGGCCCTGCTCATCCAGCACAGGCGTGTTAAGCGGCAGCCAATACTTTTCTGCAAAGCCGCCCCCCTGGGCAGCAGGCAAGGGCACATCGTACTGCTGAATTGCCATGCGGTGGGGCTGCTTTGTTGCCAGCGCCTGCTGCAGCGAGTGTTTCAGGTTCTTTACACCATGGGCTGCTTTTGCCATCGGGTTGTCCGGAAATACGTCAAACAGCTGCCTGCCCACTATCTCTTCACAGTTCGTAAGGGTGGCGGCCAGGTAGGCATCCGAGGCAGTAAGTATAGCCAGTTCCGGCGACAGAATCAGGTACAGGTCCGGTACTTTTTCAAAAGCTTTCAGCACTTGCGCCGGCAGTGGAGCAGGTTGTTTCATAAGATGGAGGTTAATTCCAGCTAAGGGTATAAATGTACGCTGAAGTACAAGTTACACATTTTAAACCTCTAATTACAGCACCAGTTTAAACGCGCAAGTCACATTAGAAAAGTGATTGTTTTGCCCGTCAGGATGCTCCAGCTCTGGTTAACCATAACATTAAATTTCCCTACTGTAAAGCCTGGCCTCAGTTAATAAGCGTTTAGCGTGTCTTCCTGAGGTTGAATTGGTTGATGGTTTTTACATGGGTGCCAGGCCGGCAAGCTTACTATCTTTAAAAGGAGTGTAGGAAAAGATGCTCCCGCCGACCTAAACCACCTCTATTATGGCAGCCAGGAAAAGGCGGGACCAGCTTTTTGATGCAACTGCAATCACATTACCCGTTGATCTACAAGAAATACTACCCTCTCCGAAAGCAAGGACACCACAACCGCCATGAGAGTTTCGGAATCATGTGAAATAGGCTGCGGCGTCTTCAACCGGGCAGCCCCGGAGAACGGTCAGGCCGGATCCTTATAGGGTTACGTGTCGGACAGCGTAGTAAACGGGCAATGGGGAGATTTTTCAATATCAGCAGCAGCCTGGAAAACCACCGCATCACGAAGCACCTGAAGAAGATTCTGACCCGCCTGCAGACCTATGAGCTCCACCTTATCGGGCGGTAGGTGCCTGTAGGCCCTTTTGGCCAACAGGTGAAGACAGGCTAGCGGCCAAAGCAGCAGCGGCAAGGAAATAAGCGAAGTGTGGGAGCGGGAGTAGCCTGTGGCAACCTAAAGCAAGTAATATTCCTTGCCCTCACGCTTATGGCAGGCTTGCCCTTGCTGTCCTGCCAGCATTCTCGTTTGTGCCTACAGTTTGTCATGTTCCTGTACCTTCCGTTGCTATCCTTCCGCCATCGGGTCCCGCCCTATAGCACCTTATTTATAACATACTGGCTTACTGACGGTAACACATCTCGCACATGCTCCTCCCCCTGATCTTCTCTACTTGCCGTGGGGCCGCTGATCTTTTACTCTGCTGCAATGTTTTTACTTGTTTTAGGCACCCTAAGTAGCAACTAGCCGTAAAAAAACAGAGAAACCTGCCTTTTACAAACAGAAAAAAGTACAACAATGACCATAAACAACTACCGTCCTTTGAGCTTGGATAGGAAAGAAAAGAAGCATGCGTCCATTCTCAAGTGGACCTTCTTCGGCATTCTGCTCCTGGGGTTGGTAGCTGTCATCGCTTTTCTGGGGTATGAAATGCATACCTCCCGGTTCCAGGCACAGGAACTATCTAGCTATGCGACTACTTTAACCTATCATCTGGATGATGGACCCAGCGATAAAGTAATATATCCGAAAAGCGGCCCTTTCGACACACGCCTGGGCTATGCACAGCTACCGCAACTCCTCGAGCGCTTGCGTTCCAGGGGCATGGAGATAAAGCAACAGACCCGGTTTTCACCGGCCTTAATGGAGTACGCCTCCAAGGGATTTTACATTCCTTATCCAGAGAAAAGCCAGGCAGGCCTGCACATTGGCGACTGCCGGGGCGAAACAGTGTATGCCTCGCCATACCCCAGGCGCATTTACGCCAGTTATGATTCCATCCCTCCAGTGATAGTACAATCTCTGCTGTTTATCGAGAACCGGGAGTTGCTGGACATGAACAGGCCCTACATGAATCCTGCCGTAGACTGGGGCCGCTTTACAAAGGCGATCATGCATCAGGCGGCCCAAGCCATTGGCCTGAACTACCGGGTGATAGGCGGCAGCACCTTGTCTACGCAAATCGAGAAGTTCCGCCATTCTCCGGAAGGTATAACCAGCAATGCGCAGGAAAAGCTGCGGCAGATGATCTCCGCGAGCGTGCGCACCTACCAGGCAGGGCCGGAAACCTTCCCAGCCCGTCAGGCAGTCGTACTTTCTTACGTGAACACGGTACCCCTCTCGGGTGCGCCGGGCTACGGGGAGGTACACGGCCTGGGAGATGGCCTCTGGGTCTGGTTTGGCTCGGACCTGGATCAGGTGAACGAACTGCTCAGAATCCGGAACCCCCAAGGAGACACCCTCCTGGCTCAGGGCAGGGCCTTGCGCCAGGTGCTTTCCCTGATGATTGCCCAGCGCCGCCCCTCCTATTACCTGGGCTCCGAAGGACATGCAGAGCTAAGCGACCTGACAGCAGGCTACCTGCGCCTGATGGCAGACCACGGGCGCATCAGTCCCGAATTGCGGGATGCCAGCCTTGCGCAGGAAATAGTGTTCCGTAATTTCAAGGAGAATCCCGCTGTTGAGCCCATGGAGACGGACAAGGGGGCCCTTATGGCCCGTACCCGGCTTTCTGTCTTGCTGAACAAATCGCTGTACGACCTGGACCGCCTGGACCTTGCTGCCACCACCACCCTACAGGGCGACCTGCAGGAACAGGTGAGCTCCTACCTCAACCGCCTGAACGACCCGGAGTTCGCCAGTACGGTTGGTCTGATAGGCGAGCGCCTGTTGTCCCCGAACCGAACAAAGGGCGTACGCTATAGCTTTACTTTGTTTGAGCGCACGCCACACGGCAACCTGGTGCGGGTGCAGACCGACAACACAGACCAGCCTTTCGACATTAACGAAGACAGCAAACTGGAGTTGGGCTCCACTGCCAAGCTGCGCGTGTTCATCACCTACCTGGAAATAATGGCTGAGATACACGAACGCTATGCTGACCAGCCCGTCCAGAGTTTACACCAGGCTTTACGTGAACCACAGGACAACTTGTCGCGGTGGGCACTGCACTACCTGATCAGCACGGATGACAAGACCCTTGCTCCTATGCTGCAGGCGGCCCTGCAGCGCCGCTATTCGGCTAACCCATACGAAGCCTTCTTTACGGGAGGCGGCATGCACACTTTCCGTAACTTCAGCAGCAACCAAAACGGACTGCACCCTACCGTACAAGAGGCGTTGCTCAAGTCTATTAACCTGCCTTTTGTGCGCCTGATGCGGGACCTGGTATATTATAGCAATTACCAGGCAATAGGCGACAGGGCAAAGCTTTTGGCGGATGATAACGACCCGCGCCGCCGGGAATACCTGATGCAGTTTGCGGACCGGGAAGGGCAAAAGTTCCTGCTACGCTTCTGGCAGAAGTATGAAGGCAAGTCGGAAGAGGAGCGGCTGAACAAGATACTGGGAAACATACGGCAACACCCGGTGCAGTTTGCCCTCGTGCACCGCTTCCTGTACCCTGAAACTGATTCTGTTAGCTTTGGTAAGTTTCTGCGTGAGCGCCTGCCGCAGCAAGAGCTCACAGATGAGCGGGTTGGAGAACTGTACCGCCAGTATGGCCCCGACGCTTATAACCTCTCGGACCAGGGTTACATTGCCAGTGTGCACCCGCTGGAGCTATGGTTACTCAGTTACATGCTGCAAGAACCAGGTGCTGGATGGAAAGATGTGGTGGAGGCAAGCAAGGATGAACGTCAGGACGTTTACAAATGGCTGTTCCGTACGCGCTATAAGAGTGCCCGGGATTCCCGTATCCGCACCATGCTGGAGTTAGCCGCCTTTCAGGACATACAGCAACGCTGGAAGCGGCTTGGCTATCCTTTTGATGAACTGGTGCCTTCCTTAGCGACGGCCCTGGGCTCCTCTGGCGACCGGCCGGAGGCACTGGCAGAGCTAATGGGCATTATCATGAACAACGGAGAGCGCCAGCGAACGCTCCGCATTGAGGAACTACACTTCGCCGCCCACACGCCTTATGAAACCGCCCTCAAGTGGTCGCCCAAAGTGGGGGAACAGGTGATGGCACCGGAAGTGGCTGCCCTTGTGCGGGCAAATTTATCTGAGGTGGTGGACGAAGGAACGGCACGCCGCCTGCGGGGAGGTTTCACCCGGCCAGACGGAGAACCCTTGCATGTGGGGGGTAAAACCGGAACCGGGGATAACCGCATTTTTACGCTTACCGCAGGAGGGCGGCGTGTGGCCTCTAAAGCGCTTAACCGTACGGCCACCTTTGTGTTCTTCCTCGGCGATCATCATTTTGGTACCCTAACCGCCTTCGTACCGGGTCGGGAATCAGCGGACTTCCACTTCACCTCGTCCCTACCTGTACAGGTGCTGGAGGGAATGGCGCCGATCCTGGAGCCTTACCTGGAGCAGGGTATCAACTTCCAGCAAAAGAACGTACCCGACTCTACCCAGGTCAGTAAGCAGGCGATCGCTTTAAAAGCAGGGGAGCTTACTCCCTAAAGCCCAACTCTTTCATCGTTACGACCGGAATGTCTTTGCTGGCAGTTACCTGCAGCTCTCTGTAGCCTTTTGGGTTATACTGGTATCCATCTTCCGAGAGTTCCCACAGCATGGGGGCCAGGTTTAAGGTAGTTGCTTTAAAGCCTTGCATAATGGCCCCCATATTTCCGGTCCCTTTCGACAGGGCTGCCTCGTTTTCGATTTCAAAAGGACCGGTAAAGTCACGCTCCTCCAAAGTGTTCACAAAGGCGCGCCAGTCCATACTATCGGAGCCCCCGAAACCCGGCAGCATTGCCTCGTAATTATGGCGGTCCCAGTCGTTCTTACAGGTTGGGACCCCTGCTCGCCTGGCCAGGTCCGCATCCACCAACTGCATGGGGTACATGTTGCCCCAGTACACGTTGCCCTTGTTGCGGGTAGCTTTCACGTGGATGCGGTGCAGGCGTGCCATATCAGTGTGCCGGATCACCTCGCTTGGATTCAGGTGCTGCCACACATCATGCGAAGGGTCATAAATCTCGCCGTGTGCTTTGCTGGGAATCAGCTCGTACATGAGCTTACGTGCTGCCAGCACGCCTGTCAGGTTATTGAATGTGCTCGTGTAGCTAGCTGAGCGCCAGCCTTCCATCGGGCAGTTTTCGTACAGCACCGTCACCCCCAGGTCCTCGGCATACTTAATGATGGGGGTAAAGACACGGGCATACGCCTCCAGGTTTTTCTGAAAGCCCTGCTCCTGGTTGCCCAGCTCATGGTTGTAGCCGACAAAAGTGCCTACCTTCACGCCGTTAGCGTCGCCGCCCAACAGGTGCACCATGCGAATAAGCCGGAGTAGGTGGTTCTGGTTTTTCACCCGCTGTTCCGGGTCACCCCCGATCAGGTTCTCAAAAGCCCCTACCGAAAGCTGTAACCTGGCTTTATTGAATTTCTCCAGCAGGCGCTTCGCCTCTTCCAAACCAAAGCTCTCATAGTCCAGGTGCGTGGCCACAAAGTCATCCCGCGTGCCGTCCCGCCGGAACACGCACAGGTCCAGGCCCTGCACTCCTGCTTCCTGCGCCTTTGCGATTACCTGGTCTAAATTAAGCTGATCGAACGCGGAGGTCATGATCCAGATCGGATTGTTCATAGGTCTTGGTTTCGTTTAGGCTTTTGAAGGCAGTTTTGTAAGAACACGGTCACGCCCCTGGCAGGCGGCCCCGGTTTTCCTGTTTTTAAGTTAGCAATCTTTAGCGGCACAACCAACACGGCCACGCCCACTTCTTTCGGTTGCGCCCCTCGTCCCTGCTTACTAGTGCTTCCAATAGCATAGGCCGGGCGCAGCCCGTTTACCCGCATGCCGACAGGAACTTTATCTTTTCACTTTACCTTCTAAAAAAGTAACTTTGGCTTAACTAAACACCGGCACTCCATGCTTTCAAAAAAAGCAAAATATGCGCTTAAAGCACTTCTTCACCTTACCCGCCAGTACGATAAAGGACTAGTCATTATATCGGACATCGCGGAAAAAGAGCGCATCCCGCGAAAGTTCCTGGAGGCGATCTTGGTGGACCTGAAGACCAATGGAGTGTTACAGAGTGTCAGAGGGAAGAACGGAGGGTACTACCTCGCTAAGAACCCCGCTGAAATTTCTGTCGGTAACGTGATCCGAATGATAGACGGCCCCCTGGCGCCTATCCCCTGCGTCAGCCATTTGTACTACCGCAAGTGTGACGAGTGCACGGACGAGGCGACCTGCGAAATCCGCATCGTGATGAAGAAGGTGCGCGATGCCACAGCCGAGATCCTGGACAACACCTTTCTCAGCAGCCTCGACGCTATTTCGGCGATGGTATCGGAAGACGAGGAGTACACAGCAAACCCTGGGTAGGCATAAGACAGGGCCCTACTTAAGAGGAAATTATATCAGCTTTAATGTAGCCGTTATAATTGTTTTCAGGCTGATGAGGATCACCACGACGCCTACGATCAGCATGATGGTTTTAACAGGGAGGCGTTTTGTAAGCGAGGCAGCTACAGGGGCGGCAAAGATCCCTCCCAGTATCAGCCCCAGAATTACCTGCCAGTGTACAAGGCCGATCATGGTGAAGAAGGTAAGCGAGGAGGCCAGCGCCACGAAAAACTCGGCCAGGTTAACAGAACCTATGGTAAAGCGGGGCGAATGGCCACGCGCCATCAGGGTAGACGACACGATCGGGCCCCAGCCGCCTCCGCCAATGGAGTCCATAAAGCCGCCGAAGATAGCCAGAGGCGCTACGTTCTTCACTTCCACCCCTTCTTTCCTTAACTGGTAAGCTTTCCGGAGAATGAGCACACCCAGCACCAGGGTATAAGTAGATACAATTGGCTTGATGATGTAATCGTACTCTTCCAGTGAGGAAAGCACATAGGCCCCCAGGGCAGCCCCGACTATGCCCGGCAGCAGCAGCGTCTGGAACAGCTTTCGGTTTACATTGCCGAATTTCAGGTGCATGAGGCCCGACACGCCGCTGGTGAAAATTTCGGAGGTATGCACGCTGGCACTTGCAGCAGCGGCCGGTACCCCCATGGCCATCAGGAAAGTGGTAGAGCTTACCCCATAGGCCATCCCCAAGGCACCGTCTATCATCTGAGCGACAAAACCTGCCAGCATGTACAGGAAGATTTCAGACGTAATCTGCTCGCTGATAGCCTGTGGCATGGCATTTAACAGCAACTGATACACTCCTGTGACAAAGAGTATATAAGCAGCAACCACTGTTAAGCCAGCTCCATACCAGTAAATTGCTCTCATACTTTTTCTGTTTTAAGTGTACCTGTGTTAAATCCTGCCTTTATGGCGCAAATAGTTTAATCAATCTTTAAAAGAAACAGCAGCTTCTAAGGCTTCTGCTTGCTTGCCCCTGCAAATAAATATAAACTCTATCGATTTTATAGACAAAAGCAGAACTATTTTTTCCGGCCTCAAACATTCCCTTTCGCACTCGCAGGACAGGGGTACTTTTAACCTGTTGCCTTGTAATATTTAAGACGAGAAACTTTTAGTTGGCCTAAGGCAAAAGAGTATCAACTTATTCTATTTAATGTTATCTTAAAGCAAGAACATAAGTACAAGGTTTAGAAACGTAAAAACCCCAGGAAGGATGAAAAAGCTTTACACGCTTGTAGTTACTGTGCTGCTAATGAATGTGTTTCCGGTGCAGCTGGCGCTGGCACAAAAAACAGCGCCCCCTACCCTGCTGCTACGGGTGGACGACATCGGCATGAACCATGCGGTGAACATGGGCGTGAAACAGTTAGCGGAAACGGGCATGCCCCTCTCTGCTTCTGTGATGTTTGCCTGCCCCTGGTACCAGGAGGCGGTAGAGATCCTGAAAGAGCATCCGAACGTGGCAGTGGGCGTGCACCTAACCCTGAACGCAGAGTGGAAGAACTATAGGTGGGGGCCTGTAGCTGGTCATTCCGCTGTGCCAAGCCTCGTGGACAGCCTTGGATACTTTCCGCCCTCTATCGAGGCTTTCCTGAAGAGCGACTATAAACTCGATGAAGTAGAGAAAGAACTGACCGCTCAGATAGAAAGGGCATTAAAGTCAGGCCTGAAAGTTAGTTACGTGGACCCGCACATGGGCATGGCTGTTGCCACACCTGAACTGCAGGCCATTACCATGAAACTAGCCCGAAAGTATAAACTGGGTATATCGAGCTACTTTGGCGAAACCTACAAAAGCATGTGGCCTGTATCCGTAGAGACCAAGGCGAAAGAGTTTATGGACTTTGCCAGCAACCTAAAGCCAGGAAGCCTGAATGTAGTAGAACTGCACGTGGCCCAGAGTTCTCCGGAGATGGACGTTCTGGTGGATATGAACAGCGCCCTTATGAATGCAGCGGATGGGAAACCAAGAGCCAGCCAACACCGGCAAACAGAGCTAAACATGCTTGTTTCTCCTGAATTCAGGAAATTGGTAGACCGGAAGTTCCGGCTCATGAACTATGCTGACCTTATTCAGACCAAAGGGTTTAGCAACATGCAGCCTCCGCTTACGCAGGCTCCGTAATCGTTGTGGAGGGTAAAAGCCTCATGACAGTTTTCCTTAAGAAGTTACCTCTAACACAGGCATAAATACAAAAGATAAAAACAAGTAGCATGAGAAATCTAAGCGTGGCGGTTGCGCAGTTCGAACCCAAAGACGGCGATAAGGCCTATAACCTGGCTGTTATAGAAGAACTAACCGCTAAAGCGAAGGCAGGCGGCGCGGAGGTAATCAGCTTTCACGAGCTCTCCATCACCGCCTATACTTTCCTGAAAGATTTGACGCATGAGGAGCTACTGGCAATAGCGGAAGACGTTCCGGGAGGGCCGAGCTTGCAAAAGCTTCAGGAGCTATCCTTAAAGTATAGCATTGCCATTCTGGCCGGTCTGGTTGAAGTAGAAGCGGGTAAGCTCTACAATACTTATGTGTGCGTAGATCAGGGAGAGTTGCTAGCCAAGTACCGCAAGATCCACCCCTTTATCAGCAAGTACCTGGAGGCGGGCACCGAGTACGTGGTATTTGACCTGAAAGGATGGAAGTGTGGCATCCTGATCTGCTATGACAACAATGTAGTAGAGAACGTGAGAGCCACTACCCTGCTGGGTGCCGAGCTTATTTTCGCCCCACACGTTACCGGCTGCACACCCTCCGCAATGCCCGGGCGGGGCTATGTGGCCGACAGCCTGTGGCAGGCCCGGCACACCGACCCTGTGCCCCTTCGGCTGGAATTCGACGGTCCGAAAGGGCGCCGATGGCTGATGCGCTGGCTACCCGCCAGGGCTTATGACAACGGGGTGTATTATGCTTTCACCAACCCTATTGGGTATGATGGCGAACACCTTAAAAACGGCAACGCCATGATCCTGGACCCTTATGGTGAAGTGCTTTCGGAAGTCAAAAGCTTTGATAATGCCATTACCATCGCCACCATTACGGAAGACAAACTTCAGTTGGCTGGTGGCTACCGCTACCGCAACGCCCGGAAGCCGGCGCTTTACCGGGATATACTAGGCGCAGACCACCAGTCAGAAACCAAGCCTGTCTGGCTACAACAGGAGAAAGCAGGTGCCCAGGAAAAAGTGTAAAAGTATCCTGTTGTACCTGCCTTAAAAGATATCTTGCTTGCGGATGCATTTGTACTTGCCCTTCTTTATGTTTACTACTTCCCAAACACTTACTCGGCCCAGCAACATCCCCTGGCCGGCAATCAGGTACTGTCAGTCACTCTGCTGGAGATATCTTTTACTTTAAGCTAAAAAACAGAAGAGGGGTAACACCTGGCTACCCCTCTTCTACTTATATCGCGCTACCAAAGGCATTGCGTTTGGTTACACCTTGATGTATACCTTTTTCCTGTCCATCCAGTAGCCAATGCACCACAAGAGTAGCATATAGCTGATAGCAAAGAGTAGAGAAGCGTTCTCCCCTTCCAGCAGGGCCAGGTAAACATTTTGATACAGCCAACCATTCACGCTCATGCCCCCTATCCTGGAGAGGCTCATGACTTTGATGATCGCTCCGGACAAGATGTAAATGAACAGCGGGTTTTTGCCGAATACCTCAAAGAAGTAGGTCCAACCCTTGTAGCCTGCCACCTCGATGACCAGCATCAGCACAGATAGGATAAGCAAATCCAGGCCAATAGTGTACACTACATAAGAGCTTGTCCAGATTGGTTTGTTAATGGGGAAAACCAGGTCCCACGCCAGGGCCACCACAATAAAGGCCGCCGCCCCCAAAGCTAGCTTAAACACAGTCCCCATGTTGTTGCCATTTCGCTGTATGTACAAGCCAGCCAGAAAACCTCCAATCACGTTGACCACCGCCGGCAAGGTGCTAAGTAGTCCCTCAGGGTCAAAAGGAATCCCAAACCCCTTGTAGAGGTTCTGGGCCGGGATCAGCAGCAAATCAAACTTCAGTGCCGCGTTTCCCTCCAGGCTATAGGGATCAGGCTGTTCGCCTACAAAATACATGATCGCCCAGTAAGACAGCAGCGCAATGGCGCTAAATACCACAGCTCCCCGCACCTTAAAATAATGGATCACCAGGGCCGCCATGCCATAGCAAAGTGCTATGCGTTGCAACACCCCCATAATGCGCATGTTTGCGAAGTTAAAAAGCACTAGCTCATCAGCCTCGTTGCGGGTCACGAAAGGGAAGAAATGCAGCAAGAGGCCTAACAGAAAGATCAGGGCTGTTCTTTTGAACACCTTTTTCAAAAAAGTGCTGTCATCCTGCCCCTCAAACTTGCGCATGCTAAAGCTCATGGCATTCCCTACCACAAAGAGGAAAGTAGGAAAAACAAGATCCGTGATCGTGAAACCATGCCAGGCTGCATGCCGGAAAGGGGGATAAATGGTTTGCCAACTACCGGGCGTGTTCACCACGATCATCAGCGCAATGGTCATACCGCGCAGCACATCTAAGGCCAGGTAGCGCTGCCGGGGCATTTCCTGTAACAGGCCCTTGTCCGTGGCCTTATCAGTAGTAAAGACTTGATTCATAGAAGCGGGTTATAGCGAAAGGATATGGTTCCTGTTTGAATGAAGCCTTCGCAAAGGCCATGTAGCGGGTAAGCGGTCAGTGATTCCAGGAGCAGAACCGGAAGGTTTAGTTTTCTTCTCCCAATTGGTCTACCCTGTCGAAGTATTCCTTCTGGATCTCCAGCGTTTTGGTATCGGCCTTCACTACTTTCAGGGCTTGTGTCAGGGCCTCTACCTGATTCTCTGTTAAAAGCTTGCCTAGTTCCCGTTTTGCCTTCGCCCCTTCCCCGGCATAATGATTCGGATAGCTGGCATACCACCAAATACCAGTGTAGAGGTTGGGCAGGTCCAACCGCTTCAGGTTTTCCCCTGATTCCTGCGTTGCCCGCTCCTGCTTCACTAAGTCCGGTCGTAGGTAAAGCAGAGTAGAGGTTTCCCGCTCGCCCGCATGTTGGTCGCCGGCAGGGTCTGTTTTACGCATTTTGTTCACTTTAGCAGTAAAGGCAGGGTCCTGTACCGGATCAAAGAAATACACGACATAGTCACGGCGCTTCTCCAGTTGCGACTGCACGAAGTAACGCAGCAACTGAGGACTCCCCCCATGTCCGTTTACGATAACAATTTTATCGAAGCCATTCCGGGCAATCTCTTCCACCGTGGCATCCAGCAGGTCCCACACCAAGCGGCTTGGCAGGGCAAAAGTGCCGGGCTGCTGCTGAGCCTCATATACCTGCCCATAAAAGTAATCGGGAAACACCACCGCGTACTCGTTCTTAGTTGCCCGTGCCGCCCATTCCCGCACGTGGATCAGGTCAGAGCCAAGGGGAGCATGCGGCCCGTGCTTTTCCAGAATACCAATCGGCAGAATACAGGTGCGGGCTGATTTCTCGAGCGCCTTCGGCCAGTCGCTTGCTGTCAGTTCGTCCCAGCGGGAGGGAATATCTTGTGCGAAGGCACTGCTGGCAAACAGCAGCAGGATGACGAATAGCCTCATAAGCCTGAGTATTAGTAAATGACCAAAGCGAAATACTTAAGTAATATATAAAACTTTTATGTTTATGAGTAACCTTTTCTTATATTTTCATAAAAGTGTTTCTTGCCGATGTAAAACACAGCTTGTCTGCTAGTGTTGAGAAAGGTAACCAGGGTATATGTTTCCAAGAGCCATGTAGCGACTTGGGCTTTTGGGCTCTTTTCTAGCTTTTCGCCTCGCCTGCTGTGCCTTCGTTTCTCCTTGATCGGCGAGCTACTATAACATCACCTTCTGTTTAAGAGAGTAAGAAACTGTTTATAATCGAAAAAAATTACCACCATATGAGACCATACATTCTGGCAGAAACAAACTGGAAGGCCATCAAGGACGAGCAGTTCGAAGTGGCGATCCTGCCGTGGGGCGCCACCGAAGCACACAACTACCACCTCCCCTATGCGACCGACATCATTGAAGCCGACAACATAGCGGCAGAAGCGGCGCGAAAGGCCTGGGAAGCTGGCGCAAAAGTGATTGTATTACCCACAATTCCGTTTGGCGTCAACACGGGGCAGGCCGACATCCTCTTAGACATCAACATGAGCCCCAGCACACAGGCCGCTGTGCTGAACGACGTACTGGAGGTGCTGAACAGGCAGGGGATTTACAAGCTGCTTATCGTGAACAGCCACGGCGGCAACGACTTCAAAACCATGATCCGGGAACTGGGACTAAAGTATCCGAAGATGTTTATCTCCAGCTGCAATTGGTTTCAGGCAATGAACAAGAGCGAGTTCTTCGACTACCCCGGCGATCACGCAGACGAGATGGAAACAAGCCTGATCCTGCACTTACGCCCTGACCTGGTCCGGCCTTTAGAGGAGGCTGGCGAAGGACATGACAGGAAACCGAAAATCAAAGCTTTCCGAGAGGGTTGGGCATGGGCCGAGCGCAAGTGGTCGCAGGTGACAGAGGACACAGGGGTGGGCAACCCGAAGCAAGCCACCCCGGAAAAGGGCGCCCGCTTCTTCCAGGCTGTCACTGACAAAATGAGTAAGTTGTTTGTAGACCTGGCGAATGCCCGGCTGGACGATTTGTACGAGTAAACCACTGAGCGGAGCAGGCATTTATACAGGTGCTGCTCCGCTAACAACTCGGATTGTTCGCAGCTTCACAGGCCCCGCAAATGTCCCAGCCTAAGCTCGCCAGACTAATTACAAACAAGCTTTTAAGTGACTACAGCGGTAAACGCTGCACCTGATGCAGGTGCGCCATCTGATTTTAAACGCTCTACCAGCCTTGCTGTAAACCGTCCTGCAGCGCCGCCCCGTACCGCTCTTGGTTGAAAGAGTAAAGGAAGGGGGCTTTGTGCGCTACTCCTTGCTTGCGTTCCTCCAGCCTGTTTAGGATGCCATAGCCCAGCATCTTTCGCTGAAAATTACGGCGATCCAGCCGTTTGCCCAGGATGGTTTCATACAACCTTTGCAGTTCCGGCATAGTAAACTTTTCAGGTAGCAGGTTATAGCCGATCGGCTGGTCGTTAAGCTGTTTCCGCAGCGTCTCCAATGCTTTCTGCAGGATGTGGTTGTGGTCCATCGTTAAAAGGGGAATCTCCTGCAGGTCCCACCAGGCACAGGCCTCCGAAATTTCGTCTGGCCGCGGCACCGCACTCGAAAAGTCCACCAGCGCATAGTACCCCACGGTTATAAAACGCTGCAGAAACCAATGCCCCTCGTGTGGCTCCATTCCAACTGACTCCAACAGCTCCCTGTTTAGCTTTCTGTCTGATCGTGCGGGGGCACCAAAGGTATGGTATTGCCGAAGGAAGATATCGCTGAGCCCGGTACGGGACTCCAGCACCCGAACCGCAGCGTGCTCCACGTCCTCCTCTTTGTAGACGAAGCCTCCTGGCAAGGCCCACTTATCAGCATGCTTCATTTTCAGCAGCAACACTTTCAACTGGTTGTCATGAAACCCGAATATCACGCAGTCTACAGAAAGGCCCGGATGAAAGTGCTCTCCTCCTTTTTGCAGCATGCTTCCTACTTTGTCTTCCACAGGGTAAGTTGTTTCCATTTTTAAGTAAAGAAATAAAACAGGAGAAAAGATAAAATTAACAGAAAAATTTTTACATTGTGTTACAGCGACACACAGACTTTTCACCCACCTTAGATTCATACAATGAAAAGAAATCAGTCCAACCGGTTGATAAGGCATTTACCGCTGGCGCTGCTGCTGGCGGGTATGGCCTGCAACAGCACCCAGCCCGGAAGCGGCAGCGAAGCGGTAACAACAGCGAAGGTTAGTTACCGCGATCTGAATAAGAACGGCCGAATGGACCCGTACGAAGACAGGTCACAGCCAATCGAAGCCCGCGTAAATGACCTGCTTTCCCAAATGACGCTACAGGAAAAAGCGGGCATGATGTTCATTTACGGCACCTTCATCAACGACGATGGCACCATCGTGAAGAAGCCGGATACCAAAGGCATGGCCGCCAGGCTACCTACAGCCGGGGAGTCAATCACGGGGAAGTACATGAACCACTTCAACTTCTGGGAAGCACCAGACACCCGGGCGCTGGCCATGGGCTATAATGCGATACAGCAGGAAGCGGAGAACACCCGCTTAGGCATACCGGTCACCATTGCCTCGGACCCACGCAACCACTTTAGCGAGAGCATTTTTTCCATGGCTGCCAGCGGCTTTTCTCAGTGGTGTGAGCCGCTCGGCCTCGCCGCCATCGGTGATGAGGAGCTTACCCGGCAGTTTGCAGACATTGCCCGCCAGGAATACATCGCCGTTGGTCTGCGAGAGGCCCTGCACCCACAGGTGGACCTGGCAACCGAACCTCGCTGGGCACGTATTGGCGGCACTTTCGGTGAGGATGCGCAGCTATCGGCCCGCATGGCCAAGGCCTACATCCTCGGCTTTCAGGCTGAGGAGCTGGGACCCAACAGCGTCGCCTGTATGACGAAGCACTTTTCCGGAGGAGGTCCCCAGAAAGAAGGCCTTGACCCCCACTTCGAGTTTCAGAAAGGACAGGTATACCCCGGCAATAACTTCGACTACCACCTGATCCCTTTCGAGGCTGCCTTTGAAGCCAATACGGCTGCTATCATGCCATATTATGGCGTACCGGTGGATCAGACGGATGAAAACGTGGCCTTCGCCTACAACAAAGCCATTATCACAGGCCTGTTGCGCGACAAGTATAAGTACGACGGCGTAGTGTGCACCGACTGGGGCCTGATCACCGACGTGAACATGGGCACGACGATTTGGCCGGCCCGCGCCTGGGGGGTAGAGCACCTGAGCGAGGAAGACAGGGTAAAGAAAATAGTTGATGCAGGCGTGGATCAGTTTGGCGGGGAAAGCGTGCCGGAACTGGTCGTAAAGCTGGTGCAGGACGGCAAATTAACAGAAGCCCGTATCGATGAATCAGTGCGTAGACTACTGCGCCAGAAATTTCAGCTGGGCTTGTTCGATAATCCTTATGTGGATGTAGAAAACGCCGTAAAAGTACTCAGCAACCCGGCCTTTAAAGCAGCAGGCGAAGCCTCCCAGCGCCGCGCCATGACACTGCTAAAGAACGACACGCAAGTGCTGCCACTACAGCAGGGCCGGTTAAAGCTGTATGTGAAGAACGTGGATCCGAAGGTGGCTGCACAGTATGGCACGGTGGTAGACAACCCAAAAGAGGCTGATATGGCGATCATCCGCCTAAAGGCTCCCTGGTATCCGGTAGAGACAAAGAACCCTTTTGCGAAAAGCTTCCATCACGGTGACCTGGATTTCAAAGGCAAGGAAAAAGAAGAGATCCTGCAGTTATTGAAGACAGTGCCTACGGTGGTGGATATTTACCTCGACCGTCCGGCTGTGATACCCGAGATCAGCCAGAACGCCAAAGCCCTACTAGCCGACTTCGGTGCCAGCGACACAGCTGTGATGGACGTGATCTTCGGTGTGGCAAAGCCGGAAGGCAACCTGCCTTTCGAGCTACCCTCGTCGATGGAGGCGGTACGCAACCAGAAAGAGGACGTACCTTACGACTCAAAAGACCCGCTCTATAAGTTCGGGTATGGACTGCGCTATCAGTAGTAAACGCTTTTCAGTTAAAGTATTAGCAACAGCTTCTTACCGGATAGCTGTAAAATGGGACTAGTATATGCGACAATTAAGTTTAGTGCTCTTCACAATGCTGCTCATGCTAGCCTACGGTAGCTCTGCCGCTAAGGCGCAGGCAACGACAGGCAAACCCCGCACGATCATCACCACAGATGGTGAGGTAGACGACGTGGATTCTTTTATCCGGCTGCTCCTGTATTCAAACGAGTTTGACATTGTAGGGCTGGTATACAGCAGTTCGCAGTGGCACTATGCTGGCGACGGAAAGGGGACTCGTTTTATATCGGAGATGTCTAACACAGCAGAACGTTATGGTGAGCGGTCAGAGCTTCGCTGACCCGGCACTACCTGGATGCAGCACTACATCAGGAGTACGGCAAGATGTATGACAACCTGAAGCAGCATGCCACCGGCTATCCTTCCCCGGACTATTTACAAAGCCTTGTGCGGGTAGGCAACATAGAGTTTGAGGGTGACATGGAAAAGGACACAGAAGGGTCTGATTTCATCAAGCAAATCCTGTTAGACGGCAATGCCAGCCCGGTATACCTGCAGATATGGGGAGGCACCAACACTGTAGCCCGTGCACTCAAATCCATTGAGGAGGAGTATAAGGGGACCCCACAGTGGCCTGCTATCTACAGAAAAGTGTCTGACAAAGCGATCATTTATGCTGTCCTGGACCAGGACGCTACCTACCAGAAGTATGTGGCACCTAACTGGCCGGAGATAAAGGTGCTGTACAACTCCGACCAGTTCTGGAGCTTTGCCTATCTCTGGCCCAAAGTGGTGCCTACAGCGCTGCAGCCCTACCTGAGTGGTCCCTGGTTTGCTGAGAACATCCGGTTTAATCACGGTCCCCTGCTGGAGGGGTACTACCTCTGGGGCGATGGCAAACAAATAGCAGGAGACCCGGAGCACACACACGGGGACATGCAGGAAGCGATAAAGTACGAACGTAACCAACACGACTTTATCTCAGAAGGCGACTCTCCCGCTTTCTTTTACCTGTTAGATGTTGGCCTGCGAAGCATGGAGGATGCCTCTTACGGTGGCTGGGGCGGACGCATGGTACAATCCGAGAAAAACCCTAACCGCTGGGAAGATGGCCAGCACGTGACAGACTATAACCCTTACACCAAGAAACAAGATACTACCTATCCGCAGACGCGGTGGATAGATGTATTGCAAAACGGCTTTGCCGCGCGGGCCGATTGGTCTGTTATGAGTTATGAGGAAGCCAACCATGCTCCCCTTGTCAAACTTAGCCACCCACAGGACATTGTGGTGAAGCCGGGGAAGAAAGTAAAGCTGAAGGGTACGGCCAGTGATCCAGACGGAGATGCCCTCAACTACAGGTGGTGGCAGTACGAAGAGGTAGACTCATACAAAGGGAAAGTAGCTATTCAGGATGCAAACAAACAGAGAGCAGCTTTCACCGTTCCGGCAGATGCGAAAAACGGCGACACGATACACCTTATTCTGGAAGTAAGCGATGCCGGGTCTCCCAGGTTAACCCGCTACCAGCGTGTTATTGCCACTGTGGTAAAGTAATCTGGCCAGCTTGCACATCGCCATGATACCATCCGGCAAGCCTTTTTGGGATTAATCTCGGCATAGGGTTGCTATAGCTAAAGAACATCTTGTAGGCAAACGAAGGCAGCGCTTGCCGGTGTGCAGTGCTTCTTTGTGGAACAGGATGTAACCCCAGGTGACCCACTGGCAAGTATCGCCACAAGCTATAAAACCTGACTGGTCTGCTAAGCTAGTCTACTTAAGTAAAACATTTACAAAAACAGAAGGGCTTCCTGCTACACAGGAAGCCCTTCTGTTTTTGTAAATCATACTCATTTAGTCGCGACACCCTGGCCGGCGCCATCATAAAAATAAATCCAATCCAGGAGCATAAAGGCTCTGTCCTTTGCCACTTTGTTTCGGAATACAAAGAACAACTCGTCCGTTTCCCCTGGGTTGTTAATAACCGGAGCGGTCACAGTCTTCCACTCTCGCCAGCTTGAATTGTCTATGCCGGGGTTTACATTGGCTGTGCCCACCAACTTCCCGGTCGGAGAGCCTGCACGTACCTCAATTGTGCCGCCATCTGTTCCGGAGGCGACCTGAAACACCAACTCTTTAATACCTGTCAGGTCAATGTTCTTAAAGGATATGTAGGAGCCATCTTTGATATCACTAATTACCGAAGGGCCATCGCCGTGTGGCTGCTGGCGCCCCACATTGCGGAACGAGTCAAAGTCTTCGGCCTGCACCCGTGGGTGGCGCAAAACAACAAGTTCCCGTCCGGTTAAGGGTCCTGTTATCTTGTCCCCAGTGTCAGTATAACTGGCAGAAATTACATAACTACCAGCTTCGCCAACCCCTTTATGCTCTTTCAGTGGGTAGGTGCCGGCCAGAGGCAGAGAGGCTTGTGCGCCATCAGTAAGAGACAGAATATATTGCACCATGGCTGTTGTTTCCTCTTCTGATAACTGCGGATGTGCTGCCATCATGGCCGTGCCCCAGTTGCCGTTACCCCCGGCTATGATTTTCTTCACCAGCTGCGGTACTGCCCCCTTCTTACCGGCATAGCGGGCGGCAATGGCCTTATACGTCGGCCCAATGGACTTTTTATCAATAGCATGGCAGGACTTACAGTCGCTTCCGGCTATCAGGGTTTTCCCTCTCAGGAACTTCACAGACCCTGCTTCTGCATTCTGGCTGTTGGATGTTAGCAGGGCCAGGTCTTTTCCTTCCGGAAGGTAATCAACGCTAAAGTTTACCTGATTGGCCGGGATACCTTTGTATAGTTGCCCGTCTTCTTTGTCCTGCACCTGCACCCTATAGTTTAAAGTTCTATTATCGAAGTAGAAGCTGCGGTTACCTGCCATGGCAATCGTTACCTGGGGCACATCGTTGCCAACTTTTAGCTCTAGTTCAGCAGTGGCCTTGTCGCCTTCTTTATCCGTTACGGTTAGCTTAGGCCGGTAAACGCCGGGTTTGCTATACGTGAAGGTAGGGCTTGCCTCTTCCGACTCCTCACCTGCCCCTGACTCCCAGGTGTAGCGTAACGCATCTCCTTTGTCATAGTCGAAAGACTTTTTGCCGGAAAGAGTTACTTTGAATGGCGCTGCCCCCACTGTTTTTTCTGCCTCTATCTGGGCGACAGGCTGCCTGTTTCCTTCTGCATATTCGATTCTGATAAGCGAAGCATCAGGGTTACGGGCAAAGTAGTTGGCGCCATATTGCAGCACATACATCGCCCCGTCGCGCCCGAACTTCACATCAATCGGATGGGCAAACTCCTGGCTTGGCAGGAAAGGCTCTATTTTCTGCAGGTTTCCTTTCTCGTCAAAGGTCAGCACTTTCATCCAGTCGCGCGCCCATTCATAGATGAACATCTTGTTGTCGTAGTACTTAGGGAACTTGCTACGGGACTTCTGGTAATCGCCGAAGTAATAGAAAGGACCCGCCATAGCAGAGCGTGAGCCAGTGCCCAGCATCGGAAACTCCTCCGACTCTCCATACGGATACCAGATCATAGCATTTTGCGCCGGAGGGAGCACCCTGGAACCGTAGTTATTTGGCGACTCGTTGACAGGGCGCCTTGGGTTAAACTTCGGCCCTACCTCGTTCGTGGCGAAGTTGAAGTCGGCGTAGGCCTTGTTATCTCCCACAAAATAAGGCCAGCCATAATTCCCCGGCCTTCGGGCCTGGTTCCACTCGTCCTGGCTCAGGGGGCCACGTTCTGTAGCGATTCCCCCGTCAGGACCTACATCGCCCCAATACACATAGCCACGCTTGTCTACTGTCATGCGGTAAGGGTTGCGGGCACCCATCACATAGATCTCCGGTCTTCCTTCCGACCCGTCTTTTGGGAACAGATTACCGTCGGGGATAGCGTAAGTGCCATCAGGGTTTACTTTTATGCGCAGGATCTTGCCGCGCAGGTCATGGGTATTGCCCGAAGACTTCTGTGCATCAAAAGGGGCTCTTCCCGGGCGCTCATCAATTGGCGTAAAACCGTCTGATTCTTTCGAACTGGTGTTATCGCCGGTGGTCAGGTAGAGGTAGCCGTCAGGCCCGAAGTATACGTTGCCGGCAGAGTGGCAGCAGGTTTCCCGCTGTACAGGCACCTCCAGTACCACTTTTTCTGAACGCATGATCAGGCTGTCGCCACCTAGCAACTTAAACCGTGATAGGTTCTGTACGGCCTTGTCGCCAACAGGCGAGTAGTAGAGGTAAATATAGTTGTTGCGGTCAAAGTCAGGGTCTAACTCCAGCCCCAGGAGACCGTCCTCGTAATTGCCTTCGGTGTGCACATCCAGTTTGGCCAGTACCCTCGTCTCTTTTTGCTCCGGATCGTACAGTTTTACATTCCCCAGGCGCTCAATAAACAACACACGGCCATCGCTCATCACCTCCATCTCGATCGGCTCGTGCAGGTAAGTATCCAGTACCACTGGTAGAAACCGATTATCTTCCGGCACCTGCTGTGTGTAGGCCTTGCCATAGTCGAGCTCAGGTCCCTGCAAGGTATAGCGGATGCCGCCCAGCACATGGCGCAGAAAGTCCTCGTTCTCGTAACTTTCAGTTGTTCCTCCGGCTATGGTATAGAAAGTGCGTCCGCCGTCGTACGCGCGGTACCAGGAAATCGGCTCACCCTGCTCCGACTCTACCAGCACAGTGGCACCAGGATCAAAAGAGGCGAGCTTAAAGGGCGCATCCTGCTGCTGCCAGCTTTTGGACAGGCCCTCTGTCAACATCTTGTCCTCTCCTACCAATTGCATCTGTACATCCACAACACTTACCAAACTGTCTGGCTGCTTTTCAAAACTCGCACCGAGCATGCTATTGTACCAGGGCCACTGGTACCGGGAACTGCCTGCTGCATGCACGCCTACAAAGCCACCCCCTGCCTGTACAAAGCGTTCTATCTCATTCTGGTGCCGCACTGCCAGCACGTCCTGCGATGTGCTCAGAAAAACAACAGTGCCGTACCGCTTCAGCGAGTCCTCCACAAAATAAGCGGGATTGGTAGTAGTGTCTACCTCTATGTTATTGCTCGAAACATAAGCAGCCAAAGCAGTGGCGGCCTCATCAGCGGTCAACTGGTTTTGACTGTTTTTCGAAAAAACAAGGACACGGTTCACTTTTTCGTTAGCGCAGCCTAGGGAAAGAAGCGCCAACGTGCAGTATAAGAGTAATTTTAGAAGGGTATTAACAGAAGGGCGAAGCGGCATGTTTCAGATTTTAACCTCTGCGACTCTCTTAGCCGCCGGTACATCAATTTAAAAACATTTGGCAATGAAGACAAGCCTCCGGAGTGTGGTATAAGGATAAGGATGCCTTTCCACATGGGGAATAACTACCAAGCTCCTTGACTTCCCAAAGGTAACAGCCCTAAAGTATAGCCTCTTCAGACACTTTATTCCCTTTACAGCCTTTGCCTATTCAATCAGTCTTATGTTGTATTTATACCTAGGGCAAGGCAAAGGCTACATAAGAACCTCCTGGCTTCAAACCATTCCTGCTTCCTCCTGCCGCAATCACAACGTACTGTTTACCGCTAGCCATATAGGTAATGGGGGTGGCAAATCCTCCTGCCGGCAGCTTGTACTCCCACATCACTTTGCCTGTGTGCCGGTCAAAGGCCCTTATTTTCTCGTCATAAGTTCCGGCAATAAAAATCAAGCCACTGGCTGTTACAACAGGACCGCCATAGCTTTCTGTACCTGTTTGGGGAATTCCTTTCGCTGTTAACTCCGGATACTCACCCAACGGCACCCGCCACAGGTACTCTCCTGTATTCAGGTCGATGGCATTTAGCGTACCCCAAGGTGGCTTTACAGCAGGATATCCGTTTGAGTCCAGAAACTTTTTGTAACCGTTGTTAATGTAAGGCGGCGTATACGGGAAATCGGTGTCTGGCTTTGCCTTAGCAGTGGGGACTGCACTGTGGAAATCTGTTAAAGCGGCGACTGGTGCCCGAGGCTCCGTTTCCATCAGGAAGTTTACTATCGTCTCGCGGTCATGGTCGGGCATGTGCTGAAAAGAGGGCATTCTGCCTCGCCCGGTTTTCACGACAGCCGTGATCTGATCCCGTGTAAGCCGCTTGCCCACATCCACTAAGCTCGGGAAGGCTTCACTTCCCTTTTTATCAGCCCCATGGCAAGGGGCACAGGTGGTAGCAAAAAGGGCTTTGCCCGGTGAATCGCTTCCGTCTGCCAAGGCCGTGGACGACATCTTCAGGTCGTAAGGGGTCTCATTCGCATTTTGTATCAGTATCCCATCCGGGGTCGTGGCGTTACCTCCCCACTCAGCCCCTCCTCCAATACCTACGTAAAAAGTGCCCTGCTCGCTTGGGGGAATGTACTTGCTGCCGTAGCGGCTGGCCAGGAACCTTTCTTTTACATAAGCATGCGCTTCCGGAGAGATGTCCGTCAAATCATCCAGTGTTATCTCCTGCCGGGAAAGCGGGGCCGGCTTTGTCGGGATAGGCTGCGTGGGCCAGGGCTGTTCGCCAGGCAAAGCTCCTTCTGTGGTTACAGGCACTTCTTCCACGGGGAACAGAGGTTCGCCGGTATCGCGGTTGAGCACAAACACCAGCCCGTCTTTGGTAGCAGCCACTAAGGCATCTATCTTTTTGCCGTTGTGGGTTACGGTTACCAGGTTTGGCGGGCATGGCAGGTCGCGGTCCCAGATATCATGGTGCTGCGTCTGGAAATGCCACAAGCGCTTGCCCGTTTCGGCATCCAGCGCTAAGATGCAGTTGGCAAAAAGGTTTTCCCCGTGCCGGTTACCACCATAGAAGTCAAAGGAAGCTGAACCAGTACCAGTATACACCACGCCCCGCTCCAGGTCGGCCACCAACCCACCCCAGGCATTGGCTCCTCCTACGCGCTTGTAAGCATCTTTGGGCCAGGTTTCGTAGCCGTATTCACCGGGCTGCGGAATGGTATGGAACACCCACTTCAACTTACCTGTACGCACATCAAAAGCCCGGATATAGCCGGGAGCCGCATCCCCGTACTCTGATACCCGGGAGCCAATAATCAGTATGTCTTTGTAAATAACGCCAGGGGTAGTGACATCCACCGTCAACTGCTTTACATCATGCCCCAGGGTCTCTACATCTCCCAGGCCTTCGTGCAGATCTACCTCCCCATGCACGCCAAAGCTTGGCACCAGTTCCCCTGTCGTGGCATTGAGCGCGTAAAGAGTTGGACCGGCAGTAAACAGAATCCGCCTGTCATCCCCATCCTCCCAGTACAGCACACCCCGGTTGGGATGGTACTTCGCAGTCTTGTCCTTGAAAGGGTCAAACTTCCACACCTCCTCACCGGTGGTGGCCCGCACCGCGAAAAGCTTCAGCTTAGGGCTTGTGGCATACACCATGCCGTTGGCCATGATAGGCTGGCACTGTATGTTGATGCCTCTTTCTTCCGGATTGTTGTTCTCTCCTGTGTCGTAGGTCCAGGCTACCTGTAACTGCTGTACGTTGTCTTTATTAATTTGCGTTAAGGGCGAATAGCGGTTGCCCGCGGTATTGCCTCCATAGGCTGGCCAGTCCAGCTCCTGAATGTGCGTTTCCTCTTCTTTTTCCAGTGATTTACAACTCCCTATTAGTAACAGGCACACGATAAGATACTTTAGCGTCCGGTTCATAAATTGTTTCTTATTAGGAGAAGACATAGCCCCTGGGCAGCAAGCCCAGGAGGCAACAAAAAGGTTTTTTTAAGACGCTCTTAAATGGAGAGCACCTTGCTGAAAGCAGACAGATTGCCTTGTAAATCCACAGCCCGCACCGTAAGCTTTTTCCCCTTCAGTCTGGCAACGGCAGGGAGAGAGAAGTTTGTCCGCGGGGTGAAGCCGACTTTCGCACCGTCCAGGTACAGGTTGTAACCCAGCATGTTTCTATTGTCTGTTGCCTTGTCCCATTGCAGAACTAGTGTGCCTTTGTTGGTACTTGCCCTCAGGTTCTGTGGTGTAGAGGGTACAGCTGTATCAGGGGTTAAGCGTTGCACCACATTGGCAAGTGCCCGGAACTGGTGATAAGAGGCTTTCCATATCTGCGCCTTGAGAGCAGTTTTCTGCTGCGGCTCCTTGTCCAGGCCACCGGGGTACCAGTCGCCATGCTCATGGTCGATGATGTACTTGTCTATGTAGTCCCACTGCTTTTGAAACAGGTCGAAGTAACGCAACTCATCCTCCGGGAAGTGGTCAGCCATCAATAGCAGGGTGTTGAGTCCTTCTGCCTGTGCCCACCAGTTCTTGGTATCCCTGATAATGGTGATGTCGTTTTTACCCTTGAAATAATAGCCGCCATCATAAAAGCCGCCGACAGTCCTGTCAAAACCCGTTCTGACCGTATGGTCTGCCATCCTTTTGGCCACCTGCATGGTTTTGCTGTCATCCTCCAGGCCCAGCACGTGGGACGCCTCCAGCATCAGGTAAGCTGTTTCGATGTCATGCCCAAAGGACACTTCGTCGAGGTGGTAATTCTTTCGGATTACCTCTTCTGTAGAGTCGCGGAAAGAAACAGCTCGCCAATCCGGTGTCAGGAACAGGGTTAGATAGTCCTTGTCCGCCACGATGGTATCGCGGACTACCACCAGCATTTCCTGCAGGCGTTCCCGCACCAAGGGATCGGGCCATACCTGGTACAGCTCTGTGAACGCCTCCAGTAAGTGGATGGAGCTGTTCTGGTCCTTATACCCCACGTTTGAGTCGGCAGGCATTTGCGCTGTTCGCTGTATCGGTGTGCCATTCTCCTCCAGCGCCTGGTAATAGCCTTTGTGCACCGGGTCGTGGCTGTGCTCCTCCAGCCAGCGGAATGTTTTTTGGGCAAGGCCCAGGGCGCTTGTGTCTCCGGAGGCCTGGTAATAGGCGGCAAGGCCATAAATGGCAAAGGCATTCCCGTAAGCAGTTTTGGCAGCACCGGCATAGCCATGCCGGCCAGCCTGCGCCCTCACATTTCCCTGCTGATCAACCAAGGTGTAGAAGCCGCCATGCTGCTTGTCCCACATCTTGTCTCGTAAAAAGGCAAAACCATGCCGGGCACTGCTCAGGTAGTGCGACACCTCCGGGTACAGCTGAGCTGCCTTGGCATTTGACCAGATGTGGCGGGCCTGCGTCACGATCATTTTATCCTGTGTGCCCGTTGGCTTCCAGTCATGGGTGTACGTACTGGTAAAGCCTCCATATTGCTTGTCCACTACCTGCGGGTACCATTTGTTGAGCATCTCGCTTTTGATGGAGTTCTCAATTACCGCGGCCAGCTTAGCTCTTACCGCCTCCTGGTCAGACACCACGCTATTAGCAACAGGACGTTGAGCAGTTAAAGGCAACACAACAGCCAGGGAAAGCAGGATTAACATGTTCTGGTTTATTCTCATGAGACTACCTTTTTGTAACATCACTTGAGCGAAATACCCCTAATACCTCCTGGCAAAGGGCTTTTCTAAGGCCCTTCCTTTTGTTTCTGCCTACAGCCCCCTGCGTTACTAGCTCGCCTGTTACCTCACAACAAGCAGGTCCTGCCCTAGCTGTAGTTTTCTCCTGTTTCCCTGCCAGTCGGTAACAAACGCTTCTTTTATTGTCTTGGGGTTGAGAAGAAGCGTGCGGGAGGACTGAGACAGGTAAGCTGCCCCGTAGTTAAACTCCTCTCTTCTCTTTTTGCCGCTCTTGTAGTAGAGCTCAGCAAAAGCATCGGCAGGCTGCAAGGGCACTGCCTGGTGGCTTACAGCACTGACTTCTTCAAATACTTTCAGACGGTCCGAATTTCTGCTAACCAGTAGCAAGAGTCTGTCTCCTGCTGCCATAAGGCGTGTGATCCCCTTCGCGTCTCCTCCCACCGAAAAACCTGTTGTTTTACAGGAGGCAGGCACAAAGCCCCCCCTGCCATTGCCAAAGAGCACCGTGCCGTAAGAGGCGTCATAATACCCCGTGCCTGTTTCGGTAGCGTAAGAGTTACCGACCAGCACCAGGTCGAGGTTACTGTCCTGATTCATGTCTGCGGTTAGCATCCCGAAGGTTGGGGCAAACTGCGCTTGCATGGGCAAAGCCATCATAGAGAACTTCCCGTTCCCCAGGTTTTCCAAGTAGCTGCTGCTAAACGTGTAGCTATAGCCTGCATAGGCATCCTTCAACTCGTCTTCGCTGAATAACTCTTCGAGCGTTACTTTGGCATAGTCAGCGTAGCTTGTAAACCTGCGCCGCATGGAAACCATCTGATCAACGAGGGCATCCCGGCCTGCAGCAGGATAGCTTTTCCCATGTAGGTAGTATCCGATCACCGGGTCTATGTTTCCGTCCCTGTCAAAGTCCTTCGCATAAATACTGGTGGGTTCCTCTACAGAAGCCTTAAAACGTGAGTTTAAGCCCAGATTACCGGCCACGTAATCCATGTCGCCGTCATTGTCGAAATCGCCTGCAATGATGCTGTTCCACCAGCCATTTGTGTGCGTGAGCCCGATGGAGGAAGTAACGTTTGTCAGCTTTCCTTTCTCATTTCTGAAAAAGCTGATAGGCATCCATTCCCCTACAAGTATTAAATCCGCCTGGCTGTCGTTATCAAAGTCGGTCCAGATAGCCGAGGTAACCATACCGATCTGCTCCAGCTCAGGGCAAACCGATTTCGTTACATTGGTAAAGGTGCCCCCGTCGTTACGCAGCATTGCGCTTTGCCCGGGCATTGGGTATTTTCTGGGTGTGTTTCTGCCCCCGATGAATAAATCCAGGTCCCCGTCCTGGTCGTAGTCTGCTGCAACAACACAGGAACTGCTGGAGACGAGAGCAGGTAAAGCCTGCTCATCGAGCCTAAAGTTTCCGTTCCCGTCATTCTTGTAAAGCCGGTGCCGGTAATTTTCCGACTCCGCAACATACTCGTTTCCACCTGTTGCGATGTAGAGGTCCTGATCTCCATCCCCGTCAGCGTCAAAGAACAGGGCGCCCATGTCATCTTCTCTGTTCGGTTCCTCTCCCAGCGGCTGCCGGCTGAACTTCCCCATCCTGTTCTGTATAAAAACGGATCCGGTGCGCCTGGCGGATGCCCCTACGTAAAAGTCGTCCAGGCCGTCGCCGTTCACATCTCCTACAGCCAGTCCAGGGCCATTTTGCGAGAGCTTATGAGGCAACAAGGGCTGGTTCTTGAAATCGACGTAATCGTCCTCCTCGTGCATATAGGCTATGTTATACTCCCCGGCTACCTCCCGCAGCAAGGGTCCGGGGCCAGGGGCCGGGCTTGCCTTTTGCTCAACTGCATTTTTGTAGTCTACCTGCAAAAGCTGGTTACTACTGATATTGGTCAGCAGCTGATACTTGCCATCTGGCCAGGTAACTTCCACAGAGTCCACGACAGTTGCCCGCCCTAGCCCAAAATGGAGGGTCTGGTCAACCGACGACTGAAAGCCGCGCGTTAGGTAATACTCGTAAAACTGCTGCGCTCCGTCTTTTCTAATCCTGATAGTAGCGCCAATACCGCTCCGGTTAGGGGCCTGGCCTTTTAGCTTTACTTGCAGGTAGTTATTTTGCTTAAGAAGCTTATCGGCGTTGTTCTGATAAACAGAAGCAAGGCTGTTGATATTGTTTACGACCAGGTCCAGGTCCCCGTCATTGTCCAGGTCCACGTAAGCCGCGCCGTTAGAGGTTGTCGGCTCTTCCAGGCCCCACTCCTGTGCTTTGTTCTTAAAGGTCAGGTCCTTCTGGTTCTGGTAGATATAGTTCGGGACAACAATGCTCTTTAACTTTTTAAACTCCTCCTGTATCTTTTGCTCTACGTCTTCCTCCGTACCGAACATAGATGCTTCCGAGTTATAGCGCACATAGTCTAGGTCAATCATGTCTTTCAGATAGCCATTGGTAATAAACAGGTCGCGCCAGCCATCGTTATCGTAATCCCCGAAAAGGGCACTCCAGCTCCAGTCGGTGGCATACACGCCAGCCAGCTGCCCCACTTCGCTGAAGGTGCCGTCGCCGTTGTTTAACTGCAGGGTATTGCGCACATACTGATCTTCGTACCCTAAGCGGCGGTTCAGGCGAAAGCGGTCATAATTGGGAGACTCCATCGTCGTTTTCTGCCGCGCGTTGTCCTCGGGCATCATGTCTACTTCTATGATATCCGGTAGCCCGTCATTGTTATAATCGCCAATATCTGTTCCCATCCCGTTGTAGGTCTGGTGTTTCAGGTACTGGGCTATTTTGTTCGTAAAAGTGCCATTCCCGTTATTTATCCAAAGCAGGTCATTGCTTAAAAAGTCGTTTGAGGCGTACACGTCCGGCCAACCATCCTGGTTTACGTCACTGATGGCCAGCCCAAGCCCCCTGCCTTCGATCAGTATCCCTGCTTCACCCGATACGTCTGAAAAGGTCCCGTCGCCATTGTTCCGGAACAGCTTATCGGTACTGGGCGAGGTGCCGTCGGTAATCTTGGGCCGTGAGATGTTGGGGTTTAAATTTTTATCAGGGGCATTGCGTAAGAGGTAGGCATCCAGGTCTCCGTCCTTATCGTAATCAAAAAAAGCGGCCTGTGTACTAAATCCCACTTCCCCCAGGCCATACGCCTGCGCTTCTTCTCTAAAGGTGGGAAGCCCATTTTTCCCCACGCCTTTGTTAATAAACAACAAATTTGCTGTTTGAGGCTGACCCAGAACCGGATTCACGGTGCAGACATAAATGTCCAGCAGTCCATCCTGGTTGATGTCTACCATGGTCACCCCATTTGCCCAAACGCTGGTTCCTGTTCCGGACGTAAGGGTAACATCTTCAAACCGGAAGTCTCCTTTGTTCAGGTACAGCTTACTTGAGACCATGTTGCCGGAAAAGTACAGGTCCTGCAGGCCATCGTTGTTAACGTCACCCACCGCAACCCCACCTCCGTTGTAGATATAGCCATAGGTAAGCACATTAAAAGAGTCTGTTTCTGTGATGGAGTTCGAGAAGGCAATACCAGTGGTGTCCGGCTCCAGCAAAGAAAACAAGGGCTCTTCTTGCTGAAGCATGCTACAGCCAGGCAACAGGAAGATAGATAGAGAAAAAAACAACAGGTACTTTACTTTCATCATGCAAGAGTTCAATCATGAAAAAGGCCTTTCCCTAAAACCAAGGGCTACACGCTAAACCTGCCCTGTTTTTAGCAACAGCATCACAGGAACACATAGCGAAGAAGCCTCTGTTTTAGTTAAAGGATGCTTTTGGGAAGTGCGTAAGAGCCAGCTTCCAGGGTTTGGCTGCGGCTCTACATTCATTTAAAACCATAAACAGAACAGAGCACATTGTACAAGAGCCCCTGACCGACTCGCGTCAGGGGCTCTTGTAGCCTATAACTTAATAGTTAGGATTTTGCTGGCTGATCCCCCCCGCGCCAAGTTGCGGATTCCGGCTTATCTCGTCCTGCGGAATGGGCAGCACAAAATCCCGGGCAGGGTTAAAGGTATAGGTCGTGTACGGAGGCGAAGCTTTTCCTTCTTTTATCCAGCGCAATATGTCAATATCGCGTCCTTCTTCACCGCCACGCTCTACCTGGCTTTCGTGCATGATAGCCGCAAACACCTGCTCTTTGGTTCCTGTTGGGTACTGGGCAGTAGGATAGTGCGGCATCATCACGTCTGCCCGGTCGCGGATCATGTTCAGGTACTCCACGGCTTTTTCCTGGTTCCCTAAGTGGTTCTCACACTCAGCCAACAATAACAGCGCTTCGGCAAAACGGAAGATTCTGGTGTTGATGCCGCCTGGCTGGTACCCTAAGTCAGACTTGTAGAGGTTGGTGTATTTCTGCCAGCTAACTTTAATGGGCGTCCCGTTTATTATAGACGAGCCGGCTCCCCCCTGCATGGCTTCTGTCAGCACACTGTTGCCGTTGTTGAACGTGTCGCCCGGGAAGTAAACCGTATAGTCTAAACGCGGATCCCGCTTAGCGGCACCGTTCTCCGGTGTCTCGAACTCGTTCAGGAAGTCGTTTGAGGGGATCAGGTTACGCCACGAAATCGGGTTGATCTCCTGGTTGCGCACAGAGGCCTGTGGTGCTGTAGGTCCGTCTCCGTTACCCCAGTTATACCCGTTGTCACTCCTGCCTTGAAAACCTATCTCCCAAATAGACTCAGAATTATATTCTGTTTCTTCCATAAAGTTGTCGAGGTAGTTGTCGGTGAGGGTATACCTGCCCAGCAGCTTTTCCAACTCAGCTTTTGCAGTTGCATAGTCCCCCTGCTGCATGTAAGCCTTTCCCATCAAGAAAGTGGCGGCACCAGAAGTAGCCCGGCCTTGTTCAGCGCCATCGCGCGTGGCTGGCAAAGTTTCCTGCGCCACCTTCAGATCCGCCATAATCAGGCTGTAAATGTCGGCAACGGCTGTCCTCGGCTTAAAGCCGTCCACGGTGTTTACCGGCTCTGTATACAGCGGAACAGGACCAAAGAAGTTCACAAGCTCATAGTAGGCCCAGGCTCTTAAAAACTTCGCCTCGGCCACTATCAGGTCTCTTTTGGCAGCATCGCCGCTGGCGTTGGGGCCGTTAAGAATCACAGTGTTTGCCCTGTGGATGAGGGTATAGAACCCCGTCCAGATAGAGCCCACCACGGAGTTATCGGGGGAGGTGCCCCCGTTTAGGATCTGGGCTCTGGGTGCCTCCAACTGGGCACCTCCTGTGGCAAAGTCGGGGCTTCGCAACACGTGCGTAAAGAACCACTCTCTTGCGACCAGGAGGTTAGAGTGGGCAACAGAATAAATACCAACTACCCCTTTATCTAATTCCTCTACAGTTTTAAAGTAGGACTCGGTGGTTAGGTAGTTAGGGTTCACCTTGTCTAACTCGTCGTGGCAGTTTGTCAGGAAAAAGGCCCCCAGCAAGCATGCGGATATATATATTTTTCTCATTATCAGTTTAGGTTAAATTAAAAGGCTATTTCTGATGTCTTGAACAAGAAACTATAAAGTGATCTGAATGCCACCCATCAAGGTTCTAGGGGTCGGATACTGGCCAAAGTCGATACCGTTTGTTAGCAACCCGCCCTGCAGGGTTCCAACTTCCGGATCTAAGCCACTGTATTTGGTAATGGTGAACAGGTTCTGAGACGTGAAGTATACCCTTACACCGCTTACTCTTCCTCCTGTAAACGCGCTAAGCGTCTCCTGCGGAATCGTATAACCGATCACCAGGTTCTTTAACCTCAGGTAAGAGCCATCCTCGATAAACCTGTCGGATACGCGGTTGTTGCGGTTAGGGTCACCTGCGACCATGCGGGGAATGTCTGTATCAGTGTTGGTAGGGGTCCAGGCATCCAGTACCTGCGTGCCGGCGTTAAACAAGCGCTGTCCTCCTTCAATAATTACCCGGCTGGCGTTATAGATCTCATTCCCCTGCACCCCCTGAAAGAACAGGGTTAAGTCAAAGTTTCTGTAACCCGCAGTGGCATTAAGGCCATAGCTGAAGTTGGGCAGGTAGCTTCCCAAAAACGTTCTGTCCGCATCGTTGATGACACCGTCGTTGTTAAGGTCCTTGAACTTGATGTCCCCGGCCTTTGTACCGTTCTCCTGCTTCGGTGAGTTGGCGACATCGTCATCACTCTGGAACAAGCGGTCTACCTGCCAGCCGTAGAACGACTGTATCGGTTGGCCGGCCATGGTGCGGGTAATCTGGTTAGACCCGAAGTCCTGGTTACCCCCGGCATCTATCACGGCACTCGCAGCGGTTAGCTTTACCACCTCGTTTCTGATTCGGCTTAGGTTCGCGTTCACGCTCCACTTAAACTCTTTCTCGCTTTCGTTATAGCCCGCCTGGAACTCGAACCCTTTGTTTTTCATGGTACCCACGTTGGCAAACACACCGGCGCCACCAAAACCGAAGGAGTTAGGAGTAGGCACACTCAGAATCAGGCCATACTGGTCATCCGTGGTTCGTTCAAAATACTCTGCAGAGAAGGTGACTCTATTGTTGAACAAACCCACGTCGATACCACCGTTGACCATGCTGGTAATCTCCCATTTCAGGTCCCGGTTCGCTATGCCAGAATAGAAAGAGCCTAACACAGGGTTACCGTCCGAAGTGAATGGATAAGCCGCGGCGTTCACCTGTGCCAGCACCATCCAAGGGTAGTTACCCAAGCCGTTAAAGCCTACTTTACCGTAGCTCGCTCTTAGCTTAAGCTCAGACAGGGGTGTAATGCCCTTCATAAACTCCTCTTCTGTCAGACGCCAGCCAACAGAGGCACCCGGGAAAGCGCCCCACTTGTTTCCTGGCGCAAACTTAGAAGAACCGTCGTATCGCATGGAGGCGCTAAGCAAATACTTGCTCTTGTACTCGTAGTTAACACGGCTCAGGTAGGAGATGATCAGGCTTTCCTCGTAGCCTCCGTTCACAGCCAGGTTAGCGGCGTTTGTCAGGGTCTTTACAGTGTTGTTTGGCTGGCTGCCAGACATGTTTTCGAAGATGTTCTTAAAGCCCTGGCGCTCCTGCACGGCGATGGCGTTCACGTAATGGTCGCCAAAGGTCTTGTCAAAAGTCAGCTGGTTTGTGATCAGCAAAGAGCGGCCTGTAACTCTGTTGTTCTGAATGGTTGCGTTCGGTCTTGAAACCAAGCCCCCTGTGTTGTAGATGGGCAGGTAAACGGCATTCAGGTTATTGTAGTAGTCTATACCGCCTGTCGACCGGAAACGCAGCCAGTCGGTAAGCTTCGCCTCTAAAAAGACGTTACCCAATATCTTCACATTGCGGTTGTAGTACTCGTCCATGATCGCTTCCCGCACCGGGTTAGTGGGGTCAGAGCTATCCAGGGCGTCGGACTCTCTGAAACCGCCAAGTTTGGTTGGGTCATAAACCGGTATATAAGGCTGGGAACGGATCGCGTTGACCAGCTTGCTTCTGTTACCGGCATTGTCATAGCGTTGATCCCCGAAAGAGCCCATCAGGTTTTGCCCTACCGTAAAGATCTTCCCTAAGACGTGGCTTGAGTTGATTCTCAGGCTGTAACGCTCGAAACCAACGCCATGCATGATGCCATCCTGCTTAAAGTAGCCGGCATTCGTAAAGAACTGAGACCGCTCGTTGCCGCCCGACAAGGTAATGTTGTTCTGTGTGATGATGCCCGAGGTAAAGAGCTCGTCCTGCCAGTCGGTATTGGTTTGGGCGTAGGTCTGCGTGGCTCCCTCATAGATAGGCTTGTTAAACTCGGCCGGGCTTAACCTGGCGGGTAAGTTCGCATTGGGATCCGAGTTTTTGATCAGCATGGTGGCATACTGCACGTACTGCTCTGTGTTTAACAGGTCGAGCCTCTTGGTGGCGTGCTGTGTACCCACGTTCGAGTCGATGGACACCCGCATTTTACCGTCTTTGCCTCCAGACTTGGTCGTGACGATCACCACGCCGTTCGCTGCCCGTGATCCATAAATAGCAGTTGCAGCAGCATCTTTCAGCACCTCCACCGACTCAATGTCTTTCGTGTCGATACCGTTAAGGCCACCAGTAGGCACACCGTCTACCACATAAAGGGGCTCCGCGTTAAAGTTAACGGAACCAATGCCCCTGATGCGTACAATAGGAGATGTACCGGGCGTGCCGGTGTTCACTACTGTTACGCCTGCTGCCCTTCCTTGCATCGCCTGCGCCACACTTGGCACCGGCAGTTCGGCTATTTGCTTGGAAGACACGGAGGTGATAGCACCGGTAACAGCCTCTTTTTTCTGCACGCCATAGCCCACTACCACAACCTCCTGCAGGGCTTTCGTGTCATCCGTCATGGTAACGTTGATGGCTCCTGGCCCTGTAAAAGGCTTTTCTACCGTAGTAAAACCAATAAATGAAAAGACCAGCGTACCTGCCTGCTCAGGTGCCTCAATACTGAAAGAGCCGTCAGGGCCTGTTGCTGTCCCTCTGGTCGTTCCTTTTACCAGTACTGTTACACCGGGTAGCGGGACCCCCGAGGCAGAGACAACCCTTCCTGTCAGCGGCCAATCAAAGTATGATCCAGCATCCTTTAGCTTAAAGGGGCTGGCCTTAGATGATGTCGGCTCTTTTAGATCTAACACAGCTGCTTCCGCAACCACATTAAATGTGCTGACTATAGCCAGCCCGCAGAAAGCCTTCTGCCAGTTTTGAGTAAGTCTTTTCATATAGGCATTTAAAATTTTAACAAAAACAGAAACAACTATCCTTTAAAGCCTAAAGCTTTGGCACGGCACATTAAATTCGTGATTAATCACTTGTTGCAGAAGACATACTAAAATAGCCTCTTATTTCGAAATAAAAAATTTTACGAGGCAGTATTTTTATATAAATTACTTGTTTTGTTCAATGTCGCAACAGACTTCTGCCGTTCATGGTGCTATCCTCAAGGGGAGGGGCCTAGCATACAAACCTTGTACTATATAAAGAAACAAGAAACAGCAAGGCCCCCAAGAATAACACTACATCTTAAATGCCTGCCTGGCGATCAATTTCCACTGTCCCTTTTGTTTCTGCCACACGAGCACGTTCCCGATCCTAATGTCTGTTAGAGCCCCGTTATTTGTAGCCTTTGATGAAAACACATGCCGCACGATGGCTGTTTCCCCTGCCATTCTGATAGACTGTTCCGCTACCTCTATTGTCAGGAAGTCGAAAGGCCCCGTTACCACGTCATCTACAAACGCTGCCTTATCCTGCACCTTTCCGCTGGAATGGCCATAACTCAGCTCCTCAGCCGTCAGCTCTTCCAACTGCCCTCTGTCGGCACTTACCATGGCCCGGTTGAACTTTTCGACCAAGGCAGCCACGTCACTTTCATCTTTGGATTGGGCAACGCCAATTACGGGTAGCAGAAGAAACAGGAGACTATAAAACATATAATTTTTCATATGACTATTTATATTTATAGTTTAACTACAGAGACAGGAGTTCCTGCTTGCGCCCTATGTTAGGACAAGGATATAGCAGCGGGGACGACAGGCTACTGCTTCACTAGTTCGGCAGCATCCTTGTCTACTTTCTCCTCATGTTCCCCTACCGGCGGCCTGCGGTGCCAGTAAGAGGCCAGGATGGAGCCGGTTATGTTCATGAGCGGACCAAACACCGCCGGAGCCAGCCCCACTGTGGCGATCTTTCCCATTCCCTTGGCAATTCCGGATGCCAGGCCTCCGTTTTGCATGCCTACCTCAATGGCGATCGTACGGCAATCGCGTTCATCCATTCGGAACAGCTTCCCGGCCCAGTACCCAAGGATATAGCCCGCGATGTTGTGCACCATTACAATAAGTATGAGCATCGCGCCAATGTCGAGGAGGCTGTCTCTGCCTGCCGCTGTGATGATGACAATGATAAAGGCAATGCCGAGCATAGAGACCACAGGCATCGCATCATCCAGCCACTTTGCTTTGCCGCTTAGCAACTTGTTAAACAGAAGCCCGGCCCCAATGGGGATGATCACCATTTTGAAGATGTCCCACATCATATCCAGGATCTGTATCTCGACCATTGCCCCGGCCAGCAACTTCATCAGCAGCGGCGTGAAGAGCGGTGCCAGTAACGTGGTGATTGCCGTGATAGTGATCGACAAAGCGAGGTTGGCCTTCGCCAGGTAATTCATCACATTCGAAGCTAAGCCGCTGGGGGAGCAGCCAATCAGAATAATACCCGCGGCTATTTCAGGAGAGAACCCACTCAGGTTGGCGAGGGTAAAACCTAAAAAAGGCATGATCGTGAACTGGCACAGAATACCGATCAATACGCCTTTGGGCATTTTGGCCACCCCCACAAAATCCTGCACGCTCATAGAGGTGCCCATCCCGAACATGATCAACTGAATAAGCGGCGTAATAAGCACGGCCAGGTTAACCCCGTTTACCTCCACAAAGTAGCCGGGGTAATAAAGGGCCGTTGTCACGGCAGCGAAAATCATGACGGTATAGGCAAAGCCTTTCAGGTGGGCATAGCCCCTAAAGCCAAGGGCCAGTGCAGCAAAGAAAGCGATAAAGAAAGGACCTGCCTGTCCTGTGTTTCCGGTTACGACCAGAAACAAGGCTGCTGCCAGGCACACTGTAGCCAAGCCCAGGGCTATTTTATAAACGTTGATGTCTCTCACAGTTTATTCAGTTAAGTTTGATAGGAAGAATTCAATTAGCCGCCTCCAGGTTCGGCTCCCGTTAAGGGTCTAAAGAAGTTCTTTAAGTGTAGCCCTTAAGGTGAGTGTAAGCGGGTATCTTTCATAAGCTATCCTGTCTGATGTTTATTCTAAAGGGTAAGTTGATCAAGGGAATACAAGGCCAGCAAGGCTCTTAGCTGCCTCAGCTCCACAGTCTGTCATGCGAGCGCTTCTCATCCCACTCCGGAGTAGGCCTGAAATAGCTCCTGTCGGCCAGGTGTAAATGCTGCTTAAAGACCTCTTCGTTTAACTCCACGCCAAGGCCGGGAGCCATATCCGGCACCTTCGCAAAACCCTTCTCATATAACTTTCGGCCATCGGTGGTTTTTACCAGAGACTCCCAGAAAGGCACATCCGGCGAATGGTGCTCCAGGGCCAAGAAATTTTGAGTGGCAGCGGCACAATGCACGTTAGCCATAAAAGAGACCGGGGTTCCGGCAAAGTGCATGGCCATGGCAACACCTCCCTCTTCTGCATAGTCCCCTATCCTTTTGGTCTCGAGCAGCCCACCGGAGGAGGCCAGGTCAGGATGGATCAGATCGACGGCTTGCTTGTCGACCAGCTTCTTGAACTCCTCTTTCAGGAAAATGTCCTCGCCGGTAATGGTAGGCGTTTCAAGTGCCTGCGTAACTGTGATCCACTGGTCTGTGTAAAACCAGGGCACCATATCCTCCAACCACGCCAGCCTATACTTCTCCACTGCTCTGCCCAGGCGAATAGAAGTGTTTACATCAAAATGCCCGTAATGGTCTGATGAAAGGGGAACCTCATAGCCTATAACGCTCCTGACGTTCTCCACCACGCTCGCCATGTGCTCCAACCCCTTATCAGTGATCTGGATCTGGGTAAAAGGATGCAGGGTATTGGCATAAGAGGTAATGGATGGATCATTGAACTGCGAAGCCGTTCCTGCATTCCAGAACCCGGTGTTTACAGTAGCTCCCTTTATATTCTGCAAAGACCGGATCGACAGGTCCATCTTGAGCCAGGTAAAGCCCTGGTCCTCGAGCCGCACCCTGACTTTCTCCTTCATTTCAGAAACGTCTGTCGACTCGGGCGTGTCGGCGTACAGGCGTACTTTGTCCCGGTACCTGCCCCCTAGCAGCTGCCAGGCAGGCACGCCGTAGGCTTTCCCGCATAAATCCCAAAGCGCCATTTCCACCCCACAGACACCTCCGGCAGCACGCCCATGCCCTCCAAACTGCTTAACAGACTTAAATATTTGCTCTACGTTGCAGGGGTTCTGGCCCAAAAGCCGGCTTTTAAGCATGAGCGCATAGCGTACGTCTGCGCCGTCTCTCACCTCGCCTAAACCATAAATACCCTGGTTCGTGTCGATACGGATAATGGCACACTGCCCGGAGGTGCTCCCCTTGGCAGCAGGTTCATTTTTGATGAACGCTACAGCATAGCGCATGTCCGTTATCTTCAGATCCGCAGGACTGGAGGCCCTGCTAACCTTGGATGTCGTCTGGGCCAGCGTGTCTTCCAGTGACATTCCCATAAAGCCACCCAGGGCTATTCCGCCCAGGGCCGTTTTTTTAAGGAAGTTTCGCCGGTCGTTACTGGTTGCCGGATTGCTGATCTCTGCCTGTATAGCAGCGGTATCTTCTTTTTCCTGTGCTCTGAACTTCTCAGAGATTTGTTGCAGAATACTCTTCATGATCTTCTTTTTCAACGATGAAACTATACAGCCAAATTTTAATCTAACTACCAGGTTCTCTTGCTCATGACCTTGTCAAGCTCAGCCCTCGTCATGGGTCCTAGCTCTGGGTGCTTGCCTAGCCAGTCAAGAAATTCAGTTTTCAGCTGGTCGTTCCACTGGCTGTCGATCTGGCCCGTGGTGTAGCGCCCGGACTTGACCATCTCAAAGCCGAACTTGTCCTTCCGCGTCACGAACTCTGCCGTGCCAACGACCTGCTCTGCCAGGTGCGCCGGCACAAAAAGGACTCCCTCTCTTTGCGCAATCACCAGGTCTCCGGGCAGCACAATGGCGCTCCCGATCCGGATAGGGGTGTTAAGCCCCATGAGTACCATTTCCTCTAAGAAAGAAGGGTGAAAGTCACGCACAAAAGCATTAAAACCTTCAATATTCTGTATTTCCTGCAGGTCTCTTGCGCTGCCGTTAAACACCACGCCGTTGCCCGACTTGCTGTAGATGGAGTTTGCCAGGGTTGCCCCCATGAGTGTGCCTCCGCCAATCTTTCCAAAGCCATCGGCCACGTAAACGTCCCCTTTCGTCAGCACCTCGATGGGCCAGGCATTTGTGTTGCCCTTCCGGCCCTGCTTGGTGATCCCACGCTCCTTGACATTCTTCTCCACGTCTGGGCGGCTGGGCAAAAACATGGCGGTAACGGCACGGCCAACCACCGGCACGTCCTCCTTCACCATTTTCCACTCTCCGGCAAACTGATTGGTATAGCCCTCGTTCTTCAGGACTGTCCAGGCATCATCGATGCCGATTCTCTTAGCCCTTTCGAGTAGCGCGTCAGGGATTTTAGGGCGCCCGTCCGGGAAGCGTTCTCCTTTCCACTCAGAAGTGAGGAAGATCAACTCCTCTTTTGGGATCGTCTGCGCAAACGAAGGAGTGTTGTAGCTAAGGCAGAAGAAAAGAGGTAAAAGTGCTGCAATATTAAATTTCATTGTCTGTGGTTTTAAAGGGATTAGCGCTATCTAAACGCCTGAAGCAGCAGGTGCAGGCACCTGCCCGACAAGCTAAAGGCGGAATTAATGATCTTGTTTTGCCAGGTAAGCTTCCACGTCTTTAGAGGTTATGGCCAGTTTCTTGGGATACTTGCCAACCCATGCCCTGAACTCATTCTTGATCTTGTCGGACCAGGTGCCGTGAATCTCTCCGGAGGGGTATTTCCCCTGCTGCAAGAGCAGCCGCTCAAACTCATCACGCAGGGCCGTCATTTCAGAGGCAGACACAAGCCCCTCCACCAGGTGAGCCGGAATAAAGACCACGCCGTACTCATTCGCAAAAACGACGTCACCGGGAAACACGGTCACCTCACCAATGCGGATGGGAGCGTTAATGGAGGTGGGTGTCATGTCTTTTATGTAGGAAGGGTCATGCCCTTTCACCCAGGCATTGAAGCCCTCGGTGTCTTTCAGCTCCTGCATGTCTCTTACTGAGCCGTAGAAAATCACACCTTTGCCTGTTTTACCGTAAATGGCGTTGCCCAGGCTCGAGCCGATCAGGGTTCCGTCTTTCACCTTGCCGTACCCGTCTGCCACATAAATGTCGCCCTGGGTCAGGACGTCAATCGGCCAAATGTTTATCCCGCCCTTCTGGGAACGGCCTTCCGCTTTGCCCTGGGCCCTTACCAGGCTGTCAAGGTCCGGCCTGGAAGGCATGAACTGCGCCGTTACCACCCGGCCCACCATGGTTTGCCCCGGATTCAGGATCACCCAGTCTTTGGCCACCTGGTTGCGGTACCCTCTGTTCCCCAGGTATCCCCAAATCTGCTCCAGCGTCGCATTTTGCAGTCGCTCCAGCACGATGTCAGGTACTTTGGGCCTGCCGTCCGCGAACCGCTCTCCTTGCCATTGCGAAGTCAGCGTTTTAACATAATCAGGCGAGGCCCCCACACGCTGGGCATGGGCAGCAAGCCCGCAAAAGATGAAGGCAATAAGTAACAGGGCATTCTTCCTCATGATATTACCGTTTTATTTCCGAATAAGAAGTAGTAGCAGGCCTGGAGCGGAGCGAAGCTTACATAAGGCTCCCTCCACACCTGTAAGAAATCATGATTTACCATCAATCAGGAGAAAAGAAAGCTCCGTCGCATGCTTGCACGCTACGACGCTTCCCCTGTAAGCTTAGCTCCAGAGCCTGTCGTGCGAACGCTTCTCATTCCACTCAGGGGTAGGCTCAAAATAGCCCTTCGCAGTTGGGTGTAGGTGCTGCTTCATCACCTCATCATTCAGTTCAATACCCAAGCCCGGAGCATCCAGTGGAACGTTTGCAAAACCTTTGGTTATCAGCGGTTGCTTGCCTGTTGGCTTCACCAGTTTTTCCCACCACGGATCATCTACGGAATGGTGTTCTAAGGACAGGAAGTTCTGGGTAGCGGCGGCACAATGCACGTTAGCCATGAACGTGATTGGAGAACCAGCCTGGTGCATCGCCATGGCTATTCCATTCTCTTCGGCATAATCTCCAATTCTTTTTGTCTCCAAAAGACCACCGGAGGTTCCCAAATCAGGGTGGATCAGATCTACTGCCTGTGCATCAATAAGTGGCTTGAACCCTTTCAGTGAGAAAATGTCCTCCCCTGTGATGGTAGGCGTTTCAATAGCCTGCGTCACAACCTTCCATTGCTCTGTGTTGAACCATGGCACCATATCTTCTACCCAAGCCAATCGGTAAGGCTCCATTTTTCTGGCAAAGCGAATAGAGTTATTTACATCAAAGTGTCCGAAGTGATCAGATGATAGCGGTATTTCATAACCTACCGCATTACGCACCTGCTCCACATACTCAGCCAGACCTTCCAGCCCTTTTTCGGTAATCTGCACCTGCGTAAAAGGATGCAGGGTGCTGCCATAACTCATGTAGTCTCTTGTGTCATATTGCCCCTTCATCTTTCCATCCTCACCCGACCAGAACTTGCTGTTAACTATTGCACCTGGTTGCTCAGCAACCACATGTATGCCCAGGTCCATTTTTAGCCAGGTAAACCCTTGGTCCTTCACCCTTTTGTCCATGGTCTTGGCAAATTCTTCAGGATTCCTAGCTCCCGGCGTATCGGCATATAACCGTATTTTATCGCGGTACCTGCCACCGAGCAGCTGCCAGGCAGGTACTCCGTAAGCCTTACCTGCCAGGTCCCAAAGGGCCATTTCTACAGCACACACTCCACCTCCCTGCCGGCCGTGATAGCCAAACTGCCGGATCTTCTTCCAAAGCATTTCCACGTTACAGGGGTTTTCGCCCAAGAGGCGGCTCTTGAGCATAAGCGCATAGCGCTCGTCACCTCCATCGCGGACGTCACCTAAGCCGTAAATGCCCTGGTTAGTATCAATCCGGATCACGGGCTGGCGACCTGTCACGTTTAGTACAGCTACCCGCATATCCGTAATTTTAAGCTCAGAAGGCTTTGAGTTACGGTTAACCCTGGAGGTGGTGTGGGCCATAACATCTTCTATAGGGGCAGACATAAGCCCGCCCAGAGCAAGCCCGCCCAGGGCTGCCTTCTTAAGAAAGTTGCGCCGGTCCTCACCCGTAGAGGGGTTCTGCATTTCTGCCTGCATAGCAGCTGCCTCTGCTTTTTCCTCTGCTTTAAACTTCTCTGTAATTTGGTTGATGATGCTTTTCATAAGGATCTAAAGCTTTTAGTACTTATTATTTTACATGATTCAATTTGAACAATAAGCAGAACACAGCCTACCTATACATCCCTGCCTGCAGATCAAACAGCAGATGTCCGTTTTCCATCAGGTGAGATGCCTGCCGTCAGCTCCTGGCTTTACACCTGCAGTGCTATCGTTACTACAAATAGCACCACTACATCTGCGCGCAGATAACTTACACCCCCTGTTACGAAACCTCAGTCTGAGGCTATCCACTATCTACTTTCAACATATCATTAGATCTTGGGTGGCTTTTTTTGAAAGGTAGCTAGGCAAAGAAGGGATAGCCTTTCGTAGCGTACTTTTTCATCCCCTCCTCGTTTATTTCCACACCGATACCAGGCTTGTTGGAGAGCATGATGTGCCCGTCCACTGTCATAGGACCGTCGAATGTTACAATTTCTTTAAACATAGGGTCTGTGTGGAAATACAGCTGCCACTCCAGGATAGCAAAGTTTGGCACCGAGGCACAAACATGGCAGGACGCCATGGCGGCTAAATAAGAGCCCACCATGTGCGGGGAAAACGGCACATAGTACAGGTTCGCCAGGTTGGCTATTCTTTGCGCCTCCCCTAGCCCACCAGCCTTTTGTATGTCCGGCATGATCATATCCGCGGCGCCAATCTCCAGCAACCGGCGGAAGCCGTGTGCCAGGTAGAGGTTCTCGCCCACGCAAATTGGGGTACTGGTGGAATCGGTAATGAGCTTGAGCGCGTCTGCGTTCTCTGCAGGAACAGGTTCCTCTAAAAACATCAGGTTAAGCGGCTCCATCATTTTAGCTACCCGGTGCCCGGTAGTTGCGTCGTAGCGCCCGTGCATGTCTACGCAGATGTCTATATGAGGCCCTACCGCCTCTCGCACTGCGGCAATCTGATTATACATCCGCTCCAGTTCTGCTGGACTAGCGGTCCAGTTATAGTGGTCATATTTATTAGGATCGCTTGCCTCGTCGATATCCAGCTTCACGGCCGTATACCCTCTGTTTACCACATCTTTGGCGGCGGCACCAAACATCTCTGGTGTTGGGTTTCGCTCCCGGTAAGCCGCGGTGTCGCAATACACCCTGATTTTGTCCCTGAACTTACCGCCCAATAACTGGTACACGGGCACCCCCAGGGATTTTCCAGCCAGGTCCCATAAGGCGGTTTCAACCGCTGACAGCACCGCGACGTACATGCCGCCCTGTGCTCCTTCAAAAAAGCCTGCCTTCCGTACGTCCTCAAAGATGCGGTGCACGTTCAGCGGGTTCTTGCCCTTAATGCGCTCCCCAAACATCTTTACCAGGTGGTAGGTACCGGGAGTGGCATCCACGGCTTCGCCACAGCCCCAGATTCCCTGGTTTGTGTGTATCTTTACAAAAAGACTATGCCCGTTTCGGATATAGGCCGATCTGATATCTGTTATCTTCAGGTCTGAGGGGCTTGACGCCAGAGGCGCCTTATCAATTGCTGTTTCTAACCCTTGCCCGAACGAGGACATCAGCGTAAAGCTAGCCAGGCCAGCCATGCTGCTTTTAGCCAGAAATGAACGTCTGGATTGTTTCGTTGCCATGTTTCTTTTATTCATCTTTTAGTGATACAATGCCCCTTACCAGGTGCGGGTTTTTAACAGTTCCTGGATTTGCTCTTTCGGAACCGGTAGCTCGTTAATATGGTCGTTCAGCCAGGCAGAGAAGTCTTTCTCTATCTCAGGCGACCAACGGGTATCGATCTGGCCAGCCGTGTATTTCTGCTCACGCAGGCGCTGGTGGCCGAACATGTCCCTGAGTCTGACGACTTCGGATGTTTTGACTACCTTCTCGGCCAAATGGGGAGGTATAAAGGTGACCCCGCCATCGCGCCCTAGCACGATGTCACCGGGCATTACCATCACCTTGCCGATGCGGGTGGGGGTGTTAATGCCGACCAGGGTCGTGTTAAGCTCTCCGTCCGGATTATTCAGGTGATGCGACGGATGGTAGCTTCTCACAAAGGAGGTGAAGGAGCCAAGCTCTTTTAACCCGGCTATGTCCCGGACTGCGCCTTCATAAACAATACCGTTCCCAGACTTCGCATAGATAGAGTTGGCCAGGTTATCCCCAATGGTTGGGCCGTCTTCATGTGCCCCGAACTGGTCTACCACGTACACGTCCCCCTTCACCAGCATGTCGATGGGCCAGGAATTCTGTGATTTGATCCGGCCGTCTTTCTCATGGCCTTTTTTGTCTATCACGCGATGGATGTCGGGCCGACCAGGCATAAAGGTGGCCGTGAGCGCCCGCCCTACGAGCACGCTGTCAGGGTTCACCACCAACCAACCCTCGGCATACTGGTACTTATAGTTTTCGCCTTTCATCACCGCCCAGGCCTCTTCGTGCGTCACCAGCTTCATTCGCTGGATGATAGCGTCAGGCACTTTCGGGCGGCCATCCGCAAACCGCTCCCCTTTCCACTCCGGGGTCAGAAAGATGAGCTCGTTCCGGGAAATCTGTTGCGCCACCGATACAGTAGAAGTGCTCCATAGCAATACGAAGAGAGCGCACAAGTAAAGCTTTATCATACAATAGTCCAGTTTTAGATTTATCAATACTTTCAACAGATACTATAACTTTTACCAGGGATACAACCACAACTGTGGCTATGGGGTGTTTCAAAGGCAACACGGCACTTGCGGCTAAACAGGGCCTTAAACAGAGAGTAAAACAGTTTCTGACTGCTCTACCCTCCGTTTAACAAAGCCCTTCTCAAAATATTTAAATCAGCACCTGTAAGGCTTAAGCTGCGCCATGCTCTTACTGGGCATCCCAGAAAATCCGGGTGCCAAGGGTATTACCACCCATGCGCGCAATGGCCGCCTCCACGTTGGCCGTGTTTACTGACCGCTCTCTGAGGGGGTAAGTTAACCTGCGGATAAAACCACCTCCGGTAGCGTTTACAGAAGGGTCCTGTCCGGTGTAGTTAATTGGCTTTAGCCCTGGAAAACCTGATCTGCGGAAGTTAGACCACCCTTCCTGGAACTGAAGAAAAGAAGCTACCCAGTACTGTTCGTTTATCTGCTCCAAAGCATGGGCAGGATCATAGGCAACGCCAGGCTGCGCCAGATAAGCGCTTACTTGCTCAGAAGAGATGTTTATAGTGGAGCTTTCAGTCTCTCCGCTATAAGCTTCCATCTGCTTCATGTGCGCCTTCACACCCGTCTCGTAATAGTCCTGGGCCGCTGCTTCACCACCCGGCAGGTAGCCTCTGTGTGCAGCCTCAGCCAAGAGTAGGGACGTTTGGGCATAAGTAACCAGAAACTCCGGTCTGTCGAGCCGCAGTACTGTTCTTCGGTTTAGCTGTGAGTAAGCGAAGGCCGAGCCGATCTTACCAGGGAAGCCAGGTGCTGTAGCGATGTTCGTTTCATCAAAACCGTAAGGCATCCCCTGCTGCTCGGCTGGGTTTGTGTTTTCGGCCCCTGCCGTTTCCAAGGGATTCACCGGGTTTTCATACTTTACGGCGATGTACCGTAGCCGCGGATCTTCTTTCGTTTGCAAGAACTCAACAAAAGGAGCCCCTACATAATAGTTATGCCGCTCTGTGGCCAGTAGCTGGGACGACATGGGGTGCGTGAAAATGGAACTGAAGGGAACAAAGGCGTCGTCCTCTGTGGAAGTCATCACCCCGCCTCTCGCCGGGTCTACAGCTATTGCCACTATTGACTGGGCTTTCCCCTCGTTCGTCTCGGTATACCGCATGCCGGCACGTAGCAAAAGGGAATTGCCCAGCTTTTTCCACTTGTCGATGTTGCCCTGATAGAACAGGTCGCCCAACACCACGTCCTTGCTTGGGTCCAGCGCATCGGTAGCTTGCTGGTACTCCTTCAGAATATCCTCGTAAATAGCCGATGACTCCTCGTAGGCAGGCAAATAACTGCTCTCCAGAAAACCTTTTCCTGCCTCAGAGTAAGGCACGTCGCCGTACGTGTCTACCAGTACCTGAAAGCAGTACGCCCGCCAGATCCTGGCCATGTTGTAGAGGTTACTCCGCTCCGGATTGTCCTGCGTCTTGTTGATAACATCCGTTAGGTTCCGGATCGACTCCGTGTACAGGGTGTTAAAAATAGGCGCGGTGTTCGTTTCATTCACCACGTTCAGGTTACCCCCCGCGGGGTTTCCGGAGTAAGGTATCTGCACCTGCTGTACAATGGGCGCCTGATACGTCAGCGTATTCACTGCAGAGGTCCGCTGGGCGTCTGAGAACAGGTACTCCGGGTTGAGGGTAGTGGGTTGAATTGGGTTAGTGTTTATTTCCTCGAAATTATCATCACACCCCCATGCGCTAAACAGCAGTGCAACCAGAACCGTCGATTTATATATGTTCTTTATCATGATGTGGCCTTTAATGTGATGTTATAATTTGATGTTAATATTCACGCCGTAGCTGCGGGTTGTGGGAAGCGAGTGTGCTTCAAGCCCCGCCAGATTATCAGAAGCAGAATATTGAGACTCCGGATCAAGGTTGTCGACGTACTTTTTGATCATCAACACGTTGTTGACGTAGGCGTTGACGTTAAGCCCTTTAATGAAGCTATCGCCCAGGAGCTTGGACAGGTCATAGCCAAGAGACACAGTGCGCCACCGAACAAAACTGGCGTTATACACAAATGGGGTAGCGATACTGAAGCTGCGCACGCCGTTGTAGAATGTTCCGGGAATTACAGCCGTTGTGTTTGGCTCCCCTTCCGGTGTTACGCTCGGGAAAATCACCCCGCCCTCGCGGCCTTCCAGCGTAGCCTTGTGCAGGCCATGACGGTACCAGTTAAAGTTAGAGTTCGAGATCAGCTTATGGCCGGCTTTGAAATCGACCTGAGCAAACAGGCGGAAGCCTTTGAAATTAAAGGTGTTCAGCCAGCCGCCAGTGTGGGTAGGCACCGCGCTACCGTACGTCACGATCTCTCCTCCCAGCATTCTGCCCTGGGAAGTAACAATTCGTCCCTGCTCATCGCGCCTGAAGTCAACCCCCCGCAGGGAGCCCAGCGGCATACCCACCTCATGCGATACGATACCGATGTATTCACCTGTACCTACGTCGATTCGCTGCTGGTTATTTGCCAGTTCCAGTACTTCGCTCTTGTTGTAGGTCAGGTTAAAGGCAGTTTCCCAGGTAATGCTGCTGTTCCTCACTGGCATTATGCCCAACAGCATTTCCACCCCCTGGTTTCGAAGCCTACCCACGTTCACTTTTGTCTGCCCGTAACCGGAGGCGTTGGAAATGTCCACGTTCAGGATCTCGTCTTCTGTGTTCTTGCGGTACGCCGCCAGGTCGAGGTTTACGCGGCTATCAAACAGCCTTAGCTCTAAGCCTACTTCAGCTTCTTTTACTTTCAGAGGTCTTAGATTCGGGTTGGGGCTCACCGTACCGGCAATGCTGCCGAGCGGAACACTATTTAAAGTGTTGTTATTTAGCCCATAGAAAAGCTGGTTGGTATAAGGGTCTGTGTCGCCGCCTACTTCTGCATAAGCAGCACGGAGTTTGCCAAAGTTAATCCAGGTAGGCAACGAGGATGCAAACGCCTGGCTAAAGACGAAACTGGTGCTTACCGATGGATATAGGTAACTGTTTGACTCTGGGTTCAGGGTAGAGAACCAGTCGTTACGGCCTGTCAGCGTCAGGAAAAGATACTCGCGGAAGCCAAAGTCTACTGTTCCATACAAGGAATTTACTCTCTTCTTGTAATAAGAATAGTCTGGCGCCTTTATCTGTCCGTTATTAATCGTGTACAGGTCCCGCACATAGAAGTTAGTCACCGACGTGCTCAGGGTTTGGGCAGTCTGGTCCATGGAGTTACCACCAAAGGTGGCGTCGATGCTAAAATCACCAAAAGCATGGTTTGCCCCTACGAGGAAGTCCATGTTCAATTCCCTGAATGTTTCTGTGTCCTGGTAATAGTTGCCGTTAAAACCTGACGGAGGAGGCGGTAAGAAAGCGGTGCCTGTTGGACGGTTCACTTCGTGGTTCACGGTAAAGTAGTCCTGCCCGATGCGGCCCTGTGCGTAAAGCCAAGGAGTAAACTCATACCGCAACGCCATGTTGCCAAAGAGGCGGTCCCGTTTACGGTTTTCGAAACGCTCGTTTATAGACCAATACATGTTGGTACGGTTCGTGAATCGCGCCGGGTTGATCTCATTGCCCGTCTCAGCGTTTTTATAAGCGTCCTTCATCCACCTTGGGTCTATACTGTTTGCCAGCGTATAGAGGGTGGAGTTCACGTTAAAGTCCTGCTGCGAAACAACGGGTGGGTTTTTGTTGTATTCGTTCGTGTAGTTAACGTTAACGAGCGTAGAGAGCTTCTTAGTTAAGTTATAGTTTAAACCCAGGTTTAAAGACCTTCTGGTAAAGCCAGACTTTGGAATAATGCCCTCTGAGTCAGTATTGGAAAAAGAGACCCGGAAGTTTCCGTTCTCGTTCCCGCCGGCCAGCGCCACTGTATTCTGCACCATCAAACCTGTGCGGTAAAAAGCACCGGTGCGATCCCTGAAAGGCGAGTAAGGATGCTGCTTCCCGTCGACCTGCCAGGTAGGCTGTCCGTCAAAACGCTCCCCAAAACTCCAAACGCCAGAAGAGCGTGCGTCGCTCTCACTTTGTGGGCGCACGCCGTTTTCGCCCTGGCCATACTCATACTGGAAGTCTGTGAAATCTAAAGCCTGATCGGCCTGAACAGTAGAGGAAAGGGTGACCCCGATACCTGTCTGTCCTTTGCCGGACTTAGTGGTGATAATAATGGCACCATCTTTTGCCCGAAAGCCGTACAGCGCAGCGGCAGCCGCTCCTTTCAACACGGTCATGGATTCAATATCCTCGGGGTTTATACTCTGCAAGCCATCCCCTGTGTCAGACTTTGCTTCTCCGGCAAAGCCCTCGTCGGCACCGTTACCGCGTCCTTGTGGTTCGTTGTTAATCGGCACACCGTTTACCACAATCAGGGGGGAGTTGTTACCACCGAACGAGGACTGCCCGCGAATCCTGATTTTAGCTGAACCACCCGGACCGGTGGGAGGCGTCTGTACGTTTACACCGGAGACTTTACCAACCAGGTTATTACCCACGTTTGTTGAGCGGCTGCTTAAAAGCGCCTCGGGGTCTACTGTAGCAGTGGCATAGCCGAGCTTCTTTGCTTCTCTTTTGATTCCCAGTGCTGTTACAACGACTTCCTCCAGGGCCTTGGCGTCTTCGCTCAGGGCCACCTCCAGTTTATTTTGGTTCCCGACGGTCACCTCCTTTGTTGCAAAACCGATATAAGAGAACACAAGCACATCTTTAGGCGAAGCGGCCAGAGAGAAAGTACCGTCAGCATCTGTTACGGTTCCTTTGCTGGTGCCTTTAACCGCAATACTCACGCCGGGCAGCCCTACCCCTTTGCTGTCCGTCACGCGCCCTGTTAGCGGCTCCTGCTGCGCGTATGCACTGGCGGCTGGCAACTTGCCAGACTGGGACTTGTGGTTTTTGGGAAGGCGGACGTGAATGTTGTTATTGATCAGCTTAAACTCCAGCCCTGTTTTAGCTGTGATCCGCTCCAGGACCGTACTGAGGGGCTCGTTTCTGGCATTTATAGAAATCAACCTTTTACCTGCCAGTTCCTTCTCATCAAATGTAAACCGAAAGGCCGTTTGCGCTTCCACGCTCTTTATAAACTCCTCCAACGAAGCCTCAGTGAGCGACAACGTAACTTTTTCTTTCCGCATGTCCGGCAGCAGAGGCGCCGAATCTACTGCTGCAGATACGGGGAAGACAGTCGTCAGAAGCAGAACAACTACTGGCAGAACCTTTCTTGCTACACTCCCTAATTGGTAGTAAAGACTTTTTTCCATAAATTTGAGATGTTTAATTTGAATGTATTCGTTAAACAACTGCCTCCTCAGAATTATGCGCCAACAGACTTCTTATGGAGGCATCACAGCCAGTCTTATTCTTGGACTGGCTGTTTTTCATCCCGTCTCCTTTATCATATGTTTTAAGGCTTAGTTAAACACTATTTTTACTTTGTCCTTGGTTCGCTCGTAGGTGAAGTCCTTCACAAAGCCGATGCCCTCCAGCACTCGCTCCAAGCTCTCGTTATCGTACGCGCCGGTGTAGTTCCATGCGTTATCCTGCAGGTGCTTTGCCTCTACCTCTATATCCACACCGTACCATTTTTCAAGCTTTTTGACGACTTGGTCCATGCTGTCCTTTTTAAAGTACAACACGCCTTCCTGCCAGCCCAGCACTTCTGTCGCGTTGTATCCTGAGACGCTGTATTTACGCGATGCTTTATCGTAGGCCAACTGCTGCCCGGGCACCAGGCGGGAGAGCTCCTGACGCTGATTATGGCCCTGCTTGTCTACCCTCACGCCCCCCGTAGCCAGTGCCACCCTGGTTGCGCCGTTACAGATGTCATAGTTAATGTTGAAAGAAGTGCCCAGGGCTTCTGTGGATATGGCCCCTGTGTGCACAATAAAAGGACGGAGGCTATCTTTGGCTACTTCGAAGAAGGCCTCGCCACGAAGCTGGATATCACGCTTCCCATGCAGGGCAAAGTCTTTCCGGAAAGTTACCTCGCTCCCTGAGTTCAGCTTCACCCTGGAGCCATCGGGTAAGTGTATTGTTTTCTTAACGCCAGGCTCAGCCGTTACGGAGACATAGGTAGCTACAGGCGTGCTTCGGGAAGTGGTGTAGTGCACAAAAGCCCAGGCAAGGCACAGTGGCAGTACGATAGCAGCGGCAACTTTAAGCCAGAACTGCGGCTGTTGCCGGGGAAACGAGTAGGTAACACAGCTTTCCTCCTCCTGTTTTGCGTCTTTTATGCGCGATAGGATTTTACTGTAGGCACTTCCGGCGTCATGTAGTGGCTGCTCTCCCGCACTTACCTGACCAGCTTCATGCCACATGGCGTAAAGCTCCTGCTCTTGCTGTGGTGCCAGGTTGTTCGCCTGAAACCACTTCAACACGGCTCTTACCTCCTCCTGCGAGCACTCGCCCCTGTAAAACCTGTCAAGTAAGTCTCTGTTCATATTGTAGTGTTTGTATAGATTACACCTGAACGACGCGCTCCACCACCTCACTTTAAAAAAAAATAATTAAGTACTCACTTTTGCAATTATCGTATTTTATTTTTTACTTTATTTAATTCCTACTTTTAGTATAGCTCGTATAAAGCTGTGCCCTCATTGGTATATTTCTCACAAAGCGACCAGACATTATGAAGCCACCCCCCCCCGTGTCCTTGGCCAGCAGCATAGCGGCCTTAAAGGCAGATGACATGTCCGCATTTGAAAATCTTTACCAGGCATTCGAGCCCAAGCTCTTTACGTTTGCCCTGCGCCTGGTCAGGCAGCGAGAGGAAGCAGAGGAAATCGTGCAGGAGGTATTTCTGAAGGTATGGGACCACCGGCACCAGCTTAACCCAGAGCAGAACTTCGACGGATACCTGTTCCGCATTGCCAAGAACATAGTGTACAACAAAGCACGGCACAAGGCCTATGAGTTTGCATTCGCCCAGTACATGACTGCGGCAGGTGTGAATGCGGGTTGCTTTACAGAAGAGAAAGTGGCATACGAGGACCTGGCCAGGCTATTGGAAGAGGCTTCTGACGCCCTGCCCCCGGTTAGACGACAAGTGTTTGTGATGAGCCGCGTAGAGGGCAAAAGCAACAGCGAGATAGCGCAGCTGCTAAACACAAGCAACAGCAACATTGAGAACCACCTGAACAAGGCACTGAAGGCAATAAAGGAAAAGCTTAAGACTTACGAAATCGCCTATGCTATTCTGCTTTTCAGCTCTCTTTCTTAATGTACTTTTGGCAGTTCAGGCATAAACATTCCCCTTCCCTTTAATTCCGACAAAGAGGTTAGCCAGACAGGCAGCTATCATGCAGCTATCATAAAAAGCCAGAAGTAAGCCTTTCTTTTAATGTCTTAACACAGGTTAAACTTCTATAGTTACCTTATACCAAGTAAGCCTAGTTTTATTGGGACACCAGCTCAAGCAAATGCATCTTATAAGAAAGAACAGGAAGGGCAGCCAGTACTTTTCCGCTGCTACCGCTGCCCCTTCTTACACAGTAACCTAATGCAGGTCTCGCGTTACCTCTGCCCCCGAACTGCCTTGTAAGATATCGAGGTCTGCCCCCAAATGCGCCTGCTGTACGTGGTCGATGTATATTTTAACGTAGCCTCTTGTGGCCCTGGGCGCGGGAGCTACCCAGGCAGCCCGGCGCTTTTGCAGCTCTTGCTCGCTTACATCCAGGTGCAGCCTTCTGCGCTCTACATCAAGTTCAATCATGTCTCCGTCCTGCACCAGGGCTAAGTTGCCACCAACAGCCGACTCCGGCGACACGTGCAATACGACAGTTCCAGCCGCTGTGCCGCTCATCCTGCCATCCGAAATACGCACCATATCCCGTACTCCTTTCCGCAGGAGCTTCTCCGGAAGGTCTACGTTCCCCACTTCGGGCATGCCCGGGTAGCCTTTGGGCCCCACTCCTTTCAGCACGATCACGCAGGTCTCATCTATGTCCAGGTCCGGATCGTCGATGCGCTGGTGGTAGTCTTCTATTGTCTCAAAAACCACAGCACGCCCCCGATGCTTCATCAATTCGGGTGTTGCCGCTGAGGGCTTGATCACAGCCCCCTGTTCGCACAGGTTGCCTTTGAGTACAGCAATGCCCGCTTCCCGCTGAAAAGGCTCCTCTACCGAGCTAATCACATCGCAGTTATAACAACAGATGTCTGCATTGTTTTCTCCTATCGGGCGGCCGTTGACTGTGATCACCTCGTTGTGCAGGTACTGCTGTATTTCTTTCAGTACCACCGGCAAGCCCCCGGCATAGTAAAAATCCTCCATCAGGTACTTACCCGAAGGTTTTAGGTTGACCAACAAGGGAACTTTGCTTCCTATGGCGTCAAAGTCCTCCAGGTCTAGCTCTACCCCAAGCCGCCCGGCAATGGCCAAGAGGTGAATGATAAAGTTAGTAGACCCGCCAACCGCCGCGTTCACCACAATGGCATTCTCGAAAGCTTTCCGGGTAAGGACCTTTGAGAGCCTTAGGTCCTCCCGCACCATCTCCACGATTCTTCTGCCTGACATCTGGGCCATGACCTTTTTGCGCGAGTCAACGGCAGGTATGGCCGCAGCTCCAGGCAGGGTCAGGCCCAGTGCCTCTACCATACAGGCCATCGTAGAGGCCGTCCCCATGGTCATACAATGCCCCTGGCTGCGAGCCGCCCCAATTTCCATTTCATGGATTTCGGCATCAGAATAGTTCGCCACCTTTTGCTTCTCCTTGTGCAGCCAGTTAAATGACCCTGAGCCCACGCATTCTCCTTTGAACCGGCCATTCAGCATAGGGCCTCCCGGCACTACAATGGTAGGCAAATCAACGCTGCAGGCCCCCATCAAGGTAGAAGGCGTCGTTTTGTCACATCCGGTAAGCAGCACTACCCCATCCAGCGGGTTAGCCCGGATAGACTCTTCTGTATCCATGGCCGCCAGGTTACGGAAAAGCATGGTGGTGGGCCGCATGATGGTCTCTCCTAAGGAAGTAACCGGAAACTCCAGCGGAAAGCCACCGGCCTCTACCACCCCTCTTTTCACAACCTCCGCAAAGTCACGGAGGTGCCCGTTGCACGGCGTAAGCTCCGACCAGGTGTTGCAGATGCCAATAACCGGCCTACCCTGAAAATAGTCATCCGGATAGCCCTGGTTACGCAACCAGGACCGGTGCACGAAGCCCATCTTATCGGACTTGCCGAACCAATCGTAACTTCTTAACTTTTTATCTGATGCCATAAAAAAGCTCCATACAATTAAATTTAAAAATCAGGTCTTTTATAAAACTTCAGGCCATTGCACAACCGCCCAATCATTCTCAGCTGATAGCCCAGTAAAAGCTGTTTCATAAAACAGGGCCTGGCAGCGATGCTATTTGTCGGCAAATCAGCCTTTTTTTAACGCGCCATTAACAAGCCGCCAGATCTGGAGCGGGTTCTCGTCTTTTAGTTCGTCCGGCAGTAAGGCCATCGGAAAGGCCTGATAGCATACCGGCCGGGCAAAACGGGTGATGGCTGCAGCCCCCACCGATGTCGTTCTGCTGTCGGTCGTAGCCGGAAATGGCCCTCCGTGTACCATGGCATAGCCAACCTCCACACCTGTCGGGTATCCGTTCAGAATCAATCGTCCAGCCTTCTGCTCCAGTACATCGATCAGGTCCCGGTGCTCTAAAAGGTCCTCCTCTGTGCCATGCACTGTAACCGTCAGGTGCCCCCGCAGCCGCTCGGCTGCCTGCAAAAGCTCCTCTTTATCCTTAGCTGTAACTGTGAGAGAAGAAGGGCCGAACACCTCCTCTTCCAGCGCCTCCTCCTCTAAAAACCGTTGAACGGAGGTGTGCAATAAATAGGCGGTGCCGTGGCAGGCAGAAGTGTCCGCCTTTCCTTTTGCCAAGACCTCCACCCCTTTTATTTTACTTAGCTGCTCAATGCCCCGCTCGTAATTGCCCCGGATACCGGAAGTGAGCATCACCCCTCCGCTCATGTCGCCGATGTGTTGGGCCAACAGCTGCCGGAACTCCTTCTCCTCCGCAGCGTCCTGTAAGAAGATCAGGCCTGGATTCGTACAGAATTGCCCTACACCAAGGGTTACTGATGCAGCCAGGTCACGGGCCATGTTATCTTTTCTTTCCTGCAAAGCACGGGGAAGGATGAAGACAGGGTTCGTGCTCCCCATCTCAGCATATACCGGTATGGGTTCCACTCTCTTGTTGGCCTCATCAAACAAGGCCTTGCCTCCCCGGAAGGACCCCGTAAACCCGATCGCTTTTATCTGGGGATGCCGTACGATGGCCTGCCCCACTTCCGTAGAGGCTCCCTGCACCATCGAAAACGTACCCTCTGGCATATGGCACTGCTGCATGGCCCGCTGTATTGCCCGGCCAACCATTTCTGATGTACCCGGGTGTGCCTGGTGCGCCTTCACGACTACCGTGCAACCAGCTGCCAGGGCAGAGGCAGTGTCGCCTCCCGCTACTGAGAAAGCCAACGGGAAATTGCTTGCCCCAAACACGCCCACTGGGCCCAAAGGCCGGAGCATGCTTCTTATGTCAGGCTTCGGGAGTGGCTTGCGCTCAGGGTCAGCGGTATCTATCCGTGCGTCCACCCAGGAGCCTTCGCGTAACAACTGGGCAAAAAGCTTTAACTGATTTACTGTTCTGCCACGCTCCCCGACCAGGCGTGCCTCGGGCAGGCCTGTTTCCTCCATGCATCGTGTGATCAGCCCCTCCCCAAGGGCCATGATCTCCTCAGCAATCGCTTCGAGCAATTCGGCCTTTTCTTGCCCAGTTTTGTTCCGGTACTCCTGAAAGGCCTTGGCTGCTTCTTGTATAGCCTCATCAATCTCCTCCAGGCTAGCTTCGCGGAAGCCCGGCTCAATTTCCGTTCCGCTGCTTGGGTTTACAGCAAAAAAGGTCTCTTTGCCCTCTCCCACCACGGCGTGGCCAATGATATTTCGTCCTGTTAATTCCATAGTATAAGGTGCTTGATTGCTTGACATGGTGTTTATCCGACTACTTCACGTAGTTCACAAGGGTGCCAATAGGCTCAATTGTAATTCTGATCTCATCGCCCTGTTGCAAGGTAAACTCGTTTTCAGGCACGATGCCCGTTCCCGTCATGAGCAGGCTACCGCTAGGGAAAGAGCATTCACGGTAAAGGAAAGAAGCGAGCTCTTCCGGTTTGCGCTTCATCTGTGCCAGCTCAACGCATCCCTCAAACACGGTGGCCTCCTCCCGCCTGATCTCCATCTGAATAAGTGTGTCTTTTGGCAAAGGTTTCTCCGTCACGAGAATACAGGGACCGACTGCGGCACTTCCGTCATAGGTCTTTGCCTGTGGCAGATACAGGGGGTTTTCTCCCTCGATACTGCGTGAGCTCATGTCGTTACCGATCGTGTAGCCCACGATTTTCCCAGAGGAGGTAAGTACCAGGGTAAGCTCCGGTTCCGGGACATCCCAGGTAGAGTCTTTTCGAATGCTCACCTTTCCTCCCGGCCCTACCGTTCTGTAAGCCGTAGCCTTAAAGAAGAGCTCCGGTCTTTCTGCCTCATACACGAGGGCATAAAACTCTCCGCCACCACTTCCTTTCGACTCTTCCTGCCGCCCCACTTTGCTGCGATAGTAGGTTACCCCGCTTGCCCATATTTCCTGGCTCTGAACAGGCGCAAGCAACTGATGCCGCAGCCACTCGCGTGCTTCCGGGTCAGGCGCTTGGTTTTGTGTTAGCTCCAGCATTTTGCCATACAGCTGGTCGTCGTTTACGAATTCATCCCAGGGCTGTTCTTTTACAGGATACAGTGATTCCTCTTTTTCGATCACAAGGCCTTGTTGTGTGCGGTACAGTTTCATCTAAGCATATTTATGGTTCAACTTTGCTTTTATAAGGACAGGTAGCCGGTCTTCCGGCCAGAGAGCAACGGGCACTCACAGGGGCTGCTGTCTTCTATAGGCCGCGTAGACGACAGGAGAAAAACGGCGACCTCCCTCCTACCGGCATTCTGGCTTTTAAATGTTCTTTTTCACATGCTCCACTAGCCAGTCTCCCACTTTTTCATAGTCCACCTCCTGCTCCCACAGTAAACTCCTGTAAACCCGAACCGCTCCGCTAGCTGCACGCACATGTCGAAATCATAAGAGATGCGCTCCAGGTCCTTGTTAAACTCTGCCGCCTTTGCCGAGATCATATAAGCATGTGACAGTATCTTCTCCAAAGACTGGAACATGGTCTCTACGGGATAATTACCAAAGTCGGGCAGGGTGTAAAGGTTTTTCGGCCCTGCCTCCCGGTTAATCAGGAGGTGTATGTCGGGCTCCATCTCTATGCTGAAATGGTTCTCGGTCAGCAGCACCAGGGCCAGCCTGTTGTTATTAAAAGACGTTTACTTTTTAAGGGAGGCAAGCTGGGGTAAGGCAAAAACGACATAGCCACCCTGTGGCTTTTCAACTCCTTCCTTACTCTCCTCTTCGAGTGCCCACTTCAGTGGGGTGGTTGCCGTTACCATCAGGTAATGGCGGCCTTTCACCTCGTACATAGTAGGCAGTCCCTCAATGCCGGCAGGGAGCTTCCCCTCCCACAGCCCTGCGTATAATAGCGATCAGCAGGTGCAACAGCTTCTGCCGGGTAAGGGCGACCGAAGCGCCCTCCTTCTTCCTCCATCCGGCGCAGCTCCTGGTCTCCAAGTGCTCCGCCAGTCCTTTTGCTTTCCCCTTCGCATCCTCGCCTTGCAAGTAGCTGTACAGGTTCTCTAAGGCATCCTTTTTTATGTGCCGAAAGGCCGGCATGCCACCCCTACCCGCAAGCATCGCTTGCTGGAAATCCCTGAAACTAAGCCGTGCGCCTAAGTTAAGAAGAGAAGGGCCTATTATGCCCGCCGGTCGGCGCCGTGGCAAGCCTGGCTTAGCTTTTACCTCGCACGATTTGCACAAAACGCCTTCGGAACAACGCCAAGGCTACAATAAACTTAAAAAAATATTTATTTGTTTCAACGAATTCCCCCAGCTTTTTTAATATAATATAGAAGCTCTGCAGCAACGCATGCAGCAGAGAAACAGAAAAAGTATGTTCATCCAGGCGATATCTTTGTTTAAACAAAGATTTTTTAGCACAGGATTTGGAAAATATGGAGCAGGGAAAGTTCATTTCGCATTACCTTTACAAGACTGCTGAAATGAACTTTATTTCAGCAACAACTGCTAAGTAAGTAATCAAACATGCTTTATACCGCTGTAAAGCAAACTATTACGCAATTAGCACGGCGTCTTATTTTGCAAAATGTAGTTTTGTCTGTGATTAATTTTTTAATTTGAGAGTTATCTTGGTAGTTGAATCTCTATTTCCAGCAGGTTATTCTCCACTAAAAAGGCGAATGCGGGTTATTTGAGTGAGAGATACTACTGCTTATGCCTTACTTGCTATGCATCATATGAAGCGTTTATTCTTCTATTTCATAGGTACCTCTCTCCTGCTTGGCAGCTGTAACCAGGATAAGGGGGACCAGCTCTTTCACTTGCTTTCTCCGGAAGACACAGGCATTACCTTTAGCAACACCTTGCTTGAAAACGACACCCTTAACGCCGTGGAGTATGACTACCTCTATAACGGAGCAGGCGTTGCCATCGGGGACATCAACAACGATGGCCTGCAGGACATCTTCTTCGGGGGCAACATGGTGTCCAGCAAACTTTACCTGAACAAGGGAAACATGAAGTTTGAGGACGTTACAGAAAAAGCCGGGGTGATGACTGACCGTTGGGTAACAGGTGTGTCCATGGCCGATGTAAACAGCGACGGCCATATCGATATCTATGCCTGCGTGGCTGGCCCCAACAAAACGCCGGACAAACCAAACATGCTGTTTATCAACAACGGCGACGGCACCTTTACGGAATCTGCTAAGGCCTATGGGGTAGCGGATACCGGGTACAGCACACAGGCTGCTTTTTTCGACTATGACAAGGACGGGGACCTTGACATGTACCTGCTCACGAACGCCCTGGAGAGCTTCCCGCGCAATAATGCACGGCCTAAGAAAGTAGACGGACAGGGCCTGAGCACAGACAGGCTTTACCGGAACAACGGCAACAACACGTTTACGAACGTTTCCAGAGAAGCTGGCATCCTGATCGAAGGGTATGGCCTGGGGATAGGCATCGCAGATATCAACAACGATGGCTGGCCCGATGTTTACGCCGCCAATGACTTTATCACAAACGACCTGCTGTACATCAACAATGGAGACGGTACTTTCTCAGATCAATCCAGGCAGTACCTGAAGCATCAGAGCTGGAACGCCATGGGTACAGACATTGCCGACTTCAATAACGATGGTCTCCTGGACATTGTGACGGTAGACATGCTGCCACCTGACAACCTCCGGGAAAAAACAATGATAGCGGCGGCCAACTACGACCGTTTCAAGCATAACCTTTCGTTAGGCTACCAGCCACAATACATTCGCAACACCTTGCAACTCAACAACGGCAATGGCACCTTCAGCGAAGTGGGCCAGCTAGCGGGTATCCACAGAACAGACTGGAGCTGGGCTCCCTTGTTCGCGGACTACGACAATGACGGGCAACGTGACCTGCTGATCACCAACGGTTACCGGAAGGACGTTACCAACCTCGACTTTATCATCTACAAGCGCCAGGAAAGCCAGTTCGGGGACGAAGCCCACAAGTCCCAAACGATGGCCAAGCTAATCAAGGAGCTCCCCGGGGTGAAAGTACACAACTATGTGTACCAGAATACAGGAAACCTCTCTTTTGCTGATAAGTCAGTGGAATGGGGCCTGGATGCTCCCTCCTACACCAACGGTACTGCCTTTGCCGACCTGGACAATGATGGCGACCTGGACCTGATCATGAACAACATAGACCAGCAAGCCTTTATCTACAGCAATAATGCGAATACCCTTCCTGACCGGCATTACCTACGCGTGAAGTTTGAGGGGGACCAGAAAAACAAAGCCGGCATGGGTGTAAAGCTCACCTTGAGATATGGGGAGCGGCAGCTGTACCATGATCACTCCGTATACCGGGGCTACAAGTCGACCGTAGAGAACGTTGCCCACTTTGGCCTCGGGAAAGACACCTTGGTAAACACCCTGGAAATTGTGTGGCCCGATGGCCGGCAGCAGACCCTGCAAAACGTGAAAGCAGACCAGGTACTAACCCTGAAGCATGCAGATGCCGTAGCCCCGGCCACAGCACCGGCTTCTGCTCCTATCGCAACCCTTTTCCAGCCACTGGACAGCACCGTAACAGGCATTGGCTATAAGCACAAGGAGTACGACTTTGTAGACTTTAAACTACAGCCCCTGCTCATGCAGAAGTACTCGCAGGGCGGGCCTGGCCTGGCGGTAGGAGACGTGAACGGTGACGGCCTGGAAGACTTTTATGTAGGCGGCTCCTCTGACGCTGCCGGGAAACTGTACCTGCAGCTAACCGGAGGAAAATTCAAAGAAGCTCCTTTTACAGACACCGATAAGCATAGCGACGATATGGGCGCCCTGTTCTTTGATGCGGACAATGATGGCGACCTGGACCTGTATGTGGTGAGCGGTGGTAGTGAGTTTCAGGAAGGGGCTGCCGAATACCAGGACCGCCTGTACCGGAACGATGGCAAGGGAGCCTTTGAAAAAAGCACCTCCGCCTTGCCAGACACGAGGTCCAGCGGCTCCTGCGTGATAGCCGCAGACTATGACAGGGACGGTGACCTGGATCTGTTTGTGGGAGGCAGAGTAGTGCCCCAGCGCTATCCATTGCCTGCCAAAAGCTATATTCTGCAAAACAATGGAGGCCATTTTACAGACGTAACGGCTCAGGTATGCCCGGAGTTAACACAATACGGCTTAATTACCGCAGCCCTTTGGACCGATGCAGATAACGACGGGCAGGTAGACCTGATGGTGGCTGGCGAATGGATGCCGGTGAGCCTGTTTAAGAACAAAAACGGCAAGTTTGCAAATGTGACCCAGGATTCAGGACTGCAGGACGCTGTTGGCTGGTGGAACAGCCTGGCGGCCGGTGACTTCGACAACGACGGGGACATTGACTATATTGGTGGTAACTTCGGCCTTAACTCGGATTACAAGGCTTCTGCGAAAGCGCCTGTCTCCATCACGGCCAAGGACTTCGACAGCAACGGCAGTATAGACCCTGTGTTAGGGCATTACCTGATGGGCAAAAACTACCCGGCGCATCCCCGCGATGCCATGACAGACCAGATGGTAACCCTGCGCAGAAAGTATCAGTCCTTTGACTCTTATGCCAGGATTGGCTATGAGGAGCTTTTCCCGGAAGAATGGCTAAGAGGAGCCATTACCGCCAAAAGCACGCATTTGCAAAGTAGTTATATCCAGAACCTGGGTAAGGGCACGTTTAAGGTGCACCCCCTGCCGGTACAGGCGCAGGTGGCACCCGCCTTTGGCATGGCAGTAAATGACTACAACGGAGACGGCAACCTGGACCTGCTGCTCACCGGGAACAACTATGGCACCGAAATACAGACAGGTTGGTATGATGCCTCCATTGGGTTGTACCTGCACGGAAACGGCAAAGGAGGTTTTGCCCCGGTGCCCGTTACCCGCAGCGGCTTCTTTGTGGACTCAGATGCGAAGGCCCTTGCCGAGCTTGCCCTACCAACAGGCCAAACCATGGTGTTGTCCTCCTCCAACCAGGGCACGATTAAAGCGTTCAGGTACGGGCAGCAGAAAAGAGTCGTACAACTAAGCCCTGCGGATGCCTGGGCCAGCATAACCCTGCAGGACGGCAGAGAGGTACGGCAGGAGTTCTACTACGGGGCTACTTACCTGTCACAATCGTCCAGAACACTAGCTGTACCGGCAGGAGCACGAGCTATAACCATCTACGACTTTAAGGGAAAAGGCAGGGAGGTGGCCTTACAGCAAGAAAGCCTGGCGCTTCATCCTTAGCCTGGCATTATAAAAGACGTGAAAATTTCAATAATTGTGCCTGAACCCGGAACTTGTTTCTAAGCAAAGTAATTGCTTACTTACAACACCTGTAAACAGGCTTTGGCAGCGCCTGAGCCCTTTTATACAAGTTATACAAGACTTCAACCCAGTTATAATATCGATACATTCTTACTAATTCAGGTTATGAGAAGCGCTAAGGTTATGCAACGTGTAAAGCTATTACTCCTTTTGCTGGTAGTACCCTTCGTGTTTAGCTGTGAGGAAAAACATGATGTGGCAGGCTTAGACAGGTTTTCGCAGTCACAGCTGGTGGTATGGAACAGGCACTTAAGTGAGATCATCATCAAGGATATCTTCTCGCCGCCCGTGGCCAGCCGTATTTACTCCTATCCGAATATAGCGGCGTACGAGGCACTGGCGCCTGCCTATCCCGCTTACCAGTCGCTCTCCAGCCAACTGAACGGCTTAGTGAATGTGCCACAGCCTGAAGAGGGGAAAGAACTGTACCTGCCTGTTTCCAGCATCATCGCCTTCTCTACTGTTGGGCAAAAGTTGGTGCTGGACGAGCTGAAGGTGCAGGAGTACGAAGCAGCGTACCTGGCACAGGTCAAAGAGATCGGTATCCGGGAAGAGGTCCTGCACAATTCGATCGACTATGGGCGGCAGGTAGGCGAGCACATCCTGGCCTGGGCGAAGAAAGACGGGTACGTGGAAACACGCGCGCTTACACGCCATGTGGTTTCAAACGAGCCCGGCGCCTGGCAGCCCACTGCCCCGGATTACATGCCGGCGGTAGAGCCTCACTGGAACAAGATCAGGCCTTTTGCCATGGATTCTGCGGCGCAGTGCAAGCCCAAAACGCCTACTGCTTTTGACTCCCTCGCCACCTCTGACTTTTACAAGGATGCCATGGAGGTGTATGAAATCGTGAAAAACATAGACGACGAAAAGCTCCTGATCGCCCGCTTCTGGGACGATAACCCGAACGTTTCCTACACAACAGGGCATGTGATGTACTTCAAGCAGAAACTAACGCCTCCGGGCCACTGGATGTCGATCACCAGCTCTGCAATCCGAAAAAACAAGCTGGACATGATGGAGGCTGCCGAAACGTATGTGATGGTTGCCACGGCGCTGGCTGACGGCTTCATCAGCTGCTGGGACGCGAAATACGCCTATAACTCCATTCGTCCGGATACTTACATCGAGCGCTACATAGACGCGGACTGGGACCCAATCCTGCAAACCCCTCCGTTTCCGGAGTACCCGAGCGGCCACAGCGTTATCTCAGCGGCGGCGGCCACTGTTCTGACGCATAAGTTTGGAGACAACTATGCTTTTGTAGACTCTACACAGCTAGCCATAGGGCTGCCTACCCGTACGTTCAACTCCTTTAACGAGGCTGCCATAGAAGTAGGAGAAAGCAGAATATACGGTGGCATTCACTTCCGCCCCGCCTGTGATCTGGGCGCTGAGCAAGGAAAAACGGTAGGCAATCTGATTCTCACCAAGCTAAGAACGCGCAGGATGGACCAGACAGCCCAGTTGTAAGTTACCTGTCCTTTTAATTAAAAGCATTATCATAAAAAAGCAGTTGGCACTGGTCTCACGCACCCGCTTACTGCTTTTTTAATTACCAGAGCCTATGCCTACCTCTCCCACTTATAAATTCAAAGGAATAACGCTTGCTGCCATTGCCCTGTTGGCTGCTGCCTGCTCCGAAAACAGGCCTGCAACGGAGACAACCACAGGGCAGGCCCAGGCAGCGGAACCTACCCTGTTCCAGCGGCTTCCTGATTCGGAAACAGGGGTATCCTTTGCGAACACGCTCACAGAGACACCGGCCCTGAACGTGCTGGAGTTTGAGTATTTCTATAACGGAGGCGGGGTGGCCGTCGGGGACTTTAACAACGACGGGCAGCAAGATATTTTCTTTGCGGGCAACATGGTGCCCAGCAGGCTATACCTGAACAAAGGCAACTTAAAGTTTGAGGATATTACCGAGCAGGCGGGTATCCGTACATCCGGCCGCTGGGCAAGCGGCGTGGCTGTTGCGGACGTAAACAATGACGGCTACCAGGACATCTATGTCTGCGTGACGGGCAGGACCACTCCTGACAAGCGCAAGAACCTACTCTACATCAATAACCAGGATAATACCTTTACAGAGGCCGCGCAGCAATACGGGCTGGACGACAGCAGCTACTCCACGCATGCTGCCTTTTTTGACTATGACAAGGACGGGGACCTGGACCTCTACCTGCTCAACCATACCCTGGAAGAAACAAACCCAAACCTGCTGCGCCCCCAGTTGCGGGATGGCTCCAGCAAGAACACGGATAAGCTCTACCGAAACAACGGGAATAATACCTTTACGGATGTTTCGAAGGCAGCAGGTATCCTGGTGGAAGGACACGGCTTGGGCGTAGCCATCAGCGACATTAACCAGGATGGCTGGCCAGACGTGTACGTGTCGAATGATTATTTGTCGAATGACGCCCTGTACCTGAACAATGGCAACGGCACTTTTACCGACAGAGCGGCCGCTTACTTCAAGCATCAGAGCCAGTCAGCGATGGGCAACGACGTAGCTGATTTCAATAACGACGGGCTGGTTGACATCATCACCGTGGACATGCTGCCGGAAGACAACCTACGCACAAAGCTGATGTTTGGGGGCATGAACTATGACCGCTTTATGGCGGAAATCCAGAATGGCTATACGCCGCAGTACATGCGCAACACGCTTCAGCTGAACAATGGCAACGGGACCTTCAGCGAAATAGGGCAACTGGCAGGTGTGCATAGCACTGACTGGAGCTGGAGCCCCCTGTTGGCTGACTTCGACAACGATGGCTACAAAGACCTGCACATTACCAACGGTTTTCCAAAGGATATCACCAACCGCGACTTTATCATGTACCGCATGCAGGGCCTTAACAGCTCTGTGCCCCTGGATATACTGAACAAGCAGTTGCTGGAGGTAGTGAACCAGCTGCCAAATGCGGAGAAGTCGAATTACATGTACCGGAACAAAGGAGACTTCACTTTCAGCAATGAGACCAAAGCCTGGGGATTGGAAACACCCTCCTTCTCAAACGGAGCGGCCTATGCCGACCTGGATGGAGACGGAGACCTGGACCTGGTGACCAACAACATCAATGGAAAGGCCTTTGTGTACCGCAACAATGCCCAAAAGCAGCTCAAGAACAATTTCCTGCGGATAAAACTACAGGGAGACAAAGCAAATGCGGCAGGGTATGGAGCTAAGGTAAAATTGATACAGGGAGACAAAGAGCAGTACCAGGAGCACTCTCCGTACCGTGGCTTTATGTCTACGGTTGAACCTTACTTACACTTTGGGTTAGGGCAGGATGCAACGGTGACAGCCCTGGAAGTTACCTGGCCGGACGGGAAGGTACAGCGCCTGGAGGATGTAAAAGGCAACCAGGTACTAACGCTTCATCACCAGGATGCCGTTGCTACTCAAGAGCGAACGAAGCCTTCGTCGCCACTGTTCCACAATGCCAGCCCGGAGTATCGGATAACTTACACCCATATAGAGGAGCCTTACATCGACTTTAAGATACAGCCGCTGCTCCCGCACAAATATTCTCAGAACGGACCGGGCATTTCGGTGGGCGATGTGAACGGGGATAACCTGGAAGACTTTTATGTAGGGGGGGCCTTTAAGTATCCAGGCAGGATTTTTCTGCAGTCGAAAAACGGCACCTTTACAAGCACTGCCATCACTGATCAGACAAAGTATGAAGAAGACATGGGCAGTCTGTTCTTTGATGCGGATGGTGACGGTGACCTGGACCTGTACGTGGTAAGCGGCGGAAGCGAGTTTCCAGCCAACTCCCAGTACTACCAGGACAAACTTTACAAGAATGATGGTAAGGGCAGGTACACGCTGGACGCCCAGGCACTCCCTAACACCACCTCCAGTGGCTCGTTTGTGACGGCTGCAGACATGGATGGTGATGGAGACCTGGATTTATTTGTTGGAGGCAGGATGTACCCACAGCACTACCCTGCCCCGGCTGTAAGCTATGTCCTGCTAAATGAAGGTGGGAAGTTCCGGGATGCCACCAAGCAGATATGTCCTGAGCTATACAACCTGGGAATGCTAACGGCTGCCCTCTGGACTGATTTCGACAACGACAGGGCGGTTGACCTGATCGTTACCGGAGAAGGCATGCCCATCACTTTCTTCCGGAATGTGAACGGCAAACTTCAGAACGTAGCGACTGCTACCGGATTGCCTAATACCAGCGGCTGGTGGAACAGCCTGGCAGGAGGTGATTTAGACAACGACGGCGACATCGATTACATTGCGGGTAACCTCGGCCTGAACACCAAATTAAAGGCATCGGACGCTGAACCTGTAAGTGTATACGCCGCCGACTATGACAATAACGGCAGCATGGACCCCATACTGGCGCACTATGTCATGGGCAAGAATGTGCCCGCACGCCCCCGCGATGATATCTTTGACCAGATGGTGTCCATGCGCAGGCGCTTTACTACGTACGAGAGCTATGCCCGTGCCTCTGTTACGGAAGTATTGCTACCGGCAGAAATGCAACGCTCTTATGTGCTTAGAAGCGTAAACATGCAAACCTCTTACATCGAGAACCTAGGGGGCGGTAAGTTCCAGATCAAAGCCTTGCCGATGCAGGCGCAGTTTGCCCCGGTGTTTGGCATCACCATAAACGATTATGACGGCGACGGTAACCTGGACGCCCTGCTCTCCGGTAACTCACAGGCAACAGAGGTAATCAGCGGTGCCTACGATGCTTTTACTGGCCTCCTTTTGAAAGGCAACGGCAAGGGAGAATTCCAGCCTGTCTCCTTACAACAAAGCGGCTTTTTAGTAGACGGCGATGCAAAGGGAATGGCAGAGTTAATGCTCCCAGATGGCAGGCCGCTGGTTCTTGCAGCGAATAACAACGGACCGCTGCAAGCCTACACCACAAACCCGGCGGGAAGGAAAGGCCAGGTGCTAACTACCAGGCCTTCTGACGCCAGAGTGGAGATAAGCCTGGATTCTGGCAAAAAACTCATAAAAGAACTTTACTATGGTTCAGGCTACCTGTCTCAGTCCTCCAGAAACGTCCTGATCCCACAACATGCCACCTCTGTCGTTGCTTATGACTTTAAGGGAGCAAGCAGAAAAATCAAGTAATTATAACCTCCTACCGGGGCTTCAATAGCATTCAAAATGACGCGTCAGCTTCGAAGATATTTTAAACAAACATCCTACGCCTTTCTATCCGCTGCCCTCCTGCTCTCCTCCTGCGGAGAGAAAGAGCCGGACAATGGAAATGAGGCGATGGCCACACTACTGGAAGAGGTGGCACAAAGGTTCTATATCCCGGACAACAGGTTTGCCAATCATGCCCGCGTAACTCATTTTGATGAGTTGGCAGGCAAAGCCACCGGCAGAAAGAAGTTTGACTACGAGTACCAGAAAGCCGTTGAATTACTCCGCGCAGGAAAACCGGCAGAGGCAGCGGAGTTATTCGAAAAGCTGTACCAGGAGCTACCGCAAATCGCTTATAGCTTTACGCCAAAAGACGCGGACCTGGCAGATAAACTGGAAGGGGATATTGCCCAAGCCTATCTGCGCCTAGGTGAGCAGGAAAACTGCCTCATCAACCACACCTCGGCGTCCTGCATCTTCCCTATCGCTAGCGCCGGTTTCCACCAGCTCCCAACCGGATCACGGAAAGCGATTGAGCATTACACCTCGCTATTAAGCCGGAACCCCGATGCCCTCCAGTACCGCTGGCTGCTGAACATTGCCTACATGACGCTTGGAGAATACCCGCAAAGTGTACCGGAGAAGTGGCTCATCCCTTTGGAAAACGAGTTAGCCCATCCTGTAGCCCGTTTTGAAGAAATAGCAGGAGAGCTGGGTGTGGATGTGGATGATATTTCCGGTGGCTCTATTCTGGAGGACTTCGACAACGACGGCTACCTTGATATCATGGCCTCCTCCTATGGCCTGCGGGACCAGATTCGCTTTTTCCACAGCAATGGGGACGGTACCTTCACCGATCAGACAGAAGGAGCTAGGCTGAAAGGTATCACCAACAGCCTGAACATGATGCAGGCTGACTACAATAACGACGGCTATGTGGACGTGCTGGTGCTCCGCGGCGCCTGGTTCGAGAATCAGGGCAAACAACCGAATTCATTGCTGCGCAACAACGGTAACGGCACCTTTACGGACGTAACGGCAGAGGCAGGTTTACTCTCCTTTTACCCGACCCAGACGGCTACCTGGGCTGACTTTAACAACGATGGCTGGCTGGACCTGTTCATTGGCAACGAAACGGCTGACAAGTTTAGCCCCAACCCCTGCGAGCTGTACCTTAACCACCGGGGGGTATTTAAAAACATCGCCAAAGAGGCTGGTGTGGAACTAGTACAGTACGTAAAAGGCGTAACCTCCGGCGACTACGACAACGACGGCTGGCAGGATATTTACGTGTCTACACTATACGGCCAGAACTATTTGTTCCGGAACCTGGGCTTAGGAAAAAAGGAGCAGCTGCGGTTTGAGGATGTCACACAAAAGGCTGGCTTGCACAAGCCGATGCTATCTTTCCCTACCTGGTTTTATGACTACGACAATGACGGCTGGCTCGACATTTTCGTGTCGGGCTTTAAGTTCAGCTCAGATCCCAGCGTATCTTACAATGTAGCGGCCGAGTACCTGGGCCTGCCGAGCGATGCCGAAAAAGCCAGACTCTACCGCAATAACCGAAACGGTACCTTTACGGACGTATCCAAAGCGGTGGGGATAAGCAAGGGACTGTACACCATGGGCAGCAATTTCATGGACATTGACAACGATGGCTGGCTGGACATGTACCTGGGTACCGGTGATCCGAGCTTTGAGTCCATTATCCCTAACAAGCTGTTCCGCAACAACGAAGGCAAGAACTTTCAGGACGTAACGACCGCTGCGGGCGTAGGCCATTTACAGAAAGGGCATGCTGTATCGGCCGGTGACCTGGACAACGATGGCGACCAGGACATCTACACCGTTATGGGCGGTGCTTTTGAGGGCGACAACTACCGGAACGCTCTTTTTAAGAATACCTATCAGGAAAGCTCCCCTGCTGCAAACAACTGGATCAAAATAAAGCTGGAGGGGACAAAGGCAAACAAAGCGGCTATCGGCACCCGCCTGAAAATAACCTTTACGGACGGAGGCAAGCCAAGAACCATTTACCGCGATATAAACTCCGGAGGAAGCTTTGGGGCCTCTACCCTGCGGGCAGAACTGGGACTCGGGCAGGCCACTAAGATTGATAAGCTGGAAGTTAAGTGGGCTGGCTCTAACCGCACCCAGGTGTTTGACAACATTGGGGCCAACCAGTTCATTCAGATAACAGAAGGCCACGACCAGGTAAACAAGCTGGATATAAAGAAGCTAAACCTGAAAAAGAAAAAAGGTGGGCACGACTTACACCGTGCCCACCTTTCAAATCATTCTTAACTTTTTAGCGCCTCACTTCAGCTCTGCAGCAGCAAGGTTTGTTTGCCTCGCTGGCACTGTCCGTGCTATCCCTGCCTTGTCTACTATCTGAACAGACCTTACCCCGGCTGGTAGCCATAAGGCTCTTGAAGACTGGGAAAGATACCCCGAGCCAAAGTAAAACTCCTGCTTCCTTTTCTTGCCGTTAGCCAGCGTGATGTGAGCATAAGCATCGGCTGGTGTAACCGCAACAGCTTGCAGATCAGTTGTCCGTACTGCCGGCTGAAAAACCCTTACACTATCGTTATGGGCCCCGACAATGATGAGCGGCACCCCGCTTCCGGTGTTTATTTCTGCCATGCCCTTGGCATCTGCATCAACCATAAACCCACTCCGGTTGACATCTACCGGTAAAAACTGTCCTTTGCCATTTCCTCTCAGATACAAGCCGGTAAAGGCATCGTAGCGCCCTACCACCACTTCCGTAGCATAGGAGTTTCCGCTAAGCAATAGGTCCAGGTTGCCATCCCCGTCATAATCATTCACCACAATGCCACACACCGGAGCAAACTGAGCCCGTATTGGTAGCGCCGAGATCCTGAACTTGCCCTTGCCCAGGTTCTCGATGTAACTGCTCTGAAAGTTTTCACTCTTGGCCACATACGCTCCCTGTAGCCTTTCCGGGGTAAATATCTCATCAAATGACTTGCTTGCGTAGTCTTCATAAGTCCTGAACTCACGCCGCAGGGATACCATCTGGTCTGTCATGTCATCACGGCCGTGCACCAGCTGCTTCGTTCCCTGTATATAATGGGTCATGAGGGCGTCTGTTGTCCCGCTCTTGTCAAAGTCCTTTGCGTACACCTGCACAGGCTGTGCCGCTGAGGCTTTGAACCGGGAGTTCAGGCCGAGGTTACCGGCCACGTAATCCATATCGCCATCGTTGTCGAAGTCACCGGCTGCCAGGCTGTTCCACCAACCATGCGTACCACGCAATCCGGTGCTGCCTGTAACGTCTTTTAGCTTTCCACCAGTGTTTTTCAGAAACGTTAGCGGCATCCACTCCCCTGCTACGATCAGGTCTACAGCACCGTCACTGTCAAAGTCTGTCCAGAGGGCTGCGGTAACCATGCCCAAGTCAGCTAGCATCGGCCCGGCTGTACTGGTTACATCTTTAAACCTACCACCATTGTTCTGCAGGAGATAGCTCTTCGCTGGTAAGGGAAAAGCCCTTGGCTGTACCCTTCCTCCTATAAACAGGTCCAGGTCGCCATCCTTGTCATAGTCTGCCGCTGCCACGCAGGAGCCACTGGCATCTATCACAGGCAGCACATTGGTATCAAGCGTAAAGCTACCTTTGCCGTCGTTCTTGTACAGGCGGTCCTGGTAGGCTTTATCTCTTGTGGTGTATTCACTTCCGCCGCTTACCACGTACAGGTCCAGGTCACCGTCACCGTCCGCATCAAAGAACAGACTGCCCATGTCCTCGCCTGGCTTCTCCTCCAGTGTCAAAGGCTTTGACCTGAACTCCCCGTCTTTACTTTGCAGAAACAACATGCCGGACGAGGTAGCACCACCTCCCACGTAAAAATCTTCCAGGTCATCCCCGTTCACATCGCCCACCGAAATGCCTGGTCCGTTCTGAGAATATTTGTGCGGTAATAAGGGCTGTAGTTTAAAGTCCACATACGCTAAGCTGTTATCCTTATAGGAAACGCCCAGGGCAGCTGTTACCTCGGTGAATAAAATATCTTTGTTTCCGGAAGGTGCGTTTGTCTTTCTTTGGGATGCATCTTTGTGATATACTGTAAGTACCTGATCTGCTTTTACATCTTTCAGCAGTTGATAGCTGCCATCGGGCCATGTTACCTCAACCGCATCTACCCGCTCCGTTGGCCCTAAGCCAAAGTGCAGCGTGTTTTCTACCGTGGACTGGAAGCCCCTGAAAGGATATTGCTCTGCCACCTGCATCTTATCGCCATACCGCAGCGCTACCTTTGCGCCAATTCCAGTTTTATTGGTTGCATTACCCTCAAACTTTACCCGAAGGTAATGCCTGTTTTCAGCTTTATCCTTCGCTTCCCTGGCACGCTCCGCTACCATGTTCTGGTACACGAAAGGTTCCTCATCTACATTGCTCGTCACGATGTCGAGGTCTCCATCGTTATCCAGGTCGGCATAGACACTGCCAGTTGAAAAAGACTCCCGGCCAAAGCCCCAACTCTCCGACTCATCCTGAAAGGTCAGGTCGCCCTTATTCCGATACATGAAATTGTGCTTTTTACTTCCCTCCATTGTCTCAGCTATCTTCAGTAAGTGGGTTTCGATGTCCTTACTTCCAAAGCTGGACCGGGCCTGTGTCAGGTAGTAGGTGGCGAAATCAAGGTGGGTGATGTCTTTGCGAATACCGTTTGTAATAAACAGATCCCGAACACCATCATTATCAAAATCAGCAAACAAAGGGCTCCAGCTCCAGTCTGTATAGTGCACACCGGCTAACTGGCTGATCTCACTAAAAGAACCGTTCCCATTGTTTAGCTGCAGGTTATTCCGGACGTACTGCGGCATGTACCCTCTCTGGAGCGCCAGCTGAAACTCATCGTAGTTTTTAACCCCGTTCATGAGCTTTTGCCGTCTGCTGTCGTCCGGCATCATATCCACGCTGATGATGTCCAGCAAGCCGTCGTTGTTGAAGTCAGCCATGTCCGTTCCCATCGAGAAATGACTTGTATGCTTCAGGTAGTCGCGTATGCGCTCAGTAAAGGTGCCATCCTGGTTGTTAATGTACAGCAGGTCGTCGTAAATGAAGTCGTTTGTCACATAAATATCTGGCCAGCCGTCCTGATTTACGTCACCAATAGCCACGCCCAGCCCATACCCTTCTTTTACAATCCCGGACTCGGCGGCAACGTTCGTAAACGTGTTGTTGCCGTTGTTCCGGTACAGCCTGTCCACGCTAGAGTCCTTGCCCTTGCCTGCTTTGGAGGCCATCACATTCGGATTCGTATCAGAACGGTTTACTGTAGCCAGGTACATGTCCAGGTCCCCGTCCTTGTCATAATCAAAAAACACGGCTTGGGTCGAGTAGCCGGTGTCTGCAAGTCCGTACTTTTCTGCTTCTTCCTCGAACCGTGGTTGATTGCCTGCATCCATGCCTTTGTTAACAAAGAGCAGGTTCTTGCGGCGCTGAGGGTCTTTGTAGCCAGACACACAAACATAAATGTCCAGCAAGCCATCGTTGTTGATATCGACAATGGAAGCCCCTGTAGCCCAGCTGCCTGTTTCTACGCCTGCCTGCTGGGTCACATCCTCGAACTTCAGTTCGCCTTTGTTCAGGTACAACTTACTGGACACCATGTTACCGGTAAAGAAGATATCCTGCAGGCCATCGTTGTTTACATCCCCGACAGCGACCCCGCCTCCATTATAAAAGTACTCGAAGTTAAGCAGGTTGATGGAGTCGTTGGACGTAAGGGTGTTCCGGAAGATAATGCCGGTATCGGACGGGGACTTTAACTCGAACATCTTTTCTTCCTGATTGCAGCTGGCAAAGCCTGCAGCTGCAAGAGAAAAAACGAGGGCTCTTTTAAGAACAGGAAAACGACAAAAATTCGATATCATGGTAATAGGGCTTATGGCGAAAGTCGCCAGGAAAGGCTATCAAGGCATCAACAAGGCCTACTGCTAAAAAATTGCAGGCGCATTAAGTTTCTGAAAAACAGAGAACACAATTACTTCTTAAAAAGTGACATTATCTATTTCCCCGGCTACTACAGTATAGGTCGTTTCGCCGGTGGCAGACATGCTGAACGCAAAATCTCCGGACACGCTGTAGTTTGCGGCATCGTAACTCGTGATGCGGAGATTGCCGTTGGTAATGCCGGCACCGTACTTCTCTTTTGTTTCTGCCAGGGCATTACCAGATACTTTTGTCAGAAAGTAAGCTTTTCCCTGGCCAGCTGTTCCGCTTCTAAGCTGGTACGTGCCTACCTTCTCCGGGCTAAGCTTCACAGAGAGCATAATGGCTGTTGTATCTGTCGGCAGGGCCTGTACGCCGATGATCGTAAGCGTATCTCCTGATCCAACAAAAGCACTGGCACCATCTGTGATCGTGCGGTTCCCTAACTTAAAGTTCCCATTAGAAGAGGACCAATCGGCACCATTCACCACGGCCGACATACCGCTTGTGGTGACCACTGTCGGATCGGGCATGTCATCATCGCCACAGGCAGCAAGAAACAATCCACAGAGGATCGGTAAAAAGTAAAGAATGTGTTTGCAAAAAAAGTTCTTCATATAGGTCCGTTTCATCACTTAGCTAAAATAAAGAAAAAGGATCGCAGTTCGCGATCCTTTTTCTTTATTTCTAACATGAAACCTTAAAAGGTCCTTTTGTTAAATTAAAACATTAAAAGCCAGGGTTTTGATCTCCCTGCAAGGCAGGGTTTCTGTCAATCTCAGCCTGTGGAATAGGGAACAGGTTGTGCTTGCCTTCCACAAATGGTCTGCCCATCGCATTCAGCACCTCAGATGCTCTACAAGTTCTAACCAGGTCAAAGAAACGGTGTCCTTCGAAGGCCAGTTCTCTGCGTCGCTCTAAAATGATCAGGTCGCGCAGCTCTGCCTGGCTTACGTTTTCAAGAGGCAGTGGGCAAGTAGCGCCCGGCATGCTGGCACGCGCACGGGCTCTGATCATGTTCACAAACTCCAGCGCCTCGTCTGTTCTGCCTAGTTCGTTCAGGGCCTCAGCATGCCACAACAGTACATCTGCATAACGGATCAATGGGATGTTCAGCGGTGAGTTGGCAGCACCCGCTAACTCTGCCTCCGGGATCAGGAACTTCTGAATACTGTACCCCGTACGCGACCAGGTGTTGTCATACTCATACACTTTATCACCGCCGTGGTCGATGATATCGCCTGGCTCTAAGATAGAGTACTCCAGACGAGGGTCACAAGGCTCGAAGGCTTCGTAGATGTTGTTCACTTTGATCTTCGGGTTACCACCGTAACCTTCCGGCGTAATTGGCCCGATCGGGGTACTGAAACCCCAACCAGAGAAGTTCGAAGTACGCGGTGCGATCCACTGGTTCAGGGCTAGTCCATCGTTTTCGTTGTTCCAGCCACCGGTACCAGCTACACCCTGCACAGAAAAGATGTGCTCCGGACTGTTCTCTCCCTGTAAGGTAAACAGGCCAGGAAAGTCTGGCAACAACATATAGTTTCCGGAGGCGATGATTTCACCGGTTAGATCTACTACCTCCTGGTACTGGTCTGTTGTAGCGTAAGGCGTGCTGCTGCACCCCTCAGGCGTAGATTGGAAAAGGTTAACTTTGGCCAGAAGCGCCAGGGCAGCGCCTTTTGTTGCTCTACCCACGTCTCCTCCACCATACACCCAAGGAAGCACTTCAGCAGCGTCTCTTAAATCCTGCTCTATTTGCTCCCAGTTCTCAGCGATAGACTCCGGACGCGCCACGAAAACTTCATCCGGATTGAGTACAGTTGTAATGATCGGGACACGTCCCCAGGCTCTTACCAGGTCAAAGTAATACTGGGCTCTCAGGAATTTAGCTTCTCCCAGTATACGAGCCTTCAGCTGCGGATCCATATCAATATCTGGCACACGCTCCAACACCAGGTTTGCGCGGTACACACCGTCATAGGACTGGCTCCAGAAGTCCATTAACAGCGGAGCGCTTGCCACCTGTGTAAAGTTCTGGAACTGGAGAATTTCACTATAGTCCTGGTCGTCGGTGCTACCTTTGTCGGTGTCTCCACCTACCACGTCACCAAATATCCAGTCCATGCGGGAGTGCACGTCCCACTGCAAAGGGTCATAAGCAGCATTGAGCGCAGCCAGCGCATCGGCGGCTGAGGTATAAAAGTTTGCAGTAGTTAATTCAGACAAAGGCTTCCTATCCAAAAACTCTTCCTCACATGCCTGCAACACCATTCCACCTGTAATAAGCCCCCCAGCTAGAAGGGACAGATGAAGTTTTCTCTTAAAATTTATCATGGTTCGTTTGAATTAATGCTTTAATTAAATACCAATGTTTACACCAACTAAGAATGTTCTGGACTGTGGATAGATACCACGGTCAACGCCAATTTCCAGTACACTGTTTGATTGCCCTTGCAGGAATCTTGCAGAACCAATCTCCGGATCAAACCCGTCGTCGTAGCGTGTCCAGGTAAACAGGTTGGCAGCACTTACATACACTCTCAGGCGGTCGATCTTTGCTTTGCTGGAGAAAGCTGTTGGTACGTTATAGCCCAGCTGCAAATTCTTCAATCGGATGTAAGATCCATCTCTTATCCATCTGTCAGAGTCTGGCCTCAGGTTATTGTTCGGATCACCGGCAATCAGTCTTGGGAACTCTGCATCCGGGTTTTCCGGAGTAAAGGTATTGTTGATCAGCACAGAGAACTTGTTACCTGGGTCAGCAGAGTAACCATACAGGCTGATGGCGCTCCAGATGTCATTCCCAAAGCTGCTGTTGAACAGGAAGTTCAGGTCGAAGTTCTTATAGGTAAACTCACCAGTAAAGCCTGCGGTAAAGTCAGGTAGCGGGTTACCGATAAAGGTTCTGTCGTCACCGGTGATTTGGCCATCGCCATTGCGGTCTACGAAGATAATGTCACCTAACTCAGCGTCAGGCTGTATTGGCTGCACCTCGTTTAACTGCTCCTGCGTTCTGATAATGCCTGCAGTCTCAAAGCCAAAGAACTGTGCGATTGGCAGGCCCTCCTGCGTACGGCTGTTACCTTCAGTCAGCACCAGCCCGCCTAGGTCCAGCACCTCGTTATCAATGGTGGTAAAGTTCAGGTTAAAGCTGTAACCGAACTCGTGGTCCATGTTACGATAGCCCAAAGCTAACTCCCAACCTCTGTTGCGGATGCTACCGGCGTTCGTGAAAGCGGCGCCAGGACCAGTACTCGACGGAATTGGCAGCTGCAGCAACAGGTCTTCAGTCGTCTTAATGAAATAATCCGCAGAGAAGGTGATCTTGTTAGACAGGAAACCTGCCTCTAAACCAAAGTTAGTCTGCACTGTTGTTTCCCAACGGATGTCGGGATTCACCTGAACAGCCTGGTAGAAGCCGGGCACCTGAATCTGGGTCTCTCCCAAGGCATAACGACCATCTCCGACAATCACACCATAGGTAGGGTAGTTACTGAAGATATTCTGGTTACCTGTCTCACCCCAGCTGGCGCGCAGTTTCAGGTTGCTTACGAAATCAACATTGTCTCTAAAGAAGCCTTCTTCAGATAGTCTCCAGCCTACTGATGCAGAAGGGAAAACACCGTAGCGGTTATTCGCGAACTTAGAAGAACCGTCTCTTCTGACAGACGCTGTCAACAGGTACTTATCCGCATAGCTATAGTTCACTCTTGCCAACTGTGAGAAAATGGCTGATTCATTGGCTCCACCACTCACGAAGAAATCTTTGGTCGCCTGGTTCAGGAACTGGATCTCATCGTTCTTCAGGAAGCCACCGCCTCTGGCAAAGTTGTTCTCATAGCGGTTCTCCTGTGCCTCGATACCGGCCAGCACTGAGACCTCATGCAGCCCGAAAGTCTTTTCGTAGTTTAAGAGGTTACTCCACTGCCACCCGGTGAATGTACTATTGTTTACACTCAACGAGTTAGCATTGTTTATCCTGTTACCGATGGCATAAGCCGGATCGAAGTTCTTGTTTCGGAAGTAGTTGAAGTCTAGGTTAAAGTTAGAACGGAAAACCAGGTCTTCCACGATCTCCACCTCACCGTAAACGGAGCCCAGCACACGGTAATTTCTGTCTGTGTTATAGGACTCAAGCGCTAACCATACCGGGTTTTCTGATTCACCCTCAAAGTTACTGGTAGGACCGGCAAAAGAACCATCGGGGTTACGAACAGGCACTGTTGGCAGCTGGCGGATACCGCGCGAGAGCACGCCTGTGTTCAAGTCAGTGTTGTTTGGGATAAGCGACTCATCTGTGGTACTCAGCAACAAGGTGTTACCAATCTTTACACGCTCTCCGATTTTATGGTCTGTGTTGATACGGAAGGTATAGCGCTCAAAATCACTTCCGATCACAATACCGTCTTGCTGAAAATAGCCAGCAGACACATAGAACGTGGAGTTATCGCTACCGCCAGACCAGGATAACTGGTAATTCGAAATAGGGGCTGTTCTGAATAATTCTTCTTGGTAGTCTGTGCCCTCTCCTAAAGCCTCTGGGTTTGCCCAGGCTGGATTGGTCGGAATATTTGCTGCTTGTCTGGCTAAGTTGTCTAACGCTGCGTATTCAGCAGCATTGGTCATATCCAATTGTCTCCAGGGAGTTTGCCAGCCTCTGTAACCAGAGAAGTTAATCTCAGGGCTCCCCGCCTTTCCTTTTTTGGTTGTTACCACAACCACCCCGTTCGCTGCTCTGGATCCGTATATGGCAGTGGCAGAAGCGTCTTTTAAGATCTCAATCGTGGCAATGTCATTACTGTTCAAGTAGTTGATGTTACCCTCTACCTGCACCCCGTCCACTACGTAAAGCGGGTTGTTGTTACCGATAGTACCAGCACCCCTGATGCGTATGCTGGATCCTGCACCTGGTGAGCCAGAGTTAGCCGTTACCTGCACGCCTGGTACCTGCCCCTGCAGCTGTTGGGCAACAGTCGGCGTTGGTACCCTTTCCATGGCTTCCCCGGTTACAGAGGATATAGCACCAGTCACGTCAGCACGCTCCTGAGTACCATACCCCACCACCACAACTTCCTCCAGCGCTTTTGTATCCACTGCCAGCGACACGTTCACAGTTGAACGGTTGTTGATTGGCACTTCCTGGGTTTTGTAGCCAATAAAGGAAACAACAAGGGTTCCGTTACCACTTGGCACGTTCAGGGTAAAGTTACCGTTCATGTCTGTGGCAGTACCGGTGGTAGTTCCTTTCACAACGACGGTAGCTCCCGGCACCCCTGCTCCATCCGGGCCAACAACCCTTCCTCTTACCTCCGTACCCTGCTTCACAAGCAGGCCAGCCCTATTACCATCATAAGATGCATCTAAATTACCTGCAAGGGCCTCTGCCCCCATAGGGCCCTGCGACAAGCACGCAGCAGCTAAGAGAAGAGCGAGCACCTTTTTTTGAGGTACACTCTTCGAATGGGTGTTCTTGGGGATTGCCCAAGTGTTCAGGTATCTCTTTTTCATACTGTGTTGTTTTGAGATTATAAAGACATCGGATTTCTACAGACCATATCAATTAAGACATCTGCCAGTACACGGTAAGACAAGCCTTTACATGCACTGCAAAATGAATGATATTACCAGGAAGCTAGAATAGGCAAGGAGGCGTATAAGTGCTACATAAGCATAGTGATTAGTTACTCAAACATATATTCAAACCCAAATCTATAATAAAAATCAATAGTGTCTACTTTTTGGTGATATTTTTTTAACCAAATTGAACTAAACAAGCCCCCGTTATACAATAAATAAAGCAACAACTATCTAAAGCCAGCCACATTCGAAGTATAAACACTGTAAATCAATGTTATAACAACTCTATATATAACAGATGTTATGATACACTAAAAGGACAGCCTATATTTAATTATAAACTTTTAAATAGTTCAGTATTTAAGATAAGCATGACAAGGGAGTCCTAAACACCGTAAAAACAAAATACTTTATGGTATTAATAAAAATATGAGCACTCACTTAACTTTATTTTATAGATAAGCCAATAAAACGATAGAATGGCATATGTGGTTGTCGAATATGCTATATAAAAGCAACCCCCTTCCACAAGGCTTTTTTAAAAGCGAAACTCTCAGAATCAACTTGGCACGCCAAAGCCTAAGGGCAGCACTAAGGCGAGGATATTTTTAAAAAACTTTGGCTTAATCAACATGACTTACTCTATATTTTTACTAAAGTGGTTTGATTTTACTAAAATAATATTCAATTTAAGTCCGTAGATTGTACTTCAGCGGAACGAAATGGTATCCTTACTAACAGAGAACAGCTTTATTGAGACGCTCAACAACGTCGAAAGAAAAAAGCACCTCCAGAAAATAAAGATTATAAAGCACCTTTATGTAAAAGGGGCAAAAACCAATACAGACATTTGCAACCGCTTTCATATCAGTTCGCCAACCTCTACGGCTTTGCTAAATGAATTGATGGCAGAAGGACTGGTAGAGAAACAGGGACGAGGCAAGTCGGTGGGAGGACGAAAGCCAGACTTATATGGACTAAAAGACAACTCCCTGTTTGTGCTGAGTATCGACATGGACCGCTTTAAGACCAGGATGGCGATCTTTGACAACAACAACAATAACATTGCAGGCACGCAAACTTTTTCTTTTAAGATATCCAAAGACTTAAGCGCTGTTGAGCAGCTTTACCAGTACGCGACCAACTTAATCCTGTCTTCCGGAATCAATACAAACAAGCTAATGGGTATAGGCATCAGTATGCCCGGCTTGGTATCGCCCAATGTGGGCAGCAACTATACCTACTTACTAACACCTCCGAACTCTGACACCCTGCAGCAAGTGTTGGAGAAGAAGTTTAACAAGCCTGTGTACATCCAAAACGACGTAAAGAGCGCCACTCTGGCGGAGTTCCGGTTCGGCCTTGCCCAGAACAAGAAAAACGTACTGGTCATTTCCATGGATTGGGGCATTGGCCTCGGTGTTATTGTGGACGGCAAGCTCCGCAGCGGATCTTCCGGCTTTGCAGGAGAGCTGGGGCACATACCTTTGTTAGAAAATGGGGCATTGTGCCATTGCGGCAAGCGAGGCTGCCTGGAAACAGTTGCTTCGGGCATTGCGATGGCACGCATGGCCAAAGAGGGCATCAAGTCCGGGCAAAGTTCCCTTTTGAACAGGTTGTCGGACCAGGAGATAGAACAGATAGAGCCCCAGGTAGTAATTGACGCCGCGAACCAGGGCGACCAGTACGCCATCAGCATCCTTGCCGAAACAGGGATGCACCTGGGCAAGGGAATCGCGATCCTGATACAGCTCTTTAACCCCGAACTAGTCATACTGGGCGGCAAAATTGCCGAAGCCAAACAATACATCACCGTACCGATACAACAAGCTATCAACACCTACTGCATGCCACAGCTCAGGGAAACGACGAACATCGCCCTCTCTGGCCTTGGCAAGGATGCAGGTATTTTAGGTTCGGTAGCCACTGTTATGGAAAACATTTTCGAAAGCCAGATTGAACTGGCCAAATAACAAGACCACAGCCACAGCTCTGCCACCTGGCACTTCCCTTTCCGGGGAACGACAGAAAAGAACAGCTTACATACACCAAACAGAAACTAAGAAACACATACGTTAACAAAAATGGCCCGATTAAACCTTCTTGAAGAAACACGCTTCGAAAAGCTTCCCGTAACCGTGTACCCCGATGAGCAAACAGCCTCTGTCAGGGTTGCCCGCCGCATTGCAGATCTTATCCTCGCCAAACAGAAGAAAGGGGAGCAAGCTGTGTTGGGACTGGCTACAGGCGCCACCCCTGTGGGTGTGTATGCTGAACTGGTGCGCCTGCACCGTGAGGAAGGACTGAGCTTCCGGAACGTGATCACCTTTAACCTGGATGAGTACTACCCGATGCAGCCCGACGCAGCCCAGAGCTATGTGACGTTCATGAATGAGAACCTGTTCGACCATGTGGATATACCTCGGGAGAACGTGCACATTCCGGATGGCACGCTGGAACGGGATGAGATAGCAGCTTACTGCCTGAACTACGAGCACATGATCGAGGAGCTAAACGGCCTTGATTTACAAATCCTGGGCATTGGCCGTACGGGTCACATCGGCTTTAACGAACCGGGCTCCGCACCTAACTCCGGCACCCGCTTGGTGACGCTTGATGACCTGACCAGAAGGGATGCCTCCCGCGACTTTGGCGGTAAGGAGAACGTGCCAACCAAGGCCATCACCATGGGGATCGGCACCATCTTTAAGGCCCGTGAGATCATCCTCATGGCCTGGAGCAGAAAGAAAGCACCAATCATTAAAAAAGCAGTCGAGGGAGAGATTTCGTCTGAGGTGCCGGCTACCTACCTGCAACTTTCCGACAACGTGGAGTTCGTGCTGGACGAGGACGCCGCCTCTGAACTAACCCGCTTCGATACGCCATGGCTCGTGAAGGACTGCGTGTGGGATGAGCAGCTAACGAAGAAGGCTGTGATCTGGCTCTCAGAAACAGTGAAGAAGCCAATCCTGAAACTAACGGAGGAGGATTACAACAACCACGGCATGGCTCAACTGGCCACGGAGCGAGGCCCGGCTTACAACATCAATATCGATATCTTCAATCAACTACAGCGCACCATCACGGGCTGGCCAGGCGGTAAGCCCCAAGCTGATGACAAGCAGCGTCCAGAGCGGGCAGAACCGGCCAAGAAGCGAGTAGTAATCTTTTCGCCTCACCCCGATGATGACGTGATCTCCATGGGCGGTACCTTTATCCGCCTGGTAGACCAGGGGCACGAGGTACACGTGGCCTACCAGACATCGGGCAATACTGCTGTGTGGGACGATGATGTGCTCCGCTACATGGAGTTTGCCATTGACTTCGACAGAAGCATAGGGGAAGACAGCGGCAAATTAAAAGACCTTTACGAGGACATGCGCCAGTTCTTCAGCACCAAGCAGCCGAACCAGCCGGACACCCAGGAGATTCGGAACGTGAAAGGCTTTATCCGCAAAAGCGAGGCCTTTGCGGCAGCCCGTTTCGCAGGCCTGCCAGACAAGCGCATACACTTTATGGCCCTGCCCTTCTACGAGGAAGGCAAGCTGCGCAAAAACCCTGTAACAGACGAAGACATTGAGTTGACCATGGCACTGCTGCGTGAAGTGAAGCCACACCAGATCTTCGCTGCCGGTGATTTTGCCGACCCACATGGCACGCACATCGTCTGCTTTAGAATTATATTGGAGGCACTGCGCCGCCTGCGCGAAACTGAGGACTGGATAGAGGACTGCTGGCTGTGGATGTACCGCGGTGCCTGGCACGAGTTCGACACGCATGAGATCGAAATGGCCGTGCCACTTTCGCCACAGGAAGTGGAGCGCAAACGCTTTGCTATCTTTAAGCACCAGTCGCAAAAGGACCGCCCTGTGTTCCCCGGTGATGATGCACGGGAGTTCTGGGTGCGGGCAGAGGAGCGCAATCGTGAGACTGCCCGACACTACGACCAGCTGGGCCTGGCAGACTATGAGGCAATGGAGGCCTTTGTCCGGTTCCGTTACTAGGGAAGCTCCTACCCGGGCTGCTCAGTTAACCTGTGCAGCCCGCTACTTAGACAAACGAGTTGGAGTGAACATGACAATGCGAACTCCTTTAACATACAACAATGGAAGAACAAAAGATAATCGGTATTGACATTGGTGCCACCAAGATCCACATGGGCGTAGTCCGGGGGAGCTCTATTGTAGCCGAAGTAAAGATACCCACAGAAGCACAGGCGCCCGAGGAGCAAATTATTGCGAACATCAAAGGCGGCATAGCACAACTAATGGATGAGCAGGTAGCCGGGATCGGGATCGGCGTCCCGGGCCTGGTAGATGAGGCTGCGGGCAAAGTATACGATATCACGAATATCCCGGCCTGGCAGGAAGTGCCCCTCAAAGAGAACCTGCAGGACTACTTTAATGTACCCGTGTACCTCACCAACGATGCCAACACGTTTGTGCTGGGCGAGAAAGTGTTTGGGAAAGCACAGGCTTACCAAAATGTAGTGGGCTTAACACTTGGGACAGGCCTTGGCGCTGGCATTATCATCAATGGCGACCTCTATAGTGGCTCGTTCTCCAGTGCAGGCGAGATAGGAAGCATCCCTTACCTGAACCAGGTGGTGGAGGATTATTGCGGTGGCAAGTTTTTCCTCCAGCAATACGGCGTAGAGGGCAATGAACTAAAAAAGAGAGCAAAGCAAGGTGACACAAAGGCCCTCGAAGCTTACGAGCAGTATGGCTATCACTTGGGGAACGCCATCAACCTCGTCTTGCACCTGCTTTCACCAGAGGCCATATTCTTAGGAGGCTCTATCAGCAAGTCTTTTCCGCTTTTTAAGGAAGCCATGCTAAAACAAGTGCAGGCCTTCCCTTTTAAAAGGATCCGGGACAAACTGGTAATCGAGCCTTCGGCCATGGATAATGTTGCCATTCTGGGAGCCGTGGCGCTCTTCCAGATGAGACACAAGCACAGTTATCCGGCTAACCTGGCCCTGCCTTAGCCTAAAAAGCACTGTTCAAAACAAGCGACATTGCTACCTTGATTAAACCAAAACAATTAGCTTTAAGAAATCAATATCTAACCGGCATTACCCAATGGCACAAAACTCATTAACAAAAGAGGAAAAGCAAACGCCTGCCTCACAGCATGAGGGCAGCGTACGCTCCATGCTCATCATCGGAACCCTGTTTTTCATATTTGGCTTTATCACCTGGCTTAACTCAGTTCTGATCCCTTACCTTAGAATAGCCTGCGAGCTCAACAACTTTGAGTCATACCTGGTGGCTTTTGCCTTTTATGTTGCCTACCTCGTGATGGCCATCCCTTCTGCCTGGGTTTTGAAGGCGACTGGCTTTAAGCGGGGGATGTCTGTCGGGCTCGGCGTTATTGCCGTAGGGGCGCTGGTGTTTATTCCGGCCGCTATGACCCGGACTTACTCCTTTTTCCTGATCGGCCTGTTTATACAGGGTACTGGTTTGGCAATACTCCAAACAGCCGTTAACCCTTATGTCACCATTCTGGGCCCCCGCGAAAGTGCTGCCAAGCGCATCAGCATCATGGGTATCTGCAACAAAGTGGCAGGTGCTCTTGCTCCGCTGATCATGGGAGCCATCATTTTAGAGAATGCAGATGAACTGGAAAAGAGCCTCGCCGGCATGAGTGCCGCACAGCAGGCCTTAGAGCTGGATAACTTAGCTTCAGAAGTAATTACGCCTTATCTCATTATGGCAGGTGTGCTGGTAGTACTGGCTGTTCTGGTTTCTTTCTCTGCTTTACCAGAAGTGGACACAGACCAGGAAGACGAAACTGTTGCCTCTGCCAACTCGAACAAGAAGAGCGTCTTTCAGTTCCCGCACCTGTTGCTTGGTGCCTTTACACTTTTCCTCTATGTAGGTGTGGAGGTAATGGCCGGTGATACCGTTATCAGTTATGGTGCCGCACAAGGTATTGCGCTCTCAGAGGCAAAGGTCTTCACAACTTACACCATGGTTGCCATGCTCATAGGTTACGTTATCGGTATTTTCGCGATCCCTAAATACATCTCCCAATCCAAGGCCCTACAGGTGTCTGCGGTGCTGGGGGTGGTCTTTGCCTTGGTGGCACTCTTTACCGATGGCTATGTCTCGGTGCTGTTCATCTCGTTGCTGGGCCTGGCAAACGCCCTGATGTGGCCTGCTATCTGGCCACTGGCTATTGCTGACTTGGGGCGCTTCACCAAGATTGGGTCTTCTCTCCTGATCATGGGTATTGCCGGTGGCGCCGTGCTGCCGCTGGTTTACGGCTGGCTGGCCGACACCATTGACCCGCACCAGGCGTACTGGATCATGGTGCCTTGCTACCTGTTCATTTTATACTTCGCTGTTTACGGTCACAAGATCAGGACTAGAGCGCAAGTATCCGGCGACCTTCCTTTGTAGTTAATCTTCCCCTAAACACAGAATAGTATGAAACGACTCTTGTTCTTACTAGTGCTTGTAGCCCAAATGGCAACAGCACAGGACATCTCTATTATTCCGAAGCCTGCCAGTGTTCAGGTTAAGCCAGGTAACTTTACCCTCTCCCAGAGCACCACGATCGTGGCCAAGGATAAAGAAGACCGGAAGGCTGCTGACTTCCTGAATGCTTACCTGCAGGAAGTGTATGGCTTTACGCTCCCTATCGAAAAAAAAGAGCCCAAAAATTACATCAGGTTACAAACGCGCAAGCCGTCCGGCACAAACGCCAAGGATGCCTATGCCCTGGATGTTACGAAGGATGGCGTGACCATAGCAGGTGATACCTATGCCGGCACTTTCCATGGTCTGCAGTCACTGATTCAGTTATTGCCTGTGGAGAAAAGCAGGGCCTTGTCGATCCCGGCAGTGGCCATACAGGACGTTCCCCGCTTTAACTACCGGGGCATGCACCTGGATGTAGGCCGCCACATGTTTCCGATATCCTTTATTAAAAAGTATATCGACTACCTGGCTCTACACAAGATGAATTACTTCCACTGGCACTTAACAGAAGACCAGGGCTGGCGAATCGAGATCAAGAAGTACCCCGAGCTTACGAAAGTTGGTGCCTTCCGGGATGGAACCATCATTGGCCGCTATCCCGGAACCGGCAACGACAACAAGCGCTACGGAGGCTTCTACACGCAGGAAGAGGCCAAAGAGATTGTAAAGTATGCGGCAGACAGGCACATTACAGTGATTCCTGAAATCGAAATGCCAGGCCATTCCAGTGCGGCGCTTACCGCTTACTCCTGGTTAGGTTGCCCCGGTACGGGTCCTTACAAAGTAGAGCAGACCTGGGGGGTGTTTGATGACGTGTACTGCGCCGGCAAAGACTCTACCTTCACCTTCCTGCAGGATGTGTTGGACGAGGTAATGGCCATTTTCCCCTCGAAGTACATCCACATTGGTGGTGACGAAAGCCCAAAAGCAAACTGGAAGGCCTGCTCTCTGTGTCAGAAAAGGATAAAGGACGAGGGCCTGCACGACGAGCATGAACTACAGAGCTACTTTATCCAGCGCATGGAGAAGTACATCAACAGCAAAGGCCGCACGATCATTGGCTGGGATGAGATATTGGAAGGTGGCCTGGCCCCGAATGCCATCGTGATGAGCTGGCGTGGAGAAGCGGGTGGCATTGCCGCCGCGCAGCAGAACCACTACGTGATCATGACACCCGGTAGCCACGTTTACTTCGACCATTCCCAAAGCCAACGCGAGGACTCCGTGACAATTGGGGGGTTCACAACTGTGGAAAAAGCCTATAGCTATGAGCCGGTTCCTAAGGAGCTTACTGCCGAACAGAGCAAGTACATCTTGGGTGCACAAGCAAACGTGTGGACAGAGTATATGAAGACCCCGGCTAAAGTAGAGTATCAGATCTTTCCGCGGATGAGTGCCCTGAGTGAGGTGCTGTGGACAGCGCCTGAGAAGAAAAACTGGAACGACTTTGAGAAAAGATTGCTGACGCAGTTTAAGCGTTACGACCTGTGGGGAGCCAGGTACAGCAACGCTTATTATGATATTTATGCCAAGCTCTTACCTGCAGCAAACTACGAAGGCATTACCGTGCAACTTGACGGAAAGAAAGATTTAGGCAAACTGGTGTACGCGATTAAGGGGGTTCAGCCTGAACAGGAGTACAACGCTCCGCTGCTGATAAAGGAGACGGCCAAAGTGATGGGCATGTACTACAAGGACAACAAGCTTATTGACTCCCTGACCATTAACCTCAACTTCAATAAAGCAACCGGCAAAGCCATTACTTTAAGCCAGCTCCCGTCTGATTACTATCCGGGAAATGGTGCCTTCACGCTGATTGACGGCATCATTAATGAGAAAGGAAGCCGGAACCAGGAATCAATCGGGTACTCCGGCAGCGATGTAGAGGCCACCATAGACCTGGGGGCAGCACAGCCCATCAACAACGTCGTAGTGCATGCGCTCCAAGCCGGAGGCAGCTACATTTACCCACCGAAAGCAGTGGAGGTATATGGCTCTGTGGATGGTAAAACGTTTGTGCCGCTGGGCAGCACGTATGCAGTAACGCAGCTAACCGGACCAAAGGCTATCGTAAAAGTAGCGTTTGAACCCGCTACAACCCGCTTTGTGAAAGTGGCCGTGCGGAACACACAAACTGTTCCGGAAGGAAAGCAGGGTGCTGGTGAAAAAGCCTGGTTATTCTTAGATGAGATTGAGGTGAACTAGGCGCAAGCATTTTTAAAGCATTACCCCAAACAGAAAGGCCGCTTATAGCAAGCGGCCTTTCTGTTTGGCTACGCCTTGTTTTCATCTTAAGCTGGGAGGGTATAAAAATGGGCACAGGAAGCCCGGAAAGAAAAGTGTTCCTCTTCTTCTATACCTGCCTGTTATCCTTGTCTGTACTTGGCTTTGATCAGGTTGATCATTTTACCGAAGTGCTCCTTGTCCTCGTTCAGCAGGTAGTGCCTCCACAAACCTTCGATGATGAGCATCAGTACCTCTGTCTCCAACTCAGGTTCCTTGTAGCCCAACCTTTTAAAAGCACCAACCAGGGTCTGCATCACCGACTGCGAGTAGCGGGCGTGGTGACGCTGGGAAATCTCCTCATCCACCAGGCGGAACTGCATGCGCCAGAAGTTCTTTTCCTCTTCCACCAACTTGAAGGGCATATCCAGCACGTTCATGATCAGCTTCTCCGGATCATCCTCCGACACCAGGCCTTTGCTCTTATCCGTGATGCGCCGATACCCCGCCTTCACTACTGCCTCTAGCAGGTTCTCCTTGTTGATATAGTGCTTAAAAATCAGCCCCTCCGACACGCCGGCCTCCCGGGCAATCAGGCTGGTGGGAGTGGCGTCATAGCCCTTCTCGGCAAACAGGTCCAGGGCTGTATCCAGTATAATTTCTTTTTTTGTCTTGACCATTTTCAAAAATGAGTTATCTCTTGCCCTTTCTTGCAACAAGCCAGCTTTAAACATCTGACCAGGAAAGTGCGGTTTACTGTTACAATTTGCAAAAGTAAAACGATAAAATGTATTAAGAAAGCAATGAGGGCAAGAACCTTTGTTGCAACAAGAAAGGAAGCAAAACCTTTGCCATAAAAGTGGAAAACGCCACAGCATTTGTACGGTCTTTACTTAACTCCGCGTTGTACTTCTTGCAGGAAAGGCCTGGTCGTAAACAGAGGCATGCTACTAAACCACTGCTTCTTCTATAGGTGAAAGCCTTGCAAGGCCATCCTGTAGCGCCTCTAGTGCTTCATGCGCAACACCGTGTTCGTTATGGTCCTGCTGCAGCTCCTCCCAGCTGTCAAACACTTTCCATGTTTGGTCTCCTTTGCAGGCCTGCGCTTCTTCCGGGGTAAGGGTTCTCTCGAAAAAGGCACGCAGGGTCACGTCCTCCTCCCGCATGGGTACCTGCACACGCGTGCTGCCACTGTAAAGCACTACGATTATTTCGGCGTGCCTCCCGTTACTTGCCGGCAGATAGAAGTAACGAACACAGGGGAGCATTAACTTGGAGTGATGCGTAGGCATATCGTTCACAAACAGGGGTTGAAAATTATAGGGCCATAGCAACTAAAAAAAGCTGCGATACAAGTTTCAAAACCTTGTACCGCTTCTTAGTAAGAGTAGTTACATCCTTTCCCCTTTTAGGCTCTTAAGCCACTGCTTTAACAACACCAATAGCCTGGGCGGCATCATAAACTTAAGGGATAGCGCTAACAAAAGCTGCCTTAACTTTGTTATAACCTTTAAGGAAGCAGGTAGAGCCTCTCGCTTTAGCTGCTTGTATACTTTGTGATAAGGATTTGTTAACTTTACAGCACATTAAATTAAAAACAGAACAACTATGGCAATGTACCCCGAATATATGGTTGCCCCTATCCGTGAGGACCTTACCTCGGCAGGTTTTGAGCAACTGATGACTCCTGAAGAAGTAGAGAGCGCTATCAAAACTGATGGCACCGTACTTCTGGCGGTGAACTCTGTGTGTGGCTGTGCCGCCTCTAAAGCACGCCCTGCCCTTAAAATGGCTGTTGCAGCGTCTGATAAAAAACCAACGAAGCTCATCACTGTTTTTGCGGGCATGGAGCAGGATGCAGTAGCGAAAGCGCGTGAGCACATGCTGCCTTACCCCCCATCATCACCATCCATTGCCCTGTTCAAGGACGGCGAACTGGTGCATATGATCGAGCGCTACCACATCGAGGGCAATGAGCTGAACCGCATCGTGGACAACCTGAAAGGAGCCATCGAAGAGTACTGCTAAGCAGCATTATTCCTCTTAAGCAGCGAAGGCCGGTGAAATTCACCGGCCTTCGCTGTTTTTAGCTTCTACTTATTTTTAGGCAGGTATGCCTCTCAGGTCAAAACCAATATCACGGCGGTAGTAACGGTCGTCCCAGGTAATGGCCTCTGCCGCAGCATTCGCTTTGGCCAGCGCCTCATCCATCGTATCTGCCAGCGCCGTAACGGCAATTACGCGCCCTCCGTTATTGAGCAGCTTGCCATTCAGCTCTTTTGTGCCGGCATGGAACACCAATACGTCCTTCGGTACCTGCGCCAGGCCGCTTATCTCCTTGCCTTTCTCAAAGCCCTCTGGATAACCACCCGATACTAAAAACACGGTAGTGGCTGTGCGAGGGTCTATCTCCAGCTTAAATTCGCCAAGCTTGTGTTCGTGCAGGGCTCTGAACAGTTCGAACAGGTCTGACTTGATGCGCGGCAGAATTGCCTCTGTCTCCGGGTCGCCCAGGCGTACATTGTATTCAATCACGTAAGGGTCTCCGTTCACGTTCATCAGGCCGATAAAAAGGAAGCCGGTGTAGTCCATCTTCTCTTCCTGCATGCCCCGCAGGGTAGGCGCGATCACACGGTCTTTTACCTTCTGCATAAAGGCATCGTCTACAAACGGAACCGGGGAAACAGCTCCCATGCCGCCAGTGTTCAGCCCTGTGTCTCCCTCACCAATGCGTTTGTAGTCCTTGGCTTCCGGCAACAGCACGTAATCCTTGCCGTCTGTCAGGATAAACACCGATACCTCAATGCCCTGCAGGTACTCTTCAATCACGACCTTGCTGCTGGCACTGCCAAAGCGCTTGTTGCGCAGCATGTCTTCCAGTACGCTGATCGCCTCCTCGTAATCCTGTGCTATGATCACCCCTTTGCCTGCAGCCAATCCGTCGGCTTTTATTACGGCAGGATAGCTGTGGTCGCGGAGATAGCTTGCCGCCTCTTTGAAGGTGTCCTCTGTAAAGGTCTGGTAACGTGCCGTCGGAATGCCGTACTTTTGCAGGAAAGCCTTACAGTAATCCTTGCTTCCTTCCAGCATGGCACCGGCTTTTTTCGGCCCAACTACCAGGATGTGCTTCAGGTACTCCGAGCTCTGGAAATAATCATGAATGCCTTCCACCAACGAGTTCTCAGACCCTACTACAAGCATCATGATGTCGAAGTCTGTGGCAAACTTAGCCAGCTCATTGAAATTATGAATGTCTACTGCCGCCGTAGTGCCGAATTTGGCTGTCCCGGCATTACCGGGGGCTACGAACACCTTCTCGCAGTATTCGCTCTGGCTCAGTTTCCAGGCAATGGCATGTTCCCGGGCTCCGGATCCTATTATCAGTACGTTCATGGGTTGTAATTGCTGATTATAAAAGTATAGCTGTTCCTCAAAAGTATCTGCTGCGAAGTTAAAGATTTATACTTGCCCGTGCAGCACCTTCGCCCTTATACTTAAAGGAGATTTAAAACAAAAAGGACAGACCTGTTTGTAGGCCTGCCCTTTGATGTAGCGAATGCGAAGTGCCGTTTATGGCATCCCGTTTCGAGCCTTAGTTCGCATACTCAGACAGGAATTTGATGCGCATCAGGCGCAGGTCTTCTTCTGAATAGTCATCGGTACCCAACTCCTTCAGTGCCTCGCCAATGTTATCTGTGCTGGCATGCATAAAGTAGTCGTAAATCTCCTCCTGACGCTCCTGATCCAAAATACTATTAATGTAATAATTCAGGTTCAGCTTTGTACCGGAGTAACAAATGTGCTCGATTTCCTCAATCAGTTCCTGTATCGTCAGGTCTTTAGAGGCAGCGATCTCCTCCAGGTCTACCTTTTTATCGATCTGCTGAATGATATAGATTTTGATCTTCGACTTGTTGACCGTGGACTTCACCACCACGTCAGCGGCCGTTACGATGTCGTTCTCCTCTACGTACTTGCTGATCAGATCCAGGAAGGGCTTGCCGAACTTGTGCACTTTGCCCATGCCCACGCCGGCAATGTGTGCCAGTTCGTCTCTTGTGGTTGGGTAAACAGTAGCCATCTCTTTCAGGGATGGATCCTGGAACAGCACGTACGGTGGCAGTTCTTTTTCCTTGGCCAGTTTCTTACGCAAGTTTTTCAGCAGGTCAAACAGTACCTCGTCGTGCCCGGCCGATGCCTGTGTTTCTTCTTTTTCCTCGTCCTCTTTCACTTCCTGCTCGTAGTTATGGTCCTTTGTTAACTGTACGGAGTATGGTTTCTGAATAAAGTCAAGGCCCTTCTGAGTCAGCTTAATCACCCCGAAGCTCTCGATGTCCTTCTCCAGGAACTCAGACAGCAGGATCTGCCGCAACACAGAACTCCAGAACTGAGCATCCTGCTCTTTGCCGGCGCCAAATACCTCCAGCTTATCGTGGTCGTAGCTGGTTACGTACTGGTTACGCAGCCCAGTTAGCACGGCAGTGATATGGTCGATACCGAAACGCTGCCCTGTTTGTTCTACGGCTTTAAGCGCCAACTGTATTTCTTTCTCGGCCTCAAATTTTTCTTTCGGGTGCAAGCAGTTATCGCAGAAGCCGCAGTCTTTTTCGTACGCCTCTCCAAAGTAGTGCAACAGCTGCTTTCTGCGGCACACCGCTGAGTCGGCGTAAGCGGCCATCTCCTGCAGCAAGAGCTTGGAATTATCTCGCTCTGTTACCGGCTTGTCTTTGTTAAATTTCTCCAGCTTCACGATGTCATCGTAGCTGTAGAACATGATGCAGTTTCCTTCCAACCCGTCGCGTCCGGCACGGCCCGTTTCCTGGTAGTAGCCCTCGATTGACTTTGGTGTATCGTAATGGATCACAAAGCGCACGTCTGGCTTGTCGATGCCCATGCCAAAGGCAATGGTCGCTACAATTACGTCCGCCTCCTCGTTCAGGAAAGCGTCCTGGTTGGCCATGCGCACGTTCGCGTCCAGCCCGGCATGGTAAGGCAGCGCCTTCACGTCATTTACACGAAGCAGTTCTGCGATCTCCTCCACCTTCTTACGGCTCAGGCAGTACACGATCCCGCTCTTGCCTTTGTGCTTTTTCACATACTGGATCAGCTGCTTTTTGGTGTGGTGCTTCGGGCGCACCTCATAGTACAGGTTGGTGCGGTTAAAAGACGATTTAAAAACAGAGGCATCGTCCATTTGCAGGTTACGCTGTATGTCGAGCTGTACCTTTGGTGTAGCCGTAGCCGTAAGGGCGATAATCGGCAGGTGACCGATCTGATCGATAATGCCGCGAATACGGCGGTACTCCGGCCGGAAATCGTGCCCCCACTCCGATATACAGTGCGCCTCGTCAATGGCCACAAAAGAGAGGTTAGAGTTACGCAAGAACTCAATATTGTCTTCTTTCGTCAGCGACTCCGGCGCCACATACAACAACTTCACTTCCCCTGCCAGGGTCTCCTTTTTTACTCTGTTGGTTTCAGCCTTGGATAAGGTGGAATTCAGGAAATGAGCATTAACGCCAAAGGCATTCAGCTGGTCTACCTGGTTCTTCATGAGGGCGATCAGCGGGGAAATAACAATGGCGGTACCTGGTAAAGAAAGAGCAGGAAGTTGGTAACACAACGACTTGCCCGCGCCTGTTGGCATAATCACGAAGGTGTTCTTGCCATTGATAATATTGTTTATTATCAACTCTTGATTTCCCCTAAATTGATTATACCCAAAAACTTCTTTTAATTTGTTCTTGAGATTTATCTCTTGTTTAACTGACATGTAATCCTGCAAAAAATAAAAGGTTGCAACGTACTCCTAAAGAGTACACTAACACAAATTTAATTTGAATATCGCTAATAATATAACCCAAACAGCAAAAAAAGTCTTAGAAGCAGAGGCCCAGGCAATCGCCAGATTAGCGAATTTTATCGACGAAAGTTTTGAAGCGTGCGTTAAAACTATCCTGCAGATCAAAGGCCGTGTTGTGGTAACCGGGATCGGGAAAAGCGCCAACATCGCCCAGAAGATCGTAGCTACCCTTAACTCTACCGGCACCCCGGCCTTGTTTATGCACGCTGCCGATGCTATTCACGGCGATCTTGGAATGATTCAATCAGATGATTTTGTGATCTGCATCTCTAAAAGCGGCAACACCCCGGAAATAAAGGTGCTGGTGCCCTTGCTAAAGCGCAAGGGCTCTAGGCTGGCAGCCATGGTCTCCAGCACAGACTCCTACCTGGCCCGTTGTGCTGATTTTATTCTGAATGCCAACATAGAGCGCGAGGCATGCCCCCACAACCTGGCCCCCACCACCAGCACTACAGCAGCTCTCGCTTTGGGCGATGCCCTAGCGGTAAGCTTGTTGGAAGCCCGCGGTTTCAGCAGTGAGGACTTTGCCTGCTTGCACCCCGGTGGCTCCCTCGGGAAGCGCATGTACCTGAAAGTGGCCGACATTTACCCGCAAAACCAGGTACCCAGGGTAACGGAGCAAGCACCATTAAAGGAGATCATTATAGAAATCTCCTCCAAACGTTTAGGGGCCACTGCCGTACTGACGGAAAACAAGAAAAATCTTATTGGTATAATCACAGACGGTGACCTGCGCCGCATGCTAAATAAGTATGACACGATTGAAGGAATCAGGGCATCGGACATCATGACGCCCTCCCCCTTAACTATCGAAGCATCGGCCTATGCTGTGGAGGCCCTGGTACTGATGCAGAATAAAAGCATAACACAACTAGTAGTAACTAAATCAGGTGAATTTGCGGGCTTTATACACCTGCATGACTTGCTAAAAGAAGGACTTGTATAAATTAAGTTATGAGAGACAATACTTATGTAGTGATCATGGCAGGTGGCATCGGAAGCCGCTTTTGGCCTTTCAGCCGCACCAACTACCCAAAGCAGTTCCACGACGTGCTGGGCATAGGGGAAACCATGCTGCAGATGACGATGAACCGTTTTAAGGACATTTGCCCCCCCGAAAACGTTTTTGTTGTCACCAACAAAGACTACAAGGAATTGGTACAGGAGCAGCTACCGGAGTTAAGCGATAACCAGATTCTGCTGGAGCCTGTAGGCCGCAACACCGCTCCGTGTGTTGCTTATGCCTCCTACAAAATAGCGCAGCTCAACCCCAACGCGAACCTTATTGTAACCCCCTCCGACCACGCTGTACTCAAGCAGGATGTGTTTACAAGTGTGATCAGAGAGGCCGTAGAAGCTGTGGCAAAAGACGATATCCTGCTTACCCTGGGCATTACCCCTAGCCGTCCGGATACAGGCTATGGCTATATCCAATACATCAACAACGAGTCCCAGAGCATCAAGAAGGTGAAGACCTTTACAGAGAAGCCTAACCTGGAGCTGGCGAAGATGTTCCTGGAGAGCGGGGAGTTTGTGTGGAACTCCGGCATCTTTATCTGGAATGTTCAGACAATCCTGCGGGCTTTTCACCAGCACTTATCTGACATTACAGAGATATTTGATGAAGGCAGTGCGGTGATGAACACCCCCGAAGAGCGCGATTTCATTACAAGAGCATATTCCCAGTTCCGTAACGTATCTATCGACTACGGAGTGATGGAGAAAGTGGACAATGTGTACGTGATGCTGACTGATATCGGCTGGTCTGACCTTGGCACCTGGAACTCACTCTATACCATTAACACGAAAGACGAGCAAGGCAACGTGGTGGACGGGGATGTGATGCTATACGACACCAAAGACTGCATTGTCAAAACACCAAAAGATCGCCTGGTGGTGATTCAGGGTCTGGAGGATTACATTGTAGCGGAGTATGACAATGTGCTGATGATCTGTAAGAAAACAGAAGAGCAGAAGGTGAAAGAATTTATGGCAGACGCGAAATCAAAAAAAGGCCCGGACTATATATAGGCAAAGGACTTTTGGACATCCTTTGTTAGCGCAAAAGAGAAGGGCCTGCTAAACTTAGCAGGCCCTTCTCTTTTGCGCTTTTATCCCTTATCCAGAAGTAGTCCTTTGTCCAATATAGTCCTTCCTAGGCCTGGCGATCACGCAGGCGCTGGCGCATGGCTTCGTACAGGATGATACCTGTCGCTACAGAAACGTTTAAAGAACCGATTTGCCCCATAAGCGGAATGCGCAATTTTACATCAGCCCGCTTCAGGTATTCCGGTGAAATACCATCCTCCTCGCTTCCCATGATAATAGCGGTCGGCCCTGCCATGTCTACCGGTTGGTCCGTTAGCATTTGCTCGGTTTTCTCGGTACAGGCCACTATGTTAAAGCCATAGTCTTTCAGGTAATCCAGGGTTTCCTTCAGGTTTGGCTCGCGGCACACAGGTACCAGGTGCAAAGCTCCTGCAGAGGTTTTCACCGCGTCTGCGTTGATCTGCGCACCGCCACGGCTGGGGATCACGATGGCATCCACTCCCATACACTCCGCATTACGGGCTATGGAACCAAAGTTTCGCACATCTGTCACCCGATCCAGAACGAGTACCAAAGGGCTCTTGCCCTGTTCAAACAGGGATGTCACGATTTCAGAGAGTGGCTGATAGGTAATAGGAGAGATAAAAGCTACCGCCCCCTGGTGGTTCTTACGCGTGAGCCTGTCTAGCTTCTCTGCCGGCACCGTTACCACAGGCACCTCAAAGCGCTTGGCCTGAGCAACGATCTCATCCGTAGTAGGATTGCGGGCGCCTCGTAGCAGAAAGATCTTCTCCAGCTCTTTACCAGCTGAGAACGCCTCCAGGATAGGACGCGAACCGAAGATCATCTCGCTTTTCTCTTCTTTGGGTACTCTGTGGCCACCATAGCGGTTGCCTACATGTTTATTTTGCCTGCTCTCCATTTTGCTACTGAGCTGTACCAGCTATCCTCATAATCGCGGCGCCGTACCAGCTCATAATGATTTTCGGTAAAGGTATTCTCTTTTTTTGTAAAAACGAACTTGGTGTAGGGTGCCGTCTCCCTGTTCCGGTAAATCCAGGTGATGTTAGAACCTACCTGGCTTACGTTTGTCGGCTCCCCGTAAATAATGTAAATCATTCCTCTGTCAGTCGCCCAACCCGCTTTATGCGAGGAAAACAGTTTGTTTGCCATCTCCACACGGCTATAGAACTTGCGGATCAGGTCGCGGGCAACATTCTTGTCACCACCTGTCGCTATCCAGAACTTATCCACGGCGGCCTTCGTGTCCGCCTCTCTCAGCAGCGCCTCCCGCTCCTCGGAGGTAGTGAGGTATATTAGCGGCTGCAGCATCTCCTCCGTCTTTGTTATCTGGGGGTAATGATTGGGAAGTACCAACAGGCCTCTCGTGAAAGCAGTGTTTGGCTCGAACAGGTAAAGCCCCTGCTCTTCAAAACGAATGGTATCGCCAGGGTAAAAGGACTTTGTATCGATAGCCGACAAAGTACGCGGCACCTCTCCTTTCTCTACTGCCATAGGAGGCAAGGCAGGTCCGAAGTCTGCCGCAAAACGCTGCACGTTCACCGGGTCTGTGCCTCCTCCAAAGCTCTTTACAACCAACTTATCAGCTGTAGTCACATAGTTCTGAAAGAGAGGTTTACCCGTTTTCGCATGTTCCAGCAAATAGTTTTTGCGCAGCATTTGCTGTGTCAGCGGCAGTTTGAACTTAACGCCCATCCGCTCCTGCCCCGACAGCACATTCCAGAGAATCAACTGCAGCACATTGGGCTCCTGCACCACGCTTCCGGGCAGCGCCATTCGTACTGTTACTTCCCCTTCCACGTCTGTTATACTTCTGACCGGTAAGTCCAATGAGTCGCTAGTCACGACCGTGCTTTGTGCTCCTACGCCGTTTCTGACAGTATACTCGTACGAACTGGCTGCCTGCAATACGTCCAGCACCTCGCGTACATCCTCGAAGCGTAAGATCAGAAACAGGCTGTCGTTCTTGCCATAGAAGGCATGCTGCATGATAATATTGGGTGTTTCTTGTTCTACCTGCACAGGAGCCAGACTCGGAGGCCTGTAACCTCCCCCACAAGCAGTAAACAGAACCAACATCAAAAACCACAAGTATACACGCTTCATGCAAATCAGAAATTAGAGCCTAAGGAAAAAAAGCCGAACCTATTCTCTTGGTCCGGCTTTTTTTACTGCGAATCCAGCTTTTTTGTTTAGCGGCGCATGCGCTGCAGGTACTGCATGAACTGCTGCTGTAGCTGCGCAGCTCTTTCTTCCATACCCAGTTCCTCTGCCGCACCTATCAACTGCTGCAGAATCACCATGTTCGTCTGGATCTCCATGTCATACAGGGCGCCCTTTGCAAAGAAATAATCCAGAGACTGAATGGCATCCTGCGCCATGGCATTCAACAATGCTTCGGCCTCTTCCATCTCGCCCAACTCTGCTAAGATGGGGATGAACTGCGGCGTATAGTAGTCATAAGGAACCGTCTCAGCCGGTAGTTTCTCGAACACGAAGTCTACGATTTCCTTTGCCCGGGCCTTATTCCCGTCCGCCAGGTAAGCGGCAGCCAGGCGGGCATATTTATCCCGCAGGTTGGCCGCAAAGCGGTAGTAGTTCTCGTCGTAGAAGATGTCCGGGTTATTAAAGTTTCGCAACTCGAACTCCTTCATCATGTTCTCATACATCACTTCTTTATTCACGAAGCCCTGTTCACCCTCAGGAGACTTTACAGGCACCACACGGTAAGCCAGGCCTTCCAGTTGGAAGTAGTCTGACAGGCCGATAAAGTCTGCACTGTTTACAGTTGTAGAGAAATAGATCGGGCGCTCCCAGTTATTCGTAGCGAGCAAGTCCAGCATCACCAGGTGTTTTTTCTCCAGTAGCGACTTGTTGATTGTCCAGGACATGCGGTCTACGATCTCGTCTTCCTTGTCTTCTGCCACGAAGTCCAGTGCCTTTATGCGCTCCTTGTCAACGTTCAGGAAGAAGTTCTTCGTCGGCATGGTCAGCAGCGTGGTTCCAGCACCGTACTGTACCTGCAGGGCCGGATGGTTCTCCCGTACAAGTTTTACATACTGCTCCAGGTCAATACCTGCGGCCACTTGTGGTCGCTCTACGTAAGGCAGGTAATCGTTCGTGCCCTGGCGGTAGTTCGGGTTCTCCAGCGACAGCGGCCACGGATCTGACTCATAAGACTGGCGCTTCATCTGGTCGATGTACCAATCCGTGTTCAGGTAGCTCAGTACCGCCACACGCACGTCGGTACGGTAGCCTTCCACCTCCTGCACATACCAGAGCGGGAAGGTGTCGTTATCGCCGTTCGTGAACAAAATGCCGTTAGGCGCCACAGAATCGAGCAGGTTGCGGGCAGAGTCTACTGAATGGTAACGGTCCGAGCGGTCGTGGTCGTCCCACCCTTCGGCCGCCATGATACCAGGAGCCGCCAAACAAACAAGCGTAGCCACAGCAGCGCGCGCTGTTTTATTATTCAACACTTTCTCTAAAAGAGCCGCAACACCCAGCACACCCAAGCCTATCCAGATGCTGAAGGCATAGAAAGACCCCGCGAAGGTATAGTCCCGCTCGCGTGGCTCTACTGGTGGCTGGTTCAGGTACAAGGCAATGGCAATACCAGTAAAGAAGAACAACAGACCTACCACAAAGGCATCGCGCTCATCTTTGCGTGCTTGGTAAATCAATCCGATGATACCGATCAACAGCGGGATCATGAAGAACTGGTTACGGGCCTCGCTCTCCAGTACTCTCTCAGGGGCATCCGCATCACCACCGAACCATAAAACGCCGGAGTTCTGTATGTCGCCTTCACGGCCAACGAAGTTCCACAGGAAGTAGCGCCAGTACATGTGCCCCAACTGATAGCGGAACAGGAAACTCAGGTTCTGGCCAAAGGTTGGCGCTTGCCCCTCTCTCAGGTCCACCCACTTCTTGTACTCTTCTATATGCTGTGGCTGATCGCTGTAAATACGAGGCAGCAGGGTCTTGTCCTTGCTGTCGTACACAGGCTCAATCTTGTTGCCGGTCTTAATGTACTGGTCTTCTCCTTTTATGTAGCGGGCAGCTCCCTCTTCCTGGTCTACCGGCTGCGCGTTATACTGCGGTCCGTAAAGCAACGGACGGTCACCGTACTGCTCCCGTTTCAGGTACGAAACAAAGGTCAGGATATCGTCCGGGTCATTCTCATCGATGGTCGGGTCATAAGACGAGCGGATCGGGATCATCATATAAGAGGAATAACCGATCAGCACAAACACGAAGCTGAGCAGGGCTGTATTCAGCACCCGGTTGTTATGCTTGATAGAGTAGCGCAGGCCAAAGATAACGGCGGCTATTAACAGCACGAGGAACACGATCAGACCAGACCCGAAAGGCAGCCCCAGGCTGTTCACAAAGAAAACTTCGAAGTTACCGGCCAGGGAAGGAAGGCCAGGGATAACACCCCACAGGATTGCCACAACAATGACGGCACTTATAGCAAAGGCCAGCACCCCTCCCCAGAAAGTTGGTTTGTATAAACGGAAGTAGTAAACAAAAGCAAGCGCCGGAATCGTTACCAGGTTCAGCAAGTGCGCTCCAATGGAGAGCCCGACCAGGTAAGCAATCAGGATAAGCCACTTGTCAGAGTACGCCTCACCCGCTTTCGCCTCCCAGCGCAGGATAGCCCAGAAAACGATGGCCGTAAAGAAGGAAGACAGGGCATACACCTCCGCTTCCACCGCAGAGAACCAGGCAGAATCTGAAAAGGTATAAGCCAGTGCCCCTACCGCGCCGCTGCCCATAATCAGCAGTACGTTCCCGGTAGTAGGCAATTCGCCCTCTTTCACTAATAGCTTGCGTGCCAGTATGGTAATTGTCCAGAACAGAAACAGCACCGTGAAGGAGCTAGCCAGAGCAGAGAACAGGTTTACCCACCAGGCTACCTGGGTAGGGTCGCCTGCAAACATTGAGAACACCCGGGCAACTAACAGGTAGAAGGGTGCTCCCGGCGGGTGTGGCACCAGTAATTTATAAGAACTGGCGATAAACTCCCCGGCATCCCAGAAACTGGCTGTTGGCTCCAGCGTCAGCACATATACTGTAGTCGCAATAAGGAACACGACCCAGCCCACAATGTTATTTATCTTTCGATAATCCGTCATAGTGTTTTTTGATTCAGCCCCGAAAATAGTAAATAATGTTCAGTGGCTGCCTATACATTAGATGTTTATAATGAAAAAGCCGACTCGATGGCCGGCTTTCTGTTTTACTTGGTTTCCCACAAACTACTTTTGCAACACGAGGCGTTTCGTCTCCACCGTCTTGTCATTCACCACCAGGCTATAAAAGTAGATTCCAGAAGGCAGGCTTCTCATATCCAGTTCAACTACAGCGTTCTCCGCAGGGGCTACCTCATGCACCCGCAGCACTTTACCGATTGTATTCGATATCCGGATCTTGTAGCTATCGTTGCCAGGCAAGTTTAATGCCAGACGTGTAATTCCACGAGAGGGGTTGGGATAAGCATTGATAGAAGGCAAAGGACTTATTTCCCGGCCTGGGGCAAAAGCCGCCAAGGTTACATTCGTATAAACACTGTTGCTGGCTTTTGTTTCTACCACATGGAACACCTGGCTTACAGCAGAAGCATAAATTTTAGAGCAGGTATGCTCGTCCGGGTTTTTCACAAAGGCCGGCCTGGCGTTTTGCGCAGACACCGTAAGCTGTGACACCTTATCTGGCAAAAGCTTCCAAAGCGTGTTGCCGCCTTTATAAGTTGGGGTTACTCCTTCAACCTGCTCACCAGCTACAGTACCTGCAAAACTCAACAGGTGTGAGCTAATAAGGACCGTTATTAAAAAAACTCTAGTAAAAATTCCCATACTCCTAAGTGCCTTAAATGTTTACACCCTGATTTATCAATCAAAGATAGATTAAAATACCAAAACTATAAATATAATTTCCAAAATATTTGTAAATGAGGCTGGTAAGAACACTGCATATTTTGCCTCCATCTATCTTAGAGCACCATCAAAAACTATGCCTATTCGGAACTTACTTAGGAAAAACATTTGTTCACACCTCCATTTATCCTGTTCACCTCCTAAAAAAACACGCAGCCTCTTCTGCTCGAAGCGCCTTTGCCGCTGGCTCCGCTGTTTACTCAGATAAGGTACCCTATTTCTTTGAAGGCAAAATAGCGCAGTTGCCCTTTTGTTTCCACCGCTAGCCTGCCGTCTTCGCACACCCCCACGATTTGCCCCTCTGTTTCCTGCCCGTCAACCACATAGGAGTGCACCTCCTGGTAGCGGTACAGCGCCTGCAGGTAGTCATACTTTAAGCTGTCGTGTCTTCCGTTTCGCAGTTGCAGGTACCTTTTCTCCACTAGCTCCAGCAGTTGCTCCGTCAGCTTCTCCAGGCCAAAAGGATGCCCTGCCACGCTGGCCATTGAAGTGGCCGTGGGATAACCAAAAGCTAACTGGTTCACGTTTAAACCAATCCCAACAATGCTGTGTTGTAAAGAGAGGCTATTTATGGTGTTTTCTATTAGAATCCCACCAAGTTTCTTATCTTCAAAATATAAATCGTTTGGCCATTTAACCTGCGCCTGTGCAAGCCCCTGGCTGCGCAGCAGGTCGAGCACCCCCAACGACACGGCCATATTGAGGTAAAATTGCTGCCGGACGGCCAGGAAAGAAGGTGACAGGATAACAGAAAGCGTGATGTTCTTCCCCGGCTCCGCCTCCCAGTTGTTTCCCCGTTGCCCCCGGCCCCGGGTTTGTTGGGCAGTTATTACGGTGCAACCCTCTATGGCCTCATTTTTGTTAAGTAGCTGATGGGCCTCCGAGCTAGTAGATTCACAAACTGGCAGAAAAAACAGCTGCTGGCCTATAAACAGCGTATTAGGCAACATATTTTATGTATAGATTTAATACTTTTGTAGATCAAATTTAAAGAGCGCAAATGAAAGAAACCAAGGCAGAGGCTACTTCAGACATATTGGCAGATATTGTGGTGAAGGGTATGCAGGAGAAGAAAGCCTCCGATATAGTGGTGATTAACCTTAAATCACTTAAAAACGCAGTATCAGATTATTTCGTAATAGCTTCCGCTAGTTCCGATACACAAATAGACGCCATCGCCTCCTCCATAGAAGAAGAAGTGTACAAAGCGACCAAGCAAAGCCCGTGGCAAAGCGAGGGACGCACCAACAAAGAGTGGGTGCTACTGGATTATGTGGATGTAGTAGCGCACGTATTTTTAAAAGATAAGCGAGAGTTTTATGCCTTGGAGGAGCTTTGGGGCGATGCCAGCATAGAGCATATTGCGTCTGTCTAACAGGGGCGGCTGTACAAAGAACTTTTTGTACCCTCTCATGTTTCTCAATCAACTGTAACTAAACATCAATGGCAGAATTTAATAATAAAGGCAATAACAAGAAGAAAAAGCCGATGATCCCGAACAGGCCTCCACGCCCTACCATGCAGCTGTGGATGCTGGCCGTGCTCATTCTGCTAATTTTTGGCCTAACCTATCTTAACAAAAGCAACTCCTCTGTGGAAACAACACAACAGGAGTTCGAGGAAATGCTGCTGAGCGGCGATGTTCGTAAGCTGACCATCGTGAATGGCAAGACAGTAGAGGTTTTTCTGGAAGAAGAGGCACTACAAAACGAAAAGTATAAAGTAGAGCTCGACAACAGAGGCGCTTTCACCACAAATGAGGGCCCGCAGTACCACTTCCAGATCATATCAGCCGAGACCTTCAAAGAGGATTTGGAGGAGGTGCAGGCCGAACTTCCGAAAGAAGATCGGGTAGCCTATAACCTGGAGAACCGCACCGGCTTTGCCGAGTTCTTCCTGAACTGGGGCTTCCTGATCTTACTGTTATTCGGTTTCTGGTTCCTGATGCGCCGCGTCACCTCGGGTGGTGCCGGTGGCCAGATCTTTAACATTGGCAAGTCAAAAGCCGCCCTTTTTGATGCAGAAAACAAGGTAAAGGTAACGTTTAAGGACGTGGCCGGCCTGGAGGAAGCAAAAGAAGAGGTGCAGGAGATCGTGGAGTTCCTGAAAAACCCGGCCAAGTTTACCGTGCTGGGCGGTAAGATTCCGAAAGGAGCTTTGCTGGTAGGCCCTCCGGGAACCGGTAAAACCTTGCTGGCGAAAGCCGTGGCAGGTGAAGCCGACGTTCCGTTCTTCTCCCTGTCTGGTTCAGACTTCGTGGAGATGTTCGTAGGGGTGGGTGCCGCCCGTGTGCGTGACCTGTTTAAGCAGGCCAAAGCCAAAGCGCCCTGTATCATCTTTATTGACGAGATTGATGCCATCGGCCGTCACCGTAGCCGTGGGGCAACACCAGGCGGTAACGATGAGCGTGAGAATACTTTGAACTCCCTATTAGTGGAGATGGATGGCTTCGGAACAGACACAGGCGTTATTATCCTGGCTGCCACCAACCGTCCGGACACGCTGGACTCTGCCCTGCTGCGCCCTGGCCGTTTTGACCGCCAGGTAAGCATCGACAAGCCAGACATCAATGGCCGTACCGAGATTTTTGACGTGCACCTGAAGCCGCTTACGCTGGCTGGTGACGTGGACGCGAAAAAGCTAGCTGCCCAGACACCTGGCTTTGCCGGTGCCGAGATTGCGAACGTTTGTAACGAGGCCGCCCTGATTGCTGCCCGCCGTAACAAGAAAGCAGTAGACCAGCAGGACTTCAACGATGCGATCGACCGTGTGATCGGTGGCTTGGAGAAGAAGAACAAGATCATCTCTCCTGAAGAGAAGAAGATTGTGGCTTACCACGAGGCCGGACATGCCATCGCTGGCTGGTTCTTGGAGCATGCCGACCCATTGGTAAAAGTAAGTATCGTACCACGCGGTGTAGCTGCCTTGGGTTACGCGCAGTACCTGCCGAAAGAGCAGTTCCTGTACACCACCGAACAGCTGATCGACGAAATGTGCATGGCCCTGGGCGGACGTGCCGCTGAAGAACTGGTGTTTGGCAAGATCTCGACAGGCGCCCTAAGCGACCTGGAGCGTATTACCAAAATGGCCTATAGCATCGTGACGATGTACGGTATGAACACGAAGATCGGCAACGTGTCTTTCTATGACTCGAAGCAGAACTCTGACTACTCGTTCAGCAAGCCTTACTCTGAGGCTACAGCCAAGACGATTGATGAGGAGGTGCGTAGCATCATTACTACGGCTTATGAGCGCACCAAAGACTTGCTCCGGTCCAAAGCCAATGAGCTTGAGTTAGTGGCGCAAGAGCTGCTCGAGAAAGAGATCCTGTTCCAGAACGACCTGGAGCGCTTGGTTGGACCGCGTCCTTTTGATACCTTAACAGCTTATCAGGCGCATACCAGCGGTACAGACCGCAGTAAGACCAAGACAGAACTGGAAGGCGATCACCCGCTGGAGCATGGCAATAAAAAAGCGCAGCCCGAGAACAGCGATGTTCCGGAGCGCAATGAGCCAGCAGAACAGGATAGCTCGGTTAATTCGAAATCAGCTTGACACTAACCAGGCATGTACGAAGCAAAATCTAAAGAAATAGTATTACGAAGAGTAAGAGAGGCGCTGGCTAAGTCAGCGCCTTTTCTTCCTCCTACCCCTGACTTCACCTCGCCCTTACATCAGGCTGTCCCTAATGAGGACATGTCCATCATTTTTGCAGAGAACTTTATCCGCAACAGTGGGGTGTTTATTTACTGTGAGAACGAGGAGGATTTCTTTGACCAGCTCTACATTTATAAAAAGGAGCAGAACCTGGAGCACCTCTACGTCTGGGAACGGAATATTCAGAACGTGCTGTACCAGGCAGGCATTAACTTTAAAGCTGACGAAGAGGACTTTGTTCGGGATGCAGAGGCAAGCCTTACAACCTGTGAGGCCCTGATTACCCGCACCGGCAGTGTTCTGCTTAGCTCTGCCAATGCCGGAGGGCGCAGGCTTACCATCTACCCCCCTACCCATATGGTGGTTGCCAAGGCCAGCCAGTTGGTACCCGATATTAAAGACGGACTACAGTTAGTACGTAATAGGTATAAAGAGAACTTCCCTTCCATGGTCTCGCTGGTAAGTGGCCCCAGCCGTACTGCCGATATTGAAAAAACCTTGGTGATGGGCGCCCATGGCCCCAAAGCTCTAGTACTTTTCCTGATAGATGACCTTCCGCATTAACGAGCTAGCGCCGGGTAAAAAAGTATACTTTGCCTCTGATTTCCATTTGGGAGTACCTGATGCCGCCAGTAGTAAGGCCAGAGAGCAGAAGATCGTGCGCTGGCTGCACATGGCGCAGCAGGATGCCGCAGCGATACTGCTGGTCGGCGACATTTTTGACTTTTGGTTTGAGTACAAGCATGCCATTCCGAAAGGCTTTATCCGCCTGCAAGGTAAGTTGGCAGAGCTAACAGATGCTGGCATACCTGTGCTTTTTTTCACGGGGAACCATGATATGTGGATGTTCGATTATTTCCCAAAAGAGCTGAACATACCCGTGCTGCGGCACCCCATTTCTACGAACATCGGCAACAAGAGCTTTTATATAGGGCACGGCGACGGGCTTGGCCCCGGCGACCATACTTATAAAGTACTGAAACGGGTGTTTAACAACAAGGCTTGCCAGTGGCTGTTCGCTCGCGTTCACCCCAATCTGGGAATCGGCGTTGCAAATATCTGGTCGCGTAAAAGCCGCATCAGCAATATCAAAAAAGACGAAGCTTTTCTGGGAGAGGACGAGTGGCTGGTGCAGTACTGCCAGGAGGTAGAGGCCAAGCAGCACCATGATTACTATGTTTTCGGCCATCGTCATTTGCCCCTGGACTTGTCCATCGGAAACAGCAGCAGGTACCTGAACTTAGGAGAGTGGGTCAATTTTTGTACGTACGGTGTGTACGACGGAGAAAAGCTGGAATTAAAGACCTTTGAAGGCTAGAAGAAACATATCGTTGCTGTGGCTGGTGCTGTTGTTAATCACATCCGCACAGGCGTTCGCTCAGGAGATGCCACGGCAACTTTCTCTGGTGCGCAGCACTCCCGTCAGTTCCCCTACTGTTATTTCGCAGGACCGAAATGGCAATGTGTATGTTTTGGATGCCAGGCAGAACCTGGTCCGCATAGACTCGCTGGGCCGCCCAACAGGCACCTTCTCTCCTCCTACCCGTGGACGTATCGGTTCTGTGGAGGCCTGGGACCCTATGAAAGTCCTGCTTTTTTATGAAGGCCGCCAAGAACTACTTTTGCTAGACCGCTTTCTTCGGCCGATCAGCAGCACCAACCTGTTTGACTTAAATTACAGCGGAACAGCAAAAGTTGTGTCCCCTGCCGGCAACGAGGGCTACTGGCTTTTTGACGAGACAAACCAAACGCTGAGCAAACTGGACCTGCGCCTACGTCAGTTAACTGTCGAGACCCCGCTGAACCTGGTGTTGGGCAACGAGCAGTTCGATGTGCGGCAGCTACGAGAGTACCAGAACAACGTGTACCTCTTAGACTATAACAGTGGGGTGTATGTGTTTGATAACCTGGGCAACTATAAAAAGAAACTGCCTTTTAAGGGGGTATCTTACATGGGCTTCCAGGGCAATGCGCTCTACTTTGTACAGGACGGCCAGTTGAAGCTTTATGACCTGTATACCCAGGAAGAGCGAAGCATCGTGCTACCCGATCAGAAAAGTTACCTTACGGTCTTGGCAAACCCTACCCAGCTCTACTTGTTTGCACCAAAGGCAATGGATGTTTACAAGTGGGAACTGTAGACCTTACTCTGCACTAGAGAGGAACTTAAGCCCTAACACCCCCACAATAATCAAAACAATGCAGCCAATGCGGATTAGATCGCGGGGCTCGTTCAGGATAACAATTCCCAGAATGGCCGTTCCTGCCGCGCCAATGCCTGTCCAGGTAGCATAGGCCGTTCCCAGTGGCAAGTGCTTCATCGCTTGTGAGAGTAGGACAAAGCTCAGGATCATGACGATGACAGTTACTACGCTGACACCTACTTTCGTAAAACCCTCGCTGTACTTCAGCCCAAAAGCCCACCCTATTTCACAAAGGCCCGCCAGCAAAAGGTAAATCCAAGCTGTATTCATGTATTAAAAGATAAGTTAGCGCACAAAGGTACGGATTCCGGGCAGAGATCTTTCCGGGTTCCACACACACTATAAGAAAGGGACAGGCACAGGTGTTAAGCCAAAGGCATTTTCATCTCGTACTGCCCCAGCATCCGTTTAAAGTGGCGCCGCTCCAGGTAGTAGATAAAGCCTGAAGCAGTAGTGTCTACATTGATAAACATGAGCGCAGGTGCCTCCGCCAAATTTACCGCTTCCCGCAACAGCGCTGTGCCGATGCCCCTGCCCCGTTCTTTCTTATCCACAGCAAACTGGGCCACAGCTCCAGACTTCAGGAACAAGACCAGGTATCCCAGCAACTCCGCTTCCTGGTCCCGCGCTTCCAGTACGGCCTTCGCGTCAGGGCTTTGCTTTAGTGCCTCTGTGCTGTTTTGCCACGTAGGCTCCATATCCCAAAAGTGGTGATAGTTTTTCCAGTCAGGGTTCTGTGTTACCCCAATTGTTACGTTCTCCGGGGCCTTTACCTGTAGCAGCAGCTCCGTTTTCATCGCTCGGAAGCAGTCCAAGGCCCTGCTTGTCTGAAACCCGATGGCTTTATAGGCTTTCAGTGCCGGTGCATTTTCCTGAATCACCTCCAACAGGCACTGCTCTACTCCGCTCTCTAACAATTTTGGAAACAGGAAGCCGTATAGTTGCTCTGTAAGCCTGTTGCCCCTAAACTGCGGTTTTACCCCCGTACCTGCATTATAGGCTGTGGGCTTTCCCTCCCACTCGCCTAAGCCGGTCAGAATAAAGCCAGCCATTTGCTTTCCCTCATATGCCGCCACGCAGAAAGAAGGTGTTACCCCCTCCCGCTTTAACTTTGCCTGAAACTGCGCATAGTCGAGTTGTATCGGAACCAGGTAGTCGGCAAAGGCCTCTACAAAGGTGCTGTGGAGTTCAGGCAGGTCTTTTTCTGTTAAGAAAGCGAATTGAAAGTGCGGCATAGGTCAAGGTTGCTTTAAGTTTGTTTATACAGGTCTACGCCCTAAGTCAAAAAAGTTCTGCTCCTTAGGCCAAGTCTTTATGCGCACCTCAGGCAAACAGCACTTTTCGGGTTCTAAAAAACAGCAATCCACTTACGATACCAAGCACCAGCGTTACAGCTACTTTGGTATCAAGATCTGCATCGGCTAACCCGTAGACCGTTAAGAGAGCCAGCACCGTGACTGAAAACCAGAGCCAGGGATGATAGTTGTTGCTTGTTACTTGCCTGAAATCCTTTAGCAGGTATCCGGAGTACCCCATGTACATGAGGGAGGCAAAGGTGGTGTAGGCAGCTGCTTCGATACCGAACAGGGGAACAAAGATCAGGTTCAGCAGCATGTTACCCACCCCTGCCACAGTAGATACCCGCCACAGCAGCTTCGTTTTCTCCAGGTATACCAGCTGATGCATCACTGCCAGGTACATGGGTTTATAGTTATAGCCCATCAGGATAATGACACCCAAAGGATAGGCAGCCTGTAAGGCTTTGTTTTTGATCAGGAGCACGAAAATCTCTTTCAGCCACAGGCTTAGCAGGAAGGTGCCTAGCAGGAAAAGAACCTGAAGCGCAAAGGTCATGTTCCGGGCCTGCAGCGCTGCCTCTCTGTCTGCAGGTTTGGCATAGAGCTGTATGTAATGAGGCGAAGCGGCTTGCACAATGGCATTAGAGGCCGCCTGAAAGTACAAGCCAAAGCTGGAGGCGATGTTATACAAGCCTATCTGAGGCAAAGGGACACGCAGCACATCCATGACCAGCCGGTCTGAGGCATCCAGGAAAAAGAAAGACAAGTTATGCGGCACAACGGGCAGCGAAACGCGCAAAGAAGCCTTGATCCGGTGCCAGTTGAAACGGAAGATAGGCCACAAGTGCTCCTGCAGGTAAATCGTATAACCATTGAGGAAAAACCCCACGACGCTCCCGAAGAAGTTAGCGTAAAACCACCCCATGTACCCCAGCCGCAGATAGGCAATGGTATAAATATTTAACACCACAACCAGCCCCCCAACCACAAAAGAGCGCAGGGCCACCGGCAGAGGACGCTGCGACATCTGACAAAAGACATTCCCCAACAGCTCTGTATTTGCGAACAATACAGCCGGGATTACAGTAAGCGCGATAATCTCCCAGCGGTGCGGGTAAGCTTCGGCGGGTATGCCAAAATACAGGACGCCAACCAGAACCGGAGTGTACAGGACCGACCACAACAGGATAAAACCATGAAGCTGCCTCCAGATCCACTTAAAGCGGGAGGGGAAGCGTGCAAAGCTGTTGACCATCACCACAGAGAGCCCCAACGACTGGATCAGGCTAAGGGCAACAATGTAGGCTGACACCACGCCTGCTACCCCGTAATCTACTGTCGTTAAGTACCTGGTGATGATGGGCAACGTGAGAATGCCTGCCAAACGCGGCACCTGCGCCGCCAGCCCGTAAATAGCCGCATGAGACAGTAACTTTCGTAGCATTCCCTAAATTAAGTTTAAATTTCTACCCTGCCCCCCTGTTCGTTCTTTTTCGCAGCGCCTGTCCCAAAACAATTTTAAAGGAGGGGCTGCACCAAACGCCCCCTTTCCGTGTTAGCTGCATAGTACTTTTAGAGGGCCAAGCAAAAGCCCAAAAAATTAGTATATTTGTTAATTATCTAAATAAGAAAACAAGAATTAGCTTAGCTAAATAAGGAGATATAATAGTGGGATGTAATTCATGTTCTAGTGGCGGATGCAGCACGGGAGTAAGCGGCTGCAAAAGCAACGGCGGATGCAGCACAGGAGGCTGCAACCGCTTAAACGTGTTTGACTGGCTCAGCGACATGGAGTTGCCAACGTCGTTTGAGGAGTTCGATATAGTAGAGGTTAGATTTAAAGGAGGCCGCAAGGACTTCTTCCGCAATGCAAACAGGTTAGACCTGACCACTGGCGATGCCGTGGTGGTAGACGTGCCGAACGGGCACCACATCGGGTTTGTGTCGTTAAAGGGTGAGCTAGTGCGCCTGCAGATGCTCAAAAAGAAGGTAGACAACAACGAGGAGATCCGCAGTATCTACCGCATAGCCAATGAGCGCGACATGGAGAAGTTCCAGGAGGTACGCGACCTGGAGGCCAGCACCATGTACCGCAGCAGGGAGATTATCCAGATGCTGCGCCTGAAGATGAAACTGTCGGACGTAGAGTATCAGGCAGACAAGTCGAAGGCTACGTTTTATTATTCAGCCGATGACCGGGTAGACTTCCGGGACCTGATCAAAAAACTGGCAGAGGAGTTTAAGGTGCGGATCGAGATGCGCCAGATCAGCCTGCGCCACGAGGCCGGCCGTTTAGGTGGCATTGGCTCCTGTGGCCGGGAACTTTGCTGTTCTACCTGGCTCACCGATTTTAAAAGCGTGTCCACCACTGCGGCGCGTTACCAGAACCTGTCGCTTAACCCAAGTAAGCTCTCCGGCCAGTGCGGGCGCCTGAAGTGCTGCCTCAACTACGAACTGGAAACGTACATGGTGGCCCTGAAGGATATCCCGACGGTGAACCGCCCGCTGCAAACAGCGCAGGGAGATGCCATTCTGCAGAAAACAGACATCTTTAAGCGCATGATGTGGTTTGGCTACAAGGGCGACAATAACTGGTACCCGGTGCCGGTAGAGCGCGTGCAGGAGATCCTGGACCAGAACGCCAAGGGCGTAACGGTAGAGGCGCTATTACTGGAGCCACAGGAAGAGCCAAAGCAGAACGAGTTTGTAGCGCAGGTAGAAGGCAGCCTGGAGCGACTGGACGATAAGTTCAAGAGCAAAAAGAAGAAAAAGAAGAAAAAGAAAAAGCCGGCCGCACCTGGCGCACAACCTGCGCAGGCAAAAGCCGAGGTAGCTCAGGACAAAAGAGAGAAACAGGAGCCACAGGGCGAACAGCGGGAGCAAAGGCCTCCTAAGCAGCGGCCACCAAGGAACAAAAACCGTGGAGGCGAAGGAAAAGAGGCCCGTGAAGGCAAAGAACCGCGCGAACGCAGGCAAGGGAGAGATAACCGCCCAGCCAAAGCAGAGGCACAGGCCGTAAGCCAGGACGGGGCGCAAGGGCAACAGCCTAAAAAGCACCGTTCACGCAAACCCTTTAAAGGCAAGAAAACCGATCAACCTAAACCACCACGCACTGATGCATAAGTTTTTAGGCATGTGGGCAGCAGCCTTTTTACTGCTGCTCGCAAGCTGCGACCCCGCCCGCGTTTATGAACAGAACGTGGACTTGCCGGAAGGCAACTGGGCAATTGATAATGTGCCCGCTTTTGAGTTTGAAATACAGGACACCACGCAGGTATATGATGTCTATTTTAATGTGCGCTATAACCTGCAGTACGATTACTACAACCTGTACGTGCGCCACCAACTATTGGGGCCGGACAGCATCTTGCTGTCGTCACAGTTGCACGAGTTGCTGTTGATGGACTCTAAAACAGGGAAGCCCCTGGGGGATGGCTCAAGTGACATCTATGACCTGCAGGTATTAGCCTTAAATGATGTAACGTTTAAAAAAGCAGGTCAATACAAGCTGATGCTCACGCAGTACATGCGCCGTGATCCACTACCGAATGTGCTGGCTGTTGGCGCCCGGGTTGCGAAAGAGTCCGGTAAGCAATAAGAAGCACTTAAAGCATACAAATCCCCTGCTGCCTACAACTAGGTGGCAGGGGATTTGTATTTTATAAAGCGGTAGATACCTGCCCTCTTCTATGTTCAGGTTCTACAAAAGCGGCAACAAAAGGGCCCTTGCTCTAGTATTCAATAGCACAAGTAAACTTTCAAAACTGCACCCAACAAGCCATGGAAACAGCCCTTGTCATATTGGGGTTCATTCTCACCCTTTTCTCATTCCTTCCACTTATTCCCACCACACAGTGGTGGGTCAGGGTGCTGGATTTCCCGCGTCTGCACGTCGCCATCCTGCTCACCGTTACCCTTGCGGTTTATATTGCCTTATATGGTATAAAAGGCATCTCTGAGGCAACTATGATAATCATTTGGGGCCTGGCTGTACTTAACGAGGTCAGGTATATTTTCCACTTCACGCCCCTGGTTAAACCGGAGGCGCTTCGTTCCGAGCAGAAGCAACCCCAAAACGCTTTTACTTTAATGATTGCCAATGTGCGGATGTCGAACAAAAAGCACCAGAAGTTTCTGGAGCTGGCACTGCAGGAGGATCCCGATTTGTTGCTGATGAACGAGCCAAACGAGGCATGGCATGAGAGCGTCCGCACTGAGTTAGATAAGCGCTATCCTTATGCTATCAAAAAACCTCTGGAGAACACTTATGGCATGCTGCTGTGGAGCAAGTTTAAACTACACCAAAGCGAAATCAGGTTTCTGGTAGAAGATGATATTCCCTCTTTCTTCACAGTGGTAGAGTTACCGAGCGGAAAGAAATTTGGTCTCTTTACAGTTCACCCGCAACCACCACGCGTGATGCTGGATACAGATACACGTGAAGCCGAGCTGCTGCTGATCGCCAAAGAAGTAAAGAAAGTCCCCTACTCCTGTGTGGTGGCCGGCGACTTAAATGATGTTGCCTGGTCAAGAACGACAAAGCTGTTTAAGGAAATAAGCTGTATGATAGACCCTCGCGTGGGCAGGGGGTTCTTTAACACGTACAGCGCTCTCATTCCGCTTTTCCGTTACCCGCTAGACCACGTTTTCTATGCCCCCGACTTTAGGTTACTTAGTTTAAGGCGCCTCTCTAAGTTTGGCTCCGACCACTTCCCTATCTCCATCAGTCTAAACTATGAGCCACAGCACGAACACGAACAAGAACACCCGGTAGCTGACATCGAAGACCTGAAGGAAGCAGATGAGCTGATACAGGAAGGCCTGGAAAAGGGAGAAGAACGGAACAGCAAAAAGCAGGAACTGGAAGGGTAGTGCCTCCTACGCGGCTCTCTCCGGGCAAGGCGTACTCAAGGAAAGGGCAATAAAAAACCCGCCCAGAGAACTGAGCGGGTTAAAATAGATGAATGTGCCCTAAGGCCTTATATATCTTTAACTTAGATTTTCTCTACGTTAATTGCATTCAATCCTTTTTTGCCGTCCTTCACTTCGAAAGATACACGGTCATTCTCACGAATTTCGTGTACAAGGCCGGTCTGGTGTACGAAGATATCTTGGTTAGTATCATCGGCAACAATGAAACCGAAACCCTTAGAAACGTTGAAGAACTTTACTTTACCTGTTTTCATTATAATGAATTTAAATAATAATGCGCCAAAGGTAAACAATACTTTTAATATAGTTGCAATGTCAACTAAAATAATTAACAAAAACATCATCAGGCACTTAGCCACTTCTCCTCCCTCCTTTAAAGGGTAGGTTATCCTCTGTAAACAAGGTCTTGCGGCCAGCTTTACAGCAAGTTTGTTGCTCTCCCTGTAAATACAAAAGTTTACCCCAAGACTACCACCCGCAAATAACCCTGAGCCACAGGGTTCGTATAGCTAAAGCGTTCTGTTACACCAAAAAAACAGCTCTGTTACTATGTTTTTGGTATAAAAGAAACAAAATCAAAAGCCACACTGCTACCCCTGTGGCTGCTCATGTGTGGGGTCTGCAACAAACTTAATTTTAAACTATATACTCAAGGAGATCGAACTATGAAAGACACAGAGAAAGATCAAGGCTCGAACCAATCATCCAATAATTCGGGCAGCTCGTCTAGCGCATCGTCTAAGGACACAACCAACAGTAGCAGTAGCTCAAGTATGCCAACCGCTTCATCTACGGGCTCATCTTCATCTACGGGCTCATCGTCTAAAGATGACAAGGACAACAAGACCTCTGCCTCTACATCAAAATCGACAACAACAAAAGCAAAGTCAGACAGCTCTTCTAAAAAAGAGGGCAAGACGACAGGCACAACGACAACTGCAAGCTCAGGTTCGTCAACATCAGCTAGCAAAGACGACAACAGTTCCGATTCAGATTCAAGCAGATCTAACAGAGACCAGCTTTCTGACTACGGAAACTATGGCTCTATGACAAGCGGCAACTCTCAGAACTACCAGGGCTCTAACCAAGGGGGCAGCTATGGCAACCAAAGCGGGTACGGTAGCCAGGGAGGTTACGGATACGGTTCTCAGAACAGCAACTACGGCGGCCAGAGCGGTTACGGCTATCAGGGCGACTACGGATCCTCTAACCAGGGAGGTGGTATGAACCGGGGCTACGGCATGCAAGGCGGTTACAACCAAGGTACTAGTGGCATGCAGGGCAACTATGGCAACCAGGGAGGCTACGGATCTGGCATGAACAGCGGCCAACAAAGTGGCGGTGGCCGATCTAACAGTGGCTCTTCTTATGGCAGCTTTGGAGGAAGCAACACCGGCAACAACTTCGGCGATCAGGAGCAATTCGGCTCCCGCGGCGGCTATAACTTCGGTAACCAGGGCGGCATGGAAGGCAACCGCGCCCGATACATGGGCCAGGACTATGGCACACAAGGAAGCGGCATGCAGGGCGGCTGGCAGAACAGAGCCGGCGATGTAACCGGAGGCAACATCTCTGGCGGTGCATCCGGCGGCTTCGGGATGCTGGGGGGCTCATCGCAAGGCAATTATGGTGACACCGGAAACTACGGCACCTACGGCGGCGGAATGGCCGGCCAGGGAGGCTACGGTAGCAGTAGCAACCAGGGGTCCAGAGGCACCACCGGTTCCTCTTATGGCAGCTATGGCAACAGTAACCAAGGCAACAGCAACTACGACTATGGCAGAATGTCTGGCCAGGGCGGCATGGGACGCTACAGCAACCAGGGCGAAGGCAACAGAGGCGGCAACTATGGCTCTGCCTCTCAAAGCTTTGGGTCGCAGGGTGGTTACGGCCAGGGAGGCTACGGCTCTAGCAACCAAGGGGGCTATGGCCAGGGCAACTATGGCTCTAACTATGGGAACCAAGGCCAGGGAGGATATGGCTCCGGTATGAGTGGCCAGCAAGGATACGGCGCCAGCATGAGCGGCTCAGGATCATCCAGGTCCAATATGCAGGGCGGCTATGGCGATAACGATCGTTTTGGCTCCATGGGCTATGGCTCTTCCAGAGGCATGAGCGGATACGACCGCGACGACCGTGGCTCCAGAGGATATGACTCGCAGAGCTCTATGCAAGGAGGCTATGGCAGCCAGAGCAGCTACGGTTCTAGGGGAGGGTCTTATGACGATGACCGCTCAGCCAGATACGGCTCGCAAGGTAGCGATTATGGCCAGGGATATGGCGGCGGCTCAAACTATGGTTCTTCCAGCAGAGGCGGCGGCGGTTATGGAGACAGCAACCGCGGACGGGGTATGAGTGGTGGCTACGGCTATGGCTCCGGTAGCTCGAACCGTGGAGGAGACGATTTCTCCAGCCGTTATGGACATAGTGGTTACGGAGAAGGTGGCTATAACCAGGGCGGATACGGCGGAGACCAAAGCCGTTACGGATCCATGGACAGCAGCACCTCTTATTACAGCGATAACAGAGGCTCCAACTCCCGTGACAACTACCGCGGCGGATACGGCGACCAGAACCAAGGCCGCAGCAGCTATGGCTCAGACCGCGATAGTGACCGCTACGAAAGCCGTCGCAGCGACCGTTACCGTAACATGGGCAGAGACTAAGCGATGTAAACCAAAGAACACTTATTGATGAACAGAAAGGCGGATACCAGTGGTATCCGCCTTTCTGTTTTGCTAGCAGCTAAAGCACAACCTGAAATGTACTTGCTCTTTGCGATCTGTTACACAAAGGCACTCTTACAGTCCTCTGCAAACTGCCTGAAGGTTCGGGGCGGTCGTCCTGTAAGCCGCTCTACTGTATCGTTCGTGATGCTGGAGTGCCCGGCTCGCTGCACCCTATAAAGCTCTAGTAAAGCATTCGCCATCCAATCCTGGGCCCCGTGCGATACCATGGCGTCAAAAGCAGCTGCTTCCGGCACGTCCACAAACTCAACCTGCTTACCTGTTACTTCGCTCAGGATCTGCGCTATTTTCCTGCTAGAGAGGGCTTCCGGGCCTGTCAGGTCATAGGCCTTCCCTTCGTGGCCGGTGCCTAGCAGCACTTCAGTGGCAACAGCTGCAATGTCTTCCACATCTATGTACCCGACCTTGCCATCTCCGGTCGGCTGGTAAAACTTGCCCTCCTGCTTAATGCTCTCGGCGTGATAGTTAATGAAGTTTTGCATGAAAGAAGAGGGCCGCAGGAAGGTATAAGCAATGCCGCTGTCTTCTATGTACTGCTCTATCTCCCGGTGCCAGCGGCCCAGCTGTATGCCGGGAGATGCATCAGCCCCCAGTGCGGACAACTTCACGATGTGTTGTACGCCTTTCTTCCTGGCTTCGTCTACCAGCCTCTTGGCCATGTCTACCTGTCCCGCTGTAAAAGGTGTAATCAGGAATACTTTCTCCACATGCGTAAAGGCCGCCTCCATAGACTCCTGATCGTTGAAGTCCATCTCTACGATCTCCACGCCAGGCAAACGCTTTAGGTTCTCGCCCTTTATCACGGAATGCACGCCCGCCCGAACCCGAACGTCGTCTTCAACCATCGAAAGATGCTGTACGACTTCTTTTCCGACCGTTCCTGTGGCTCCCGTTACTAATATTGTTTTATGCATAGTTCTGTTCTTTAGATGTGTATTCTCTAAGTACGGTTTTTCAGCACACCTTGATTTTTGAAAGGCTGTACAGCAGGTCGAATAGAGCCTTTTACTTGAATAAGGTTAACTGATACACCTTACCTCCTTCGTTGGTGAGGAGCAGTTGATTTGGGGAGGTGAAAAGTAGAGCTTCGGCTTGCCCTGTTCTGCTAAGCGGAAGACAATAGTGTTTCCCGCTTAAGTTAACTTCACCGTTCTGTGCCTCAAACAGGTACAGCCTGCCATAGGCGAGCACGGCAAACTGCCTCCCACCCGGTGCAAGATCGGCCGCTGTAACCATGGAGTTGACAGAGAGTTGCTGGCGCAGCTTTGCCTTATAAGTGCCAGGCATAGCGGGCAGCACATATTGCCTGAGCTGTTTTCCCTTGCCGCGGCTCTTTGTAAAGAGGTACAGGGAACCCTGGTGATGAAAGAAGGCTTCCAGGTCGTAATGTAGATTGTCTTTCTCTGAAGGAAAATCCGTTTGATCTTCAAAAGCAAAGTCAATTGTTCCACTCAGGGAGTAGTCTTGCCTGTTGACCCTGTAAATGCGAAGGTTCTGGCGGCTGTTCTGGTTATTGCCAAAATCCCCGATGTACAGGTGCTCTTTGTCCTCTGCCAGTTCTTCCCAGTCCTGGTTTTGTAAAGCCAGCGGCAGGCGCTCCAACACCTCCCCCCCTCGGTTAAAGCGGTATAACTCAGCCGGAGTACCGCTATCTCCATGGGTCCAGTAGGTGCTGTCGTTTGCTGTTGCGAGGCCGGAGCTCTCCCGTATCACCTCATTTAGCCGGCCAATGCGCTCCAATTTGTACTTAAAGGGAGGCTTCTCGAAACCAGCTTCTTTCCTATCGGAGGCACAGCCGCAAAACAGTGCCTGGAAATAGACATATAGGGTAAACAACTTCGTCAGCATGAACTTTTATCGTTGGTTCTCGGCTTTTACGGATATCCCTAAGGCTACGTGGCTGGGGCTCTTTTATCCGGACTTTCAGCTGGTGGCAAGCTTGATGCTAGGCTTCGCCTGAGAGCATCCTTATCCTCCCAGTATTGCCTGCTGTACACTTTCCGGTATTGCCAATGGTTCTGCTGTAGCAAGTGCGGCAGGTCGGCATGGGAGTGGCGCACGGAAAGATGGCTGTAGTACAAATCGTCGTCTGTTAAGAGCACCCCTTTGTACACGCCATTCTGTATAAAGGTAAGGTCGGCAAAAGGCACTTCCTGTCGTAGGCCTTTTACATCCTGCTGCAGCCTCTCTTTCAGAAGCGGTGCCTGGCTGGGCAAGGCTTCTTTTTTAGGCTGGTACTCAAAATAGCGCCTGCTTACCTGCTGTGCATACTGCAGGTAAGCCTTTAGCAGCTTAGGGCCGGTGTGTAAAGTCTCATCTACCTGTAATTGCTCTGCCCGTACGCTACTAACCACCATTATCTTATCTTTTGCACGCGTAATCGCCACGTTCAGGCGGTTCTCCCCTCCAGCCCTGTTTAGGCTACCAAACTGCATCGAAAGCCGCCCCTGTGCATCCGGTGCATAGCCCACAGAAAGGATAATAACAGCCTTCTCATCCCCCTGCATGTTCTCAATGTTCTTCACCAGCACGGAGGGCGGCAACATGGTTTCCTTTGCCTGGGCAGCCTCCTCCAGCAGGTCCTGTATCAACATTTGCTGATTGTAGTTGAACGTAATTACGCCTATCTCCCGCTCTCCTTCTTCCAGTAACTGCATTACCAGGTCCACCACTTTCTCTGCCTCCGGCAGGTTGATATTGTCCTGCCACAGGCCATGGACTTTTACGAACTGAATAGCCGGCTTTCGGGAATTGGCATTCTGCAGGTCCGGTACCAACTCCAGCTTTTGCCGATAAAAGAAGCGGTTCGAGAACTCGATCAACTCCGGATAGCGGCTGCGGTAATGCTGAGTGAGCATAACTTGTGGCAGGTAAAGGCTGCACAGCTCCAGCAACGACTCCGCTGCCAGCTCCTCTACTTCCTGCTCCTCCGGGGCAACCCACCGTGACCGGTACAGGTCAGAGGGCTTTAATTGCTGCGGGTCGCCGGCAACCACTACCTGCTTACCGCGCAGCATGGCAGGTATCCCCATCTCCGCAAAGCACTGCGAGGCCTCGTCAAAAATCACCAGGTCGAAGCACCTCTCCAGTGGCAGCACAGCAGAAACCGTCTCCGGCGAGGCCAGCCAGCAGGGCACCAGGTCAAGGACCTCCCGGGCGAACAGCCCGAACAGTTTCCGGATAGGGTACAGACTGCGCTTTTTGCTTACCTGTGCCTGCAAGCGGCGATAAGTGACAGGATTCCCCAAGCGGTTGTATTCCATGTTACTGTAAGTCTGCTCCCGTAGCTTTGACAGTACGATTTCCTGGCTTAGCTGCTGCTTTTCCTGCAACAGCCCCTGCAACTCTGTCTCCAGCCTGTCCAGTTCGCCATTGGAGGGCATGCGCAGCTCCGGGTGTTGCGTCTCCAGCTCATACAGCCAGGCCAGGCACAGGCTGTTCAGAAACAGGTCTTCTGCTTCAACCTCACTCTTCACCTCTTGCTCTAAGAGCAGGCGCATAACTTCCCGCTCTGCCTCTGATAGCGAAGCATACAGCGTATCTTGCGCTACCATTCGCTCAAAGAACTGAGGCAGGGCTTCCAGCAGCTCCTCTCTGTACGCCTTATGCGCTAACAGCTGCCTCACCTGTTTTTCTTTCAGCCACTGCAGCCAAGCTTTTTGCCTGGCATTAGCCTCCCTAACACAGTCTTGGAACTTTTTAAAGTGCTCCGAGAGGTTTACTTCATGCGGTAGCTTCTCGTGCAGCACGTTCTCCTTGTGCAGGGTATGCAGCAACTTTTGTGTATGTAGCGCCTGTTCCAGCACCTTTAGCTTTTGCAGGACCTGAGCCGGGGAATCACTTATGGAAAGGGAATCACCGGTACTCTTCCTGATTTCCTGCATCAATCCCTCTGCCTGCTTTCGAAGTGTCAGCCGCTCTTGTAACTGGGCTACCGTCTCTTCGTTCAGCTCCCACTCGTACTTTGCCAGGACCTGCTGCAGTACTCTTCTTTCCTGCGAGAAAACCCAGCTTAACTGCCGGAACAACTGTTCCCGGCCCTGCCTGTAGGCGCTTATGGCCTTCTGCACAGTTGCTATTTCAGCAGCGGGGAGGTAGGTATCTGGATGGGGGGGCGCTTCATACAGCTTCCTTAACGCCACCACCTGTTGCTTTAAGTCCCCTGGCTTTACTTTTTTCTGAAGCAGTCGCTGTACCACTTTGCCAACTTCCTCCTGTTGTAACAGTGCCCGAAGCTCTTCCACTGTAGGCAATGCTTTCGTAAGCACAGGCAGCGCCTCTAAGGTAAAAGCATACCCACTCATAGACTCCAATTCTTCCTGCATCTGCTGGTATTGCACGGGCACCTCCCGGATAACCTGCTCCAACTGCCGCCGCTCTTGCCACCCGTAGCCTTGCATGCTACGCCGCTCTTTCCAGATAAAATCTTTTTGCTCCAGGGGTAAAGCATGCTGCAGGTACTCACGCAGGCGCGGTAGGAAATCAGCTACAGTAGCTTGTGTAAAATGCTTGTAACTTCTCGCGAGCTGGAAGTGGGGCTTCTTCAGATTACTGCGCAGGTACAGCTCTTTTGCCGACCAACCGCAGCGGCCTGTGTCGAAGAGCGCCTGCTTGAAGGCCTCCAGTTTCCCGGTGCACCGGTTGATCCCCCGGCTAACCTCCAGAAAAGCACGATCGGTATAAATGCTGTTCAGGGCAAGGTTCTGCTTTTTATATTCGCCCAACTCCTCTATCTGCTGTTGCAGCTGCGCAAAAACGCTTTTCCGGTCGGCATTGATATCATGTATCAGCGAGGCGAAAGCCCCTATCCCTTTCTGCTGCAAGCGCTGGTGCACCACATCTAAAGCCGCCCGCTTCTGACTTACAACCAGTACTTTCTTGCCCCGGGCCGTAAAGTCCGACACCAGATTACAAATCAGTTGCGATTTGCCTGTGCCGGGAGGCCCCTGCACCACCAAGGACTGCCCCTGCTTCACAGCCTGCAAGGCAACCTCCTGTGGGGCATCCAGATCAAAAGCGGCAAAGGTGTGCTGGGCCGGTACACTTGCAGGAGGCTTCTCCTGCTGTGGCACCAGGAACAGCTCTTCCATCTCCTGTAGTTTATTTTGCTCTAGCAAGGTATCATAGTCGGAAAGCAGGTAAGAGGCGGCCTGTGGGTATACCCCTAGTACAGCTTCCTGCTCCAGGTACAACTGCCCCGGCTTCAGCTCTGCCTCATACACAGCTTTTTTATAGTCCCGGAAAGGCTTTAGCTTGTCGGCAAAGAACTCGCGCCCTACCTGCACGGCCAACTGATGCTCCTTCAGCAAGTGGTAAACCTGGGTCCGAAACTCCAAAGGATGCTTTGGCAATGTACTTAAATCCAGCTCCAGCAGGTCTTCGGCTAAGGGTGTGCCCATGTAGTGGGCGTAGGCCAGCAAAAAGCTTTGGTTAAACTGTGCCGGCTGCGCGGCATCCGGCACAAGCTCCCACTCCTGTACCCCATTCACCTGCAGCTTCACCGGAAAGAACAGCAAGGGGCTCCTAACGGCTGTTCCGTCAGAGAACTTACCCCGTACAAAAGGCCAGCCCACATACAGTTCTCTACTGCCGCGTTCTTCAAATATCATGTCTGCCTTACGCTTTATATAACGCAGGCGACGGCTGACAGGCGCTGTCGGCGCATAGCGGCTGTCGGCATAAGGGCAAAGCGAAATGCTCTGCTTGCCGGAAATCAGCTTCTCTAAAACACTAAAAGCAGGCTCCCCATTCAGGAAGTCAAGTTCCTCCACGTCTTGGTGCCACTCCCGCGACAAGCGCAAAAGCAGTAAAGCCCTGTTGCCTGTGCCCAAGTTCAGTAGCCTTCGTCGGTAATTTTGGAGTATGCTTTTCATTCTAAGATAGAAGCCCGAGCACAGAGCAGCTGTGCCAGTCAGATAAACAGCAAGTTACTAGGAAACGAATAGAGTTGGAAGAGGTGCCAAGATCCTTGGCAGCAGCACCAGCACGATCAACCGTGTTCAGCAGCAGCTGATACAAGGTCCACCTGCTCCTTCACCCCGTACACGGGTAGGTTTACCTTTTTTTACTTGCTTTCTACTGAATAACGCGCCGTACCCACTTGGCACATACAGGGACAAAAAAATATGTACGGAAGATTTTTCTTTAACGCCAAGCCTAGACTGACGGCTGGTTCTCTTAAAGGAGTACAAGCCCTATCATCCGGGTCTGCCATGGCCCCGCAGGAAGCAAAAGCAGGGGCAGCAGTAACCTTAACAGGTAAAACACTGTAAAACAATAAAATACACTTATCCCAAAATTTTTAACCGACAATACCTGTTAACTATGTCAGAAGAGCCCATAAATCCCGCCCAGGTAAAAGCGAAGGTGCCTACCTTAGACCAGGTATCGTCAGGCGGGGTTGCTTTCCGCCGCAGCTCCTCGGGTATAGAGGTGGCACTAATTTCCGTTGGCCCCAAGGAACGGTGGCAACTCCCCAAAGGCTTGGTTGACCCGGGAGAAACGCCAGAACAGGCAGCAGTGCGCGAAGTGCGCGAAGAAACAGGCATAGATGCCGAACTACTGGACAAGCTTGATACGATTGAGTACTGGTATGTTGGGAACAAGGGCCGCCGTCGCGTCCGGTTCCACAAATTCGTCCACTTTTACCTCCTGCGGTACGAGGCAGGGCAAATAGGCCAGCACAACTGGGAAGTGAATGAGGCCAAGTGGGTAGAGATCGGGTTGGCCAAAGACAACTTGTCTTTTAAAGGCGAGCGCCTGGCAGTGGAAAAAGCAGAACAACTGATCAACAGCCTGCCGGCAAAGGCCTAGCACCGCTCACACCTCATAAACCCTTCTTCCCGTCAAGCCTTCCTACTGCCCCCTTCTCCTGCCAACTGAGTATCGAAGCCTTTACCGGCAAAAAGCCTCAAACAAATAAGTCCTGTTTCCCGCTAAAAGGATCATTACCTTTAGGTAAAATTAGTCCACTTGGTTTAACAGGAAACAAATGAAAATAGGATTTATAGGATTAGGCATTATGGGTAGCCGCATGGCGGCCAACCTGCAAGGCGCTGGCCATGAGCTGGTGGTGTATAACCGCACACAGGGAAAAGCAGACGCACTGGTAGAAAATGGGGCTACTCGGGCAGCAACACCGGAGGAAGTAGCGGGGCAGTGCCGGCTGGTATTCACCATGCTATCAACGCCAGAAGCGGTAGAGGAAGTGGCCTTGGGGCAGGACGGCTTTTTGCGTGCCCTGCCGGGTAACTCCCTCTGGGTCGATTGTAGCACGGTCAACCCCTCCTTTTCAAAGAAAATGGCCTGGCATGCCAAGAAAATGGGGCAGCGCTTTTTAGATGCTCCCGTGTCAGGGTCGCTCATGCCTGCTGAGAAGGGACAGCTAATCTTTCTGGTTGGCGGTGATGGGGCTGACCTGGAACAGGTTAGAGAACTAATGGACGTGATGGGCAAAGCCGTGGTGCATGTGGGTGATCATGGCCAGGGGGCTGGCATGAAGATGGTGAACAACATGATCCTGGGCCAAGCGATGGCTGCCTTCGCTGAGGCACTCCGCTTGGGTACATCGCTTGGAATCAGTGAGGAAATGCTCTGCGACACCCTACTAAGCGGCCCTGCGGCGGCTCCCTTCCTGAAACTGAAACAACCCAAGCTCCTGAGCCGCAACTTCTCCCCCGAGTTTCCGCTCGAGTGGCTGCACAAGGACCTGCACCTGGCAAGCATTACCGCCTACGAGCAAAATGTTGCGCTTCCTTCGCTCCAGACGACCAAAGAACTGTATGCTCTCGCAAAGCAGCAGGGCTTAGGCGAAGAAGATATGTCGGCTATTTACCGCGCCCTGTTACCTGACCAGGCAAAATAATCTATCATCCCAACCCAAACAGCTATGACCACAGCATTGCAAGAACCTTCGGAAGACAAGTACCTGCATGGCTATTCTGAGGAGGAGCAGAACCGCCTTTACAAGCAGGCGCGGTTTATGGAGAACAAGATCTACGCAGACATCGACCTTTCCATGGTCACAAACTTGTTGGAGGTGGGCTGTGGGGTTGGGGCTCAGTCCGAAATTCTGCTGCGCCGCTACCCGCAACTGTTCCTGACGGGCATCGACTATTCCGATAAGCAAATCAGCAAAGCCCGGAAGTTCCTCTCTACTGTGCTCTGCGCTACCGACCGGTATGAACTGCAGCAGGGCAATGCCATGGACATGGATTTTCCCTCCCAGTCGAAGTTCGACGGTGCCTTTCTCTGTTGGGTACTGGAGCATATCCCGGAGCCCTCTAGGGTGCTGTCGGAAGTGCGGCGTGTATTGCGCCCTGGTAGCCCTATCGTGGTGACGGAAGTACTCAACTCCAGCTTTTTTGTAGAACCCTACTCCCCCAACGTGTTACAGTACTGGATGCGCTTTAACGACCTGCAGTACGACATGAAAGGCGATCCTTTTGTGGGCGCCAAGCTGGGTAACCTGCTACAGTCAGTCGGCTACCAGCGCATCGAGACGAAGCCTAAAACCTACCACCTCGACAACCGGAACCCAGCCAAGCGAGCAGAGATGATTGGTTTCTGGACGGAGCTGCTGCTAAGCGGCCTACCACAGTTGTTAGAGGCGGGTTACGTGGGTGAGGACCTGGCCGAGAAAGTGAAGGAAGAGATGCACATCGTAGCAAAGAACCCGAATGCCGTCTTTTTCTATACATTTATGCAGGCCACAGCCTATACCTCCTAGTCTCTAAGACTATAAAGCCAGATAAGGCCTTAGTTTCTCAAACAGCTCGGGCGTTACGAGTCTGATTTGCTGTATGTCATCCAGCTGCTTGTAAGGACCATGCTGTTCCCGGTAAGCGACAATTGCCCGGGCTATGTTGGGTGTAACGTAAGGATGGGTTTTCAGCTCGTCAGCTGTGGCAGTGTTTATGTGTAAACCCTGCGGGGTATAGGTTTTAGCTACGTAGCTGTACTTCTGCAGGCTGTCTACCACCTCAGGTTGCAAGCCATATACCTCCTGCAACTGTGCTGTGCTATAAAAGCCTCCCAGACTGCTCCGGTACTTTACGATTCTTGCAGACAATTTACTACCGATCCCCCTGATCTGCTTCAGTTCCACCGTATCGGCCGTATTGATGTTGAAAGGCACCAGCACAGGCTTTTCCTTACGGGGGTTACGGTCCCAACCCGTATCTGGTGTAGGGCGTGCTGCGCCGGCTATTGCCTGCCTTTGCTTGTGTTTGTCTGGCCGCTCCTCCGGCAGTTGAATGTAAGGCAGCAACTGTTGGAAGAGAGAGTCCGGCAAGCCATAGATCTTGCCTAGTTCTGCTTTGTAAGTAAAGTCCCCTACTTTATGGCGGTAGTTCAGGATGCGCTGGGCCAGGTACTTGGGCAAGCCATAGGCCTGCCACTCCTCTAAAGAAAGCTGGTTTGGATCGAAAGGCTTGAGCGCTATAGTTGCTGCTACACGTCCAGCCCTGGCACGTTCCGGTTGCTTTGCCTCCAACTGGGCCACCAGGCTATCCAGCAATTGCCTGTCCCGGGCAGTGCTGTCTGTAAGCGAAGGGCTATAAAAAGCATCAAAAAGAAATGGTGCTGCCGTGAGCAGCACCATTAAGCTTATAAGCAGCAGAAAGCCGTTTACCTCTCTTTGTGAGAAGCCAAAATACCGACGGATCCAGTGCTTTATTTTTCTCATTTAAGTTTTTAACGGCTAGGGGACTGACGGTCCGGCTCATCGTCATTCTCTGTATAAGAGTCTGGTTCTGGCTTGGGTGGCGTCGTGATTACCTTTAAAAAGAAGTACAGCATCAGTGATGTTACCAACAGGATGGTGGTAAGCATGACAATAAGTGCGGATGTATTCATAATAATGTCTTAGACTCTTCCTTCTCTAACTCTTTTTTTATACGCCGTGTACACCAACAGGGCCAGGGCAACCCAAACTGCCAGCAACAGGATACGCGTAGCATTCACAAAAAATATCTGGTTCTCCAGTACCTGTATGGCTTCAGGGTCTGTGGCGGCAGCCAGTTTCTGCTCCAGGTCCACGTTCTTTAGCTTATTGATGATGGAGCTGTTGTCTAGCACCCAGTTTCCGGCGATGGCCGCCCCCCAGTCGCCCCCTTTCGGTGTGAACAGGGAACCAAGGAACACCCATAACAACAGCAGCGGCGTGACAAACTTGATGATAAACTTATAGAAGGCTGGCACCTGTATGTCGGCACCGGAGATAATTTCTCTCCAGCCTCTGTTAATCCCGAACACCCAGGAAAACAGGATGGTCTCCAACAAGGCAAAAACTACCAGCGATACGGTACCGGCCCAATAATCATATTCGTCAAACACACCATACTTAAAGAACAGCACGGTTGGCATACCGAGCAGGAAAACGAACAGACCGAATGACCAGGCTGCCGATTTGCGTCCCCAGTTAAACTCATCCTGCATGAAACCGATCCAGGGCGTACCCATGGCCAGCGACGAGGTGATCCCTGCAAAGAACAACAGACCGAACCACATCATACCCGATAAAGCGCCGAGCAGGTCACCCCACTGGTAAAACAGATACGGAAGTGTTTGGAAGGCAAGCCCCAAGCCACCAGACTGCACCATTTCGGACACTCGTTCTACACCCAGGTAACCGATGGAGATCGGGATCAAGATAGCCGCACCTAACACCACCTCTACAAATTCGTTCATCCATCCGGCAGACATCGCGTTCAGGGCAATGTCATCTTTCGGACGCACATAAGAAGCATAGCAATGCACAGTACCCATACCTACAGAGAGGGTAAAGAAGATCTGTCCGGCAGCAGCCAACCATACGGTTGGAGACCACAGTTGATCAAAATTTGGTGTCCAGAGGAAGTTAAGACCAACTGAGCTGTCGTTAATGGCACCATTCTCACCAGCTGTGAGCGTAACGCCTCTAAAAGCCAGGAAAAGGCCAAACAGGATCAGCATCGGCATGCCGACTTTGGCTACACGCTCTACACCTGACGCCAGTCCCTGCGACAGGATCCAGGTGTTCAGCAATAGGCAAAGGATATAAAAAACGATGGGCTCATAGGGTATCCCTAACGTAGAGGTGCCCAGGCTAACGTATTGGCCGAAAAAATTGGCCACCCCTTCCTGATCCAGGCCACTGAAGGTACCGATAATAGAGTGAAAAGTATAGGACAATGTCCAGGACTCGATGTAGCAGTAGTAAGCGGCAACCGCAATGTTTGTCCAGATACCAAACACGCCAATGTACTTCCACAGGCGATTCTTGCCCATGGTATCTACAATAAACGGTGTGGAATGGTGGCCAAACCTGCCCCCGAAGCGCCCCATAGACCATTCGATCCACAGCAGCGGGATGCCCATCACCAGGAAGCACACCAGATAGGGAATGATGAAGGCGCCTCCGCCGTTTTGTACAGCCTGCACCGGGAAGCGCAGGAAGTTTCCGAGACCCACCGCGTTACCTGCCATGGCCAGGATCAGGCCGACGCGAGAACCCCAGGATTCTTTGTTAGTACTCATAAAAGGGTAGAAGTAATAAGATTGGTTGGTTTAGTTTAGGTTTAGATCGTAAAAACGGAAATTAAAGCATACAATATAGACAATGCATCTGACTGCACCATTAAAAATCTAATATTTTTAATGTTCAGCCAGATGCAAGGCTTATATCCTAAATGTTTAGAGAAAAGAAGCAGGAATTACTTTTCAGCCTGCTCTGCTACCATCCGGATCCCCTCCCGAAAGGAGTGAGGGCGGTAGCCAAGCTGTGTTTCCGCTTTGCGGATGCTGAAGCCTGTGCGAGGTGGGCGCTTGGCGGGTTGTGAGAAGGTGCTTGCGTCCGCTTTATCGATCAAGGACTTGTCCAGGGCAAAGAAGTCCGCTACCTCCATGGCCATTTCATACGGAGTGAGCAACTCGCTGCCAGAAATGTTGTAGATGCCTTCGGCATCATGTTCGGCAGCCAGCCAACAGCCCCTTGCCAGGTCCTCGGCCAGGGTTGGCGTCCGAAACTGGTCTGTCACCACTTTGATCACTTTGCCTGCACGCAGGCTGTCGCGCACCCACAGCACGATATTGGAACGGCCATACGCATGGGCAATGCCATAAACCAACACAGTACGCAGAATAGCCCATTTGCATTTGGCCTTCAGAACGACTTCCTCTGCCTGCAGCTTGGTCTCTCCATAGAAGTTAACCGGGTTCGCCACCGCCTCTTCGTCATAAGGCCCGTTCTCCCCGTCAAAAATAAAGTCTGTGGATAAATGAATCAGATGCACCTCATACTTCTCACAGGCATCTACCAGGTACTGCACGGCATCGCGGTTCAACAACAGGGCCCCTTCCCTGTCTGTTTCGCACTGGTCCACGTTGGTCATGGCCGCTGTGTGGATGATGTGCGTAGGCCTGAACGCACGGACTACCCGGTCTACCTGCGCCGGGTCTGTCACATCCATGCTTCTGAAGGGCAGCGTAGGCAGCACCTCCGCCAGTTTATTTTCACCACGGCTGGTGGCCAATAGCTCCACATCTTGCTTTGGCAGCAACAGTTCAGCCAGCTTTTGTCCCAACAGTCCGTTTGAGCCTGTGATCAGGATTTTCTTCATGCTTATTCTTTCTCCAGTGTTTGGGTGTTGTAGTTGTAGTCGTACTTCTTGGCGATCTTTTTCTTCTTCACATCCTCCACTGTCACTTTCATTTCGATATCGGAAAGCGGCCTGTCCCGCCCCCCCGTTGGTTGCTCTGCTATCTTATCAATCACATCGAGCCCGTCTACCACCTGTCCGAAAACAGTATACACATTATCCAGCATAGGAGTGCCGTTGTGGTTCTCCACAATATAGAACTGCGAGGCACTGCTGGCTCTTTCCGGGTTGATGCGGTCGTCCTGGCGGGCGGCGGCCACGGCACCGCGCACGTGCTTGTGCGTTGGCTTTATCTCTGCAGGAACGGTATACCCCAGGCTTCCCTGTCCGTCGTTGTACGGGTCCTCATCCTTGGTGTTTGGGTCCCCTCCCTGAATCATAAAGCCGTCGATTACCCGGTGAAAGGTAGTGCCATCATAAAAGCCCTCCCTGGCAAGCTTCAAGAAATTTTCCTTATGTTTTGGGGTGTCGTCGAACAAGACCAATTTGATCTCTCCCTGTGGTGTTTCGATCGTTACCAGCTGGTCTTTTCCTTTCGGTTTTTGTGCCAGCACTACGGCAGGCACCATAGCCATCATGGCGATGAACAAGCCTATACTTTTTAGCAGTTTCATTTCTTCAGTTTTCTTCTTTTAAATCATACTTCCCACCCCCGAATATAGGTGGCAGCTCCTCAAACTTAACTCTTTTTAAGCCATCGTTATACTTTTCCCACTCATTGTCATAAGCCGCTGGGTCTGGCATGCCACCAGGCTATAAATACCTTGCCACTTTACACTCGCTGCTTACCTTTTTATTGCGCTATACTTATTAAAAGTTGCACCCACAGAGGCAATATACCCGTAAATTTTACTTTAGCGCCAAAAAGGGCTAAATTTAAGATACTGACAAATCAATCTAACCCACCATAATGAAAAGAATTTTAGTTTCTACATTCCTTTTTATTGCACCCTTAACTAACCTACTTGCCCAGGCTCCCGAGCCCTCTATCGACGAAAAAATAGACGCAGCAGTGGCCCCTACTGCGCAGTACATCTCCGACATCATCTTTTTTGAGATCGGATTCGGCGGTTATGCGATTCCCCTTATCCTGATCTGGCTTTTGGCTGGGGCTATCTTCTTTACCTTCTATCTGGGGTTCATCAACTTCAGAGGCTTTAAGCATGCCCTGGACCTGGTACGCGGTAAGTACGACCAGGAAGATGCACCCGGTGAAGTATCGCACTTCCAGGCCCTAACAGCTGCCGTTTCCGGTACGGTTGGCCTTGGTAATATTGCCGGTGTGGCCATTGCCATCTCGCTAGGCGGCCCGGGCGCTACCTTTTGGATGATTGTCGCCGGTTTACTGGGGATGTCCTCCAAGTTCGTGTCCTGTACCTTAGGTGTTAAGTACCGCGACGTGCATCCTGATGGCACCGTATCCGGTGGGCCCATGCACTACCTGAACAAGGGACTTCGCGAGCGCGGCATGGGCAAGGCGGGCAAGTTTCTGGCTGCCTTCTTTGCGATCATGTGTATCGGTGGTTCGCTGGGGGCAGGCAACATGTTCCAGATCAACCAGGCAACCCACCAGTTTATTGCGGTAACAGGCGGGGAAGAGTCCTTCTTTGGAGGCGGTAACTCCTGGATGTTCGGCCTGATCATTTCCGTGCTTGTCGGCCTGGTGATCCTTGGCGGCATGAAAAGCATTGCACAGGTTACGGAAAAAGTGGTGCCCCTGATGTGCGGCGTTTATATCCTGGCGGCAATCATTGTACTGGCCGTTAACTTCACGCAAATCCCGGAGGCCTTTATGCTGATCCTAGACGGGGCCTTCTCGGGCAGTGCTATCGCTGGTGGTATTGTGGGCACCATGATACAGGGTCTGCGTCGTGGCCTTTTCTCCAACGAGGCAGGCATTGGTTCAGCCTCTATCGCGCACTCCGCCGTTAAAACAAACGTTCCGGTTACAGAGGGATTTGTCGCTTCGCTGGAGCCTTTTATTGATACCGTAGTTGTCTGCACCATGACGGCCCTGGTAATCGTTGTAACAGGTGCTTATAATGTAGAGTCAGTGGATGGCATCGCCCTTACCTCTGCCTCCTTCGCCACCGTGATCAGTTGGTTTCCTGTTGTGCTAGCAGTAGCAGTAATCCTGTTTGCCTTCTCTACCATGATCACCTGGTCTTACTATGGCCTGAAGTCCTGGACTTACCTGTTCGGTAACACGAAAGCTGCTGATATTAGCTTTAAAGTTATTTTCTGTGCCTTTATCGTACTGGGCGCGCCCATGAAGCTGAACAGCGTGGTAGCCTTCTCGGATGCGATGCTGTTTGCCATGAGTATCCCCAACATGGTTGGGCTTTACATCCTGTCGCCAGTGGTAAAGCAGGAAATGCAGGCTTTCCTGACCTATGCCCGATCTTCTAGAAAGCAGCCTTTATCAGAGGATGCGGTGGAAGCGGCACAAGCTTAATTGCAGGAACCGGAAACCAGGACAGCTTATTGCTGTCCTAAAACAAAAAGGAGCTGAGGTTTGCCCTCAGCTCCTTTTTGTTTTAAAGACTTATTCTTTAAGCATTCTCTTTGTCGCGCTCGGCTTTTATGCTTTTCAGGATCTCCTCGCCTCCCTTATCCAGAATAGTTGTGGCCAGTTTCTCGCCCAACTCTTCTGCTGCCACTGTTGGTCCTGTGAGTGTTTCTTTCAGCAACTGCTCACCATTTAGGCTGATCAGGCCTCCTGTGATGCTAATACCCTCTCCTGTAAGGGTCGCCAGGGCAAAAGATGGAATACTGCAACCACCCTCCATGGTTCTCAGGAAGCCACGCTCCGCTAACAGGCAAATGTGCGTATTGGTATGGTTCAATGCCTGCTTGATAGCCTTCTTCACGTCCGGGTCCAGGTTCTTCGCGCACTCAATCCCCACGCTTCCCTGTCCGGCGGCTGGTATAAACTCATCTGCCGGAAAGGTGTGCACGATCAGGTTATCGTAACCCATGCGGTACACGCCGGCGTAGGCCAGCAACAGGGCGTCAAACTGCTTTTCTTCCAGCTTGCGCAGGCGGGTCTGTAAGTTTCCCCTCGACTCAGCAGTGGTTACGTTTGGGTAAAAGCGCTTCAGCAGCGCTTTACGCCGGGTAGAAGAGGTGCCGATTACCGCATTGCTCTCACGCTCTAACTTAAAGTTCGGGTCAAAGCTTAGCAACACGTCGTTTACTTCCTCCCGCTCCATAAAGGCCACCAACTCCAGATCGTCCGGAATAGAAGATTGGATGTCTTTGGCGCTGTGTACGGCAATGTCTACATCGCCTTCGCGCAGGGCTACTTCCAGCTCCTCGGTGAATACGCCTTTAGAACCGATCTTCGCAAGCGACTTGTCCAGTACCTGGTCTCCCTTGGTGCTGATGATCACCAGCTCCGTTTTTAGCCCTGCCGCCTGTAGCTTTTCAGCAGCAGCCTCTGCCTGCCATAGTGCCAGTCTGCTACCGCGGGTTCCGATGCGTATTACTCTGTTTGTTATGTCTGTCTGCATGTTTTTTTAACTGTTGCGCAGGTAACCTGCTATTTGGAGGGAGCTGTCTACAAACACCATTTTGGGGTTGGCATTCCGCTCGATATGGTAATGCGCCTGGTTTAGCTCTTCCGCTAACTGGCCTGCGTTATTACCTGTGATTACTTTAGAAAATTTCTGTACAAAGTTCAGCTCGGCGGGCGGCAAAAACGAGATCAGGCCCTGGTCCACCCCGTACAGCATCACTTTTCGGAAAAGATTAAGCGCATAAAGCAGGAAATTCTTCTGGTTCTCCCGCCCCAGGGTCTGGAACTTATCTCCCATGTCCACCAGCTCCCCGAACTTATAACTGTAACAGTGGCGCATCCACTCAGTAAAGAACACGAAATAGTCGCTACTAATTTCCTTTGTCAGCTTTGCGGCTGCATTCAGACTACCTTCCGCCAGTTGCGCCACCTGGTTGGCTGTGGTCGCATCCGCATTATACTGCTGCTGCAGGTAAGCCACCACTTCCTGCTCCGTGAAATTGCGCACCTGCATGATCTGTGTCCGAGAGGTGATGGTAGCCAGCAACTTTTCGGCAGACTGCGATACCAGCAGGAACAGGGTCTGAGCAGGGGGTTCTTCCAGTAACTTCAGCAGGGCATTGGCAGCGGAAGGGTGCATCAGCTCGGGTAACCAGATCACCACTATTTTATAGGATCCCTCAAAAGCTTTCAGCGACACCAGCTTAACCAGGTGCCTACTTTCCTCTTTCGAGATATTCCCCTGCTTGTTTTCAGCGCCAATGTGCTGCATCCACTCGTTCAGGCCCTGGTAAGGGCTGGCCAGCACAAACTCGCGCCACTCATTCATGAACTTGTGGCTCAGGGCATCCTTGCCCACAGACTTCGTGGTGGTAACGGGCATCACGAAGTTAAAGTCCGGGTGTACCAGCTTGTTCATCTTCACACAGCTGCCACATGTTCCACATGAATCATCGGGCTGCTTGTTCTCGCAGTTAATGTAAGTGGCATAGGCTAGTGCCAACGCCAGGTTAGCGCTTCCCTCCTGCCCCAGAAACAACTGCGCGTGTGCCACATGGTTTTGCTGCACTGATTTAAGCAGTAGTTGCTTTGCCTCCTGATGGCCTATAATCTGCGAAAACTGCACCTCTCTAATTATAAGTAAAGAATTTTTGAATACCTGAACGCTTCCCAGCTCTATCTAAAACTGGGAAGTAATATTTAAATAAACTGTTACAAAGCAGATACTCGACAACTAGTCCTTCTTATCCCACACTCTGTACTGCTTTGTTTGCTCAAAAACGTCATCTATGATGGCCTTCTCCACCTCGTCGAATGCCACTTGGCGGCGCTCCATCACCTTTTCAGCTACTTCGTATACCTTGCGCAACTGGAAAGTCTCAAAACCAGCCGCCCCGCCCCAGCTAAAAGACGGGATAAAATTGCGCGGAAAACCGGCCCCAAAGATATTCGCGCTCACGCCCACGACTGTACCCGTGTTAAACATCGTGTTGATGCCACACTTACTGTGGTCGCCCATGATAAGTCCGCAGAACTGCTGCCCGGTTTTTTTGAACCCCCCTTTGGCATAGTTCCAAATCTTTACCTCGGCATAGTTGTTCTTCAGGTTCGAGGTGTTGGTATCGGCCCCTAAATTGCACCACTCGCCTAGCACCGAGTTGCCCAGGTAGCCCTCATGCCCTTTGTTGGTATAGCCAAAGATAACAGAGGCAGCCACTTCGCCACCTACCTTGCAGAAAGGTCCGATGCTCACATCGCCGCGCATCTTGCCGCCCACGTTCACATTGCTTTCCTCGCCAAGTGCAAACGGCCCTTTGATCACGGCTCCCTCATGCACCTGCGCATTCTTGCCAATGTAAATCGGCCCGTTCTCTGCATTCAGGATGGCAGCCCTTATCTTAGCGCCTTCCTCTATAAAGATGTTTTCCTCGTTGTACACTGCCGTGTACTTATCATTTACCGGCTGGCTCTGCCGCCCCGCCGTCAGCAACTTAAAGTCGCTCCGTATCTGCTCACCGTTGTACAGGAAAATATCCCACACGTCCCGTATAATGGTACAGTTGCTACACTCCTGGCTCTTCGACGAGGCATAATTCGCTACTTCCTCCACATCTTGCAACTCCACGTTGTCTCCGTTAATGGCCACCAAAAGTCCCTTGTGGTACAGCGCCTCCCCCATCTTCAGAGATCGAATCGACGCTACAATGTGCTCGTCGGGGCACACGGCACCGTTAATGTAAAGGTTATGGGTACCATGGCACAGCGTAAACTTCTGATTCAGGTAAGGCTGTGTGAGGTAAGAAACAGCCTCGCCCATGTATTGGCGCCACTTATCCGCTATCGTCAGAATGCCGACGCGGATCTCAGCCACAGGCCGGGTAAAGGTCAGCGGCAATAAATCCTGCCGGATAGTTGGATCATCAAAAAGAATAATATTCATAGACACAAAAATAAAAAAGTCTTCCCGATTAATGTGAGAAGACCCGCTTTATTAACGAAAGCATCAATTTTACAGTTTTACTTCTACTCTTTTCTCTCTTACATCTGCAGGGAACGACTCGTAGCTGCTATAGGCTTCTGCCCCCATTCTAGTCCCGCTACCTACTCCTATCCATTCATTTTGGTCTGCCACGCCTGTTATCTTTTTGCTTATAACCAACTTGTCTGCCTCAAGCGGAAACGCTTTCAGGGGCCTGGTAAAGGTTGTATCCAGCACGACAATTTCTTTCATGGTGGCCTTATCCGTCCGCACTATCCAAAGGCTGACCTTAGCATCATAATCGGCGTAATAGTGCGTTGTGTAATCCTTAGTCGCGAAGATCTCAAACCTCACAACTTTATCTACACCCACAGGTGCAGGCGCGACGTTGTCCTTGTCTTTATCGCAGGAGATTAGAACAGCTAACACTGCCGCCGTGCATGCCCGGGTAAGTTTCGATTGCATAGCTTCTTACTGTAAGTGTATAATACTATATATAGATTAGCTGAAAACACAAACCGGGCCAACTACCTTCCTCTTAAGGAAGCGCAAAATAAAAAAGTCTTCCCGAATTATCAGGAAGACCTCTCTTTGAAACGTTTTAACCGGAATAAACCGCTTATTTTTTGTAACGCTTGTTGAATTTCTCCACGCGACCAGCGGTATCCACGAAGATGTTTTTACCTGTGTAGAAAGGGTGAGAAGCAGAAGAAACTTCCACCTTGATCACAGGATACTCTTTGCCATCTTCCATTGTGATGGTCTCATCAGAGGTCATAGTAGAACGAGTGATGAATTTGAAATCGCTCGTCATGTCCTGGAAAACCACCTCCCTGTATTCTGGATGAATGCCTTTTTTCATTATTATAAACGTTAATTAACCTTAATTCGCAATCGGACTGCAAATTTAGCAAGTTTTTTTGAAAGTAAAATCCTAAGGGCCAAATTATTTTGGAGATCTTTTTACTTATTACGCCGTTCCGAAATCTTGTTAAATTTGCCTTAAACAGTTTACACCCCCTACAGAAGCATGGCACCACAAGAACAGCAACAGAACCTGATACTAGACAGGCAGCAGATAGAGCAAAAGATTACGCGCATTGCTTACGAGATATACGAGCAGAACTTTGAGGCTGAAGAGCTTGTACTGGCCGGCATTCACCCAAACGGGTACACGCTGGCCGAAATGCTTATGAAGCGCCTACAGCAGGTGTCCACGCTCAAGGTACAGCTCCTACGTGTTACCCTCGATAAAACCGCTCCCCTGGAGCAGCCCGTAGAGCTCTCCCCGAAAGAGGTGTCCCTCCAGGATAAAGCTGTTGTGATTGTGGATGACGTGCTGAACACCGGCAAAACACTGGCCTATACCCTGCATACATTTCTGCCACGAAACCCTAGGAAGGTGGAGATTGCTACCCTGGTAGATCGCCATCACCCGCTGTTTCCGGTAGCTGCTACCTATACCGGCTATTCTTTGGCCACTACTCTAAACGAGCACGTACTGGTGCGCCTAAACGAGGATCTATACGGAGCTTACCTGCATTAATTCTGTTACATAGCTAGGTTACTGAAGGGATGGTCCTGAATTCCAATACTGTTATGAAGACAGCCGTTAAAACTGCACAGTCACTAAATCCTTAAAGCATTAAACATGAAGCAGCTTTGCTTTGCCACTAATAACAGACACAAGTTAGCCGAAGTAAGCCAGATGCTGGCGGGCAAGTACAATTTACTTAGCCTCCAGGACATCGGTTGCCACGAAGAACTGGCAGAGGACCAGGACACATTGGAGGGTAACTCGCGCCAGAAGGCAGCCTATGTGTGGGAAAATTACCGGGTGAGCTGCTTCGCCGATGACACTGGTCTGGAAGTGGAAGCACTAAACGGCGCTCCCGGCGTTTACTCGGCCCGCTATGCCGGTCCGCAGCGCTCTGATAACGATAATATCCAGCTCCTGCTACAGAACCTGGCAGCACACGAGAACCGCAAAGCCCGCTTCCGTACTTCTGTTACCCTGATTTTGGATGGTAAGGAGCACCAGTTCGAAGGCATTGTGGAGGGCCATATCACGAAGGAGTGGAAAGGGAATAAAGGCTTTGGCTACGACCCTGTGTTTGTGCCAGAGGGTTACGACAGGACCTTTGCGGAGATGAGCGCCGAGGAAAAGAACGCCATCAGCCACCGCGGACGCGCTATCCGCAAGCTGGTAGACTTCCTGAAGGCACAGCCATAAAACACAAATTAATTGCGGGCTACCTTGGCCTTCTTGTAGCTAAAGTCTTAATTTTGTGGTCTGAAACCATAGCTTCCTATGCAAAAGCCATTTATCGTCGGGATTACAGGAGGTAGTGCTTCAGGAAAAACGACTTTTTTGAACAAGCTACTGACATCGTTTGCACCTGAAAACGTTTGTCTCATCTCTCAGGACAACTATTACAAGCCGCGCGAGCTACAGACCCGCGACAGGAACGGCATCGTTAACTTCGATCTCCCTTCCTGTATCGACGACGAAGCGTACGCACACGACATTTTGAAGGTAAGCCAGGGCGAGACGGTTTACCGCACCGAGTACACCTTCAATAATCCCAACGTAGTACCCAAGCAGCTGGAGTTCCGGCCGGCTCCTATTGTGGTGGTGGAGGGTATCTTTGTCTTCTACTTTGAGGAGATCGCCAAGCTGCTGGACCTGAAAGTATACATCGACGCCAAAGAGTACATCAAGCTGCAGCGCCGCATCGTGCGAGACCGGATTGAGCGAGGATACGACCTGGACGATGTGCTGTACCGCTACACCAACCACGTGGCCCCTACGTACGAAAAGTACATCAAACCGTACAAAAACGACGCAGACATCATTATCCCCAACAACAATCACTTCGAGAAGGGGCTGGAGGTAATCATAACATTCCTAAACGCTAAAATAAAAGGATGAAACACAAGTTTGCTGTTATCGGCCTGGGCATCTTCGGGAACTCCATTGCCCGTACGCTGGCAGAGCGTGGCGCAGAAGTGGTCGCCATCGACAACGATGAGGACCATGTGGAAGCTATCAAAGACGATGTTGCCTACGCTGTAGCCCTGGATGCGACCGATATCCGTGCCCTGGAAGCACAGAACATACAGGACATGGATGCTGTGATCGTGGCTATTGGCGAGGACTTTGAGGCTCTGCTGATCACGACAGCAAACCTGCAGGAGTTAAATATCAAGCGCGTGATCACCCGGGCTTCGAACAAGCAGCAGCGTCGTATTTTAGAGAAGATGGGTGTGCAGGAGATTCTTTCGCCGGAGGGTGAGGTAGGCAAAACTGTAGCCGAACGCTTGCTGCAACCTAGCATCCGTACTTTCCTCCCCCTGCCGGATAACTACGAGATCGTGGAGATCAGCACACCGCCCAACATTGCCAACCGCAGCCTGGCCAAGATTTCGCTCCGTGAGAAATACAACCTCAACCTGATCACGATTAAGCGCTTTTTTGAGGAGATGCAGGACGGCAAACCTACCAATGTGGAGCACATTATCGGTGTTCCGAAGGCAGACACCATTATCTATCCCTCAGATATCCTGATCCTTATCGGCAAAAAGCAGGACGTGAAGCGATTTCTGGATATAAACCGCTAAGATTTCCTTCTTTTTAAATAAAAGGCATTACATTTGCAATTACACCTTGTAAATGCCGAAGACTAAAACCATATCCTGCCACCTAAAGCATCTTTTGATGTCTGTTACCCTGCTGTGGGCGCTGATGCTCAACGGCCAGGAGGTGGTAGCCTATTCTTCGGTACCAGGTGCTACACAGCAAAACAGCTCTCAGCTAGCCCCAGAGGCGGAAAGCAAAACAGTTGTAAAGCAGAAGATTTCCTTAGAAGCGACCACTTCTTTTGTGGTCCTGAGCCTGGAACAGGCCGTGGAGCCACTGCCACAGCAACCAAGCTTTGCCAACCCAACCGATGAGCTGCTGCCGGCTTATACCGCTGTTCCTCCGGGGGCAGGCTTTGTTGCACAAATTTTTCCGGTTACCATCCAACCCAACGCCCCCTAGGCAGCACATTACCTCCTTTTTTCTCTCCTTTCGCTTATTTTGTTCTTGAACAGGCTAATATCTTACGCCTGATGGAACGCATGCACTTGGTATTATAGTTGCCTAGGCAAGCGACGGGAGCTTTATCAGAGTAAACTAAATTTATCAATACCAACTCCTATTCTATTTATTAACTAAACAATGCGGAACAAAACGTTAATAATCGTTATGACAATTATAGTATCGGCGCTCTGCCTGTACTACTTGTCGTTCTCTTTTATTGCCCGCAGTGTGCAAAACAGAGCCGAGCTATATGCTACGGATGCACAAGGCAATGTAGATCTAATTAGAAAGCAAGCTTACCTGGACTCTGTATGGAAAGAGCCCGTGTTTTTAGGCCTTACCTACCAGGAAGTAAAGGAAAACGAGTTAGGCCTTGGCCTTGACCTAAAGGGCGGTATGCACGTGGTGCTCGAGGTGTCTCCTGTGGAGATCATCAAAGCCCTGTCTGGCAACAGCAAAGACCCTAACTTCCTCAGAGCCCTGGAGCGCGCGCAGGAAATGCAGGCGAACAGCCAGGAGCGCTTTACAACGCTTTTCCTGGAGGCTTACAACGAGGTTGAGCCAGATGGCCGCCTGAGCCGCATCTTCTCTAACACAGCCAACCGTGGCAGAATCAGCTACGAGTCTACAAACGAGGAGGTGATTGAGGTGATCAACCAGGAAGTGGATGACGCCGTTGACCGCTCTTTCAACATCCTGCGTACCCGTATCGACCGTTTCGGTGTAACACAGCCAAACATCCAGCGCCAAGGGGCTGGCCGTATCCAGATCGAGTTACCTGGTGTTGATAACCCGGACCGCGTGCGCAACCTCTTGCAGGGCATGGCGAACCTGGAGTTCTGGGAAGTGTGGTCTCCACAGGAATTCGGCCCTTACTTTGTGCAGTTAGGCCAGTACCTGGACGAGCAGCAGAAAGCCGGCAAGCTGAACATCGCTACTGGCGCACCTACCACAACAGACGCGACAGGTGATGTGTCTATCGTAGAAGAAGCTGAGCAGGACGTGCTGGCACAGGCAGCCGCTAATGACACCATTGTTTCTGACTCTGCGGCCATCGCAGCCGCAACTGTAGACACAGCAGCTACCGCACTTGACTCGCTGGCTAACAACACCCAAGGCGGTGTACTGGCAAGCCTGTTTACACAAATGCCTGGTGGTATCGGTGCAAACGTACGCGACACGGCTAAAATCAACGATATCTTCAGCCGTCCGGAAGTACGTGCCATGTTCCCTTCTAACATGAAGTTCCTGTGGGCTGTAAAGCCAATTCAGGGCGATGCAGGACAGGAATACGTAGAGTTCTACGCGATCAAGAAAGGCCGCGACGGAAGAGCTCCTTTAACCGGTGATGTAATCAATGATGCCCGTCAGGACTTCGACCAGACAGGCCGTCCGGAGATCACCATGACCATGAACCCAACGGGTGCCAAGCAGTGGGCCCGTCTGACAGGCAACAACGTAGGCCGTCAGGTAGCCATCGTACTGGATGACTATGTATACTCTGCCCCTGTTGTACAGGGAGAAATCACAGGTGGTAATTCCTCTATCTCTGGTAACTTCACCATCGAAGAGGCACAAGACCTGGCAAACATCCTGAAGGCCGGTAAAATGCCAGCGCCGACACGCATCGTGGAAGAAGCTATTGTGGGTCCTTCTCTTGGCCAGGAGGCTATTAACCAGGGTCTGATCTCTACACTGGCAGGCTTCGCGATTGTGGTTATCTTCATGATCGCGTACTACAGCCGTGGTGGTTTCATTGCTGACCTTGCCCTGCTTTTCAACGTGTTCTTTATCCTGGGCGTGCTGGCACAGTTTGGCGCAGCGCTTACCCTACCTGGTATCGCGGGTATTGTACTCACACTCGGTATGGCCGTGGATGCGAACGTACTCATCTTCGAGCGTATGCGCGAGGAATCCCTGAAAGGACTGAGCATGCGTGAAGTAATCAACGCAGGTTATGACAAGGCTTTCAGCACGATCTTGGACGCGAACGTAACAACCTTCCTGGTAGGCTTTATCCTGTACTTCTTTGGATCAGGTCCTGTAAAAGGTTTCGCGATCACGCTGATGATCGGTATTGTGACGTCTTTCTTTACATCGGTGTTTATTTCAAGACTGTTTGTAGAGAATGCCTTTAAGAGAGGTGGAAAGCTGTCGTTCTCGACCTTGCTGTCTGGCAAGATGTTCAGAAACGTGAAGTTTGACGTGATGAAGTACAGAAAGCCAGCTTATGCGCTGTCTCTGGCCATACTGGCATTCGGTTTTGCCGCTATGTTCATCAAAGGCCCTAACCTGGGTGTTGACTTTAAAGGTGGTCGCTCATACGTAGTAGAGTTCGATCAGGCTGTGCCGGCATCTGAGGTGCGTGCTGCCCTGACAGATGATTTCCAGGAGGCTGGTACCGAAGTAAAAACGTTTGGTGCCTCTAACCGCCTGAAGATCACAACCAGCTGGTTAGCCGACAACGAGGCCATTGAGGCAGATGAGCAGGTAAAAGCTGCTTTGCTAAGCGGATTGGAAGAGTACGGTGATCTGAACCCAGAAATACTAAGCTCTTCTAAAGTAGGCGCTACCGTGGCAGATGATATCCAGAACACAGCCTTGATCGCGATCCTGCTGTCGCTGGTGGGTATCTTCCTGTACGTGATGCTGCGCTTCCGTAAGTGGCAGTTCTCACTGGGTGGCGTAGTGGCCTTGCTGCACGATGCCCTGATGATCATCGCCGTGTTCTCTATCCTGAACCTGTTCGGTATCTCTTACGAGATGGATCAGGTGTTCATTGCCGCGGTACTTACCATCATCGGTTTCTCTATTAACGATACCGTGGTAATCTTTGACCGGGTGCGTGAGTACATGAACGATAACCCTCGTTCACACATCAGAGATATTGTAAACCCAGCCCTGATCAGCACGTTCAGCCGTACGGTTATTACGTCCCTGACCCTGTTCCTGGTGGTGGTGATTCTGTTCTTCTTCGGTGGAGAGGTACTGCGAGGCTTCTCATTAGCCATGATCATTGGTGTGATCGCCGGTACTTACTCTTCATTGTTCATCGCTACACCAATTGTGGTGGATACGGTAAAGGACAAGAAAGAGCCGATAGCCTCAACTGCAAAAGTACAGCAGACGCACTAAGCAGCAGATAAAGCTTGACATAAGAAAAGCCCGGAGCTCAGGTTCCGGGCTTTTTTGTTTATAGCTCCCTGCCCTTTCAAGCTGTCCTGCTTGTGCGAATAAGGGCACAAAAGCCTTCTGCTAATCAAGCCCCAACAAGGCTCCACTTTTTAACCCGATTGCTTCAGCATTGAGGGCTTAAAGCCAGTCGCTCATACCACCAAATACTGATTGAAACGTGTCCCCTTCCCTGCTGTCCCTTCCTCCACTAAGGGCCGTATCATTCTTCCATTTCGTCATCCGGTAAAGGTCTTGTTCACAGAATGCCTATCAGCAGAGGGTCTTTTTGCCCTTCCTAAAAGTACACTCTAGTCGTTGAACTAAAGCATTGCCGGGGAATTACCATTTTTCGCACAGTTAAAAGCAAGCTGCTCTCCTAAGGACAAGCACGAACAAGAGCTTGCAGCTTGTGAGCATGCTCAACAGGGTGTAACTAATAGCAGGATAAAAAACGGCATGAGGAGTTCTTTACAGACAGTTCTTTCTGTTAGGGCTAAAGAGGACAGAAAGTCTCAAAAGGCAGCGCTTTTAACTTGCGCAACGTCAGTTACTCTTTTCGATAAAACAAGAGCGGCAGCCCGAAATGGGCTGCCGCTCTTGTTTTATCGAAAATGATAGTTTTCTGCCTGCTTAAACGGTAACTCCGTCTGCTACTACCTCTTTTACTTCCGGCACCATACGCTTTAACAGGTTCTCGATACCAGCCTTCAGTGTAACAGTAGCGGATGGGCAGCCGCTGCAAGAGCCCTGCAGGAACACAGTTACGACACCATCATTATAAGACTTGAACGTAATGTTACCACCATCCTGCTCTACAGCCGGGCGCACATAGTTATCCAGCAGGTCGATGATCTTCTTAGAGATATCGGCGTCCTCGCCAGATGTTTCAGCACCTGCTACTGGAGCTTCTGCTTTTTTCACCTCAAAGCCTTCGTTGAAGATAGGGCCTCCTGCCTCTACATAAGACTTCAGGAAAGTACGCAGCTCCGGAATCAGCTTTACCCACTCCAGGTCAGCTGTTTTGGTAACGGTTACAAAGTTGCTTGCAATAAACACACGCGACACGTAGTCAAAGTTAAAAAGCTCCTGCGCCAATGGTGACTCCAGCGCGCTCTCCAGGTTTGGATAGTCCACGCTTTGGCCTTCCGGCAGCAGCTGCACGTTCATCACAAACTTCATTGACTCCGGGTTCGGGTTAGCCTCTGCGTACACAGAAACTGTTTTTGCTGTATTATTGATCATAAGAATTCTCTGTTTTAGATTAAAACCTTAGCCTATATCTGAAAGTTTCCAAAATTAGGTAATATTTCTGAGATTAAGCCCCTCCCCCTTTCTGCCTGCCCTTAAAGCCACCCCACACGGCCCAATCCGGTGTAGAGAATAGCTATTTAGCACAGAAGCTGTATCTTTGTGCCGCAAGCATTTTTTGACCTGATTTTCACCGCATCTTTCTAAACATGCTAAACAACTTTATTCTACTGGCGCAACCCCACCACGCGCTACCCATTTTCCTGATCATCCCCTTTCTTGTTTTGATCGGAATGATTGCCGCTGGCCCCATCTTCTTTGGCCACTTTTGGGAACAAAACTACAAAACGGTGGCTGTTACACTGGGGCTTACTGTGCTGGCGTACTACCTGTTCGTGCTTCAGGATTACCACATGCCTGCACACACGCTGGCCGAATATGCCTCTTTTGCCATCCTGCTCAGTTCACTGTACATAGCGGCAGGGGGTATTTACATAAACATCAACGCTAATGCTACCCCGGCTATGAATGTGGCTTTGGTGGCTATCGGAGCCGTACTGGCAAACTTTGTGGGTACCACAGGAGCTTCGCTGCTGCTGATTCGGCCGTTTATCCGCCTGAACGTGCACCGCATCAAGCCTTACCAGATCGTCTTCTTTATCTTTATTGTGAGTAATGCCGGGGGCTTGCTTACACCACTGGGCGACCCTCCCCTGTTTATCGGTTTCCTGAAAGGTGTTCCTTTCTTCTGGACACTGCAGCACCTGTTTGTATCATGGGTGATAGCCATAGCCGTACTTTGCCTTATCTTCTTCCTGCTGGATAGCCGCAACAAGGAAGGCTTTCATGCAAAGCCGGAGGTAGTGGCCAAAAACGAGGAGAAAACTGAGTTTTACGTTACCGGAAAACGCAACTTGTTCTGGTTGGCCATCATCATCGGTGCTATTTTCCTGGACCCGAACGTGGTAGAAGGCCTGCCATATATCCCTTACGACGGGAACAAGTTCTCTTTTATTCGTGAGATCATTCAATTGAGTGCTGCTTTTGCCTGCTACCGCTTCTCCAGTAAGACGGCATTGGCCGGTAACCAGTTTAACTTCCACCCGATTTTGGAGGTAGTGTTCCTGTTCTTCGGTATCTTCTTTACGATGATGCCAGCCCTGCAACTGTCAGCCGCCATTGCTTCGGCGCCACAATATGCGCAGTATATTACACCGAACTTCCTGTACTGGGCAACTGGTTCTCTATCTGGTTTCCTGGATAACGCCCCTACGTATGCCAACTTCCTATCACTGGCTATGGCTAAGTACGATATGGCCCAGAACAGTGTAGTAGAGGTACGACAGTTTGCAACGGGGACAGGCGTAGAGCCGGCTACGATGGTCTTATTAGAGGCTATTTCACTGGCGGCCGTACTTTTCGGAGCCTTTACCTACATTGGCAATGGCCCTAACTTTATGGTGAAAGCGATCGCGGAAAGTGCCGGTATCAAAATGCCGACTTTCTTCGCCTACATCGTACGCTTCTCTATCCCGTTCCTGCTGCCAGCCCTGCTGTTAGTGTGGTACCTGTCGGTATACCTGCAATTGTTTTAAGTAACAGTATTAACCATTATAACAGCAGCCTTGGGTAACTAGGGCTGCTGTTCTGTTTTAGGAGGTTGTACTTTTTATGCTTATATTCAGAGAAAGAGACACCTACAGATGGTTAAGTTAAGGCTCACCTGGCACTATTATAAAAGTACACAGCGCTTCAACCTGCCCATCTCACTGATAGCCGGTCTTACGGGCATTATATTCAACCCCCATTTTGTTGTCGGGGCTATCGATGCCTTTAGCCTGTGCTTACTAACCGGAGGCTTTCTGCTGGCGCTCTACCTGTACGAGCAGCGCCACGCCGGGCAGTACTACTTCTACTACAACAGGGGCCTGAGTAAAGTATCGCTGATGGTAGCGTCCTATGGGCTCAACGTGGTGCTCGTTATTTTACTCTTCCTGTTAAAGTTATTCCTGTACCGTTATGTCTAAGCACAGGCTGCAAGTGGACAGCGTGCGATATCGCATTGGTGAGAGGCAATTGCTCACAGATGTTTACCTTTCTTGCGAAACAGGTGAGACTGTTGGCTTGTTAGGCAGAAACGGTTCTGGTAAAACCACCCTGCTGCAGATTATCTTCGGCACCAGGCCTACTGTTAGCAAGCACATTAAGATTAATGACCAGGTGTACCAGGCTCCCTATCAGCAACCAGACCTGCTAACCTACCTTCCGCAGCAAGGCTTTTTACCTAAAGATATCCCGCTGAACTCTGTTATTGACCTGTATTACCGCGAAGCGCAAAAGCGGAAAACGCTGAAAGAGGACGAGCGGATACAACCGCACTTACGGAAGTACGCGGAGGAGCTCTCGAAAGGGGAAAGGCGTTACTTCGAGCTACTCCTGTTACTACTGTCAGATGCTAAATTCCTTCTGCTCGACGAACCTTTCTCCGGTGTCGCGCCGCTGCACGTGGAAGTGATACAGGAATTGCTGATGCAATACGCGGCAACGAAGGGTTTCATCATCACAGACCATGACTATCATACTGTATTAAAAATAAGTGACCGCCTCATACTGTTACATGAGGGTAGTTGCAAACCCATTAGTCATGCAGAAGAACTAGCAGATTGGGGCTATGTACCCTACGGCAAACTGTAAGTGTAGCTAAAAGAGACAACGGCTGGGCTTCCCTCTCTTACCGCAATTGCCTCTTTTGAGGCCTTGGACTACCAAGCGGGACTTGCGGCCGTGACTAAGGTGAGGCTACCAAAGGAGCCTGGGCTAAAGGTAAGCCTTGGCCCTCTGGCTCATAAATCTGTCCTGGATGGCCTCTCTATGGGTGCGGGCGCTAAGGTCAGACATGGTTCGCAACAGCAATTACGGCAGCAGCGAAGCAGACATGTGGCACCGACAGACATTAACTTTTGGGCACTTCTGTCCAGTAGTAGGGCAGCAATAAAAATAAAAAGGCACCAGCAGGCATTAGATACCTGCTGGTGCCTTTCCATTTCAACTTTCGCTTTAGTACTACAGTTTGTTTGCTTTCTGCCGTAGCATCAGATCAGCCAGTACCAGGGCAGCCATCGCGTCCACGATTGGGACGGCACGTGGCAACACGCAAGGGTCGTGGCGGCCTTTACCTTTCAATTCAATATCCTCGCCGGCATCATTTATCGTCTGCTGCGGTTGCAGGATAGTGGCGACCGGCTTAAAGGCAACGTTAAAGTAAATGTCCTGCCCGTTGCTGATGCCACCCTGTACACCGCCTGAGTTGTTTGTACGGGTATGGACATTACCTTCCTCATCGGTATAAAACTGGTCGTTGTGCTCCGATCCTCTCATCTTCACACCCTCAAAGCCACTGCCGCACTCAAAGCCCTTCACAGCGTTAATACTTAGCATCGCCTTTCCCATTTCGGCATGCAGCTTGTCGAAAACCGGCTCTCCCAAGCCTACCGGTACACCTTTAATCACGCAGCTCACCACACCTCCTATGGTATCCAGGCTGTCGCGCACCTCTTCGATCAGGCCGATCATCCGGGAGGCTGTCGCCCCATCCGGGCAGCGCACGATGTTCGAGTCAATCTGGCTCAGGTCCAGCTCGGTATAAGGCTTCTGCAGCTTTATCTTTCCTACCTGCGACACATAGGCTTGTATGCTAATTCCCTGCTGCTGCAGCATTTTAGCCGCCAGGGCACCTGCGGCCACACGGGCTACGGTTTCGCGGGCAGAGCTACGCCCCCCACCCCGGTAATCGCGCAGGCCGTACTTTGCGGTATAAGTATAATCGGCGTGAGACGGACGGAAAGCATGCTCGATATGGCTGTAATCCTTGCTGGCTTGGTCCTTATTGTTAACAACCATGGCAATAGGCGTGCCCAGGGTTTTACCTTCAAACACCCCTGACAGTATCGTTACCCTGTCTTCCTCTTTTCGGGGCGTGGTAATCTTACTCTGCCCGGGGCGGCGGCGGTCCAGTGCCTCTTGAATTTCTTCTGTCGTGATCTCCAGCCCGGCAGGGCAGCCATCAACAATTACGCCCACTGCCGCGCCATGCGACTCGCCAAAAGTGGTTATGCGGAAAAGCTTTCCGTAAGAATTACTCATGTTCTATTTCTTTAAGAAAACGAAGCCGGAAACCAACAGCAGCACCAGCAGAATAATGTTTGCATAGCGCTTGATCTCGTCAAATAAATCCAGCTCTACCAAATTATTGCTCTCGTTCTCGATGATATTATAAAATGATCCTAAGTCTCTTGACAACACCAGTGCATCGCTGTCGCGGACACCAGTGACCTGCACCTGCAATTTGGGGCGAAGGGTATCATAGGCCGCTGTTGCCGGGTTAAAGTAAATCCACTGCAGCGACTCTCCCAAGTCGTACTTGCCTGGCTCCCGTGGCAACACCGTGTAAGAAAAGCTTTTGGAGCCCACCACGCGCCCTGCCCGCCTGGTTACATCCTGCCGCACGTCTGGCGGATAGAACTCCAAGCCTGGTGAAACGTTAGGGCTTGGCGTCATAATTGCTGCCAAGTTGCCCTCTCCTTCTACCTGGAAAAGGTAAGAGAAGCTTTTATTTACCGGCACCCTCTTTTTGGAGAGGCTTTCGTGCAGCCTGTAGTTGCCCACAGCCACCACGTCGCGCAGCGGGTGCGGTGGTAGCGGCTTCACCTCCACTGTCCGTTCTCTCGAGAAAAACGTTTTGTAGCCCTCCTGCCTGTCCTCCGCCAACAGGCTCGGGTTCTTTGCCACCTTGTACTTGATCATCTTTAGTTGCAGCGCCGGAAAATGGAGCGGCTCCTGGTTGATCGGGTACAGTACGGCCTCGTACAATTTAAAGCGCAGGTACGGTTCCCCCTGCACAACTACGTTCTCCGGGACGATCTCTGTAAAGTCAAAGGCCTCCTCCCAAGCATTCGGTTGTTTCAGCTGGCGCAGGATTCCTGTTATCTGATTTGCAAAATCGTAAAAATCCAGCAACCGTTGGTCCTCTTCGGCCAAATAAAAATACAGCGCTACCTTAACCCCCTCTCCCACAAACACCTCTTTCTTGTTCGTATACACGGTCAGGAAGGCATTATCGTCCTTATCAATAAACTCCGGCTCCTCTTCCGGAGTGGCTGGCTCGGTTTCCGCCCCAATTAAGTCCGGCACAGCTGAATGGAGTGGGGCATCAGCTTGCATCGGCAGCACTGTTATCTCCATCCCCGACGACTGTACTGTCTGCCCGTTCACCTTCATCGAAAAAGGCTCCAGTTCATAGGTACCCTCATCCAGGGCGGCATAGTTCTGCGTGATGGTTAGGATCGTTGTAGTGTTGCCCCCGGTGATAATGGTCTTCGTGGAAGAGTACTTATTGCTCTTCTTAAAGCCCTCAATTTCCGGGAAAGGGGTGTAGTCTTTCAGCTGTTGGTCCTGCAGCTTTATAGAAACAGTAAAGTACTGATTAATGGGCAAAGGACTCTTCCCTAGCTCAACGCTTACCGGCTGTGCCCAGGAAGGCAATGCGAGGGCAAAGCAGAGTAGAAGAAAAAGAACAAACGCGCGCATATTCAGCACCGGTAAAAGACGGCTATGGATTACAAAGTACAACACACAAATTTAACAATTTCTGCCACTTAAGTATTCTGTGCACTTAAGTAAGAGCATGCAGGAGGAGCAGAGAGGCTTCCCCTTATAGGCTTGGCCAGCAGTAGCTTATAAAAATAAATTAATATATATAATCAAACAGTTGACTATTGAGTAAGCACTTACTATTTTTGCTAAAACAAACTTAAAGAGAGGTAGCCAACCAGGCTTTTAACTTTTACAATATTATTTAGATTATTTATGCATTTAAATTGAATTAAATCAAGGTAGTTATCACCTTTTTTTATCTTCAATCGTACTAGTTAGCAAGTTACCACTCACTATTTACTTACATGTTAGAATACGTTAAAACCATTTTGTTGAAAGTAAGCTTCGATAAAATGCTGTTTGAAAAGGAGCTTCGAAAAGCTTTAAAGGTTTTAGTAACCGAAGAGTTAGACCACTTAAAGCAGTGGTGCTACGAGCAGTTCTCAGGCATGTACCTCCTCATCTTAAACAAGGTGTTCGCAAAAAATCAAAGTCTCAACGCAAGCTAATCCTTTTCCGGGTTTTCCTGCACAAAGCGGATGTTACGCATCAGGCCGTTATAGCCTGTCCGTTTTACAGCTGACTTTTTAAACAGCTGTGAGAACACCTCATGCGTCAGCTCCTGCCAATCGGCGGTTTTCATCTCCTTTAGCTGCGGGTGCGGCGCAAAGGCGGGCTCTTTATGAGGCTTACTGAACCGGTTCCAGGGGCACACATCCTGGCAGACATCGCAACCGAATACCCAATTGCCGAACTTGCCCTGCATCTCCTGCGGGAGCTGGTCCTTCAGCTCTATTGTAAAGTAGGAGATGCATTTGCTACCGTCCACCACATAAGGCTCCACAATAGCCCCCGTCGGGCAGGCATCGAGGCAGCGTGTACAGGAACCACAGTAATCCTTTAATGGTCCGTCCGGCTCTAGCTCCAGGTCGATGATCAGTTCGGCTATAAAGTAAAAGCTGCCTACCTGCGGGGTGATGAGGTTTGAGTTCTTGCCAACCCAACCCAAGCCGCTCTTTTTGGCCCAGGCCTTGTCCAGCACCGGGGCAGAGTCCACAAAACAACGGCCTCCTACCTCTCCTATTACCTCGTTGATATAGGCCAGCAATGTTTTCAGTTTGTCCTTTATCACAAAGTGGTAGTCGGTACCGTAGGCATACTTCGAGATCCGATAGGTATCGTCCTCTTCCTGCTTCTCCTCCGGGTAGTAGTTCAAGAGCAAAGACACCACTGACTTCGCCCCATCCACCAGCAGGCGCGGGTCCAGACGTTTGTCGAAGTGGTTCTCCATGTAATGCATCTGCCCATGCATGTGCTGGTTTAGCCAGCGTTCCAGCCGGGGGGCCTCCTCCTCCAGAAACTCCGCCTGTGAAACGCCGCAGTACATGAAGCCCAACTCCTTTGCCTTCTGTTTAACCAGGTGTGTGTATTTCTCTTTACTCAAAACGAACAGGATAAAATCAGCTAACGCTACTCTGATGAACAAAATTAAGTCAAAATAAATCCGTAAGAGGCTTTCCTATGGCTATAGCGACGCTTCCACAACAAAAAAGCAGGCACAGGGCCTGCTTTTCTGAAAAACGTAATCACAAACAACTTATTCTTCTGCCTGATCAAACAGGCCGCCCGCTGTTACCTGCTGTGGCGGTATCTTGCCCAGGTGGCGGTAAGCAGCTTCGGTAGCCTCACGGCCGCGGGCAGTACGCTTAATGTAGCCCTCCTGAATCAGGAACGGCTCATACACTTCTTCAATGGTCTCGGCCTCCTCGCCACAAGCGGTGGCAATAGTAGATATACCTACCGGGCCGCCTTTGTATTTGTCAACGATGGTTAGCAGAATGCGCTTATCCATGTCGTCCAGGCCGTTATGGTCCACATCCAGCGCGTTCAGGGCAAACTTCGCTATATCCACTGTAATCGTACCGTCTCCTTTTACCTGGGCAAAGTCACGGGTACGGCGCAAGAGGTTATTGGCAATGCGGGGTGTACCACGGCTACGACGGGCGATCTCAAAGGCAGCATCCTCATGTATAGGAGCACCAAGCAACATAGAGGAACGCTTCACGATGGAGGTCAGTAACTCCGAGTCATAGTACTCCAGGCGGCTGTTGATGCTGAAGCGCGCGCGCAGTGGGGCCGTCAGCAAGCCGGAGCGGGTAGTCGCACCAATTAAAGTAAAGGGGTTCAGGCTGATTTGCACAGAGCGTGCATTCGGACCTGAGTCCAGCATGATGTCGATCTTGTAATCCTCCATAGCCGAGTACAGGTACTCCTCCACAATCGGGTTCAGGCGGTGTATCTCATCAATAAACAGCACATCGTTCGCCTCCAGGTTCGTCAGCAAGCCCGCCAGATCGCTTGGCTTGTCCAGTACGGGACCAGAGGTCATCTTGATACCGGCACCCAGCTCTGAGGCAATAATGTGCGACAGCGTGGTCTTACCCAAGCCCGGAGGGCCGTGCAGCAGCACGTGGTCCAGCGCCTCGCCTCTTCGCTTCGCTGCCAGCACAAACACTTTCAGGTTCTCCACCACCTTCGCCTGACCGGTAAAGTCACTAAAGCTTAGTGGGCGGAGCGCCTTATCTATATCGCGCTCGGCTGGCGTCATGTACTCTTTTTCGCCAGTGAGATAATCTTCTCTCATAAGTATAGTTCTTCTTCACAGATGAGCTTTCGCTGCTCTTAAAGGTAACAGTTTTAGCCTTTCTTTTGCTCCATTTGAGCATACGAATTTACTTAAAATTGCTAATTATTTTATAGATAACGATCACAAATCTAATATTATTAGCAATAACTAAATTTACTCCCTAAACACGCTTTCCCATAGTACCTTTCGCCACACCCTTGATACGATGCAAGCCAGCCAACCTATAATTACCAGCCGCGCCTTCTTTAGCCCGGGCGACGATTGCCTGCATGCGATCGTCAGCAGCATAGAGGAAGCAGTACAATCTATGAAGATTTGCGTGTTCACCATCAGCGACGATCGGATCTCCGATGCCATTGTCCGGGCACACCGAAACGGGATCAGCGTCAAAATCATTACAGACAACGACAAGCTCCACGACACAGGCTCAGACATAAGAGAGTTGGCTGCAAAAGGCCTGGAAATACGGGTAGACAAAACCCGCAGCCATATGCACCATAAGTTTGCGATTTTTGATGAGGCCCGTGTACTGACAGGCAGTTATAACTGGACCCGCAGCGCAGCTTTGTACAACCACGAAAACGTGCTCATTACCGACAACCGGCAGATTGTGCAGGATTACAGCCGGGAATTTGACCGCCTCTGGAAACAGATGACCAGATACGCTTTCCGCCGCAAGCATAAGACTCCCCTTAGCGAGCCCGGCCAGGACTAGCCGAAAAAAAAGAAGCAGCCCTGCTAACAGGAACTGCTTCTCTTATAGTTAAATAAACTACAGCGCTTATTTGAAAGCCGGTATACCCGTGATATCAGCACCTGTAATTAGCAGGTGAATATCGTGCGTGCCTTCGTAGGTGATCACCGACTCCAGGTTCATCATGTGGCGCATGATGGGGTATTCCCCGGTGATGCCCATACCGCCATGGATCTGGCGCGCCTCCCGGGCGATGTGCAGGGCCATGTCCACGTTGTTACGCTTGGCCATGGAGATCTGCTGCGTAGAGGCTTTGCCTTCGTTCATCAGGGTACCCAGGCGCCAGGCCAGCAACTGTGCTTTTGTAATCTCAGTCAGCATTTCCGCCAGTTTCTTCTGAGTAAGCTGGAAGGCACCGATAGGCTTATCGAACTGAACACGCTCCAGGCTGTACTTTCTGGCAGACTCGTAGCAGTCGATAGCCGCCCCAATTGCTCCCCAGGAAATACCGTAGCGGGCAGAGTCGAGGCAGCCAAGCGGTCCCTTCAGGCCGTCTGCGTTTGGCAAGAGGTTTTCTTTGGGCACCTTCACGTTATCAAACACCAGCTCACCGGTGGTACTGGCACGCAGGCTCCACTTGTTGTGGATCTCCGGCGTGGTGAAGCCTTCCATACCACGCTCCACGATCAGCCCTTTGATGCGCCCTTCCTCGTTTTTTGCCCACACTACCGCCACCTGGCACTCCGGCGAGTTCGAAATCCACATTTTGGCGCCATTCAGCAGGTAATGGTCTCCCATGTCTTTGATGTTGGTCATCATGCCGCCCGGATTAGAGCCAAAATCAGGCTCCGTCAGCCCGAAACAGCCTAGCCATTCCCCACTTGCCAACTTGGGGAGGTACTTCCTGCGCTGCTCCTCTGACCCATACTTATAGATAGGATACATAACCAAGGATCCCTGCACAGAAGCTGTGGAACGCATCCCAGAATCACCCCGCTCAATCTCCTGCATGATAATCCCATAGCTGATGTAGTCGAGGCCTCCCCCACCGTACTCTGCGGGAATGGTGGGACCAAAAGCTCCGACCTCCCCAAACTTCTTCACGATTTCGGTTGGGAAGCGCGCCTCCTGTGCCCACTGTTCTATGTAGGGAGAGATCTCGCGCTTCACAAAATCACGCATGGTCTGGCGGATAAGCTTGTGCTCTTCGGTTAGCAGCTCATCTATATCAAAGTAATCAGGTGCTCCGGCAGGTTCGTAAGCCATAGTTTTATCTTTAGGTGTGTGATAGGGTAATACGCAAATATAGAATTTTCAGCAAAACCTGTACGGGGACAAAACGAAAAGCCCTACCGGTTGGCAGGGCTTTTCGTGCATCCACTGAGTAAAACTACTATTGATCTTCTCTAGAACTTCAGGCCGACAGACAGTAAGTAGTTGCGGGTTGCCTGCGGGTAGTAGAAGTTCTCTGTCACGGGCTCTCCATAAATGTAACTGAAAGTGTAGCCATTCGCGGCGTACTTCTCATTGAACACGTTGTTCACCAACAGTCCGAATTCCAGCTCTTTCAAAGCTTTATTAACGGCAATGTTGTAGCGTAGGCGCAGGTCGCCTACCTGATAAGCCGGTATAATCCGGTTCTCATTCTGGGTATTGTCGAGGTACTGCTTGCTGACTGTTTTATAAATAAAAGCAGCTTTTAAGCCACGCAGTACCCTCACCTCTAACTGGCTGGTCGATATCCACTCCGGAGAGAAGGCGATGGCTGTCTCATTAAAATCATGGCGCACCTGGTCTCCTGTACCGTAATCATCCACAAACTCACTGAAGTTCTCGATCATGTTCTGGCTGTAGGTAACGTTGCTGCGCAGGCTGGCGCTGTTTCCTAAAGTTAAGGCGCCGGCAAACTCCACTCCCTGCCGATAGCTCTTATCAATGTTTGTGCGCGTATAAGCTCCCACATCGTTGATCTGCCCCGTGAGGACCAGCTGGTTCTTATAGTTCATGTAGAAGTAGTTCGCCTCCACATCCGCGGTTAACTTCTGGCCAAACAGCTCTGTCAGCCCAAACACACCACGGTAGCCGGCCTCCACGTTGCGCAACGTCTCGTGCTTTGGACGGCTGCTTGGGGTAGACTCTGTAAAATCGTCGCGCACTGGCTCGCGGTTACCAACAGCAAAGGAAGCGTAAAGCTGATGCTCTGGCTGCAGGCTATACGTTATACCCGCCTTCGGATTCCAGAAAGTGTAAGCTGCGTCTTGTGTGATGTTCTCTCCATCATTGTCGAAGCCCAGGAACTCGTACGTGACTGTACGCAACTGCAGGTCTCCAAACACGCTTAGCGCGTCCGTCAGGTTATAACTGGCCTTGGCAAAGACGTTAAAGTCCGTCTTCTCGGCGTCGTTGTCGTAGTAAGTATCCCGAATGTTAGAGGTTAAAGCATAGCGGGCCCAAATAAGCTCCCCGAAATGGCGTCCTTCGTACCTGTTCCAGGCTCCGCCCAGTGTGGCATTAAGTTTTCTGCTCTGATTGTATTGCAAGGCATAGGTGGCGCCATAAAAGTCATTGTCCAGCCATCGGCGGCGGATGATATCAGAAGTAGCGATGACCTCCCCGCCAATCTCCACGTTCGGCAACCCGTAATCCGCCAAGTCATCCTCTGGCTTAAACTGCTCATAGTAACCTCGCCCATAGGTATAGTGCAGGGCACCAGAGAAGCTAAGCCCCGGCAAAAAGTCATGCGACAAATGCAACTGGTAGTGGTCCTGCTGGTAGTTGTCCGTTTCATTGTCATAGGTATAGTAGTTATACCGTCGGCCGGCAGTAAGCAGGTTCTCCCGGTCCGGCCCCTCGATGTAATTGCGGGCGATGTAGGCCTGCAGGTCTGCGGCACTCCCATATACCAGCGCTTCCGGCGTGCCGTACCAGGCCTGGTAGGTTTGCTCTTTTCCGGAGAAAGTAATGAACTTGAGCGTAGTTTTATCGCCATAGTAACCGCCTGAGAAGTAAAGCGACTTCAGATCAGACCAACCCCGGTCTACGTAGCCATCGGACTTAATGCGGGACAGGCGGCCATCAAAAGCAAACTTGCCGTTGATCAGCCCCGTCCCAAAGCGCACGTTATTCTTCCAGGTATTAAAAGAGCCGTAGCTGTTGTCCGTCTCAGCATAGGGCTCCCGGCGCAGACGCTCTGTCTGCACGTTGATACTGGCCCCAAAGGCACCGGCACCGTTGGTAGACGTACCTACCCCACGCTGCACCTGTATGTCCTGCACAGAGGAGGCAAAGTCCGGCATATTCACAAAAAAGACGCCATGGCTCTCCGAGTCGTTTACCGGAATACCGTTTACGGTTACGTTGATGCGGGTAATATCGGAGCCGCGGATGCGGATGCCCGTGTAGCCTACCCCGGCACCGGCGTCTGAGTTCACCACCACTGAGGGTGTCTGCTCCAGCAAGTACGGCAGGTCCTGCCCGAAATTGCGCTCCTCAATTTCCTCGCGCGATACGTTAGTGAAGGTAGTACCCGTTTTCTCGTCTGCCCGGGTCGCCTGCACGACTACCTCGCTGGCCTGCATGGCCGTGGGGCGCAGGGCGATGTTCAGAAACAGGTCCTCTTTCAGATTTACGGGTACTGTTTGCTCCTCAAAACCCAGAAAGCTTACTTTTAGCTTGTAAGTACCGGTTGGCAGGTTGTGGAAGGTAAAAGCCCCTGCAGGACCTGAGGCTGCCCCGATGCCTACCCGCTCCAGGGCTACGGTAGCGCCAGCCAGCCCGTCTTCTGTAACAGCATTGCTGACCCGCCCGCTTAGCGTGTACTGCGCCAGCAGTTGAAACGGCAGCAGCAAGGCCGCCATTGTCCATAAAAATTTACGCATGGTAAGTTGTAAAAGAAATAAGTGAAACATACAGGCATGCCAGGGGTTAGCATCCCGATAATTATAGTTTCCTCCGTTTTCCCTTCGCCGGCATTACCCGGATCAGGTTCAATGGGTATGATCTCAGCCCGTTGTTGTAAGGCACCCCTAAACTACCGCAAAGGTACGTGGGTTTTTAGTTAAATCAAATGATAGCCGGAAAGTGACTGGTTAACGTATATTATATACTAGTTAACAGCATTTTGTTTTTCATAAAATGCAATAACCAGATGCCCAAAAAGTACGTTGTAAAACATAAACAGGCACATTTCCCTGCACCTGCTTTTTTTATAAAATCCTGGAGATATGCCTACTGAAGTTTAATAGTAAAAGAAGAAATTGTGATGATGATCAGCATACTTTACACGTTAGCATTATTGACCATACTGGCATACTACGCCTTCGCCCCTAGGAAGAAATTTAATAGGCCTCCGTCCACGGATAACGATGATGATGGAGGCGAACCGCTTGGCGATGACCTGCCAGATATAGACCTCCCACCAGGGATCTCCCGCCCTATAAACGACTTTGAGCCGAAGTATGATTTTAGAAAGATAAAGGTTCCTAAGTTTCCGGAACCCTCGCTACACTGATAGTGATAGCTGTTAAAAGCAGGAGCCCCGGCTGAACTAAATCAGCCGGGGCTCCTGCTTTTAACAGCTATCACTTTAAATTACAAAACAGTGATTATGAAGGTACGCTCAAAAGACTGCTTGGGCCCGAGCTGATTGATCCCCTCCTTCTCCTGCAGTTCGCCGGACGCCCCTGCCTTACTGGCAATGCCGCACCAGGGTTCGATGCACACATACGGCGAAGGCCCCGGCTTGGCCCAGATGCCCAGGTAAGGAAAGCCTTCAAAAGCTACTTCAATACGGCGTGGGTTGGTCTTACTGGCCAGCGTAACCTTCTTTGAGTTTAACTCCTTTAACACAATAGCGTCTTTCTCGAAATACTGGTGGCTTAGCGGCAATACCCGTTCCTGCTGCAAAACTCTCTCAGTGTCCCCGTTTAGCAAGCCTTGTTCATTCAGCAAATAGCGGCTGAGCGTCTCTTCCTTCTCGAACTCCAGGTAATAGTCGGTATAGTCCTCGTTCTGATACAAAGGCACGTTAAAGCCCGGATGGGCTCCAATGGAGAACCACATGGCCTCCTCTTCCTCATTGCGTACCAGGTAGGTAACGGCTAATTGGTTATCCACAAGTTTATAGGCAATCAGGAGCCTGAAGCGGAAAGGGTACACCGCCAGGGTGCTCTCGTCATGCTCCAACTCAAACACCAGCTTATCGTGGTGTTCCTCTACCAATTCAAACTCCTTTCGCCGGGCAAAGCCATGCCGGGGAAGATGATAGGCTTTCCCGTGATAGGTATACTGCTGATTGGGCAACTCTCCTACAATCGGGAAAAGGTTTGGCGCATGGCCGCTCCACACCTTCGGGTCTGCCACCCAGATCAACTCCAGGTTCTCGTCTTTTTTTACAAAGTGCTGCAGTTCGGCACCCTGGCTGTCGATGCCAACCTTATACCGGTCGTTCTCTAAAAAATATAGCATAGTTTTATGATAAGGGGTCATGTTGCTGGAGCAACGCATCTACATGCTGCCGGGCCACGTTAAAGCGGTCTTGTTGCTGGCCTTGCACTTCCACAAAGGGTACGCCCAGCGCCTCCAGCTCCCGTTTATACCAGTCGTAGAAGAATTGCCGCAGGTGCGGGTGCTCGCGCTGCGGGTCCGGCTCCCAGGGCAAATCAACGCCCATCAGCAGGTAAAGGTTGTACTCCTGCTGCGCTAGTTTTTCCTGTATCCAGGCTGGGCACTGGCCAAAGGCGTGTTCGCTCCATATCTTGAGCACCAACATGTCGGTATCCGCGAAAAGAAGTTTCTTTGCCCCTTGCTGTGCCTCCTGCTCCAGGGCTAATTGCCCTCGCGCAATGGCCTTAATGTCCGCTAATGTATAGGGCTTATCTAAATTGCCGACATACGAGCGGGCATATTCCGGCACCCAGACAGTCTGGTAGTGCCGGGCCAACTGCACCGACAGCGTAGATTTGCCCGTAGATTCCGGCCCGGTAATCGCGACTTTCAGCATGCGGCAAAGGTCGCGAAAAAGCGTCAGAAAAGAGCAAAGACGGCCTAAAAGCAAAAATCGTTGGGTTCAGGTATCCTCATGTACCTGAATCCAACGATTTGATACTCCTTCAGGAGTGCTTTTGACGGGAAGCCTCAAACCGAACCAGTTCCGGAGGGTGCACAAGCGTATAGAAAGGTATTTAGCCTTGTTCTATGTCTGTCTGTTGGGCAACTGCTGGTCTGAAGCCTGAGTAAATATATAACGTTTTTTCTTATTTTTATAATTAAACTAACACAGAATAGTATAAATACCATTAACTCCCGTGAATGAACCAGAAACACAAGTGAAGGTAGCAATAACTTAACAGAAGGCTAATAATAAGGGGCACCAGAAGAAATGCCCCTTATCATTGTCATGCGAATTATCCCAGCAACTTATCTCTCCTTCTTTAGTAATTTAACTGTTTTTACCCCGGTGGCACTCATCATCCGGGCCAGGTACATCCCCTCCCTCATACTACTGCCATTTACCTCTATACGTGTTACTTCGCCTGCTTTAGCAGTACCGGCCTTCAGTTGTCGAACCAAAGCCCCCTTCATGTCATAAAGGTTGATCTCGTACTTGCCATCCTGCTCTGCTTTAAACTCAAGCGTAGTGCTTTCAGAGAACGGAACCGGGTAGGCGGTTAACTGGTCCTGGGCCTTCGGGTGCTCTTTGACTTGAAGGGAACTTATAACAGATGTAGTTGGCAGAACCTCAGGGCTCTCACAACTGCTAACACTACAGTCTGCAGCTGCCGAAATACACCCTTCAGGGTTCTTCACTTTTATGCCAGTTACAGAACCGGCTTCCAACTCTGCAAAGACAGGGCTGCTCTGCCAGGTAGCGCCATTATTTACGGTGTACAGGAAACCTTCGCCTGTTGGACTGACGATGGTAACTGAACCTTTTGCTGGGCCACAAAGCGAAGGTTGCACGATACATACTGTTGGTGCCGCTGGTGCTGCCTTTGGTGCAGTGACTACCGAACTGCTAACGGCACTGGTACACCCTCCGCTAATTGTTCGCGTTGCTGTTAGGGTCACAGCAGAATTAACTGTTCGTGGGTTACCGTTTCCATTGTCGCTCCAGGCCAACTCACCCGAAGCAATCAGGTTACCCGATGCATCCCTGGCTGTTACCGTTGATGTGCCGTTGCAGTCGTTTTCGACATGCAGGATAGGAGCTGCCGCTAGCGGTTTTACAGTGACGTCTACAGTAAAAGGATTGCCCTCACAGTCGTTCGCCAAAGGTGTTATCGTATAACGCACTACTCTTTCTGTGGTTCCGCTGTTAATAAGCCTTTGCTTAATGGAGGCTCCGCAAGATGAGTTACAGCTACTAAACCCTGTCACTTCTCCTCCAGACGGCGAAGCCAGCAAAGTTGCCGTCCAGGTATAGGCGGCTCCCGCCACAGAAGAACTTAAGGGAATATCTGTTTCTTGCCCGCTGCAAATTACGGCTGTACTGTTCGATCCGGCAGGCTTAGCATTGACTACCATGGTGACCTCGTTAGATGTAGCCGGCGAACCAGTAAGACAAGGTGAGGCGTTGGAAGTCATCACGACAGACACTTTATCCCCGCTTGTCAGAGTCGAACTAGTATAAGCAGCACTGTTAGATCCAACGTTGCTTCCATTCAGTTTCCACTGGTAGGACGGCGCACTTCCCCCGTTAGTTGGCGTAGCAGTAAAAGTAACACTGGTGCCAGCACAAATGGTGTTGTTCGTTGCATTGGAAGAAATGCTGACGCTTGCCGGCTTAGTTGGATTTACAGTTAAGGTAGCAGCACTGCTAATGATGCTACACTGCAAGTCACTTGTAGAGGTACTGACTACCTGAACACGGTACTTATACCCATTCAAACCCGTGACGTTGTTGATGTTCAGGGTTGTAGCCCCTGAACTTACCGGAAGGCTTGTAGTTGAAACGGTATAAGTAGCCGAAGCAGGCAAACTGCTCCACGAAGTACCGTTATCTGAACTCACCTGCCATTGTACAGACGTAACATGTGTGTTAGGTGCCGCCGTAAAAGCAGTTGCAAAACTTGCGTTGTCTCCAGTACACTTTGCATCACCTGCTTCAAAAGATGAAAGACTTGCTGTTGCACAAGGATAAGTTACAATGGGAATGTAGTTATTGTCTTGCTGCTTCCAACACTTGGAGGGCGTACTTGGGGCCTGTGCATCTGTACCCTGGCAATACTGAGAGTTCCCCGTTCCCCAGGAGATGGACGTGTTAACCATCTTAATCGCCGTTCCACATGCCCAGGCAAACTTTTTAGAAAAGTTTACAACGGTACCAGCTGAAAGGGTGGCACCGAAGCACTCTCCTAAATTAGCAACAAGTGCTCCAGAGGCATCATCCTTAACAATACTGCCACTAATACTCACTCCTTTCCGAGGTGTGTTTGTCGACAGTTCTAAGGCAAGCCTCACTTCAATGTTAGTACCGTATGTACATGGGAGCTGTTGATCTAAGGGAGCGCCAGTAGTTGCATCAACTAAATAAGCCCTAAGTATCTGCACATCGTTTGAGGTACAGTTCTGTGCATAAGCTGGCAGGTAAACAAACGTTCCTACCATAAAAACACATACAATTAAAGCGACTTGCCTTAGCTTTTTTGACAGCGGGTGCCCCTCTCTGCCTCTTGGGTTCTGTAAAATTTCCATAATCGTTTTATAGTGTTGGTTTTAGTTGTATTTCAGGAAAGGCAGCCTAATGGCTCAAAAACATTGGGGCATTAAGACACAAAACAAGAACAAGCAGCCACAGGACCACCTGGTCCTGACCCCTCCGTATCCTTGAATAGGCATGTTATAAAAGGCCTCAAAGAGCAAGGCTGATCTTTTTAAAGGTGCATTTGGTTATGTTTAGCCATGATAAATTTTAGCTTTATAATAATTGGCTGCCAAAACAGAAAACTACAAGCAAAGCAGGGCCTTTCCGTAATTTTGAACATACGGATTGTGTCAGCTGCTACATAGAGGAGCTCAAGGACAGGCAAGCAAAGCCACTCTTATTTTTAGTTTGTCTATTTTGATGATGCTCAGCCCGCAGATCACGGTACCCGAGTAGGGAGTAGTATTTCTTTACATAAGATGCAATTACTTTACAAACACTAACTTGCTAAAAATAGCCCTCTGCAGAATCCCTCTCCTGCCTATAGCGCTCTAATTTTAATATGTATATCATCACACAATGTGTTTTCACATTTAGTACAACAGACTTTTAAAAAGGCATAAAAGGAACGGAGGGAGCACCAGTAGGAATTGCCCCTGCAAATCTTACTCAGGCCGTTAAGCTGATGCAGTATACCATATTTACAATCTTTTATATAAATATTATTATAATAAATTGTAAAGTGTTAACTAGAAAGGGTGAAAGGAGCAAAAGGAAGGGTAAAGGAAAAATATGATTTTAAAGGCACATATAAACAAAGAGCGGAAGGCTGCAATAACCTTCCGCTCTTTGTTTAATCCATGTTCGAATTTCAATTCTCAGAGAAGCTGTAGTCATAGAAGTTATAGACTTCTACAAGTTTGGGACGCTTTTCGCCGTGTTGCCTCAGGAGCACGCGCTTTGGGCTCTCATCAGGTGACTCATATCCCCACTTCAGGCGGTTCTCAAACTTTAACTCTTCTGGTAATGCTAGTTTACGTGATCTCATAATGCTGCCGGTTTGGTGGTTAAACAATCAACGCCCAATACTGAAGGCGCAGCAATAAAGGGAACTCTTAGTAGAGTGTACGCAACACGTACCAGATGCGACTTTAACTATAAGATGTTTCTTTAGAATTATACGCCAACAAGCTCACCATTCCGTTCCCGCTCTTGCAGAGCCTTTTTCCAATCCAGGTATCCGACCACACACAGGATCAGGAACACGAAGTACAGGAAACTGGTCAGGTACAGCTCTTTATACGCATAAACGCCCACATACAGCACGTCCACCACCAGCCAGACAACCCAGTTCTCCAACTGTTTTTTCGCCATCATCCAATACCCGATCAGGCTGATAGCTGTGGTGGCGGAATCGGTATAGGAAAGATCGGCATCGGTGTAATTATCCAGAAAGTAACCCAGGCCAAGGGTAAAGACAGCCCCTAAGCCGAGCAGCGTGAGCATTTCCTTCTTACGCACGTGGCTTACCTTTCGCTCGGTGTTGTTCTTACCGCCGTACAGCCAGATGTACCAGCCGTACATGCTCGTTACAAAGTAAAAAGCGTTCAGGCCCATGTCGGCATACAGGCGGGCATCGTAAAAGACCAGCACGTACATGGCCACGCTGACCAGGCTCATGGGCCAGGTCCAGACATTCTGCCGGGCTGCCAGCCATACACCGGCAACACCTGTCAGCACCCCGATTAGTTCAATCAGGCTCATGGCCTGCCAGGCCTCCACTATACTCTGTGTCACATCCATAGCCACAAATTAAAACAGAAAGCACCGAATCTGTAAGAATCGTTCCTTAAATTTGGTTTGTGAAGCAACAAAGCTCCCTGAGGCACGCTACAAATGCTTTATGCAAAGAAGAGAGAAGGAGGAAAATGTATTATGATGGACGAAATTACCGCCCAGGAATTGAAAGGCCGGCTGGCTAGTGGCTCTACCATGCAGCTAGTGGACGTGCGGGAGCCAGTGGAGTTCGAAATTTGCAATCTAGGCGGAGAGCTGATCCCCCTGGGCGAACTCACCAAACAAGCCAGTCGCATCCGGCGCGATGTCCCCGTAGTCGTTGTCTGCCACCATGGCTTCCGGAGCGCGCAGGCGATCAACTACCTGACCCAGCGCCTCGGTTATGACAACCTGCTCAACCTGAAAGGCGGCATCCACGCCTGGGCAACGGAGGTAGACCCTACGATGCCAACTTATTGATTCCAGAAGCAGGTAGTCCCGAAAGCCCTTCAAGAAAGCGGATTCGGCAGCCTGCAGATTAGACTCCAAAAAATTCATGCAGTGCTTGCGCTGTAATCTAAACTAATTTCCGTAGTTTTACGCGGCAAATAACAACCCCTAAATTATTTGCCATGCGCTCTGATCAGTCTAAGATTTTATTCGAGGCACTTACCTACGACGACGTGCTTCTGCTCCCGGCTTACTCCGAGGTACTCCCCCACCAAACTGATACTTCTTCACAATTAACCCGCAATATCCGCATCAACATTCCGCTTGTTTCGGCTGCCATGGACACCGTTACAGAAGCTGATCTGGCTATTGCAATGGCGCAAGAAGGCGGTATTGGTATTATTCATAAAAACATGTCGATCAAGAAGCAGGCGCAGCAGGTTCGCAAAGTGAAGCGCTCTGAGAGCGGCATGATCCTGGACCCGATCACGCTGAACGAGAAGGCAACCCTGGGCGACGCCGTGCAGATCATGACCGACAACAAGATCGGGGGCATCCCGATCGTGAACGACGCGGGCAAGCTAACCGGCATCATCACCAACCGCGACCTGCGCTTTGAGAAGGACCTGACGCAAAGCGTGTCTTCTGTGATGACAACGCAGAACCTGATTACGGCAGCCAAAGGCACCGACATGTCGAAAGCGGAAGACATTCTGCAGCAGTACAAGATCGAAAAGCTGCCTGTGGTGGATGAGGACGGCAAACTCGCAGGCTTGATTACTTACAAGGACATCCTGAAAAGAAAAGACAGACCCTTTGCCTGCAAAGACGAGTTTGGCCGCCTGCGTGTGGGCGCTGCTGTTGGCGTAACGCCTGACGTGCTCGACCGCGTAAAGGCGCTGGTGGAGGCCGGGGTAGACGTAATCAGTGTAGACACCGCCCACGGACACTCCAAAGGCGTACTGGAGGCTGTTAAAAAGATAAAAGAACAGTTCCCTGATGTAGACCTGATTGCAGGGAACATTGCCACTGCCGAAGGCGCAAAAGCTTTGGCCGATGCCGGCGCAGATGCCGTGAAGGTAGGTGTAGGCCCGGGCAGTATCTGTACAACCCGCGTAATTGCCGGTATAGGTGTGCCACAGCTATCGGCAGTGATGGAAGCCGTGAGAGGCCTGGAGGGTACAGGCGTACCGGTTATCGCGGATGGGGGCATCAAGTTCTCCGGCGATATTGTGAAGGCCTTGGCCGGAGGTGCCAGCACCGTGATGATCGGTTCTCTGCTAGCGGGCACAGAGGAAGCCCCGGGCGAAATGATTATTTACGAAGGACGTAAGTTTAAGACCTACCGTGGCATGGGCTCGGTGGAGGCCATGGAGGAAGGCTCTAAAGACCGTTACTTCCAGGCAGATGAAAAAGACGCAAAAAAACTGGTGCCGGAAGGCATTGTAGGGCGTGTGCCTTACAAAGGCTTTGTGGGTGAAGTGATTTATCAGTTGGCTGGCGGTATCCGTGCAGGCATGGGCTACTGTGGCACAGCAAGCATCGAGAAACTGCAAGGTGCTAAGATGGTGAAGATAACAGGGGCAGGCCTCCGCGAGAGCCATCCGCACGACGTACAGATCATGCGCGAGGCCCCGAACTACAGCCGCTAGCCTAAAAACGCTGCGGCTCCCATGGGCTTTATAACCACCGGACAGAAGTTTAAGGTAAAAACAATAAAGCAGCGAGACCTCCCTTCGGTCTCGCTGCTTTATTGTTTTTACCTTGCAAACCATTGATAGTCACACACAAGCGAGTGCAACCGCATACCTGGCAATACTTTTACAGATAAGCCAGCCCTGTTTGAAAGTTAACTTAGTTCTTATATATTACGTTATGCTACGTGATTTGGCGGGCCCTGCCCTGCTCCTGTAGTTGTACTGTTTTTTTCTTACCTTTCTTTACCAAAATAAAGCAATAACAATCGTAACTCTGACGCAGCAAAAGAAAACCAAGACGGATTCCCGTTTTATGTTGTACAAAACGAACGCCAAATCTTTACTGGCCACTGTTGCTGTCATTAGCTGGTCGCTGCTATTGGCAAACGTGCTGTTAGCTGCGGAGAGCCTTCGACAGCAAAAAGCCATTATTGGTGCGTTTCCGTTTATTACCAACCTGCTGGTCATCGTTTTTGTCGTTTCTGTTTTCCTGTTTCAGCGCCTCAACACAGAAACCCTGAAAGGAATGGACTTTATGGGCTATCTCATGAATCTGTTCTCACGGGGAGCCGTTGCCGCCTATGTGGCCCTACCCCTGCACCTGGGTTACAAGATGGTAACAGAATACAACCAGCTGCAGTCGCCCTTGCTGCTGCACCTGGTCTACCAGATCAACTTCGGCTTGCTGGTGATTTTCCTGGCAAGGGCTTTTTATACCTGGCGGCAACTGCTGCTGTATCACAAGAACAAGTTCCTGCAGATCGCCTGGGACTGGTTCGAGTTACTATTAGCCGCTACCTTCCTGCTAACGCTATTCAACTTCGACTACACCAACTACATCTTTCTGCCGCTGCTGGCGCTGATGTGCTTTTACACCCTGTTTCTGTGTACCAACCTGAAGTGGGTTGCCTACCTCACCTTTAATAACAAGAGTCGCTCTTTGCTGCTGCTGGGGGCCATCCTGGTCAGCTGCTATGTTTTTCTGCGCTATTTCTATAACTCGGCCAACAGCCCGGAACTGGTGGTAGACTATACCGATGTGGGCACGCTGCTACTGGCCATGCTGTTTGTCGGGCTTTATTCCCTCTCGGCCTTTCTGGTGTCCCTGTTCAGCTTGCCTACCTCCAGCGTGTTCGAACAAAAGAGTGCAGACCTGCTGAACTTCCAGCGCCTGAGCCAGTCTATCCAGCAGGGGCAAAGCGAAGCCCAGGTGTACGACATGCTCTTCGACAGCACCATCAAAGCCTCTGACGCCAGTGCTGCCTGGTACGAGCATATCCGGAACAGTGAGCCGGTCGTTTCGCACTTGCTCAACGTGAACGAAGACCAGATCAAGCGGATCAGGCACCTGCTGCTGGCTTACAACATTCACAACATAGATTATATCAACAATAACCTGGACCGCAACCCGGGCTTCCGGGACCTGATGCTGCCATGGAAGTCGCTGATCATCCTGCCCATTAAAACCAAGAAGCACCTCTCGGGCGTGCTGTACCTGCTGAAAGACATCGAGCAGGGCTTTGACCGGGAGACGGTAAACGTGCTCCGCACTTTCACGAGTCAGACAATGCTGACCATCGAAAACCTGCGGCTGATAAATGAATCGCTACAGAACGAGCGTTACAAGGAAGAGTTGAAGATCGCCTCACAGGTACAGGAAAGCCTGATTCCAAAGAACTTCCCGACGGACAGTTGGTTCGAGATCAGTACGCATGCTGTGGCTGCGAAAGAAGTGGGAGGAGATTTTTACGACTTCCTGCAACTGAGTGAGTCCCGTATCGCAATCATCATAGGCGACGTGTCGGGCAAAGGTATCTCAGCCGCCTTCCATATGGCGCAGATGAAAGGCATTTTTCATGGGCTGATGCAGCAGGACATGCCACCGAGTGAGTTTATGAAGCAGGCCAACAGCGCCCTGAGCCGCTGCTTAGAGAAAACTTCTTTTATAACTTCTGCGCTATATATAATTGATTACCGGATGAAAGGCTTTATGTTTGCGAGAGCCGGACACTGCCACACGCTGTATTACAATGCGATGATGGATGACGTGTTCTACTTCCAAACCGAAGGCCTGGGGCTGGGCATCATCCGGGATAAGTCTTACTCTAACCATGTGCGGGAGATGTACTATGATTACAATCCCGGGGATGTGATGGTGATTTACACGGACGGGATTGTGGAAGCGCGGAACGAGGCAAACGAAGAATACGGGGAAAACCGCCTGCTATACATGCTGCAGCAAACCTACCACCTGGAGGCTGAAGACATTAAGTGGGCCATCATCAACGACCTAGTGGATTTTACAGGGCCCAACAACCTCTACGACGACCAAACACTGCTTGTAATAAAGTTTAAGCCTACTCAACCTAAGGTTTGATTAAACCGTAAAGTATGCCGATGAAAATTACACAAGAAATAAAAGATAACACCGTCATCATGACTTTGGACGGGGAACTAGACGCCAGCTCTTCTGTGCTTCTGGACGAAGAGTTGTCGGCCCCGGAAATTATGAAGTACAGCAAGATCCTGGTGGACTGTCAGAACCTGCACTATATATCTTCCGCGGGCCTTGGGGTGTTCATTTCGCACCTGCAGCGCTTCGAGGATGCTCAAATCAAGCTTATCTTCTACAACATGCAGGAGAAAGTGCGCAACGTATTTGAGATCCTGGGACTAGACCTGCTGATGACCATCGTGTCGGACTACGAGGAAGCAAGGACGATTGCAAATGAATAATTCCATTCGGGTAAATTGTACTAAAAAAAACCTGAAGCTGATACGGGACTTTGTCACGGAGTACCTGCATGCCCTTGCCTTAACGGACATTCTCATGAACCAGATCGTGCTGGCGGTGGATGAGATCTGCGCCAACCTTATCATCCACGCTAACCACGAGGACCCCGACAAGTACATTCTCCTCGCCATTTACAAGCAGCCGGGCATGATCAAGTTCGAGATCTCGGACGAAGGCATTGCCTTCCAGCGTGCGGCGTACAAGGAGCCCAACATTCAGGAAAACATACGTCTTGGCAAGAAAGGGGGCGTGGGCATCGCCCTCGTGAACCGCATCATGGATAAAGTGGAGTTCAAGACCGAGGGTCCCCAGAACACCTGCATCCTCTACAAGAAAATCTAACCAAACCCCTCACACACTTTCTGAGCGCCTGCGCCGTTAACATAAACGAAACCTTTTGCAGTGGGATAATGGTTGTGCTTTTGACTTATCTGTCAGAAAAAATAACTAAAATTGCATGATCTGATCCCGATCAGCAAAAAGAAACGGTCTGTTTTATATCAATTTATGCGCAGCAATTCCCTACTTGTTGCGGCCGCTGCTATGCTGCTGGCCGGCTGTACCGCAACCAAGAAGAACGACAAGCAAGAGCCTGTCATCACCATGCTCGGCTCTCAGCCCGTGTCCACATCAGAATTCCGTTACGTGTACGAGAAAAACAACAACGGTAACGAGGACGCCTACACCCGCGAGAGCATAAACGACTACCTGAACCTGTACACGAACTTTAAGCTAAAGGTGCTGGAGGCAGAAAGTCGCGGCCTGGACACCACAACCGCTTTTAAGCGGGAACTGGCAGGCTATAAAGAGCAACTGGCACAGCCTTACCTGACGGAGAAGAGCGTAACGGACCAACTGGTAAAGGAGGCCTACGAGCGCATGCAGCAGGAGGTCAACGCCTCTCACATCCTCATCAGCGTTGCCCCCGACGCCTCTCCGGAGGACACCCTGGCGGCTTATAACCGTGCCCTGGACCTACGCAAGCGCGTATTGGCAGGAGAAGACTTCGGCAAGCTGGCAGCAGCCAATTCAGGAGATCCTTCTGCCACCGATAACAAAGGCAACCTGGGCTACTTCACGGCCCTCCAAATGGTGTACCCCTTCGAAAACGCCGCTTATAGAACACCTGTAGGAGAGATCTCGATGCCCGTGCGCACCCGCTTTGGGTATCACCTGATAAAGGTAGAGGACAAGCGCCCGGCCCGTGGCGAGGTACGGGTAGCCCACATCATGGTGCGGGCCACACCGGGCCTTCCGGCCGCAGACTCGCTGGCGGCTAAGCGACGTGTGGATGCCATTTACAAGCGGGTACAGCAAAACGAAAACTGGGACAAGCTGGTCTCTGAATTTTCGGAGGACGCGAACTCTGCCAAGGTTGGCGGCGAGCTGCCCTGGTTTAGCACTGGCCGCATGATTCCTTCTTTCGAGGATGCCGCTTTTGCCTTGCAAAACAAAGGCGAGGTAGCCAAGCCAGTACTGACGCCTTATGGCTGGCATATCATTAAACTTCTCGAAAAGAGAGGGCTGCCCCCTTACGAAGAAATGGAGCAGTACCTGCGCAGCAAAGTTTCGAAAGACTCCCGCTCTGAGCTCAACAAGACGGCCTTTCTGAAACGTATCAAAGCAGAGAACAACTTCAGCGAGAACGCAGAGGCAAAGGCCACGGCTTTGGCAAAAGCTACCGATGAGCTCCTGCAGGGCACCTGGACCTACGACGAAACTGACAAGGGGCTGAAGCAAACGCTGTTCACCATACAGGGCAAGCAGTACACGGTAGAGGATTTCCTGAAGTACGCCAAGGAAGCGCAGCGTCCCCGCACGAGCGGCACGGCCACGCATGCCCTTAACCTGCTTTACGACGCCTACGTGGATCAAAGCCTGGTGGACTATGAGAAGGCCAACCTCGAGAACAAGTACAACGACTACAGAATGCTGGTACAGGAGTACCACGACGGCATCCTGCTGTTCCAGTTGATGGACGAGAAAGTATGGTCTAAGGCTGTGGAGGACAGTGTGGGGCTAAAGAACTACTTCGAGCAAAACCGCGAGAAGTATAAGTGGGGCCCAAGGGCGCAGGCTGTTGTGATCAGCGCTGCAAACAAAGAGCTTCTGCAAAAAACACAGGAGCAGTTAGACAAGCGCCGCTACCCGGTATCCTTTGCCAAGCTAACCGACATCTTGTTTGAGCAGAACAAAGCAGAGCTGACCAAGGAAGGCACGGCCAAGCTAAGTGAACTGGCCGAACTGTTGAAAGGCAACGAAACCCTGACCCTGGATGTGAACGGGCATGCCGATGCCCGCGAGGCCGCTGCCGCCAAGAACATTGCCGGGGAAAGAGCCAAAGCAGCCACAGCTTACCTGATACAGCAGGGAGTGCCTGCGGCGCAACTGCAGACAAACAGCCGCGGCAAGACCCAGCAAGTAGGACCTGATAATACCGAAACAGGCCGCCGCCGCAACCGCCGCGTGTCATTTGCGCTGTACACAACAGAGCTGGGAGCCCTGGCAGACTACCTGAACGCGCAGTCCGGTAACCCGCTTGGGGTGCAGATCACCAAAAAGAAGTTTCAGCAAGGGGATAACAAAGCCCTGGACGCAGTGGAGTGGAAGGCTGGCACCTATACCCTGCAGCAGAATGGCCGGGAGTACCTCATCATCATCAGCGAGGTACTGGAGCCGGGATACAAGGAACTGCATGAGGTACGCGGTATCGCTATCTCGGACTACCAGAACTACCTGGAGCAGCAGTGGGTAGACCAGCTGCGCGAGAAGTACCCGGTTAGCATTAAGCAGGAAGAAGTAGAGAAGCTGATCCGCAACTAGCCCTGTCTGGTACCCTTTTTGCGCTAGGCCAACCAGTAAGTCAGAATAAAGAAGTATATTGTGCGTTTGATCTCAGCGCGTTAACATTCAACTTTTAGAACCTTGAGAAAGATACATCATTTTGCCAAAACGGCCTTTGCGGCACTTTGCCTCATTGCACTGTCTGTTTCGGCTTATGCCCAGACGCCGGTGCAACGCAAGGTGGATGGCATTATAGCCAAAGTAGATAACCACGTTATATTACGCTCGGACCTGGAGTTTGGCTACCTGCAGTACCTGAGTCAGTCAAAACAACAGCCAAGCGAAGAGCTGAAGTGCCAGCTGTTTACCTCCCTGTTACAAGACAAGCTACTCCTGGCCCGCGCCGAGATCGACTCCGTAACAGTAGAGGAGCCGATGGTAAGCAGCGAACTGGACCGCAGAATACAGTACCTGGCAAGCCAGGTAGGGGGCGTGGAGCGCCTGGAGCAGTACTACAACAAAAGCGTAAGGCAGTTAAAGGACGAGCTCCGCAAGACGATAAAAGAGCAGCTCGTAATGGAGAAAATGCAGCAGCAGATCACGGGCAAGGTGACTGTTACTCCGAAAGAAATCAAAAAATATTTCAACGCCATCCCTGCCGATAGTTTGCCTTATTTCTCCAGTGAGGTAGAGATTGGCCAAATTGTGAAGCACGCGCAGGTAAGCCGGCAGCAAAAGCAGGAGGCCCGCGAAAAACTGGAAGCGCTGCGCCAGCGTATACTTGCCGGCGAGGATTTTGCAACCCTGGCAAAGCAGTACTCACAAGACCCCGGCTCTGCAGCAGCAGGCGGTGAGCTTGGTTTCTTTAAGAAAAAGGAGCTGGTACCAGAGTACGAAGCCGCCGCTTTGCGCCTAGAGCCGGGAGGAATATCCAATGTGATCGAGTCGCAGTTCGGCTTTCACCTGATCCAGTTGATCGAACGAAAAGGCCAGGAGTTCAATACGCGCCATATTCTGATAAAGCCTGCCACCGCTACGGTAGATGTGGAGGAGACAATCGCTGAACTGGATAGCATCCGTACGCTGATCGTGAACGACAGCATCTCCTTTGCCAAGGCAGCCAAGGAGTTTTCTGACGACAAGAATACGAAAGACAATGGCGGCATGCTGATGAGCCGTGCCACCGGTAGTACCTACATCCCAATGGATCAGGTAGACCCTTCTATCTTCTTCGTGATCGATACCATGCAGGTAGGCGATATTTCAAAGCCGATTCCGTTTACGACAGAGGATGGCAGAGAGGCCGTGCGCATTGTCTCTTTAAAGTCGAAGTCAAAGCCGCACCTGGCCAACCTGAAGGATGACTACCAGAAGATTGCCAATGCCGCCCTTGGCCAGAAACGCAGCAAAGCCGTGGATGCCTGGTTCCGTAAGAACATCGGCACCGTATACATCGAAATCGACCCGGAGTACCAGGATTGTGGGGGACTCCAACAACTAATGCAATAAAATGATGAAGCAGTTCACCTCTGACAAAGAAGCAGCCGACGCGCTACACCACGCTTACCAGGAGCTAACCTCGGAAATATCAAAAGTGATTGTAGGGCAGGAAGAGGTCGTAAGATTAGTACTCACAGCTGTTTTTTGTCAGGGGCACTGCCTCTTGGTCGGAGTGCCGGGCTTAGCCAAGACGCTCCTGATCCAGACCATTGCCTCCTCCCTGGATATGTCCTTTAACCGGGTGCAGTTCACGCCCGACCTCATGCCAACCGACATTGTCGGGGCCGAGACACTGGACAAAGACCGCAACTTTAAGTTTGTGACTGGTCCTGTTTTCGCCAACATTGTATTGGCTGATGAGATAAACAGAACCCCTCCTAAAACACAGGCCGCTCTTCTAGAAGCAATGCAGGAGCACGCCGTGACAGTGGCCGGCAAACGGTACAGGCTCCCCGAGCCTTTCTTTGTTTTAGCCACTCAAAACCCCATAGAGCAGGAAGGAACCTACCCCCTACCCGAGGCGCAGCTCGACCGCTTTATGTTCAACATCAAGCTGGACTATCCTAGCTACGAGTCCGAGCTGCAGATCGTAAAGAACACGACGGGGGTTAGGGTAAATGAGCTTCGCAAAGTCCTGCACGCAGAGGAAATCCTGGCTTTCCAGCAATTGGTGCGCCGCGTGCCGGTTGTAGACAACGTGGTGGAGTACGCCGTAAAGCTGGTGCATAAAACCCGTCCTAACACCCCGATGAGCTCCACGCAGGCCGACCAATTCCTGGAGTGGGGAGCGGGACCGCGGGCCTCCCAGCACCTGATCGTTGGCGCTAAATGCAATGCCATCCTGAACGGCAAGTACAGTCCGGACATAGAAGACGTACAGGCGGTAGCCCTGCCTATTCTCCGCCACCGCATCGTCCGCAACTTTAAAGCGGAGGCAGAAGGACTCACAGAAGAGCAGCTTATCCGCGAGCTTCTGTAAGAAGAAAGCCTAAAGAAAAGTTAGGTCCCGCTACTCTACTTTCCTTAACAGGTGCGGCAGGACGAAAAGCAAAATTTTGCTGCTACTTAAGGCATTTAGCTGTAATATTGCACATATCAATTTTGTACCCAATTTACTCATAGCTTATGGAAGCGGCTGCTTTATACTTTCGCTTTAAAGACAACCTGGCAACGATCGCAGGAGCCCTGAACAGCAAACTGGAAGTGCGCTCTATGCCCTACAATACCTCTATTCCGCTGGAGATAGACCTGCTGGCTGACCTTCTGCGCCTGCACGGGCTGGAATTCAGTTCCACTACCCCTGGTGCAGCCCGCCTTTTTGACTTTCAGAGGTGGTATGCCCAAAACGAAGAGAAGGTAAACAAGGTCATGCACCGCGTGCTGGAGGATAAGAAGGCTTACATCAAGACGGCCACGGGCACCTTGCTACAGAAAGAGATGCTGTACCGCCGCTTGGAGTATTTTAAGGAAACTGCCCATACCCTGGAGGTGATGATGGCGCAGCAGAAGCTGCACAGCCCAAAGCACTTCAGCTATCCTTTCCTGAAAGCATAAAACCAGAACTTATAAAAGTAAAGGGCCATCCTCTTGAGGATGGCCCTTTACTTTTTGTTAATGCCCGGTCTGCCCGCTAACTTCCGGCCCACCTTTTACTTGTCCTGGCTCCTGACAGAAGTATGGCTGTCTTTGGAGTGCTCCAGGTTCAGGTCCTGCTCAGGCTGTTGCTTCATGCTTTCGGCAGCCTGTTTGCCGGCAGGTCCTTTGGCGATAAGTGTACCACCATCCACCGGCCAAACGGCTCCCGTCACATAGGAGGCTTCATCCGAAGCCAGGAACAAGTACACGTTCGCCACTTCCTCTGGCGTACCTCTGCGCCCCATCAGGGTCCCCTGCGTCACCATCTTTTCCATCTTCTCATCCATGGGGCCTGTTTCCTTGTGCGTCCAGCCGGTATCAATAGGGCCTGGGGCTACAATGTTGCAGCGCACGCCTGTCTGCGCCTGCTCTGCTGCCAGGCCTTTGGTAAAGGCATGGTTAAAGCCTTTGGTACCGCCATAAGGGGCGTTCTTCGCGATTCCCAGCACACCGGATTCCGAGCCGGCCGTCACGATGTTTCCTTTTGTTTTCTGCAGCTCGGGCAGGGCCGCCTTACTCATGCAAAACACGGTTCTAACGTTGTTCTTCAGCAGGTAGTCAAAGGCCTCTTCCGTGTAGTCAGACAGCATGTTCGTTTCCGGGAAAGTGCCCGCGTTGTTGATCAGGATGTCCAGCTTTCCGTACTCCTTTACAGCCAGGTCCACGCAGCGCTGGGCATTTGCCAGTACTGAGAGATCGCCAGTGAAGGCCGTAGCTGTCCCTCCCTCCTGCTGTATACCTTTTACCACGTCTTCCACCGGGTCTTCGGGGAAGCCGGCCACTACTACTTTGGCCCTCTCTTTAGCGAACTTCTTGCTGATGGCTTCACCTATTCCTGAGCCACCCCCTGTTACGATGGCTACTTTTCCTTCCAGTCTGTTTCCCATTTTGATTCTGCTTTTTTCGTTTCAATTCATGTTGCAACTGTGCTATACTAACGGCAAGCATAACAGCACGGTTAATAACAGGCAGCGAAAACTAATTAATAGCACGTTTTTCCTCCGTTAGCGTAATACAAAATCTAGGCACCTACCTAGTCCATTCACCTTGTTCTATCAGCAGTATATGAGCTTTTTATACAACACGCTTCCCGATGCCTTTGATGGGCAACTAGAGACGGAGCACCTGACCCTGAGGCCTTATGACGAAGGAGACGAAAACGACTTTATGCGCCTATTACAGGAAAACACCTCGTACCTGAACCCAGCCTTTTCCGGACGCCTGGCGCGTGTCCGCGTTTTAGAGGATGCCCGCTCGCAGGTGCGCCAGCTACGCACCGACTGGGACAACCGGAAGACGTTCGACTTTGGCGTGTGGCAAAAAGAAAGGCAGGTGTATGTGGGGGATATCGCCCTCAAGAACCTGGACCACAGCATTCCGAAAGCAGAAGTGGGCCTCTACTTCACGGACTGGCCCGAGAGCGAGGACCTCGCCCGGGAGGCACTGCAGGCCGTGCTGCAATTCGCCTTTGACATGCTTGGCATGAACAGGCTTTACATGCGCTGTACCAGCACGAACGAAAGCATCGGGGAAATGGCCAGGCACTGCGGCTTTGTAAAAGAGGGCACCCTCCGCAACGATTATCGTGGGGTGGATTCTGATGAGCTGCTGGACCTGAGCTATTATGGCATCACACGACAGGACTACGAACAGGCATGGCAGCCCCAGGGGCAGTCCAACACAACTGCGCTGGTCTGAGGCTTCTGTTATTACTAAAGTGGGGCTATAACTTCAGGATCTTACCTTCTGGGCCTTGCCAGAAAGAAATCCGTGTTGAAGGTGAGGTAAAACGCGTTAGAAAACTCCAGCTTAGGCTTATCCAGGTCCAGCACGGGCTCCAGGCGCGTTGTAAGATAAAGGCCGGGAATGATCTTAATGTCTTTCATTAACCGGAGGATAAGCAGCCGGCGCTCTTCCTGCACGTAGTCCGGATGCTTAAAGGTAGTGGACACCGATTGGTAGAGTCTCCCGCCCAAATCTGCAATATAACCATCGCCCTGCCAGTAGCTGAGCATCACGTCCTGGTACTTCGTATCCACCCCGGCATTCAGGTAGATGCCTGCTCCCTGTTGGTAGGGTAACAGGTACTCGTTCGAGAAGTCCTTAAAGCCTACCAGGTAGTTCCCGGTATATACCCGGTGTAGCACCTGGCGGCTATACCTCTTTTCGACCTCCAAACCGATGGCGGCGTTTACGTAGGTGGCCAGCGGTAGCGGGGAGGCATCTATCTGCCCCCCCAGGTGCTGGGCAGTAAACTGCAGGGGCAAAGTCAACCGCAAACTGTCGCCTAAGTGTCGTTTCCCCTCCCGCTCCCAGAGTAAGACTCCGGCTGCTAGCCCTCCGTTGATTTTCTCCTGGTCGTTCTCGCCCCGGTACAGCATGTTGGCCCAGTCCACCCACGCATCCAGGCCTATGCGCCGTGTGTTTACCTTATACTGTATCCCGTTCTCCAGCCTATTTAAGATTACGCGTTCAAAGTCGTAGAGGGGCTCTATATAGCCGTGGTTCAAGCTCCCTTCCAACGTACCGAAGATCAGCGCCCAGTGGCGCTGCTGTATCTTTACAGAGAAAGTTGGCGCTACCTCCTGATACCCTGCTTCGCCGAAGTCTTTCCGGACAAACAGCCCCGCCTCCATCCGCACAAAAGGGGCTGGGTAGTAGACCAGCTCCGGGTTGAGCTGGTAGCCGAATAAAGTGTAGCCATCTGCAATTTTATTGAAGTACTCATTGTTCTTAGAATAGCCCAGCACATACAGCTGCGCCCTAATTTCTTTAGCATTAGCAGGATTCACCGGCATCTCCTGCCTTAGCACCGTATTGCGCAACTGGGCATGGCAAAAGTGACTGAAAACCAATAAAAACAAAAGTGTAAAAGGCTTAAAAAAACGCATAAAAAAGCGTAAAATATGGCACAAAAAGGTAGGGTGCTTTGTTATAATCTGAAGGCGCTAAACAGCTAAAATAATTAGCAAAAATCATCATAACATTTTTGCATATTGGCCCTGAATTTGTAATTTCACCTTCAATATAAAGTTAATCAACAAGACAAACATGAGCGTAAGCAACGAAAAACTAAAGGCCCTGCAGCTAACCATGGACAAGCTCGACAAAACATACGGCAAAGGCACCGTGATGAAGTTGAGCGACAACAAGGTAGAAGATGTTCCGGCTATTTCTACTGGCTCGCTTGGGCTGGATATTGCTTTGGGCATTGGCGGTTTACCACGTGGTCGTGTCGTAGAGATCTACGGTCCGGAATCCTCTGGTAAAACCACGCTTACCATGCACTGCATTGCCGAGGCCCAAAAGAGAGGTGGCCTGGCAGCTTTTATCGATGCAGAGCACGCATTCGACAGAGTGTACGCCCAAAAGCTCGGCATTGATACAGAAAACCTTTTGATATCACAGCCAGACAATGGTGAGCAGGCCCTTGAAATCGCCGATCACCTGATCCGTTCTGGCGCTATAGACATTATCGTAATTGACTCTGTGGCCGCCCTGGTGCCAAAAGGCGAACTGGAAGGCGACATGGGTGACAGCAAGATGGGTCTGCAGGCACGTTTGATGTCTCAGGCGCTTCGTAAGCTGACTGGTACTATTAACAAAACTGGCTGTACCTGTATCTTTATCAACCAGCTGCGCGAAAAGATCGGCGTGATGTTCGGTAACCCAGAGACCACTACTGGTGGTAACGCTCTGAAGTTCTACGCTTCTGTGCGCCTGGATATCCGTCGCGTTGGCCAGATCAAGGAGAGCGCTGACAATATTACCGGTAACCGTACACGTGTGAAGGTAGTAAAGAACAAAGTAGCACCTCCGTTTAAAGTGGTAGAGTTCGACATCATGTATGGCGAGGGTATCTCCAAAGTAGGTGAAGTGCTTGACCTTGGTGTAGAGCTGGGCATTGTACAGAAGTCTGGTTCGTGGTTCTCTTACAACGGGGACAAACTGGGCCAGGGCCGTGACGGTGTAAAGCAGATCCTGCTGGACAACCCAGAGCTGATGGAAGATATCGAAACTAAGATCCGCGCGATCGTAAAAGGTGAACCGGAAAAAGTAGCTGCTGCCCTGGATGACCAGGCTGCCGCTGCCGAATGAACATTGTTTCCGAACCTGAAGTAATTAAAAGGGTGCTACATGAAAGTAGCACCCTTTTTTATTCATTTTGAATTGATTAGCACCCTTCATATGTTTACCTTAATGCCAATGGGCAGGAGTTGGTATAAAACTTGATTAAGGTTTTTATATACAACAGACACTAAGACAGCACAGGAATATGAAAAAGTTTTTCCCGCTTGTACTGGTGGCGCTAATCGCCATCGTGGGTTTCGTGACGAAGGATAGGATGCGCAGCGTTGCAAACGACAGCTTTTCCGCTGGAGAGGTGCTCAAATACAAGGTACACTACGGCCCTATTAACGCAGCAGAAGCAGTGATAGACATCGCTCCTACCCTACACCGGGTAAACGACCGCCCCTGCTACCGTGCCACTGTCTATGGCAAAACCATTGGCTCCTTTGATATGTTCCTGCGCATCCGCGATACCTGGCAGTCCTACATCGATACAGCTGCTATTTTGCCACAGAGGTCTTTCCGGAACATAGAGGAGGGCAATTACCGCAAGCGCGAAACGGTAGACTTTGACCACTACCAGAACACGGTTGTTGTGGAGAAAAAGAAAAAGAACAGAAACAAAGAGGTAAAGAATTACAAGATCCCTGAGAACGTGCAGGACATTGTGAGCGGCTTTTACTACCTCCGCACCCTTGACTATGACCACATGCGGATAGGCGACAAAGTAGTTGTAAGGGGCTTTTTCGATGAGGAGAACTTTAACATGGAGGTAATTTACAAAGGCCGTGAGGTGGTGAGCACAAAGGCTGGCAATATCCGGGCAATCAAGCTGATCCCGAGAATGCCAAAGAACGAAATGTTTAATGGCGAGAACTCTATCAAAGTCTACCTTTCCGACGACAGAAACAAGATTCCCGTGCTTATTGAGGCGGAGATGTTTGTAGGGTCTGTAAAGGTTAACCTCTATGAGTACAAGAACCTCCGGAATAACCTGTCCTTAGCCCGGAATTAACTACGAAGCCAGCAGAAGCCGGCTTTTTAAGCGTTGCAACACTAATACTGTTAGTGCCCGTGTTAAGAAAACATTATGATTTACTAATGCTGGATTAATTTACTTTAATCTGTAATATCTTTGTAGTAGAACGAGGTAGGCCAGAAGAGCAGGTAACCGCTTTTGTGTCTGGTACTCCGTTACACCACGCCTTACAAACCTAACTGTGAAACTCTGTGCAAACGGCATCTAACTACAAAGTATTGGTAGTCGACGACGATCCGGATATCGTTGAAATGCTACACTATAACCTGACACGCGAAGGGTATGATGTAACGCAGGCCGAAAATGGCAAAAAAGCCATTGAGGTAGCACAGGCCGAAAAGCCTGACATTATCCTGATGGATGTGATGATGCCTGTGCTGGATGGCATTGCCGCCTGCAGGCAGCTCCGCGAGATCAACGATTTTCGCCACACGCACATCATCTTCCTGACTGCCCGCTCCGAAGAGTTTTCAGAAGTGGCCGCCTTCGAGGCCGGGGCCGATGACTTTATCACCAAGCCAATCAAGCCGCGTGCGCTGCTCAGCCGCCTGTCGGCCTTTACCCGCCGCGATTCGCAGCAGGAGGCCGAGGAGCAGGTAATTGAGATCAGCGGCCTGCGCATAGACCGTACCAGCTTTGCCGTGTACAAGGGGGATGAGAAAATTACCCTTCCCAAAAAGGAGTTTGAGTTGCTGTCGTTTTTAGCGGCCACGCCGAACAAAGTGTTTAGCCGTGAAGAGCTTCTGAACAACGTATGGGGCAATGATGTGTATGTAATTGCCCGCACCGTGGATGTGCATGTGCGGAAGGTACGCGAAAAGATAGGCGAGGACAATATTAAGACCATTAAAGGGGTGGGCTACAAATTCAACACAGATTAGCCAGACCCCTGCATTTACATGAATTTAAACTCTCGTACGCTTGCCCTTTTAATCTCCCTGGCGGTTGCCCTTGTGCTTACCGCCTTTCTTGCTTTAGCCACCTATTTCTCCTCGCAAGGGCTGTTTGTGGCCCTGATCATAGTGTTCATCAGCTGCTTTGTGTTGGTGCACTTCTCTTACCAGGCACTGGTCTTCCGGGAGGTAAAGAACGTGTACTCCAGCCTCGAGAAGCTAAAGCGGCAGGATTTCAAAAAAGCGGAGAGCCGCTCAACCTTCACCACCGATCCGCTCCGTAAGATCAAAGACGACATCTACCAGATAGCCGAGCGCAAGCAGCAGGAGATCGACGAGCTAAAGCAGCTACAGGCCATGCGCCGGGAGTTCCTGGCCGATGTATCGCATGAGCTCAAAACCCCTATTTTCGCGGCGCAGGGCTTTATCCATACCTTGTTGGACGGGGCGATGGATGACCCTAATGTGCGGGAGCGCTTCCTACTGAAAGCGGCCAAAAGCCTGGACGGGCTGGATGCCCTGGTGCAGGACCTGATCAGCATCTCACAGTTTGAGAAGGGCGTGGTGAAGATGCAGAAACGCAACTTCGATGTAGTGCAACTCGTGCGGGAGGTGTTTGAACAACTGGAGCAGAAAGCGGCCCAACACGAGGTTACCCTTCACGTGGAAGCCGAGCCTGGCGAAGCCATCATGCTGTATGCTGACCCGAACCGCATCCGGCAGGTGTTTGTAAACCTGACCGACAATGCCATCAAGTATGGCCGTAGGGGCGGAAACATCTGGGTGTACTTCGACGAAGGCCGGAAGAAGTACACGATCACCGTGAAAGACGACGGCAAAGGCATTGGGCAGGAACATATCAACCGTATCTTCGAACGCTTTTACCGCATCGATAAAAGCCGCGCCCGCGACACCACCAGCACCGGTCTTGGCCTGGCGATTTGCAAGCACATTATAGAGGCGCATCGCTCCTTGATCGCCGTAAAGAGCGAAGTAGGCAAGGGCACTACCCTGCGCTTTAAGTTACTAAAAGCGAAAAAGGATTAGCCACTGTTGCGTTGGGCAAGGTAAGCCGTCCTGATTCGCCTCTTCCCTGCGCTTCTGCTGTTACTTTCTCAACCGTTTCAGGTTAGCCCTGCTCCCCAGGCGTACGAGCAGCTGGCACACTAAATTTACGTATCTTTGCCGGATGCACGCTAGTACTTATACTACATGAGAAGTGCCTGACAAAACACAGAAAAGATGAAGTACCCGGTTTTTAAAGACCTGATCATATTTGAAAACGAGGATTACGTGGTGGTGAACAAGCCTCCCTTCCTGGCAACGCTGGAAGACCGCACCCCCAACACCACCAACCTGTTAAAGATTGCCCGCCAGTACAACCCCAATTTACAGGCTTGCCACCGGTTGGATAAGGATACGTCCGGCTGTTTGGTTTTCGCGAAGAATGCGGAGGCCTACCGCCATCTGGCCATGCAGTTCGAAGCGCGGGAGGTTTATAAGGTGTACCATGCCGTTACCTGGGGCACGCATAAGTTCGAGGAGGAATTAGTGAACAGGGCGATCCTGCCAAACGCCAAGGGGGTAGCCAAGCTCTCGCCTCAAGGCAAGCCAGCCGAAACTTATTTTAATACCCTGGAGACGTATGGTCGCCATACTTTAGTAGAGTGCCTGCCTGTAACCGGGCGCCTGCACCAGATACGCGTGCACCTGGCTTTCCTGGGAGCCCCCATTGTAAGCGATGAACTCTACGGTGGCGAGCATTTGTACCTGAGCAGCCTGAAGCGTGGCTATAACCTGAAGCAAAACACAGAGGAGCTGCCGCTCATCAAACGTTTTGCCCTGCACTCCTTTAACATTGGTTTTATCCTGATGAACAGCGAGCCAGTTAAAGTAGAGGCTCCCTACCCGAAAGACTTTGCGGTGCTGGTTAAGCAGTTGCGGGCGCATTAAGCAGCAGCTTAAAGACAACATGACAAGCGAAAGGGCAAAAGAGGCACAGCTTCTTTTGCCCTTTCGCTTTTTAGGCCCCGTCCTTATCCTAGCCCACCTTAAGCACGATCTTGCCGATGTTCTGGTTCTCTTCCATGTAGCGGTGTGCTTCGGCAACCTGCTTCCAGTCAAATACGGTGTCTATCACAGGCATTATGATGCCGCTCTCGAACAGGGGCATGGCAAAGGCCCGCATTTCCTCTGTGAGCTCTATCTGGTAGCCCAGGGTACGGGAACGAAGCGTAGAGCCGGTAATTTGCAAGCGCTTCGTTAAAACGCTCCGTAGATCAAGATCTGACACGTTACCACCACCCAAGCTGGCTAAGAGCACCATCCGGCCATCCAGCCGCAGGCACTGAACGTTCTTTTTAAAGTAAGGCCCGGCAATAAAGTCTACGATCACATCCACACCTTCGCTATTCGTGTAAGCCAGCACCTCGTCTTCGAAGTTTACTTCCTGATAGTTGATCGCCTTGTTCGCCCCCAGGTCCAGGCAGGCCTGTAGCTTGGGACCGGAGGCCGTTACCAACACCTCTGCCCGTTGTGCCCGAGCCAACTGTATGGCCGCTGTCCCCACACCACTGGCCCCGGCATGGATCAGGGTACGCTCGCCTGGTTTCAGCTTACCTATCCACATCAGGGCCTGGAAAGCTGTCAGGAAGACTTCCGGTATCGCGGCGGCCTCCTCCATGCTCAGGTTCTCCGGCACAGGCATGGCCATGCTTTCGTTGATCACGGCATATTCGGCGTAGCCTCCTCCAGGTAAAAGGCCAAAGACTTTGTCGCCCTTCTTAAAGCGACTACAACTGATCCCGGCCTCAACCACCTCCCCGGCCATCTCCAATCCTAGCAGCGGACTGGCGCCTTTTGGCGGCGGGTACTTTCCCTGGCGCTGCAGGGTATCGGCACGGTTCAGGGCTGTGGCCTGCACCCGCACCAGCAGTTCGTACGGTTTCGGCAAAGGTTGCTCGTATTCTCCCAGCACCAGCTGCTCAGGCCCGCCCGGCTGTTTTACAAGTATAGCTTTCATAGTTTTTCGGTAGCAATTAAGTTTAAGTAGACGAAAGAACTTCTTTGAAGGATTTACAGGGGGCAGGACACTCGCCTGCTATTCTCTCCTGATGGCCTCCACGGGGTCCAGTCTGGCAGCGCGCATAGCCGGATAAGTCCCGAACACAATCCCAATGACAACAGCTATACTTGCTATGAGCACAAACGTACCGGCTGTAAAGGCTGCCTGAAAGGACACCTCGGCAAAGGCTTTGATAACAGGAACGACACCTAAGGCGGCTAGTATGCCCAGAACCAGGCCCAGTATACTTCCAAACAGCGACACGGTAACAGACTCGGCCAGAAACTGCATTAAGATATCGCCCTTCTTGGCCCCCACCGCCTTTCTTACACCAATCTCAACTGTACGCTCAGTTACGGATATCAGCAACACGTTCATAACGCCGATGCCCCCGACAAGCACGGATATGCCGACAATCAACCCCATCACGATTCGGAACAAGACAAAGCCTTTGGCAACCTGCTTTACCCGAAACTCATTTGTAATCACAACAAAATCAGAGGAGCCTTTTTTAAAGTTAGCTGCCAGCCACTCCTCCACCTGCTCCTTAACCGCCGGCACCTGCTCCACATTGCCGGCTTCAAATACGGCGCGTGGTGGTCCTGCTTTCATTTCGTCCTCCGTGAATAAGGTGGCCGGCATGTATACCTCAGGTATTTCCCTTCCATCCGCTTTAAGGATACCCACCACCTCAACTGCTTTGCCTTTAAAAGAAACGGTTTTACCTATAAGGGAGGGCACAGCGTCTTTCCCCTCCGCCTCTACCGCAAAAGAGTGGCTTACAAAAGCTACTTTGCTTTTGTCTTTCAGCTCTTCAGAAGTAAACAAGCGTCCGCTTTCTAAGCTCGCAGCCGTTGGATGGATCGCATTGACCCCTTGCACAGAAGCGCCGATTATTCCCTTACCTGGCAGCAATACTTCTCCTGTCTGCTTCAACTGAAAGTAGCCTTTCGCCGGATAGCGAAGTGAGGCAGCCAGTTCGGTAAAACGCTCATAGTTCAGGTAGTCATACGCCTCTTTCTGCACGCGCACATTATTCACTCTTTTATGCGTGTCCGTCTGCACCATCACAGCTTTTAGATCTGTAGTGCTCGTGATTTGCTCCTGCGCATATTGCTCCATACCATCGATCAGGGAAAGCACCGTTACCAAGGCAGCCACCCCGATCACGATGCCAAGGATGGACAGCAAAGTGTGAAACAACCTGGAACGGATATTCTGCTGTGCTAGCGAAAAGGAGATAAGCAGTTTTTTTAACATAGGAGAGAGGGCATTTAGTACAGTTATATTCAGAAAAACAAAGCTTAATTCCTAATCCCTGCCCCCCTGTTGCGAATATGCTGCTCGTGCAGCACCTATCCCTGAGAGCATAACACCTCACCTCTACTTTTCACCTCCCGGCACACCTAACTAGCTGATGCCCAAAAATAATTGAATAAAAAGACAGCTTACAGTCACCTTCATTACGAATGTTTCGTACTGTTACGAAAACATCGTAAACATATGGGAAAGCTGACACTACAAGAGGAGGAGGCCATGCAGGTGATATGGGAACTGGATGGTGGGTTTATTAAAGATTTTCTGGCAAAACTCCCGGAGCCAAAGCCACCTTATACCACCCTGGCCTCTACCGTTAAAAACCTTGAGAAGAAAGGCTATCTGCAGAGCGAGCGGCTGGGAAATGTTTACCGCTACACTCCCCTGATAAAAGCCGAGGATTACAAAAAACGGTTTATGAAGGGCTTTGTGGGGGACTACTTTAAAAACTCCTATAAGGAGCTGGTGGCCTTTTTTGCAAAGGAAAAGCAGATAAGCGCAGAAGAACTGAAGGAAATTATAGACATGATCGAAAACAAAAAATCGGAATGATATGCCTGCCATGATCCTATACCTCCTGAAGATGAACGCTGCACTGCTGCTCTTTTACCTCACCTATTACCTAGTGCTTCGGCGTCTTACCTTCTATAACCTGAACCGCCTGTTCCTGATCTTTGCTATCCTGTTCTCAGCAGTTTTCCCCCTGGTGGACCTTTCGGAAGCCCTGCCAGGCCCCGAAGGCTTACCCGGCAACATCTACGGCATAATGCCCGCCTGGCAGGCCAAAACAGCCACGGCTACAGCCACACAAACTCCTCTGTTTGATCCCTGGCAGTTGGCCCTTGCAGCGTTCTGGTCAGGAGCAGCCTTTGCGCTTTTACGACTGCTGATACAGTTGCTATCGCTGGGGCGCTTGCACGCCCGTTCCAGTTCTGATGAGCTCTTTGGCTTTGCATTTAGAAGCACCGGGGAGGACATAAATCCATTTTCCTTTTGGCAGTCCATTTATTTGAACCCCGGAAAGCACCGGCAAGAGGAGTTACTGCCTATTCTACGGCATGAGCAGGCGCACGTGCAGGAGTGGCACACGCTGGATGTATTACTTGCCGAGGCAGGTACCATGCTCTCTTGGTTTAACCCGGGGGCATGGCTCCTACGGCAGGCCATCAAACAGAACCTGGAGTTTATTGCAGACAGAAAAGTATTACAAAGCGGCCTCGACAGCAAAGTCTACCAGTACAGCCTCGTCAGGATTAGCAGCCTGTCCCAAGGCCTCTCTTTAACCAACAACTTCAATTTCTTAACCATAAAAAAACGCATAGCCATGATGAACAAAGCTCCGAGTGCCAGGGCGCACCTTCTCCGATTTCTGGTGGTGATCCCCATTTCGTTAACGCTGTTACTTGCCTTTAACAGCCTTGCACAAAGGCAGGCTAATGAATTGACGCAAGACCCCAACGTTAAAAGAGTTATTAGTGAAGTAAAAGGAAACGACGATGCTGCCTATACTTACCTGGCTCCAAATATTTTGATAAAAAGTGACCTTGACCTGGAGTATGCCCGCTGGATACGCCCCAATACTTTAATCGTGAAACCCAGGTCGGGTAAAGAGGAAACGTACCAGCTGGACAGTGCACCAAGCTTGGCAGAGGCGAAGGAGAAATACGGTGTAAGGTTTACCGACGCGGAGGATGAAAGTAAGCCCTTGTTAAAGGGCAAGGCCCGACAAGCAACGGAGAAACAGGAGGCCGCTTCTGCAGTCACTCAAAGCCAGGACGAGTCTTTTATCTTTAAGCTGGACGAAGTGGAGTATTACAGAAATGAAGCGAACTGGCCAAAAGATTACAAAGACTTTCTGGAGCGTAACCCCGAGGTAAAGCAAATAGGCTGGAAGTTTAACAACAGAGAAGAGTACAACTTAGAATCGCTGGTTATTTACTTAAAGTCCGGTGCAACAGAAGTGTACCACTACAATGGCAGCATGCAAATACCAGCAGCCGAAAGCAAGTACGGCACTTTGCCTTCTCTCCCTCCTCCACCCCCTCCGGTTAGAGCCAACTAAGAATAAAACACGATACAGCAAGGGCCTAAAGCGGGAGAGTTACCCTGTTCTCTAGGTCCTTATGCTGTTATGCCCCTGTGGACTAACCACGGCCGCTCATACTATTTGCCTGTTACACAGCATATTTCTAGAGCATCTATTGCATATACAAATATTAACTTCTATCTTTGTGTCCATTTTTCAAGAACCGAAAGTTCATAATTAAATAAATAAATCGCTTACAACCACTAAAAATGGATCATTTAAGTTATAAGACCCTTACTGTCAACAAAAAGACAGCCAACAAAGGCTGGGTGATTGTTGATGCAGGGCAAGGAAGCTTGGGTCGCGTGGCATCAGAAGTTGCCAAGATCCTGAAAGGCAAGCATAAGCCTTCGTACACTCCTTTCGCTGACTGCGGCGATAACGTGATCGTCATCAACGCTGATGATACGCGTTTCACAGGCCGTAAGTGGGATCAGAAGTACTACCTGTCGCACACTGGTTACCCAGGTGGTCAGAAGAAGACTTCTCCACGTGAGCTAAAGGCTAAATCATCTACGCTGCTTGTAGAGCGCGCTGTTCGTGGCATGTTGCCTAAAAACAGACTGGGCCGCGAGCTGTTCCGTAATTTACATGTATTTGCAGGAAGCGAGCATCCGTTCGCCGCTCAGCAGCCAAAAGAATTAACCCTCAATATCTAATTTAATGGAAGTTATCAATACATCTGGTAGAAGAAAAACCTCGGTGGCTCGTATCTACATGACGGCCGGGCAAGGGAATATCACTATTAACGGTAGAGATATCAAGGACTACTTCCCTAGCGAAGTACTTCAAACTATTGTGAATCAGCCGTTCAAAACCTTAGAAGCTATTGGCAAGTACGATGTGAAAGCCAATTTAAAAGGTGGTGGTGTAAGCGGCCAGGCTGAAGCACTTAGACTTGCTATCTCTAAAGCACTGGTAGTTGAGAACGCCGAGACAAAAACAGCTCTTAAGAAAGAAGGTTTCACAACACGTGACCCTCGTATGGTAGAGCGTAAGAAGTTCGGTAAGCGTAAAGCACGTCGTTCATTCCAGTTCAGCAAACGTTAATTTTAAAGGTGTATCAACAACATGGCAAGTACTAATTATAAAGAATTACTTGAGGCAGGTGTTCATTTTGGCCACCTTACCCGCAAGTGGGATCCGAAAATGGCTCCGTACATCTTCATGGAGAAGAACGGGATCCACATTATTGACCTGAACAAAACTTTGGTTGCGCTTGACGAGGCTACTAACGCTATCAAGAACATCGCGAAGTCTGGTCGCAAGATTTTGTTTGTAGCTACTAAAAAGCAGGCACAGGAAATCGTATCGGACGAGGCAAAACGCCTTAAAATGCCTTACGTGACTGACCGCTGGTTAGGTGGTATGCTGACAAACTTCGCTACTGTGCGTAAGTCTCTGAAGAAAATGTCTACCATCGACAAAATGATGAAAGACCCAGAGCAGTCTAAGGCACTAGCCAAGCGTGAGAAGCTGATGCTTTCTCGCGAGCGTGAGAAACTGGAGCGTGTATTGGGCGGTATCGCCGACCTGTCTCGCCTACCAGCTGCGCTGTTCGTAGTAGACGTAAAGCGTGAGCACATCGCGGTAAAAGAAGCACAAAAGCTGAACCTTCCTGTTTTCGCTATTTGCGATACCAACTCTAACCCTGAGCTGGTAGACTTCCCAATCCCTGCAAACGACGACGCTTCTAAGTCAGTAGCCCTGATCGTGTCTATCGTAGGTAAGGCGATTGAAGAAGGCCTGTCTGAGCGCAAAGTGGACAAAGAGGAAACGGAGCGTAAGCGTTCTGAGGAAGAAGGCATCAAAGAAAAGCAAGAGGCTGACGAGCAATAAGCCGGAGGTTCATATTGCACATAATAAACTGAACATTGGGCAAAAAGCCTCAATGTTCAGTTTGTTTTAGGGGTTCAGGAAAGATAACAACAGCACAACGGCCAATCAGCCGTATGCATAGAGTACTTCCTGAATAAACTTAGATTAGAACTCATTATTTATAATTCGTAATTCTTAATTATAAAAACATGGCTATTACAGCACAAGACGTTAACAAACTCCGCCAGGAAACCGGAGCCGGTATGATGGACTGCAAGAAAGCGCTAACAGAAGCGAACGGCGACTTCGAAGCAGCTAAAGATATTCTTCGTAAGCAGGGTCAGAAAATCGCTAGCAAGCGTGCTGAGAACGCTACGTCTGAAGGACTCGTTCTGACAGAGGTAAACGCAGACGGATCTAACGGTAAACTGATTGCCCTTGCCTGCGAAACCGAGCCAGTATCTAAAGTGGCAGACTTCCAGGAGCTGGCAAGAACAGTTCTGGCTACTGCTGTTTCTACGAATGCCGCTTCTAAAGAAGAATTACTGGCTGCCCCTCAGGCAGACGGTCGTTCCCTGCAGGACCACATTACAGACCTGATGGGTAAGATCGGTGAGAAAATTGACGTAGTAGCTTACGAATCAGTATCTGCTGAGAAAGTAGTTGCTTACAACCACTCTACTGGTAAACTAGGTGTGCTGGTAGGCCTGAAGAACACAGGTGGTGCCAGCGTAGAAGAGGTTGGCAAAGACGTAGCGATGCAGATTGCTGCCATGAACCCAATTGCGGTTGACAAAGAAGGCGTTGACGCTGCTACTGTAGAGCGTGAAATCGAAGTTGGCAAAGAGCAGGCTCGTGCGGAAGGCAAGCCAGAGCAAATGCTGGAGAAAATCGCACAGGGTAAACTGAACAAGTTCTACAAAGACAACACCCTGTTGAACCAGGACTTCGTGAAGGACCCATCTGTATCTGTGGCCAAGTTGCTTGACAACACAAACAAAGGCATGACAGTTACTGAGTTCAAGCGTGTTGCTATTGCTTAATTGCAGCAAGACTTATAAAAACAGAAAAGCCCGCCATAAGGCGGGCTTTTCTGTTTTTATGGCCTGTTCTGTTCCGGCTCTATCCATTCCGCCGGATAGTAGACACAAAGGCATCGCGCATATCATTAAAGCGGTTAAGGGTGGCCTCCATAAACTCCTCATCCAGCAGCGCCTTGGCACCTTCGTCGCCCATCACGTCCATTTCCCCTATTTTATAGGTCTGCTCAAAGCTTCCCTTTTCCAGCTTGATCAGGTACTTCCCGTTCCAGGCCAGCAAAGTGACCTTCATGTTCGGGTTTGGGATATCAGCTACTACTCTCATATATTAATGTGCTAGTGTGTTTTGTATGGATTGTTTAACATGCTCATGCGGTACTTAAAAGACTCCCAGATACGTACTACATCTCGCCGTAAATCCAAAAAAGTCTTTTGTCTAACTAAGCTTCTTTCGCTATCTCGATGCCCATCAGCTGCATGAGCTTACTGGCATTAAAGCTACGGCAGATTCCTTTTGTCAGCTTGTAGTCGAACCGGATTTCATCCCCTACAATGTCGCTGTTAAAGCTATAGTTGTATACGCTTTCCGGCAACTCTTGCTCCATGGCCCCCAGCTCCAAATCATGCGTAGAGATAAGGCCGGATGCATTGCGCTTGTGCAACTGCCGGATAAGCGACATGGCTCCTAAATGACGGTCGCGTGAGTTGGTGCCCTTTAAGATCTCATCCAACAGATAGAAGACCGCCTGCCCCGTTTCCGTCAGCTCCAGGAGCATCCGCAGGCGCTTTAACTCTGCGTAAAAAGAAGAGGTGTTTTCGGCCAGGTTATCGGCTGTACGCATGGCGGTGTAGACTTGTGCCGGTGCAACCGTCATTTTCTCTGCAAAAACAGGCGCCCCCATCAAGGCCATCACCATGTTGATTCCTACGGTACGCAGAAAGGTCGTCTTTCCTGACATATTAGACCCGGTGATCACCATGGTCTTTCCAGCTCCCTGTATCTCAAAGTCGTTCACTACCGGCTTAACAGAAAAGATGAGTGGGTGCCCCAGGGCAACTGCCTTTACTTCGAAAGGGCGCTCGCTTAGCTGCGGCACAGCAAAGTGCGGGTGCGCATGCTGAAACGCCGCTACACCGGCCAGGGCCTCAAACTCCGCCAACACCTCCAGCGTTCCTTCCAATCGTGCCAGGTACTTGTCTTTCCACCGCTCCAGACGGTACATCCAGACAAAGTCCCACATCAGCACCGTATTCAGGAAGAAAGCCATCAGCGTACTCAACCGCCAGGAAAAGAAGTCTATGATGTTGGCCAGCCTGTGAATGCTTTCCGAAGCTTTGCCCCCTTCCTGCAGGAGCTGCCCCTGCAGCCGCTTTAGCTTAGCTGACGAAAATTGATGCTGCTCGATGTGCTGTAGCTGCTTGGTATAGCTCCGCATGGCCTCATAAATGCCAATGCTCTTCTCATAGTATTCGTCCCGCTCTACCCGAAAACGGTAAGCCAACAGAAACTGTACCAACAGAAAGGCAACTGGAATCCAACCACTAAACCCGTAGAACCAGGCGGCAATGGCAGCAAGGGTCAGGACAGGCAATACAAAAGTGAGCACCTTTATAAGTGAATGGGTCTTAAAGAAAGCCTTGTCGGAGAACCAGGCGATGAAGTTATCTGCCTGCTCCTGGTCGTGTTTGTAATGCTGCGGCAAGGCCAACAGGTCCTGCAACCAGTCTAACTGCTGGGGAGCGGCTAGTTCTGCCACTGCCTCCTGCCGTAACAACACCTCTTCTGGTGTGGCTGCCACTTGTAGCCAGGTAGCCAACTTTTGCTTGCCCACGCTGGTAACCGAGCGGTTCAGGAGCTGAAACAGGGAGTTCCTCCCAAAGATGTCGAGGTCTGAGGTATAAGGGTGGTGGTCGTCTATAAATGCTGTGCCCCCATCAAAAAGCTGTAGTTTGCCCTCTAAGCGCTCCACCTCCTGCTGGTTGATCCTGCGCAGCAGGAGTAACTGCGTGTAAGCGAAGTCGAGCCTGCTGTGCCAGCGCAGCACCAGAATGAACAGCGCATAAAACCCTACCACTGTTATAGCACCGGCTGTAAGGCCCTCGTTACTGAAAAAGAGATAAGCTAAAGCGGCACCCGCCAAAAACACGCCTACCCGGAGCCACGACACCAGCCTCGATTTAGAGGCTGCTTTTTTTTCCTGTTCTGCCAAAGCCTCTGCCCTGGCTGTATATAAACTTGTTCTGTTTTCGCTCACCAATCTATGTTGCTTTGTTTTTGCCTTACTCAAAGATAAGACATCTCCCCTATTGTGCCCGCCGCTTCCGGGTAAAAACAAAAAGAGCTGGTATAAACCAGCTCTCTTCTCACCTTATACAAACTTTCTAACTAACTCTACTTCGTAAATTTTACGTCGCCATACTTGGAGGTAACACTAACAGTACCTTTAGGCGTAGCCGTTCCGCCAAACTTGCCCTTGTACTCAGCTGAGGTGTGGCCTTTTTCCAGGTGCGTGATATTTACCAGAGACTTATCTACTTTGAAGTCCGCAAACTGTACGTTCACATCGAAGTTGAAAGCCGAGTTATCCGCAAAGTTTAAACTGATGGGAGTAAAGCCACTGTCCAGCGCTATTCTACGGATGTCTTTGCTCACATTGTCTACTTTAAAAGAGCCGTACTTCACATCCATGTTCAACTCCTCTCCCAGGCTACCAATCTTAAAGTCGCTGAACTTAGAGGAGCCCTGCAGACCATTGGTACCATCCACACTCATGTCCGCGTAGGCCACATCCACGTTACCGCCATTGATGTAGGCAAAGTTTCCGGAGCCATATGCCAGCTTTACAGTATTGCCTGGGTTACTTAGTCGCTCCCCTTTTAAAGCACCGTACTTCACGTTTACATCCGCTTTGCCCTTTAAGGAGGCCAGGTACACATCCCCGAAGCTGTTGGTGACAGCCAAGGCGTTGTCTTCCGGCATGTACACCGTGTAGTTTACCTCATAGCCCTTGTTGCCGTTACCGGAGATACGCACAGGCTCTATGTTCGTGCGCAGCGAGATTACTTTACCCTCACGGCTCTCCATTACTTTAATCTTGTCCAGAATTTCCTGTGCTTTGCTTTCAGAGCCGGCGCGGGCAACCATCTCCACCTTCACACGCATCTCGTTCTTATCCCAGGTGTTGACATGCACTCTGCCAAACTTGTTCTCGATGTTGAGGATGTCAGCGTTGTTCACCTTGTACGTTTTGTCCAGCACTTTGCGCTTTTCGGCATCATAAGAGGCTTTCCCCTTCATGTCGAGCAGCTGCAGGTGTTCCATTTTACCCAGCTCCTTCAAGTCCTGGAGATCTCCATCCAGGTGCTTCAGGTTTGCCAGGGAACGTTCGATGGTCTCATTCAGCCCGGAAAGGTCCAGGTTAATGTCAGGGCAGGGGGCTTGCTGCTTATGCTGGGCTAGCGCCATGGTCGGTGCGACTGCAAAAAGCAGCAGCAGGCTTCGTAGAGAGTTATACATTTGTGGTATCATCTTTTTGAGGTTCATTAGTAGGCTCTTGTTCCATTTGTTCTAACTGCTGGAGTACTTCCAGTTGCCTGTTAAGCACCTTGATCCGTATCTGCAGGTTCTGGACCATGGCGTCAACTATTTCACTTGTATTCGGGTTAGTGTACAGCTGCTTTTTGAGCTGCAAATAGCTGTTATCGAGGCGGGCCAGTTCCAGGTCTATCTCCGCTTGCTCATCCAGACCCAATACCTTCCGGTCGTACGCACTCAGCTGCGACTTCTTTTCCTGGATCTGGCTCACATAGTAAGCCTCTACTTCGGCCAGCTCGGGGGCTATGCTTTCGGTACTTACTGCCGGTGCAATTGCGGCAATAGGAGTTGGTTCCTTTGTCACTTGCTGCTTCATCAGGTAAAGGGTAAGCCCACAGCCGAGCAGCAGCACCACAGCCGCCGCCACCCGCATGAAAAAGAAATCTGCGCTAAAGCTGGCCCGCTCTCCAAAACTGATCTTAATGACTTTGCCCTCTTTCTCTTTGCGGGACTCAGGCAAGTCCTGGCAGATCTCCTGCCACAGCTCTGGCCGTGGCTCGAACACGTCGAACTCGTCCCGGTGTTCGTTTACAAAATCTTTCAGTTTATCTTTCATGGTATCTTATCCTCCTGTCTCCCTTATTATATTAGGCCACAAACTGCGGCGCTTTCATGATCTCTAATAGTTTCTTTCGGGCCCTGCTGTACTGCGACTTCGAGGTTGACTCCGTGATACCCAGTATCTCGGCTATCTCGCCATGGTCAAAGCCCTCTAACAGGTACAGAGTCAGTACTACCCGGTATCCGTCCGGCAACTGCTGTATGGCCCGCCGTACGTTCTCTACCTGCCACTCCGAGTCGTCGTTATACTCCTCATCCGGCACCTCGCCTACTACCCGCTCATCCATTGGCACCAGTTCGGAACGTCGCTTCCGGATAGCATTGATCGAGGCATTTACCACAATTCTTTTAAGCCAGCTCCCGAACGAAGCTTCGGCCTTATAGGAGTGGAGTTTTTTGAAAGCGCTGACAAAAGCCTCCTGCAGCACATCCTCCGCCTCAGCATAATCATTGGTGATGCGCATGCTCACGTTAAACATTGCTTTTGCATACAGTTTATACAACTCGTACTGCGCACGATTATCGCCGCCCTTGCACCGCTCAATGACCTGGTGATTTACGTCTTGGTAGCTGATATTTTTCAAACTGTTCCGGTTTAACGTTTCGCTTTTCTTTCCGGCGCTTATCCTACAATCCGTTCCCTCCATCCAAATTCACACTAAAGACAACGGGATTAGCACGAGGTTGCATTAAGTTGCAAAATTTTTCCAGATATTTTTCGTTCAACCACTTTTCCACACTATCCACACCCTGTTGTGGATAACAATAGACAGCAGCATCTACCTAATATTCTTATACTTATGAAAAACAGACAGCTATAAAAGGGCATCTATAGATATCTATATTGTACTATATAGTACCATAAACAGAGGCCCTCTTAGACTTATCCACATATCCACATGCTATTTATACACAATTGTGGATAAGTGGACCTTAACCCTTTGATTTAGAAAAAGCTCCATGTATAAAAAAAGCCAGCGCTATAAACAGTGCTGGCTTTTTGAGAAGTTTATGTATTGCAAATGGGTAGTGTTTGCTTCCTTCAGTGCTAAGATGTTTCCTTTTTGAGAAATACTCCAGAAGTGTTACACAGCGTGTCCTTTGGTGGATAAAGCCATAGTACAACAGAGGCCGGAAAGGACCACTAGTCGTCCCGCGTGGCCTTAGTCCATGATGTCGAAGCGGATGCCTTGGGCTAGTGGTAACTCCCGGCTGTAGTTAATGGTGTTGGTCTGGCGGCGCATGTACACTTTCCAGGCATCGGAACCGGACTCACGTCCACCACCTGTTTCTTTCTCGCCACCAAAGGCACCGCCGATCTCGGCACCGGATGTACCGATGTTCACGTTGGCAATACCGCAGTCAGATCCCCAGTGACTCAGGAAGGTCTCCGTCTCCAGCAGGTTCGTAGAGAAGATAGCCGAAGACAAGCCCTGGCACACGCCGTTCTGCAGTTCGATGGCATTTTCCAGGTCGCCGCTGTATTTGATCAGGTATAGGATGGGAGCGAAAGTCTCTTCCTGCACCATCTCATAATGGTTCTGAGCTTCCACAATGGCTGGTTTCACGTAGGTACCGCTCTCATAGCCTTCCCCGCTTAGCACCTGGCCTCCCGTTAACAGAGTACCTCCCTCCTGCTGCACTTTCTCGAGAGCGTTACTAAAAGCCGCTACGGCATCTTTATCGATCAACGGGCCTACCAGTGTAGTGCTATCCAGTGGATGCCCGATCGGCAGGTTCGGGTACACCTTTAACAAGCGCTCTTTTACCTGCTCGTAAATATTTTCGTGTATGATCAGGCGGCGGGTAGAGGTACAGCGCTGGCCGCAGGTACCCACGGCGCCAAACACAATGGCGCGCAGGGCCATCTCCAGGTCTGTATTCTCTGTCAGGATAATGGCATTGTTACCGCCCAGTTCCAGCAGCGACTTCCCTAAACGAGCGCCAACAGCCTCTCCTACTTTTTTGCCCATGCGGATAGATCCCGTAGCTGATACCAGTGGAATGCGCTTGTCGTGGCTCATCAGGCTACCGATCTCAGCGTCTCCGATAATCAAGTTAAAAACGCCTTCCGGCAGTTCATTTTCGGCCAGTACCTCGCGGATGATGTGCTGGCAGGCAATACCGGTCAGGGGTGTTTTTTCAGACGGCTTCCAGATCATCACGTCGCCACACACGGCTGCCAGCATGGCATTCCAGCTCCAGACAGCAACAGGAAAGTTAAAGGCCGAAATGATGCCTACGATGCCCAAGGGATGGTACTGCTCGTACATGCGGTGCTGCGGGCGCTCCGAGTGCATGGTAAAGCCATGCAGCTGGCGCGACAGGCCAACGGCAAAGTCGCAGATGTCGATCATCTCCTGCACCTCGCCGAGCCCTTCCTGGTAGATCTTGCCCATCTCGTAGCTCACCAGCTTACCCAGTGCCTCTTTGTGCTCACGCAGCTTATCGCCTATCTGGCGCACAATCTCGCCGCGCTTTGGAGCGGTTACCCTGCGCCATACTTTAAAGGCTTCCTGCGCCTGTTCTACTACTTTATTGTAATCCTCCTCATTAGCCATGTTCACTGTGGCTATTCTAGTGCCATCGGCAGGAGAAGTAATCGTGCGGGTATAGCGGCCTTCCTGGCCACCCCAGGCCAAGCCAGTACTGTAAGCAGGATTGGTTTCTTTTATGCCCAATTGCTGAAGTACGTCTGTCAGTTCTTTGGTCAGCGGAAGGGCATCTATCGTCTGTTTCATGGTTTTATTTTATTTAGTGTTAAAGAAAGGGACCTATACAAAGCTAAAAAATAAAAAAGCTTCTGCAAGACTGCAGAAGCTTTCTATCATATACGTTAGTATCTATTAACCTTTTCCGATGGGGTAGTACGCCTTCAGGCCATCCGGGTACACGCCCTCGATGTACACCACGCCACCGTCAAAGTTCTTCAGGTGTCGCTGTACGTCTGCCGGCTCTTTTACCTCATAGCGATCGATTCTGGTAATGATAAAGCCATCTTTCATACCGGTGTCACGGAACTTGCTGTCAGCAATGCCGGATATCTTGGCACCGCCGTCTATTCCGAGTTTGCTCATTTCGGCTCTGGTTACCGGAGAGAACTTAGCACCCTCAAAGCTGATAGCCTCGGCTTTGCTACGCTTCACCAACTCAGTGCTGTTGTTAAGGTTCTTCAGCGTTACATTCGCTATCTTCTCCTTACCATCGCGCACAAAAGTTACCTTCACTTTATCACCAGGACGGTAACGGGCAATCTGCTCCAGTAACTGAGAAGATTTGGCAACTCTTACATCGTTTACGGCTGTCAGCACGTCGCCAGCCTTCAGACCGGCTTCTTCCGCACCGCTCTGCTCCGTTACAGCGGCAATGTACACGCCATTTAGCGTCTTCAGGTCTTTTTCTTTCGCAAAGGCAGCATCAATCTCCTGGATCTGCGCTCCTAAGAGGGCGCGCTGTACTTCACCATACTTTAGCAGGTCATCCACTACTTTGCTCACGATGGAAGAGGGCACAGCGAAAGAGTAACCTGAGAAGGATCCGGTTGGAGAAGCAATGGCGGTGTTAATACCAACAAGGTCTCCGTTCAGGTTTACCAGGGCACCACCTGAGTTACCAGGGTTTACAGCCGCATCTGTCTGAATGAAAGACTCGATGCTCATGCTGCCGGCATTACGGTTTCTGCTAAGGATATCGATGCTACGGCCTTTCGCACTTACGATACCAGCTGTTACGGTAGAGGTCAGGTTCATCGGGTTACCTACGGCCAATACCCACTCCCCTATCTGCAGTTCGTCGGAGTTACCATAACGAACAGTTGGCAGTTTATCCGCATTAATCTTTAGCAGGGCAATATCGGTCGTGGGGTCAGTACCTACCAGCGTAGCTTCAAACTTACGTTTGTCGTTCATCACTACCTCTATTTTGTCTGCCTTATCAATTACGTGGTTGTTGGTTACGATATAGCCGTTCGAGGCAATGATTACGCCTGAACCAGACCCCATCTGGGGGCTGCGCGGCACGCGCTCTCCAAAACCATCGCCAAAGAACTCACGCAGGAACGGGTCCATCGGTGTGTCGCTTTGGGTTGGGCGGGCACTGTACTCTGTCATAACATGGACTACGGCAGGTGTTGATACTTGCGCGGCTTTCACAAAATTAAGGCCTTCCGGCACTATGACATTGCTGCTGCGCATATCGCTGGTGTAGTGTACTGTAGGGTATTGCTGCTGCTCACTTGTTATAACAACATCATCTTCCAACAGCTTGTAGCTACCCACAGCCACACCGCCGCCCATTATGGCAGAAAGGGCTACGCCAAGGATAAACTGTTTCGTCTTCATGCTCTTGATTTTGTATTCTTGAAATTAATATTCAGTATCTTCTATATTACGAAAAGTAATAACGCTTCATACAGTATACGTAGTATGTCCTGTAGCGACTAATTACTGTTTACGTTCTAGTTTAAACAAAAAGGAGGCCAAAATGCCGGCCCCCTCTTTATTATTTTTTCTGCTAGTTAGGCTTTCTTGGTTTTTCCGTTCTCAGAGGCTTCCGCTTGTTTTTCGACGTTCACTTTCTGTTTGCCACTGCCCTCGGAAATCTTGATCTGGCGTTTCATGGTCTTCTGTTCGTCTTTCGGTACAGTTACCAACAGCACTCCGCCCTCCAGCTGCGCTGTGATCTTATCTGGGTTCACATTGTCAGGCAGGTAAAAGCTTCTGCTAAAAGAACCGTACTGAGTCTCCAGCATGTGGTAGCGCTTGCCATCCTCTTTCTTCTCGAACCTGCGCTCCCCGGAAATTGTCAGCTTACCCTCCTGAAAGTCAATGTTGATATCTTCTTTCTTAACACCTGGCAGAGCCAACTCAAGTTCAAAGCCTTGCTCATTCTCACAGGCATCCACATGAGGCGTGAAGCCGGAGAAGTTCCTGGTGTTAACAGACTCATTAAAGAAACGGTCTAACATTGAGCTAAAAGATGTTGGCATTCCTTCGTACATGCCATTATTTCTAACCAGTGCCATTTTATACCTCCTTTATTTAAGTTCCGATTTAGTTTACACCCATACTATAGTAAAAACCATACCAATCGAATCGTCCTGCTATTTCATGAAATAATGTCATTCACAAAAAGACAAAATAGCTAATATCCTGACGTTTTTACAGTTATACCGGGCTTAATAAGTAATACCGGCGGTAGTCGGTGCTTGATGGATACTGTACTTGACTTCCACCCCTACCACAGGCATTAACCGGTTCCGTTTGGTCGTATAGCCCTCCTCAAGCAGCTGGCCAGCCTCATCGTACACGGGTGCTATGAGTACATAATAATAGTTGGTCTGCCCCATCACGTAAGGGTTTAGACGGAGCTTGTCTGTCAGCTCATAGTTCACTCCCAGGCGCAGGCGCGTTCTGTCAATCGCCCTTTCCTCCTGACGCTGCCCTCCCTCCTGCCCGAATTCTGACAGCAGCATCATTTCGAAACTCAGGACAGGGGTAATGAATTTGTTCTTTAGAGGTAGACGTTTGCCAAGCTCTGCCATCAACCGGAAACGGCCGTAAGGGTCCTGCTCTTCCTGGCGCACGTAGTCGAACAGGAATTGCTTGTTAAAGTACAGGCTACTGATGTGGCCCTGGTGGCGCAAAAACAGGGCGTAAAAGGTAGCTTTGGGGTAATTCTCTGCTGCGTACCGTACCAGGGCTCCCCCACGCCAGTGCTCCGAGAAAGCATGCTCATAGCCCAGGCTCAGTTCTATCCGCTCAAAATTACCTAGCAAGCCCGATGGCCTCAGGCCGTTGTAGCGGCTGTCGGTGTTCATGCGGTACTGGTTCCGGAAAAAAAGCAGCCCTTCCTCCCCTAGCCTGTAGTCCACCTGCCACTCTGGCCAGATAGCCAGGGACGCCCTTACTTTGCTTTGGCCTTCTGCCAGGAGGGGCAGAGAGAGGAGAAAAAGGAGGTATAGCTTTTTCATGTGCATTTCGTCTGTCGGCCTACCTCAGTTGGTAGCCGCCTGCTGTAGTGCTCTGGTAACCTGCATTAATAAATCGCTTTCCCAGGCATCAAAGGCTATTCTTCTGTTAAGCTCCGGATTACGCTGGCTGTAGATAGCAAAGTACTCCTCGTACTCCATCACTGCTACATCATCCCAGGTTGTTAACGTCCCTTGGCTATCCAGGTAGGCTCCCTCCCGGCTCAAGCCCACCCCACCTAACACCAGGTAATTGATGCTGTGCAAGTCCTGAAGGCACGATTTTACTACCTCGCCGAGGTAGTGCTCCCACATCCAGGTTCCTATGGTTTCATAGGCATCTATATAAGACTTGTTCTTCCTGAAATAGCTGACGAACCCAATGGGAAGGATACCCTGTGTTTTGGTTCGGATGTCGAATTTAAAGTCGCAGCCCACAAAGAAGCGGTACCAGATGATCCAGTTCATGCTCCGCTTTATGTCGCTGATGTCCTCTTTGTACACTCTTGTAAAGCCTTTCTCCAGCCCTCCGTTCTCATACTCCAGGTAGTCCGGGGTAAGTCGCAACCTTCGCTTCCCTCGAAACAAACCTGCTGATAAGTTAAAGGTCAGGATCTTGGCTTGCTCCATAATTTAAGGCTCTCTAATAAAACTCAGCTATGCAGTTCCTGCAAAGCCACCCAGGCCATCAGGCCAATGCTGGTCTCCAGGGCTACTTCATCAATATCGAAGGTTGGCGTGTGCACGCCGGAAATAATCCCCCTTTCTTCGTTACGGGTACCCAGGCGGTAAAAACAGGCCGGCACCTCCTGCGAGTAGTAGGCAAAGTCTTCCGCCCCCATCCACAAGTCCAGGTCTACCACGTTTTCGGTTCCTAAATAAGCCTCCGCCGCTGCACGAGCCTTTTCTGTTAAGGCAGGGTCATTTTGCAGGAAAGGATAGCCGTTCTTGATGTCGATCTCACAGCTCCCCCCCATGCTCTCGCAAAGGCTCTCGGCCAGCTTCTTAATCTTCTGATGCGCCTCTTTGCGCCAGGCCTCGTGCATGGTACGGAAGGTGCCTTCGATCTTCACCTCATTGGGGATAACGTTGGTTGCCCCCCTGGCCTCCACTTTCCCGAAAGACAGCACCGTTGGCACCTTGGGGCTGGCATGGCGGCTCACGATCTGCTGCAGGGCCACGATCAGGTGCGCCGAGATCAGCACAGGGTCTACGTTCTGCTCTGGCATGGCCGCATGACCGCCTTTGCCTTTCACGGTTATATAGATCTCATCGGCACTGGCCATGTACATGCCCGCGCGGAAACCTACCTTACCGGCAGCCAGCATCGGGAACACATGCTGACCGATGATACCCGCCGGAGCCGGGTTCTGCAACACGCCTTCTTTGATCATGATAGAAGCGCCTCCCGGAAACTTCTCTTCTCCCGGTTGGAACACGAGTTTTACCGTTCCCTCAAACTCCTCCCGCAGTTCCTGCAGAATGCGCGCTGTACCGAGCAGTGAGGAGGTGTGGACGTCATGCCCGCAGGCATGCATCACGCCTTCGTTCTTCGACTTGTACGCCACCTCGTTCGCCTCCACAATGGGCAGGGCATCCAGATCAGCACGCAGGGCGATGGTTTTCTTCTCCGGGTTCCGCCCCTTTATCAAAGCCACCAGGCCTGTCTCCGCCATAGGTTGGGGTTGTAGGCCATAGCTTTCCAATACCTGCTTTACATAGGCCGCCGTGTTGTGCTCTTCGAAGGACAGCTCCGGGTTTGCATGGATATGACGGCGCACCTGCACAGTTTCGGGGGCATAGGCTTTAGCGAGTTCCTTTACTTTATCTGATAATTGCGACATAATACTAATTTCAAAATACCTGACACTAGCATCCGCCTGTGCCTACAGTCATTCTATAAGTATAAAAGGGCGCAAGCGGGTGCCTGCGCGGGTACTTAGCTAACAACGTTAAACAATGTAAGGATAAAAGCTGCTTATATCAAAAGTCAAAAAAGCGTTACGGACTGTTACAGCCGCAACGCTTTTCTGTTTAAGTCCATTATCTTTTGTCTAACGTCCTTTGTCTAATACTTACTAGTAGCTCTTGTTAATTGTGATCTGCTCCCTTACAATTTGGGCATTGGGGATCAGGTCACTCAATTGGTTCAGCACCTGCTGCGCCTCAATGCGGCTAAAGTAATCTCCTATTTTCAGCCTGAAGTTTGGCTGTTGATAAGTCAGGTAGTCTTTCTGTTCCGGCACGCGGGCAATGATCGCTTTGCGCAGGTTCATCACCTTCTGCCGCTCTGATCCATTGTAAGCCAGGATGCGGTACCCCTGGGCATACTTGATGCCCTTGTTTACACTGGCCACGGTATCCATTAGCACGGCTACCTTGTCGTTTACATGGTTTGTTGGCTCTACGGTAGCCACCGGAGTAGTTTCAGGCACTTCATACTTCGGCCGGTATACACTCAGGTCTTCTACCACCTTCTCCCTGTCTCTTTCCCTGGATGCTTCTCTGTCTCCGGCGCTTGCCCGGGCTGTTTTGCCCCCTGAAGAAGATGCACAGGCGGAGGTAAACACCAGCAACAGCGAAAGGCATATACTAAGTAGTCTGTTCATGGGTAACAATTTTAATACTGGCTGAGCAGCCTAGCCTGTCGGCTCCGGCTTTAATTAACGCCTCGGCATCGGCAAATGTTCTGATCCCTCCCGACGCCTTGATTTTTACATGATTCGGTAAAACCCGGCGCATCAGCGCTATGTTTTCTACGGTAGCGCCCTTGGCGGCAAAACCGGTAGAGGTTTTCACGTAGTCTGCTCCGGCAGCCACACACAGCTCGCAGGCCTTCACGATTTCCTCTTCAGAGAGCAGGGCTGTTTCTATGATCACTTTCAGGATGGCTTCCTTTAAATGGCAGAACTTCGCCAGGTCGCCCAATTCTCTCTCCACCTCCCCGAGCTTACCGGATTTAAAGGCCGACACATTCATGACCACATCAATCTCCACGGCACCATCGGCAATGGCCTGGTGTGTTTCCAGGAACTTTACCTTTGAGTGCTGGTAACCCAAAGGAAAGCCCACGACCGTGGCTACTTTTACCGTCGTACCTACCCCAAGGCGCTCTTTGGCCAGGGTAACATAGCAAGGAGGCACGCACACGGCAGCAAAGCCGTAGGAACGGGCCTCGTCACAGAGCTGTGCAATGCCCTCAGCCGTGGCATCAGGTTTTAGCTGCGTGTGGTCTATATAAGAAGCGAGTTCTTCTCCTGCCATAAAAATAGATAAAAGCGAAAGGACATAAGAGGGAAAGGTTTCTTTGCTCCTATATCCTTTATCTATCAGATAAACATAAAGCAGCCACTAAATATTTTAGTGGCTGCTGTTCTTTTAGTCCTCAATCAGTACACAGCGGTTGTTGACCAGGTCTTCTTCCACGTTCTTGTACTTCACGTCCTTCAGCACGCGGCCGTCGTTGTATTGTACGCTTACGCGGTCGTTTCGTCCTGCCACTTTCTGCGAGTGGGCCGGCATGATCTTCTCAGGCTCCGGCGAAGGGGCAGTTGTATGCCCGTTCTCATCCTCCAGCGAAGAGTGCACCTCCTGCTTTTGCTCCTTCAGCACCGGGGGCTTGGGAGCCGGCTGTGGCCGTGGCTCACGCACCTGCTCCGGCGATTGTACCGGAATATAGGCATGGAACAGGAACTGGATGGTCTGCTCGTTCACCTTGCCGATCATGCGTTTGAACAGCTCAAAGGACTCGAACTTGTAGATCAACAGCGGGTCTTTCTGCTCGTACACCGCATTCTGCACGCTCTGCTTCAGGTCGTCCATCTGGCGCAGGTGCTCTGTCCAGGCCTGGTCGATCGTACCCAGGGTAACGATCTTCTCCATGGCACGGATCAGCTCCAGGCCTTTCGTTTCGTAGGCCTTCGTTAAGTTAGCCACCGCGGCCAACTGGCGTTTGCCATCGGTAAACGGCACGGCTACGTTCTCGATCATTGGCCCACGGTTCTCGTGAATGTTGCTGATGATCGGGAAGGCCTGCTCGCCTATCTTTTTGTTCTTCTCCAGGTAGTGCTGCAGGGCCTCGTTGTACAGGCGCTCTGCCAGCTGGTTTGCCGGAGTAGACTTAAATTCATCTTCTGTGATACTGGTATTGATACCGAACACCCGAATGATATGCAGCTCAAAGTTATTGTAGTCGTTGATGTTCTTGTAGCTCACCACCACGTCTTCGCTGATATCGTAGATCATGTTCCAGATATCCAGCTCCAGACGCTCACCGTACAGGGCGTTGCGGCGGCGCTTATACACCACCTCACGCTGTGCGTTCATCACGTCGTCGTACTCCAGCAGGCGCTTACGCATACCAAAGTTGTTTTCCTCTACTTTCTTCTGCGCACGCTCGATAGAGTTCGTGATCATGGAGTGCTGGATCACCTCGCCTTCTTCCAGACCCATGCGGTCCATCAGGCGAGCAATACGGTCAGAGCCGAACAAGCGCATCAGGTTATCTTCCAAGGACACAAAGAACTGCGAAGAACCCGGGTCACCCTGACGGCCGGAACGACCACGCAGCTGACGGTCCACACGACGTGACTCGTGGCGCTCGGTACCGATAATGGCCAGACCGCCCGCTGCTTTCGACTCTGGTGTCAGCTTAATGTCGGTACCACGACCGGCCATGTTGGTCGCGATGGTCACGGTACCCGGCTTACCGGCTTCAGCCACAATCTCGGCCTCTTTCTGGTGTAGCTTCGCGTTCAGCACCTGGTGCTTGATGTTGCGCAGCTTCAGCATACGGCTCAGGAGCTCGGAGATCTCTACCGAAGTAGTACCTACCAGCACCGGACGGCCTTTCTGCGTCAGCTCCACGATCTCGTCGGCAACGGCATTGTACTTCTCGCGTGTTGTCTTGTATACTTTGTCGTGCTCGTCTTTTCGTTGGATCGGGCGGTTGGTCGGAATCACCACCACATCCAGCTTGTAGATGTCCCAGAACTCGCCTGCCTCTGTTTCGGCAGTACCCGTCATACCAGCCAGTTTGTGGTACATACGGAAGTAGTTCTGCAGCGTAACGGTGGCATAAGTCTGGGTAGCATCCTCTACCTTCACGTTCTCTTTTGCCTCAATTGCCTGGTGCAAACCGTCTGAGTAACGACGGCCCTCCATTACACGACCCGTCTGCTCGTCTACGATCTTCACCTTGTGGTCTGCTGTCACGATATACTCCGTGTCTTTCTCGAACAGGGTATAGGCTTTCAGCAACTGGTTGATTGTGTGTACACGCTTGGTTTTCTCCTGGAAGTCAGCGATCAGCTTTTCTTTGGCATGCAGCTGCTCTTCCTCCGAAAGCTCCTTGTTGTTCTCGATGTTGGCGATCTCTGTGCCGATATCCGGCAGGATAAACAGGTTCGGGTCTTCTCCCTGGCCGGTGATCAGGTCAATACCTTTCTCTGTGAGCTCGATCTGGTTGTGCTTCTCGTCAATGGTAAAGTACAGCGGCTCATCGGCCTCCGGCATCTGACGAGAGTTATCCTGCAGGTAAAAGTTCTCTACCTTCTGCAGAATGGCACGGTTACCTGTTTCACTCAGGTACTTGATCAACGGCTTGCTCTTCGGCAGACCACGGTAAGCACGGAACAAAGAAAGACCGCCTTCCTGGGTATTGCCTTCTTTGATCAGGCGCTTGGCCTCTGTCAGGAAATTATTCACCAGTTTGCGCTGCGCCTCCACCAGCATGGCAATGCGTGGCTTCAGCTGGTAGAACTCGTGCTCGTCGCCACGTGGCACCGGACCAGAGATGATCAGTGGTGTACGGGCGTCGTCGATCAGCACCGAGTCCACCTCGTCAATCATGGCATAGTGGTGCTTGCGCTGTACGAGGTCTTTTGGCTCACGGGCCATGTTGTCGCGCAGATAGTCGAAGCCGAACTCGTTGTTCGTACCATACGTGATATCCGCACGGTAGGCATTGCGGCGGGACTCTGAGTTTGGCTGGTGCTTGTCAATGCAGTCGATGGTCAGGCCATGGAACTCAAACAAAGGCGCCATCCACTCCGAGTCACGCTTGGCCAGGTAGTCGTTTACCGTTACCACGTGCACCCCGCGCTTCGATAAGGCGTTCAGGAAGGCTGGCAGCGTTGCAACCAGGGTCTTACCCTCACCAGTGGCCATCTCCGAGATCTTGCCCTGATGCAGTACAATACCACCGATCAGCTGTACATCGTAGTGCAGCATATCCCAGGTAACTTCGTTGCCGGCAGCCACCCACCTGTTCTGCCAGATGGCTTTGTCGCCTTCGATCACCACGTTTGGCTTGCGGGCCGCCAGTTCGCGGTCCATGTCGGTGGCGGTTACTACCATCTGTCCGTTTTCTTTCCAACGGCGGGCAGTTTCCTTTACAATGGCAAAACCAACAGGCAGCACTTCCATCAGCACTACCTCCAGTTCTTTATTGCGCTCCTTCTCCAGTTCATCTATCTCCGTGAAGATATTCTCTTTCTGAACAATGTTCAGCTCCGGTTCGTCGGCAATGCGCTTGTGCAGCGCTGCAATTTTATCGTCTATAGGCTTAAGCCGCTCATCGATGATGCTCTTGATCTCCACCGTTTTCTGGCGAAGTTCATCATCAGACAGGCCGTTAAGCTTTACATATTCTTCGTTTACTCTAGATACGTAAGGAAGTACCTCCTTTATATCTCTGTCGGATTTTGTACCGAATATCTTGGCTACGGCTTTACCGAAAAAATCAAACATCTGTATGTTGCTCTTAAATGAATTCTTCTGTTCACAATATCGTCAAAAATAGCTGTTTTTCCGATATATCTATTCCTCTGTACTAAAACAATACCAGAATAACAGTCATATAGGTTATCTGCCATATTAACAGTTGAGGCAGCAAGGCGCGTACCTCTATCTGCTTCAGGCATAGTTGGCTATGCCATAATAAGTAACATGTGGCATAGTGGCAGAAGTTCGATTCTTTAACCGGCTTTTAGCGGACCGATATCTCCGGGGAAGTGAGCTCCTGTGGCTGCTATGGCAGCATCAGGTCGCTAGCTCCGGTCCAGCTCAAACCGCAGCTCTCCGTTTTTCGCCTTGCCTGTCTCCACCCAGCCGGCTTTCCGGTAAAAGGTCTCGGCACGGGTACCGGGGTCTGTGGTAAGCCATAACTTAGACTGTCCCTGGGCAAAGCTCCAGTCTACCATCAGGTCGTGCAGCTTTTTGCCGATGCCTTTCTTCTCATAGAGTGGATCTACAAAAAGAGCCCAGACACAAGAGTTCGTAAGGTCCACCATAGCAAAGCCCACCACCTGGCCTTCTGCCTCGCATACCCAGCCGCCGCCTTTCTCCAGCAGCATTTCCTCGCACATGGCAGGGGTAACTGCGCTTGGGTCTGCCAGCCTGTTCTCCAGCACGGAAAACCGTACCCGGAATATCCCTTCCATGTCTGCTACTGTAGCTTTTCGAAAGATCATGCGGTACCTGTTAATCAGTCTTAAAATATGCGCTGCATTTCCACCACGTCAGCCCAGCCGTCGGGTCTCCGCAGCCAATCCTTCCGTAGGCCGACCTGCTCAAAACCTGCCTTCAGGAAAAGGTTAATACTGGCCTGGTTCGTGGCGGTGATGGTGCAGTAGACCTGGTGCAGTTGCAGCGTGTTGCGGCAGTAGTGCAGCAACAGGTCGAGCGCTTCGGAGGCATAGCCCTTGTTCCGGTTGTCTGCCGCGATCACAATGCCAACGCCTGCCCGGTGGTGCATAGGGTCAAAGTCAAATAAGTCGATAGCCCCCACAGCCATATCGTGCTGGTTGCAGATAACTAACCGCAACTGCTTTACCGTGTAAATATCCAGTGCTGCGTTTTGCAGGTAAGCCTCCAGCACGAAACGGGAGTAGGGTGTCAGGGTGTTGCCCACATGCCAGACGGTGGCGTCGTTCTCCAGAGAGTACAGGAAGTCCAGGTCGCCCGGTTCCAGGGCTCTTAAATAGATGTGCTCGGAGCTTAAAAACATGCGGGCCTGGCTTTTAGGGCTGATTAAGACTGTAAGGGAATGGAACCGGTAAACACCAGTTTGGCGGGGCCGATGAGGTAGATATGCTTGAACCCACCCTCTTCGGTCCGTTCAAAAGATACTTCCAGCTCGCCACCTAAGGTCTTAACTTTAACAGGGCTGTTAAACCCTTTTAAACTTGCCACCAGGGCACAGGCTGTTACACCTGTTCCGCACGACAAGGTCTCATCCTCTACGCCGCGCTCATAAGTGCGCACGTAGATCTCATTCTCTGAAAGACGCTGCACAAAATTCACGTTGGTGCCCACCGCTTTAAAGCGGTCGTTGTAACGGACAGCACGGCCCTCTTCATACACGTCCAAAGCCTGTACATCCTCTACAAAGCGCACATAATGCGGTGAGCCGGTATTCAGGTAATAGTCCTCCCCCACTTGCTCTACCTCTTTCACGTCGTTCATCTTCAGCTGAATCAGGTCGCGCTCTACGCTGGCCTGGTGCTCGCCGTCGGCGGCCAGAAAGCAGGCCACGTCCTCTATCACGCCCAGCTGCCTTGCAAAGCGTACAGCACAGCGTCCTCCGTTCCCGCACATAGACCCTACCCTGCCATCGGCATTGTAGTACACCATCTCGAAGTCATAGTCCGGGTGGTCCTGTAACAGGATCAGGCCATCTGCCCCCACCCCTGTCCGGCGGTCGCAGAGCGACTTCACCAAAGCCTCGTCTTCTGCGGGAAAATTGTGTTTGCGATTATCCACCATCACGAAGTCATTGCCCGTGCCCTGGTATTTGTAAAAGCTAATTGCCATGTATTTGAAACAAATAAAACAGCGGTTGCGTGCGATTTTTAAGGCTCGGCAGATATAAGTACTTTTGCCTCAAATGGCACACAGCCAGAAATAAACGACAAAGATATGTATTCTTTTCTAACAACAGGAAACTGGGCTGATTATGAGCTGGTAGATTCCGGAAACTTTGAAAAACTGGAGCGCTTTGGCGACTACTACCTTGCCCGCCCGGAACCACAGGCTATCTGGGATAAACACCTTCCGGAGCAGGAATGGCAGCGCCTGGCGCAGGCTACTTTCGCACGCGACAAGGGCAATGCTGAGAAAGGCCAGTGGAAACTGAAGAAAGGAATGCCCGAGCAGTGGTACATCAATTACCAGTACAACGACTTGAAACTGCGCTTCCGCCTGGGTTTGTCGTCTTTTAAGCACGTGGGCCTGTTCCCGGAGCAGGACAGCAACTGGCAGTACATCTACGACACGACTAAAAAACTGAAGACGCCACAGCCGAAAGTGCTGAACATGTTTGCCTATACCGGGGCCGCCTCCCTGGCTGCCAAAGCTGCCGGCGCCGACATCACGCACCTGGACTCGGTGAAGCAGGTAAACTACTGGGCCCGCGACAACATGGAGGCCAGCAACCTGGACAATGTGCGCTGGATCGTGGAAGATGCCATGAAGTACGCCCGTCGTGAGGTGAAACGCGGCAATACCTACAACGGCATTATCCTGGACCCTCCTTCTTACGGCCGTGGCCCGAATGGTGAAAAGTGGCAACTGGAGAACGAGCTGAACGAGATGATCAAGCTCTGCCGTGAGATGCTGGACGGCACGGATTATTTCCTGCTGATAAACCTTTACTCCATCGGCTTCTCGGCCATGATCCTGGATAACCTGATGCGTGATACCTTCGGAGCACAGGTGCAAAACGAGGAACTGGGTGAGCTGTACCTGCACGACAGCGGCAATCGTCGGCTTCCCTTGGGTACTTTCTTTAGGTTTAGCTCTGTGGGGAGGTAGGGTCTAAAGAATAATCTAACATAGATATGTAGGGGGAAATTTAAAATCGTATCTCATAAGATAGATTAGTATGGTTAGAAGAATTACGGATACTCCTGTTCCTAAAACTCTATTTAAATATAGAGATTGGTCAAATGAGAACCACCGAAGACTAATTTCTAATCAGGAAATCTATTTCCCTAAGCCTTCGGATTTCAATGATCCTTTTGACGGTAATATTCCAGTAAGATGGGACCTATTAACTTACCAACAGTGCTTAGAAAAGAACCTTGAGCTCATTAAACCCCTAAATAAGGGTAAAAACAGGATGTTTTTAAGAAAACTAGCAAAAAAGGTTACGGATGAGAAAAAGCTCTGGCATCCAGACAAATTAGCTAAAGAAAGGCCTGAACAACTGGAGAAATGGGATTCTATTATTGGATTGCTTTCATTGTCTGCGGTTCCAGATAATATTTTGATGTGATCGCATTATGCTTTTAACCATACAGGCTTTGTTGTTGGTTTTGATGTCTATTCACTGCAGAATGAATATGATTTTGATTACTTAGAACCAATTAAATATCACTCAGAGTATCCTGTAATTTCTGGGCTTGATGGAACAACAGAGCAGTTTCATAAAAAATTTTTCCATAAGTCAGATTTATGGAATTATGAGAAGGAATGGAGAATAAGCAAAAATCATATTGAAAACAGAGTTATTAAGCTTAAACCTGAAACAATTACACAAGTAATTATTGGATGTTGTACTACTTCAAGCCAAATAGCAGATATTATTAAGCTTGTGGCCGAATCATTATTACCATCTACTCAAGTCTTTAAAGCTAACAAAATGGAAGATAGTTTTGGGTTAAACCTTGTCCAGGTACAATAAATAGAGTTCTCATAACAACCACCAACTAACAATTAACAATCAAATGAACCGCCTCGCACTCATCGATATGGGCACCAATACCTTTCACTTGCTGATCTCAGAGGTGAACGAACAGGGCCAGTTACAGCAGCTTTACAAAACCACAGTGCCGGTGCGCCTGGGGCAGGGCGGTATCAGTAATGGAGCCATTGCACCAGAGGCGTATGAACGTGCGATCGGGACCTTGCGGGAGTTCCGGAAAACCATAGATGCCTACGATGTAGAGACTGTACGGGCCATGGCTACGAGCATGGTACGCAATGCCAGCAATGGGGATGAGTTCGTGAAAGACATCTTTAAGCAAACAGACATCCTGGTAGAGGTGATCTCCGGCGACAGGGAAGCGGAGTATATTTACTATGGCGTGCGTGCGGCCGGGGTACTGGACCAGTCTACTTCACTCATCATGGACATTGGCGGGGGCAGTGTGGAGTTCATTCTTTGCAATGAGCAGGAGATCTTCTGGAAACGCAGCTTTGAGTTAGGGGCCCAGCGCCTGATGGACAAGTTCTTTCAGCAAGACCCCATCGCCCCGGAAAACGTGGAGGCAGAAAAGAACTACCTACGCGAAAAGTTACAGCCCCTCTCAGAAGCCGTAGTCAACTACCAACCGACCAACCTGGTCGGCTCTTCCGGCACCTTCGACACGCTTTGCGATATTGATGCCCTGCGCCGGGGCGATACCTCACGTACGGTAAGTGACCCTATTGCCTCTGCCCTGGCGGTAGAGGACTTTTACCAGGTACACCACGAACTACTGCGCAAAAACCACGAAGAGCGCCTGGCGATACCGGGTATGCTGGAAATGCGCGTAGATATGATCGTGCTGGCCAGCATTGCCGTGGACTTCGTGCTACAGGAGTACCGCTTACAGGAGATCCGGGTATCGGCCTATGCCCTGAAAGAGGGCGTATTGCACCAGGCATTTGCCGGACTTTAATCTTACCCCACTAAAACGGCAAAAGGCACCTGTACAGGTGCCTTTTGCTATAGGATAAGTTTGTTTTCTAAGTTTAGCGGAAAGCATTGACGCTTGGATCTATGTATATATAAAACCTAAGCTCCTCGTCCGTAACGATCAAGCTCAGGGGTTGGATACACATGTTTTAGTTCTGCAGCGTGCTTGCCAAGCATGTGGCGAAGCATGAATTTGAAAATAAGGTAATCTTCATTCCCTTTGGCCTTACACAAGCTCGTTCTATACTCCAACAGGTCCATAAATCCTGCCACATCGTTGTACAGGAGGTATATGAACGTATTATTGAAAAACCTTTTAGCCAGGCTGTTATTTAACCGGTGTCCTAACTCCTCGTACACAGCTTGGCTTTTGTTTTTCATGGGATAGCATCTTTAACAATGACAAGACAAAGCTAGCATGCACGATCTTAAATAAAGATGACAAATATCACTTTAGCGAAATAAACCTAGCTTATTTACCCAAACTGTTGCTGCAGCGCTACGTCATGCTTTCTTCCTTCTCTAAGCAGGCTTCTTCTGCCTAAGCCTAACAAATTAATCCCTTTCTATACCTAAGCAGGCTACATCCTGGCTAGCCTCCTGCTCTCCTTCTCGTAAGCCTTACGCAGCTTTTTAAGTCCTTTTTTGTTGGCGGTGTGCTGTGCGGCCAGCACCTTTGCGTCTTCCTCTAAGGCCAGGGCTGCATCTTTGGTGGCCAGTTGCCTGCCTAATTGCTCCTGCACTTTTTTGGTCTTACCCTTCGCGTAACCTCTCTCCAGCAGTGAACTTAGCAGTTGAACGGCTGCCTCCTCTTCTCTTTTGCCTGCAAAGTAATGCACCACAGCGGCTGTAAAGGCTTGCTTTCTGTTGTCTTTGGCGTAATTAAAGAGGACGATATGGTCCAGACCGAACTTGCTTATGCCGTTTGCCAGGTAGTGCCCTTCGGCCTCTTCATACAGCTGAATGGCTTCTGTGTAACGATTGCTGCTTACCAGCCGGTTAACATCTTTTAGCTTACGCTGGTAGTTTACCGCCACCGCAATGGCTGCACGACCATCCCTGGCTGTAAAGGTGGCAATATTACAGGAGGGTAACGCTTCTGCACCGCTGATCGCTGCCTGATAGGCCTGGTCCGCCGCGATGTACTTTTTCTCCCGCACCAGGTTCTTCGCGTTTTGGAAGTGCTTGTCGTAGCTTGCCTGGGCATTAATGCACTCTTGTGTAAAAATACGGTCGCGCAGCAACTTGGCCTTGGCCAGCACCTCGGTGTCCGAAAGCAAAGCATACTGCTCCTGCATGGCAGTTGCCTCTGCCGCTATGTCCCTAGCCGCTGTGAGCTGGTTCTGCATGGCCTGTTCATAGCCTTGGCTCAGCTTGCTTAGCAATACCGGCTTCGCCGCTTTTTTCGCTAAGCCCGGCAGTTCCTGCACGGGCTTAAACGTGTACTGCTGCTCCAACTCCAGGGCTGCCTCAAACTGATGCAGGGCCTCCGCATAATTCTTTTGGCTAAGGGCCTGCTGGCCCTGGTCGATGTACTGCAGGTAGTATTGGAACTTTACCTGCCCCAGCAGCTCGCTGGCCTCTCTTGCCCCGTGCAGCACGTAATCGTACTCCTGCTGAAAGCGAAGGGCATCCTGCGCTACGCGTTCGGCCTCCCGCAACTCATTGCGCGACAGCAAGCCACTTCCACGGTCTACCATCGCCCGAAAGGCTCCTGTGGCTGCGCGCCCTTCGCCATCGTTCAGGGCAGGCAGACTGCAGCGTAAGCCACCAATTGCACTGCACAATTCCCGGGCATCGGCATAGGCATCCAGCGCCTGATGGAAATCGCCGCGCGAGGTAAGGCTACTGCCTTGGCTGATGTAACTGCTGTAGATATCATGAGCCAGACCCATTGCCATCTCCTCCGTCTCCGGATCAATGCGCATGCGTGTCAGCACATCCCGCAGGCGACCGGCCGCCTCCTGCAGATAACCACTTAGGAAGTCGACATGGGCTAGCTGTACGTGCGAAGGAGCAAACTTAGGGTTTACCTCTACTGACTTTTGGAAATAGGCTTGCGCAGCCGAGCGGTTGCCATTGCGCAACAAGCTTACACCACGGTTATAAAACTGCTGGTCGAGGGTGGCCAGCACAAAGTTAATTGCACGGCGTCTTTCCTGCAGTACCTGCTGTAGCTGGCTTAGCTTATCATTCAGGCGCTGCGGGTCGTGCTGCTGTAGCTTAAGCTTCTCATTAAACTTATTGCCCTTAAGGTGGGTGTACAACTCTTCCAACTCATACAGCTTGCGATCGTGCAGGGTAATGCGGTCGATATCGTCTGGCATGAGGCGCCCTGCCTCCTGCAAAGCTCCTGCGATTGCAGCATTAGCGGCAAAGTAATCCTCCACCAAACGCAGGCGTTCCTGCACGCGGTGTACATCTTCCGGCGTGTACACCAGTTGCTTTTCCTCTATCTTCAGCTGGTAGTTCTGGTTAGCAGCGGTATCAGGTATCGTTTCTTCCAGCAACACCATGCCGCCAGGCCTAAACGTGGCCGTGCGGTCATATACCTTCACCACCTTGTTCTGCCCCTGTAGCAGGTTTACCTTATAGCTCATCTTTTCGGGTAAAAGCACCTCGCTCAGGTCAAAGCCCTTGTACAAGACATCTCCCCCTACTGTCAGTTTTGCCAGCTGCACCTTTAGTTGCAACTGCTCGCCGGCATCCGCTATGCGAGCCTGCTGCTCAAATTTCAAAGTAAACTCCGGCTTCCGGGAAGGCCTGCCGCCCCCCTTGGCCCGCACGTTCGCCTGGTCGAGCAGGTTGATGATGTTGTTTAGGTTTGCCTGGCTACCACTATTAGGTACCTGCCTCATCAGGTACGCCTCTGGCCTGGTTTCCTCGAAAACCAGCTTGGTCTGTGCCTGTACGGAACAGGCCGCCCATAAGAACAAAAAAAGAAGTACAGCCTGTCTCATATATACGATTGGTTAGCCTATAGCAGCAATGACAAATTTTGTTCCACAATGTCTCACTTTATTTAAAAGCATAGCAATTAGCAGATATAAATGCTTGTCGGGCATGTAACCGTAGTCTCCTCTCCTCCTCTGGTCTTGCATGGGGAAGTTAGTAAGGCCTTTCCTCACACAGCTTATTAGAAAAAAGTCCCAGCAGAACGAACTTCCCCTACAAGACAAACTCCTCTTGCACCATGTGTACCTAAGGCTTTGGACTGATATTTTGTTAATTTGCCATCTCTATTTTTGTAGCATTACTTATGTATCCATACAAACAACTTTTCAACTTTACCCAGGAGGTTTTTCTACAAATGGGCTGCTCCCCGAAAGATGCCAGGCTGGCTGCCGAGGTACTACTCGAAGCCGACCTGCGGGGCGTTGACTCGCATGGGGTGGCACGCCTGAGCGGCTATGTGCGCCTATGGGAAGCAGGTAGGATTAACCCGAAGCCCAAAATGCGCATTGTGCATGAAACGCCCAGCACCGCCACTGTAGACGGAGACGCTGGCTTGGGCCTGGTGATTGCCCCGCGCGCCATGGACATTGCCATTGAGAAAGCCGAAAAAGTAGGCAGCGGCTGGGTATCTGTTAAGAACTCCAACCACTTCGGTATTGCCGGTTACCATGCCATGGAAGCCCTTTCTTCTGATATGATCGGGATAGCTATGACCAATGCCTCGCCTCTGGTGGCTCCTACCTTCTCTACAGACAGGATGTTGGGAACGAACCCTATTGCCGTGGCTGTTCCTACCCGTAAGCAACCTCCTTTTGTGGCTGACTTTGCCACCGCCTCTGCCGCTAACGGCAAGCTGGAGATCCTGCAGCGCCAGGAAAAGAAAGCGCCGACCGGCTGGATTCAGACAAAAGACGGGCAGGACACGACCAACGCCAATGAATTAAAAGAGGGAGGCGCTTTGCTGCCGCTGGGTAGTGATAAAACGCACGGTAGCCACAAAGGCTATGCTTTAGCCTCTATTGTTGATATTTTTTCGGCTGTGCTTTCCGGCGCTAACTATGGCCCCTGGGTACCGCCTTTTGTAAGCTTCCTGGCGCCTCCGGCCGACCCTGTGGGGCAGGGAATCGGGCACTTTTTAGGTGCCATGCGTATAGACGCCTTCCGGCCTGCCGATGAGTTTAAGGAGCACATGGACAAGTGGATCGAGACTTTCCGCAAGGCAAAAGTAAAGAAGGGCGAGAAGTGTGTGCTGATCCCGGGCGATCCGGAGCGCGAAATGACGGCACAGCGCCTGGAGGAAGGTATTCCGCTACTGCCTCCCGTTGAGCGCGACCTGGAGCAACTGGGGAATAAGTTCGGCATTAAACTATAACCTAGAAGAGGTGGAAGGCGATACGGCAGCAAGGCTATTTGGCACCATTGGACTAGGCTCCACGAAAAGAAGCATTGTCATGCTCGTTTTAGCCTGGCTCCTGAACCTGCTGTGGCTATGCCTGAATTATTTCTGGCGCTTCGCCTCTATTGAGGTGTTACTGGCTATTCCCATCCTGCTTCTGCTGTATGCCCTGCTGGCCCTGGTTGCTTATACCTATTGGGGTGTGCGGGAAGTGCGGGAGAACGATGCCCCTTACGCCAACGTTATGGTTGGGGTGATTGTAGCGGTAACCCTCCTCTACTTTAACTTTAACCTGCTGCAGTTTGTGTTGGACGCCCTGGGTTAATTATAGCGCTTACCCGAGATGTAGAAGAGGAGCTCCCTGGTAACAAAACGGCCCTACACCTTTGAGGCGTAGGGCCGTTTTATTCTTCATCTATGTCATCCCGTAAAGGGTCTTGTTAATATCAAGCTCCTGCCCCTCATGTGGAGCACAAATACAGTTTTACAAAAAGGCTGTATATAAATCATTAGAAAAACAGTTTCTACGCCTGCTTAGCTAAAAGAAAAGCGTTTGAATACCCGGCTTCACCTTAGCTCTCTAATGAAAGGTTCTAGCGTAAAACAAAAAGCGCCGGCAGGTAAAGTCTGCCAGCGCTTTTTTATGCATAAAATGCTACTCCCTTACTCTATCTTCTTCCCCGCCATAGCCTTCTTGATGGAAATCTGCATCACGCGTTCAGCGAAGGGACTCGTCTGCTCTTCCAGTCTATCCACCGCTGCATAGATCGCATCTTTATCGCCCCCGGCAGCTAACACGTTTTTCAGGTGCTGTACATTTTTCTGTGTTAACTGTATTTCTTCCTCGGTCAGGTGCTCCCCGTTCTTCTCGATGAAGCGTTCTACCTGGTACAGCATCTGCTCGGCAGTGCTGCGTGCTTCTATTTGCATGCGTGCTGACACGTCCTCCTTGGCATGGGTGATAGAATCCAGCAGCATCTGCTCTACCTGCTCATCGGTAAGGCCGTATTGCGGCTTCACCTCTACCTCCTGCCGGGTACCGGAACGAAGCTCAATTGCCTCCACTTTCAGGATACCATCGGCGTTCAGGATAAAGTTAACGTCTACTTTCGGGAAGCCAGCCGGCATAGCCGGTATGCCCTTCAGGTCGAACTCCGCCAGCTTACGGTTCTCCTTCACCAAGTCGCGCTCGCCCTGGTACACGGAAATTTTCATGTTCACCTGTCCGTCAACAGAGGTGGTGTACTGGCGACCAGCCTTGGTCGGGATCTTGGAATTACGGGGGATGATCGGGTCCATCAGGCCTCCCATGGTTTCAATACCTAAGGTAAGCGGTGTTACGTCCAGCAGAAGGATGTCCTTGCGGTTGCCGGCCAGGATGTCTGCCTGTATGGCAGCCCCTAAAGCTACTACTTCATCCGGGTTCAGGGAATTGTTGGCAGGCTTGCCAAAGAAAGTAGAAACGGCCTCATACACCAGTGGTACGCGGGTAGAGCCTCCCACCATGATCACGGCGTCAATCTGCTCCGGCTGTAGCCTGGCATCGGCCATGGCCTGCTTGCAGCTCTCCATGGTACGGGCAACAATCGGGGCGATCAGCGCCTCAAAAGTGTGGCGCTCCAGGTGGCATTCGATTTCGCCGTTTATGTTGCTGGTATATGCTTCCTGCGAGCTTAGCGCTTTCTTAGCCTCCTCCGCCTTCAGGCGCAGCTCCTGCGACAGGTGCTTATCCTGATTCACAGTGTCCGCGATCAGTTCATTCTCCTGTATCCAGTGGTTAATAATGGCCCGGTCAAAATCGTCTCCGCCCAGGTAGGTATCACCATTCGTAGAGAGCACTTCAAAAATACCCTGGTGAATGCTTAGAATGGAAATATCAAAGGTACCGCCTCCCAGGTCATACACCGCTACTGTCTTCTCCTCATTCGGGTCAATGCCAATGCCATATGCTAAGGCGGCCGCCGTAGGCTCGTTTACAATGCGAAGCACCTCCAGCCCTGCCAGTTTTCCGGCATCGCGTGTGGCCTGCCGCTGGGAGTCGTTAAAATAAGCGGGAACCGTAATCACCGCACGGTTAACCGGAGTTTTCAGGACATGTTCTGCCCGCTCACGCAGTTCTTTCAGAATCTCGGCTGATAACTCAATCGGAGAAAAGAACTTCTCCTGTACGCGTACTTTCACAAGCCCTTCGCTGTCATCATCAATGATCTTATAGCCGAAGTAATCCTTATGCTCGCCCAGGTCTTTGTAAGACTTACCCAACAGGCGCTTAACGGAATAAATGGTATTGGCAGGATCCGTGATAAGGTAGTTCTTTGCATCAGTACCAACAATCGTTTCGCCGTTCAGGGTGAAATGTACGACAGAGGGCACTACTGTGCCTCGCCCCTGGTCGTTGATCGCGATTGGTTTCTTGTCTTCAGGATGGATGTAGGCCACCAAGCTGTTGGTCGTACCCAGATCTATACCCACAATTACCTCTTCCTGCTGAAGAGCCCCCGTAGAAAGGTTTATTGCAACTTTTGCCATAGTGTCGTTTAGTTAATTAAGCCGCTACGCCTGGCAGCAGCTCTCTATGCCGCAATTTACAAATAATTTAGGGAGGGCTGGCTTTGAGGTCAGGAGATAAACCGACAGCCTGAGCGAGCTTACTTACCACAGGGGCGAAGGGGCTTCCTGGTTGCTTTATAGTAGAGCAGGAATCAGGAATTGCTGTTTGTTACTTGGGAGCCCAACAAGGAGTACAAAGACTAAGCTCTGTCTCTAATCTTCCTTTCGGACAATGATGAAAACATCCTCCTTAGGACGTTTCATCAGGTACTTTTCGCGGGCAAACTTCTCCAGCAACTCGGGGTTACTCATCAGCTCCTCACGGTCTTTCTGCACCTCTGCCATCATCTCCAGGTAATACTCTTTGCGCTCCTCTTCCTCGCTTAGCTGCCGCCGCATTCGGTATTGGGTGATAAAGTCGTTCGAGTCGAAGAAGAGCATCCACACGATAAACAGAAAGGTCGTGATAAAGTAGAAGTTCCGGAAGATTTTAGGAATGCGCTGCAACATGGTACTCGGCTTTGGAAGGTATACAAAAATAAGGCTGTGAGCCCTAAAACCCACAGCCTTAAATATAAATATTTTCTAAGATAAAGCTTAGAACTTCTTGCCCGGGAAGTAAGCAATCTCGCCAAGCTCCTCTTCGATACGAAGCAGTTGGTTGTACTTTGCCATACGATCAGAGCGGGAAGCTGAACCAGTCTTAATCTGGCCTGTGTTCAACGCCACTGCCAGGTCGGCAATCGTGTTGTCCTCTGTCTCGCCGGAACGGTGGCTCATCACGCTCTTGTAGCCATGACGTAGGCCAAGGTTGATGGCGTTGATGGTTTCAGTAAGCGAACCGATCTGGTTTACTTTGATCAGGATAGAGTTCGCTACACCTTGATCAATTCCCTGCTGCAGGCGGTTCACGTTCGTTACGAACAGGTCATCACCTACCAGCTGCACTTTGTCGCCGATCGCCTCTGTCTGCTGCTTCCAGCCTGCCCAGTCATCTTCCGCCATACCGTCTTCGATCGAGATGATCGGGTACTTTTTAACCCAGTCAGCCCAGAAGCTCACCATCTCCGATGAAGTCAGCTTATCGCCTGTCGATTTTTTGAAATGGTATGTACCAGACGCTGCATCGTAGAACTCGGAGCTAGCCGCGTCCATGGCGATCATAAAGTCATCGCCTGGCTTGTAACCTGCTGTTTCAATAGCTTGCAACACAACCTGAATAGCTTCCTCGTTCGAAGCGATATTTGGAGCAAATCCGCCTTCGTCACCTACGTTCGTAGAGAAGCCTTTCTTCTTCAGTACGTTTTTCAGGTGGTGGAATACTTCTGTACCCATACGAAGCGCTTCGGAGAAGGAAGTAGCGCCTACGGGCATGATCATAAACTCCTGGAAATCGATCGAGTTATCCGCGTGGCTACCACCGTTCAGGATGTTCATCATCGGCACAGGCAGCGTGTTTGCATTAACACCACCTACATAGCGGTAAAGTGGCATGTTCAGCTCTTGTGCAGCAGCGCGGGCAATAGCCAAGGAAACGCCCAGGATGGCGTTTGCACCCAGATTGCCTTTGTTTGGCGTAGCATCCAGCTCGATCATGATCTTGTCCAGCAGGTTTTGCTCGAACACTGTAAAGCCAACCAGCTCTTCCGCGATCTTCTCGTTTACGTTTTTCACTGCCTGCAGTACACCCTTGCCCATGTACTTGCTCTTATCGTTATCACGCAGCTCTACCGCCTCGTGTACACCTGTAGAAGCTCCGGATGGAACAGCAGCACGGCCTAGGGTACCATTTTCAGTTATTACATCTACTTCTACAGTAGGGTTTCCTCTTGAGTCGAAGATCTGTCTGGCTTTAATGTCTGTGATTAAGCTCATCGATTTGTTGTTATAGTTTTACTTGATTTTACTCTTTTCTAGCAGGGCGATGAAATCATCGAACAGGTAAACTGAGTCGTGCGGCCCTGGGGAAGACTCCGGGTGATACTGCACGGAGAAGGCGGGCTTGGTCTTCATGCGTATACCTTCAATGGTGTTGTCGTTCAGGTTGATGTGCGTTACCTCTACCTCCGGGTGATTTCTGAGCTGTTCGGCATCTACCACGAAACCGTGGTTCTGGCTGGTGATTTCGGAGCGACCTGTCAGTAAGTTTTTAACGGGCTGGTTCAGGCCCCGGTGTCCGTTGTGCATTTTGTACGTGGCGATACCGTTTGCTTGCGCCAGCATCTGGTGCCCCATGCAAATACCAAACATTGGTTTTTCTTTCGCCAACATTTGCTTTACGCTGTTTACTGCTACGGTAGTTGCGGCAGGGTCTCCAGGACCGTTAGAAACAAAATATCCGTCTGGGTTCCACTGCTCCATTTCCTCAAAAGAAGTGTTGTAAGGGAAAACCTTTACTTCACAGCCCCTCGCTACCAGGTTACGCAAGCTGTTTTGCTTTACACCCAGGTCCAGTACGGCTACTTTATATTTTACCTCCTCTGGCGCAAACCCGTAAACTTCGGGTGTGCTAACCTTCGACGCTAGCTCCAATCCAGCCATAGAGGGTATCTCAGCCAACTTTTTACGCAACAGGTCTACGTCTGTTGTTTCAGAGGACACGATGCCGTTCATGGCTCCTTTATCACGGATGTGACGCACCAAGGCTCTTGTGTCTATCTCACAGATTCCAACAACACCGGCTTTCTCAAAATACTCCTGCAAGGATCCTTCTGCGGTACCACGGGAGAAGAAAGTAGAAAACTCCTTACACACCAGGCCACTTATCTGCAATCTGCCTGACTCCACTTCCTCTGGCTGCACGCCGTAATTGCCCACATGCGAAACGGTGGTAACTACTAACTGCCCGAAGTAAGAGGGATCTGTAAAAATTTCCTGGTAACCGGTCATACCAGTATTGAAACATAGCTCGCCACCAGAGGTGCCGATGCGACCCAGGCTTTTGCCTTTGAAAACTGTTCCGTCTTCTAAGAGAAGGAGTGCTTCAGAAGAAGTATGCTTTTTCATAATAACGATTTGATACAAAAATAAAAAAGGGACACGACTTACGTCATGTCCCTTAGAAATATTTACAGACAGTGCTTATTCAGCATTTTTAGTCTCCTCGTTAGAGTCAGTTGCCTCAGTTGTAGCCTCAGGAGCCTCAGCTGCAGGAGTGGCCGCTGTTTCTGTAGCAGTAGTTGCCTCGTTAGAGCCACCTTTCTTACCACCACGACGACGTGTTCTCTTCGCACCTGTAGTTGCTGTAGCTGCTGTTGACAGCATGTCCTCGTTGTAATCTACTAACTCGATCACACACATCTCAGCGTTGTCACCCAGTCTGTAGCCAGTCTTGATGATACGCGTATAACCACCTGGTCTGTTAGCGATCTTCTGTGATACATTGTCAAAAAGCTCTTTTACAGACTCCTTTTCTTGCAGGTAAGCAAAAACAGTTCTTCTGGAGTGCGTTGTGTCGCTTTTAGCACGAGTCAACAAAGGCTCCACATACTTACGCAGTGCTTTCGCTTTGGCAACTGTTGTAGAAAGACGCTTGTGCAGGATAAGTGAAGCTGCCATGTTAGACAGCATTGCCTTACGGTGTGAAGCTGTTCTTCCTAAGTGATTTATTTTTTTACCGTGTCTCATTTTTTTAATTGTGCACGTGCATACCGTCGATCAACCCGCAGGGATCGGGAATTATGCCGTAGGATTAATATTAATCTTCCTCTAATTTGTACTTAGAAAGGTCCATACCGAAAGTCAGGCCTTTCTCCTGAACTAGGTTTTCTAGCTCAGTCAACGACTTCTTACCGAAGTTACGGAACTTCATCATGTCAGCAATATCCAACTGTACCAGGTCACCAAGGGTTTTGATGTCGGCAGCCTTTAAGCAGTTGTAAGCGCGAACAGAGAGGTCCATGTCCTGAAGCGAAGTCTTCAGAACTTTGCGCATGTGCAGCATTTCCTCATCAACAGCTTCCTCTTCTTCTGGCTTAGCCGTTTCGAAGGTCATCGTGTTGTCAGAGAACAACATGAAGTGCTGTATCAGAATATTTGCGGCTCCTTTTAGCGCATCCTCTGGGTGAATAGAGCCATCTGTCTGTATGTCAAGAACCAGTTTCTCGTAGTCAGTTTTTTGCTCCACGCGGGTGTTCTCAACACTGAACTTCACGTTCTTGATAGGCGTGTAAATGGCGTCGATAGCGATTTGACCAAATACCTGATCTGCTGGCTTGTTTTCTTCAGCAGGCACGTATCCACGTCCTTTCTGAATAGTCATCTCAATTTCGAAGTTAATGCTTGGGTCCATGTGGCAAATAACCAGTTCCGGATTCAGCACTTCGAAGCTAGAGGTGAACTTGTTAATATCACCAGCTCTGAAGGTATCTTGTCCACTTAGTGTAACAGAAATCTTTTCGTCTACAACTTCGCTTACTTTTTTAAAGCGCACCATTTTCATGTTAAGGATCACATCAGATACATCCTCAACCACCCCTTCAACAGACGAGAACTCATGCAGTACACCACCTATACGAATACTTGTGATTGCATATCCTTCTAGTGAGGAAAGCAGAATTCTTCGCAGAGCATTACCGATGGTTACACCGTAACCTTTTTCAAGCGGCTTGAATTCAAATAAACCATGAAAGTCGTCGGCTTTTTCCATTACAACTTTCTCTGGCATTTGAAATGCTAATATTGACATACTTGCAGTGTTAAAGGTTATAAATTGATTAAGCTGCTTACTTAGAGTAAAGCTCGACGATTAGCTGCTCCTGAATCTTCTCAGGGATCTGCTCTCTGTCAGGAGTAGCAATGAACTTACCAGCCATTTCGTTTGCATTCCACTCTAACCAGCCAAACTGACGAGCGTTGCGAACAGTTAAGCTAGTCGTGATAGCCTCCAAAGACTTTGACTTTTCGCGTACAGCCACAACATCACCTACTTTCAGAGAGAAAGAAGGAATGTTTACAATTTCACCATTCACAGTAATATGCTTGTGCAGAACAAGCTGGCGAGCAGCTCTTCTGGTAGGAGCGATACCTAAACGATAAACAGTATTATCTAATCTCGACTCTAGTAAGGCTAACAAGTTTTCACCTGTGATGCCACCTTTTCTGTGCGCTTTCTCAAAAAGGTTAGCAAACTGCTTTTCTAGTATTCCGTAGATGTATTTTGCTTTTTGCTTTTCAGCAAGCTGAATAGCGTATTCAGACTGCTTCTTGCGTCGGCCACGGCCGTGCTGCCCTGGAGGGTAGCTTTTCTTTTTTAATGCTTTGCTTGGGCCAAAAATCTCTTCACCAAACTTTCTAGAGATTTTGCTTTTAGGACCAGTATATCTTGCCATTTCTTAATTCGTTTTTAGAAATTAAACTCTTCTGCGTTTTGGAGGGCGACATCCGTTGTGCGGTAGAGGCGTTACGTCTTTGATCGTTGTAACTTCAATACCAGTGTTTTGTACCGTTCTGATAGCAGATTCTCTACCTGCACCAGGACCTTTTACAAACACCTCTGCTTTACGCATACCCAGGTCGTAAGCAACCTTGGCACAGTCACCAGCGGCCATCTGAGCTGCATAAGGCGTGTTCTTTTTAGAACCCTTGAAGCCCATTTTACCAGCAGAAGCCCAAGAAATAACTTGTCCTGCGTTATTGGTTACTGATATTATAATATTATTGAAAGAAGCTTTAATGTGTACTTGGCCAGTTGATTCAACAACTACAACACGCTTTTTAGCTTTATCTTTTCTCTTTTGAGCCATGATCAATTATTATTTAGAAGCTTTCTTCTTGTTTGCAACTGTCTTACGCTTACCTTTTCTGGTGCGTGAGTTGTTTTTGGTACGCTGTCCGCGTACTGGCAAACCCTTACGGTGTCTTAAACCACGGTAGCAGCCAATGTCAAGAAGACGCTTAATGTGCAGTTGTACTTCAGATCTCAAAACACCTTCTGTTTTGATCTCTGCTGCAATAATATTTCTGATCTCACCGGCCTCGTCTTCAGTCCAGTCTTTTACCTTTTTGTCAAGATCCACCCCGGCTTTGCTCAAAATCTGCTTAGAAAGGCTGCGGCCTATACCGAAAATATAGGTAAGGGCAATTTCTCCTCTCTTGTTGTCCGGAATATCTACTCCTGCTAATCTAGCCATAAAATTAATTAACCTTGTCTTTGTTTATATCTTGGGTTCTTTTTGTTGATGACATAAAGCTTCCCCTTGCGGCGGATAACTTTACATTCAGCACTTCTCTTTTTTACTGATGCTTTAACTTTCATTGTATTTATTTATATCGATAAACAATTCTACCCTTTGTGAGGTCATAAGGCGACATTTCCAACTTCACTCTGTCCCCCGGTAAGATTTTAATGTAGTTCATTCTCATCTTACCGGAAATATGCGCTACCACCTGATGACCATTTTCAAGCTCAACCCGAAACATGGCGTTTGACAAAGCTTCGATAATAGTTCCGTCTTGTTCTATGGACGACTGTTTTGCCATTTATGCTTTTTTAGCTTGTTCTATATAATCAAATGTTGTTAAAATCTCAGCTTGGTCCTTCCGCACCACTACAGTATGTTCAAAATGCGCTGAAGGTTTTTGGTCTTTGGTGCGTATTGTCCAGCCATCGTCCTCTTGCACAATATGTCTTGTGCCCAGGTTGATCATTGGCTCAATCGCCAGCACCAGCCCATTCTGTAATTTTACACCTTGCCCTCTTCGTCCGTAGTTCGGTACTTCCGGAGATTCGTGCAAGTTGCGTCCCAGCCCATGTCCTACCAACTCTCTAACAACAGAATAGCCATGTTTCTCAGCATGTTCCTGTACAGCAAAACTTAGGTCTCCCATTCTATTCCCGACCACTGCTTTCTCTATACCTTTGTACAATGACTCTTTGGTTACTGTTAAAAGCTTTTGTACTTCTTCCGGAACATTCCCTACACTATGCGTGTAGGCACAGTCGCTGTGAAATCCTTTGTAATAAACTCCCCCATCAACAGAGATGATGTCACCATCGTTCAAAATGTAGTTGCTAGGCATACCATGTACCACTGTTGCGTTAACCGAGATACACAGACTGTAAGGGAAGCCGTTATAATTTTTAAAAGAAGGGGTTCCACCATTATCCCGAATAAACTCTTCTGCCCGCTTATCCAGTTCCAGTGTTGAGACACCTTCCTTCACCATACAAGCAATTTCGCCATGTGCTTTGCTTAAGATCAAAGCACTCTGGCGAATTAGCTCAATTTCTTCTTCTGTCTTATATATAATCATTAAGATACCATCGCTATGTTTTCAGTTCTGCCGCGCAGTTTACCTGATTTCATCATACCGTCATAGTGTCTCATGAGCAGATAACTTTCAACTTGCTGAAGGGTATCTAGCACCACACCCACCATAATGATAAGCGATGTACCTCCAAAGAATTGTGAAAACTCTCTTGTTACGCCTAACAGCATGGCAATAGCCGGGAAGATGGCAACAAGAGCGAGGTAAATTGCACCTGGGAGCGTGATTCTGGTTAAGATGGTGTCAATGAATTCTGACGTTGCTCTACCAGGTTTCACACCGGGGATAAATCCACCACTTCTTTTCAGATCGTCAGCTATTTGATTTGGATTTACACTAATGGCAGTATAGAAATAAGTGAAAACCAAGATCAGTAAGCCAAACACAAGGTTATATTGCCATGAGGTGAAGTCAGCAAATGTAGAACCGATATAGTTCGCGATATCGCTTGTATCAGCCCAGATAGAAGCTAACATAGAAGGAAGGAACATCAGTGACTGGGCAAAGATGATTGGCATTACCCCTGCTGCGTTTACTTTTAGCGGGATAAACTGTCTTTGTCCACTATACAAAGAACTTCCTCCTACCTGCTTGGCGTATTGTACAGGTATTCTGCGTATTGCCTGCGTCAGCATGACAACGGACATTACGACAAAGAAAAGAACTACTAACTCAAACAAGAACAACAGGGCGCCGTTTAGTTGCTTCGATAAGAACTCCGCCACGATGGCACCTGGGAAGCGAGATATAATACCAATCATGATAAGCATGGAGATACCATTTCCGATTCCTTTGTCTGTTATTTTCTCACCCAACCACATGGTAAAGATGGTACCGGATGTCAGTACAATCATAGACGTGATGGTAAACAGTGTAGTATTAATAACAATTGCCTCTGCGTTGATCGTAGCGACAAAGCCTACTGCCTGAGCAAGTGTGATTATAATCGTCAGAACGCGGGTAATCTGGTTGATTTTCTTTCGACCAGACTCACCCTCCTTCTGCATTTTTTGGAAATAAGGTACAGCAATAGTCAACAGCTGCAGTACGATAGAAGCTGATATATATGGCATGATGCCTAACGCAAAAATAGATGCGTTACTGAACGCTCCACCTAAGAAGGTATCCAACAAACCAAACAAGCCCGCTGTATTAGCTTCTAGCTGGTTAGGATCCACACCAGGTAAAACAACATAAGAACCAAGTCGGAATATAGCTATAAAGAAGACCGTATTCAGGATACGCACCCTCAGGTCTTCAATAGCGAAAATGTTCTTGATTGTTGTTATAAACTTCTTCATACCAATCTCTATTAGAGAGCAACTGCTTTACCGCCTGCCTTTTCTATTGATGATGTTGCTGTAGATGAGAAAGCGTGCGCATGTACCTCAACAGACTTGTTCAGCTCGCCTCTACCTAAAATTTTAACTTTATCATTTTTCTGAACCAGACCGTGCGCCTTGAAGAAATCAAAGTTTAGAACTGTTTCATTTGTTGACTCTGCCAAAGACTGTAATACGTCTAAGTTGATGGCTTTATACTCAACTCGGTTGATATTTTTGAAGCCAAACTTAGGTACGCGTCTCTGAAGTGGCATCTGACCACCTTCAAAGCCTGATTTCTGTGAATAACCAGAACGAGATTTGGCACCTTTGTGACCACGCGTAGAAGTTCCACCTCTACCGGATCCCGTACCTCTACCTATTCTTTTTCTGGTTTTAACAGCACCTTCTGCAGGTTTTAAAGAATCTAAGTACATTATTGAAAGTCTTTAACTTCTACTAAATTGTGAACCTTTCTTACCATGCCAGCAATCTGCGGAGTATATTCAACAGACACTGACTTATTGATCTTACCAAGACCTAAAGCCTGAATAGTCAGCTTTTGAGTCTTTGGCCTGTCAATTGTGCTTTTAACTTGTGTGATTGTTACTTTAGCCATTTCAATTATCCGTTGAATACTTTCTGTAAATTAACACCACGTTGCTGCGCAACAGCCAAAGGATCACGCATTTTAGAAAGAGCATCAAACGTAGCCTTCACTACGTTGTGAGGGTTTGAGGACCCTTTAGACTTACAAAGTACGTCTTTGATACCAGCACTTTCCAGTACCGCACGCATCGCACCACCTGCAATTACACCTGTACCGGCGGCAGCTGGCTTGATCAGCACGAAACCACCCGAGTACTTTCCTTCCTGTGGATGTGGAACAGTATGGTGATAAAGCGGAACTTTAACTAAATTTTTCTTCGCGTCATCGATTCCTTTGGCAATAGCATCAGTTACCTCGTTAGCTTTACCTAATCCGTAACCAACTACGCCATTTCCATCTCCAACAACTACGATGGCTGCAAAGCTAAACCTTCTACCACCTTTAACAACCTTGGCAACACGGTTAATGGCTACTACTTTCTCTTTTAGTTCGATTTCGCTCGCCTTTACGCTTCGTATATTATTCTTCAACATAATTATTTAGAATTTAAGGCCAGCTTCACGAGCGCCTTCTGCCAATGATTTTACTTTACCGTGATAAAGGTAACCAGAACGATCGAATACTACCGAAGAAATTCCTTTAGCAAGTGCTTTTTCAGCAATGTCTCTGCCAACTTTTCCAGCTGTCTCGATATTTGAAGTCTTATCATCAAGCTTTACTGAAGAGGCTGCTGCTAGTGTCACACCAGTAGTATCATCGATTAGCTGTGCGTAAATAGCTTTGTTGCTACGGAACACAGATAAACGTGGCCTTTCAGAAGTACCAGAAATCTTGTTTCTGATACTTCTTTTAATTCTTAGTCTTCTGTTAATTTTATTAGTAGACATGATGATGATTATTTAGAGGCTGTCTTACCAGCTTTTCTTCTGATAACTTCACCTACAAAGCGGATACCCTTACCTTTGTATGGCTCTACCTTGCGCAGTGATCTAATTTTAGCAGCAACCTGTCCTAACAGTTGCTTGTCGTTTGACTCCAACGTTACTACCGGAGACTTACCTTTTTCGGTAACGGCCGTAGCAGTTACTTCATCCGGCATGCCCAGGTAAATATTGTGTGAGTATCCAAGCGAAAGCTCTAAAACGTTTCCTTGTACGGTTGCTTTGTAACCAACACCTACTAATTCCAGCTGCTCTTTATAACCCTGGCTTACGCCCACCACCATGTTGTTGATCAAAGATCTGTACAGACCGTGCATCGCTTTATGGCGCTTCTGCTCAGTCGGACGTTCCACAACAATTGTATTGTCTTGCTGCTTCACGATGATATCTTTATCTACTGGAGTTGTAAGAGTCCCTTTTGGTCCTTTTACCGTAACTACGTTATCTGCAGCAACAGTAACTTGTATGCTGTCTGGCAGGCTGATTGGCAATTTTCCTATACGTGACATTGTCTATCCTCCTAATTAATATACATAACATAAAACCTCGCCACCTACTTTCTTGGCTCTGGCTTCTTTCTCTGTCATTACACCTTTAGAAGTAGACAATATTGCAACGCCTAACCCGTTTAGTACACGTGGCAGGTTTTCACTTCCGGTGTATTTACGTAGCCCTGGCTTACTTACCCTTTCCAGTTTTACAATAGCAGATTGCTTAGTGTTAGGGTTGTATTTGAGAGCTATCTTGATGGTACCTTGTACTACAGAGTCATCAAATTTATAACTTTGAATGTACCCTTTGTCGTATAATACTTTGGTAATCTCTTTTTTTATCTTGCTAGATGGTATTTCAACTATTCGATGGTTCGCTTTGATAGCGTTACGCACTCTAGTTAAATAATCTGCTATTGGATCTGTGTTCATTATGAATACTGTATAATAATGAATGCTTTATCTAAGCGAGGGGCAAAGATACGAATATCTTTTCTTTTTTCTTACCGAGTAAGAAAAAAATTACCAGCTCGCTTTTGTAACACCAGGAATTTTACCAGCAGAAGCAAGCTCTCTGAACATTACGCGGGAGATACCGAATTTTCTCATGTATCCTCTTGGGCGTCCAGATAATTTGCACCGGTTGTGCAGTCTAACCGGAGACGCGTTACGAGGAAGCTTATCTAAAGCATCGTAATCTCCGTTAGCCTTCAACTCGGCTCTTTTTGTAGCATATTTTGCTACTAACTTCTGTCTTTTAAGCTCTCTAGCTTTTACTGATTCTCTTGCCATTTTACTATTTCTTTACGTTAACGAAAGGCATTCCGAACGCTTTCAGCAGCTCATAGCTCTCTTCGTCTGTGTTAGCTGTTGTAACAAAAGTGATATCCATACCAGTGATCGCCTTTACTTTGTCGATGCTGATCTCTGGAAAGATGATCTGCTCTTTCACACCTAAGGTATAGTTACCGCGGCCGTCAAAGCCTTTGTCGCTTACACCTCTGAAGTCACGTACACGTGGAAGTGCTACAGTCAGAAGACGGTCCAGGAACTCGTACATCTTCTCACCTCTAAGTGTTACGCGGGCGCCAATTGGCATACCCTCGCGCAACTTAAAGTTAGAAACAGACTTCTTAGCGATAGTCGCTACAGCTTTCTGTCCTGTGATGGTTGTTAATTCGTCAACGCCAACATCAACCAACTTCTTGTCAGCAACGGCAGCACCGATACCTCTGTTGATCGAAATCTTAACGAGACGCGGCACCTGCATGACGTTCTTATACTGGAACTTCTCTTTTAAGGCAGGCACTACCTCATTCTGATATTTTTCTTTTAATCTTGTAGTGGCCATGTTAGATTACCTCTCCTGTCTTTTTAGAATAACGCTCTGACTTACCTTCGCTGTTCTTTCTTCTTGCAGTCTTTGTAGTTTCACCGCTTTTTGGATCAACCAGTGCTACATTGCTTGCATGAATGGGAGCTTCAACTTTCTGAATACCTCCCTGTGGGTTCTGCGCACTAGGTTTCGTGTGCTTTGTTACCAGGTTAAGGCCTTCGATCGTTACTCTTTGCTTTTCTCTATCAACAGCTGTGATGCGGCCTGTCTTACCGCGCTCGTCACCGGCAATTACTTTAACTGTGTCGCCAGTCTTTACGTGAAGTTTTTTCTTATTCATTTTAATCTGAATTAATAGTTATAGAACTTCAGGTGCTAACGAAACAATTTTCATGAATTGCTTTTCACGAAGTTCACGGGCAACCGGTCCAAAGATACGCGTACCGCGAGGTTCGTTGTTTGCATTCAGAAGAACAGCGGCGTTATCGTCGAAACGGATATAGGAGCCATCTTTTCTTCTTACCTCTTTCTTTGTTCTTACAATTACTGCCTTAGAAACAGTTCCCTTTTTAACGTTACCAGAAGAAAGGGCTGACTTTACAGTTACTACAATCTTGTCTCCGATTGAAGCATACTTTTTGCCAGTACCTCCTAGTACGCGGATACAAAGAACTTCTTTAGCACCGCTGTTATCAGCTACAGTTAGTCTTGATTCCTGCTGTATCATCTTATTTCGCCCTTTCTATAATTTCTACCAAACGCCAGTTCTTATTCTTGCTCAGCGGACGAGTTTCCTGAATGCGTACGGTATCCCCGATGTTGCAATCATTGTTCTCGTCGTGTGCCATGAATTTAGTGGACTTGCTAACGAACTTACCGTAGATCGGGTGCTTCATTTTGCTCTCCACTAACACAGTGATAGACTTGTTCATCTTGTTGCTAACAACCTTACCACTTCTTTCTTTTCTTAGATTTCTTTCTGTCATGATCTAATAAGTATTAAGAGTTAGCTTCGATTTCACGACGACGAAGTTCTGTGTTAAGACGAGCAACCAGCTTCTTAGACTCACGGATTTTCATCGGGTTCTCCAACGGAGAAATGGCATGCGCAAAACGCAGGTTCTGGATGTTGGAGTTCTCAGTGTTAAGCCTCTCTTTCAGGTCTTCTAAAGACAAAGCTTTTATCTCTGAATTTTTCATTTTCTATTTCTCAACGTAATCTCTACGTACTACAAATTTTGATTTTACCGGTAGCTTCTGAGCTGCAAGTCGCAGCGACTCTTTTGCAACCTCTAAAGATACACCATCAGACTCAAACATGATCGTACCTGGTTTCACCACGGCTACCCAGTACTCCGGAGAACCTTTACCCTTACCCATTCGAACCTCAGCAGGCTTTTTGGTAATAGGCTTGTCAGGGAAGATGCGGATCCATACCTGACCTTCACGCTTCATTGCTCTTGTCATCGCGATACGAGCAGCCTCTATCTGACGGCTCGTAATCCAAGAAGCTTCCAGCGATTTTATTCCGAAAGAACCAAATGAAATGGAGCTGCCTCTATGAGCCAGACCTTTCACACGGCCTTTCTGCATTTTTCTATATTTCGTCCTTTTCGGCTGTAACATTTCCTAAAAATTATAATGTTAACACTTAATTATTGACGACGCTTGTTACGCTTTGGGGCACCTTCGCCTTTCTTGTTGCGGTTGCCACCACGTCTGTCGCCTGAAGCTGAACCAGGTCCTCCTTTGCCGCTCTCAAGACCAGCGTTCGGGGTAAGATCTTTCTTGCCGTAAACTTCGCCTTTGAAGATCCACACTTTTATACCCAGCTTACCATATACTGTCTGAGCCTCAGACAAAGCATAGTCAATGTCAGCACGAAGCGTGTGCAGAGGAGTTCTTCCTTCTTTGTAGTGCTCCGTTCTGGCCATCTCAGCACCGCCCAAACGGCCTGATACCTGTACTTTGATACCTTCAGCTCCCACACGTAGCGCAGAGGCAATTGCTTGCTTCATGGCACGGCGGAAGGAGATACGAGCCTGCAGCTGCTGTGCGATTGACTCGCCCACCAGTTTCGCATCAAGCTCCGGACGCTTAATTTCAAAGATATTGATTTGAATATCTTTGTTTGTAAGCTTCTTAAGCTCTTCTCTGATCTTATCTACTTCCTGACCGCCCTTACCAATAACAACGCCTGGTCTGGCTGTGTTTACAGTAATCGTAATGCGCTTCAGCGTTCTTTCAATAATAATTTTAGAAATACCGCCTTTAGGAATACGAGCTAATATATATTTTCTGATTTTCTCGTCTTCAATCAGCTTATCAGCGAAATCTTTGCCGCCATACCAGTTAGAATCCCAACCTTTGATAATGCCGAGTCGAAAACCGATTGGATTTACTTTCTGTCCCATTTCTTACTTGTTGGCTTTTTTAGATTTCTTTGATTGCTGCTCTAATTGTTCTTCTGTCATGCTGTCGATTACAACAGTTACATGGTTGGATCTTTTTCTGATTCTGTAACCACGTCCCTGTGGAGCCGGACGAAGACGCTTCAGCATTTTACCTTCGTTTACAAAGATCTCTTTGATATAAAGGTTTGCTTCCTCGATGCGAGCATCCTCGTTTTTCTGCTGCCAGTTAGACAGGGCAGACAAAAGAAGCTTCTCTAGTCTTGCCGCACCTGAGTTTGGCTCAAACTTAAGCAATCCAAGGGCTCTAGATACGCTCTTACCACGGATCAAGCCTGCTACTAATCTCATTTTACGAGGAGAAGTAGGGACATTATTTAATCTTGCTACTGCTTCCATGATTATCGCTTGCCTTTATCTTTTTTAGCAATGTGACCTCTGAAGTTTCTGGTTGGGGCAAACTCGCCGAGTTTGTGTCCTACCATGTTCTCTGTCACATATACTGGAATAAACTTGTTACCATTATGTACTGCGAAGGTGTGTCCTACAAACTCCGGAGAGATCATAGAGCGACGAGACCAAGTCTTGATCACTGACTTCTTGCCAGACTCAGTCATTGCAGTTACTTTCTTGTCGAGCCTATAGTCAATATAAGGCCCTTTTTTTAATGATCTAGCCATTTATTTTTTCTTTCCTCTATTAACTATAAGCTTTTCAGAATACTTATTCTTGTTGCGGGTCTTCAGACCTTTCGCATACAAGCCTTTGCGTGAACGTGGGTGACCGCCTGAAGACTTACCTTCACCACCACCCATAGGGTGATCGACTGGGTTCATCGCAACACCACGAACGCGCGGACGCTTGCCTAACCATCTGTTACGGCCTGCTTTACCAAGGCTCACGTTCATGTGATCCGCGTTAGAAACAGTACCTACAGTAGCGTAGCAATTAACAAGTACCATGCGAAGCTCGCCAGAAGGAAGCTTGATAGTAGCATAGCGTCCTTCACGGGCTACCAACTGAGCATAAGAACCTGCACTACGTGCCATAGTTCCGCCATTACCTGGCTGCAGCTCAATGTTGTGAATAATAGTACCTAGAGGAATATCTGATAGAGGCAGGCTGTTGCCAACTTCAGGTGCAATACCCGGGCCAGAAACAACCTCTGTTCCAACCTGTAGTCCGGCAGGGGCGATGATATACGCCTTCTCTCCGTCTGCATAGTGTAACAAAGCGATACGAGCAGTTCTGTTCGGATCGTATTCGATTGTCTTAACAATAGCAGGCACTCCGTGCTTCGTCCGCTTAAAGTCAATCAATCTGTACTTTCTCTTATGACCACCGCCCATATAGCGCATAGTCATTTTTCCTTGGTCATTGCGTCCACCAGATTTTTTGATAGGTGCCAACAAAGACTTCTCAGGCGTAGCTGTTGTTACTTCGTCAAAAGCAGGGGCTACTCGAAATCTTTGACCTGGTGTTATTGGTCTTAGTTTTTTTAAAGCCATTTTACTTAATTATATACCGCTGTAAAAGTCAATAACTTCACCCTCTTTCAGGGTTACAATCGCTTTTTTGATCAGAGAAGTACGACCAGTAACAGCGCCAGACTTTGTGTATTTCGTCTTTACTTTACCAATTGAGCGCATGGTAGCTACTTTCTCTACTGTAACTCCGTACTGCTTCTCAACTGCTTTCTTGATCTCTACTTTGTTGGCATTCTTCCCTACCTCAAAAGCATATTTACCTGCCTCGTTCAGGGCAGCATACTTTTCTGTGATAATTGGTCTCTTCAGAATCATTATTTCGCGCTAAGGAGGTTTTCTAATTCGTTTACAGACTGCTCAACCAAGAAAAGCTTCTCTGTGTTCAGCAGGTCGTACGTATTTACATCGTTCACTGTCGAAACCTTTACCTTCGGCAGGTTTCTTCCTGAAAGCACAATGTTCTTATCCACTGATGGTAACACGAACAAAGTCTTACCAGTTGAATTCAGGTTCTCCAGGATACCTTTAAACTCTTTTGTCTTTGGTGTTTCCAAAGCAAAAGACTCTACCAGCGCTACTCTGTTATCACGTGCTAAAAGAGAAAGGGCAGAAAGACGAGCTACTCTCTTCAGCTTCTTGTTCAGCTTAAAGCTATAGTCTCTTGGCTTAGGTCCAAATACACGGCCACCGCCTACAAACAGAGGAGCTTTGATACTACCGGCGCGAGCACCACCTGTTCCTTTTTGCTTCTTGATCTTCTTCGTAGATCCAGCAACTTCATTACGCTCTTTTGACTTGTGCGTACCCTGTCTTTGGTTCGCCAGGTACTGCTTCACGTCAAGATACATTGCATGCTCATTTGGCTCAACACCAAACACAGCATCAGAAAGGGTTACCTTTCGTCCTGTATCTTCACCTTTAATATTTAATACAGAAAGCTCCATCTTATTTCTCAATTAACACATAAGAATTTTTGGCACCAGGTACAGAGCCACTTACTACTACTAGGTTTTTCTCAGCGATTACACGCAGCACGGTTAAGTTTTCGATCTTAACGCGGTTTCCACCCATTCTACCTGCCATGCGCATGCCTTTAAATACTCTTGAAGGCCAAGAGCAGGCACCGATTGAACCGGGGTGTCTTGCGCGGTTGTGCTGACCGTGGGTCTGGCCACCAACACCGGCAAAGTTATGGCGCTTTACAACACCCTGAAAACCTTTACCTTTTGATGTGCCTACCACATCAATAAACTCCCCTTCGATCAGCAGGTTTACATCTACAGTGTCTCCCAGAGCAGGCACATTGCCTTCTTCTACTGTAAATTCTGCCACTCTTTTCTTAGGAGTAGTTTTCGCTTTTTGATAGTGACCTGCTTCCGCCTTAGTTACTCTCTTAAGCTTTTTCTCACCATAGCCCAGCTGCACTGCAGCGTAGCCATCTGTCTCAACAGTCTTCACTTGAGTAACTACACACGGACCTGCTTGAATAAGCGTTACTGGTGTGTATTTACCATCTGCAGTGAAGAGGCTTGTCATTCCGATTTTTTTACCGATAATTCCAGGCATTCAACTTTATTTTTGAGATGGATACAATAATTCCTTGCCCCCTATTTCGCTAAGGGAGTGCAAAGATAATTAATTTTATTTAACCTTTCAAGGTTTCTCTAAAATATTTATTCTCAGAGCAGTATACACAAAAAAGGGAGGGCTTTTGGCCCTCCCTTTTTATATCACTCGTTGTTATCAAACTTTGATCTCAACATCTACACCGCTTGGCAGCTCAAGTTTCATCAGTGCATCTACCGTTTTAGAGCTAGTAGAGTAAATATCCACCAGTCTCTTGTACGTGCAAAGCTGAAACTGCTCGCGCGACTTCTTGTTCACATGTGGTGAACGAAGCACTGTAAATTTATCCTTCTCGGTTGGAAGAGGAATTGGTCCGCTTACGATGGCACCAGTAGCTTTTACAGCTTTCACAATCTTCTCAGAGGACTTGTCTACCAGATTGTGATCGTAAGACTTAAGCTTTATTCTAATTTTTTGATTCATCTTATACTAACTATTTAGCTGCTGTTCCTTTAATTTTAGCAATAATGCCATCTGCCAAGTTTTGTGGTACCTGCTCGTAGTGAGAGAAAGTAAGTGAGGCAGTAGCTCTACCAGAAGTCAGGGTACGTAAGTCTGTTACATAACCGAACAATTCTGAAAGCGGAACGTCAGCTTTTACTACCGTCGCAGTTCCTTTTGAGTCCATGCCTTTCATGATACCTCTTCTTCTGTTCAAGTCACCAGTTACCGGACCAGTATATTCGTCTGGCGTAACTACGTCTACAGAGAAGATTGGCTCAAGAAGTTTAGGAGCACATTGCTTACCAGCCTCTTTGAAGCCCTGGCGTGCAGCTAATTCAAATGACAGAGAGTCTGAGTCAACGTCGTGGAAAGATCCGTGGAACAGGCGCACTTTCATAGAGTCGATTGGGAAGCCGGCTAAGATACCGTTCTTCATCGCTTCTTCGAAACCTTTCTGTACCGCTGGGATAAATTCTTTTGGAATAACACCACCCACAATCGCATTCACGAACTCAAGGCCTTGCTTACCGTCTTCACGTGGTCCCATTTCGAATACGATATCGGCAAACTTACCACGACCACCAGACTGCTTCTTGAATACCTCACGGTGCTCAACAGACTTCGTAATCGTTTCCTTGTAAGCCACCTGCGGAGCACCCTGGTTCAACTCAACCTTGAACTCACGCTTCATGCGGTCGATGATGATCTCCAGGTGAAGTTCTCCCATACCTCTCAGGATCGTCTGACCAGTTTCCTCGTCAGTGTTTACCTGCAGGGTTGGGTCCTCTTCCACGAGCTTGGCGATCGCCATACCCATTTTGTCTGAGTCTGCCTGTGTTTTAGGCTCAATGGCGTATCCGATTACCGGCTCAGGGAACTCCATTGACTCCAACACGATCTTCGCTCCTTGGTCGCAAAGGGTGTCACCCGTCTTGATGTCTTTAAAGCCTACTACCGCACCGATGTCACCAGCGCCCAGCTTTTCGATCTGGTTCTGCTTGTTGGCGTGCATCTGAAAGATACGGGAGATACGCTCTTTATTTCCTGAACGCGTGTTGAATACATAAGAACCAGACTCCAGTACACCAGAGTAAGCTCTTACGAAGCACAGACGGCCTACATAAGGGTCTGTCGCAATTTTAAAGGCAAGACCAGCAAACGGCTCATTAACGTCAGGCTTACGAGCAATTTCTGCACCTGTATCTGGGTTAATACCTTTGATGCTTTCCTTATCCAATGGAGAAGGACAAAGGGCCATTACATAATCCAGCATTGTCTGCACGCCTTTGTTCTTGAAAGAAGAACCGCAAAGCATTGGAACAATAGCCATGTCTATTGTAGCGGCACGAAGCGCAGCGATGATTTCGTCTTCAGAGATAGACTCTGGGTCCTCGAAGTACTTCTCCATCAATGTTTCATCGTACTCGGCAACTGCCTCCAGAAGTTTCTCTCTGTATTCAGCAGCTTCCTCAACCATGTCATCCGGAATCGGAACTTCTGTAAAGGTCATGCCTTTATCTTCTTCATTCCAGATGATACCACGGTTGTTTACCAGGTCCACCACACCACGGAAGTTATCCTCAGAACCGATAGGCAACTGAAGGGCTACCGCGTTGCTACCCAGCATTTCCTTCACCTGCTTACAAACGGCAAGGAAGTCAGCGCCAGAACGGTCCATTTTGTTCACAAAACCGATACGGGCAACTTTGTAGTTATCAGCAAGGCGCCAGTTCGTCTCTGACTGTGGCTCCACGCCGTCAACAGCTGAGAACAAGAACACCAGACCATCCAGTACGCGCAGGGAGCGGTTTACCTCTACGGTAAAGTCCACGTGACCCGGCGTGTCGATGATGTTGATATGGTAGTTGTTGCCTCTGTAAGGCCAGCTAACTGTTGTAGCAGCAGAAGTAATGGTAATACCTCTTTCTTGCTCCTGCTCCATCCAGTCCATGGTAGCAGCTCCATCGTGCACCTCACCAATCTTGTGGCTTACACCAGCATAGTAAAGGATACGCTCCGTGGTAGTTGTCTTACCAGCATCGATGTGCGCTGCAATACCAATATTTCTTGTGTATTTAAGGTCGCGATTGTTCATAATTAAAATCTAAAGTGAGAGAATGCTTTGTTCGCTTCTGCCATTCTATGCGTATCGTCTTTTTTCTTTACGGCCGCACCTTCACCCTTAGCAGCTGCAATAATTTCACCTGCTAATCTGTCTTTCATTGTCTTCTCACCTCTCTTGCGAGCGTACGATATCATCCACTTGATACCTAGAGATACTCTGCGGTCCGGACGAACCTCAGTCGGCACTTGGAACGTAGCACCTCCTACCCTGCGGCTCTTTACTTCCACGCTTGGCATTACGTTGTTCAACGCTTTCTTCCAAGTTTCAAGGCCGTTTTCTTTAGTTCTTTGCTCTACTAGTTCTACAGCATCATAGAAGATACCATAAGCAACACTTTTCTTTCCGTCTTCCATCATGTAGTTAACGAAACGTGTTACTAATGTCTCTTTGTATTTAGGGTCGGGAAGGAGAATTCTACTTTTAGGCTTTGCTTTTCTCATTGTATTTGTACTCTATGGATTATCGTTTTTTACCTTTAGCGGCAGCAGGAGCCTGGCCTGGCTTAGGTCGCTTCGCACCGTACTTCGAGCGCGACTGAAGACGACCATTTACACCGGCTGTATCCAACGCACCACGCACGATGTGGTAACGTACACCTGGAAGGTCTTTCACTCTACCTCCTCTGATGAGCACAATAGAGTGCTCCTGAAGGTTGTGGCCCTCACCTGGGATATAGGCGTTCACTTCTTTGCCGTTTGTTAATCTTACCCTGGCAACTTTACGCATGGCAGAGTTTGGCTTCTTAGGCGTTGTGGTATATACTCTTGTACACACGCCACGACGCTGTGGGCACGCATCGAGGGCTGGAGACTTTGACTTTGACGTCAGTTTCTCTCTTCCCTTTCTTACTAATTGCTGTATAGTAGGCATTTACTAGTAGTTAATTATAGATTTTTCTACTTAAAATTTTGGTTTGCAAAGGTATAAAATTACCCTTGCAAATTCAAAATTTTAATTGACTAATTCTTAGCACCTTAGGCCTCTCCCATCGTTCCGCCGAAGTTCATCGGGAACATGGGTGCCTCCTGTGAATGCTTTATCTCGCCAAAGCTATCCTCATATTTCCGGATGTTATCCGCCAGAGCCGCCATTAATCTTTTGGCGTGCTCTGGGGTGATAACAACTCTTGATTTTACTTTGGCTTTAGGCAGACCCGGCATTAATCTTATAAAGTCAATCACAAACTCACTGCTTGAGTGGGAGATCATCGCTAAGTTGGCATATTCGCCCTCGGCTATTTCCTCCGTTAACTCTATGTTAATTTGGTTTTGCTTTTCCAGATCTTCCGCCATGTCTTATTACTTGCTTTGCAGTTCTCCTTGCTTTGCCTTGGTCGTCTTTTTGGACTCTACCAATGTATCGTACTCTTCCTGGCTTCCTACAATCAGGTTCTGGTACTCTCTCAAGCCAGTACCTGCCGGGATCAGGTGACCTACGATTACGTTTTCTTTCAGGCCTAGCAATTCGTCGGCTTTACCTTTGATGGCTGCTTCGCTCAGTACTTTGGTAGTTTCCTGGAACGAGGCCGCTGAGATAAAGCTTTGTGTACCCAACGACGCTTGTGTGATACCTTGCAGGGTAGGTCTTGATACCGCTGGAGAAGCATCCCGCACGGTCACCAGTTTCAGGTCGCGGCGCTTCAGGCTGGAGTTCTCGTCTCTCAGCCTGCGTGCTGTCACAATCTGTCCTGGCTTCAGGTTAGGCGAATCGCCGGCCTCCTCTACCACTTTCATATCGATGATGCGGTCGTTTTCCTCCATGAAGGAAACTTTGTCCACCACCTGGTTTTCCAGGAAGCTGGTGTCACCTGCATCTACTACCACTACTTTCTGCATCATCTGGCGCACCACCACCTCAATGTGCTTGTCGTTGATCTTCACACCCTGCAGACGGTATACCTCCTGTATCTCATTTACCAGGTACTCTTGCACGGCACCAGGACCCTGGATATTCAGGATATCTGTTGGCGTGATCGCACCATCCGACAACGGCATACCGGCACGGATAAAGTCATTGTCCTGTACCAGGATGTGCTTCGAAAGCGGCACCATGTACTTCTTCTTCACGCCGTCTTTCGACTCGATGAAGATTTCGCGGTTACCACGCTTCACACTACCGTACGTTACAACACCATCGATCTCAGACACTACCGCCGGGTTAGACGGGTTACGCGCCTCAAACAATTCTGTCACTCGTGGCAGACCACCTGTAATGTCTCGGGTTTTACCGATCGCACGCGGGATCTTCACCAGGATCTGTCCTGCCTTGATCTTCTCGCCGTTCTCTACTGTCAGGTGAGCACCCACCGGAATGTTATAGCCTTTTGGCTCGCCACTCTTCGGATTCACCACGATAGCCGGATTCTGCGTCTTATCTTTTGTATCGATGATCACTTTCTCACGGTAGCCTGTCTGTTCGTCAGACTCCTCGCGGTAAGTAACACCTTCGATGATGGACTCATAGGAGATCTCACCATCAAATTCAGAAAGAATAACCGCGTTGTACGGATCCCAGCTACACACCAGTGCCCCTTTCTCTATAATTTGTCCTTCGCTTACACTTAGGAAAGAGCCGTAAGGCACGTGGTTGCTGATCAGCAGCTTACCTGAGTTAGGATCCACTACTTTCACTTCACCTGAACGCCCCATTACCACCTTCACAGGTTCGCCTTCGTTGTTCACGGTATCCAGAGAACGAACATCTTCGAACTCTACTCTACCTCCAAACTTGGCCAGGATCGTTGCGTCTACCGCAATGTTAGACGCCGTACCACCTACGTGGAATGTACGGAGTGTCAGCTGCGTTCCAGGCTCACCGATAGACTGTGCGGCAATTACACCTACAGCCTCACCTTTCTGCACCATAAAGCCTGTTGCCAGGTTACGGCCGTAGCACTTCGCGCAGATACCACGCTTCGACTCACAGGTCAACACTGAACGGATCTCAACAGTCTCAATAGCCGTCTCCTCAATGGCACGCGCTATCTCCTCTGTGATCTCGGCTCCTGACTCAGCGATCAGTTCATTCGTGATCGGGTCAAACACATCGTGTACCGTTACACGACCGAGGATACGCTCAGAAAGTGACTCTACGATATCTTCGTTGTCTTTCAATGCGCTTACTTCCAGACCTCGCAGGGTACCGCAGTCTTCCTCATTCACGATCACGTCCTGAGACACGTCTACCAGACGGCGGGTCAGGTAACCGGCATCGGCTGTTTTAAGGGCCGTATCCGCAAGACCTTTACGGGCACCGTGTGTAGAGATAAAGTATTCGATTACATCCAGACCTTCCTTGAAGTTAGAAAGGATCGGGTTCTCGATAATCTCACCCACTGAACCTTGCAGAGACTTCTGAGGCTTCGCCATCAGACCTCGCATACCACCCAGCTGACGGATCTGCTCTCTCGAACCACGGGCTCCGGAGTGCATCATCATAAAGATGGAGTTAAAGCCTTGGTCGTCGTTCTCCAGACGGCGCATCAACGTTTCAGTAATCTGGTTGTTGATACGCGTCCAGATATCAATTACCTGGTTGTAACGCTCGTTGTCGGTGATCAGACCCATTGAGTAGTTTTGCCATACGGCTTCTACATCTTTCTTAGCCTGCGACACGAGAATATCCTTCTCAGCCGGGATGTTAATATCACCAAGTCCCATAGACAGACCGCCTTTGTAGGCAGACTGGAAACCTAGTGTCTTGATATCGTCCAGGAACTGGGCTGTACGCGCCATGCCCGTTTCCTTAAACACTCTTGAAATGATCTGCTGCAGTTTTTTCTTTGTCAGCAGCTCATCGATATAGCCTACTTCTTCCGGTACGAACTGGTTAAAGATCACACGGCCAGCTACTGTCTCAATCAGTCTTGACTGCAGTTCACCCTGCTCGTTCTTGATCTTCGCTCTTACCTTAATGTAAGCATGCTTAGAAATTCTGCCTTCGTTAATGGCAATGATCACTTCCTCCGCAGAGTAGAAGCTCATGCCTTCCCCGGCGATTTTCTCAGTTTCTGTGCTACGCTTACCTTTGGAAACGTAATAAAGACCGAGTACCATGTCCTGAGAAGGTACTGCAATTGGAGCACCGTTGGCAGGGTTCAGGATGTTGTGCGACGCCAGCATCAGCATAGAAGCTTCCAGTACAGCAGCAGGTCCAAGTGGAACGTGCACCGCCATCTGGTCACCGTCAAAGTCGGCGTTGAATGCCGTACACACTAATGGGTGCAGCTGAATCGCCTTTCCTTCGATCAGCTTCGGCTGGAATGCCTGAATACCTAACCTGTGAAGTGTAGGAGCACGGTTAAGGAGTACCGGGTGGCCTTTCAGCACATTCTCCAGGATATCCCAAACAACTGGGTCCTTACGATCTACGATCTTCTTCGCAGACTTCACCGTCTTCACAATACCTCTTTCAATCAGCTTGCGGATGATGAACGGCTTAAAGAGCTCAGCTGCCATGTTCTTTGGCAGACCGCACTCATGTAGCTTCAGTTCTGGACCAACCACAATTACTGAACGGCCAGAGTAGTCAACACGCTTACCAAGCAAGTTCTGACGGAAACGTCCTTGCTTACCTTTCAGCATGTCAGAAAGTGACTTCAGTGCGCGGTTACCTTCTGCCCGAACAGCGTTCACTTTACGTGAGTTGTCGAACAGGGAGTCTACCGCTTCCTGCAGCATTCGCTTCTCGTTGCGAAGGATTACCTCAGGAGCCTTGATCTCGATCAGACGCTTCAGACGGTTATTACGGATGATTACACGTCTGTACAGGTCATTCAAGTCAGAAGTAGCGAAACGGCCACCATCCAATGGAACAAGCGGACGAAGCTCTGGCGGAATCACAGGCACCATGCGGATAATCATCCACTCTGGTCTGTTTTCAATTCTGGTTGTAGCATCACGGAAAGCCTCCACCACGCGCAAACGCTTCAGCGCCTCAGCCTTACGTTGCTGCGAGGTTTCATGCGCTGCCGCATGACGCAGTTCATAAGAAAGGTCATCCAAGTTTGTGCGCTCCAGCAGCATTTGCAGCGCTTCGGCACCCATCTTCGCGATGAACTTGTTCGGGTCGTTGTTATCCAGCATCTGGTTCTCACGTGGCAGTTTGTCCACCATGTCCAGATACTCATCCTCTGTCAGGAAGTCCAGCGTGTTCACGCCGTCTTCTGCCAGAATGCCTGGCTGGATCACTACGTATCGCTCGTAGTAGATAATCTGGTCAAGCTTCTTGGTTGGTAAGCCTAACAGATATCCGATTTTATTTGGAAGAGATTTAAAGTACCAGATGTGTGCTACCGGAACTACGAGCTCGATGTGGCCCATACGCTCACGACGCACTTTCTTCTCAGTCACCTCCACGCCGCATCGGTCGCAGATGATGCCCTTGTATCTGATTCTTTTATACTTTCCGCAGTGGCATTCCCAGTCCTTTACGGGTCCGAATATTCTTTCACAGAACAGACCACCCATCTCAGGCTTATAGGTTCTATAGTTTATGGTCTCAGGTTTTACTACCTCTCCGTTGGAACGCTCCAGGATTGACTCCGGCGAAGCCAAGCTGATCGTAACTTTAGAGAAGTCCTGAGTTAGCTTTTTATTTTTCGCAAATGCCATATTATTACAATAATGTCGATACAATGAATATGCTTTACAGCTAAACCAGCATAAGTAGGCCAAGCGCCGGGACTGTGCCCAGCGCTTGGCTTTATACTTTTACTCCAACGTAATCTCCAGGGCCAGGCCTCTCAGTTCGTGGATCAACACGTTGAAAGATTCCGGGATGTTTGGTTTAGGAAGCACGTCGCCTTTCACGATTGACTCGTAGGCTTTCGCACGACCAATTACGTCGTCTGACTTTACTGTAAGAATTTCTTGCAGCACGTTGGAAGCACCGAAGGCCTCCAGCGCCCACACCTCCATCTCACCGAAACGCTGACCACCGAACTGGGCTTTACCACCCAGCGGCTGCTGCGTAATCAGAGAGTATGGACCAATCGAACGGGCGTGCATCTTATCGTCCACCAGGTGACCCAGTTTCAGCATGTAGATCACTCCTACCGTTACCGGCTGGTCAAAACGGTCTCCTGAAAGACCGTCATACAGGTATGTACGGCCAAAGCTTGGAAGACCTGCTTCTGCTAACTCGGCTTGCACCTGGTCTTCCGTAGCACCGTCGAAGATTGGCGTCGCATACGTTCTGCCCAGCTTCTTACCGGCCCATCCAAGAACTGTCTCGTAGATCTGGCCGATGTTCATTCGGGAAGGTACACCCAGCGGGTTCAGCACGATGTCCATCGGCGTTCCATCCTCCAGGAACGGCATGTCCTCTTCGCGCACGATTCTGGCTACCACACCTTTGTTACCGTGGCGTCCAGCCATCTTGTCACCCACCTTCAGCTTACGCTTCTTGGCGATGTACACTTTGGCTAACTGCACGATACCTGCTGGCAACTCGTCGCCTACCTCCAGGGTGAAACGCTCACGCTTGAAGTGTGCTGACACGATGTTGCGGCGCTTGTTGTAGTTCTTCACAAGCTCCACCAGCATGCCGTTTGTCTTATCGTCAGCCGTCCAGTTTTCCAGAATCAGGTCTTTGAACATGTTCACCTCTTCCGGAACCGCATAATTACTTTCGTCCTTATAAGGGTTCTTTTCAGGGAACAGGGCTTCAATGATGTTTCTTCTGGAGAACTTCACGCCCTTCGTCAGGATTTCATCACCGAACTTGTGACGGATACCTTGTGAGGTTTTGCCGTCCAGCAACTCTACCAGCTTATCTACCATCACATTCTTGATGCTAGTCAGCTCTTTCGAGTACTTCACTTTCAGCTCTTCTACCTCTTTCTTCGATTTTGCACGAAGGTTCTTATCTTTCTTAGGACGGGAGAAGAGTTTTGTTCCGATCACCACACCGTTCAGAGAAGGCGGTGCCTTCAGCGAGGCATCCTTCACATCGCCAGCCTTATCACCAAAGATGGCGCGCAGCAGTTTCTCCTCCGGAGTTGGGTCAGTCTCTCCTTTTGGTGTGATCTTACCGATCAGGATATCCCCTTCACGTACTTCAGCACCAATGCGGATAATACCGTTCTCATCCAGGTTACGAACAGCCTCTTCGCTCACGTTCGGGATCTCTGAGGTCAGTTCTTCTTCCCCGCGCTTCGTCTCACGTACCTCCAGCTCGAACTCTTCGATGTGGATAGACGTGAAGATGTCGTCGCGAACAACTTTTTCAGAAATAACGATGGCGTCCTCGAAGTTGTAACCTTGCCATGGCATGAACGCCACCTGCATGTTACGGCCGATAGCCAGCTCCCCGTTGTTGGTTGCATAGCCCTCGCAAAGCGGCTCACCTTTTGTAACGCGCTCGCCTTTCTTCACGATCGGCGTCAGGTTAATGCAGGTGTCCTGGTTTGTTCTTCTGAACTTCACCATGTTGTAAGTCACATACTCAGCGTCGAAGGAAACAAGTTTCTCGTCTTCGCTCAGGTCGTACTTCACAACAATTTTTGTAGAGTCAACAAAGTCGATCACACCGTCGCCTTCGGCAATCACCAATGCGCGGGAGTCGATTGCTGCTCTTCTTTCCAGACCTGTACCTACGATCGGAGCCTCTGGCTTCAACAATGGCACGGCCTGGCGTTGCATGTTCGAACCCATCAGGGCACGGTTGGCGTCATCATGCTCCAGGAATGGAATCATAGAAGCAGCCACCGACACGATCTGGTTCGGAGCAACGTCCATATAAGTATAGGTTTCCGGTGCCTCCACTGGGAAGTCACCTTCAAAGCGTCCTTTTACAGTTGGGTTCACGAAGTTACCGTTCTCATCGATCACGGCATTTGCCTGTGCGATGTGGTGCGTATCTTCTTCCTCTGCTGTCAGGTACTCTATAGAGCCATCCATCTCTACTTTACCTTCAATCACCTTACGGTAAGGTGTCTCGATAAAGCCCATGTGGTTTACGCGTGCATGCACACACAGAGAAGAGATCAGACCAATGTTCGGTCCTTCCGGCGTCTCAATCGTACACAGGCGGCCGTAGTGCGTGTAGTGCACGTCACGTACTTCGAAACCGGCACGCTCTCTTGACAGACCTCCTGGCCCCAGGGCAGACACACGGCGCTTGTGCGTTACTTCCGCCAGCGGGTTCGTCTGGTCCATGAACTGAGACAGCTGGTTTGTTCCGAAGAACGAGTTGATCACCGAAGACAGGGTACGCGCGTTGATCAAATCTACCGGCTTGAAGTCTTCGTTGTCGCGCACGTTCATACGCTCTTTGATGGTACGGGCCATACGCGCCAGACCAACACCGAACTGTGCATACAGCTGCTCGCCTACCGTTCTTACACGGCGGTTGCTCAAGTGGTCAATATCGTCCACCACTGCTTTTGCGTTGATCAGACCGATCAGGTACTTCACGATCAGGACGATGTCCTCGTTCGTCAGTACTTTCGCATCCCAGTTCGTGTCCAGACCCAGCTTTTTGTTGATACGGTAACGGCCAACTTCACCCAGGTCATAACGCTTGTCTGAGAAGAACAGCTTCTGGATAATATCGCGTGCTGTTTCCTCATCCGGCGCCTCTGTATTACGCAGCTGACGGTAGATCTGCTCTACGGCTTCTTTCTCAGAGTTAGAGTTGTCCTTCTGCAGGGTATTATAGATGATAGCGTAGTCCGCGATGTTCACGTTCTCGCGGTGCAGGATGATAGACTTTACACCAGAGTCTACGATCACATCGATATCGTCCTGGGTGATTTCAGAGTCACGCTCTAAAAGCACTTCGTTACGGTCGATCGATACTACTTCACCAGTATCCTCATCCACGAAGTCTTCTGTCCAGGTTCTTAACACCCGGGCAGCCAGTCTGCGACCGATCACATCTTTCAATGTTTTCTTGTCAGCTGGTACTTCCTCCGAAAGCCCGAACAGGTCCAGGATATCTTTGTCTGTTCCGTAACCGATAGCACGAAGCAGCGTAGTTACCGGAAACTTCTTCTTACGGTCGATGTACGCGTACATCACGTTGTTCACGTCTGTCGCGAACTCTACCCAGGATCCTTTAAAAGGGATAATTCTGGCAGAATACAATTTTGTGCCGTTGGTGTGCTTGCTCTGTGCAAAGAACACGCCTGGTGATCTGTGCAACTGGGAAACGATAACACGCTCGGCACCATTAATCACAAAAGAGCCTTTCTCGGTCATGTATGGGATGTTACCCAAGAACACTTCCTGCTCGATTGTCTCGAAATCTTCGTTGTCCTCATCATTACAGATCAGGCGAAGCTTCGCTTTTAAAGGAACGGAATAAGTAAGTCCTCTGTCGATACTTTCGTCCACAGAGTATTTTGGTGGATCTATATGGTAATCAATAAACTCCAGTACGAAGTTCTCTCGTGAATCTGAGATAGGAAAGTTCTCGGCGAACACCTTGAACAAGCCTTCCTGAGCTCTATTTTCAGCGGGTGTTTCCAGCTGAAAGAAGTCTTGGAATGACCGCACCTGAACGTCCAAAAAGTCAGGGTAGTCAATTACCGGCTTTATAGAGGCAAAATTGATTCGTTCTTTCGTTTTGTTCTTAGCCAAAGCCTTAGAATTTAGGTTAACAATAAGTTAAAGGCACACAGAGTCCAAAACAGCTGTGGGCAGAAAAAAGGTCCAAAAGAATTTGGATTTGTGTACAAACAGGAAAAGACCTGACGAAATTGCCAGGTCTACCTGTTATCGGTATGTTGATATAGTGGGATTATTTAACCTCCACTTCAGCACCAGCTTCTTCCAGAGATTTCTTCAGTGAGTCAGCCTCGTCTTTCGCAACACCTTCTTTCAGTGTCTTAGGAGCGCCGTCTACCAGTTCTTTAGCCTCTTTCAGACCAAGACCAGTAAGCTCTTTTACTAGCTTAACTACAGCTAGTTTCTGAGCACCTGCTGACTTAAGGACTACGTCAAAAGAAGTTTTTTCTTCTGCAGCAGCGCCACCCTCAGCTGCACCACCACCAGCAACCATTACTGGAGCAGCAGCAGCAGGCTCGATACCATACTCATCCTTAAGAATAGTAGCTAGTTCATTAACTTCCTTTACAGTTAAGTTTACTAACTGCTCAGCGAATGCTTTCAAATCTGCCATTTTTATTGAAATTAAAAGTTACTTATTGATTACGTTTTTAAAAGTTATTCTTTTTCCGATAAAGTTTTCAGGATACCGGCTAGTTTACCACCACCGCTCTGCAGCGCAGAAACAACGTTCTTCGCAGGAGACTGTAGCATGCCAATAACATCACCGATGAGTTCAGCCTTAGACTTGATCTTAGACAGGGCGTCTAACTGATCGTTGCCAACAAAAAGACCAGCATCGATGTAAGCACCTTTCAGAAGTGGAAGCGTGTTGCCTTTCTTTCTGAAGTCCTGAATGAGTTTTGCAGGGGCATTGCCTGACTCTGGTGAGAACAGGATACCGGAAGCGCCTTTCAAAACACCTTCAAGTGCTGCTGTATCAGCCTCTAAAGTATCTAGAGCCTTTTTAATTAGTGTATTTTTATATACTTTGTACTCAAGACCGCGGTCAAAGCACATTCTCCTGAACTGGTTGATGGTCGCTACACTCATGGTAGACGCATCTGTGATATAGAAGTAGTTCGTATTCGCTAACTTCTCGCTCAGTTCATTTACGATTATCTCTTTTTCTTCCCTGGTCATTTCTTAGATAGCTGAATTCTTTTCAACGGTTACGGCCGGACTCATTGTGCTAGACAATGTGATGCTCCGGATGTAGGTACCTTTTGCAGATGATGGCTTTAAGCGGTTCAGTGTCTGAAGTACCTCATTAGCGTTAGCAGCAAGTTGTTCTGCTGAGAAAGAAACCTTTCCTACGCTGGTGTGGATGATGCCGAACTTGTCAACTTTGAAGTCGATCTTACCGGCCTTTACTTCTTTCACTGCTTTTGCTACATCCTGTGTAACAGTGCCAGACTTAGGGTTTGGCATCAGGTTACGAGGACCTAAGATTCTACCCAAACGACCTACTTTCGCCATGACAGCTGGCATCGTGATGATCACGTCTACATCTGTCCAGCCTTTTTCGATCTTCTGGATGTAATCGTCTAGACCTACGAAATCAGCGCCGGCCTCTCTTGCCTCTTCCTCCTTGTCTGGAGTAACAAGGGCAAGTACTCTTACATTTTTACCAGTACCGTGAGGCAGGGTAACAATACCACGCACCATTTGGTCTGCCTTGCGAGGGTCAACACCCAGGCGCACATCTATATCAACAGAAGCATCAAACTTCGTGAAGGTAATGTCCTTTACAACGGATGCGGCATCTGTTAAAGAATACTCTTTTGTCAGGTCAGCTTTTTCTAAAGCAGCTTTCCTCTTTTTTGATATCTTCGCCATTTTCCTCTAACTTATTATTCGTTCCACGGAGCATTACCAGAAACTGTGATACCCATGCTTCTTGCTGTTCCTGCTACCATTTTCATGGCAGACTCCAGTTTGAAAGCATTTAAGTCAGGCATCTTTGTTTCAGCGATCTCTCTGATCTGATCCCATGTTACAGATCCCACTTTGTTACGGTTAGGCTCTTTAGAACCTCCCTTAATTTTAGCGGCATCCAGCAACAGGATAGGAGCAGGTGGAGTCTTTACAACAAAGTCGAAGGACTTATCTGCGTAGATTGTAATCAAAACTGGTAACACCTGGCCTGGCTTATCCTGGGTTCTAGCATTGAACTGCTTACAGAACTCCATAATGTTAAGACCTTTAGAACCAAGTGCAGGTCCAACCGGTGGCGATGGATTCGCGGCACCTCCCTTTATCTGAAGTTTCAGATAACCTTTTATTTCCTTTGCCATTATAAATATTTACTACGATTCTTTTTCTACTTGCATGTAGTTCAGCTCGACAGGGGTGTTTCGGCCAAAGATCTTCACCATTACGTTCAGTTTCTTCCGCTCCTCAAATACCTCCTCTACTGTCCCGGAGAAACCGCTGAATGGACCATCCATTACTTTCACGATCTCGCCTACTACAAATGGCGTATCCAGCACTTCTGTCTGCTCCTCTGCTTCGTCTACTGTACCCAGGATTCTGTTTACCTCTGACTGGCGCAGTGGAACGGCTTTCTTTTCAGCGGCACCGTCGTTGGCACCTAAGAAACCAATGACACCAGGAGTGCTGATGATGATGTGCTCTGCTTCTCCGTGTGATAGGTCTGCGTGTACTAACACATACCCTGGAAAGAAGCTGCGCTCTCTGATTCTCTTTTTCCCGTTCCGCATCTCGTATACTTTCTCTGCGGGGATCAACACTTGCGGAACGTACTCTTCGAGGCCCTGCCTCATAATCTCATTTTCCAGGTAAGCTTTCGCTTTCTTTTCCTGGCCGCTTACTGCGCGGACTACATACCATTTTAAATCAGCCATACTCTTCTAATTTAAAACTGGTCGTAAAACCATGTCAGGCCAGAATCAAAAACGAAATCCATGGCACCAACAACAAGAGCAAAGATCAACGAGCCCACCAACACTAACACAGAACTGTTTTGCAGTTCCGGGTAAGTAGGCCAGGAGACTTTGTCTTTCATCTCCTCAACTGTTTCGTTAATGTAGTTTGTTACTTTGCTCATCGCCTTCGCTTTACTGAGAATAAAAATTGCACGGGTGGAGAGACTCGAACTCCCAGCCAATGGTTTTGGAGACCACTACTCTACCAATTGAGCTACACCCGTAAAAAAATGCACGCCACTTGTGAAATGGAGTGCAAATTTATTCAAAAGTTTAGTAATATCAAACCCGTTCTCAAAATTCTTTTCAAGAACGGGTCTGATATTTAAGTATTAGTCAAGGATTTCAGTTACCTGACCAGCACCTACAGTTCTACCACCCTCACGGATAGCGAAACGCAGGCCTTTCTCCATTGCCACAGCGTTGATCAAAGTTACGTCAATCGTGATGTTATCACCTGGCATAACCATCTCTACACCTTCTGGCAACTTGATCTCTCCGGTAACGTCTGTTGTTCTGAAGTAGAACTGCGGACGGTACTTGTTGAAGAATGGCGTGTGACGACCGCCTTCTTCTTTAGAAAGAACGTAAACCTCAGCTTTGAATCTTGTGTGAGGCTTCACAGAACCTGGCTTACAGATAACCATACCACGACGGATATCAGTTTTCTCTATACCACGCAGCAGAAGACCTACGTTGTCACCAGCTTCACCTCTGTCAAGGATCTTACGGAACATTTCCACACCCGTAACAGTAGACTTCAGGTTCTCAGCACCCATACCCAAGATCTCAACTGGCTCACCAGAGTTTACTACACCACGCTCGATACGGCCAGTAGCCACAGTACCACGACCAGTGATAGAGAACACGTCCTCAACTGGCATCAGGAACGGAAGGTCAACCAGACGCTCTGGAAGCGGAATCCAAGTATCAACTGCGTTCATCAACTCTTCGATAGTAGCAACCCACTTCGCATCGCCGTTCAGACCACCAAGGGCAGAACCCTGGATTACCGGAATGTTATCGCCATCGAACTCATAGAAAGAAAGCAGTTCGCGGATTTCCATTTCAACAAGCTCAAGAAGCTCTGGGTCATCCACCATGTCCACTTTGTTCATGAATACTACCAGCTGAGGTACACCTACCTGACGAGCAAGAAGGATGTGCTCACGCGTTTGTGGCATTGGACCGTCAGTAGCGGCAACCACAAGGATAGCACCGTCCATCTGAGCAGCACCCGTAACCATGTTCTTCACATAGTCAGCGTGACCAGGGCAGTCAACGTGTGCATAGTGACGGTTTTCAGTTGCATATTCTACGTGAGAAGTATTGATTGTAATACCTCTTTCTTTTTCTTCAGGAGCGTTGTCAATTGAAGAGAAGTCACGCAGGGAAGCAAGACCTTTAGCAGCCAGAACTGTAGTAATAGCTGCAGTTAACGTAGTCTTACCATGGTCAACGTGACCGATAGTACCGATATTTACGTGCGGTTTGGAACGGTCAAATGTTTCTTTAGCCATTGTATGATATTAAATTAAGGTTAAAACGTTTAAGTTTATGTCGCGCTTTTAAATATACACGTAACGGACTGTGAGCCAACGATGGGAATTGAACCCACGACCCCTTCCTTACCAAGGAAGTACTCTACCCCTGAGCTACGTCGGCTTCTAGTTAATCCAAGTTCTATCTAAAAATTACAACCCTATTTACAGTAAAAAGGAAGCTCATCTGCATGAATTTCCTTCTCCAGTTAATCCGTAAATCGTAAGTCGCAATTTTAGATTTATTTGAGCGGGAGACGAGGGTCGAACTCGCGGCCTATAGCTTGGAAGGCTATCGCTCTACCAACTGAGCTACTCCCGCTTTCAAACAATAAATCAAACAGCCGCATGCGGCTTAAAAGTGGGGAGAGCAGGATTCGAACCTGCGAAAGCTTACGCTAACGGAGTTACAGTCCGTCCCATTTGGCCACTCTGGAATCTCCCCTAAGGCTAATCTCGCATTAATTAGCAGAACTTTTCCTTTCAAACTTTCGCTTCAGAAGCGTTCTTCGTTCTAAGGTGATGCAAAATTAACCGCTTTTTACTTCAAGTCAAATATTCAACGAAAAAAAGTTAAAAAAATTCCCGCCTTTATTGCCCATACATTTCCAGTAGGCGCTTATCTGTCTCATTCTGACGTATTTCGTTTAAAAGGGCCTGCACTTCCGGTCGCTCCGACATTACCATCAGGGCCTGGTAGGCGGAAGCCCTTACGTAGTACATCCGGTGATTTTGTGCGATACCGGCCAGTAAGTTAATGGCCTCCGGTGTGTTTGTCTCGCTGTTACCTGCCAGAAAAGCCCCAAAACTCTGGAGCAGGTAATAGAGCCCCCCTCCTTTTGCCTGGTTTATCTGGCGCACGAACCAGTCATACTTCTCTGGTCCGGCCTGCACGGCGTAATTGGTGGCCAATGCCAACACAATCTCCTCATTCTTTTCCTCCTCAAACTGGCGCAGCCTCTCCCTGATGTCTGCAGCCCCTGTGCCCGCATACGCCATGATGCCGGCAGCAGCAGCCTGATAAGAACTATCCTGCATGGCCTGCTCAAAAACGGCCTTGTACTTTTCCCCTCCCCATCCGGCTAAGGCCAGCACGGCGTCGGCACGCACAGCCCCCTTCTCATCCTCTAGGGCCATCTGTTTGATGGTCGGCGCCACGACTCCTGCCTGCTCCTGACTAAGATTGCTTAAGGCATTAATGCCTGTACTTCTCACGCGCCAGTAATCATCCTTTAAAGCGGCCTGGTACATCTTCAATACTTCCGGGTTCTGCAGCTTCTCCTCTAGCTTTGTCAGGGCCTCCAGCTTCGGGGCCAACTGGCCTGCATGATAGAACTGGTAAAGCAGCTCCTGCTCCGACTTCTCGTGTGCTACGGTACCGAGCAACTGTTGCTCGGCATCAAACAGCACCAGTTCCGGTTTCGTGGCTGTGTTAAAGGTAAAGGTCTGGTTTGCCTTGTCTACCACGATCGGGTACGTTGTTTTCTTCCCTCCTGCCCACACAGCCACTTCAAGCGGCAGCCGGTACACCGGCATGTAAGCAGTATCCTGCACCTGTTTTACCTGCAGGCTCAGCTGCCCGTTCTGGTAAGTCTGCGCCACTTGTAGCTCCGGGTGCCCCGGCTGCATGAACCACTGGTCAAAAAACCACATCAGGTCCATGCCTGTCACATCCTCAAAGGCCATCCGCAACTCGGCGACTTCCACAGCAGAGAATTTATTATCGGTTAGATAACGGTTAAGGGAAGCAAAGAAGGCCTCGTCGCCTACCAGTTTGCGCAGCATGTGTAGCACCCGTCCGCCCTTGGCATAAGAGTGTGCATCAAACATGTCCTCTTTGTCGCCATAGTAATAGCGAATGAGCGGCTCGCGTTTGGTCTCGGCTTCATCGAGGTACTGGCCCAGTTCGTCTAACTGCAGGTAAGCGGCCTCATCAGCCCCGAACTTGTGCTCTGCCCAAAGGTACTCTGAGTAATTAGCAAACGCCTCGTTAAGCGGCAGGTTCGCCCAGGATTCCGTGGTCACATAATCACCAAACCACTGGTGGAAAAGCTCATGGGCAATAATGCCGTCCCAGTTCTTGTCCAGCAGTTCCCGCTCGTTCAGCTGCAGGTCCTCCATAAACACCGAGGCAGAGGTATTCTCCATCGCCCCAGAAACATAGTCCCGTACCACTACCTGTGCATATTTTGGCCAGGGATAGGCTACCCCTAGCTTCTTCGAGAAGAACTCCATCATCTCCGGCGTGTTGCCAAAGATCTTCTTCGCGGTGCCTTGGTACTCCGGCTCTACATAATAGGTAAGCTCCCGATCGCGCCACTTGTCTTTTACCTGGGCAAACTCCCCGATGGCCATCATGGCCAGGTAAGGGGCGTGTGGCAACTCCTGCCTCCAGTAATCGGTCTTTGTTCCGTCTGCATTTTTCCGGGAGTACATAAACACCCCGTTGGAGAGCGTGGTAAACTTAGGGTCTACCGTAATGTAGATATCCTGCGTCATGCGCTCATTCGGTGCATCAATGGTCGGAAACCAGGCAGAGCTTGCCTCCGTTTCTCCCTGGGTCCAGATCTGCTGCGGCTTGTTCGGTTCCTCCCCGAGTGGGTTGATAAAGTACAGGCCTTTGTCTGCTGTGATCGCATCACTGCCTCCGGCCGGCAACTCGTTCGGCTTGGCGGTATAATCTATCTCCACCACGTACTCTTCGTTACGGGTATAGGTCTTATCCAGCTTAATGCGAAGCTTCTGCCCATCATAGGCGTACTGCAGGGGCGTGGCATCAAAGCCTTTCATTAGGTTCACGCTGTGGATGTCCATGCCTTTGGCATCGAGCACGAGTGAATCCTGCGGGTAGAAGTAAGGCTTGAGCCTTAGCTCGGCCAGGCCGTTCAGGTATTGCTTTTCCCAATCGAAGCCCACGCGGAGCGTAGTGTGCAGCAGGTCGTGCACGTTGGTACGGGAGGGGTTAAACTGGTGCTTCTTGGGTGCCCACGCAGGCACTGTATCGGCAGGCGCCACGGCCACTTTGCGTTTTACGTCCTGCGCTGCCTGGGTATCTACTACAGCTTTATTCGCACTGCAGGCACTCGTAAAGGCCATTGCCGCCGCGAGGCCCACAATGCTTAAAAACCTATGATTCATGCTAGGATGTTTTAATTTTGAGGTGAAGTTCTAAAAATACTCTGAGAAATCAACTAACTTTAAGGTCAAAACCACACGTAGAACAGATGCTCCAGGTAAGTAACGCAAACGGCAAAACATGGCAGGTTGCTATACAAAAAGATGCTCCCCTTCTAAACGGAAAGCCTTTTGACTGGGACATCTCCCCTATCGGTCCGAACACCTTCCATATCATAAAAGATGCCAGGTCTTTTACGGCCGAACTTGTGTCGGCAGACTACCAGGCTAAAACATTTACCTTTAAGATCAATGGCCTTGTGCAGACTGTCAGCGTGAAGGACCGCTTTGACTTGTTACTGGACCAGTTGGGTATGAGCAACGCCAATGCCCAGAAGCTAAATGATGTGAAAGCGCCTATGCCAGGCCTGATACTGGAGATAAAGGTACAGCCGGGGCAAGAGGTGAAGAAAGGGGACCCGATCATGATCCTGGAGGCCATGAAAATGGAGAACATCCTCAAATCTCCGGGTGACGGCGTGGTGAAAGAAGTGAAAGTAAAGGAAAGGCAGAACGTAGAAAAGAACCAGGTGCTGATCCAATTTTAAGCTGGAGTGTTTTATAAGCGACTGCCACGGTGGTCGCTTTGTTGTGTAAACAGATTTCTATAACCTATACAGATAAATACCGTGAAGTATAAACGAATTTTGCTAAAGCTCAGTGGCGAGGCACTAATGGGCGACCAACAGTACGGCATTGACTCTAACAGGCTCATACAGTATGCGCAGGAGATCAAAGACGTTGCCAGGCTAGGCGTAGAGGTAGCTGTGGTAATTGGCGGCGGCAATATTTTCAGAGGGGTACAGGCCGAGCAGGTGGGCCTCGACCGGGTGCAGGGCGACTACATGGGCATGCTAGCCACGGTTATCAACAGTATGGCCCTGCAGAGCGCGCTGGAAAAGCTGGGCGTATATACCCGCCTGCTGTCCGGCATTAACATACAGCAGGTGTGCGAACCGTATATCCGTCGCAGGGCGGTACGTCACCTCGAAAAAGGGCGTGTGGTGATTTTCGGGGCCGGTACCGGTAACCCTTACTTTACCACCGACTCAGCAGCCTCGCTGCGTGCCATTGAGATTGAGGCGGATGTAGTGCTGAAAGGAACCCGTGTGGACGGTATTTACTCTGCTGACCCTGAGAAAGACCCGAATGCTGTCTTTTACAGAAACATCTCGTTTAAAGACGTGTTTGAGAAAGGCCTGAACGTAATGGACATGACAGCCTTTACCCTGTGCAAAGAGAACGGCTTGCCTATCATCGTGTTTGACATGAACACGGCGGGTAACCTGAAGCGGCTGGTGGACGGTGAGCAGGTAGGCACCTTGGTAACGATGGACGACATTGCGGAGTCCTTCCGGGAGACGGTGGATCAGCTACAGGAGAAGGAGTCTCAGCAGAAGCCTGATAAAAAATAAAAATTAGTATTTTTGTTCCAAACCATTTAGAACTACATTAAGCTTAATAGATATGACGGAAGAAATTCAGTTTTACCTCAGTGAAGCAGAGGAGTCTATGCAAAAAGCAGTGCAGCACACTGGCTCAGAACTAACCAAGATCCGAGCTGGCAAGGCTTCCCCTGCCATGGTAGAAGATCTGCGCGTGGATTACTACGGCTCGCCTACCCCTATCTCGCAGGTGGCCAACATCTCTGCTCCCGACGCGCGCACGTTGCTGATCAGACCCTGGGAAAAGAACATGCTGGGCGAGATCAACAAGGCAATCAAGAACAGCGACCTTGGTCTGAACCCGCAGCAGGAAGCTGACGCGATCCGTCTGAACATCCCAGCCCTTACCGAAGAGCGTCGCCGTGACCTGGTAAAGCAAGTGAAGAACGAAACGGAAAACGGAAAGATCAGCATCCGAAACATCCGTAAAGACGTGAACGACTCCCTGAAGAAATTACAGAAAGAAGGTACTTCTGAAGACGCCGTTCGTGATGCGGAAGGGAAAGTACAGAAACTGACAGACACCTATATCGTGAAGATTGACGAGCTGCTTTCTAAGAAGGAAGCGGAGATCATGACTGTCTAGCGGAATCTGCCAATACAAAAAAGAGCGCCCTGCCAGATCTACTGACAGGGCGCTCTTTTTATGTCTATGCGATAACGGGCAGGCTAGCTAAGTAGCACGACTATGCTTTCAGCTCCTGCCCAGGTATTGCCTGTTTGTGTTCTTTTGGCAGTTCAGAGGCTGCTCTGGAACTTAGGTACAGTTTAAGGTATTTTTGATACGTATAGTCGTAGGCATAGCGCCCTAGTATAAAGCCAACATTGCCATCGCGCCAGCCGCCCTTTTTCAGGTACCATTTAAACCAGGCAGCAACCGGGCTAAAGATTAGCTTAGCGAGAGAGGCTTTCTTTCCTTTGCGCCCCATGTCCTTAGCTGCCAGAGAAGTATACAGGTTTAGCTTGCGGTAAAGCTCTTCCACCGAATCGCAACTGTAGTGATGCACGGCCCCCGCCAGTACTTCGGCTTTTGTGAACCCCTCCGGCTTTTCATGCACAAAGTTACTTCCCTTCCCAAAGGTGACCACATCCTTCCGGAAAAGGCGTACAGGATAATCCGGGCTCGAGATCGGGTAAAAGGTCCGTACCTCTTGCCCGAAGAGCACCCAATGCCGCTCCATGCGATAAGCTTCCGGCCCCTCCTCATTCCCTAATCGTTTCTTCAACTGCTGCAACTGCGCCACAAAGTCCGCTGAAGGCACTTCATCCGAGTCCAGGCTCAGCACCCACTTATGCCGGCACTGCTCTAAGCCAAAGTTCCTCTGCTGGATAAAGTTATCGAATTTACGGTATACCAAGCGGGCTCCATACTGGCTTGCTATGGCCTCTGTGGCATCTGTACTGCCAGAGTCAACCAGCACAACCTCCTCTACGGCCTCTTCTAAAGCCTGCAGTATCTGGGGAAGATACCTGGCACTGTTGTACGTAAGAATGTAGCAGGAAACCGGAAAACCGCTGTTATAAGGCTGCATGGGTCGGAAGATAAAAGGGGGCTACAAGGAGGAAACGGTACTACTGATACAATTTGTGCACGCTAATGTACTCGGCCACCTCATCGGGCACCAGGTACTTGATGCTCTTCTCCTCTTTAATACACTTCCGGATAAAGGTGGCGGATATATCCAGCACAGGGGCTTTCACAAAAGTCACCTGGGGCATGTCAGGCAGCTCTGTGGTGATGGAGCCTGAGCGGGGGTACACATATACCTGGTGGTACTCCAGTATCTGTTCAGAGTTCTTCCACTTCGGGAACAAGGGCAGGTTATCCTCTCCCATGATCAGTACAAACTCATAGCTGGGGTACTTCTCCTGCAGATAGGTAAGGGTATCGATGGTATAGCTTGGCTTGGGCATGCTGAACTCGATGTTCGAGACGCCCAGGTTGGGGTTATCCGCTATTGCCAACGACACCATATGCAGCCTGTCAAACTCATGCAGGAGCGTATTACTGGGTTTAAAAGGATTCTGCGGCGACACGACCAGCCACACCGTGTCTAGATCGGTGTTGGTAGCCATAAAATTGGCAAGGATCAGATGGCCGACATGGATAGGGTTGAAAGAGCCAAAGAGCAGCCCTACTTTCATACAATCGTAGGTTGGGCGTCTAAGAACTCGTTTACAAGTTTTTCAGCCTCAGCAAAAGCCTTTTCCAGATTATCATTCACGATCACCTTGTCGAACTGGTCTTCAAAGCCCAGCTCAAACTTTGCCTTAAATACGCGGCTGCTGATACTGGAGGCCGAATCCGTATTACGGGCTGTCAGGCGCTTTGCCAACTCATCTATAGACGGCGGCTTTACAAACACGGCCAGGGCTCTGTCTTTATAAAAGCGTTTAATACTCAGGCCTCCCTTCACGTCCACATCCAGGATCACATGCTTGCCGCTGTCCCAGATGCGCTCGATCTCAGACTTCAGGGTACCGTAAAATGCTCCTTCGTACACTTCTTCCCACTCCACGAACTCGCCGTTGCCGATTTTCTTTTTAAACTCCTCTGGCGTGATGAAGTAGTAATCTTTCCCGTTTTCCTCCGAGCGTCCGCGCTTGTCGCGTGTACAGGCTGAAATAGAAAAGCTGAGTTTGGGGTTTACGTTAAGCAGGTGCTTTACAATGGTGGTTTTACCAGCCCCGGACGGAGCCGAAAAGATGATAATCTTGCCTTGCATTAGGGGTTATAGAGTTTCTTGAATTTTGGCTTTGATAGAGAGCGCCAGGCTTTCCGGCACAATCACGCGCTTCAGGTGACCGCTCACGAGCCCTTTCAAGAGCTTTTGTTTCTGATGGCTTTCAAAGCAGCTCACGCACTTTTCTAGGTGGTTATTAAAGTACACCTGCTCTTCTGTAGAGGCTTCCCCGTCTATCACCATGTCCAGCATGTTGGCTACTTTCTCACACTCTGTATCGTACCCTTCTTCCGATACACGCTGGTATTCATCTGTAATTCGTGTTTCCATCTTTACTCAAACTCTTAAATCTCTAACTGTTATAACCCATACTTTTGGCGTATTTTTCCAACTTCTCTTTCAAAGAGTTTCGGGCGCGGTGTAATCTGGAACGTACAGTGCCTATCGGAATATCCAGGATCTTGGCCATCTCCTCATACGTGAAGCCTTCCAGGTCGCAGAGTATAATCACCGTTCTAAAGTCGACGGGCAGCGTATTCAGCGCGCTGGCCACCTCATCCCCGATCAGGTCCTGCACGCTCTCGGTACGCATGTCGGTGGTAGAGGCAACGCCGCTCTCACCTTCCACGTCCTCAGAGTTGTAGTAGCCTTCTACCTCGCTGTAGTCTACTTTGGCAGGTTGTTTGCTCTTTTTCCGAAACTCATTAATGAATGAGTTCTTCAGGATTCGGAACAGCCATGCTTTGGCATTAGTTCCTTGCTCGAAGTAGTCAAAGAATCGGTATGCCTTCAAGTATGTCTCCTGCACCAGGTCGTTGGCGTCGTCTTCGTCTAAGGTGAGCCTGTAGGCAAAATTGTACAGAGGGTCCAGCACAGGCAACAGTTCGGCCTCGAACCGTGCGTCCTTTTCCTCTTTACTCATCTGTTTACCTGTTTGCTCGCTCATCTAACTTGATTTTGTACTTTAGTGAAGTCCTCAATCGCGTAATTACGCAAATATAGAAATTTTAATTACATACCCTGCTAACAGCCTCAGGGTTGCAGTTCAACCCCTCGGGCTTGTATGTTTTTTCGCCCAGGGCTGTTTCCACGCCCCCTGGCGCAGTTCGCCTGTTCTCTACACATAGAAGGGCCTTTTCCCCTATTTTGGTTCCTGTTTCAAAAATTGTGTCAGCTTTCTAGTACTTTTACGGATGCAGGCCATTATATATTCATTATGCCGGGTGTAAGTGCCATTATAATCTGTAAAAATGAGGAGCAACACATAGCAGGGGCAATAGCGTCCCTCTCCTGGGCCGACGAGGTCCTGGTGGTAGACTCCTACAGCACAGACAACACCCTGCAAATTGCGGCGACCTATCCGGTCAGGCTGTTGCAGCACGCCTTCGAGAACTACTCACGGCAACGGAACTGGGCCCTTAGCCAGGCCAGTCAGCCCTGGGTGCTGATGCTGGATGCGGATGAGCGCATTCCCGGCGACCTGCAAGCGGAAATAACAGCGCTCCTGCAGTCAGAACCGGCGCACGCAGCCTACAGGATTTTCCGGAAGAACTTTTTCATGGGCAAGCGGGTGCGTTTTAGCGGGTGGCGCCATGACGGGGTGGTACGCCTGTTCGACAGGAGGCGGTGCCAGTACTCCGACAAAAACGTGCATGAGGAACTCATCATACCGGGCACTGTGGGCCAGCTCAAACACCGGATGCTCCACTATACTTACAAGAACTTGCCCCATTACTTGGAGAAGTGGGACCAGTATACCTGGCTATCGGCAAAAGACAAAGCAAAAAAGACAAAACACGTTACCCTCTTCCACCTAGCCCTTAAACCCTGGGTCCGCTTTGTACGGCAATACTTCTTTAAACTGGGGATTCTGGATGGCCGTGTGGGCTTTGTGATTGCCTCCCTTTCTGCAGGGAGCGTATTTATGCGTTACCTGAAAGTGTGGCGCCTGCAGGAAGAAGAACTACAGAACAAATAATTATGCGGGTACTGCATTTGGTATCAGAGAAAACATGGCGCGGCGGCGAGCAGCAGGTCGCTTACCTGATAGAGGAACTCCTGCAGCAAGGCGCTGCTTGTTACGTGGCCTGCAGGCGTAACACCCCTTTTGAGGCTTATTGCCAAAAGCGGCAGGTACCTTATATTTCCCTTCCTTTTGCGAATGAGTTTGATCTAGTCACAGCGCAGCAAATAAAACGCTATTGCCAGAAGCAGCACATCGATCTTGTGCACGCCCACAGTGGCCATGCGCACGCCATTAGCGTGTGGGCCCACCTATTGGGTAATAAAAGGCCCATTATCCTGAGCCGCCGTGTCGATTTTCCAGTGAAGGACAATGCCCTCTCGCAATTTAAGTACAACTACAAAGGGATACGGCGCATCATCTGCGTGTCGGATAAGATCAAGGAGGTGGTATCCCAAAGCCTGAAGCACCCGGAACTGTGTGTAACCATCCACAGTGGCATCGACATGAACCGCTTTGCAGACAGCCACAGGAGCCAGAAGTTACATCGCGAATTTAACTTGCCGCCTCAGCAGAAACTGATCGGCAACATTTCGGCGATTGCCCCCCATAAAGACTACTTTACTTTTGTAGACACTGCCGCCGTACTGCTACAGCAACGCACCGACCTCACTTTCTTTGTTGTAGGAGACGGTCCTTTACGGGAGCAGGTAGAGGCCTATGTACAGGGAAAGCACCTGCAGGGAAAGGTTATCTTCACGGGGTTCCGGAACGATGTACCCCAGCTGATGCCGGAACTAGATGTGTTCCTGATCACTTCTGAAACAGAGGGGCTCGGCACCACGATACTGGATGCCTTTTCATGCCGCACACCGGTAGTGGCTACTGCCGCCGGAGGAATACCGGAAATCGTGCAGCACGAGCAGACCGGTATGCTGGCACCGATTAAGGATTCCGGCTCCTTGGCCCACTTTGTACAGCAAGTTCTCCAGCGCCCCGCCTTACGCGAACATGTGGTAGAGCAGGCTTACCAAAAGGTGCTAGAGTTTACAAAAGAACAGACCGCCCTTAAAACATTAGCTGTTTACAGAGAAGTTTTAGGCTCTCACTAAGTAGTTGCAACAAATTCCTGTTTACTTTTTTTGTCCGCGTTCGTAAGCACAACTGTATAAACCACCTCTAAGATAGGGTTATAGCCACTACCGGGGGTAAATGCATAGAGGCTTTGATGTATCGCGAGCGTGTTTTATTACTGTTGTTGCTAGTTTTGGCGAGCCACGTGTTGTGGGCGCAGCAACACAATTTTCGTAGCTGGACGCTGGAACAGGGCCTCCCACAATCGCAGGTAACGGCTATCGAGCAAACGGAAGACGGTTTCCTCTGGCTGGCCACGCGCGACGGTCTCAGCCGCTTTGATGGCGTTAACTTCCAAACCTACACAAAGCAGGACGGTCTGAAGAGCCATAATATCGCTGCTCTCTACGAGGACAGCCACCAACGCCTTTGGATAGGAACAAGGGATGCCGGCGTACTGCTGTATAACGGGAAGAGCTTTCAGCACCTGGGAGCGGCACAGGGCTTGGTGCCCGAGCAGATCTCCAGCATAACAGAGGATCCAAAGGGACGCCTGTGGCTTGCAAGTGACCAGGGCATTTACTACCTCTCCCAGGACCGCTTTCTTCAGTACACCTCGCTTCCAAAACTTACCTTTACTGCATTAGCGCATTTACCAGACGGTTCCCTTTGGGCCGGGACCAAGAACAATGGCCTTTATCAGGTAAGAGGAGATAAAGTAACACACTTTACCACGGCCAACAGCGCGCTTCCTCATAATACCATCACCGCCCTCCACGCAGGAGAAGGCGGTAATCTTTGGATTGGCACAGCGGCAGGGCTTGCTGGCAAGTCCCCTGACGGCAAGCTCCGTAAGGTCCCCCTCCCTAATAACCTCCAGGGCCCTCACATCACCAGTTTTATTAGCGACAGGCACCATAACCTCTGGATCGGGCTGCAGCGCAAAGGCCTCCTGAAGTATAATGGCAAAGAGTTCACCCATTTTACCCGCCAGAATGGGCTCCGCACGCCCCGCATTGCCTCTCTTCATACGGACAAGGAGGGCAATCTGTGGATCGGCACGAACGGGTATGGTCTGCAGCAATACAAGGCCCCTTGGTTTGTACACTATTTTAATCTGGGAGATATACAGGAGCCAAGGGTTACGGCCATCTCATCTTCCACAGCCAATACCCTCTGGCTCGGCACAGATGAAGGAGACCTGGCTACCTTGAAGAATGGAGAACTGCACCTTCAGCCTACCCCTCCCTGGCCCAAGGGTACTACTCTCTACTATATTGGCACCGGACAAGGCAATGAGAAGTGGGTCTGCAGCAGCGACGGTGCCTGGCTGTTGAAAGGGGGCGCCTCCCTTCACTATTCCACGGGCCAGGGGATGCCTTCCTCAGAAGTTTTCCACTGCACCACCGACAGTTCCGGTACTACCTGGTTTGCCACGGCTAACGGGGTCGCTTATTTCAAAAACGGCACCATCGGCCAGCTGCCAGGCCCAGAAGTAGAGGACGAAAAGGCTAACTGTGTTTACCGGGATAGCAGGAACCGGCTATGGGCAGGAACACAGGCAGGGATTTACCGCATAAAAAACGGGAGGCTGGTTACTCCCCCCACGCTGGAGGCTGCAAGCGTTAAAGAAGTAGGCTCCATCACCGAGGACAGCAAGGGTAATTTGTACTTCGCATGCTTTAACCAGGGAGTCCTGGTGCTGACTGGTGACAGTGCCCGGCTGTTTACCTTAGCAGACGGCTTGCCCAGCGAGTCGGTGAAAACCCTGTTTGCGGACCGGTACGAGAACCTGTGGGTAGCAACCAGCCGTAACGTGCTGAAAGTACGCCTGCCCCCCTTGCGCCAGCGGCAACAGTTGCTATACAGAAGCTATGCCAGCCAGAATGGCTTCAGGGGTATGGAAGTATGCGACCATGCCATCACCCAGACAGCAGATGGCTCCGTGTGGTTCGGGACAGCCAAAGGACTAACACAATACAACCCTTCCCTGGATCGGCCAAACAAAAAGCCCCCGGAGCTACTGCTGAGCAACGTCATGCTGTACTCGAAGCCTACGGACTGGGAGTCTCTGGGCTACCACACCGACAGTGCGACCGGTCTTCCGGAGAACCTGCGGCTGCCCCATACCCAAAACCACCTTTCCTTCGACTTCCATGCCATCTGCTACTCAGGTCCCGAACAAGTGCGTTACAAATACAGGCTGGCTGGGCTTGAAAAGCAGTGGTCTCCGGAAACAGAACAGTCTTTTACTACGTACTCCAACCTCTCGCCGGGTACTTACACCTTCGAGCTACTGGCTCAGAACAACGACGGCTACTGGACAGCAGAACCCCTGACGTACACCTTCTCTATTGTGCCTCCCATCTGGCGGCGAGAATGGTTCGTGGGCGTGCTCTTGCTCATTGTGGCCGGGGCTGTACTTGGGGTAGTGCGGCTACGTGAGCGCAGCCTGGTAAAAATGAACTCCTTGCTGGAAATGCGGGTGCACCACCGTACCCGGCTGCTGGAGCGCAAGAACCGGGAAAAGGAGATGCTCCTGCAGGAGATACATCACCGGGTAAAGAATAACCTGCAGATCGTGATCAGCATGCTGAACCTGCAAGCCCGCTACGTGGATGATGACGCTTCGCTGGACGTAATGCGGGCTATCAGAAGCCGCGTGCGCTCTATGTCTATCCTGCACGAGCGGCTTTACCGCCACAGCGACTTAGAGGAAATAGACTTAGAGGAGTACTTCCTTGAAATATGCGACAGCCTTTACGCCTCTTATGGAGTAAGCGCAGAGCGGGTAGCCCTTGAGATGGAACTACCGAGGATTAAAGTAAACATTGACTCGGCCATTACGTTGGGGCTAATAGTAAACGAACTGGTTTCTAACACTTTAAAATATGCATTTCCTAACGATGAGAAGGGATTGCTACGTATCGAACTTAAACAACACGACGAGGTACAATACACGTTAACAGTGAGCGACAATGGACGCGGCTTGCCCGATGACTTTAACCAGATACAGCATCAGTCGTTTGGCCTAAAGCTCGTTTCGTCGTTAAGTAAAAAATTAGGAGGTCACATCAAATTCTATAATCAGGATGGCACAAAATCAATATTGTATTTTGTTTTGGCACCATAAATTGTTTTTTCACGTAAGAACCTAATGCTATGACAAAACCCAAAATTCTCATTTCAGAAGATGAGGTCATCATCGCAGAGGATATTGCAGCTAGCCTGGAAGAATTAGGTTACGAAACGTGCGCAATAGATTCGGGCGAAGACACAATTGACATGATCCGGGAAACCCAACCGGACCTGGTACTGCTTGATATTAACTTAAAGGGTAACACCGACGGGGTAGACATCGGGGCGCGCATAAGAGAAGAGTTTAACATTCCTTTCATATACCTGACAGCTTACGCAGACCACTCCACCATCGACAGGGCTAAGAAAACAGAACCGGATGGCTTTTTGGTAAAGCCTTTTGACGAGAAGAGCCTGCGTTCGGCAATCGAAATCGCCCTGTATAAGCACGACAGCAGTCATAAGGACACTACTAATGGTGCCAAAGTAAACCATAAGGAGCAGGACGTAGCCGCTGACTATATTTTCGTGAAGGTAAAGCACCGCATTATCAAGGTGCACTATAGCGATATCCTGTGGGTAGAGGCCTATGATAATTACTCCTTTATTGTGACCGCCGATCAAAAGTACCTGGTAAGCTCTACCTTAAAGGACATGGAGCAGAAATTGCCGCCACAGAACTTCGTGCGGGTACACCGGTCCTACATCGCCAACCTGGACAAGATCGAGGCGCTGGAGGAAAGCTCTGTCGTTTTCCCAAAGGGTGATGTTCCGATTGGCAAGTCCTATAAAAAGAACCTGATGTCCCGATTCAACATCATATGAAACACTCTTACTGAATCACGTTTTCTTGTGTCACAAGGCCTATAGGGCTATCAAGAAAACTTCCTGCCACTTAAGCCTGTGCTTCAGAACAACGAGCGATGGTTTGCCTGACAAAACAAAAAGCCGATGCAGTTTGTAGCTGCACCGGCTTTTTGTTTATAAAGGGTGGATGTTCTTTCTTCTACCCTTCTGGTTTAGATAACTTAGTATCTGTAGTACTCTGGCTTATATGGGCCTTCTACTTCCACACCAATGTACTTGGCCTGTTCTGGAGAAAGTTCCTCCAGCTCCGCGCCGATTTTGCCCAGGTGCAGGCGCGCTACTTTCTCATCGAGGTGCTTCGGTAAAGTGTACACTTTGTTTTCGTAAGCGTCTGTGTTTGTCCACAGCTCAATCTGCGCCAACGTTTGGTTTGAGAAAGAGTTAGACATGACAAAAGATGGGTGCCCCGTCGCACAGCCCAGGTTTACCAGTCGGCCCTCTGCCAACACGATGATATCTTTTCCTTCGATGTTGTACAGGTCTACCTGTGGCTTAATGATATCCTTTGTATGGCCGTAGTTCTTGTTCAACCAGGCCATGTCAATCTCATTGTCGAAGTGACCGATGTTACACACAATGGTCTTATCTTTCATGGCACGGAAGGTCTCCTCCGTAATAATGTCTTTATTACCTGTAGCGGTAACCACAATATCTGCCTCTTTGATAGCATCTGCCATTCTTTTAACGGCGTAACCGTCCATCGCAGCCTGCAGGGCACAGATCGGGTCGATTTCTGTCACGATCACACGGGCACCAGCCCCACGCAAAGACGCCGCAGAACCTTTCCCCACATCTCCGTAACCCGCTACTACGGCTACTTTACCAGCCATCATCACGTCGGTGGCACGACGGATAGCATCTACCAGAGACTCTTTACAGCCGTACTTGTTATCGAACTTGGACTTGGTAACAGAGTCGTTTACGTTAATGGCAGGCATTGGCAGGGTACCATTCTTCATGCGCTCGTACAAGCGGTGAACGCCTGTCGTTGTTTCCTCAGAAAGGCCTTTGATACCTCCAGCCAGCTCCGGGTACTTGTCCAGGACCATGTTCGTCAGGTCTCCTCCATCATCCAGAATCATGTTCAGCGGCTTACGTTCCTCACCAAAGAACAAGGTCTGCTCAATGCACCAGTCAAACTCTTCGGCGGTCATGCCCTTCCAGGCATACACAGCGATACCAGCAGCGGCAATGGCAGCGGCGGCGTGATCCTGGGTAGAGAAGATGTTACAGGAAGACCAGGTAACCTCGGCACCAAGCTCCACCAGCGTCTCAATCAACACAGCTGTCTGAATGGTCATGTGCAGGCAGCCCGCAATACGCGCACCCTTTAAGGGCTTACTTGGTCCGAACTCCTCGCGGATAGCCATCAATCCTGGCATTTCAGATTCGGCGAGTCTAATCTCCTTGCGGCCCCAGTCAGCCAACGATATGTCTCTTACTTTGTACTTAAGCTGTGTATCTATCATGTTTTAACTTTTTTCAGGTTAGAACCCAAAATTACAATTTTTGTTGCGCATCTTCAATATTACTTAGCCGGAGGGCCATATAAGGAGGACATAAGTAACATTGCCTACCCCATTTTGGCAGGCAATGTTACATTTACAGCAGTAAAACAGATAGTTAACTTAGTTGTTTACGATCACTTCAGTATCCAGCGTATTGTTGTTTCCTTCGGGCGGAGAGAGGAAGCCTTTGGCAAAAACGGTGTAAATCATCCCTTCCTCCAGCGTTAAAGTTTCGGTAAGGGCAGTGTTGTCCGTCCCTACCGGCTGCACTTCCAGCGTATAGGTACCGGCATCTACGGGCATAAAGGCTGTCGCGTCTTTAAAGCCTATATTTGAGAACAGGGTTGGACCTCCCTGCACTACTACGTCTACGTTAGGGGCATCTGGCGACAGGTGCACGAGCCGCACATGGGCCTTCCCCTCGGCAGGCTCCGTCAGATTGTCCTCCAGTACCAGCGGCTCTATGTTCCCGAGTGTGTTAACGGCGAAAATAGAGTAGTTCATGTCCTCCACCAGCGGCACATCAGCGTTAATTACAGGGCTTCCCAAGCCTGCACCGGCCGCTGTTACCTTAAAATTCCGGGTCCCTTCTTCCAGTTGCAGGTAACCGGTGTTGTTCGGGTAATTCAGTGCAGCGGTGTTGACCTGTTCGTTGTCTACATACAAGTCTACGGCTGGGGCATCAGGAGAAGCGTGTATCACCATTACGTTGGCCTGCTCATCCAACAGGTCCAACTCTTCATCGTCGTCGTCGCAGCTTGTCAACAACACGAGGGGCATCATGGCCAGCACCATTACTTTCATCCAGTTCTTCATAGCTATTCTCTTTTTTGGTTTGAAAATTAATTTGATACTGGATTAACCCTGAAAGCGGCATTTTGTTTAATAATTATTTTAAAACATTAAACAAAAAAAGCTTTTCCAGAGGGAACTGTCTGAAACCGGTATCTTTGCGCCACAGTAAAAGCACAGGAGCCATGCGCACATTTACCCCCGAGGAGCAGCACTTTATTCAGGAGCACCAGCACGAGGATGTAGCTCAACTCATGCTGCAAGCGAGTCGTTACCCCCACTTACCTGTACAGGAGCTGGTACAGCAAATAAAAGCCCGCCAAAAGGCAGCTCAGAAGTTAAAGACGTGGGTAGCAAACCCGCAGGTAGTTTTCCCGGTGGCCTTGTCTGTAGAGCAAAGTTCTTCGGAACTAACCGCGAGCTACAAGGCAGGACTGGTGCAGGGGAAGCTACTGGTAGACGTAACCGGGGGCTTTGGGATTGACAGCTTCTATTTTGCGAAAAGCTTTCAGCAAGTAGTGCATGTAGAGCAAAACCGGGCGTTACAGGAAGTGGCCGCCTATAACTTTGGCCTGTTAGGCGCACAGAACATTCGAAGCCTGAACACGACAGCCGAAGCCTTTCTGGAGAGCTTTTCAGGGAAGGCGGACGTGCTGTACCTGGACCCCGCCCGGCGGGGGAACCAGGACCAGAAGCTGCATTTACTGCAGGACTGTGAACCGGATGTCTTGCAGCTGTTGCCCCTGCTCTTTCAAAAGGCACGTGCTGTTCTCCTCAAAACTTCCCCGATGCTGGACATCGAGCAGGCCATGCAGGAGCTAGGCCACGTCAGCCAGGTGTGGGTAGTGGCCCTTCAGAATGAGGTAAAAGAGGTCTTGTACTTACTGCAGCCTGGAGCCCCTCCTCTCTCCGAGGCTCCGCATACGGCCGTTAACCTCTTGCCACAGGCACCGCCGCAGGTGCTACACTTTACCCGCACGCAGGAAGAAGCCGCAACACCGGTCTATGCCGACCCGCAGGCGTATGTTTACGAGCCAAACGCTGCCATTTTAAAAGCAGGAGCTTACCGCTTCCTGACCCAACCGTTCGGGTTAAAGAAACTCCACCCTAACAGCCACTTGTATACCTCCAATGTGCTGGTTCCCGATTTTCCGGGGCGCAGCTTTCGGTGCCTCCACACTTCCCGCTACAATAAAAAGGAACTCTTGCGACAACTACCTGGCAAAAAAGCAAACATCACAGTTCGCAACTTCCCGGAATCAGTGGCTGACATCCGGAAGAAAACAGGACTGAAGGAAGGGGGGATTACCTACCTCTTCTTCACCACAGACATGCACCAAAAGCCTCTGGTGCTCATCTGCGAAAAGGCCTAGGCAAAATTGCTGCCTGCCCTGAGCGTGCCTGTGCCCAACATGCCCTCCATAGCCTCGTACATTAAAGTAAGGGGCACCCTGGTGCCCTTGAAACAGCATAAAGGAAAGCTATGAAACAAGAAAAAGGAAAAGACAAAAAGCAGGGACAAGAGCAGAGCCGAATGGAGTATGACGTGAACGATACCTCCCGCACTTTAAAACCCGGCGCCGTACCAGACCAGGGTCCAACGACAGGGCTTGCAGGCGCAAGCGACCAGTCTGGCAACAAACAAAGCAAGGATACTGAGGGGCGCCAAAGCCATCAAAAGAATCCGGATAAAGGGAAGTAGGCCCTTAAGAGCTTATCCAGGTGTACTAAACATGTGCTTTTACCCTGCGTATGATAACATAGGATGGCTACACAGCTGTCCTATATGTTCCATTCTAAACAATGAAAACAAATGAAAGAAGATAAGAATAACAAAAATAACGAGCCACAACACAAAAAATTCAGCAGTAACCCGATCAAGTCTTTTGAAGAGGGAGAAGAAGGAGGAAAAGAATCTACGAAAGTAGCCAACCAAGGCACTACGAACCCTAATGCACTTGGGGACACTGTTTCAAGAATCGGTGATCAGAATAAGCCAACACAGGGAGCAGGATGGCAAAGCGACCGTGCTGGCTCAGAAAGCACCGGTAAAAAAGACTAACAAATAGTTAAACAGAAGTATAACCCAAACAATAGAAATCAGATGAACAAGGATAAAGAAAACATGAATAAAAAGTCGGACCTGACAAACACAGATAAAGCAAACAAAAAGGATACTTCCAACAGCCTGGAGCGCGACGTGAAGAGCGACTTTAGCTCTAACAGACAGACACCACAAGGCAGAACGGATAATGAGCAGGACCGGGAATTGAAGAAGAAAGACTAAGGTATAGCACATAACATAAAAGAGCCGCAGCATATTTTGCTGCGGCTCTTTTAGTTTAACAAGACAGTAAACTCTAAAGCCTTGAAAGATAAAAGGCAGCCATATAGCCGCCCTCTATCAAATCCTATGTGAAAGTCTAAATTACATAATGATAAGGCTTGCCGTAAGCAAGCGGGTAACACCTGTACCGTTACTTAGCCTGGTCAGAGAAGCCAGCTTCGTTTTGTACGGCCTCAATGGCTCCGACAAGGTAAACCAAAGGAGCATTCCAGTTAATGGCTATCTCATTGGAGGCATAAGAACAGTCATTGTCTACGTACATCTCATCCGGGAAAGTAGAAGTGTAGCCCGGGCAGTTATCCTGCTTATCGGCCCTGGCATTGGTACCACCGGAGAGCAGGCCTGGAACCGGCTCTTCTATTCCATCGGCTATAGACGGACGGTGATGCGGGTTCATGGTTGACTTTTCTCCGTAGCCTGTCACAAAAGAGTAGCCTGTTGCATTACGCCCCAGCAAGTAATCCAGGTTTGCCAACGCTGCCTCCAGGTACTTTTTGTCTTTGGTTAACCTGTATGCCTGCAGCAGCGCAATGCCCTGATTGGCCGCCACAGAGCTGCTACCCCAGATGTAGTCATCTTTGGTCTTGCCCATGGCCGTTCTATAAGGGTGCTCCGACACGCCTGTTGCCAGTTCATCGGCAAATTGTACCAGCCGCTTTTTTACTTCCGGCAAGTCCTTTTTTCCGACTGCTGTCAGGTTCTCGCCGTGCCGCGCCAGGGTGTAATACCCTAACAACCTTACCTGCGGCCAGGATGGTAGCGGCATTTTGTTGTCCGGGAGTATGTTCACAGCTTTGTAATAATTATCGTCTTTGGTAGTAGTATACAACTCCGAAGCTGCCCAGATAAACTCATCACTGAAATCGTTGTCACCATAAGCCCCTGTCGTCACCTCAGGTTTAAATTGCTTGTTCATGGCGTTCTGGTCATAGGCTACGTTCGGGTTCTGCTGTGCCCACTCCCACGCCTTTTTAGCAGCTGTCAGCGTAGAGTCTGCCAAGCCCGGGAACTCCTGTTCATAGTTTCTGAAAATACGGCTTGCCTGTGCCATCACAGCAGCAAAATCGAGCGTGGCGGCGGTTCCCTTCTGCACCACATAGCGAGGTTCTGTCGCCTCGGCCGGCATGATCATGCCATCGAAGTTGGCATTCGTTAGCTTATGATAAACCCCTCCGTCGTTCGGGTCCTGCATCGTCAGCATCCACCGCAGGTTCCAGAGCGACTCATCCAGAATGTCGGGCACCTTGTCGCCGCTTTCCGGTATGTTCAGGTGCTGGGCCTGGTAGTACTCCGGAAAATCTTCGTAGGCCGATAGCAGGGTCCCCATGGTGATACCGCTGTTCACAATGTAGCGGTTGTAGTCCCCGGCATCATACCACCCCTTGTTCGATGCGATGACCGTGCCGGTAGGCCTTGCTGCTGACGCTGCTGAGGGATGTACAAACGCCTCTTTTTCCGGGTGCCCTGCCGGGCGGCTCCATTTGCCGGCATACTGCTCTGGCAGGTCTGTGGAAACACGCTGGAAATAAAAGCCTTTTATCGCGGCATCAGCCACTTCTTTGTGTACGTTCGGCGCTACTTCAAAGGCATAGGAACGTCCGACGCCCGGTATCTCTACCACATAGCTACCCGGCTTGCTAAACATACTGAAGTCTGCCACCCGGGTAGGTTTGTTGGAGAAGGTAGCCGGCTTAACAGCGGATAGCTTACCGGTATAGACAGTCTTTGACCGATCAGCCGTTTTAATATAGAATTTCTCCCCTTTGTTCTCTCCCACCACTACAGCTACTTTAGGAGCCTGTGGATAGAACCCAACCTGGTTCAGCCTGATCTTATCGGTTGCTTCCTGGGCCAGGGCATAAGAAGAGCTAAGCGCTGCCAGCGAAAGACCGCAAAGTATTTTTGTAAGTGTTTGTTTACGCATCAAGGTGTTTTTAATGTAACAGAATATTCTCTCCAGGCACAGTCAGGTCAATGACAGGAGCTGCTAGAAGTAAGGGAAACCAATACTTACTTGTTTTTACCGGAGACTTAACGAAGGTAATGAAAATGGGCCCTGTAGAGGGGGGTGATATGTTTCAGAAGTAGACCTAAAGCGTTAACATAGGCAGAAAACTGCAGAAAATTATGTCAGAGGTTCTCTGCCGTGAAGAAACAGCAAAGCTATTTACCCTTCGCATGTGGGCCCTGCTACAACTTCTAGTATATGATAGAAAGCGACAAAAAAGCGGTGCCCGTACGAGGGGCACCGCTACCAAAGTATCTTTCTTTTCTAGTAAAGACGTTATTTTGCCTGCGCTACTATCCTTGTTTTTACGGCTTCCTTTTCTACTTTCTGCAGTACCCATTCTCCTACCTGCAGGCCCTGGGTACGTCCGTTGTCTACTGCATCCATAAAGTGGATGCCGCCATACAGGCGGGAAACGCCAGCCTCTTCGGCTGCCTGTTGGAAGGAAGTAAACTGGCGGGACGGCAAGCCAAAGCGTTCCTCTACTGTATCCGTGTATTGGAAGTTATCTCCAAAATAATGAGTTAGTACTACCGCTGCGGCAGAGGAAATAGTGGAATGGCCACTTAAGTACTCTGGGAAAGGGGGTGTTTGCAGCAAGGGCTTCCAACTTGGGTCCAGATGCTGCCGGATAGCCGTTTCCGGGCGAATGCGGTTACTCCTGAACTTTTCATCCCAGCAAGCAATGAAGCCGTCCATAAGGGCAACCGACACCATGGTGTTAACCTTCATAGCTTCCGGAAAGTCGAGCTTTGCTTTCTCACAGGCGATGCCGGTTATCCCCATCCAATGTGCGCCTGGCGAAATCTTTTTCATCCCCACCATCAGGTGCCCATTTTCCTGCAGGGCAAAAGGGTTACAATCCCAGAAAGCGGCAATTTGCTGATGCTCTGCTGACAAGTCTTTCCCCTCTTCATATACTTCCTGCAGGAGTTTATAGAAGGATGAGCCTTTCTCCAACGAAAAAGCTACCGGAGGGGCTGGTTTAAACTGCGAGCAGGTATCCAGGGTAAAAGGCCTTACTGTATTAAAATAAGGCTCTACGGGTGCGAAAAAACCAGGAGGCGTAGGATACCACGCCCCTTCCTCCTCCGTTGGGGAGTACCTCGGGTAATTACTGATGCGGTTGTAGTTATCGGCTTTGGCATAAGCCAGTATTTGCCCGCTGATCTCCTGGGCATACTTTACAGAGTTACGCAGCACTTGCTCTGAAACACCAGCACTACGGCAGGAGTCCAGGAACTCTTGCTGATACGCTTCGAGTAAGCTACCGGAAGGCTGCATCTTTTTGGCTGTCTCCATCATGGCCAGCAGGGCGCTTAGCTGATACGAATACGCTGACAAGTCTGCAGGCTTCTGAATCAGAGGGTAATCGTTAAGCACACCGTGCATGGACTGCACCGCACTATCGTGCTGGGACACCACTTCATACCCGGCCAGACAGGCATAAGAGAAAAACCTGGCAGCCAATGGCGGGTTGGTCACATCGTGTACCATAATATCCGTCATCTCAGCGAGCACCTGGTTGATCTGTTTGCTACTGAAGTGCAGTTCTGGCTCCTGCTTTTGCCGGCAGGCGGTCACCACAGTCAGAATCAGGAGAAAAGATAGCAGCTTTTTCATGTTACTTGAGTTTATAGGCCTTTACATCCTGCTGGTTCATGCCCACCAGCAGCGTGTTGCTCACCT